>JAIRVP010000047.1 GCA_031253835.1 Burkholderia sp. | reverse complement strand
TTGAAATTGATATCGATCGCCTTCATCCACGGCAGGTACGGCCAGCCACGCTTGGGAAGGTCCGGGTAGTTGCGCAGGACCAGCTCAAACGTCTCTTTCATGTTGACCGGTTTGTTCTTTCTGCGACGTGGCTTAGTATTGGCGTCAGCCATTTTCAACTCCTGTGTTGAGTTGGTGGTGGTCAGCGGGTCGTATGGGTTGCCGCCCATGCGGCCCGCGCTTCTTTGTTGCCTTGATTTCCCTTCTTCCCCTCCGTCGCATCTTGCTAAGCATGACGAAATTTCTAACCATCGGCACGGAGGGGACTGCGTTCAACTTCCGATGGCGAGAAGCGAGGCTTCACGATCAGTGTAGTCGTGCTGGCATCTCAGAAATGGGGTGTTTGGACGAAATAGCCGATCGGCATAGGGATGGAAGTGTGCGAGAAGTACACCCTGAGCCAAACGCCGCGATTCCAAGAATACGCGGACAAGGTTTCATCCGCCGCCTATGAATACTGCACCCGTCAGGCGACGAGCTTGGGCGGACAGGTATCGAGCGATGTTGTCTACGCGCGAAAATGGTAGTCGAGCCTATCAACCCTCACAGCGTGGAGTAGCTACGATACAGTAATCGACAAGGGTTAATACGGGGACGGGAGTTTTGTTCATTACCGACGATTCCGAAATAATTGATTGATCTATTGACTAAACAGATTTATGGCTGACGTAAAAAAGATTCCTTACTATAAACCGCAAAAAGGCTTGCTGGGGCCAGAGTTGAAGAAGTACGAGGGCGCACAAGGATGCATCCCGCTTGAGACTCAACAAACTGTATCAATTGATAGACTCGCTCCGGGCGAAAAGCCGCCGCCTCCCCCTCCGCCACAACCAAAGCCGGTAGCGGAGCCGCCCAAAGCTACGAAGCCCGCTGAAGCACCTCAGCCGAAAACCCAAGAGCCACCAAAGCCGACCGATGCGGAAGTTTGCGAGAATCCACCGCCTTTTGATTTGCAAGACGTACCCATCGCAATGGATAACTTGGGCTGGAAAGTATCGGCTAAACTCGCGCGGATTTGGTTTACAGGCCCTGAGCATATATACGATGACAAGCCTAAGTCAATTCAGCCTCTGGACACTGATAGCGTAACCTTTGACTGGGCGTTGAAATTTGGAAGTGTCAAAAAGAAGTATGAAAAGCTTCTTGCCGAGGATATTTATCGAGACTCCGCCATAGTTGAAGCAAGAACAAAAATTCTTACAAAACTTAACAAGCTGTTCTCAGAGGATCGCGGGGCAAATCTCAATATCAATACGACTCAATTCTTGTCCGATATCCGTCAATTCCATATCGATTGGCAATTTCAGCTTACGTCGATTGGCAATTGGGATACGATGGAAAATATCACGCCCACCGATCTTACAGGAGCCCTGGCGAACTTTAACATATACGCGGCCATAGGCAATCTTGAGATTTCGGGTGAAAAATATTATCGGTATGAAAAGACGAGCAATTTTTATTGCCTCAATGCTGTTGCAAAAATTACGCATGTGTATGTTTACGTCAAAGATAATTACTCGTTTAACGGTATCCAATATTTGGGGCATTGGAATAAAGATGGCGTGATCATCGCGCCGGGGCCTGTGATAAGTGGGGCGCCGTCTAGTTCGCCAAAACATGATACTGACGCAGACATTTGGGTGAAAAGTATCAATAAGCCCGTGGACACGAGAAAGAGTCTTTTCGGAAAATTCAAGGAGCCTGACGTATTCTATCCGGTCTACAACTCAGACTACAGCCGGTGGCGCGCCAAGCATCATAGGGGCGAAGATTTTATGATATATTCAAAACCCGCCTATCTGAAGCTGAAGAAACCTGTTGAAATTAAACTTGGTGAAATATGCAGATTAGCGCCGTCAGACTCATTGGGTTAGCCGTTTTTGCGTTTTTGTTGATTGGCTTCTCTGTCCATTTGGCTCGACCGAATTATGGTCGATGTGATTTCTTTGAGAAGGAATTGAATGGCGGAAAAAAAGAATTTGAGGGCGTTGAATATTATGCAAAGCTGTGTGGCGCAGATATTCGGAATGGGCATGAGGTGAGATTTCAGCTTTTTGACGCGACTGGAAAATTGCTCGCTCAACGCTATTTTTCATACTACGTAAATTCGGCTACTGAGCAAGAATTGGTAGATGGTGTTGGCGGAATCGTATATTACGATAGCTCAAGCAGTGATGTAATGCAGTTGCTTAAGATTCCCCCAACTACATGGGATTGGATTAGGGCAAGACTACCTTTTTTTTAATCATGCTGCTTGCGCGCAAAAGAAAAGCCCCCGAACCTTCACAGGCCGGGGGCTTTGTATTTGCTTCTAATCAACGAGAACAACGCCACGTAGTGCGGATTCTTGATCTACCGTCGTCTGGCCCGTGCACACACGGTTCTCAGCTTCACGGCGCAACCTCAATCCCTTCACTTCCTGCAACGTGCCGCCCGGAGACGTTGTACGGCGCACCGAACACGCCGGTTTCGTTCGACTTCACGAAGCAGCAAATCATCGCATCGACCGGCGCAACGGACGTTATCGTCTCAGAAACGAGTACCTCCGAATGTCCGCAAAAGCCGAATTGCACGCGTAGCGCGTCCGTCAGGTCTGGGAGTACTGCAGCCGTTCAACTGGCAAGTTTCCCGCTCGCTGAACAACAGATCGTGGCCTGATGCCGACAAACACGGGGCGGCCGTAACCGCCCCTCCCCCACCAATCAATCAGCCCACCACACCCCGATTCGCCTCAATCACCGTCAACGCGGCCATATTCACGATCCGCCGCACGGTAGCGCTAGAAGTGAGAATGTTCACGGGAGCGTTGACGCCCAACAGGAAAGGCCCCACCGCCACATTGCTCCCCGCCTCGGTCTTAAGCAGGTTGTACGCAATATTCCCCGCATCCACATTCGGACAAACCAGCAAATTCGCCGCCCCCTTCAACGGCGACATCGGCAGCAGCTTCGCGCGCAGCCCTTCATCCAGCGCGCAGTCGCCATGCATCTCGCCGTCCGCCTCGATATCCGGCGCCTGCTCCCGCACGATCTCCAGCGCCCGGCGCATCTTCACGCCCGATGCCGCACTCCCTGACCCGAAATTCGACCGCGACAGCAGCGCCACCTTCGGCGACAGATTCAGCCATTCCATCTGCCGCGCCGCCGCGATCGTGAATTCCGCGATCTGCTCCGCATCGGGGTTGTCGTTGACGTGCGTATCCACCAGCGCAACCGTCCGCTGATCGAGCAGCAGGATGTTCATCGCCGCGTAGGTCGACGCACCGGGCTTCTTGCCGATCACTTCGTCCACGAACCGCAGGTGATTGTGATACTCGCCCACCGTCCCGCAAATCATCCCGTCCGCATCGCCGAGCTGCACCATCATCGCGCCGATCAGCGTCAGGCGGCGGCGCATTTCCACGCGCGCCATTTCCTTCGAAATGCCGTCGCGGCACCGCAGTTCCCAATACTTCGTCCAGTACTGCGGGAAGCGCTCGTCGTATTCCGGATTGGTCACTTCGACATCCTGACCGAGTCGCAGGCGCAGGCCGAATCGCTCGATCCGCGCCAGCAGCACCTCCGGACGCCCGACCAGAATCGGACGCGCGAGCTTCTCGTCGACGATCACCTGCACCGCACGCAGCACGCGCTCGTCTTCGCCTTCGGTGAACACGATCCGCGCCTTGCCGCCGTCACGCACCAGCTGGCGCGCGGTCGCGAACAGCGGCTTCATGAACGCGCCCGAGTGATAGACGAACTGCTGCAGCTGCTCGACATACGCGTCGAGATTCGCGAGCGGACGCGTCGCCACGCCGCCTTCCATCGCCGCCTTGGCCACGGCCGGCGCGATCCGCACGATCAGGCGCGGGTCGAACGGCTTCGGAATCAGGTACTGCGCACCGAACGACACGTCGTACGCCCCATAGGCCGCCGCGACGACTTCGTTCTGCTCTTCCTCGGCCAGCCCGGCGATCGCGTGCACCGCGGCGATTTCCATCTCGCGCGTGATCGTCGTCGCGCCCACATCCAGCGCGCCGCGGAAAATGTACGGGAAGCACAGGACGTTGTTGACCTGGTTCGGGTAGTCCGAGCGGCCCGTCGCGATGACGACATCGTCGCGCGTCTCGTGCGCCAGTTCCGGGAAGATTTCCGGCGTCGGGTTGGCCAGCGCGAGAATCAGCGGACGCGCCGCCATCGCCTTCAGCATCTCGGCCGTAAGAATGCCGCCGACCGACAGCCCCAGGAACACATCCGCGCCGCCGATCACTTCGGCGAGCTTGCGCGCATCGGTTTCCTGCGCGAAGCGCGACTTGGCCGGGTCCATCAGCGTGGTACGGCCGCGATAGACGACGCCTTCGATGTCGGTCACCCAGACGTTTTCCACCGGCAGCCCGAGGTCGACCAGCAGGTCCAGGCACGCCAGCGCGGCCGCACCGGCGCCCGACGTCACGACCTTCACCTCCTTGATGGACTTCCCGACGACCTTCAGCCCGTTGATGAACGCCGCGGAAACGGTAATGGCCGTGCCGTGCTGATCGTCGTGGAAGACGGGAATCTTCATGCGATCGCGCAGCTTCTGCTCGACCGTGAAGCATTCCGGCGCCTTGATGTCTTCGAGGTTGATGCCGCCGAACGTGGGTTCGAGGCCGGCGATGATGTCGACCAGCTTGTCCGGGTCGGTCTCGTTGATCTCGATGTCGAACACGTCGATCCCGGCGAACTTCTTGAACAGCACGGCCTTGCCTTCCATGACCGGCTTCGACGCGAGCGGGCCGATGTTGCCGAGGCCGAGCACCGCGGTGCCGTTCGTGATCACGCCGACCAGGTTGCCGCGGCTCGTGAAGCGGTGCGCCTGCAGCGGATCGGCGGCGATCGACTCGCACACGCTCGCCACGCCGGGCGTATAGGCCAGCGCCAGATCGCGCTGGGTCACCAGCGGCTTGCTCGCCACGACCGAGATTTTCCCGGGGGTCGGAAACTCGTGATAGTCGAACGCGGCCTGCTGCTGTGTCTCTGTCTGTTTCATGTTTTGGGTCCCGGCGTGGGCGCCAGGCCAGTCCCGGCGCGATCCATGAAGGTGATTCTAGGGATCCGCCATAACGTGATGATTCTGTTTTAATATCGGTCCATCACTTTTTCATGATGAATACATGACCAGTCAATGAATTTTGACGCAAACGACGTGGTCAGGCGGCTCGGCGCTCGTCTGAAGATTCGGCATCTGGTGCTGTTGCTGCAGATCCAGCAGCACGGGTCGCTCACGCGGGTCGCCGAGCACATGGCCAGCAGCCAGCCGGCCGTGACGAACGCGCTGTCCGAGCTGGAGAGCATGTTCGGCACGCCGCTGTTCGAGCGCTCGTCGCGCGGCATGCGGCCCACCGCACTCGGCGCGGTCGTGCTCGAGCGCGCGAAGGCGATGGTCAAGGATCTCGATCACCTCGCCCGCGAGATGGAGGCCGTCGCCGCCGGCCATGCGGCCCATCTGCACATCGGCGTGATTCCGTTCATCTCCGGGCAGATGCTGTCGGCCGCGCTGAAGCGGCAGCAGGCGCGGATGGAGCGGCGGCTGACCGTGACGATTCACGAAGGCACCAGCGATCAGCTGCTGCTGCAGCTCCGCGATCACAGCGTCGACATCGTGATCGGGCGCGCGTCGTCGGCAATCGATCTGGGGCAGGTTTCGTTCGAAGTGCTGTACCAGCAGCAGCCGCGCATGATCGCGAGCCGGCGCCTGGCGGCCAAGCTCGCGCGCACGCCGCTGGACTGGCACAAGCTGCACGCGCTCGACTGGATCCTCGGCGCGCCGCATACGCCGATGCGCGAACAGGTGACCGACCTGTTCCTGTCGGCCGGCATCGCGCCGCCCGTGCCGATCGTCGAAAGCTACTCGTCGAAGCTGATCGGCGAAATGATCGCGTCGAGCGACGAGGCCGTGTCGATCGTGCCGGCCGATATCGCGGAAGAACTGGTGCGGATCGCCGGCGTGGCGATCGTGCCTTACTCGCTCGTGTGGACGCTTCCGCCGATTGCGCTGTTTACGCGCGCCGCCGATTCGCGTTCGCCCGCGCGCGACCTGCTCGTCGAGGCGCTGCGCGCGGTGTGCAAGGAGACGTACGGGGACATGCAGCGATAACGCGTTACTTGCTCGCGGCGAGGCGGCGCAGGATTTCTGCGCGCTCGGCGGCGAGCACGCGGTCCGAGCCGTCACCCCGGCTGTAACGCCTGGTCGTGCGGTAGGAGAAGCGCTTCTTGTACTGACTGGTCGCGGGATCGAACGCCCACGCGTCGACGTCGAAGAAGTGCATGCCGAAATGATCCTCGTTGTCGCCCCAGACAAAGTCCGCGCGAACGAACAGCGGATACGGCGAAATGTCCGGCAGCCTCCACATCGCGCGGTCGGCCGACTCCGTTTGCGTGACTTGCGGCATCAGGTTCTCGATCTTGCCGTTCGCGCCGATACGCAAGATCGCCACGCGCTCCAGCATCCCGCTGCCGCCGCCCGAGAACATCCCCGAGAAGAACACCCACGAGCCGCCCGATGCAATCGGCAACCGCTCGGACCGTGGATCCAGGCCGAACTGGTACAGCTCCTTCGAAGAATGGGGAAGCGGCACCGGCGGCATCTCGAAGCACGGTGCACGGTCGGGAAGCACGCAGAGTTTCACGCCGGACAGCGGGAGCCCGTCGCTGTCGAGCCTGCCTTCCGTCTGTGCGAAGCGCGGGAATGCGGATTCGCCGGGGGCTGCCTCAACGTGAGCGATGCCGACGACTGCAAAGCTCAAGATCACCGCGAGCGTCTTACCGGTCCTGCGCATACTCCCCCCTCTCTCAGATTTTTTTTGAATGACGCGGATTGTCGATGATTCCGGCGCTGCTGTCGAACGGACAATGGCGGCGGGCGACTCTAGCCACGCACCCCACCGGCCGACCTGCTGCAACGTTTCAGATCTGCAACGCAAAACACTTTCCGGTTGCCCGGTCGCGCCCCACACGCACGTTCCGCGACAAGACCGCTGATTCTCGCCAAACGCACCACCGGCGCCGCTTGGCGGCCTATGCGATACCGATGCATCCCTCACGCCGAGACGGTTCCGCCATCACATTCGCCTGCCACTGTTTCAGAACTGAAACCAGTTGTTGAGTGCCGGCCGGCCAGCCTTCAGCAACGCCGCGATGGACTACCGGGCCGAGCCGGCGGTCCGCGACCGTTTCAAGGCCGACACATGCCGCGCGGCAACAGGTCTCGCGGCCTGGATCGATGCTGCTTCGTCAGTCGAAACGCCCCCCCCTGACGGCCATGGCACGCTCCGTGCATTCACGCCAAAGGCGCTGGATCGGCTGTCCCGGCGCTTAACGAAATATTTCGACAAAGTCCGCGCCCAAGGCACCCGTCAACCTACTTATTCGGCGCAGGATGCATCGGGGGAAACAATGAAAACGAGTATCTCGATCTCGATCGCGGTGTCGCCGGGGATGAGCGACGCCGCGGCAATGCTCCCACCGGGAACGATCCCGGACGGATACCTGGCATTCCGACAGGCATCGCCGGATCGGAAGCATCGGACGCCCGCGCGCGCACGACCGCACCCTGCCGCCGCTCGCTTCACCGGCTTGAGCGTCTGCGTGCCGCTGACGATGGACGGCAAGCCGAAACGCTCGCCCTAAACGCCCCCCGGCATTCCACCCACTGGCCCTCGGGCCATCAGGATGCACTGCGCCGCCGTCAGCGCAGCCGGAACCCTGCGGTCCGTTCCGCCGCGTCCGGATTGCGGGCCCACACAATACGTCGCTAAAAAGCTTCCATTCAATCATGAATCGGACCGAGAAACGCCCTTGTACGGTCATCGCACTTGCGCTTTCGCTGGCCGTCCTGTTCCTGATCGCTCATCCCTATACGGGCATTCGGCACGACGCGATCCTGTACACCGCGCAGGCGCTGTACAACACGCATCCCGAGAGTTTTTCGCACGACCTGTTCTTCGAATACGGCTCCCAGGATCACTGGACGATTTACGGTCGGATCTTCGCGAAGCTGATCTCGATGTTCGGACTCCGAACGAGCCATCTCGCGTGCCTGATCGCCGCCCAGGCACTCTGGTGGAGCGGCATGTGGCGGGTGACGAAGAAACTGCTGCCCGAACCGTGGCACTGGCTTTCGTTGTTCCTCGTCGCCTGCATGCCAGCCGATTACGGCGCCGGTCTGATCTTCTCGTACGACGAGGCCTTTCTCACCGCCCGGCTTCCCGCCGAAGCGCTTGGCCTGTGGGCGATTGCCTCGATGCTCGACGGCCGATATCGCATTGCCGTCGCGCTGACCATCGTCGCAGCTGCCGTTCACCCGCTGATCGGCGGCACGTCGCTTGTCTTCGTCGTACTCGGCCTCATGCCACGCGTGAAGTGGTGGCGGCTATTGCCGCTCGCACTGGTCACGTTCGCCGTCGTCGAGATGCCGCCGTTCAAGGCGCTGCACCTGTATCCGCTCGATCCGCAATGGCGGTCCATCGCGCAATACAACGTGCCCTTCCTGTTCCCGACGTTGTGGTCGCTCACTGAATGGAGCAAAGTGTGCTGGGCGATCGCACTTCCTGCGACCCTGTGTGCGACCCAAACGCAGGATCAACGTACGTTGTGGTCGCATCTCGCGCTGGTCGGCGTTGCCGGCGTCGCGCTCACCACGATCGCCGACTTGACCGGGCAGGACGCGATCTGGATTCAGCTCCAGCCCTGGCGCGTACTGTGGCTGCTGACGCTGATGCAATGGCCGGCGGCCATCCTGCTCGTGCGACGCGAGCGTCACGCGCGACCGACGCTGATCTGGCTGCTCGCGATCTGCTGGCTGCTGCTCGACGTCGGCGGCGGGATCATCGCGCTGATCGTTGCTGCGGCACGCCACGTGGCAGCCCGTCGAGCAGTGCCCGGCGCGCCGAGGATGCTGCCTGGCGACCGCTCCCCTGCGCTTCGCCATACGTGGATCGGGACGACACTCGTTGCCGCGACGGTCTGGATCATATTCCAGTGCGCGTATCAGCTCGCCCGAGTCGAGTACCCGACCGGCAGCATAGCGCTCGACATCCCGTGGCTTGAAACCCTGATTCACACGCGCCTGGTCGTCACCCTGGTCGCGTTGCTCGCGATGCTCAGCCTGTCGCGCAAACGAATCGCGGTCGTCGGTCTACCCGTGATATTGGCCGCCTTCGCCGCGTACGGACTTGTCAATATCGACCAGCGCTCGGCGCCCGCCAAGATCGTCGAAGCCGGCGTCGACCGCGCGGACTTCGCCCCCTTCGAAGGGACGGTCGCGCGCGGCGACATCGTCTACTGGGACGGTCCGGCGGACGAAGTCCTGTATCCGTGGCTCCTGATGAAGACGGCGAGCTATTACTCGTCGGCGCAGGCTGCGGGTCTGATCTTCCACCGCCAGACGACGTTCGAGGCGGTACGACGGGTCGAACTGATCAAGCAGGACCCGTATGCCGCACGACCGCGCGGCGGCAACGACACGGACAAAAGGTCGACCGTGTTCGTGACCCAGTATGAATACGTTCCGCTGACCCGGGCGGGCATCCGGCATGTCTGTGCAGACCCGGTGCTGGATTTCATCGTGTCGCATCGCCACTACCCGGAGTTGGTGACCCGCTACGCGTGGTCGCCGGAGCCCGACAGCACCGTCTGGCTGTACGACTGCCGCAGCATCAGGACGACTGCCGCGGTTCGGGACACCTCATCCGTACACACGCAACAGGCCAACGAGACGAAAGCGGTGCCCGCACGACGGCCGCCTGCCGCCCGAGATGACGCCTCTCCATCTCGCCGCGCGCAAGTGCACGACGTTTGAACGGGAAATCCAGATCATCAAATCGACGTGGCAGTTTGCCGCCTCGCTGGAGCGGCCGATACGACAGTCAATGGACCAGCGACTTGAGACCCGGGGTGACAACATGGATCAATCGGTTGACGTACTCATCATCGGCGCGGGGCCTGGCGGCCTCACCGCCGCCTATCTGCTGACCAAGCAGACCGACCTGTCGGTCGCGCTCGTCGAGAAAGATCCACACTATGTCGGCGGCATCAGTCGCACCGAACGGTTCGACGGCCACTGCTTCGACATCGGAGGACATCGCTTCTTCTCCAAGTCCCCGGACGTAGTCGCACTGTGGCACGAACTGCTCCCGGACGACTTCATCGAGCGACCGCGCAGCTCGCGCATTTTCTACCGGAACAAGTTCTACCGCTACCCGCTCGACGGGTTCGAGGCCTTGCGCAATCTCGGCATCATGGAAAGTATTCGCTGCGTGCTTTCTTACCTCGCGGCCCGCGCCAGGCCTTGCCCGAACCCGAAGTCCTTTCATCAATGGGTCGCCAATCAATTCGGAGAACGACTTTTCTCGATCTTCTTCAAGACGTACACCGAAAAGGTCTGGGGCATGTCGTGCGACGAGATTTCGGCTGACTGGGCCGCGCAGCGCATCAAGGGCCTGAGCCTGTCTACCGCTATTGTCGGTGCCGTGAAGCGCTCACTCGGCATCCACTCGCGCAAGACCGACGTCAAGACGCTGATCGAATCCTTCCATTACCCGCGCCGCGGCCCCGGCATGTTGTGGGAAGCCGCCGCCCGGAAATTCCACGACCAGGGCGGACAGCTGACGATGGGGCACGCGGCCAGCGCAATGCAATACGATAGCCGCGCGCAGCGCTGGCTCGTCGAAACCGTCGGCCAGGACGGTCAGACAAGCCGTATCAGCGCGCGTGACGTGATATGCACCGCACCGCTGCGCGAAACGCTCAACGCGATTTCGCCCCGTCCGTCATCCGCGGCTGCCGCATCGAAGCTCCAATATCGAGACTTCATCACGGTCGCGCTGATACTGGACCGTCCCGCCACATTCACGGACAACTGGATCTACATCCACGATCCGTCCGTCAAGGTCGGACGCATCCAGAATTTCGCGTCGTGGTCGCCCGAGATGGTGCCCGACGCTGCGACGGGTGGCTGTCTCGGCCTCGAGTATTTTTGCTTCGACGGCGATTCGATGTGGGAAAGCAGTGACGCCGACATCACCGAACTCGCAATCGGCGAACTCGAGAAAATCGGTCTCGCCACGCGCGACCAGATTCGCGGATCGCGCGTCGTTCGTCAGCCGAAGGCGTACCCCGTGTACGACGACGAATATCGCGACATTGTCGATGAGATCCGCGCGGATCTGGACGAGCACTATCCGGGCCTGCATCTCGTCGGCCGTAACGGAATGCACAAGTACAACAATCAGGATCACGCGATGATGACCGCGATGTTGACCGTCGAGAACATTGTCGTCGGGCACAAGCTTCGCGACGTCTGGGCCGTCAATGAGGATGCCGAGTATCACGAGAGCGGCAGCGAACCGCAAGCCAGCACGTCAGGGTTGCGCGCGGTCCCGACCCGCACCGTTCAGTGGGGGCAGACATGATGTTCTCCCGCTATTTCATCGTGAGCGCCCTGTCGCTCGTCGTCGACTGGTCGCTATTCCTCGCACTGACCTCGGCCATGCAAATCGAAGCCGGGATATCGGCGTGGGTTGCCTACCTGATCGGGGGTATCGCGAATTACGTGCTTTCGCGCCGCTTCGTGTTCCGCTCCGCCACGACCGGCCGCCGGCAGCTCGCTGAAGCGCTGCTGTTCGCGGCAAGTTGCGGCTTCGGCTCGCTGCTAACCGGCGGCATCGTGCACGTCGCCGCGGCACTGCTCGGCAATATTGCCGCGAAATGGATCGCGGTGATGGTCAGCTTTGTCACGCTGTACTTGATCCGCCGGGTCGCGGTATTCCGGGTGCCCGAAGCGCGTGTGCCGGCCGCCGTGCCGGCGGCCGTGCGGCGGGAAGTGGGTGGGGACGCGTGCATCGAGGCGACGGTTCGCTGAGGACGAGCGGCATCGCGTATGTGCGTGGTCGATGCCGGCAAGGGCCCGCGTGCCTCGACGGGCCCTGCCGGCGCCGATACGGATCGCGATCGCCATTCCCCGCCAGCAACGGCGCACAGCCGGCAACCCCGAGCAATATCGGATGCTTGAGTGAAAACATGTCCAGAAGTCGCGCCATGCCCGCGACCTCGGGCAATGCCGGCAAGCGAGACGCATCGGAAAGGATTCCTGTCATACGAAGCCTCACCCCGCCGCCTGATGACACACCACCTCGATATTGTGCCCATCCGGCCCGATGACGAACGCCGCGTAGTAGTTCGCGTGATAATGCGGCCGCAGCCCCGGCGCGCCGTTATCCTTCCCGCCCGCCTCCAGCGCCGCGCGATAGAACGCATCGACTTGCTGCCGATTGTCGGCCACGAACGCGATGTGGAGATGCGCCGGCTTCTCGGCCGTTTGAAACAGGCACAGCGAAGACTTGGCGGGCGTACTGATCTCGATCCCGTAAGAAGGCTCGCCCTCGCCCACCGTCACGGCACCGATCGGTGCGAGTGCCTTGAGGAAAAACGCCTTGCTGGCGGCAAAGTCGCTGACTCCGAATTTCACGTGGTCAAACATGAGATCCCCTCGGATAGATGGGCTGGCCTGCACCCGGGTGTGATGTCGAGACCACCGCGATGGTGCCACACACAGCCGGCAACCGTACACCTCTCCGCTCACCAGCAAAAAAGGCCCGACAGAGTCGGGCCAACGAGCGAGACACAAGGAGAATCCCGCTCACCCCTCACCGGGCAGTCACGCCGCGCGACGCGACGTTGTCGGGATTCGCGCGATAGCTGACGATCGCATGTCGATCACCCTGCTTGCCTGAAAGGATTCGGAGACATGGCGCTATTGCGAAACCGGCGCACCGGATGATCCGTCCGCCGGCATTTGCGGGAGCGGAACTGCCGCTGCGCTGTTCGATCCGCCGCTCGTTGCACCCGCAGCATTCGCGCTGCCCGCTTGCCCGCGGCGGCCCCGGTGCGCGCCATGCGCGACCGCGGGCTCGCTCGCCGCGACCGGCCGTATCGGCGGATGCGCGATGTACTGGAAATTCTCGTTGATCGCGCGATTGCCCGTGTCGGACGGCGGGTGCACGAAAACGCTGCTGGTAACAGGCGCGCCGGCTTGCGCGAATGCCGCCGGAACGATGAACATCGCGGCGCCTGCCATCGCTGCACGCAACGCGACGAAGCGCGCGAGCAATCCGGCATCACGGGCGGGCGGTTGTACTGTCACGCTACGTTTCCTCCAATGCGCATCCGGCTGGCGATCATTCGGCCGTCGACGACACCCGCTCGAAAAAATTGGCCCACGCTGAAAAGCGCGGGCCGAGCGGAGGTCACACAACACCTTGGGGGGGACAAGGTGAAACCAGTCTAGCCGGAGTCGGCGGAAAGAAGATTTCATGCGGGATTACAGCTATTACTCCATATAACGAGGCGTCGCCGCCTCGTTTCGGGCTACCGGTTTCGCTCAACCGTTCGACGCCCCTGCAACGCGCGCCAGATGCTGCGTGAACCATTCCGCCGCCGCCTGACTGGTTGCGTCGAAGTGCTCGATATACGGCGTGAAATGCCCGCCCTTGATCTGCAGCAACCGCTTCGGTTCCAGCGCGTTTTCCCACGCCTTGAGACACAGGTCGGTGGGCGTCAGCACATCCTGGTCGGCGACGATCATCAGCAGCGGAGTCGGCGAGATGCGGTCGACATACTGGCCCGGTTCGTTCTCGCGCGACATCTCGGCGCTGCGCAACGTCACTTCGTTTCGCCAGCCCGGCGCAAATTGCGCGGCCGACTCGGTGAAGAAGCGGTACGCGTCCGCGCCGGCCATCGCACAGGCAGCCGAAGAATCGGCACTGACGGCCGGCAACATGGCCGGCGAGCCGCCCGCGAAGCGCTGCCGGCGATCTTCATCGAAGCGCGCCAGCAGCGCGGGGACGAGATCGGCGCGCGTGCGGCGCAAGCCCGACTGATAGCCGCTGATCGTCGGCACCTGCGACACCACGCATTTGACGCGTCGGTCGATGGCGGCCACTTCGAGCACGTGGCCGCCGCTGTAGCTGGTGCCCCAGATGCCGATGCGCTCGGCGTCGACATCGGCGCGCGTCAGCAGATAGCTGATCGCATCGCGATAGCCGCGCTTCTGTTGTACCGGGTCGATTTCCTGACGGGGCAGCCCGTCGCTCGCGCCGAAGTTCTTGTGATCGTAGAGCAGCACGGCAAAGCCGCTGGCGGCGAACACCGCCGCGTAGCGGTCCAGATACTGCTCCTTCACGGCCGAAAAGCCGTGCGCCATCACGATGGCGGGGTGCGTTTCGCTTTCGGCGATGCGCTGCGCCGGCTCGTGGAACCAGCCTCGCAGCGTCGTGGATTCGGACGGAAATTCGATGTCGTAGCGCGTCATGTCGACTTGCCTCATTCGGTCGGTGGGTTTGATGACCGACACGATAAGTGCAACACGCCGCGTCCCGCGTGTTCTGGAAAGACGTTTGCTACGCGGAATCGGACAGTTTCGCGTAAGCGCTCGGCGTCATGCCGGTGAAGCGGCGAAACACGGTCGAGAATGCGCTCGTCGTTTCGTAACCCAGTTCTGCCGCGACGGCGATCACCGAACGTCCCGATGCCAGCAACGGGCGCGCGGCTGAAATCCGGGCCTGCTGCCGCCACTGGCTGAACGACAGCCCGGTTTCGGCGGTGAACAATCGCGCCAAGGTTCGGCTCGACGCGCCGACTTCATCGGCCCATTCCGTCAGCGTTCGTTGATCGGCCGGATTCGACAGGATGGCATCGCAGACGCGGGCGAGCCGTCGATCCTGGCCGGATGGAAGCCTTAATGGCTGCTCGGGAGACCACTCGATTTCAGCCAGCATGAGCTGGATGACGAGAGCGTCGCGTCCGGCGGGATGCGCGTCGATCGGGAGGGACGACGCGCGCACGATCAGTTCACGCAGCAGCGGTGAAACGTCTACCAGTCGCGGTTGATTCGGGTAGGTCGACGGGTATGCGCGCGAGTCGACATAGGCGGTTCGCATTTCGAGAAGGCCATGTGCGCGCATCGCATGCGGAAGGCCGGGCGGAATCCAGAGTGCGCGATGGGGCGGGATCATCCACATCGACTGGCATGCAAAGACTTCGGCGATGCCCGTCGTCGTGTAGACAAGTTGCGCGCGCGGATGCTGGTGCGCCGCGACCACGAAGCCGTCGGGAAACGCTTTCGGCATGACTGCCGCGATACCCGGTGCGTGCTGGTAGTCGCGCGGGTCGGTGCTCTTCGGGATCGGTGCGATGCCGGCCCGCTTCGGGTTGGCCGTCGCGCCACCGTGGCCGTTCCCTTCACCCTTCATCGCTCGTCCTTTCACTTGTGCGGGATGGTCAGTCATGCGATCCCGGCGATCGGTTCTCGATCAAGCCCCCGCGCTCCAAACACCGGCGTAGAGATCGTAGACACGTGCACGTCCCAGCGCGGTTCGTATCGTCTCCTCCCCGACGGAGTCGAACAAAAACGTCGGAATGGAAATACCGACATTGTTCGCATCAATCTCGAATACTTCGACAGCGTCGCCACACGCTGGAGTCAGCATGGCCCTGACATCCTCGACGCTGTCCCCTTGCACAACAAGTTGAAAGCTCATGATCGCTTCACCCGAACCTCAACGACGTCGTGAAGCGCATTGTTCAGACGCACTTCGAGATCGTCCTCAACGCTTTGCCCGCGGACGTCGTAATACACGACAAACGTCGCCGCACGCGATGGGACATGTTGACGCCCGTAATGAACACGCGCGCGAACGTATGCGACACTCAGCTCGAATGCTTCGATTGTCTCGATGAAATGATTGACGACCAAAATGTATTCTGATCGATCACGTGCAGAAAGCTCCGGGGTAAACATGGTGTGATTGTCCGAATACCACACGCCACCAAACGACCGCTTTCAAGCAATTCAGCTAACCGCTTCGGGTCACGGGCGGCCGCCAATAGGCAGCAGCCACGTCTCGGTGGCCGCGAATACAACAGATTGCGCGCGCACCGTACCGGCAACGATCCGGCGCGCACCCACTCCGTAAAACCGCCTCAAAGAATCCGGTTCAACGCATCCGAGAACCGCCTGACCGCACCATCGACGTCATGCAGCTTGTCGAGACCGAACAACCCGAGCCGGAAAGTCTTGAAGTCCTCCGGCTCGTCGCATTGCAACGGCACGCCGGCCGCGATCTGCAACCCGACATCGGCAAACTTCTTCCCGGTACGAATACCGTCGTCGTCCGTGTAGCTGACCACGACACCCGGCGCTTCGAACCCCGCCGCTGCGACACTCCTGAACCCCTTCTCGACCAGCAGCGCACGAATGCGCTCGCCAAGCTCCAGCTGTTCCGCCTTCACCTTGTCGAAACCATAAGCCTCGGTTTCCTTCATCACGTCGCGCAGCGTCGTGAGGCTGTCGGTCGGCATCGTCGCGTGATACGCGAACCCGCCGCCCTCGTACGCTTCCATGATCTGCAGCCACTTGCGCAGGTCGCATGCGAAGCTGGTGCTGGTCGTCGAATCGATCCGCTCGCGCGCGAGCGGGCTCAACATGACCATCGCGCAACACGGCGACGCGCTCCAGCCCTTCTGCGGCGCGCTGATCAGGATATCGACGCCACTGGCCTGCATGTCGACCCAGACGGTGCCCGACGCAATGCAATCCAGCACGAACATCCCGCCGACCGCATGCACGGCGTCCGCCACTGCACGCAGATACCCATCGGGCAGCATCATCCCGGAAGCCGTCTCGACGTGCGGCGCAAACACCAGGTCGGGCTTGTTCTCCTTGATCGCGGCGACCACTTCGTCGATCGGCGCCGGCGCATAGGCAGCCTGCCGGCCCGCTTCGACCGGACGCGCCTTCAGCACCGTCGTCTCGGACGGGATGCTGCCCATGTCGAAAATCTGCGACCAGCGGAAGCTGAACCAGCCGTTGCGGATCACGAGGCACTTCTTGTTCGTCGCGAACTGCCGCGCCACGGCTTCCATGCCGAACGTCCCGCTGCCCGGCACGATCACGACCGACTTCGCGTTGTAGACTTTTTTCAGCGTGGCGGAAATGTCGCGCATGACACCCTGGAAGCGCTGCGACATGTGGTTGACCGAGCGATCGGTGTACACCACCGAATATTCGAGGAGCCCCTCGCGGTCAACATCGGGAAGTAAACCTGGCATGCTCGCCTCCGGTGAAAGATGAACGATGAAATCAGGGCGCGCAGCGCCTGCGACTCGATACTGCTCTGCACCAACGCAAATGCGTCATTTCCTCGACGAAAGCAGATTCTAACGAACGCCGCCGGCCGATTGGGGCATATTTTGTCCGCCATCCGGTTCGATGCGCGTCAATGCCAACGCGTGCCGCCCACGTAGCCCTGTTCCATGTAAGGGTTAACGACGCATGCGGCAGGCAGCCCCTAACATGTCGATCAGACTCCTCACGACGGAACCTCCGATGACCTCCTCCTCCGCTTCGTCACTGCAGTCGTCAACCGATCCCGCGCTCGCCGAGCGCATCGATGCGGTGCTGTCGCGCCAGCTCGACACGCAGCGCCTCGTCGGCGCGGTGGTCCTGGTCGCACGCGACGGCGAGCTCGTCTACCGCCGCGCGGCCGGGTTCGCGGATCGCGAATCGCGCACGCCGATGCGCGAGGACACGCTGTTCCGGCTCGCGTCGGTGACGAAGCCGATCGTCTCGGCGGCCGCGATGGCGCTCGTCGCGCAACGCAAGCTGTCGCTCGACGAAGACATCGCGCGCTGGCTGCCCGAGTTCCGTCCGGCGCTGCCCGACGGCCGCGTGCCGGCAATCACGGTGCGCCAGTTGCTCGTGCATACGGCCGGCCTCGACTATCGCTTCAACGAGACCGACGCGAACGGCCCCTATGCGCGCGCGGGCGTGTCCGACGGGCTCGATGGCGCAACGATCACGCTCGCCGAAAACCTGCGCCGGATCGCGAGCGTGCCGCTGCTGTTCGCGCCCGGCACCCACTGGAACTACTCGCTGTCGATCGACGTCATCGGCGCGC
This sequence comes from Burkholderia sp., assembly GCA_031253835.1. Classification (GTDB taxonomy): domain Bacteria; phylum Pseudomonadota; class Gammaproteobacteria; order Burkholderiales; family Burkholderiaceae; genus Burkholderia. The sequence goes on along the minus strand of JAIRVP010000047.1, from coordinate 76,600 downwards.
TGATCGAGGCGGTCTGCGGCGTGCCGCTCGCCGACGCGATCGATACGCTCGTGCTCCGCCCGCTCGGTGCGCGCGACACGGCTTTCGTCGCGCGCGATCCCGCGCGGCTCGCTACGCCCTACGTCAACGACGCGCCGCAGCCGCACCGGCTCGCCGAGAACGAAACCGTGCCGATCGACGAAGGGTTCGTCGGCGTCACGTACTCGCCGTCGCGCGCGCTCAACGCGCAGGCGTTCGCGTCGGGCGGTGCGGGAATGGTCGGTACGGCCGGCGACGTGCTGACGGTGCTCGACACGCTGCGCGCGGGCGGCGGCGCCATCCTGCCGGCCGACCTGGTCGACGAGATGGGCCGCGTACAGACCGGCGACTTCGAATTGGCGGACCTGCCCGGCGCGGGCTTCGGGATCGGTTTTTCGGTGTTGCACGACCCGCAGGCGGCCGCGTCGCCGGAGTCCGTCGGCACATGGCGCTGGGGTGGCGTCTACGGTCATTCGTGGTTCGTCGATCGCGCACGCGGGCTGACCGTCGTGTCGCTGTCGAACACGCTCTACGAAGGGATGAACGGCCAGTACACGCTCGATCTGCGCGACGCCGTCTACGGCGCGGCATAACACGTCGAACGCGATACGGGCCCACGCCGAGCGGCATGGGCCCCGCGGAAATAACGCGACACGCTGGAGAACGCGCGGCCGTTACCGCGACTATTTCACGCCGGCCGCGTTCGGCAGGACGAACTCGACACGCCGGTTCAGTTTGCGTCCGTCCGGATTGTCCGCACCGTCTTTCAGCGTGTTGGACGCGACCGGGCGGGTGCCGCCGAAACCCTTGACGGACAGCCGCGATTTTTTCGCGCCGTGTGCCGTGAGCCAGTCGGCCACGGCATGCGCCCGTCGAACGGAGAGGTCCCGGTTATAGGCAGCCGAGCCTTTCGAGTCGGTGTGCCCTTCGATAACGACGGTACCCGCGGGAATCGCCGTGATGAGCCGCAGAATGTCCTGAAGCGTGGGCTCGGCGGACGGCTGGATGCTGGCCTTGTCGAAATCGAACAAGACATCGCCGAGCATCGACACCCTGACGGCCGTTTTGTCCTGCCGCACGGACAGACCACTGTGCTGCGCGGCAAGCCCGGCAACCTGGGCGTTCAGATCCAGGCTCGCGCTGTTCGCGTCGGACGACAGCCCCTTCAGGTCCAGAATCGTCGGCTTGAGATCGCGGATGTCACGATGGTAGGCCGGCTCCTGCGCGAGCACTCCACTCGCAGTCGCCAGCGACACCGCTACCGCGAGCGCCGCTTTGATCGCTCGAGTCATCGCTATCGATCGGTGATCTTGATGCCGTCGAGCGTCTCGACATTGGGAATCGTCAGCGACACCTTGGTGACGGTCTTCGGCGGGGCGGGGAATTTGCCGTACCAGGTGCCGGCAATGGGAGAATCCTTCGATATGCTGAGGATGACGGAAGGACTGGTCAGCGGCTGATTATGGCTATCCGTCAGCAACAGGTGTTTCTTGTTGCCGGCCAGGACATAGAAACTCTTTTCGTAATCGCTTTTGCTGATCGAGCCATAAAGCGCTTCGGTCTTGTGATCGACGAGCGGCTTGAACCGCACCTTGATGGTCAGGATATCGCCGTCTCGCACCGCCTCGATGACCTGCGCCTCGGCCGCGCCGCTCGACGTGACGCCGGCAGCCAGCGGCGTGCCGGCCGGCGCCGCCTGCGCCCGGGCCGACGTGATGCCAGCCAACCCTGTGGTTGCCAGCAGTGCCCCCACCACGGTGCAAACACTTGCTGCGTTTCTGATCGGAGTCACGATAGCCATCCTCTTTTGATCAAGGTGATTGGTGGCGCGCATTAATTACCGAATAGATTCTTCAAAGCGCTAATTCGGGAATATTTGCCCGCATTCCGGGATTCAGCATTTGGTAAGAAAAATATCAGACTATTGCAAGGGAAGGCAACCCGTGAAATTCATACCCGCTTCGGAGGTCGTGCACGCCGTCGCCGTCCATTGCGTCCGTGCGTCGATGAAAATCCCGTTTCATCTGCACTACGAATCAGTTCATCGGCAACAAAGGGAGGACGAGCTCGGTCAGCAACACCCCGCGAACAACGAAAAAAGGCCCGACACAGTCGGGCCAATGGGTTTGAGACACAAGGAGAATCCCGCCCACCCCGCTTCCGGGCGGTTACGCCGCGCTACACGACGTTCTTTTCGACGATCGGCCGGTTTTCCAGCACGCGCGCCCAGCCGAGCGACGACAGGTCGAGCGTGTCATAACGCCCGCCCAGAATGAGTTCACCGACACCGCGCCCCGTCGCCGGCCCCTGCTGCAGCCCGTGGCCGCTGTAGCCGTTCGCGAACACGACGTTGTCGAGGTCCGGGTGATAGCCGATGATCGCGTTGTGGTCGAACACGTTGTACTCGTAGTACCCGGACCAGCAGTTCTCCACGCGCAACGCCTCGAATTCCGGCACGCGATTCGCGAGCGTCGGCCAGATCACGTCGTCGAACAGGTCGTGGTCGACTTCGTCGAGCGGCAGGTCGTCCGGGTCGCGATCGGGGCTCGGCGACGTACCGCAGATATACGTGCGCCCTTCCGGCCGGAAATACACGCCGGTCGGATCGATCAGCAGCGGACAGTCGGTGAGCTTCGCCGGCGACGACACGTTGAAGATGCTGCGGCGCCGCGCATACACGGGAATGTCGATGCCCATCATCGACGACAGCGTGCGCGTCCAGGCGCCGGCTGCGTTGACGACCGTGTCGCACGCATAACGCTCGCCGTCGCCCGTCACGACATGCGTGATCTTGCGGCCGTCGCGCACGACGGCCTTCACGTCGGCCGGCACGTAGCGCGCGCCGAGCGCCTGTGCCTTCTTGCGCAGCGCCTGCACGAGCCCGTAGCCGTCGAACCAGCCTTCGCCGCTCACGCCGTACGCGCCCGACACGAGATCGTCGACGTTCAGCCACGGAAACTTCGCGCGCAGCGCAGCGCCGTCCATCAGCCGGATATCGGCGCCGAGGCTCGTCTGCAGCGCATGATTCTCGCGCAGCGTCGCATCGCCGGCCGGCGTCGCGAGGAACAGGTAACCGCCTTCGTGCAGATCGATCGACGGCCGGTTGCCGTCCACTTCGAGCCGCTCGCCGATCGTGCGCAGGAAGTCGATGCCGAACAGCGACATCTCGATCGACAGCGGCGTCGAGAACTGCTGGCGAATCGACGCGGCCGACAGCGCCGACGACGAGCGCGCATAGGTAGGGTCGCGTTCGATGACGGTCACGGCGACCGTGGGATCGGTGGCGCGCAGGAAATAAGCGATCGAGCTGCCGATCACACCACCGCCGACGATGACGACTTGAGAACTCACGACTGACTCCAGTTGCACATATCAGGCGCGGCCATCGGGCCGCGCGCTCGGGTTGTTCGTGCCGCGTCATGCGCGGCGGCGCGTGGGCAGCCTTCCCCGGCGATCGCTTCGGCTATTTCAGCACGTCCGGCAGCGCCGCGAAAGTCCGCTCGCGCGGGTTGCGTTCAGTCCGCCGATTGCGTCGTGACGGGCTGCCACGCGGCGTTCTTCACTTCATACAGCGTCGAGCTCGGGTTCTTCAGGTCGCCCGTGTTCGTGAACGCGATCGTGCCCGTGATGCCGTCGTAGCGCGTGCCCTTCAGCGCGCCGTTGAAATCGGCCGGCTTCGTCGAGTTCGCCTTCTGCATCGCGTTGATCGCGATCCACGTCGCGTCGTACGCGAACGGCGCATACGCGAGCATGTCGACGCCGTACTTCTGCTTGAATTTCGTTTCGAACTGCTTGCCCTTCGCGAGACGCGACAGCGGCTGCCCGTATTCCCACACCGATGCGCCTTCCGCCGCATTGCCGGCGAGCTTGATGAAGTTCGCGTTCATCACGCCGCCGCCCGCGAGGAACTGCGCGCGGATGCCGAGCTGGCGCATGCGCTTCACGAGCATCGCGGCCTGCGCGTCGAGGCCGCCGAAGAACACGAGATCGGCGTTGGTGCTCTTGATCTTCGTGAGCTGCGCGCTGAAATCGACGGCCTTGTCGTTCGTGAATTCGCGCGCGACGATCGTGCCGCCGTTCGCTTTCACGGCCTTCTCGAATTCGTCGGCTTCGCCCTGGCCGAACGCGGTGCGGTCGTCGATGATCGCGATGCGCTTCGCCTTCGTCACGCTCGCGGCATACGCACCGGCGTTGCCGGCGTTCTGCGTGTCGGTCGCGATCACGCGGTACACGGTGCCGAGCCCGGCGCGCGTGATGTCGGGATTGGTCGCCGACGGCGTGATCATCGGGATGCCGGCCTTCGCGTAGATCTTCGACGCGGGCAGCGTCGTGCCCGAATTGAAGTGGCCGATCACGACGGCCACCTGTGCGTCGGCGAGCTGCTGCGCGGCCTGCACGCCGGTGCGCGGATCGCTCTGGTCGTCCTGCGACGCGATCACGAACTTCACCGGCTTGCCGCCGACCGTCGTGTGCGCGGCATTCGCTTCGTCGACCGCCATGCGCACGCCGTTCTCGATGTCCTTGCCGTATGCCGCGCCGCCGCCCGTCAGCGGGCCGGCCACGCCGACTTTCACGACCGTTTCCTGCGCGTGGGCCGCGCCCGTCTGGAACGCGAGGAGCGCGGCGGTCAATGCGACGCCGGAAAGCGAACGAATGCGGAACGTCATGGCAATCCTTCTTCTGTGGGTCGGGGTGCAACGCGCGCTTGCCGCGCGTCGGCGACCTCTTGCGCGCCGGTGATGTCTTGCACTGCCGGGGCGCAATTCGATACGCCCGACCGGCCGGCCGATCACCGCGATTCCGTCTCCGAAGGACCTTTCATCGCGAAAGAGGTGAATGGATTGTGGGTAGCCAATACCCGTGCAGCAAACGAAATATCGGAACTATGTTGTGAGGATTTGTCATCAAGTTCCGCGTTCGCGGCCGACCCACGCCCCGCACGACGGTGGGCCATGGGTGGAATGCTTCCGTGGAGAACAGCGATCGCGCCCTCGGGTAAAGGCCGGCCGTGGTCATGCCGATCACGCATCATCGCTGTGACGCGGGCCCGGCCGGCCATCGCGGCGCCCGTGCTCGACCACGCGCATGCCGCCGCATCGCGGCCGCCAAACGCAAATCGGGCAGGACGCATACGCGCCCTGCCCGACCGGTTCGTTGCTTCCGCAGCAGTGCTTCGTTACTTCGCCGCGTTCGCCGTCATCTTGAAGATGCCTTGCGCGTTGCCCGCGTCGAAACGCAGGTCGGTCACCCAGCGGCGCGCGCCCTGGTCGAACGTGCGCTTGCGCGTGATGAACTCGTAGAACGAGCCCGGCACGTTACGCTTCACCGTGCCGCCGTCACGCGTGCGGAACTCGCGTTCGACGGTATCCGCGCGATACGCGGTCTGGAATACGCGGCCCGAGCGCGAGCGCTCGACGTCCGGCTTCATCGGCCGGCCCTTCGCCTTCTCGTCGTCGGACAGCTTGAACACGTCGGCGACACGGTCGGTCGCGTGGTTGAACGCGTTGCCTTCGGTCGAGATCCACGCCATTTCCGCCGATTCCATCAGCAGCGTTTCGTAGTCGAGTTCGTTCGGCAGGTCGTGCTGACGCGCGAACGCGCCGACGATTTCCGGCAGCAGCGCCTGCGCGGCGTCCAGCGACAGCCAGCCTTCGCGCTCGACTTCCCACAGCAGCGCGACGGCCGCGGGCGACAGCGGATCGCGCGACGAGCCGACGACGTTCGTCACGGCCTGCTGGAATTCCTTCGAGAAACGTTCCGGATGCAGTTCGCTGACGAAGAACTGCGCGATTTCGTCCGGTGCGTCTTCATGCGCATACGCGCGGCCCGTCATGCCGAGCTTGTCGAGCGGATAACGGCCGTTCAGGCGGAAGCCGAGCGGACGCAGGATGCGCGTGAACGCGGCTTCGCCCGGCGGCAGCGCGCCCGTGCTCGGCCAGCGCACCGTGCGCAGCGCGCCGTGGTCGAAATAGACCGAGCCGCCGCTTTCGATCGCTTCGGCCGTGTACGCGCGGCCGTTCGCCGAACGCTCGAGCAGCCCTTCGAACAGCGCCATGTTCATCGCCTGCGCGATTTCCGCGCGCGTCACGACGCCGTCCTCCCATTCTTCGAGGATGGCCGGCATGTTCAGGGTCGAGAACAGGGCGTCGGTCTTCGCCTGTCCCAGCAGCTTCGTCAGCAAGCTCTCGATATTCGGATTGCGCATCAGGATTCTCGTCTCGGGGGACCGCCGGCAAACGTGCCGGCAACTCGTTGGCCGGCCGCCCCACGGGCGCCTGACCTTGCGTGGGGAGCATTATTCAAAGGGTTGCAGTGGGGCGTAAAGCGAGATTAAATTGACATGTGATGAGTTTTTGGAATTATTAGCCGTTCCTCGCCCGCCTTCCGCCCCCGCGCGGCGCGGCCCTGTTCGTCAGATGAATTCAGGGGCTGTTTAGCGATGGAACACCCATTCCCGTGACTTGATTTTTTAAATTTGGGGTTGCCACGAGAACGGCCGCCCGCCGCGTTGCGTTCCTTGCGAATACGTCGGTATTCGCGGCGTCACGCGCCTCGCGAGCGGCCGTTCGCGTGGCAACGCATGTGCGTTCCATCGCTAAACCGACCCTGACATCATGCGTAAATTCAAGATCCCCAACATGGGCGCGCTCGTGGCTTTCGAAGCCGCCGCCCGCCACGAGAGCTTCACGCACGCGGCCAAGGAGCTGTTCCTGACCGAAAGCGCGGTATCGCGCCAGATCGCAACGCTCGAGGCGAGCCTCGGCGTGCGGCTGTTCGCCCGCGTGAAGCAGCGCGTCGTGCTGACGCGCGCCGGCAAGCTGTACGGCACGCAGGTGCGGCGCGCGCTGGAAACGCTCGACCGCGATACGCTGTCGATCATCGCGCACGGCAGCGGCGGCGGCTACCTGGAGCTCGCGGTGCTGCCGACCTTCGCGTCGCACTGGCTGATCCCGCGCATCAAGAGCTTCTACGACCGCACGCCCGACGTGCGCGTGAACATGGGCAGCCGCACCGACCTGTTCTCGTTCGAGGACACGCACTTCGAAGCGGCGATCCACTACGGCAAGCCGACCTGGCCCGGCACGTCGTCCGACTACCTGTTCGGCGAGGAAGTCGTGCCGATCTGCTCGCCCGCGCTGCTCGACGGGCCGGTCGAGCGCGTCGAGGATCTGCTCGCGTATCCGCTGCTGCACTCGACGACGCGCCCCGGCGCGTGGGCGCAGTGGTTCGAAACGCACGGCGTCGAGGACATCCGCACGATGCAGGGCGTGCGCTACGAACTGCACACGATGCTGATCAGCGCGGCCGCGGCCGGGCTCGGGATCGCGCTCGTGCCGAAGTTCTTCGTCGAGGAGCAGCTGCAGCAGCTCGGCCTGATCGTGCCGTGCGACGCGGCGACGGTCGGCGATTCGGCGTACTACCTCGTGTATCCGACGGAGTTGAGCCACAGCAAGCCGCTGGAGCTGTTCCGCGGCTGGCTGCTCGAACAGGCGAGCGCGTATGCCGCGCCGGAGCAGCGCACGGAGGATGACGCCGAGACGGAGGATGACGAAGACGTCGAATGACGGCGCGGTTGCGCCAGCGTCATGGCGCGGTGGCGTTGCACGCGTGCCGCGCAGGCACGCCGGCCGTGACGACCTTCACCAGCCGCGCGCTGTCGGGCGTTTCCAGCCCCGGGCACGCCGTATACAGATCGCGGATCACGAGCGTCGCACGCCCGTCGATCCGGCACACGCCGTGCGGCTGCGCGGCGGGCAGCCGCAGCCCGCGTCGCGCAACGTCCTGGTTCGTGAAAACGATCATGCCCGCGCGTTGCGAGCGATCGGGCAAGCGCTTCGCCGACGCACCGTCCTCTTCGAACCACACGTCCGACCCGATCGCCTCATCGTCGTAGTCGACCGCGTAGCGGCCCGACAGCGCGATCGTCCGGTCGACGTGCACCGCGTGGCATTCCGGCTCGGCATCGGCCAGGATCGGCTGCTCGCCCGCCGCAACCGGACCGCACGCCAGCAACAACACGGCGCACAGCATGCGGGCGCGGCCGGTCAGGTTCGATACATCCATCGCTTGGCGGATCATGGGCAGTGAGAGGCGGGCCATCGTGACGATGACCCGCATTGTCGCGCAACGCACGCGTGATGCACGTGATGTGCGCGGCGTACGTTACATGTGCCACTTCACCGTGGCGGTCAGCGTGCGCGGATCGCCGAGCATGTTGTACAGGTCCGCATTGCCGTGCGCGGCGATGAAATAGCGGCGATTGAACAGGTTGTCGAGCGTGAGCGTCACGTCGACCTTCTTGCTGCGATAGCCGGCGCCCAGGTTGAACACCGTGAACGACGGCAGCGTGACGAGATCGCTCGCCGACGCATAGCGCGCCGACTGGAACTGCATGCCGGCCGCCGCGTAGAAGCCGTACGGCAGCTCGCGCTTCAGCCACAGGTTTGCGCTGTGGCGCGGCATCAGGCCCGGCGTATTGCTCGACACGGCGAGGCCGGCCGCCGTCGATTGCGCGGAACCGTCGACCGTGCCGTTCAGGTACGCATACCCCGCATACACCGACCACTTCGGCGCGATCTCGCCGGTAAAGCCGAGCTCCATCCCGCGCACGTGCTGCGTGCCGATCGGCAGCGCATAGCCGGGGTTCGCCGGATCGCCGATCTGCTGGTTGGTCTGGCGCATGTCGAACAGCGCGACGCTGGCGGTCGCCTTGCCGCCGAGGTCGAAGCGCGAGCCGACCTCATACGCGGTAGTCTTCTGCGGCGCGAGCGCGGCGCCGTTCGCGAACGCGCCGGAACTGATCAGCGTATCGGCGAGCGGCGAGAACGACTGGCTGAACGACCCGTACAGCGTCAGCCAGTCGAGCGGTTCGTAGATCAGCCCGACGCGCGGGCTCCATGCGTGATCGGTGCGATCAAGGTTGACGTTCGACGACGTGTAGTCGTGGCGGATCTGGTTCAGGTAGTCGAAGCGCAAGCCGGCGAGCACCTTCCAGTGCTCGGACAGCGAGATCAGGTCCTGCGCGTAGACGCCCGCGAGCCCGACGACGGTCGCCGCATTCGTCTTCGCCCGCGCGCCGGTCGGCACGCCGGGCAGGATCACCTGCTGCGGATTGAACAGATCGTAGTTCGCGACCTTCGTCACGCTGTAGATCGTGTCGAACTTCTGCTGCTGCGACAGTTCGAGCCCGTACAGCAACTCGTGGCGCATGCCGAACAGCGAGGTCTTCTGCGTGAGTTCGAACACGCCGTCGATGCCGTGATCGGTGCGCTGGCGCGTCGACTGGTCGAGCGTGACGACCGGGTGCACGGCCGTCTTGATCGGCTCGTACGTCACGTAGTTCTTGCGTTCGAGCGAGAAGTCGTACGCGCGGATCGCACCATGGAACGACAGCGAATCGTTGAAGCGGTGATCGAGCGACACCGTCGCGCTCTTCGCGGAGATGTCGTTGTACGAGCTGTTCGCCGCGTCGGCCGAGCCGTAGTACGTGTTGATCGGCACGTCGACCGGCCGGCCGCGGTACGCGGGCAGGCCCTGGTCGGACGTGCGGCGATCGTGCAGGTAGTCGAATTCGACGTTCAGCACCGTGTCGCTGTCGAGCTTGAACTGCGCGGACGGCGCGATCGCCTGGCGATTGAGCTGGAACTGGTCGCGGAAGCTGTTCGAGTTCTCGGCCGCGCCGGTGACGCGGAAGCGCGCCGCGTCGTTCGCGTTCCAGCCGAGGTCGAATTCGCCGCGCCGTTCGCCGCGCGTGCCGAGCGTCACGCCCACGTCGTTCACCGGGGTCGCCAGCGGCCGCTTCAGCACGCGATTCACGATGCCGCCCGCCGAGCCGCGTCCGTACAGCACGGCCGCCGGCCCCTTCAGCACCTCGACGCGATCGACGTTCGACAGGTCGCGGTAGTACAGCGCGTCGTCGCGAATGCCGTCGACGTACTGGTCCGTGATGCTGTTGAAGCCGCGAATCGTGATCTGGTCGCGCTGGCCGTCGCCGACCGAGAAGCCGACGCCCGGCACGTTGCGCAACGCATCCTGCATCGACGTCGCGTTCTGGTCCTCGATCACCGCATGCGGGACGACATTCACCGTCTGCGGCACATCCATCAGCGACATGTCGGTCTTGGTCGCCGCGCGCGAATGGCCGCCGTCGTACGACGCACGCCCGGCGGCCGCATTGACGGAAATCGCGGGCAAGATTGCCGCGGCATCGCTCGCCTGGGCGAACGCGGTACGGGCGCCGGCCAGCGACGTGGCGATCAGAAGCGCATGGCAGGCGCTCTTGTTGAGTTTCATCGTGAACGTAGGGGTGGTGAAGAAAAACGGCGAACGGAAACGTGTCCGGCCCACGCGCGTGTCACGCGGCGCATCGACTGACGACGCCCTTTCCGTGAAGAAGGCGGTGGCGCGCGGAGGATCGCCCCGTCGCGCATGCCGGCCGGCGAATGGCCGGCGCGGGTGGATGCCGGCCGGCACGACCGGCACGAAAGAGCCATGACGGGATGTCACTGCTCGTAACGGAGCGAAATATTAAACGAGAATGATTCGTGTTTTTAGTTAATTTTTAACGTGTCGCCTGTCCGCAACGTGCGTGCGCATGGCGCTCTGCATTCCTGACGAATGCCTTTCCGTTTCGCGGGTTTTATCCGCTCGGGACGTAATGAAAACGAAAGAATTGGATCGACCGCATCATGCGAAGACGATCAGGCGGAAGGCGGGATTCGGGAAACGGCGACGGAGAATCTGGAGAGGACCACGAAGGATGTGGCCAAGCAGGCGGGACGCATGGAAAAGTCCGGCGCGCGCCGGACCGGGCAACCCCGACCCGGCGCTCCGGGCAGCCGACCTCGCATCGGCAACGCGGCGGACCTACTTCTGTTCTTCACTACGTCTGCTCTCAGGTTCACTTCATTTTTTTCTTCGCCGCGCTGCGCCATTATCCGCTCAAACCGGTCAGAGTGAAACGTTTGCGGATGCGTCAGGGACGTTATACCGGCCATTCGGCAACAATCTTTCCAAATGCTTTCATTTCACGCGCCGCGGTTCGGCAATTCTTGCATTCGCGACGGCGTTCCTTTTTAATGGAACTGGTTCCATTCATTGATCCGGCCAGGTTCCCGCATGACGCATCGCCGTGTGCGCGTCATCATGCCGATTCAGGATCGAGGATCATTCAGCTCAGGATTCGCATCGCCCGTCCTTCCCGGACACCCCGTCAAACGAGACCGTCATGCCCGATTCCGCCTCCCTGCAGCAGCTGTTTCCCGCCTTTCAGGACATCCCCGCCGAGTTCCGGCTCAGCGCACCGATCCACCAGCGCGTGTCGCTCGTCGACGGCGAACTGCGACCGTGGGACGGCGCGACCAAGACCGTGCTGTCGCCCGTGTGCGTGCGACAGGCGGACGGCAGCGTCGAGCAGGTCGAGATCGGCAGCTACCCGGTGATGGGCGAAACGGAAAGCGATGCGGCGCTCGACGCCGCGGTGCGCGCGTACGATGCGGGCCGCGGCGAGTGGCCGACGATGAAGGTCGAGCAGCGCATCGCGTGCATGCAGGACTTCATCAAGCGGATGGTCGCGCAGCGCGAGCTCGTCGTGAACCTGATCATGTGGGAGATCGGCAAGAGCCTCGCCGATTCGCAGAAGGAATTCGATCGCACCGTCACGTACATGACGCAGACGATCGACGCGCTGAAGGAGCTCGACAACGCGAACTCGCGCTTCGTGATCGCGGAAGGCACGATCGGCCAGATCCGCCGCACGCCGCTCGGCGTCGTGCTGTGCATGGGCCCGTACAACTATCCGCTGAACGAGACGTTCGCGACGCTGATCCCCGCGCTGCTGATGGGCAACACCGTGGTGTTCAAGCCGCCCCAGTACGGCACGCTGCTGTTCGAGCCGCTGCTCGAAGCGTTCCGCGACGCGTTCCCGAAGGGCGTGATCAACACGATCTACGCGCCGGGCGCGGTGGTCGTGCCGCACATGCTCGCGTCGGGCAAGATCAACGTGCTCGCGCTGATCGGGTCGAGCAAGGTCGCAGATCACCTGAAGAAGCAGCACCCGAAGTCGCACCGGCTGCGCGCGATCCTCGGCCTCGACGCGAAGAACGCGGCGATCGTGCTGCCCGACGCCGATCTCGACCTGACCGTGAAGGAGTGCCTGCTCGGCGCGCTGTCGTTCAACGGCCAGCGCTGCACCGCGCTGAAGATGCTGCTCGTGCACCGCTCGATCGTCGACGAATTCCTGAAGCGCTTCACCGCGGCGCTCGAACAGCTGAAGATCGGCATGCCGTGGGAGAAAGGCGTCAGCATCACGCCGCTGCCGGGCATGCATCGCACGGCTTACATGACGGACGCGATCGACGATGCGAAGGCGAAGGGCGCGCAGGTCGTCAATCATTCGGGCGGCGAATTCAGCAGGACGCTGTTCTATCCGGCCGTCGTGTATCCGGTGTCGGAAGGAATGAAGCTGTACCGCGAGGAACAGTTCGGGCCGATCATTCCGGTCGCGCCGTTCGACGACGTCGAGACCGCGCTCGACTACGTGACGACGTCGGATCACGGCCAGCAGGTCAGCATCTTCGGTTCCGATCCCGCGCAGATCGGCGCGCTCGTCGATCCGCTCGTGAACCAGGTGTGCCGCGTGAACATCAACTGCCAGTGCCAGCGCGGGCCGGACGTGTTCCCGTTCGCGGGCCGCAAGGATTCGGCCGAAGGCACGCTGTCGGTGAGCGACGCGCTGCGCGCGTTCTCGATCCGCTCGATGGTCGCCGCGAAGCAGACCGACAGCAGCAAGCAGCTGCTCGATTCGATCGTGTCGGATCACCACTCGAAGTTCATCAACACGGGCTTCATCTTCTGACGCCGCGTTGATGCGGGGGCCTCCGTCGTGCGTGGGTGCGGCGGAGGGTTTCGGCAACGGCCGCGCGGCTAGACGTTCGTCACCAGCAGCCGGATCCCCGCCACGCCGAACACCACCGCCAGACACGCCTCCATCGCACGGCGGCCGCGCACGTACAGCCGGCGTGCACCGTCCATCGAGAACACGAGCGCATAGCCGCCGAACACCAGGCAGCCGATCACGAGGCAGCCCGGCACGACGGCGCCGTGCGACGCGCCCGCGCCGTTCGACGACAGCGCGACGATCGATACCCATACGAGGATCGCCTTCGGATTGGTCAGGTGCAGCATCGCGCCGCGCACGTAGAAGCGCGACAGCCGCGGCTCGCGTGCCGCGCTCACCGATGCCGCCGCCGGGCCCGCCACCGCCGTGCGCGCCGACTTGAACGCGAGCCACAGCAGGTACAGCCCGCCGAAGACCTTGATCGCGACCAGCAGCTTCGACCACGCGAGCAGCGCGGCCGACACGCCGAGCGCCGCCACCGTCGCCCAGAACATCGACCCTGAAATGACGCCGAGCGCGAACGCGAGCGCCGCCTTGCGGCCCTGGTTCGCGGCGACCGACATGATCGCCAGGTTGCTCGGCCCCGGGCTGGCCGTACCGATGAAGTAAGCCGTATAGGCGAGCAGCAGGTTGGCCGAGAAGATGGCGTGGACGCTCATGTCGAACCTCGCAGGGATGATCTGGAGATTGTTGGCAAACGCGCGCCGTCTGCCCATGGACAGTTGGCCGCGAATTCGCTGGGCCAATTCAGCGGCCATGCAGCCGGATCGCCGCTCACGTATACGTCTCGGTTTTGAAACACCCGGCGCATTCGCTGCCTGCTTCCGCTGTACGGCGACGGGCGTGCCGTTCCGGCGTGTCGCACCGGCGAACGCACGTCAGACGTGGGCGTGACGCGCGAAACGCATCGTCGCGGCCGTTCGTCGACGGAATCATGCGACGGGTTTTATGCGGGCGTTACGTTACATCCCTGAAGCATTTCGACCCGTCGACCCGTTTTGCATGCGCGGCACACGTCGCGCCTCGCATCTGGATGCCTTCCTCGACCGTCGCCGCCATCCAGTACCGGCGGGACTCGCCGACGTCGCGTTATCACGGCTCAACATTACTCAACAATCGTCTGGCAACGCTGGTACGGAACCTGCATTCCGTTCGGGTGAACACCGCGCCGAGCAACGCGCGGACACACATCCACCCACGGGCGCGTCCACGGATTCGCCCGAACGATCCGCACACGCACGAGGCTCTTCATGGATGCGCTGCCCAACTCGTCCGATACGGCGTTCCAGCTCTTTCTCGCGAAGGTGCTCGAACAGCCGCTGCCCGACTGGACCGAAAAACAGCAGATGGAACTCGAGATGGCGCGCACGCTGTCGACGCAAATGGTCACCCTCGCCGAAGACATGCGCGGCCGTACGCCCGATCTCGCACGCTGCCTCGTGCTGCTTCGCTACGCGAAAGTGCTCGACTTCATGCTGACGTCGCTGGCATCGCACCGCGACATTCATCCGCAGACACTGCGCACGCTGTTCCGGCTCGCGAACCTGAAGGTCGACGACTCCTATCCGGCTTGAACCAGCACACCGCATCGGCTGCCACGGAGGGCCATCGCGGCAGGCACGGCCGCGCCGGGTTCCGTCCATCGACATGCCCCTCGTGAACGCGGCCGACTTCGACCGGATCTGGCCGGCCATCTGCGACACGCCGGCCTGGTCCGTGACGAAAGGCCAGGGCAGCTTCCTCACGTTCGAGTTCGGGCAACCCGCGCTGCATGAGCGCGAGCCGCGCGAGCCGCGCGTCGGCGCGTCCGGCCTGGCCGCCCCGGCGCGCGACCGGCTGGCGTCGCGGCACGTGACCGTCGCCGGCAACGGACACCTGTGGATCTGCTACTGCCACTGGTCGATCGCGCTCGACGGCCGCGAACTCGCGCATAGCGAATCCCGCGCCGGCGACATCGCGGCTGCCGCGCGGCAGCTCGACGGACAGTTCCTGACCTCGGTCGCGCCGCGCGCCCAACCGGGTGCGTGGGCGTTCGACTTCGACCTCGGCGGCACGCTGGCGACCTGGCCGTACGGCGACGACCCGGCCGACGAGCAGTGGCATCTGTACGACGGGCGCTCGGGCAACGTGCTGACCGCGCTGGCCGACGGCACCTGGTCGTACGGCCCCGCGAACGTTGCGCCGGGCCCAGGATCATGCAATACGGAATAGCCCCGCGTTCGGCTTCCTGTCGCGCACCGGCCGATCCCGCTCATCAGTGCCACGCGGCGGCCCCGCCGTACAAACGGATGTACAATCGCGCGCCATGAACGCACTTCGCCGCTTCCTGCTTCGGCCAGGCGTCGCGCGACAGCTGCTGTGGGGTTTCCTCCTCGTGACGCTGCTGTCCCGCGCGCTGATGTCGGGCGCCGTGATGCTCGATCCGGACGGTCCGGATGCGGGCTCGGTGGTGCTGTGTTCGGGCCGCGGCCCGCTGATCGTCAACGTCGCCGCGCTGGCCGCCCGCTTCGATGCGAGCGCGCCGATCACGCCGGCCAACGATGCGTTGGCGCTGGTCGATGCACTCAAGCATGATGCGCACGCCGGCACGACGGCGTCCTCCGGCAACGGCGACAGCCTGTGCGCCTTCGGTGCCGCGCTGTTCACCGCGCTCGCGTCGTTCGTGCTGCTGGTGCTGCTGTTTCCGGCCGCGGCGCCGCGACGGTTCCGCGTTCACTTCGACAGTCTTCCTTTCGTGCGATCGATATTCGACGATCGCCCGCCTTCCCGCGCTCCTCCCCTGTTCTGCTGAACGTTTCGCCTCGTGACGCGTGCACGTCGACGTGCATGCACGTTCACGCCGTTCGTTTCACACGACCTGATTCACGTTCATCCGCCTGCCCGCATCGCGCGGGCGACGCCGCGTCGCGCCTCGTTTGCGCATGACGCCGCGCCGCCCGTTGCGTCGATGCGCGCACGCGGGTGCGACGCACGTTGACGGCAACCGGCCCGCGCCGGTCTCGCCGCTCGACGAACCCGAGGAGCTGACACCATGTCGACCACCGTCGATCGGGCAATCTCGCCCACCCGTTCCGCGAGCGCCGGTTACCGGACGCTCTGGCGCTGGCACTTCTATGCCGGCCTGTTCGTGATGCCGTTCCTCGTGATCCTCGCGATCACGGGCACGCTCTATTGCTTCCAGCCGCAGATCGAACCGCTGCTGTATCCGCACCGGCTGGTCGTCGAGCCGCGCGCGACGCCGCGGCTCGACGCCGACACGCTGCTCGCCCGCGCACGCACCGCGATGCCGGCCGGCGCAACACCGGTGTCCGTGCAGGTATCGACCGCGCCGGACCGCAGCGCCGAGTATGGTTTCCGGCTGCGCGACGGCAGCCGCGAGAGCGTGTACGTGAACCCGTACGACGGCAGCGTGCTCGGCACGCTGAGCGTCGACAACCGCTTCATGCAGGTCGACCGGATGCTGCATCGCAAGCTGCTGCTCGGCAAGACGGGCGAGCTGCTGATGGAGCTCGCCGCGTGCTGGACCTTCGTGATGATCGGCACCGGCATCGCGCTGTGGTGGCCGCGCGGCGCCGCACGCGTCGGGCGTGCGCTGCGGCCCGACCTGTCGCTGCGCGGCCGGCCGCTGTGGAAAAGCCTCCATGCGACGGCCGGCATCTGGCTCGCCGCCGGCACCGTCGCGTTCATCCTGACGGGGCTGCCGTGGTCGGGCTCGTGGGGCAAGAACTTCAAGGCGCTCGCGGCGACCGTGAACCTCGGCGCGCCGGAAGGTACCTGGGGCGGCTCGTCGGTGCGCTCGACGCGACCGGGCGCCGCAACGACACCCGAGCCTGCGCCTGCGCAAGCCGCCGCACCGTCGGGCCATCACCACGATGCCGGCGAATCGATGCCGGGGATGGTGATGGACGACCTGCCGTTGCCGCAAACGCCGTGGGCGGTCGGCAACGTGCCCGTTCCGCATTCGCCGTCGGCGCCAACGCCGGCACCGCTGCCGCTGGTCCGCGCGATCGCGATCGTCGCCGGGCTCGGCGTGACGAGCGGCTACACGCTCGCGCTGCCGTCCGGCGCGGACGGCGTGTTCACCGCGTCGTACTTCCCGGCCGACCCGAAGGCGGAACGCACGATCTACCTCGACCAGTACAGCGGCGCCGTGCTGAAGGACATCCGCTATGCCGACTACGGCGCGGTATCGCAAGCCGTGTCGTACGGCACGTCGCTGCACATGGGCCGCTACTTCGGGCTCGCGAACCAGATCATTTGCGCGGTGTTGTCGCTCGGGCTGGCCGCGATGGCCGTCACGGGCACCGTGATGTGGTGGAAGCGCCGCCCGGCCGGAACGCTGGGCGCCCCGTCGCGCGAGCGCGGCACGCCGCCGATGCGCGGCTGGATCGCCGGGCTCGTGCTGCTCGGCATCGTCTTCCCGCTGATGGGAATCACGATCGTCGCGGTCTGGCTGGTCGACCGGCTGCTGTTCGGCCGCGCGACGCGCGCCGCAGCGTGATCGACGCCAGCGCTTCCCCCCATTCGAAGGAAACCGAAACAATGAAGTTCAGATTGATGCTGCCCGCCGCCGTGCTGGCGGCCTTCTCACCGGCCGGGCAGGCACAGGAAAGCGGCGTCGACCGCACCGGCACGACGCTCGCCCCGATCCGCGTCGATGCGCAGAAAGCGCCCGCGCTCACGCAACCGCTCGACACCGGCAGCCATCTCGGGCTGTCGTCGCTCGAAACACCCGCGAGCGTCGAGCAGATCAACCGCGCGACGCTCGACACGCGCGGCGACAGTTCGATCATCGACGCAGTCAGCCGCGCCGCCGGCATCAGCGCGTCGCCGCATCCCGGCAACGGCAATTCGGAGCTCGGTGCGCGCGGCTTCGTCGGCGCATCGTCGGTCACGCAGCTCTACGACGGCGTACGCCCGTACGGCGCGATCGGCGTCACGTTCCCGTTCGACACGTGGTCGGTCGACCATATCGACGTGCTGCGCGGCCCCGCTTCGGTGATCTACGGCGAAGGCGCGATCGGCGGCGTGGTCAACATCGTGCCGAAGAAGCCGGCGCGCACGCCGATCCGCAACGAGCTGCAGGTCGGCGGCGGCACCGAGGGCACGGCGCGGGCCGCGTTCGGCAGCGGCGGCGCGATCAACGACAAGCTGTCGTACCGCTTCGACATCAGCGGCAACCGCTCGTCGAACTGGGTCGACCGCGGCGATTCGCGCAACCTGTCGGTCTCCGGCGCGCTGCGCTACGACGTGACGCCCGACCTGTATGTGACGGCGTCGTACGCGCAGGGCTTCATGCACCCGATGCAGTATTTCGGCGTGCCGCTCGTGAACGGCGCGCGCGATCGCGCGCTCGACAAGAAGAACTACAACGCCGGCGACAGCGACATCGCGTTCCGCGACAGCTGGGCCACCGTGGCGGCGAACTGGCAGCCGAGCGACAGCCTGAACGTGACGACGACGCTGTACCGGATGAAGAGCAACCGTCACTGGAAGGACGCCGAGTACTACACGTACCTGCCGTCGACCGCGCAGGTCCGGCGCAGCAGCTACACGGAGATCTTCCACGACCAGGAACAGTACGGCAACGTGACGACGGCCACCGTCGGCAGCGCGCTGCTCGGCATGCGCAACACGTTCTCGACCGGCTTCGAGTTCAACCACACGACGTTCCAGCACGACAACAACTCGCCGTATTCGGGCACGTCGACGGTCGATCCGTTCAACTTCGACCCGGGCAGTTTCATCAACACGGCCGGTACCGTTCCGAAGTACCGCAGCCAGTCGAACCAGTACGCGCTGTTCGCGGAGAACCGGCTCGAGATCACGCCGCGCTGGTCGGTGATCGGCGGCCTGCGCTACGACCACGCGAGCGTGAACCGCGACGATCTCGTGAACGGCGGCGCCTTCACGAAGGTGTTCGCGAACACCGGCTGGCGCATCGGCACCGTGTACGACGTGCGGCCCGGTCTCGCCGTGTATGGCCAGTACTCGGTGTCGGCCGATCCGGTCAGCTCGCTGCTGTCGCTGAATGCGTCGAAGGCGAACTTCACGCTCGCGACCGGCAAGCAGATCGAGATCGGCGTGAAGCAGTCGTTCCTCGACGGCAAGGCGGAATGGACGCTCGCCGCGTACCGGATCGTGAAGAGCAACCTGTTGACGGCCGATCCGGTGAACCCGAACCAGTCGATCCAGGTCGGCCGGCAGTCGTCGCGCGGGCTCGAGGCGACGGTCGGCGCGGAGATCGCGAAGGACTGGCGCGTCGACGCGAACGTGTCGATCCTGCGCGCGAAGTACGACGATTTCCAGCAGTCGTCCGGCGGCACGACGGTGTCGCGCGCGGGCAACGTGCCGGTGTCGGTGCCGCAGCGGCTCGCGAACCTGTGGGTGAGCTGGCGCTTCGCGCCGGACTGGACGGGCATCGCGGGCGTCAAGTACGTCGGCAAGCGCTTCGCCGATACCGCGAACCAGCTCGTGATGCCGTCGTACACGACCGTCGACCTCGGCCTCGCGTGGAAGCCGCGCAAGGACACGACGATCACCGCACGCGCGTACAACGTGTTCAACCGCCGCTACGTGCAGTCCGCGTACTACAACGAGACGCAGTACCTGCTCGGCAACGACCGGCGGTTCGAGGTGCTCGCGAACTACCGGTTCTGACGGTACGTGCGCGGCGGCGCGGCCGGCCGGTCTCCGGCCGCGCCGCCGCAGGCACGCACCCGCTCGTCATGCACGCGTGCCCGCCGCGCGCCCCGCCATCCACTTCCGGTAGCGCCGCGTCTGGCACTGCGCGGCCAGTTGCTGCCGCACCAGGGCGCGCAGCGGCGACACCTGCGGGTGCGTGCGCCGCCCTTCGCTGAGCCGCGTGAGCTGGAACTTGACGACGGCCATGTTGGCCAGCGCGCCCAGTGCCTTGTTCTTCCAGCGGATCGGCTGCAGCACCGGCGCGCTGTCCTTGCCCGCGCGCCAGTCGCGCGGCAGGTTCGGGTCGATCGACAGCGCGGTCGCAATGCCGACCATCGCCACGCCGCTGCTCACCACCTGCTCGGCCACCGCACGACGCCGGATCCCGCCCGTGACCATCAGCGGCATTCGCGCAACGGCCGTGATGTCGCGCGCGAATTCGAGGAAATACGCTTCGCGCGCCAGCGTGCGCCCGTCGCGTGCCTCGCCCTGCATCGCCGGCACTTCATAGCTGCCGCCCGACAGCTCGACGAGATCGACGTCGAGCGGATTCAGCAATTCGACCACGCGCTTCGCGTCGTCCGCACTGAAGCCGCCGCGCTGGAAATCGGCCGAGTTCAGCTTCACGGCAACGACGAATTCCGGCGACACCGTCGCGCGCACGGCCTTCACGATATCGAGCAGCAGGCGCGCGCGATTCTCGATGCTGCCGCCCCACTGGTCCTGCCGGCGATTCGTCAGCGGCGACAGGAACTGGCTCAGCAGATAGCCGTGCGCCGCGTGAACCTGCACGCCGGTGAAGCCGCTTTGCTCGGCGAGCTGCGCGGCGCGCACGAAGCGCTGCTGCACGTCGCGGATATCGGCTTCCGTCATTTCCTTCGGCACCGGGAACTGCTTCGACAGCGCGCCGAGCGCGAGCGGCACGGCCGACGGCGCGAGCGTCGTCTGGCCGAGCGCGGCCTGCATCTGGCGCCCCGGATGATTGATCTGCATCCACACGTGCGCGCCGCCCGAGCGCGCGATCTGCGCCCAGCGGCGGAAGCGGTCGAGATGCGCGCCGCTCTCGAGCACGACGCCGTTCGGCCCCGTCATCGCGCGGCCGTCCACCATCACGTTGCCGGTCAGGATCAGGCCGACCTGGCCGTCGGCCCACGCCTGGTACAGGCGCAGCAATGCGTCGGACGGTGCGTGGTCCGCATCGGCCATGTTCTCTTCCATCGCGGCCTTGGCCAGACGGTTCGGAATCACCGCCCCGTTGGGCAGTGTGAGGGGCGCAAACAGATTCATGGGGAACATCCTCGATTGACGATGACCCACGATAACTTTAAAGTCAACTTTAAGGTCAAGCCTTTTTGGAGCACACCATGAAAATCGGCGAACTGGCGAAGGCGAGCGGCCTCGCGGCGTCGCGCATCCGTTTCTACGAAGCGAGCGGGCTGCTCGAACCGGCCCGCCGCCAGGCAAACGGCTATCGGGAATACGGGTCGGAAGCGTTGACGCGGCTCGCGATCATCGACCGCGCGCAGCGCGCGGGCTTCGCGCTCGACGAAATCCGCGCGGTGCTGCCGCCCGATCTCGGCGCGTGGCCGCGCGACGAACTGCTGGTCGCGCTGCGGCACAAGGTCGACGAAATCGCGCTGCTCGAGCGGCGTCTCGTGCAGAACCGGCAGCATCTGGAAACGCTGATCGACGAAATCGAGAACAAGCCCGAAGGCGAGGATTGCGCGGGCGCCGCGCAACGGATGCTCGACCGGCTCTGCGAGCAGGCCAGCCAGCCGCTGGAGCCCGCGCCCGTCGTGCGGCCGGCGCGCAAGCGCGCGTGACGGGCTCCACGGGCTCCCCTATCGATCAACCCGCGCTTCCACTGCGCCCCCTCATACCCACCCTATCCGCATGACGATCCCCCGTATCAGAGGATTTCTCGTCGGCGCGCTGCTGACGTTCGGCATCGGCAATGTCTTTGCCGCGACCTGCGACGACACGCATTCGTCGATCCGTTGCCCGGACACCTCCGACCTGCCGGCCGACATCGTCGCGCAGTTGCCCGCCGGCTACGAAGCGCTGGATGCCGCGTCGGGGCGACTGACCGACGGCACGCGCAACGGTTACGTCGTCGTCGCGCATCAACCCGGCGATTCGATGCATTCGCCGTCGCTGCGCCCGCTGCTGATCTTCCTGCAGGGCGCGAACGGCCGCTACCGGCTGGCAGCCCGCAACGACACCGTGATAATGAAAGCCGACGAAGGCGGGATGGGCGACCCGTATCTCGACGGCGTCGCCGAAAATGCGCTCACGGTCGAGCCTCGCACGTTCACGGTCGAACAGGGCGTATTCGCGGGACACAACCACTGGCGCGACCGCGTGACGTTCCGCTACGAGGTCGCGCACCGCACGTGGGTGTTCCATCGCGAAGTGTTCCGGAACTGGAAATTCAACTACGAGCAGGACGGCGATGCGCTGAAGGCCGACCCGGTACGCGTCACGCGCGCCAATGCGGCGAAGGTCGTTTCGTTCGAGGCGTGGCGGCCGAGTTACTGGTGCGATTCTGCCGAACGGCGAGACAGCGATCCGGCTTGCCGCAAACGTTGACAGCGACGGGCTGACGGCGAGGCGGGCGCGGATGTGAGGATTGGCTTACGTCGCAGGTAATCGACGCGCGCCGCCCGCGCCGCGATCATGGCGCCATCGACTCACGAACCGCGTCACGCCACGGAGCCCGCCATGACCGCCTACGCCATCGCCCACCTGCACGACGTCGACATGTGCGACGACATCGTCGAATACCTCGAACGCATCGACGGCACGCTCGCGCCGTATGACGGCCATTTCGTGATTCACGGCGCACGGCCGGCGGTGCGCGAAGGCGTGTGGCGCGGCGACCTGGTCGCGATCGCGTTTCCCGATCTCGACACGGCGCGTACATGGTACGAATCGGATGCGTACCGACAGATCCAGCCGCTGCGTGCCCGGCACGCGAGCGGCCCGCTGATCCTGATCGACGGCGTCGACGAACGGCACAAGGCGACGGACATCCTGCGCTGAGTCAGGACGCCGCCGACGCCGGCAACGCTTACGATGCCTTCCGCTCCATCGGCTCGCCGACGACGAAGCCGCCGCCCTGGAAGCGCTGCGCGGGATCGTCGTACTCGGCGGTCGGCGCCGTCACCGGAAACAGCCCGGCGAACTGCTCGGAGCTGTCGCGCGGGCGGAAGCCCAGGAAGCCGGCCTTCGTGTTGTCCCACCACTTCACCGGGTTGTCCGACGCGCCGTAGACGATCGCGTGCCCGACGCGGTTCGTCAGCAGCGAGCAGCGCACGAGCTCGATGAAGTCGCGATAGCTGAGGAACGTGACGAGCATGCGCGGATTCTTCGGCACTTCGAACGACGAACCGATCCGCAGGCACACCGTCTCGATCCCGAAGCGGTCGAAGTAGTAGCGCGACAACGATTCGCCGAAGCACTTCGTCACGCCGTACAGGCTGTCGGGGCGCAACGGCGAATCGGCGTCGAGCACTTCCGTGACCGGATGGAAACCGATCGCATGGTTCGAGCTCGCGAACACGACGCGCTTCACGCCGTGCTTGCGCGCGGCTTCGTACAGGTTGTACGTGCCGGTGATGTTCGCGCCGACCAGATCGTCGAACGGCGCATCGACCGAAATGCCGCCGAGGTGGACGATCGCGTCCACGCCTTCGACGAGCGCCATCACGGCCGGCCGGTCGGCCAGGTCGGCCACGCGGATTTCTTCGTGCGCGGCCGCGTCGTCCAGCGCCGCGATGTCGCTGACGCGCACGACGTCGGCCCAGTCGGCGAGCGCGCCGCGCAACTGGCGGCCGAGGTTGCCGGCCGCGCCCGTCAGCAGCAGGCGCCCGAACGGTTTGCGCGCGGCGGTGGATGAGGCGTTCATCGAATCTCCTTGAATCTCAGACCAAAATCGGAAAACGTTTTCCAACTATACGCGGTGGCGCGGTCGAACGTCAATGGTCGAACCCGTTCTCGGCCATCCGCACTTTCCCGATATCGACGGCTGGCCGCGCGCCGGCTTTTTCTGACACAATCCGGCGTAATAGAACGAAAACGTTACCCTTCGAATGAAAAAAGTTTCCCCGACGATCCGCGACGTAGCCGCGGAAGCCGGCGTGTCGGTCGCGACGGTATCGAAGTACGTGAACGGCACGCAGCGCTTCTCGCCGACCGTCGAGGCACGGCTCAAGGAATCGATCGAGCGTCTCGGCTACCGTTCGAACCCGCTCGCGCGTTCGATGATCACCGGCCGCACGCGCACGATCGGCCTCGTGATCCTCGACATCAGCAACCCGCACTTCACGAACGTCGTGAAAGGCGCGAACCGCGTCGCGCTGCAGCACGACTACACGCTGCTGCTCGTCGATACGGAAGAGAGCCAGGCGCGCGAACGCTCGCTGATCGAGGCGCTCGCGCAGCGCGTCGACGGGCTGATCGTCAGCACGCGGATGCCCGACGACGAAGCCGGCTGGATGCTCGATCTCAACAAGCCGCTCGTGCTGCTGCGTCGCAGCCCCGGCCTGCCGATTCCGAGCGTCGGCATCGACAACCGGCTGTCGACCTACATGCTCGCGCGTCACCTGCTCAATCTCGGCCATACACGCATCGCGTATCTCGGCTTCGGCACCGCGCGCGTGAACGACGAGCGGATCCAGGGCGCGCGCGACTGTCTCGCCGAAGCGGGGCTCACGCTCGACGTGCACGACGCGCATGCGCCGACCGCCGAAGCCGGCGAGCGCGCGTGCTCGCGCGTGATGCTCGGGCCGCAGCGCCCGCAAGCGGTGATCTGCTACAACGACCTGATCGCGCTCGGCTTCATGAAGGAAGCCGCGTCGCTCGGCTTCCGGCTGCCGCAGGACGTGTCGGTCGCGGGCATCGACAACGTGCCGTACGGCGAGTACGCGGCGCCCGCGCTGACGACCGTCGACATCCAGAGCGAGAACATGGGCGAGCTCGCGATGCAGAAGCTGATCGACGCGCTCGCGGGCCGCACCGATGCGAGCTATTCGACGTTCGAGCCGCGGCTGATCATGCGCGCATCGACGGCGTCGGTCGGCTGACCACGCGCCCTTCCCGATCGCCGAAAGAAAACGCGCCGCCCGAGGGCGGCGCGTTCGTTTGCCGGGACGCAATCAGGCGTCGAGTTTCGCGGGCTTCATCTTCGGCGTGAGCACGTGCATCACGGCCAGCGCGATCAGGTAGGCCGACGCGCCGATCGCGAACAGCACCCAGTAATGGCCCGTGCGCTGCAGCACCTGGCCGATCACTTCCGAGAACAGCACGCCGCCGATCGAGCCGGCCATCCCGCCGATGCCGACGACCGACGCGACCGCACGGCGCGGGAACAGGTCGGATGCCGTCGTGAACAGGTTCGCCGACCAGCCCTGGTGCGCGGCGGCGGCAAGGCCGACGATCAGCACCGCGGGCCACAGGCTCTGCACCTGCGATACGAACGCGATCGGCAGCACGCAGCAAGCGCAGATCAGCATCGCCGTCTTGCGCGCGCCGTTCACGCTCCAGCCCGCGCGCAGCAACATCGACGACAGCCAGCCGCCGCCGATGCTGCCGACCGTCGTCAGCGCGTAGATGCAGACGAGCGGCAGGCCGATGTGCTGCATGTCCATCCCGCGCGACTCGTTGAGCCACTTCGGCAGCCAGAACAGGTAGAACCACCACACCGGATCGGTCAGGAACTTGCCGATCAGGAACGCCCACGTTTCGCGCTTGCGGATCAGTTCGCCCCAGCGCGGCGCGCCGGCGTTCGCGTTCGCGGCGTCGAGCGCCTCGGCTTCGTCACGCGGCTCGTCGTACTCCGCGGCGAGCGCGCGCGTGTCGGCCTGGCGATAGAACACGAGCCACACCGCGAGCCACACGAGGCCGATCGCGCCGATGATCACGAACGCCGCGCGCCAGCCGTAGGCCACCGCGATCGCCGGGATGATCGCCGGTGCGAACACCGCGCCGATGTTCGCGCCCGAGTTGAAGATGCCGGTGGCGAGCGCGCGTTCGCGGCGCGGGAACCATTCGGCCGTCGTCTTGATCGCGGCCGGGAAGTTGCCGCCCTCGCCGATCCCGAGCAGCGCGCGCACGAACGCGAAGCCCGTCACCGAGCCGACCGCCGCGTGGAGCATCGCGGCGATGCTCCACACCAGCATCGCCACCGCGTACGACACGCGCGTGCCGAGCCAGTCGACGATCCGCCCGAAGCCGAGCAGGCCGAGCGCATAGAACGCGGAAAACGCCATCACGATGCGGCCGTACTGCACCTGGCTCCAGCCGATGTCGTGCTGGAGCATCGGCGCGAGCAGGCCGAGGATCTGCCGGTCCATGTAGTTGATCACGGTCGCGAAAAACAGCAGCGCACAGACGGTCCAGCGGTAACGGCTGGCGGCCGCGCGCACGGCGCCGACGACGGCAGATTGCATGAATGTCTCCGATGTACGGCCGCGCCTGTCGCGCCGCACGGTGTTCGTTGACCGGCGACCGGCGCCGGGGCGGACGGCCCGCGCGCTGACGCACGGCCCGTTTCGCCAACCAATCTGGAAAACGTTTTTCAAAGAATAGGGCGTTTGCCGGCGCCCTGTCATTCGGGGATTTCGATGAGTCATCTCAAATTGGTCCAGGCAAAAGAGACGACTGTTTCGCCGCGTGGCATTAACCGTTTTTCCCGGATTTTCCCGACACGCGCGCGGGCGTGCGGCTGCCGAAACACATGTCCGATTCCAGCCAGAATCGATCGCGGGGATGGTTTACAGTCGTCGCATGCGCCTCGATCCCGACACCTGCTACGACGCCCTGCTCTCGCGGAACCGCCGCTTCGACGGCTGGTTCTTCGTCGGCGTGGCGACGACCGGTGTGTACTGCCGCCCCGTCTGCCCGGTGAAGCCGCCGAAAGCGCAGAACTGCAGCTACTACCCGACCGCCGCAGCCGCCGAGAAAGCCGGGTTCCGGCCCTGCATGCGCTGCCGCCCCGAGCTCGCGCCCGGCCACGGGCTGCTCGACCTGTCCGGCAATCTCGCCGACGCGGCGGCGACGCTGATCGAGGACGGTTTCCTGAACGCGCATTCCGTCGACGCGCTCGCGCAGCGCGTCGGCGTGACCGAGCGGCATCTGCGACGGATCTTCGGCGCGCAGTTCGGCGTGTCGCCGGTCGAGTTCGCGCAGACGCAGCGGCTGCTGATGGCCAAGCGGCTGCTGACCGATACCGCGCTGCCGGTGGCCGTCGTCGCGTCGACGGCCGGATTCGGCAGCGTGCGGCGCTTCAACGACCTGTTCCGCCAGCGTTACGGCCTCAACCCGCTGCGGCTGCGCAAGGGCGCCGGCGCAGCGGCCGACGGCGACATGACGTTCCCGCTGCCGTACCGGCCGCCGTTCGCGTGGGACGACCTGATGCGCTTTCTCGCGCAGCGGCAGATCGACGGCGTCGAGCGGATCGACGCGCACGGTTATGCGCGTGCCGTCGACATGCCGAACCGGAACGACGGCCGCCGCGTGGCGGGCTGGCTGTCCGTCGCGCACGTGCCGCAGCGCTTCGCGCTGGCCGTCACCGTGTCGCGCGCGCTGACGCCGGTCGTCCCAGCCGTGCTGGCGCGGGTACGGCGGCTGTTCGATCTCGACAGCCGCCCCGACGTGATCGACGCCCATCTCGGTGATCTCGCGAGCGGCTCGCCGGGCCTGCGCGTACCCGGCGCGTTCGATGGCCTCGAGATCGCGATTCGCGCGATCGCGGGCGAACAGCTTGCGGCGGCGGATGCGGATACCCCCGTGCTGGCGCGCATGGCAGAACGTTTCGGCACATCGGTGGAAGGCGCGCCGCCGGGCCTCACGCACGCGCTGCCGTCCGCGGCGACGCTGGCCGCGCTGCCGCCGTCGGCATTCGGGACGATCGGCGTCACGCGCGATACGGCACAGGCAATCGTGTCGCTCGCACGCGCCGTCGACGACGGCACACTTGCGCTCGAACCGATGGCGCCGCTCGACGCGACGCTTGCCGCGCTGCGCACGATGCCCGGCTTCGACGAACGCGCGGTGCAGTACGTCGCGATGCGTGCGATGGCCTGGCCGAATGCGTTCCCCGCCGACGACACGTGGCTTCCCGCACGCAACGAACGCGCGGCCGTGCCATCATCTGCGCCGCATGCGGCGCGCTGGGCGCCGTGGCGCGCGTATGCCGCACTGCATGTGTGGCGCCTTCATGGAGATGTAGCGCGATGACTCCCGCTCACCTGATTCCGAGCCCGCTGGGCGACATCGCCGTGCGCATCGAGGACGATGCGCTGACGGGCCTGTACTTCGTCGGCCAGAAATACTTTCCGTCGGTGGCGATCGTGACCGAAGCGGACGCGCAGGCCATGTCGCCGATCGCGCGCAAGGTCGCGGAAGAAATCGCCGAGTACTTCACCGGCACGCGCGAGACTTTCTCGGTGCCGATCCACCTGCGCGGCACCGCGTTTCAGCGGCGCGTGTGGCAGGAACTGCTCGCGATCCCGTTCGGTGAACTCGTGTCGTACGGCGACATCACCGAGCGCATCGGGTTGCCGATGAGCGGCGCGCGCGCCGTCGGCGGTGCGGTCGGACGCAATCCGGTATCGATCATCGTGCCGTGCCACCGCGTGGTCGGCGCATCCGGCAGCCTGACCGGGTATGCAGGCGGCATCGACCGCAAGCGCGCGCTGCTGTCGCTCGAAGGCGCCGGGTTCTCGCGCGGCGCGCATCACCCGGTGCAGCAGGCGCTCGCGTTCTGATCGACGGCGCGCGTCACGCGCTCAACACCGACCGGCGCGCTTCACGCTTCGCATACGCGCCGGGCGTCACGCGGAATTTCGCCTGGAACAGCGCGATGAACGACGACGTCGAGTCGTAGCCCAGTTGCGCGGCCACCATGCCGATCGGCTCGCCCGCATCGAGCAGCGGCAGCGACGCGAGCAGCCGCACGGCCTGCCGCCATTCGGTGAACGACAGCCCCGTATCCTGCCGGAACAGCCGCGACAGCGTGCGCCGCGTCGCGCCGACCTGATGGCCCCATTCGTCGAGACTGCGCGTGTCGCCCGGCGCGGCATGCAACGCACGCGCGATTTTCAGCAGACGCGGATCGCGCGGCAGCGGCACCGTCAGCGGCGCCGGCTGCATGCGCGCGATCCGGTCGGCGATCAGGCACACTAGCGCGCCGTCCGGCCCCGTCTCGTCGTAGTTCACCGGCAGCTCGCCCGTCGCGATCACCAGCTCGCGCAGCAGCGGCGTCATGCAGAGGATCGTGCAGTCGTCGTTCACGTCGTCGCGCGCGATCGCTGCGTCGAGATACAGGCTGTGGAACGCGACGCAATCGCGCGTCGACACAGCATGCGGCACGTGCGGCGGAATCCACATCGCGTAGTGCGGCGGCAGCAGCTGCCGGCCCGATGGCGTCGTCACCTCGAGCACGCCGCTCGTCGCATACATCAGCTGGGCCCACGGATGACTGTGCGCGTCGACGCTCACGTTGCCGGGGATCCCGAACGCACGCACGTACAGCGGCCGCGGCAGGCGCGCCATCGGCGGCACCGCGCAAGGGTCGCCCGATTGTCCCGCCAGCACCATAAGACGTCCTCCGAAGGTCATTGCACGAACGAACGCGATGCTACCGTGGCGGCTCTTCTTTCACACGGCTTCCGTTCATGAGCGCTCACACCCGCACCACCCGCAAGACCGTTACCGCGATCCGTTCGACCAAAGGCATCGGCAGCCTCGTGTCGCTGACCGCGTATTCCGCGCCGATGGCGAAGCTCGTCGACGACGTGGCCGACGTGATCGTCGTCGGCGACTCCGTCGGCATGGTGCTGTACGGGATGCCCGATACGCTGCGCGTCACGCTCGACATGATGATTGCACATGGCGCGGCCGTCGTACGCGGCGCCGCGCAGGCGTGCGTCGTCGTCGACCTGCCGTTCTCGACGTTCCAGGAATCGCCCGCGCAGGCCTATCGCTCCGCCGCACGGCTGCTCGCCGAAACCGGCGCGCAAGCCGTGAAGCTCGAGGGCGGCTGCGAGATGACCGACACGATCCGCTTCCTGACGGAGCGCGGCATTCCGGTGATGGCGCACGTCGGTCTCATGCCGCAGCAGGCCAACGCGACGGGCGGCTTCCGCGCGCAGGGAATGGACCCGCGCTCGGCCGCGCAGGTGTTCGATGCCGCGTGCGCGGCCGAGCGGGCCGGTGCGTTCAGCGTGGTGATCGAAGGCACCGCCGAGGCGCTCGCACGCCACCTGACCGACACGCTGACGATCCCGACTATCGGCATCGGCGCATCGCCCGCGTGCGACGGGCAGGTGCTCGTGACCGAGGACATGATCGGCGCGTTCGATGCGTACACGCCGCGCTTCGTGAAGCGCTATGCCGATGCGAATGCGGTGATGCGCGACGCGATCCGGCAGTACGCGCACGACGTGCGGCAGCGCGTGTTTCCGGAGCCCGCGCATTGCTTCGGGTACGGCAAGCCGCTGCAACTCGCGGAAGCCGCCGCTGCTGCGTGATGCGTCATGCAGCTCGAACGGCGCAGTCACATCACAAGCGCTTGCGCATCGCGTGCGAGACGCGCGCGTTCGCTTCGAACTTCGCGCGATGCGTCGAGAAGAACGTCCGCACGTTGCGGACGTTCGACGCGCCGGTGAACAGCCGCCGCGCGAATTCGTCGTATTCGGCGACGTCGGCCAGATCGGCCACCACGACAAAATCGGGCCCCGGCGACACGCGGTAGCACTGCGTGACGGCCGGCTCCGCGCAGACGTAGGTTTCGAACGCGTCGTAGTCCTCGGCCGTCTGCCGGTCGAGGCTGATCTCGATCAGCGCGGTGACGGCCGTGCCGATCGCGACGGGGTCGAGCACCGCGACCTGCCGGCGGATCACGCCGGCTTCCGTCAGCCGCCGCACGCGACGCATGCAGGTCGGCGGCGACGACAGCGCGCGCTCGGCCAGTTGCAGGTTCGACACCGACGCGTCGTCCTGCAGGATCGCGAGGATGCGCAGGTCGAGATCGTCGAGGGTGATGCCGGCCATCGGCGGCTCCTTCCGGTCAAGGTGTGAAATTTAATTTCAACATGATAGACGATAATCCCTACGTTTCATTTGTTTATGAATTTTGAAATTTAATTCCATTTAGCTGGTTCTACCATCGCTCTCACGGGTCCAGACAGGACATTTACGGAGCGCGATATGTGTGGAATTGTCGGGGCGGTCGCCCAGCGGGACATCCTGCCGAACCTGGTCGACGGCCTGAAGCGGCTCGAATACCGCGGCTACGATTCGTGCGGCGTCGTGGTCTACCGCGACCGCGCGCTGGCGCGCGCCCGCAGCGTCGATCGCGTGGCCAACCTGCAGCGCGAGATCGCCGAGCATGCGCTGTCGGGTTACACGGGCATCGCGCATACGCGCTGGGCCACGCACGGCGCGCCCGTCACGCTCAACGCGCATCCGCACTTCTCGCCGAGCGACGCGAACGCGCGCATCGCGCTGTCGCATAACGGAATCATCGAGAACTGCGATCAGCTGCGCGCCGAGCTGCAAGCGCACGGCTATGTGTTTGCCAGCCAGACCGACAGCGAGGCGATCGCGCATCTGATCGACCACCTGTACGACGGCGATCTGTTCGATGCGGTCCGGCGCGCGGTGGCGCGACTGCGCGGCAGCTATGCGATCGCGGTGATGTGCCGCGACGAGCCGCACCGGATCGTCGGTGCGCGCGACGGGATGCCGCTCGTCGTGGGTGTCGGCGAAGGCGAGAATTTTCTGGCGTCCGATGCGATCGCGCTGTCGGGCATCACCGATCGCATCGCGTATCTGGAGAACGGCGACGTCGCCGATATTCAACTGCATCGCTACTGGATCGTCGATGCGAACGGCCAGCGCGTCGAGCGCGCGGTACAACGCGTCGCCGCGCATAGCGGCGCGGCCGATCTCGGGTCATACCGCTACTACATGCAGAAAGAGATCTTCGAGCAGCCGCAGGCCGTGGCCGATACGCTGCTCGACGTTTCGTCGATCATGCCGGAGCTGTTCGGTGATGGTGCGTGGCGGGTGTTCAACGACGTCGATTCGGTGCTGCTGCTCGCGTGCGGCGGCAGCTATCACGCGGCGCTGACTGCGAAGTACTGGATCGAGAGCATCGCGAAGCTCCCGGCGAGCGTGGAGATTGCCAGCGAGTTTCGTTATCGCGATGGCGTGCCGAATCCGCGCACGCTGGTTGTCGCGGTGTCGCAGAGCGGCGAGACGGCCGATGTGCTCGGGGCGGTGCATGTCGCGAAACGCAGCGGGATGATGCATACGCTCGCGATCTGCAACGTTGCGACGAGTGCGTTGATGCGTGAATGTGCGCTGCAGTTCGTGACGCGGGCAGGGATCGAGATTGGAGTCGCCTCGACAAAGGCATTCACGACGCAGCTCGTTGCGTTGTTCCTGCTGACGTTGTCACTGGCGCAGGTGCGCGGGCGGTTGACCGACGACGAGGAGAAGAAGCATCTGCGCGCGCTGCGGCACCTGCCCGATGCGATGTCGAAAGTGCTCGCGCTGGAACCGCAGATCATGGCGTGGTCGGAACTGCTCGCACGACGCGACAACATGCTGTTTCTCGGGCGCGGGATGCATTATCCGATCGCACTCGAAGGCGCGTTGAAGATGAAGGAGATTTCCTATATTCATGCGGAGGCTTATCCGGCCGGTGAGTTGAAGCATGGGCCGCTGGCGCTCGTGAGTAATGAAATGCCGGTGATCGCGGTCGCGCCGAATGACATGCTGCTTGAGAAGCTGCGGTCGAACATGCATGAGGTCAGTGCGCGGAATGGGCGGCTGTTTGTGTTCGCGGATGTGGACTGCGGGTTGGTGCCGAGCGAGGGGATCGAGGTGATTCGGCTCAATGAGTACTACGGGCCGCTGTCGCCGATTCTGCATACGGTGCCGATGCAGTTGCTCGCGTATCACGCTGCATTGGCGCGGGGGACGGATATCGACAAGCCGCGGAATCTGGCTAAGTCGGTGACGGTGGAGTGAGGGGGGTAATGCCCCCCCTTCGACTGGCAACTTCGAATAGTTTCACTTAACGCGACACGCGAAGTTTCACTTAGCGCCCCTTGAAGCTCCCGCAAACGACCGCCGGGCGGGGCTTAAGTGAAACTGTTCCAACGGCATTTCGGCACGACCAAAGCGCGGGATGCCTCGGGAAAACGGTGTCCCGCCGCGCGCTACATTCAGCCCCCCCCTTTCCATCCTTGACCAAGGACTAGCGCGTCAGCTCGAGACACGTCGGACTGGTGAGTTGACCACGACACTTGGGCTATGCCTTGCATGTAATTGCATCGCTCCTCGTGTGCAACGGCAGTATGGTTTCGGTCGAAGGGGAAGGAAGCGCGGCCGACTCATACCCTGCCTTTCAGCAATGATGCGGGCTTCGCTATGGTTAGCCAAGAAACCCCTGTATTCAGGCAGGCACGCGCCGGATACGTCGAAGAATCCAGGTTGGAAGCAAAACCGCAAAGTACGAGAAAAGCGGCAAACGAATGGATGCCTGACACACGACGGCACCTCTCACATCGGGAGCCATCGCAGCCAACGAATGCAGTACTGACCGCGCATCTACTGCGATAACAGTAAACCTTGGTCCATCAACGTCCAAACGATATCGGCCTGCAGTTTGTCGCGTTGACGTTTACGCGGGTCGCGGTCCGGGGCTGAATTCGCCATCCAGTTTTTGAATTCGACGAATACTTCCGGGTCAATGGTCGTCATCCTCGCCATTTTTCCAGTCGCGGCCACCACGACCTGCTCGAATTTGCGCGCCGACGACAATACTTGTGCACGCCGCGCCTGTACAGGCCACAGGTCTTCCTCATAGCCAGACAGTCGGACAGGATGTGGGTCAGAGTCTTGCGGTGGGCGCCGCAAGAAATCAACCTCAAAACCTTTGCTGTTGATGGCCGTCTCGAGATACCCATCTTTGCGCTGAAAAGTCTTGTCCACGCCCTGCAAAATACGAAGCATCGAAACGTCCAGTCGCTCGATGTCTGTCAGAAAACGAACGTGCTTCTGAGCGTCCCAAAGCATGTCGACATCCTGGGTGGCCAATGCACCCTGCGCAATGCGAACTCCAGCTGCGGCTTCATACGCGTACAGGGCGTGCGTACCAACGATCGTAAAATAGGAAGACAGTCCCGCTTTCTCGATAGCACGCAGAACATCCACAACGATAGCCGGGACCCGGCCCACCCTGAGTGCACGATTTAATCGCTCGGCTTCAACTACTGCAGCATGAAGGTCCGACGAGCGAGCCTCGATTTCTGCCTTCTTCGACGTGAAGGCTTCGTAGGTATGTTCGGTTTCGGGTGAGCGAGGCCCGATACGCTTTTGCCGGTTGCCTGCAGTCGTTTTCACCAGGTATTCGTAAGGACCCTGGATCTTCCAGTACATACCTCCGGCATATTTCAAAGCCTCGGCCTTCGTCCGACAGAACTCCTCGAACACGGTAGACGAGTCGATAGCCTGACGAGCAGCATTGTCCGAGAGTGGCAGGTAGTTGAGCATTAGCCGTAGAAGTCTGTTTTTTTCACTATAAACGGCCAATCTTTATAAATCAATGGCTTACAATTATTTTCAGAGGTGATCTGGCCCGCTTTCTGCCGAGAAACTTCGGAAAGCTCACCGGGGTTCCCGTCCTCGCTGGGCAGACGTTCGAACGGCCAACTAGCACGTCACTCCACGAAAATGCCGCGTCTGCCTATTTGGCACCGACACAAACGCATCATCCCAAAGCCGCCCTCCGGTTCATTTCCGGAGACGGCTTAACCCGCTCGCACGAAATGATGCTCGACCCTCGTCCGGAGCACCCCATCCAGCGCAGCAAGCCGCTCACGCAGCCTAACCGCCTGCCCTTCCGTCATTTCACCGAGAACGATCTTTTGCTCGAGAACGTCGCCCCGGCGGGCGATGGCCCACCGGTCGACCGTGGCCGTTTCACCTTCAAGCACGGCCGCCGCGGTCGAGACGATGCCCGGATTCAATCCCGACACGAGATGAACCGTATGCGTCAACGTGAAACCGGGAAGGAACTGCGACCAGTCTTCACAGACTGCCGGGCGGGAAGCGGAGGAAACTTGGCTCATGGTAGCTCCGGATAAGTGATTACCGAACCGGTGCCAGCCATGCTGCTCCCGTTTCGTTGCCGTAAATCGGCCGCATCGCCTCAGAGGCGTCCACCTTGCCCGGGAGGGCAGGTTGGCGTCGGAGAATCCGACTCTGGATGCTTGACTTCTCACGTTCGACATTTCGAACGTTGATTCATTATATCGAAAAATCGGCAACTGACAAGCCGTCCCGTGAAGGCCCCCCTTCAGCGGGAAGGCTCCACCGATCCAGCCCTCATACGGGAGGGGGAGTACGTCGACGTTCGAGTCCGCGGACGATCACCAGAGGCAGTCGGCCCGGGGCGAGCGATAAACGAAGATGCCGGATAGCCCGGCGCGAGGCGACGCAGCCCGAACGCCCCCCCCTTCCGCCGTCACGCGATGTACTTGTTCTTGATCCGAATATCGCGCCCCTGAAACGGTCCCGTATCGTGATCGTGCATATGCACGATCACCTGCGCCGGATCGAACAGCCTCGATACCTCGCGAAAATCCTGATTCACGCGCTTCATGCCCTCGAACAGTTCAGCATGCAGCACTGCGTCGTCGAGCGGCATCGGCGCACTGGCCGACGCCCGTTCGAGATGAACGTGCAGGAAACTTGTCAGGTGCGCATCCTCGGTGGTGGCGAGTTGGAACGTGCTGATCGCATCGTGCAGCGCCGGGGACGCGGACAGAACCTGCTCGATATCGGACGGGAACACCTTCGCACCGTAGAACGGCACGCTCGAATCGTTGCGGCCGTAGACGAACAAGAACGGGAAATGACTGGTCCGCGATGCGAAGTCCCTCAGGCGCATGCCATGTGCCGACAGACGCCTGTTCAACTCGCGGAATTGATACGTCCCGCCCGAATCGCGAATGTTGTAGCGGATCTTCGGCGCCGCACCGGACTGACGCCCGATGGTCACCAGCAGTTCGCCGTCGGCATTCGTTTCGATCACGTAGTCGAGCGCGTTGTACTGGAAGATCATCGGCGGCGTATCGCGACCGAACAGTTCACGGCACAACTCGGGGCGGCTCAGCAACGCGCGCCGCAGGCCGATCGTCGTCGGAGTCTCGACGCCGATGTTGATCTCGAGATCCGACGCGCCATATGACGAAATGACCGTGCTCGCCTTGCGCAGCAAATGATCGCGCAACGCTTCCGACAAACCCTCGCCGCCGACGATGAAATCGATGTGATAAGGCGTCAGGTCGAAATCGCATTCGTCGACCACCGAGCGGATAAACGGCGGATAGCCGAATATCAGGTACTGATATTTCGGCCCGAACAGCTTCAGCGTGTTGATCAGCTTGGCCTTGTCCGGTCCGATCGACTTCATGATGCCGACGTCGACGAGCGACA
Organism: Burkholderia sp.; assembly: GCA_031253835.1. Taxonomy (GTDB): domain Bacteria; phylum Pseudomonadota; class Gammaproteobacteria; order Burkholderiales; family Burkholderiaceae; genus Burkholderia. Next base: position 40,485 of record JAIRVP010000047.1, on the reverse strand, counting down.
TCGACACGTTCATGCCCGTTGCCCACGGCCCGAGCGCAAAGCAATTCAGCAGCATCTTGCCGGAATCGCGAAACACCAGCTGATAGTTCAGTTGCAGGATGCGCTTGACGTCGCTGCGTTCGGCCGCGCTGCGCACCCAGTTGTTCGGCTGGCCGGTGGACCCCGACGATTCGTCGATGACGACGCCCGACTTCGGAATGGCCCCGCCATAGCAGCGCTGCTCGATCGAGTAGCGCTTGATGTAGTTCTCCTTGGTCATCGCGGGCAGGTCCGACAACCGCCACCTCCCGCCAGCCTTGTAACCCTCGGCCGTCAGGAACTCGACATACGCCGGGCACGCTGTGCTCGCCTTGAGGAATGCCACGCGGGCGCGCAAACGGCCGACATAAGCCAGATAGGGTTGAAACACCGGTGCGTTGAGGAACACGTAAAGGCGTCCGTCGACACTGATTACCCGGCGAAGAAACCACAGCGTCCAGAGAATGGTTTCGAGAAACAGACGATGGAGCGTATTCATGCGGATCTCGGGGAATGGGACGAAACTGTCGCATCGACAAGGATGTCGGCGAGTGCCCTGCGCTGGCTTTGCGGCGGCGTACGCGAGTAGCCGACCTTGAAGACGAGCCATGCCCGGTCGACACCGGTGTGCGCGCTGAACCACGCGGCGGCGCCGGGGTTCGTGACCAGGTTGCCGTACGGATGCAGGTACAGCCCGAGGCTCGTCAGGGCAAGCCAGAAGCGCAGCAGGAAACGGCCCGACTCGATCGCATTCTCCGGGTTGAAGAAGTCGCCGCTCAACACGCCGATCGCGGGTACGTGGCCCAGTTGCGCGCGATACCGGTGCTTGAAGTAAAAGCGCGTCGGCCTGAACATCAGGATTTTCGACAGATGCGCGGAAAGCCAGAACTCCGCGCGCGACAGGTTCATGCACCGCCAGTCGAGACCGTCGCGATGCCGTGCCGTCGAGCGTTCGGTGAAGCGAAACCACGACGTGATTTCATCGTGGTAATCCGCGACGTTCATGTCGTGGAACACGGCGTCGATGTTCGTGGCGATGATCGGCTCGATCCGTTCGGCCCCCGACACATGCGTATATCGATGCCCCCATTCCTCGGCCAGTGCCGTCAGTTGCGTGACGGCGGCGTCCGATACCGGTGTCGGGTCCATCGAAACGCGCGACGTGCGGCGCGCCATCATCAGCGCGGTCGGGTCGTCGCGCGACGCCCCGGCGTGGGCGACGAGCCGCAACGCAGCGAACGGAATCAGTTCCGGCAGGGTCGGCCGGGACATGACGGCCGCCAGTTCCCGTACCGGGCGATGCAACTGCCATTCGACACGCAAGCTGCGTGATGCCGCAAGCAGATCGATCGCTTCGATGAACATGCCCATCGCGGACAACAGGAATGCCCCGGTCGTGTCTTCCTTCGGCAACGTACGCGTGCCATCGACGAACAGCTCCGCGTAATCGTCCGAGATCAGTTGCACGCGCCATGGTTGTACGTTGTGCGGCGACGGTGCATGCCGGGCAACGGACAGGATCGCGTGCCAGACAGAAAAAGCTTCAGTGGAAATCCCCGGCATCTCTCGTGGCTTCCTTGTTGTTGTTCGGCAAATTGCCGTTGCGGCGCGAGAATCCGGTCCCTCTCAAGACCGGGCGAAGCTGTGCGCATCTTACACGAGGGCCGGGATCCATTCATGTGTGCCGGCGGCCAACCTTACCCCTGTCGTGCTTGCGCTGCCGGGCACGACGACCGTGCAGACTAAAACCAGACACTGAACCGCGTCCCCGTCGCCAGCACGTCGACCGTCAGTTTCCAGTGATGGGCCACGGCAATCTCCTTGCAGATCGCCAGCCCGAGACCGGCGCCGTCGTACCGTGAATCCGGCGCCCGCCAGTATCGGTCGAAGAGCAGCGGCAGATGCTCCCGCCGAATGCCCGGCCCTTCATCGTCGATATGAATCGCCGTGTCGAGAACGGTCAGCACGACGACACCATCCGACGGCGACGCGTTGATCGCATTCTCGAGAATGTTCTTGAGCAGGATGAACAGCGCGCCGCCATCGGCCCGGATGGGTGACGCGGAGTCGCGCGCTTCGATATGGAGCTTCACCTGCTTCGCGTCGGCCTTGCCGGCCAGCAAGCTCACGACGTCGCGCGCGACTTCGACGCCGTTTACGTCACCGAAACTGAAGTTCTGCGCCTCGCTGACTTCGGCCAGATGCAGCAATTGCTTGACCTGCCGCGCCATCAGGTCGATCTCGCGAAGCAGCAGCGCCTTCTGCCGGATGTCGGGCTGCAGTTCGATCTGGCCTCTGACCAGCGTGAGCGGCGTCTGCAACTCATGCGCGGCGTCGGCCAGAAACTGCTGCTGAACCGCGAAGCCGTTCTCGAGCCGCGTCAGTGCATCGTTGAACGCATCGATCAGCGGCTTGATCTCGCTGGGAATACCGTCCGAGGACAGTCGCGTCTTCAGGTTGCGCGGCTCGATGCCCCTCGCCGCACGCGACACCTCCCGCAGCGGCTTCAGCACGCGACTGATCGTCAGCGGCAGCGTCAGCCCGAAAATGATGGTCGCGATGACCAGCACGTAACCGACGGTCTTCGGGATCGGATCGATTCTCGACATGATGAGCGCATCGAGAAGCTGCCGGCTTTGCGCCACCTGCACGTAGTAGACGACGCGCCCGTTCGATGCGCGCTGCGTCGCAACCGAATACGCGTTGCCGTCGATCGTGGCGGGCAGCACCTTGCCGGCCGCCTTCGCGAGATCCTCCGTCAACCACGGTCGGTCGCCGTTCGACGGCACCGACGCCAGCAACGTCTTCCCCGTCGCGTCGAGCACGCGATACTTCACCTCGGTCGGCAAGAGCCGGAACATCAGCGCCGGGCGCTCGCCCAATCGCACCGATACGGGACGCCCGTCGGCGTCGAAGCTCAAGCCGGCCTCGATATGGCGGATGCTCTCCATCTGCTGCCGCCGCCCGAAGAACGCCGGATATCGATCGAGGACATACGCCGAAAACGCGGCCAGCAGCGCCAGGCTGATGGCGAACGCAACGACGTTGGTCACCCACAGTCGCGTCGACAGGCGTCGAACCCAATGATGGAACATGGTTGCTTTCTTACCCAATAGCAGCACCGAGCGAGACGCGGCGAAGCGTCATGCATCCCGCAGCGCGAAGCCGGCGCCGCGGATATTCGTCAGCCGCATCGTTGCACCGATCGAAGCCAGTTTCTTGCGCAAGCGGTGTACGGTCACCTCGAGCGCGTTCGGCGTGACCGCCTCCGCGAGCCCCCATGCGGCATGCTCGAGGATCGAATGCCGGACGGTCCGGCCCGCGGCTTCGATCAGGCACAGCATGACCTGCAGTTCGGCCGGCGCGAGCAGCACTGTCCGGTCGCCGCAGCGCATCGCGCGCTGCGGCGGATCCACGGTCACATCCGCGAACGACGCGACGAGCGTCGTCAGCAGCGCCGGGCGTCGCATCAGCGTGCGCACGCGGGCGACAAGCTCGCTCATTTCGAACGGCTTGGTCACATAGTCGTCGGCCCCGCTTTCGAGCCCGTCGATACGGTCATGCAACGCGTCGCGCGCCGTCAGCATCAGGCAGGGCGTCATGTGTCCCGCCGCGCGCAGCGTCCGCAGGAACGCCAGCCCCTCGCCGTCCGGCAAGCCGCGGTCGATGATCAGCAGCGCGTAGTCGGCGCGGTCGATGCCGTACGCGGCTTCCCGGACATTGCCGAACCGGTCGGATTCGATGCCCGCCGCGGCCAACGCCTGGGACAACAGGTCGGCGAGGCGCTCATGATCCTCGACAATCGCCACTCTTGCCATACTCGCACTCACTTGAACCGATACATGTAGCCCACCCTGGCCTCGGGTACGAACCGTCTTCCGACGATCGGACTGTCGGCGATGGCGGCGCCGAGACGCGTCACGCCAACGTCCACGAAGATCGTCTGCTGCTTCGTCGGGCGGTAGTCGATACGCGTGCCGGCCGACACGTTCACGGTCGAACCCGCGCTGTAGGCCGCACGCCACGCGCGCGCCTCCGATGGTCGCACGCCGTAATAGTAGTCGACGTATTTGTCGCTCAGCCATTCCGCGCCGACATGCGGCGCGACCGAGAACTGGCCGAAAGCAAACGCCTTCTCGAAGCCGATTTTCGCGCGCTCGCCCTTGTTGCCGCCAAACAGGAAGGTGCCCGTCAACGTACCGAACCCGGTGCCCCACGACAGTGCAGGCCCGTACCACAACGCGCCCTTGCGATTTTCCATGCCGTTCAGGATCGGCGCATCCGAGCCCTTGTAGCCGTCGAAGAGCGAGAACTGGCCACGCAGCGCGACACTGACGCCGCCCCAGCTGCCGATCTTCAGGTCGGCCGTGGTACCGATGGCCTGTACCCATTTGTTGTCGAAATAGACCAGCGGAAACGGCAACACGCGTGTGCTGTCGCCTCGGTAGACCGACGGCGCGACGCCCACTCCGGCACCCAATCCCCAATGCGTCACGTTGGTCGCGTTGTTGAGTATGGTCAGCCCCGAATTATCGGCATCGGGGGGAATCACCCCGTCGTCCGCCCAGGCGGACGTAGACGAAAGTGCAAATGATGCGACAAGCAGCAATAACGGACGTTCGCGGCGGGAGGTAGTTTTCACCATCATTTTCCTGGAGTCGACGATCGAAACGGGGGCTACTGTAGGACCAGTCGACTTACCGCTCACTTACCAGGGGAAATATCGTCCAAGGACAGGACCGACTTTGGTTATCGCATCGCCACCGGACATCGTAGCCAAGCATGAACAGCGCTTTCTCGGCCAGCAGGAATTCGGACTTACCGACGACCCGGTCAATGCAGTGTGCACCCAGGCGTGCAAATCTCGCCCGCTTGACGTTGCTCAGACTGTGCAAGTTCGGCACCGTGACATGCAAGCACGACGCATCGCGGCGGCGCTTCCCTCTGCTCGACGGGAAGCGCAAAGCTGCATGACCCGCCCGCCGAAACCCGCTACTTCGACAACCGCAACTTCTTCGACACCACGACGCCGCTCGACGGACTCACTAGCCGGATGTCACGAAGATCCATGTGCAACGTGGAGATCCTCGTCGAAATGTCCGTCGGCTCCTCGATACTCGGGGCGGCATGTTCGGTTTGTTCGGTCAGGTAAGGCCGAACCAGGTGTCCGGAAAAAACGAGTGCGAAGTCGCCATGCGTTTGCGCGTACTCGGCGAGCGAAAGCCGCATGCGGCTCCGAACCGTGGTCTTTTTGCCTTGTCCGGCCTCGAGTTCGATGATGTCGACGTGCTGGATGTACCCTTTTGCCTTCGCTTCCGGTGCAATCACGAGCCCGCGCCCTCGCGGCCCCGTCGTCACCTTGTGGAGCAGGATGCCTGCCCGGCCGTCGCGCTCCGCATCGAACAGGTCGACATCCAGCGTCAGCAGCTGCCGCCGCGACCGGTATCTCAGCCCGTACCGCACCGGCACCATGAACGTCACGTCACGATCCAGACCGACGGCCGCCAGGTCGGGATTCGTCAGGCCGTGCCGGCCGGCGGCACCGGAGACCGCGCCGCGAACGCGATCGCGCAACGAAGGTGAGAGCGTGCTGACGTGCACCTTCTGCAGCGCGTCCCGGATGGCAACCGGATCGTCGCCGACAATCGGTCGCGCCGGGGACGTGTCGTGATCGACAGCTGACGCGACGTGCGTCGTGCCGTCGACGGCCTCCACCTCCGCACGCGCCGCGACGGGCGCCAGCATCGTCGTCACGGCGATGATGCACGCGAAGCGCGAACAACCCAATTTGAATTTCCGGTGAAACACGACGAACCCCCGATTGCTTGCGGATCGATCAACGACGAGCACTATAGGGTGGAATGATCAGCAACGCACCCGCCGCTTGAAATTCGCCGATGCCGGCACGCCTCGTCATAGGTTCCTTGTCGGCCCGACGGCACGTCAATGGCCAACACGACACGACCGTGTTGCCTTGGCGACAACAACCGACGGAAAGCGAGCAGCGGCGCCCATCGAATTCGATCTGCGGGGGCGCACATCGCGCGCCAGTACGCAAGCCCGCTCGCACCGGTTTCAATGGCGTGACGTACCACTGCTCATTTTGAGTCGGGACAATTCTGAATTTTCAAATTCCAATTCAATCATGCCCGAACCCCAAAAGCCCTACTCCAACGAAATGAGAAAACAAGGAAAGACAAATACCAATTCATAATATTCGACTCGACATATCCTCATTTAAATAAAAAATCCATTTCAATCAAACAATCATCAATCATTGTTTCAGAATGAATTTTTCAAAATATCAAAATAAAAATATCGGTCGAAACCAGAAATAGCTTGATATTCTTCGCACCGAAATTCCGAGTGCCGTCGCCTAGTCACCCTGAGAGGCGGATTCGAACCCATCCGAATCCGGAACAAAAAATAACGAGATTGTCGTTATGTCGATAGCAGCAACTTTGAGAAACTTTGCGTCGGGTCTGGTCGACCTGAACAAGCGTCCAGTCTCCCTTCATTTCGGGCAGGCGCAACGCGCGGTCGGCCATCTGCTGGCGCTCCATCACGCCGATATCCGCGAGGGACTGCTGTCGGGCATCGAAGGGCAACTGACCTGCGTGTCGACCCACGATCATCTGCCGCCTGCGCTGTTTCTCGGTTTGCCCGTATCGGTCCGGCTGACGACCGATCGGGGCAACATCCGGGCCATCAATGCGATCGTGCACGAAGTGCGAACCGGTCAATCCGATGGCGAACTGACCGTCTATCAGCTGCATGTGTGCGACGCCCTGTCGCTGATGGACCGTCGCACGAACGCCCGCCTGTTCCGCTCGCGCAGCGTGCCAGAGATTCTGGCGACGCTGATGAACGAGTGGAAACAGCGTAGCACCGCACTCGCGCGAGCGTTCGATTTCGACCTGTCGACGTTGCAGGCCGATCGGTATCCGGCCCGCGAACTGACGCGGCAGGTCAACGAGTCCGACGCACGCTTCATCCGGCGGCTGTTACGCCGGGAGGGCATCACGGTCTTTGCGAAGGCCGCCCCGGTCGACGGGAGACGCGGCCTGACCGATGAGCGGCCGATTCATACGCTCGTGTTCTGCGACGATCCGCATCGTCTGCCGGACGCGCCGGCCGGTACCGTACGCCTTCACCCGCGCGACGCCGGCGTCGAGCAACGTGACACCGTCACCCTCTTTGCGTACGACCAGCGTCTGTCGCCCGGCAAGGTCCGCCGCCCGTCGTGGGATTACAAGACCGCTCGTGTGGACGACTTCGAGGCCGTCACCGGCATCGGCCAGGGCGAGTCGGGGAACGATCTTGCGCGCCTGCTGACCGATGTCGCGATCGACATCCCGCACGTCGGCGACTCGTGGAACGATCACGCGCGCATCGCGCACGACCGGATGCTGGCCCATCAGTTCGAAGCCGCGCGCTTCGACGGCATCGGCACCGTGCGCGACATGCTGGTGGGACACGGGTTCACGCTGGCGGGCGACCCCGAGCTGGATATGAAATCGATCGATCGTCGTCGATTCGTCGTCACGTCGATTCGACACGTCATCTGGAACAACCTTCCGAAAGACCTGTCGGGCCGCACAAGCGGGCTATTCGCGGCAAGCCGCAACCTCACGCCAACCGACCCGCCACCCGCTGCATCGGGACAAACGGACACGCGCTACGAGAACAGCTTCACGTGCGTGCAACGCGGCGTGCCGCTGAAGCCCGCCTACGATCCGGCGATCGACGTACCGCCGGTTCACCTGATGACCGGCACGATCGTCGGCACGCAAGGCGAAGAAGTGTTTTGCGACAAGGCTGGCCGCGTGCGTGTGCAGATTCACGGTCTGGATCCGGTGGATCATGCACACGCGCAAGGTGCCGGAACGAACGGCCTGGCCGGCGACAGCGCGCCGGTTCGCGTCACGGCAAGTCTCGCGGGCGAGTACTTCGGCGCACTCTTCCTGCCACGCGTCGGCATGGAAGTCCTGCTGGGATGCCTGTCGGGCGATCCGGACCGCCTAGTGATCATCGGCGTGTTGAGCAATGGCGCGAACCCGCCTGCAACCTTCAGCAATACCGGCGCGCTTCCCGGCAATCGCTACGTGTCCGGGATCAAGACCCGGGAAATCAAGGGGCGGCGTCATAACCAGCTTCGCCTGGACGATACGCCGTCGCAAATCTCGGCGCAGCTGGCAAGTGAACATGCGCATACCCAGTTGAATCTCGGCTATCTGACGCAGCCCCGCATGGACGGACACGGGAACGATCGGGGCGAAGGCGCAGAACTGCGCACCGACGCCGCAGCAGCGTTGCGCGCCGCACAAGGCATGCTGTTGACGACCTATGCGCGTTCGCACGCAACCGGCGGTCAGCTCGATCGCGATGAACTGATTCGCTTGCTCGACCAGTGCGCGGAACTGTTCAGGTCGCTCGGCGATTATGCCGGCCAGCATGGCGGGCATTCCTCCGACACGGCCGGCCAGGACACCATCTCGAGTGCATTCCGTCACTGGAAACCCGGCGGTGCCGAATCCGGTGTGACGGGTGACGCATCCGCATTCATGGCGTTCGGCGCGCAAGCGGGATCGCTGAACGTCACGCCGAAAACACACGTCATGTACGCGGGCGAGAACATCGATCAGATTGCGCAGCAACACATACAACTCACCGGCGGCGAGCGAATCAATCTGCACGCCGGACGTGGCGTCGCGATGTTCGCGCACAGCGACGGCGTATCGGCAATCGCGAATCAGGGGAAGGTGGCCATTCAATCGCAGAACGACGACACGCAAATCGAGTCCGGCAGGAATCTCCAGTTGACTGCGGCCGGCGGCAAACTTGCCGGCACCGCAAGCGACGAAGTTGTATTCGTCACGTCCGGCGGCGCGTATCTCAAGCTGCATGGCAGCGATATCGAACTGGGATGCCCCGGCAAGTTCACCGTGAAATCGGACGGTCATGCATGGGGCGGCCCCGCGAGCATGAGCGTCGACCTGCCGACATTCGATCAACACGCGCTCGGCCGTGTCCCGAAGCTGATCCGCCCAACGGACGGTAACGCGGCACCGGGGTTCGAAGGACAAATTCGAAAGGCATCGGGAACGCTGTCGAACATGACGACCGACACGGCCGGGGAACTGCCGGCGGTCGATACCGACCGGTTCGAAAGGCTGGCGGTTCAGTTCACCAAAAAGAACGATTGAAATAAGTGCAGGAATCCGAATGACTGATTCATCTCTCGATTCTCGACCGGTAGCGGATGCCCGCACCAACGAGCACGCCGCGAAGACCGATACGCCCGACGCGGCGGCGCCGCGCCCGGAGCCACCTCAGATCGTCGTCGGCCGGAGCGACGGGGTCGCGATGTGGACGAAGGACACCCGGTTGGTCTGCATCAAGCAGATGCCGTTGCCCGGCATTGTCATCTTCGTGCATGGGGTGAACTCCGAAGGCGAATGGTTCGAGGCCTCCGAACGGGGGCTGTGCGATGGCCTGAACCGCCGGCTCGGGCGGCTGGACGATCAACTGAAGTATCGCGGCATCGACGCCGGGCAGTTGGTGCCGGCGAAGTACACGGAAAGCGTGACACCGGATGGGTTTCTGAATCCGAAGCTGCTTGCGGACAACTACGTCAAGTCCGATCCGTCGTTCTCCCCGGTCATCCATTTCCGGTGGGGCTATCGGGCGACCGCCGCGGAGCTGAAAGAGTATGGCGACAAGATCTTCCTGAACGAGAAGGACTATTGGGGCGGCGGCCCGTTCACGAACGGTTGCGCGAGCCTGCCCGATCTCTGGCATGGCGGCCTCGACGACCGCACGGCCGGATGGATGACCGTACAGGGTATCAATCCGACCAACCGGCCGCTGTATCGCGCGCCGCCCCGCGCGTATGGCGTGCTCGCTGCGTTGCGCCTCGTCCGGCTAATCGAGTCGATTCGCCGAATACAGGCCGACGTACCAATTACCGTCGTGTGCCATAGCCAGGGAAACATCGTGGGCCTGACAGCGGCATTCTTCGGCGATGCGCTGCCCGATGTCGAAGATCCGTGGGGACGCAACGGGCATTGCGTGGCGGACGCCTATGTACTGGCGAATGCACCGTACAGTCTTGCGAGCGCTGACGGTCCGCACAAATCCGACACGTTCATGGATACCTGGTCGCAACGCGCGACGAAGGACGGCGGCGGTCGTCGTGGACGGCAGACCTATGCTGCGCGCACGAAAACGTTCGGCAAGTTTCTGTCGATCATCGGCACGCGAAAAGCCTACGAGCTGCCCGCCGGCAAGATCGATGAAGACATGGCCAACGAGCGGGTATCACCGACCAGCAACAGGTCTTATGCGACACAAGAGGATCGTGTGCGGCACGGCCTGAATGAATCGACTTATGGGCGTGTCACAGCGTACTGCTGCCCGCACGACCAGGTGATTTCGGCTGTGACGGTACAAGGCATCGGCTGGCGCGGCATCGGCAAGCACGAACTCGACGATATCGGTGCGGCCGGCATTCTGACGCAGCGCGTCTTTGCCTCCGGCTTCCCGGTTGGCGTGCAGAAGCGCTATCGGTATTGGGAAGATGACTGGCGACATGTCCAAAAGGGAAAGACGTCGGGATTCTGGTATCCGCCTTCGCCCCCCGCCAAATTCAATCTCATCGGCGCGCTCAAAGGGAACGAAACTATCTGGGGAGTGGCGGCAACGCTGGCGACTGCGCCGCTCATGTTCGTCGTGACCGGGTTCAGCTCGGCGTTGAACATGCTCCGCGTGAACGCCGATCCGCCGAAGGGCTGGACTGTGGTGGCGGACGCCCCTGCACTTGACGAACCGTTCCCGCCGAAAGCGATGCGGTTCGGCGAGCCGGTCGAAACGACGGACGGCGACGCGGTAAGCGACTTCAATGAAGGCAACGATCCGCCTGCCGCATGGCGTGACGCAAGCAAGACAGACGCCGACAAGCGCGCGGATGATCCCTACGATCAGTACAAGGCGAAGAACAAGGACAGCGTCGCGCAAGGTACGGCAGAGAGCGAAGCCGGACAGCGTTACGAGGACCGTGCGCTGATGCGGCTGGAGGCGCGGCGCACGCTGAATACGGAATGGCTCGATGGCGACGGGCACGTGATAGGCGAGGACGGCAAGAGCGAAATGCCGGAGGGCTACAAGGAATGGCGCGACAAGCAGATTGTCGACTGGCTCGATCGTGGCTCGACCAACAGCCCGACGAATCACTCCACCACGATGACCAATCCGGAGCATGCTGAAAAGGCACTTGCGTACGACGTGGCGATCGGGGTTTGCTATCTGACGCCCGAGCAATTCTACGACCTGCGGATTGAGGCGGATTGGCGGATGGGAGACGGTATTCCCGACGACAGCCCGAACAAGAAATACACAGAGTACTTTATACGCGGACTGCTTGACGAGCTTCCGATGCATGAATGGGTACATGCGGAAGGCAGTGAAGGCAAGATGCCGGACATGATCACGGATGAACGAGAGGGTCAGTTCTATCTGAAGGTCGGGGGAGCGATATGAAGGCACTGATCGCTACCTGGCCGCGACGTGCCGCCGTTGCGGTCGCAGCATGGCTGATCGCGGTGGTACTCATGGCGTCGTTGATGGCGCACGTGGAACAACCGGACCCGACACAACTGGAAATAGGAGATTGGATGAAACGATTCGTAGTCGTGCCCAGCCTGGCTGCACTCATGGTGCTCCTGTTCACCACGGCCACGGTACGGCCAGCGCAAGCGGCACCCGCGACGGAACCCGTACCTCATGCGGGGGCGTCCGCGGAAGAAACGACGAAGCCGTTCGTCGCACAGGTCGTGGGTTTGATCTGGTTGAATCCGCTGCAACGCATGGACTACCCGACCGAATGGCAATTGCTGTGGACGCAAGGACTCGCGTCTCCGAACAAGAACGACGACATGGTACGAACCGATCCGAAATCCTTTGCAACGCTTCAATCGATTGGCGCGCTGGTATACGGCAACCAAGGCGCAGAAACATTCAGAGGTTTCTATCGCAAGTACATGACCAAGTTCCCGCTGCTGCTTCACTCACGCTACGCGAGCAACGCGAAATACTTCTACACGGTCAAACCTGACGATAAAAAGAACTGGCGCGAGTTGGCCGGCATCCGTGTCGAGCTCGCGATTCCGGAGCGACTCGACACAGCCGAGTCGCAAAGCTACTTGCAGGACTCCATTCGAAAGACATTTTCGATCGGGAACCCGTATTTTCAAACGATGTGGAGCCGCAACACGCCTCCCGACGTACAAGTCACACAGGGTGGCCCCAACACCGGATTCACCTCCCTGAACAACGCACTGGACTACTTGCAGGCTAACCCCGACAAGAGCGTCTGGGTAGTGAACTGGGACGCACCCAACTTTCCGCCCACGGATGCGCAGATCAACGAGAACCTTGTCGCGCTGTTCCTCGTCGGCCCAACCTTCAACACCGAGCGCGAACCGCTCGCCTGGATCGGCAAGGCCGCAACCGGCAATACGCACGATTTTCCGCAGAAGGTCGGTACGACCCGCACCGTGCAGGCGTGGAAGGCGACCATCGACCAAGCCGCACGCAACGCCGGCATCGCGGCCGCCGCCCTCAACTACATCGTTCACGACGCAGGCAAAGGCAGCGACGTATCGTCGGCACGTCTTGCCGCGCTCGCGCAGACCTTGACTGAAACGCTTCCCGAATACGACCACTCGAAACAGACATTCAACACGGCCGCCCTGCTCGGCGACATGGGAACCGGCAGTGCATTGACCGACGTCGCGCTCGCGATTGGCCGGATCAATCACTACGGCGGCAACGCACTCGTCGCCGGTACGACGGATCCGGACCATCCTGTTTCGGTCGTCGTCCTGCCGCCTTCGAAGCTCACGCCGATCGATCCCGACAAGGACTGGTTCCGCGCACGCGGCGGCAACAACGCCTACCTGCCGTGGTGGGGACGCCGACACGACACCGATTACGGCATGCAGGGTTATTCGTGGTGACGCACACCGGCGCGGCAGCATCCTTCGTCCGAACGTGATCGCTGCGTCAAGCCATTTGGAGGATGGATCATATGCGGGGAATTGTCCGGGTAGGCGACGTGCATACCCATGGCGGCCGGGTCGAATGCGGCGCCGGAAAAAGCACGGTGATGGGACGCGCGGTTGCCCGCAGCGGCGACGCGTGTTCGTGTCCGATTCACGGTGCTTGCGAGATTGCCGAGGGTGACCCGGCCTTCGACATCGACGGCCGCCCCGCCGCGTTCGATGGCCACAAGACTTCGTGCGGCGCGGAGTTGATTTCGTCGCTTCAGCATTCCGGACGGATCTGAATGCCGAAGACCCGACGCATGACCGCCGAACAGTTCCGGCTGCTGCGGATGCAGGATACGCGGATCAAGCCGTTGAACCAGTGGACCTTGCACGAGATTTTCGTGAAAAGCCGATCACAGCGGGCGCTGGCCGCCGAACTCGGCATGACGCGCTCCGCGATGTCGCAGTTGGTCAGAAAGGCTTGGCAACGCTATCTGGAACTGCCGGGCAACGACATGCGCCTCACAACGCTCACGGTCACGATCCCGTCGAAGTACGCGCATGCGTTGCTGGCATGGGTGCGGGATGCACATCGGTTATCGACCCAACCCGCCCCCGGCACGACGACCTGATCGACACGCGCTCCCGGCCCGGCTATCTCACCGAGAAACAAATTCTTCCATTCCACATTTCGATAAAACGTTATTCCATATCAAGCTGAATCGCCAGCCAACTTTGGATCCTTTTTCCCGTCTGTCCCCCGTATCATTTCTCCCACTACGCAATGAGCAAGAGACGGACATGAGCGACACCAACACGCTGCACTACCTCGATTACGCCGCCACGACGCCCGCCGATCCGCGCGTGATCGAAGCGATGACGGCCTGCCTCGGCTTCGACGGCATCTTCGGCAATCCCGCATCGAGCTCGCACGCCGCCGGCCGGCTGGCGAAAGACAAGGTCGAGCACGCACGCGCGCAGGTCGCCGCGCTGATCGGCGCGGACGCCGACGAGATCGTCTGGACGTCGGGCGCCACCGAATCGAACAACCTCGCGCTGAAAGGCTATGCGGAAAACGCGACCGGCAAGCGCCACCTGATCTCGAGCCGCATCGAGCACAAGGCCATTCTCGACACGATGGCGAACCTGGCGAAGCACGGCTCGCAGGTCACGTTCCTGACACCCACGCGCGACGGCGAAATCACCGCCGACGCGGTGGCCGCCGCGATCGGCCCCGAGACGGGCCTCGTGTCGCTGATGCTCGTGAACAACGAGATCGGCACGCTGACCGACATCGGCGCGATCGCGCGCATCGTGCACGCCGCGGGCGCGCTGCTCCACGTCGACGCCGCGCAGGCGCTCGGCAAGACGCCGATCGACGTGCGCACGCTCGGCATCGACATGATGTCGATGTCGGCCCACAAGGTTTATGGTCCCAAGGGGATCGGCGCGCTGTTCGTGCGCCGCGAGATCGCCGATCGCATCGCACCGCAGATTCACGGCGGCGGTCACGAGCGCGGGCTGCGTTCGGGCACGCTCGCGACGCACCAGATCGTCGGGATGGGTGTCGCGTGCGAACTCGCCGAGGACAAGCTCGACGGCGAAGCCGCGCGGATCGCCGCACTCGGTGCACGCCTGACCGACGCACTGTTCGCGCTCGGCGACGTCACGCAGAACGCGGCCGCCGCACGCCGCATCCCGCACACGCTGAGCCTGACGGTGAACGCACCGGGCTTCTTCCCGTTCATGCTCGGCGAAGCGCTCGCCGTGTCGTCGACCTCCGCGTGCAACTCGACCAGCGGCGCACCGTCGCACGTGCTGACCGCGATCGGCCTCGATGTCGAAACGGCCGGCCGCACCGTGCGCGTGAGCTTCGGGCGCTTCACGACGGAGCAGGACGTCGATTTCGCGATCGCGTGTTTCCGCCGGGCGATCGAGCAATGCCGCGCGACGGCATCGGACGGGTTCTCCGCGTCGCGCCAGATCACGCCGGCCGACCTGAAGGCGATCCGCAATGCGGGCTTCCGCTCGGTCATCTGCAACCGGCCCGACGGCGAAGGCGACGCCCACCCGGCGTTCGACGAGATCGCCGCCGCCGCCCGCGAACTGGGCCTCGAAGCACGCTACCTGCCGGTCGAGCGCGACCACATCGGCGACGCGGAGATCGACGCGTTCGGCGCACTGGTCGACACGCTGCAGAAGCCGGTGCTCGCGTACTGCCGCAGCGGCAGCCGCTCCGGCCTGTTGTGGAATCGCCTGTCCGCCCGACGCACGGCCTGAGCCGGCACATCTCCCCCGCTACACCGCCTCCCCCTCGCTCACGCACGAAGCCGATGCTTCGCTGCGTGAACGGGCGGCGACCTCAATCACGCCCCATACGCATCCAGCGCCTTCAGCGGCACATGCAGGCTTTCGTTCGCGGCAAACGCGTCGAGCAGATAGTCGACCGTGGCCTGCACGCGCGACGCCTTCAAGGCGCGATGCGGATACTGGATCGCCATCTCGTAGGTGCCCGGCAAAAAATGGCGGCGCAGCAGCACCTTCAGCGTGCCGGCGCACAAATGCGCCCACGCGAGATGCACGCCGACGCGCGCGATGCCCAACCCGTCGACGGCGGCCTGCACGCCTGCTTCCGGCGCCGAGAACGTCAGCAATGCCGATTCGCCCGGATCGAACTCGACGAGGCTCCCGTCGCGCCTCCTGAAGCCCCACGTCGCAATCTCGCCGTGAAGAAAGCGGCGGGCGATCAGCCGGTGCGCGCCGAGTTCGTCCGGCGTTCGCGGAACCCCGTGGCGGGCCAGATAGGCCGGTGACGCAACCAGCACGGCATGCATGCGAAAGATCGGCCGCGACACCAGCGCCGAATCGCGAATGTTGCCGCCGCGTATCACGATGTCGTAGCCGTCGCGCACGACGTCGACGATCCGGTCGTCGAAATCGACTTCCACCGACAAGCCGGGGTAACGCGCGAGCAACCCGGGCAATACCGGTTGCAGGTGATCGCGCCCGAACGCGGCGCTGGTCGACATGCGCACGCGCCCCTGCGGCCCGAGCCGCTGCGCGACGACGCTGTCGACCGCCGAATCGAGCGCGTCCAGCGCGACGCGCGCCTGGCGCAGGAACACCGCGCCTTCGTCGGTGAGCTTCAGCGTGCGCGTGGTGCGGTTCATCAGCCGCACGCCGAGCGCGTGCTCCAAGCCGGCGACGTTCTTGCTGACGGCGGCGGACGTGATGCCGAGCATGCGGCCGGCCGCCGCGAAGCTGCCGCCGTCTGCCGCATGCACGAACGACAGGATCGCCCGCGTTCGTTGTGACAAATCCAAAGCAGCCTCCTTCGATCGACACGCCGGACGGTACACCTTCGCCTGCCGCCGATTATCAACCTGAAGTTGAGGGCGACTCAACCCGGACCCGACTTCCGGTTGCGGCCCGCGCCACCCACAATGCGGCCATCGTTCAACGCACTGCAAAGGAGCTTCCATGCTTGCCACCATCGTTTTCGACAGCGGCCACGGACATACCGAGCGACAGGCGCAAGCCGTCGCGGAAGGCGTGCGGCGCGTACCGGGCGCGGAAGTCCGGCTCGTCGCGGTCGCCGACGGCGCGATTCCGTGGGATGCGCTCGCCGCCAGCGACGCGATCATCTTCGGTTCGCCGACGTACAACGGCTCGATCAGCTCGCGGCTCAAGAAGTTCATGGAAGACTCGACGCGGCCCGCGTGGATTCCGCAAACCTGGCGCAACAAGGTCGCGGCCGGCTTCACGAACTCCGGCGCGCAGCACGGCGACAAGCTGAACTCGCTGATGACGATGACCCTGTTCGCCGCGCAGCACGGGATGATCTGGGTCGGGCTCGACCTGTTTGCCGGCACCGCGGCGAACGAGCGCAACCGGATCGGCGGCTGGCTCGGCGCGATGGCGCAGTCCGACGACGTGTCGCCGGACCTGTCGCCGATCGCCAGCGACCTCGAAACCGCCGCGCATCTCGGGCAGCGTGTCGCCGAACTGGCGTCGCGGTTCGCGGCCAGCGCGTAAGCGGCACACCGTTCGCAAGGGGATCGACATGAAACTGCTGTGCCTCGACGTACCGCTGCCCGGCGCCAGCCCGGAAGCGTATCAGCCGCACCTGCTCGACGAAGTGCGCTACGGCTGGCAACTGCTCAAGCGCGGAATCGTCCGCGACATCTATTTCCGCGAGGATCGCCCCGGCGTCGCGATCATTGCGGAGTGCGATTCGATCGACGGCGCGCGTGAAGCGCTGCGCGAGTTTCCGCTGGCCAAGGCCGGGCTGATCGACTGGGACATCATTCCGCTCGGCGCGTTTCTCGGCTGGGAAGCGCTGTTTGCGGCGGACGACGCGTGATCGTGCGCGCCTGACCGCCCCGGCGCTCGCCCTTCGACCTCCCGGGAGCGAGCGCGTGCCCCCTGCCCTCATCCGGTGCACGCCTCCGGATTTTCACTACGTTGCCGAAATCTGATAGAGCCGGGAGATTTGATTTCATACCGTTCACGCATCGGAATGGAAAGCGATGGCCGTTCGAGCACGGCATCGCGTGCCGCCGACGAATCCCAGGAGCGGGTCGCAGTATCGGGCCCGGGCGGCGATGACGGTCCTGCCACGCAGGACATTCGTGACGGAGCGACTATGGATGCAAAAATCCAGCCTGATTCAGGCACCGACAGTGACGTAAGCCTGCTGCACAAGATGGGCTATGCGCAGGAACTGTCGAGACGTATGAGCGGTTTCTCGAACTTCGCCGTATCGTTTTCGGTGATCTGCATCCTGTCCGGCGGCATCACCGCATTCCAGCTCGCGTTTTCCGCGGCCGGCGGTGCCTCGATCGGCCTCGGCTGGCCGCTCGGCTCGCTGTTCGCGCTGATCGTCGCCGTGTCGATGTCGCAGATCGCATCCGCGTTTCCGACGGCCGGCGGCCTCTATCACTGGGGCGCGATCCTCGGCGGGAAAAAATGGGGGTGGATGACGGCGTGGCTCAACCTGATCGGCCTGATCTTCGTGATCGCGGCGATCAATTTCGGCACCTACGATCCGTTCTTCAAGACGCTGATCGCACCGATGTTCGGCGTCAGCCCGGACAGCCTCACCTGGTGGCACCAGACGGCATTCATCGCGGTCATCACGATCTCGCAGGCGATCCTGAACGCGCGCGGCATCAAGATCGCGAGCAAGATCACCGACCTGTCGGGCTACCTGATCTTCGTGGTGACGATCGCGCTGGTGGTGTCGCTGCTCTACTACTCGCCCGTCGCGTTCGATGCGCACCGGCTGGTCACCTTCACCAACTTCACCGGCGTCGACGGCGGCGCATGGCCGAAGCAGACGACGCCGCTCGCATTCCTGTCCGGCCTGCTGCTCGTGACGTACACGATCACCGGCTTCGATGCGTCCGCGCACACGTCGGAAGAGACGCATGACGCAGCGAAGAACGTGCCGCGCGGCATCATCGGCTCGGTGTTCTGGTCCGCGGTGTTCGGCTACGTGATGGTGTGCGCGTTCGTGCTGGTGATGCCCGACCTGACCGCCAGCATGAAGCAGGGCACCGGCTTCTTCGAAGCGATCCTCGCGCCGATTCCGAAGACGCTGCGCGTGACCCTCGAAATCGCGATGTTCTTCATCAACTACGTGTGCGGGCTCGCGGCGATCATGTCGACGTCGCGGATGATGTATGCGTTCGCACGCGACGGCGGGCTGCCGGCGTCGAAGCTGCTGCGCAGCGTGAACCCGACGCACCGGACGCCCGGACCCGCGATCTGGACATGTGCGGTGCTCGCGATCGTCGTCACGCTGTACGGCGACGCATTCTCGGTGCTCAGCGCCGGCAGCGCGGTGTTCCTGTTCATCTCGTACGCGATGCCGATCGGCTCCGGGATGCTGGCCGAAGGCCGCTCGTGGGCCGACAAGGGCCCGTTCCAGCTGGGCATCTGGTCGAAGCCGTGCGCGCTGCTCGCGCTGGTCGGCGCCTGTGTGCTCGCGTACGTCGGCATCCAGCCGCCGAACGAAAAGGTGCTGTACGTGCTGGTCGCCTTCGTCGTCGTGCTGATGGTGATCTGGTACGGCTTCGGCGTGCGCAACACGTTCGCGGGGCCGCCGGTGTTGAAGGACACGCGCAATCTCGACCGCATCCGCGAACTCGAGGCGAACGTCGATCCGTCGGTCTGAAGCGCGTTCAAGCAAACAAAAAAACGTTACCTACCAACATGATATTTGGGACTTGGCTGAATAGCCCTTTTATCTCTACGCTATTGTCCATGCCATCCTAAATTTGGCGTGGATGCAGGCGATGAGCGGAAATAGATTCCTCGTATATCTCGTTCGCAAGGCAACCGAAGGGCGTCAGGCGGTCGTTGCATACCGCTGAGCTTAAACCTGCGGAGCGTGAGCAAACCGTGCAGAAGTGTGGCCAACGAGTTTTTTTTGTCCACACGGTCGCGAAGCGATCTGCACGGTTTTTCCATACGGAGGCAGCTTGTGTCA
This sequence comes from Burkholderia sp., assembly GCA_031253835.1. Lineage (GTDB taxonomy): Bacteria > Pseudomonadota > Gammaproteobacteria > Burkholderiales > Burkholderiaceae > Burkholderia. The sequence goes on along the minus strand of JAIRVP010000047.1, from coordinate 20,928 downwards.
TATCGTCCCCAACGCACCGGCCGAGGCAGGTGACGCCAACTGCGACTTTCGGATCATTCATCGGTGATGCGTCTCCAGTTTGATTAGCCGACTTCCTTTCGCATGGCCATTCTCTTTCGACGTATCCGCGAAACCCTCTCTCTGCATGGTTTCGACGCCATAGCGCATGTCCCTTTCCTGCTAAACGCAGATATGAGCTACGCCGACAAGGCAAATAGATTTCTCCGGGAGCGCGCTCTTCTAGACTGGCACCCGAACAACAGGCTCGGCGAGCCGACCGCAAGAGTGCGTATCCCATCCGAAAACACGATCTTTGCGATGGGTCGGGATCTGGAAAATTTCCCGTCCTATGTCGCGCTCAATGGCTTCCATTGGCGGGAAATGGATTACCTGCGGATCCTGCGCACCTATCAGGCAGATCAACTGAATGGCTCGTGGAGTGAGCGCGGCGAGCCGCTTGCGCCGTCCACGATCAACCGACGCGTTGGGACGGTCTGCGAATTTCTAACGTGGGCGGGCGATCGCGGACTGCCGGCTGCGTTCGAGATTGTTGGCACACGGTCTACTGTGCGCGATCGCTCTGGCCATGCGACGGCGAATCGATCGCATTCCCTCGTCAGTCGCGCAGGCCGAGTTCGAGAGCGCATTGATAGGCTGCGAATCCCCACCGTGGCAGAAATCGACGAGTGGCTTTTCGAAGTTGAAGTCCGACGGGGCAAGACTCGCGCGATTGCTTGCCGCACCATACTTGAGACCGGTATGCGCTTGGAGGAAATGGCGCTGCTGCGAGAGGCGCAAGTTCCCGATCCGGATAGGCTCGCCAGCAGATCCACAAGACATACCGACGCGAACGATCTACCAGACTCCTGCTCTTTCTATTGCCTACCACGCCCGGCGCAGGGTAAAACTCGCCAACGATCCAATGATGCAGACAATCCCCACATAGATTTCCGGAGCGTGAGGATTCGATTTCAACATCACCGATACCAATACGGGCGTCAGCCCACCAAACACTGCATAGGCGACGTTATAGGAAAACGAGATCCCCGAGAAACGCACGGCTGGCGGGAACGCGTTGATCATTGCAACCGGGATCGCCGCCACGGCCCCGACGAAGAAACCCGATACGGCATAGAAAGGCAGCAGTCGCGTCGGATCGACAAAGAGTTGCTTTGCCATCAGAAAATACGACGCGCCGAGCAACAGGCATCCAAAGAAAATCGTGCGAGCGGTTCCGATCCGACCCACAAGTAGACCAGCGACGATGCACCCGACCGTCAAACAAAGCGTGGCCGCCGAATTCGCCTCCAGCGCGAGCGCGGGCTCGATATGAAAGCGCTTTGTCACAAGTGTCGGCGTCATCAGAATCACGACGACAATCGCCGCTGTTAGCGTCCACGTAAGCACCATCGATACGAACACTGCCTTGCCATGGTCACGGAGCACAGCCTTCAACGGCACTTCACCGGCCAGCATCCGGCTTTGCTTCATTTCGAGGAATACAGGCGTTTCATGGAGCCAGCCTCGAAGGAATGCGGACAGGATCCCAAACAGGCCACCGATGATAAAGGGGAACCGCCACGCATAAGCGCCGATTGCATCTTGCGGGTAATACCGGTTGATTCCCGACGCGATCAACGAGCCGATCAGGATGCCCACCGTCAGGCCCCCGGTGAGCAGACCGCACGCGTAGCCGACATAACGCGAAGGTACATGCTCGGAAACAAATACCCAGGCGCCCGGTACCTCACCGCCCACTGCGGCGCCTTGCACCGCCCTGCACAGCAGGAGCAGGATCGGCGCTGCAACCCCAATGGACTCATAGGTCGGCAGCAACCCCATCATCATCGTTGGCAATGCCATCAACATCACACTCATCGTAAACATGCGCTTGCGACCAACGAGGTCGCCGAAGTGCGCCATGATCACGCCTCCGAGGGGTCGCGCGATATAGCCGGCCGCGAAAATGCCGAAAGTCTGCACCTGACGCAACCAGTCTGGAATCGACGGCGGGAAGAACAGTTCGCCGATGACAGCTGCGAAAAATACATAAATCACAAAATCGTAAAACTCAAGTGCACCACCTAGTGCGGCCAGCACCAGCGTTCGGTGATCGCCGGCCGTCAGCGAACGGTGTGACACAACCCGAGCCTGACGCGAGTTCATGGTATTCATTTGGAGGAAGAGGTCTGGTTCAGGGGAGCGCGTCAACCCAATGACACGCCTCCCCTCAACAACACTCAACCCGCTCGCGGCATTCCACCGAACGATGGGTTTCAACATTCTGTGTTGTCATGCAAACAGGCTCACGAGTTCAAACAATCTGCGCTGCCAGATCGACTGCTGCTCGCGTCACTACCGAAGTGATCGCAGCCGCGTGCACGCCGGCGATGACCTATCGCACGAACAAGGAACGCGTGCTCGCAAACACGCAATCCAGCGGACCGACAACGCTCGTTACTCACCCTTGATAGCCAGTCGCGAGAGTGCAGCGGCAATACCCTCGCCATATGCCGGATCCGCCTTTGAACAGTTGTCGATATGCCGCCGTCGAATTTCGCTCGACACCCCGGCAAGCTGCCGCGCGGTATTGTCGAACAGTGCCTGCTGCTGGTTGCTGTTCATCTTCCGGAACAGGTCGCCCGGCTGCTGGTAATGGTCATCGTCGACGCGGTGATCCCAGTGCGCGGCCGCGCCGTCGAGTTCGAGCGGCGGTTCGTTCAACCGCGGCTGATCCACCCACATGCCCTTGCTGTTGGGCCAGTATGACGGCGTACCGCCGAGGTTGCCGTCGGTACGCATCGCGCCGTCGCGGTGATAGCTGTGGAACGGACACTTCGGCGCGTTCACCGGGATGTGAGCGTGATTGACGCCAAGACGATAGCGCTGCGCATCTCCGTAGGAAAACAGACGTGCTTGCAGCATCTTGTCCGGTGAGTAGCCAATCCCCGGCACGACGTTCGCAGGAGTGAACGCGGCCTGCTCCGTTTCGGCAAAGAAATTTTCCGGATTTCGGTTGAGTTCGAAATTCCCAACCTCGAGCAACGGAAACTCGGCCTTGGGCCACACCTTGGTCAAGTCGAACGGGTTGAAGCGGAACGCCTTCGCCTGTTTGTCCGTCATCACCTGAATGAACAACGTCCAGCGCGGAAATTCACCGCGCTCGATGCTCTCGAACAGATCCCGCTGATGCGTTTCGCGATCCTTGCCAATAAGGGCTTCGGCCTGTGCGTCGGTCAGGTTTTCAATGCCCTGCTGCGAGCGGTAGTGGAACTTCACCCAAGTTCGATCGTTCGTCGCATTGATCAGACTGTATGTATGACTGCCGAACCCGTGCATGTGACGGAACGACCGCGGAATGCCGCGTTCGCTCATGACAATCGTCACCTGGTGCAGCGTCTCGGGCAGCAGCGACCAGAAATCCCAATTGCTTTCCGCACTGCGCATGCCGGTGCGCGGATCGCGCTTGACCGCGTGGTTGAGATCCGGAAAGCGCAACGGATCGCGGAAGAAGAACACCGGCGTGTTGTTGCCGACGAGATCCCAATTGCCCTCGTCGGTGTAGAACTTCAATGCGAAGCCACGGATATCGCGCTCCGCATCTGCCGCACCGCGCTCGCCGGCCACCGTCGAAAAACGCACGAACATCGGTGTCTGCTTGCCGATTTCCGAAAAGATCTTCGCCTTCGTATATTGCGTGACATCACGCGTCACGGTAAATGTTCCGTATGCACCTGCCCCTTTTGCATGCATCCGTCGTTCGGGGATGACCTCACGATCGAAATGCGCGAGCTTCTCGATCAACCAGACGTCCTGCAACAGCGCCGGGCCGCGCGGGCCGGCCGTCTGGATGTTGACGTTGTCGGTTACCGGTGCGCCGTTCGCGTGGGTGATTTCGCGAGGAATCGAGTTCTTTGACATGGAAGTTTTCCTCAAGCCAGTTGCTGTATCAGTTCAATCGGTGCGTACGATCCGATATCGGGTGCTTGGGTCGCCCCCTGCATCGGCCGCGGCCAGCCGACCCAAGCGGAAATTAGAAAATGGCGACGTATCCGGAATTTGTCTGGTTTGTATCGATTTGTAGCAGCCAGGGGCCACTATTCATGCAGCTTGACCCGGTCGACCATCCGCGTCAGCGGCGTACGCAGATCGTGCGAATACGCAGCCAGCACATGGAGCAATTCCGTCACGCGCTCCGTGTGCTGGCGATGGGCGTCGTTAATTGCTCGTGCCAGTCTCTCCATTGACGGTCCGCCACGCTCGACCTGCGTATCGGGCAATGCGTCGATCCATGGTCTTCAATAGCTGCCGCAAGTTGCCTGATTCGCGCATTCAGCGTGAGCGTCCGCAACCAGAACCGCGCGGCAATCAGCGCTAACGAAATGGCTGCCCCACTTGCCGCCAGAAGCGCGCCGGCGTCGTTGGGGCGCGATACGTTTTCCACGAAAATGCGATCGTCGTACATGCTCCCCGCGACGAGCAGCACGCCACCCGTGCAGACGAGGCGAACAGGCCCCGTGAAGCACTCACGCGCCCCCAATAACAATGCGCGGCCGAAGTTACACACACAACGCGTGACCCGCGATTCCAACAAGGTCTCGTACCATAAGGCAGGCATGTTCGGCACCTTCGTTCTCCTGTCATCGTCGCGACGGACGGCACGGGAGAGATGAAAACACGCACATGGGGATCGCACCATCACACGAGCGGCCATCCATCCCCTACGAAGGTTTAGGTCTAGCTTGCGGTGCGCGGCGAATGGCCGCTGCGTCAACCGTATCCGAGCGCACGCGCGAGCCACGCCTCGAGCTCCTGCACGTCAATTGGTTTCTCAAGCAGACACAGCGCGGTGCTGATCCGCGCACGCGCGCGCACGCGAGAAGTGGCGAACGCGGTGATCAACAGCGTGGGGATGCACAGGCCGCGCGCCTCGATCCTCGACAGCACTTCGATTCCGTCCATCTCCGCCATCTGAATATCGCAGATCAGGCACCCCGTCCGCGATACGACGTCCGAAGCCAGGAAAGCCCGTCCTGACGCAAACTCGCGTGCCTCCCCACCGAGTGAACGCACGAGATCCCGCGCGGCGGCGCGCACGAAGGGATCGTCGTCGATAACTGAAACAAGATCGCTGGCTGAGAGTGAAAAAGGCATCGCTGCTTATGGCGAGGTGAATGGTCAGGCCCGTTCCAAACATTACTACTCGAGTCCCAGCATATCGCCACGCCGCCCGACCGCTACTATATCTACGTATGGGTACGGCTTGCCTTCCCACAGCGCCTCGTTAGCGAGCGGACAGCCCGATACCCAGTGTACTCAGCTTGCGCACCAGCTCGGCGACCGAGCGGCACTGCATCTTCCGCATCGCCTGACCGCGATGTATCTTGGCCGTAATCTCGGCAATGCCCATGTTCCCCGCAACCTGCTTGTTCATCAGGCCTGCCGCGACATGTTGCAACACGTCGCGCTCTCTTGGCGTCAGAGATTCCCAGCACTCACGCAGATCGAGCAGCGACTCATCGACCTTCAGGCGCTTCGCATCGTGGTCAAGCGCGGCAACTACCGCGTCGATCATGTCCTGATCGCGGAACGGCTTGGTCAGAAAGTCGATCGCGCCGGCCTTCATTGCCTTCACGGTCATCGCAATATCGCCGTGCGCCGTGATGAAGATGATCGGCATCTTCGGACCACCGGTGTCCAGCAGTGACTCCTGGAACGCAATTCCGCTCTGTCCGCGCAGTCGCACATCGAGCACGAGGCACGATGGTCTCGTGCGTTTCGGTGCAGCGAGAAATTCTTCGGTAGACGCAAAAGCGCGGACGTCCAGGTCAATCGAACGCAGCAGGCCGGTGAGCGCGGCACGGACGAGTTCGTCGTCGTCCACGACGTAGACGATGCGGCCACTCCAATCCGCGGATGGCGGAACCGCAGAGGATATTCTGATTTCAGGCATCGATATTTGCCGGTTAATGTGTAGGGATAGGGGCCCAGCGGCTCAACGACATCGCTGCGAATCTGTCTGTCCGCCACGTCGTGTACCCGACAGGCACCACCGTCGCTGAGGTTCACACGCCATGTTTCAAATTTCCTGCCGTGCGAGAAGGCATAAGTCGCGACTGGCACGGCACCTGTAAAGGCAAACCATATTGCGTTTCGCCACGCCCGATACACCGAGCAATTTCCGAAGCAGCGCCGGTACACCGCACGACAGGGGCAGCCGCGCGCGTTGTCGTCGATCGCGCGCCGCAACCATGGCCGGCCGAAACAAATTTAATCCGTTGTCTTGTCGAACGTATGTCAGGCAAATTTGATAAGGAAGCCTTGGCAGACCTGCGCACGGATGCCGCTCCTGCTGCATGCGGCACACATGCACTGGTCCGGGCGGAGATTCCAGCCTGTATCCGCTTGGTCGGGCACTCGACCACGGCGCTCACGGCGGATGAAGTCCTCGCTCGGTACAAGGCGGCCGTCGCTGCTCTATCGATCGCGACGTCGTTCTGCGATTATTTACAAGAACACGCGAACCTTACAGATTATTCCATCCCGAAATCGCCAACGCAACAATGGATGGCGAGGCGATACAACGCGGCCACACGTGCTTCCGGCGACGGACGCGGCGGTCGGATTCACACATGCGGGTCTCTACGCTTACAACGGCAAATCACCCTGTTCGAGCGACCGTCCGCGTCTGCGGGCTTTCCGGTCACATGGTTGCCGCATCGGATCGGCGCTCGTAACAGACCGCTGAATGCAGTCGTCTCGCGAACGTGGAGATTTCGTATCTTGATGTATCTGACATCCGCATGGATACATGACATTGCAAATCGATGCGCGCCGGACACATACGAGATACCTTGCTGGCGTCAAATACGTCCACGCCGGAACCCGATGACAACGATGACACTGCCGAATCCCGTGTCCCGTCCGCCGCTCGAGGATACTCCGCGCACCCACCATCCGATCGATTGATATTTGAGATATCAACATGAATATACGTAAAATTGGCGTGGCATTCGCCGCGCTTGCGGTGACGGTCTCGGCCCATGCAGCAGTTCCCGTGGTGGCGGTCGTGGGTGGTTACGATTCCGAAACTGCGGGCCGCTTGCCTCCCACCGCAGTCGCGCCGATGGAAAAGACGCGTTCGGAAGTACGTCAGGAACTCGAGCGGGCGCGACAAAGCGGCGAACTCGACGCGCTTCGGAAGCTCTATTCCGGCCGCTGAGCCCGCCCCGCCGCTCCATCCCGGTCGGCCCGAGAATGCCGGTGGCGCTGCGCTGGCACCCGGGCCGACAGACCATCGAATACGGGGCCGCCCGAACCATCGATGTCGAGCACGCCTCGGGATTCCCGATCGGCGACGATCCAAGGCGACCTCTCGATTCGACCGACATGACGTCTCCCCATCGCTGCTGCTCACGTGCCGTACGTGACCACGTCTAGCGCCGGCCTTCGATCGGCGATGTGTTCAGGCAGAGCTGGAATAAACAACGCGACATACGTGTTCAATAATCGTGTCCGCTGCTACGAAGGTGGTCACGCAACATCAACACGTGCCAATGCTCGCCGCGGGCAAACTCATTCCCCAGCCAAAACGGAACATGTCATCGCTTTCCAGAATGCTGCTCGTCTATGACGGGACTGACGAGGCAATGGCCGCACTCAAGCGGTGCTCATCTCTTTCACGCGCACTATCAGCCGAAGTCGACGTCATCGCCGTTGTCGACCCCACCACCGCAAACGCACAGGCTGGTGGGTTCCTGAGCGAATTTACGCACCAACGGCTGGAGGAATTCGCACGTGAGGACCTTCGGCTGGCGGTTGGCAAACTGGCGGAAGACGGCATAGTCGCACGTGGCTACGTGCGGTTTGGACGCTCGGCCGACGTCATCGCCGCACACGCAACGACGGCTCGTCCGGACATGATCATCGTCGGGCATCGCGCCCGCACCGCGTTCGCTCGATGGTGGCGCGACGCGCCCGTTCACTTCGACCTGGTGGAGCGCCTCAACGGCGCCGTAATCGTCGTCGTGGCAGTCGCTTCGACTTAGTATCGACATCCGGGCGATACCAGCCGGCCCTTGCTCTTCGCTCTATTGGTTTCTAAACCTCGATCATTGCGAGAGAAGATGCGCCGCTGCACTCCTGAACGGTCGCGGCAAGGATCATTCGTTGCCGATTCGCAGGCAAACAGACTTCGCAGGCGCGCGGACGAAACATCGGATCGCCGCACTGGATTTCGCGTCCGGTAAGCGCGCAGATTGAAGGGGCGCGCGCGCGGCTTCTGCACCAGATCCGCTCGGTATAGCGACCCGAACGCGAGTCGCTCCACGAAACACTGATCACGGATACCGAAAGATGCTCCATCACCGCGATACTGGAAAGCGGCGCGACCCGCACACGCGTATCGCCGTCGTCGGACTGACGGAGACCGAAGCGGCGCGCCTTGTATCTTGTGCGCTGCGCCCACAAGCAAACGTCGCGCTGTTCCAGCGAAGGATCGAGCACATTGCCGTTGAAACGTTCACGCGCGTTGGTACAGGGTTTGCACCGCCGATCATTCGATCTTGCTCAAGGTATCAGGACCAACTTCCCGGTCGTTGCGCGACTTTCCAGCGCCTCGTGAGCCTGAGCGGCGTCGTTCAGCGCGTACTCGGTGGCCGGCGGTGCAGCCAGCACCCCGGTCGAAAGGTATCCGAATAATTCCTGGCTGCGAGCGCGAAGCAGTTCAGGCGTATTGACGGAATCCGAATAGACTGCATACCCGATCTTGATGCTCTTCGGCAAACTGGTGATGTCAAACGAGCCAGGACCGCCAAGAACAGGGCCATACCAACACAGTGTCCCGCCTCGACGCAAGATCTCGACCGATCCTTCAAAAGTCGCAGGGCCCGATCCGTCATAAACCACATCGACACCTTGCCCGTGCGTCAAACTCAGAACTTCGCCGGCGAACCCGTCACCGTCATCGACGATCACATGATCGGCACCAGCGTTGATCGCGGCGCCCACCTTGCTCGGCGACGATACGCGCCCGATCACTTTGCCGCCCTTCAATTTGATGAGCTGCGTGAGCAGTTGGCCAACGCCGCCGGCTGCCGCGTGTACAAACGCGACCTCATCCGGACGGGTTTGATGGAAAAACAGCGCAAAATGCATCGCCGTCAAACCTTGCATCATCACCGACGTCGCCGTGACGAATCCGATCTCGGCGGGCAGGGGCACCAGTGAATCCGCCGGTATCACGATACGCTCGGCGTAGCTCCCCGGAGCATACACCCACGCAACACGATCCCCTGGCCGGAACGCTCGTACGTCACTGCCTGCGGCGAGCACTCGTCCGGCACCTTCGACACCAAGCACTTTGGGCACATCCACGTGCCCCAACGCGCCTCGCCGTACACCGATATCCATGAAATTGACGCCCGCCGCCGCCACCTCGACGAGAACGTCGCCAGGACCGGGAATCGGCTCGGGGCCATCAACGACCTTCAGCACTTGGGGACCACCAGGTTCCGTCATCACCACGCTACGCATGTCACTCTCCGTTATGGAACAATCATTCCAAAATAAGGCAAAAAAAACAGCGAATGCTACTTCAACGCTCGCAAAGCAAGCCGCGCCATACCGCGCAAGACAGCCTCCTGGGCTCCGCCGCGCGCAGCGATTCTGATTCCTGCCACGTTCCCCACGACAAACGATGCAGCCTCGGACGGTTCGACATCGGCACCGATGTCGCCGTCTTGCCGGGCTTCTGAAATAGCCTGAACCAACGCCACATGCAGCGCGTTACCAGCAACCCTTCGTACTTCAGAGAGTTCCTGCTCTTTGCAGCCGAATTCGCATACGGAGCTTACGCCGAGACACGGGTTGTACGCTTCCCGGACAACGCGATCAAGCATTCTAACCAGCCCGTCGAACGCTCCCGTTCCGCTTCGCAACTCAAATACGTGAGCCCCGGTTTCCAGAATCACGTACTCGCGCAATGCAGCGCAGTAGAGTTGCCACTTGTCGCCAAACGTATCGTAAAGGCTCTGCCGCCCGATATTCATCGCGTCGGTCAGCATCGTCGCAGAGGTACCAGCGAACCCATGCTCGCTGAAAACCTTGATCGCAGCCACGAGCGCTGCTTCCCGATCAAACTCTTTAGGTCTAGCCATGTTGGCACGATATCAATTCTGGAACGACTAGTCAATAACAAAAATTAATGCTCTACTAGCGACTTCGAAAAGCCTCGGCGCCTGTCAGGCTCCGTCATACGATGGAAGCTCGCCGACGCACCCGCACGCCTTCCGCGCAGGAGAGTATTCTGAATAACTTCAATTACGGGCCAGAAGACATTGCCCATGCCAAGCTGATCTTGCTTCGCGAAGGACCAGTCCAACTCTACCGTGCCCTGCTTCAAGAGTCGACCGTGCTCGCCGCCGTACCGGTCAACTCGGTGTCCGAGGCATCTCTGGAGCAGCTACGCTATGAATTCAGCATCGGGGATAAGTTCAATGGTGATTTCGCCCTCTGTCCGCTGAGATTTGCTGCTCACAACCAGAGCCCTGCGTTACTCCTTGGCGACCCTGGCGGCCAAATTCTAATGAATCTCATGAATGGCGCGATGCCAGCGAGAGTCTTCATTCGCCACGCGCTGCCCCTTGCGCGCTCCGTGGCCGCGGCGCATGAAGCCGGACTCGTCCACGGCGGATTGACGCCGTCGAACATCATGGTTCATCCGAGCGAGCGACGGGCGTGGTTGACCGGCTTTCGCCCCCAAAGCGCGATGCCGACCCTCACCGGCGTCGCCAGCCGCATCCCGCGGGAGATCGACCCGGGGCTGCTGCACTATATGGCGCCGGAAGCAAGCGGACGCGTCAACCGGATCTCCGACGAACGCTCGGATCTTTATTCCCTGGGCTGTATTTTCTTTCATATGCTGACGGGCCGCGTCCTCTTTCCCGGCCTCACGCCCTCGGAGGAAATCCATGCGCACCTTGCGCGGCGCCCCGATGAAGATGCACTCCTCGAACTCAAGCAGAAAATCGGCGAGCACCTTGTTCAGGTCGTGAGCCGCATGATCGCAAAGGAGCCGGCCGAGCGTTATCAAAGGGCCGTCGATGTCGTGAGTGATCTTGTCGCCATCGGGTCGGCTCGCTCGTCGCAACCTGCCACTACCGAACGGAGGCACATGTCCGGATCCGACGCGCTCGGGAACGATGGCTTGATCGGGCGTCAGGCCGAGCTGGAGCGCCTTCGAAGTGCCGTTCAGGGAAGGTCGGAAGATCAAGATCGGAAATTGTGGTTGGTCGAAGGACCGCCCGGCATCGGCAAGTCGGCCCTCGTCCATCATCTGACGCGTCAAATCGGCGGAGAAGGTTGCGAAGTCGTGCACGGTAAGTGCGAGCTTGGCGATGGCGTTACGCCATATGCCAGCCTCGCCCGTGCCCTCAGTGCGCTTGCAAGGACCGCGCTGGCATACCCGCCACATCACTATGACGTGCTGCTGCAACGGCTTCGTGAGGCCCTGATCGACGACGCATCGCTCGTTACGACCGTCTTCCCGGATTTCGCACGTATTCTTGGGCTGCATGCCCATAAACCGGCCGTCTTCGCGCACGCGGAACGACCGCGCTTTCTCGATGCGATTGCCAAGCTTCTGGGGGCATTCGCGTGCCGCGAACGCCCCCTTCTGCTATTCCTCGACGACTTGCAGTGGGTCGACGAAGGAACGCTCGAGGTCATCAAGCATGTCATGCAGAATCCGCTTTGCCGCCACGTCCTCATCGTCGCTGCGATGCGAGATAGAAACGTGGAAAACCAGGGAGCGCACGTAGCCCCATTCATCTCGACCACGATGGTCGAGCGGATACCGCTCACACCACTCTCAGAGCGGGAAGTCGGTGGACTTTTAAGAGCGATCCTCGCGGATGAAATACGAAACCACGATCTCGTCGAAGACACCATCCATCGCAGCGCTGGCGGAAATCCGCTCGATACGATCCAGTTCGTCAGGTCTCTTATCGACCACGAGGTGATCGTCTACGACGATGCCTATGGCGAGTGGGTGGCATCCCTGCCGGAGATCGAACGGAGATCGGGCGTTGCAAGCGTTGTCGATTTGCTCTCGGCGAGAGTCGCGACCCTCGACGAGATTGCGCTGCTGGCAACCCAGTACCTGGCGATTCTCGCGGAGCCGTCGACGCTTGACGTTCTTGCGTCAGCAATGTCCGGCTCGCGGGTCGCGATCGAGATCGCACTGCGCGAACCGCTCGAGCAGCAGCTCATCGCATTGAATGAAGGCCTTTATTCGTTCACGCACGATCGCGTCCGGGACGCAGTTTTGCAAACGTTGACGGATCTCGAGCGCACAGAGAAGCACCTGGAGGTCGGCAGTCGGTTGTGGCGCGACGTCAAGACGGAAGGTTTGACGGTCGGTGCTTTCGTAGTGGCAAACCATCTGAACAAGGGCGCCCGCCATGTTCCCGAGCATCGCCGCCGGGATTTCGCGTTGACTAACCTTGAAGCCGCGATGAAGGCCAAGGCCGCAACCGCATACGAATCGGCAATTTCGTATCTTGCGAGCAGTTGCGAGCTATTGAAGGGTCGGGCCCATGCCGACGGGGACCTGTTGTCCATCATCGAGCTCAAGCGTGGCGAGTGCGAATTCCTTTGCATGCGCGTCAAGGAAGGCGCCCGGCGACTTGCGGCCATAGCGACAGATCGTCTCGACTCGAAAAACCGTGCCGACCTTATCCGGCTGCGGCTGGCGATGTACGTGACGCTCGACCAGCCGGAAACGGCGGTCGACGTCGGCTTCCGATACCTTGAGGAGGAAGCGGGCATTGCATTACCGGTGGAACTTCATCCGACAAGTGTCGACGACGAGTATCGGCGGTTCTTGCAGTTGTACGGAAGCCGTGACGTCGACGAGCTCATGACGATCGATCTCATGGTAGACGAGCGGATTCGCAATGCCATGGATGTCATGACGGACTTGATACCGCCGGTCCAGTTCACCAGCCAGGAGCTCGTCGAGCTGCTCATCCTTCGCATGGTCAATCTGAGCCTCGAACACGGGCACTGCGACGCCTCGTGCTACGCCTACGTCGCGCTGAGTTTTGTCACCGCCGGCCGATACCGGGACTTCGCGACGACTGCAGTCTTCAGCCAGCTTTCAATGCGCCTTCCGAGAGAACGGGGGCTTACTCTGTATGCGGGACGGGTTCAAATGTGCTTCGGCGCACTCGGCCTCCCGTGGAGCGGCCCTGCCGCAGATGCGCGGCATCATCTCGAGGAAGCAACGGAACTCACGAGCCGCCAGGGAGATTTGACCTTCGCCGTCTACTCGCGTCGGCACACGGTCGCGAATTTGCTATTTAGCGGCGCATCGTTATTGGAAGCCCAGCAAGTCGCCGAGGATGGCCTGAAGCTGGCACGGGATGCCGGGTTTGCGCTCGTGATCGATGCATTCATGGCGCAGGCCTGGCTGATACGGGAACTCAGGGGGGTGCCCGTCGACATCGGCTTGCTCGAGTCCAATGTCGACTATATCGAACTGCTGGACGACTGTATCAGCGGGAAGTTTCACCGACACATCGCCGCGTTCGCATTCTGGACATACCGTCTCCAGGCCGCATACCTGTGGGGAGACATGAGCGAGGCATTGATGGCTGAAGAGCGTGCCGCCGCAGCCATGTGGGCTTCGCCTGCGTTTCTGGAGAATGTCGATTTCGTCTTTTACAGCGGCCTGCTGCGTATCGCGTTGGCTAGGACAACGACGGGTCATGATCGCAGAACTCATTCGATTCACGCGAGCGAACGAATCGACGCCATGCGGCGATGGGCTCAGGCGTGCCCGCAGAATTTCCTCTCGCGCCTGAAATTGCTCGAAGCCGAATTTTCTGCACTGATGGGAGAAAAGGTCAATAGCCTGGTGCTGTATGAGGAGGCGATCACCGTCGCCGATCAGGCGCGTGACATGCACATTCAGAGTGTCGCCAGGGAGCTGACGTCGCACTTCTCCGGGCGCTGCGGGCTACGCTCCGCGCAACAGGGATACCGCGAACAAGCCCGGAAAGCCTATGCGTGCTGGGGAGCCGACGCGAAAGTTCGACACCTCGACACGGACTTCCCCGCCACGAAAACCGGAAAGCTCAACGAGCTTCGCGATCCGGACAATGTGCCGATCTGGAGCGAGGATCGCTTCGACACGGAAATCGTCCTGAGGTCCATTCGTGCGCTGTCCGGGGAAATCTCGTTGCAGCAGGTGCTGCAGACAATTCTGCAGAATGCGCTCGAATATGCGGGTGCTGAGCGCGCGGTCCTTTGCCTGATCGAGGACGGCACGCTGTGCATTGCCGCACAGGGCAAGCTCGTGAAGGGTGAACTCGAGATCGACATATCGCGCAAGCCCGTCTCGGCGGAACTGATGGCGACGCCCGTGGCATATCTGACCATGCGCAGCAAGGAGTCGGTCGTACTTGAAGACGCTCGCAACGATCCGCAACACGGGTTCGACAGCTACGTGAGAACGCACCGTTCCCGCTCGATCATGTGCGTTCCGCTCGTGAAGCAGGGTTCGCTGACCGGACTGTTATATCTGGAGAACGGCTTGATTGCTGCCGTTTTCAACGCAACTCGCGTGAGAACGCTCGAGGTACTCGCATCCCAGGCCGCGGTCTCGCTGGAAAATGCCAAGCTGTATGAAAGCGTCGAAGCGGAACACAAACGACGCGCGGAAGCCGAACGGCATGTCCGGGAAACGCAGGAAGAGCTGTCGCGCGCGGCACGATTGACGGAACTGGGAGAGCTCGCCGCATTCATCGTCCACGAGGTCAGCCAACCCATTACCGCGGTGGGAACGTGTGCCCGTACCGCGATTCGCTGGCTGAGCCGCGAAATTCCCAACTTGAAGGAAGCGGTGGTCGCACTCGAGAAGATATCCGCCAGCAGCGTGCGGGCAAAAAACATCATCGAGAGCATCAGGGCAATGGTGCGTGAGTCCCCTCCGAACATGTCCGGCATGGATGTGCACGAGGCGATACTCGAGGTATTCGGCGTTTTGCAGGAACGGATCTCTAGCGAAGGCGTCAAGGTTTCTCACACGTTCGAAACAGATTCCTTGATGGTCGTCGGCGATCGGATCCTGTTGCAACAGGTGATCATGAACCTCATGATCAACTCTCTCGAGGCGATGAGCGACATTCGAGGAGAGAAAGCCATCTCGATTCGAACCCAAACCGACGGTGACCTTGTATACGTAACGGTCAACGATACCGGACGAGGAATCGCGGACGAGATCGCTGACCACATCTTCGAGTCGCTTGCCACCACGAAGGGAAATGGAATGGGAATGGGCCTCTCGATCTGCAAATCCATTGTCGAGGCTCACGGCGGGAAAATCGAGGTTTGTAGCCGCGTCCCGGTCGGCACGAGCTTCCGCTTTTCCGTTCCGATCGGCCAGTAGGGAGCGGAGCCCACACGATCTCCGACACGTTCAGCGACGTGCCTGCGCGACGAGGTGGCTGGCGCCTTCCTTTCGCCCCTCTCGATCAATGTCGCGGTGCCGGGTCGACCGGCACCGGCGGCATGACGATCGCCGCCCATGTACGGCGACGTGGCATCAGATTTCGAACGCGCCGCGGACGGCCGAATGCGGCTCGCGATCGTCATCGCGTTGCGCGTTCACTGATGCTTCGCCTGGATTCGGATCCGGAGATTCTCTTCCATATTCGATCGGTGCACTGCCTGCAACCGGCGCGATATTGGGACCACTCGAGCGGGCCGGCTACAGCCATCGCGATCTCCGCTTCGGCTGTCGACGGCAGACTGCCGTTGAGGACGCCTCCGTTCCTCGCGCTCCGATTCCATCGCTTTGAACGCTCTTCGCGGAAATGGCATGCACGCCTCGCTCATTGACCGACGTATACCTGCCACTCCTCGCGGACAGCAAAGCCGATCGACTCGTACACGTGCCGGCCCGCCGGCGTGCAGTGCAAAAATGCGGTATGCGCTCCGTTGGCACATGCGGCGGTCAAGACTGCACGAGTCGCCGCTCTTGCATAGCCGCGCCGTCGATACGCAGGCAGGGTCGACACATTGAATACGCCGACCTGATCGTTACACAGGATGCCGAATGACGTCGCCACCGGGATGCCCGCGTACTCCACCAGAAATCCCATCATTCCATCAGCCTCCAGCACCCCTGGCGCGCTCAGCCGGCGAAACACCTGCTCAGGCGCATCGTAGCCTGCAGCCAGCGCACTGTTGTACCGCTCGCTATCCGCCGCCGCCACACGTCGCACGACCACCCGGCCATCGCTGCCCACCGGGGCTTCGGCGCGGTCCAGCCGTTTTGTCATGAAAGGCAATGCCATGCATTGCGTCAAACCGTATTCGCCCGCGAGCTGCCGAATCGCCTCGGCGTGCTGCCCGTCACCGCGTGTCTGTATGCTCCACGGCAGCGCGCAATCTCTGAACGGCTCGGAAAAGAATCTCATCTCTTCGACGTCGGGCTGGCGCCGCATGCTGATGACCCCATTGAGCACGGACACGGGCGCGCCGCTGTAGATCGACTTCGTCCCCTGCGTGCCGCTTTCCACGTGGCCTACGTCCTGCAAGCGGCAAAACGCATCGATCGACTCGTGCCACGCGGCGACGGAGACATCCGGCATTTCGGTGAATGAGTGCATGTTGTTCTCCAACCGTAAGCAGCATCTGATCTGGCGATCAGTCCGGGCCGGACGTATCGCGTGCCATTGCTTCGCGCTCGCCTCCATCGCACGGGCAAGAAAGATGCCGCACTGTTTGCGAGCATTTCGCGCATCACGTCCGACTGTCCGCTTCGAGTTCGAACGGCAATCCGACGGTGATACGAAACAAGGTCAGGCTGGTTGGCGCAATGTCCTGAAGGTCGCCCGAACCTCTTCCGTCAACGCCGTCGGCTGCTCCCATGCTGCGAAGTGGCCACCTTTCGGAAGGCGATTGTAGTGAACCAGTTTGCGGTATGCCCGCTCTGCCCATGTCTTGGGCGCAGCATAGATTTCATCGGGAAAGACACTTACGCCAACCGGCACATCGACGTGCTTGGGCTCGAAGAAGTTGAACTTGTTTTCCCAGTACAGTCGCGCCGACGAGACGGCCGTCCCGGTTAGCCAATAGAGTGTGACGTTATCGAGGACGTCATCCTTCGTCAGTCCCTCGGGCTGACCTTCGAAGACGCGAGCGATCATCGCCTGACCACTGGCATCATGATCGAGCATCCACGCCGCCAGCCCGACAGGCGAGTCCTGGATTGCGTAGAGGGTCTGTGGTCGGTTCGCCATTTCGAGTGCATAACCGAGGCCATGCCTGTAGAAGTCGTCGAGTTGGGCATAGGCGCGCTGCTCGTCCCGCGACAGCCCGACGGGAGCTGGTGCGCCGTCCTTGAGTAACCTGGCAATATCATCGGGCACCGTCGCGGGCATGTTGGTGTGAATGCCGACGAGTCCTGCCGGCTTCAGCAATGCGATCTGCTCCGTCACGGCATTCCCCCAGTCGCCCCCTTGCGCCGCGTAGCGCCGGTAGCGGAGCCGGTCCATCAGCGCGACCCATGCACGAGCGATTCGCGCGGGATCCCAGCCGGTTTTCGTCGGCTTGCCCGAGAAACCGTAGCCAGGAAGTGACGGAATGACAACGTGGAATGCGTCCGATGCGCGCCCGCCGTGGGCGGTCGGATCGGTCAGCGGTTCGATGATCTTCAGTTGTTCGACAACCGAGCCGGGCCACCCATGCGTGATGATGATGGGTAGCGCATTCTCGTGCTTCGAACGCACGTGAACGAAGTGAATATCGAGCCCGTCGATTTCCGTCAGGTATTGCGGAAACCTGTTAAGCCTCGCCTCTACCTGGCGCCAGTCGTAGTCATTGGCCCAGTAGCGAGCAAGTCGTTGCATGGTGACAAGCTGCACACCTTGCGACGCGTCATCGACCGTTTCGCGCTCCGGCCATTGCGTCGCGGCGATGCGGCGCCGCAGATCGTCCAGCGCCGATTCCGGCGCATGCACGCGAAACGGACGAATCGAAGACGGATCGCCCGCGGCAACCTGCGCGATTCCGATCGCCGACAGCTTCGATTCCGCGTACGCGAGGTGGTTCATCGCGGCACCCACAGCAAGTGTCGCGGCCGCACCGATGAAGTGCCGGCGGGAAAGATGGGCGGGATGAAGGTCGTCTGACACACAAGCTCCTGGTAGAGACGTCGTACCGGCCGTAGGAGGCCGGTGAATAAACCACTTCCCCAAGCGCCCGCGGCAAGCATGAAGGCATGCATCGATTCATGTGACGGTCGGCGCGATGGGTATTCGTTGGCGAGGCACAATCTAATCATGGGCTATGAGCCGGAAGTATCGAACGTTCGTATGCCCATCCGCTATGAAGGTATGTCCCGCAAACTCATCGCGAACGATCAATGCATCGTCGTGCTCGATACCTGCTCGGTGCGCAACATCGAGTGGCCGTTGCGGAGCCGGGGCGAAAGGCGCTTCGCACCCACAAGGGACGTTGGCTTTTCTCTGAAGCCGCCTTTCACAAATGAACGACAGCAAAGTTTCACATCAGCGAAGACGCGCCGACCGCGCTTGAGGTCGCCTGGCTACTGGTAGCCCATGGGATTTTGTTGGTGGTTCTGGGCGGCATATGCGTCCAAGCAGTTCATCAATCAATGAACCGAAGCGCCCACAACTGCTCATCGGAGTCGTACCAGTCGATGCCTCTGAGCGCCGTCAACAGGTCCGCAGGAATATTGGGATCAGCGCTCATCGGGGGAGCCGGCGGATCCTGTGTGGAATCATCGGGGAACTGGCGGATTGGCGTTCCACGCGAATAGAAGTCGCGCCATCGTCGTTCTGCGATTGTCGCTGCGTACCCTTGGCGATGGTCGTATCGCCACGGAGCGAGCCGCACGCTTCCAATCGACGTTGTCCAGACGAGAAAGACGTGAATCGTTGTTGGACTGTACCGCCCGAGCGCGACCGTTTCCTTAACAGGTCGTTGAAATACCTCGGTCGGTCCTGCACGATGTAGGTTCCCGAGATCAAGGAAGAGCAGGCCGATGCGAGGTGCGGACGGTTACAACGAATCGTTATTCAGCACGGTGAGGCTAGAAGAATTTGTTCCGCAGGCGCATCCGCTACGCCAGGTCCGGATATGGCTGCACGAAGCACTGTCGAAGATGGATGCGAAGTTCTCGGCAATGTACGAAGTCGACGCGAAGGGAGGCCGACCGAGCATCGCGCCTGAGAAGTTGATGCGGGCGATGTTGCTGCAAGTGCTGTACAGCATCCGTAGCGAGCGGCAACTGGTTGAGCAGATCTCGTACAACCTGCTGTTCCGTTGGCTCGTCGGCCTGTCGATCGAGGAAACGGTGTGGAACCACTCGGTGTTCAGCACGAACCGGGATCGGCTACTGGAATTCGATGCAGTGACGGAGCTGTTCAACGCGACGGTGGAAACGGCGCAGAAACGGGGCCTGCTGTCGGGCAAACATTTCAGCGTCGATGGCACGCTGATTCAGGCCTGGGCTAGCCACAAGAGCATCCGTCGCAATGATGGTAGCGACGACGACCGGCCGCCGAGCAACTGGCACGGCCAGCCGCGCAGCAACGAAACGCATGAATCGAAGAACGACGGTGACAGCCGCCTGTACCGAAAGAGCAATGTGGCGCCGGCGCTGCCGAGCTATCTCGGTCATGTGCTGACCGACAATCGGCACGGCCTGGTGGTCAATGTACAGGCGAGCCGGGCGAATGGCCGAGCCGAGCGCGACGTTGCTGCTGAGATGTTGCGGGACGTCGCGCTACCCGATCGACGCATCACGGTCGGCGCCGACAAGGGTTACGACACGCGCGGGTTCATCAAGGCTTGCCGGAACACGAAACGCAGCGGCGGCAGCGCGATCGATAAACGCACGATTCGGCATCTGGGCTACGCGCTGAGTCAGCGCAAACGGAAATGCATTGAGCAGTGCTTCGGCTGGGGCAAGACGATCGGGCCGCTCCGGCAGATCATGGTTCGAGGCCTGGAGAAGGTTGATCAATTGCTCACGCTGACGATGGCGGCCTATAACCTGACGCGATTGAGATCGCTGGCCGCATTGCGCCCGATGGTTGCGTAATGCCCCAGAGCAAGCACCAGGAGGGGCCGATCCGAGGTAACTCCCGCTAAATTGCGCTGACGAACTGAAAATCGAACGCCTCGCGGTGGCTGCCTCGAATAGCGGTAGAGGAAATGCGTCAGGCCGAGAGGTATTTCAACGGCCTGCTAAGAGCGCTTATCCTCTGCAGAGCATAAACGCTCACCATGTTCGCCCCCTCATGATCGGCGAAGCGGGGGCGGCCAAATCGTCGGTCCCGCTTTATGTTCACCTCGGCGCCCCAAGACATCCGTCACTCAATGCGTTCCAGCCATCGCTTCGCATATTCATGAATCCCAGCCGACCCTCACAATGGTCTTAAGGTTACCGTTCACCGTTCCGTCAAGGCCTCTCGTACAATGGTCTTGACGATCCGAACTCAATGTTTACACCGTCGATACCACTTTTTTGTAATGTAAGCAACGACTCGCTGGCTCGATGCCACGAGTCGGTTTTTTATGGCACCGTGAAACGGCGAGGTTCAACCGCCTTGCGGCAGTCGAACCTCACATCGATCAGCCGTAGACCGGGAACCGCTTGGTCAGCTCGGCGACCTGCCCGCGCACGCGTTCGAGCGTCGCGGCATCCTCCGGGGCTTCGAGCACGTCGGCGATCAGGTTGCCGACCTGCTCCGCTTCCGCCGGGCCGAAGCCGCGCGTCGTCATCGCCGGCGAACCCAGGCGCACGCCGCTCGTCACGAACGGCTTCTCCGGATCGTTCGGGATCGCGTTCTTGTTCACCGTGATGTGCGCTGCACCGAGTGCCGCTTCCGC
>JAIRVP010000029.1 GCA_031253835.1 Burkholderia sp. | reverse complement strand
GCAGATCGACATCAAGCTTTCGCTGCGCCCGGATTCCCGTGCGGGGACGGACGAGACGTGGGATCGCGCCGAGCAAGGTCTGCGCGAGGCGCTCACGGCCTGCGGCCTGCAGTGGGAAGAGCTGCCGGGCGAGGGCGCGTTCTATGGCCCGAAGGTCGAGTACCACATCAAGGACGCGCTCGGCCGCTCGTGGCAGTGCGGCACGCTGCAGCTCGACATGGTGCTGCCGGAGCGCCTCGGCGCCGAGTACGTGGCGGAAGACAACAGCCGCCGCCGGCCGGTGATGCTGCACCGCGCAATCGTCGGTTCGATGGAGCGTTTCCTCGGCATTTTGATCGAGCACCACGCTGGTGCAATGCCGGCCTGGCTCGCGCCGTTCCAGGCAATTGTGCTGAATATCGCCGAAAGTCAGGCCGAATATGCGCAGTCTCTGGCCCAAACGTTGCAAAAACAAGGGGTTAGAGTGGCGGCCGATTTGCGCAACGAGAAGATTAGCTATAAAATACGCGAGCACACGCTGGAAAAGGTGCCTTATCTCCTCGTCGTGGGCGATAAGGAGCGTGATGCGCAAACGGTAGCCGTGCGTGCCCGTGGCGGCGTCGATCTTGGCGTAATGCCGGTCGAAGCCTTCGTTGAGCGTCTGCAGGAAGACCTGCGCTCGTTCAAGTAACCGCCCTGGCAGCGCGGCTCGTTTTTTTAATTTTTAGAGGAAACGTAACATCGCTACTGATAAGTCGTCGCACCGCATCAACGGTGAAATCACTGCGCCGGAAGTGCGTCTGGTCGGGATCGAGAACGAACCGCTCGGTATCGTAAAACTCGCTGATGCTTTCCGTAAATCGGAAGAACTGGATGTTGACCTGGTGGAAATCGCGCCGCAAGCGGTTCCCCCGGTTTGCCGTCTGATGGATTACGGCAAGTTCAAGTACCAGGAATCGAAGAAGCAGCACGAAGCGAAGCTGAAGCAGAAGGTCATCCAGGTCAAGGAAGTCAAGTTCCGCCCGGGTACCGATGACGGTGACTACAACGTCAAGCTCCGCAATCTCGTGCGCTTCCTCGAAGAGGGCGACAAGACGAAGATCACGTTGCGTTTCCGCGGCCGTGAAATGGCTCACCAGGAAATCGGTATGCGGATGCTTGAGCGTCTGCGCACGGATCTCGAGGAAGTCGGCCAGGTCGAGCAGATGCCGAAGATGGAAGGGCGCCAGATGATCATGGTGCTCTCGCCGAAGAAAAAGAAGTAACGGGCCCGCGCGCTTCGCGCGCGGGTTCGACAGTGGTTCGGCGCGTTGCCCGGTCAGGGCGGCGTGCCAACAATGACGGCGGCTGCGCAAGCGGGCCGCCGTACACAAGTGGACTGGGTTTCGAAGGGCGGGTCAAGGGCGCAAGCCAACCGCACACCCATCGCCATCTAATAAACTGGAGTTGTTCGTCATGCCTAAGATGAAGACCAAGAAGAGCGCTGCAAAGCGCTTCGTGGTGCGTCCGGGCGGTACCGTCAAGCGCGGTCAAGCCTTCAAGCGTCACATCCTGACCAAGAAAACCACGAAGAACAAGCGTCACCTGCGCGGCGCAACGGCAGTTCATGATTCCGATCTGAACTCCGTCCGCGCAATGCTGCCGTTCGCGTAACCCCTCAACTGATACTCCAAGGAGAGAAACATGCCTCGAGTCAAACGTGGGGTAACCGCACGGGCCCGCCACAAGAAGATCATCAACCTGGCCAAGGGTTATCGCGGCCGCCGCAATAACGTCTACCGCATCGCCAAGCAGGCGGTGATGCGCGCTGGTCAGTACGCGTACCGCGATCGCCGCAACAAGAAGCGTGTGTTCCGCGCACTGTGGATCACGCGTATCAACGCGGCAGTTCGTCAGCACGACATGACCTACAGCGTGTTCATCAACGGCCTGAAGAAGGCGTCGATCGAACTCGACCGTAAGGTGCTGGCTGACATGGCGGTGTTCGACAAGGCTGCTTTTGCTGCGATCGTCAAGCAGGTGAAAGCCGCCGTTGCAGCCTAATTGCGAAATTAGCACTGCGTGGTTAGTTGCAGCGATGTTCCGGTAATCTCGGCCGCTGCAGCGAAAACGGGGCTCTTCCGAGCCCCTTTTTTGTTTGGTGGAGCAGTTTCGCTCGCCAAGACCGAATGACGTTGGAAATGATGGGATCTATGGATCTGGACCAGATTGTCGCCGACGCGCAGCAGTCCTTCGAACAGGCTGCCGACATCACCACGCTCGAAAACGAGAAAGCACGATTTCTCGGCAAGTCGGGTGCGCTGACCGAGTTGCTGAAGGGCCTCGGCAAGCTCGATCCCGAAACACGCAAGACCGAAGGCGCACGCATCAACGTCGTGAAGCAGCAGGTTGAAGCCGCGCTGACCGCCCGTCGCCAGGCACTGGCCGACGCGCTGCTGAATCAGCGCCTCACTGCCGAAGCGATCGACGTGACGCTGCCGGGCCGAGGCGCCGGTGCAGGCAGCCTGCACCCCGTGATGCGCACGTGGGAGCGGGTCGAACAGATTTTCGGCTCGATCGGTTTCGATGTGGCCGACGGCCCCGAAATCGAGACCGACTGGTACAACTTCACGTCGCTGAACAGCCCGGAGAACCATCCGGCGCGTTCGATGCAGGACACCTTCTACGTCGAAGGCAAGGATGCCGACGGCCGCCAGCTGCTGTTGCGCACGCACACGAGCCCGATGCAGGTGCGTTATGCGCGAATGAACCGTCCGCCGATCAAGGTGATCGCGCCGGGCCGCACGTATCGCGTCGACAGCGATGCGACCCACTCGCCGATGTTCAATCAGGTCGAGGGGCTGTGGATCGACGAGAACATCAGCTTCGCCGACCTCAAGGGCGTCTATACCGACTTCCTGAAAAAATTCTTCGAGCGCGACGACATCCTCGTGCGCTTCCGTCCGTCGTATTTCCCGTTTACGGAACCGTCGGCCGAGATCGACATGATGTTCGAGCAAGGCAAGAACGCGGGCAAGTGGCTCGAGATTTCCGGTTCGGGGCAAGTGCATCCGACCGTGATTCGCAACATGGGCCTCGATCCCGAGCGCTACATCGGCTTCGCGTTCGGCAGCGGCCTCGAGCGCCTGACGATGCTGCGCTACGGCGTCCAGGATCTCCGGCTGTTCTTCGAGAACGACCTGCGTTTCCTGCGCCAGTTCGCATAACGCTGCTCGCTGCGCCGACCTGTGCCCGCGCACGCCCCGACGGACGATCCGACGGGGCCCGGGCGTCGATCTAACCTGTTTCGAACGTAGACATCCATGCAATTCCCTGAATCCTGGTTGAGAACCTTTGTCGACCCGCAGCTGACGACCGACGAACTGTCGCACGCGCTGACGATGGCGGGGCTCGAAGTCGAATCGCTGAGCAAGGCTGCGCCGCCGACGTCGAAGATCGTCGTCGGCCGCGTGCTCGAAGTCGTCAAGCATCCGGATGCGGACAAGCTCAATGTCTGCCAGGTCGACGCCGGCACCGGCGCGACGCTGAACATCGTCTGCGGTGCGCCGAACGTCGCGCCCGGCATCAAGGTGCCGGTCGCATTGGTCGGCGCGGAACTGCCGCCGTCGGAAGAAGGCGGCAAGCCGTTCGCGATCAAGCTGTCGAAGCTGCGCGGCGTCGAGAGCCAGGGGATGCTGTGCTCGGCACGCGAGCTGAAGCTGTCCGAGGACCACAGCGGCCTGCTGATCCTGCCGGAAGCCACGCCGGTCGGCCAGGACATCCGCGAGACGCTTAATCTCGACGACACGATCTTCGAGATCAAGCTGACGCCGAACAAGGCCGACTGCCTGTCCGTGTTCGGTATCGCACGCGAAACGGCCGCGATCACCGGCGCGCCGCTGACACCGGTCGACATCCGCCCGGTGCGCGTCGAACTCGACGAAACGCTGCCGGTGCGCATCGCCGCGCCCGATCTGTGCGGCCGCTTCTCGGGTCGCGTGATCCGCGGCGTGAACGCGCACGCGAAGACGCCGCAGTGGATGGTCGAGCGCCTCGAGCGTTCGGGCCAGCGCAGCGTGTCCGCGCTCGTCGACATCTCGAACTACGTGATGTTCGAACTCGGCCGCCCGTCCCACGTGTTCGATCTCGACAAGATCCACGGCGGCATCGAGGTGCGCTGGGGCAAGCGCGGCGAATCGCTGAAGCTGCTCAACGGCAATACCGTCGAACTCGACGAAACGGTCGGCGTGATTTCGGATGATCGCCAGGTCGAGAGCCTGGCCGGCATCATGGGCGGCGACAGCACGGCCGTCACGCTCGACACGACCAACATCTATCTCGAAGCCGCGTTCTGGTGGCCGGACAGCATCCGTGGCCGCGCGCGCAAGTACAACTTCTCGACCGATGCGGCGCATCGCTTCGAGCGCGGCGTCGACTACGCGACGACCGTCGAGCACGTCGAGCGCATCACGCAACTGATTCTCGAGATCTGCGGCGGCAAGGCCGGCCCGGTCGACGACCAGTCGGTGAACCTGCCGCAGCGCGCGCCGGTGAAGATGCGCGTGTCGCGCGCGAACCGCATCATCGGCGTGAAGATCAGCGCCGACGAGATCGCCAGCATCTTCACGCGCCTCGGTTTGCCGTTCGAGCGGGAAGACGACGCGTTCCTTGTCACGCCGCCGTCGCACCGCTTCGACATCGAGATCGAGGAAGACCTGATCGAGGAAGTGGCGCGCATCTACGGTTTCGAAAAGATTCCGGCGCGTCCGCCGGTCGCGACGAGCGAAATGCGCGCGACCAACGAGACGCGGCGCTCGATCCACGACATCCGTCACGCGCTCGCCGCGCGCGACTACGCGGAAACCGTCAACTTCAGCTTCGTCGATGCGGAGTGGGAGCACGATTTCGCGGGCAACGACAACCCGATCCGCTTGCTGAACCCGATCGCGAGCCAGCTTTCGGTGATGCGCACGACGCTGTTCGGCAGCCTGATCGCCGTGCTGCGCCACAACCTGAACCGCCGCGCCGATCGCGTGCGCGTGTTCGAATCGGGCCGCGTGTTCCTCGCCGACGCGTCGGTGAAGGCCGGCGAGCTGGCGGTCGAAGGTCATGCGCAGCCGAAGCGTGTCGGCGCGCTGGCGTATGGCCCGGCAGTCGACGAGCAGTGGGGCGTCGCCACCCGCGCGGTCGATTTCTTCGACGTGAAGGGCGATCTCGAGGCGCTGCTGGCGCCGGCGGCCGCACGCTTCGTGAAGGCAGAGCATCCGGCCCTTCATCCGGGCCGCAGCGCACGCATCGAGGTCGATGGCCGTGCGGTCGGCTGGATCGGCGAGCTGCACCCGCGCCTGATGCAGAAGTACGAGCTGCCGCACGCGCCGGTGATGTTCGAGATCGATGCGGACGCGCTGATTGCACGGGCGCTGCCGGCACCGACCGACGTGTCGAAATTCCCGCCGGTCCGTCGCGATATCGCCGTTGTCGTCGATCAGGCAGTCGAGGTTCAGGCACTTTTCGACGAAATGAAGAAGGCGCTTGCCGAAGAGGCCTGCCGATTCGTTCAGAAGGTTGTACTCTTCGACGAATTTCGTGCAAAATCAAATACTTCCGGTGGTCTTGCCGCGCACGAGAAGAGCCTTGCCTTCCGCGTGACGCTGCAGGACGCGGCTGGCACGCTACAGGACGAGGTCGTCGATCAGGCGATCCAGACGCTGGTCGAGCGGATGGCTCGTGCCGGTGCGCGTCTGCGCGGCTAAGGAGAGGGCCCGCCCGTTCGCGGGCGGCTTTTTCCCATCGTAAGTTTTGATTTAACGCGCTGTATGGCAGATATGAACGACATGACCTCGAGTGAATTCGAAGCCCTCCTGACGGCGCAACGCAGTGCCATGAACCGCGACGCTTCGGCGCCGGCGTCTCCCGAGACGCCCACGCTGACGAAGGCGGAGCTGGCGGAGCTGCTGTTCGACAGCGTCGGGCTGAACAAGCGTGAAGCGAAGGACATGGTCGAGGCGTTTTTCGAGGTGATCCGCGACGCGCTCGAAAACGGCGAGAGCGTCAAGCTGTCGGGATTCGGCAACTTCCAGTTGCGCGACAAGCCGCAGCGCCCGGGCCGCAATCCGAAGACGGGCGAGGCGATTCCGATCGCGGCGCGCCGGGTGGTAACCTTCCACGCGAGCCAGAAGCTGAAGGCGCTGGTCGAAAACGGCGCGGAGTAAGCGCCGCACGCAGCAGTCTCCGCGCGGCCGCCGCGCACCCTTTACCGACGGTTAACCGACGATGACCACTACGGTTGAGAAAGTCGTCTTGCCTCCGATTCCCGCGAAGCGCTACTTCACGATCGGTGAAGTCAGCGAACTGTGCGGGGTCAAGCCGCATGTGCTGCGTTATTGGGAACAGGAATTCACGCAGTTGCGGCCGGTGAAGCGGCGCGGCAATCGTCGGTACTACCAGCATCACGAAGTGCTGCTGATCCGGCGGATTCGCGAGTTGCTGTACGAGCAGGGATTCACGATCAACGGTGCGCGCAACCGGCTCGATTCGCCGGGTAGCGAGCGCGCCGCGCCGGAACCGGTCGACCCCGAACTGCAGGCCGCCGATGCGCGCGTGCCGGGCAAGCCGGGCGCAACGGTCGACGTCAACGCGCTGCGGCAGGCGCTGCTCGACGTGATCGACGGACTGAAGCACGACTGAGCGCGACGCGCGAACGAGATCAAGGGAAAAGCCCGGTTGGCGACGCGCCACCGGGCTTTTTTCATGGGCGTCGCACACGCGCATCAGCGCGACGCGAGCGGATTCTTCCGGCCCATGTCGACGACCAGCGTGCCGTCCGGCAGCATCCGCACCGAGCCCTGCGCAACCTGGCTGCGGTAGCCGTACAGGTCGAAACGCATCGGGCCGGCCTCGGCCGAATTGCGGATCAGCGCGCGCACGTTCAGCTCGAGCACGTTGAACATCTTCATGTCGCCGCCTTCCATCCACATGTAGCTCGGTGCGTCGATCTGCGGCCGCTTCGGGGCGGGTGCGCCGGCCGCGCGCCGGAACGTGAGGCGCAGCCCGTCGCGCTCGACCGTGGCCTGCCCGAGCTTGCCGTTCAGCATCGGCGGCGGGAACACGGTGTACTGGTCGAGCACGAGCGTGTCGCCGCGCAACTCCGCGCCGCGCCGCTGCAGCGGCGTCAGCGATGCGAGTTCGATGCCTAGCGAGCGCAGGAGCTTCGCCTGCGGAATGCCGAGCACCGACACCTGCGCCGGCTTGAACGCGAGATGCCGGTCGTCGAGCACCGTCAGCGAACCCTTCATGTCGGTCGGCAGCCAGACGCCCGGCACGTGATTCCACAGCTTGATGCCGCCCTGGACGCGAAGGTCCTGGCCGTCCGCGCTCAACTGCAGGTCGTTCAGAGAACGCGGCGAGTAGTCGAGCAGGTAGTTGTTGAACAGCGCCGACATCGCCTTCCACGACTCGACGACCGTGCCGCCGAGAATGCGGATGTCGTACTGGTTCGGATCGTCGAGATCGACGGGTTCGCCGGGCCGCTTCGACACGAGCTCGACGTCGAGATCCTCGACATGGAAGCCGATGTCGCCGGACAGGTTGAAATCGACGTTGCGCAGATGGATCGTCGGGTTGCGGTTCGACACGTGCCGTTCGTTGAACGGCGTGGTCGACGTGCGCCGCATCGCGACCTTCTGCATGCCGGGATGCACCGCGTCCGCTGCGAGCGCAAAGGCTTCCCAGTGCTGGCGCACGTCGCGCAGCGCAGTCTGCTGCGCCGAGAGGAAGCTGTCGTTCAGGCGCGCGATCGCGTTGCCGAGCAGTGCGCCGCTGGCCGGGCCCGTGTACGACGGCATCCGGATCGCCATCGCACCGTTTTCGTCGAAGTTGAAGTAGCCGGCCGACACCTGGTCGCGATAGTGGTACAGGTCGAACACGAACGTCTGGTCGCGCTTCGACGGATCGACCGGACCGATCAGGATGTCCGCGTTCATCGGCATCGAACGCATGAACTTCACGTCGCCGCCGCGGATGACCATCGCCTGCTGCGGCGCGTTCGCGGGCATCGCGAAGCCGGCATGCGTGCCGTCGTCGAGCTTCAGGTCGAGGCCGGCCGGCGTCACGCGCAGCGCGGTGATCGTGAGCTTCAGGCGCGGCGGCGGCATCAGCTTGTCGACCGCCATCACGAGATCGTCGCCGGCGAGCTGCGCGATCGGCGTCTGGACCTTCAGCAGGTCGGCCATCTTCACGTTGGCCGCACGCATCACCGGCTGCGCGTTGATGCCCGACACGCGCACGCCGGTCGGGTGGAACACGAGCTGGCTGCCGTCGCGGGTCGAGAGCGTGCCGGTCAGCGAGAACGGCACCCAGCCGTCGCGCTGCATCTCGCCTTGCAGGTGGATCACGCCGTCGCCGGCCGATACGGCCAGCTTGCGCAGCGGTGCGTTGCGATAGCCGAAGATGTAGGTGTTGAAGAGGGCGGTCAGCTTCGCATTGTCGAGCGTGACCGTGCCTTCGTGCACGTCGATCTGGAAGCTCGTCGGATCGTCGAACACGATCGGCGCGCCGGCCTGCGTCGGCACGAGCGTGGCCGACAGTTGATGGATGAAGAAACCAAGGTTGTTGACGATGCGGAAATCGACGTCGCGCAGGAACGTCATCGCGCCGTTCTGGCCCGAGTCGCGCAGCGTGAACGGGCGCGGTTGCGTGAGGCTGAGCGACGCGACCGACGGCACGGTGCGGGCGATCTGCTGCTCGCGGGCAAGGCGTTCGGCCTTGGTGCGTTCGATCTTCGTCGACGCGACCGGCGTATTGCCGTCGCGCTGCGCGGCCGATTCCGCGCAGCCGGCGCAGAGGAGCGCGAGCGCAAGCGCAAGCGCGCCGCAGCCGAATACGCGGGACGCGGTGTGCGACACCGGGGCGGCCGTGCGTCGCACGCCGGACATCCAGTCGAAAATTGCCAAAGGCGAGCGATGGCCGCGCCGGACCGCATTCCGCATCGTCTGTCTCCATGTCTTGTCGTGATCGACGGCGGCGCGCGCCACTGCACGGCGCGAGCGTCGATGCCGTGCAGTGTGTCATAGCGCGCTAGAGCGGCGTTACCAAACAACGGGTGCCCGGGCGCGGTGCGCCGGCGGGCTGCGGGACAATGGATTCGCGGTGGTCGGGTGGCCGGATCAAACGGTCGTTTGGTTTTTGCCGGGCGTCGGCCGGCACCTTTTGCAGCGACCGGGCAAATCCGTCGCGCGCCTTGGCCGGCGCGGGTTTGCCCGGATCGGTGATGCGCCGGCCGGTCAGACCAGCAGATGCTGCCGGATCGCGTTCTGAGTGGCCTGGTCGAGTTGCAGGCCGTTCTCGATGTACGACGCCATCGAGCCGTACGAAGCCGCAACCTGGTCGAATGCCGCCTGCAGATAATCGGCATGTGCGCCTTGCAGGGCGGTCATCATGTCCGCTGCATTCTGCCCGCCGGCCTTTTGGGCCTGGGCGACGGAGGCGGCGATTTCGGCTGCGCTGTAGACGTTGGTCAGCAGGTAGTCGTCGACGATTGTCTGCTGCGGGACGCCGACGATCGTGTGCAGGATGGCCGTTGCCCAGCCGGTGCGATCCTTGCCGGCCGTACAGTGGAACACCAGGTTTTCGCCCGTGCCGGCGAAGCCGGAGAACAATGCGTGATAGCTCGCATGCGCGGTGTCCGACGTCACGAACGCGCGATACATGCCCAGCATGAAAGCGGTCGCGGTTGCGCCGCTGGTCGGGAGCGGATCGAGGCTGGCGGCGCCGAGCACGTTGAGGTTTTGCCAGGCGGCGCCGGCGAGCGTCACGTCCGGTTGCGTCTTGATCTCGGCGGGCGTACGCAGGTCGCAGATCTGCTTGATGCCGAGCGTGCCGACGGTGGCGACATCGGCAGTGGACAGCGCGAGCGCGGACGACCGGTAGATCACGCCTTTCTTCATCTTCGCGCCGCCGGTCGTTGCATAGCCGGTGCCGTCCGGCCCGGCTGTATCGCGGAAGTTCGATGCCGACGCCAGCCGCGGTGTCGTGACCGGTGCGACCGAGATCGAGTCGCCGCCGCATGCCGACAGCAGCGACGCGCTCCCCAGCGCCATGCCTATCGTGCCGGCGCTCAGCCGGAGAAAATGTCGACGGGAGATTTCGTTTTTCTGATGCATTCAATGCCCTTTGTCGAAGACGGTTACAGGACGTCGCGACCGCGGGGCGACCGAAGCTGCCGCCTGTCTCGCGCAACGCGGCAAAGCCGGGCGGGCCGGATCGATCGGCATGCAGTCGGACGGTTCGCCGGGTGCGTCGATCTCGCGCCGGCTAACCGCACGGTAGCGATTTGCGGCGCATCGGCCATCGTCCTTTTTGATGAGGGACGCATGCGGGTGGCCGGCGCGGGCCGTGCATCAACGGATACGATCCGTGTTGACCGCGAGGTAAGATCGGCACCAGTGGCTGGTTCGATCACAACACGGTAGCCATCACGGGGAAGCGCCATGGACCTGAAGGAAGTCGACGTACTGGGGGCGGCGGTAGGCGATCACTGGTACTACGCGTCGAAGGCGAGCGCGATCCGGCGGTTCCTGGGCGCCGCGGGCGCGAACCGGATCCTCGACGTCGGGGCGGGCTCCGGTTTTTTCTCGAAGCACCTGCTGGAACGCACGCAGGCATCGGAAGCGTGGTGCGTCGACACGAGCTACGCCGACGATACCGACGAGGAGACGGCCGGCAAGCCCATTCACTTTCGACGGTCCGTCGAACGGTTCGATGCCGATCTCGTGTTGCTGATGGACGTGCTCGAGCATGTCGACGACGACGTCGGTCTGCTGACGCAATACGTGAAGGGCGCGCCTTCGGGCAGCCGGTTCCTGATCACGGTGCCCGCGTTCCAGTTTCTCTGGAGCGGCCATGACGATTTTCTCGAGCACAAGCGCCGGTATACGCTCGGCAGCCTCGAGGATGTGGTGCGGCGCGCGGGGCTCGACGTCGAGCACGGCGCCTATTACTTCGGGCTCACGTTTCCGCTGGCGGCCGCGTTGCGGCTCGGCGAGCGCGCGCGTCGGCAGCCGCGCGAGCCGGCATCGCAACTGCGTCGCCACCATCCGCTCGTCAACGGCCTGCTCAAGACGATCTGCCGTATCGAGTTGCCGATGTTCCGCTTCAATCGCGTCGCGGGATTGACGGTCATCTGTGTCGCGCGCAAGCGGTGAATGCGATGTAACGACCTCGAGGTCGGCGCGCGGCGCAGGCCGCCATGCGCACGCGCATCCGTGCGGTCGCGCCAAAAAATTTCACAAGAACATCCACAAAATGCATGCGACCCGTTCTAAATCGGAAAACTGTCTGTTATAATTTTTTTCTTTCGGGGCGTAGCGCAGCCTGGTAGCGTACCTGCATGGGGTGCAGGTGGTCGGAGGTTCAAATCCTCTCGCCCCGACCAGACAAGGAACCCGCGTCGGCTCAGGCTGACGCGGGTTTTTTCTTGCCGGTCGCTTTTTTGCACATCGCGGCGCGGCCCCGGTAAAATGCAAGGTTGATCCACGGAAAGCGCCGTGATTTAGCGGAAGAGGATTCCCCGAACATGACTGATCTTCGTCTTACCATGCGGTTCGCTGCAGTGCTCGCCACCGGCGCGCTCGTCGCCGGTTGCGGTACGTCGTCGCCCACGAAAGTGGACTACAAGAGCGATTCGAAATCGAAGGAAGCGTCGCTCGCAGTGCCGCCCAACATGCTCGACGAGACGGCCGATCAGCGTTCGCTGCCGCCGCAGGGCGGCGCGACTTCCCTGTCTGCGCTTCAGCAGGTCCAGCAGGCCGCGCCTGCGCTGGACACCGTCGCGCCGCCCGTGGCCGGCATGCATATCCAGCGCGACGGCACCGAGAGCTGGCTCGTGATCGACGGCAAGCAGCCGGCCGACATCTGGCCGCAGGTCCGCCGGTTCTGGCAGGAGCAGGGCTTCCTGCTCGTGGTCGACCAGCGCGACAAGGGCGTGATGGAAACCGACTGGAACGAAACCCATCCGCAGATCAACGACGGCCTGATCCGCAGCGTGATCTCGAAGGCGATGGGCAACTCGTACGTGACGGCCGAGCGCAACAAGTACCGCACGCGCCTCGATTCGGCGCCGAACGGCGGCACCTACGTGTTCATCAGCCAGAAGGGCATGCGCGAGGCGATCACGGGCGCGAACAACGATTCGAGCAAGTGGGAACCGAAGCCGAACGATCCGGCGCTCGAGACCGAATACCTGAAGCGGCTGATGGCCGTGCTCGCGCAGAATGCGCAGCGTGCGAAGAACGGCGAACCGCCGATCGCGAACATCAAGGACAACACGGTACCGAAGGAGAAGAAGGCCGACGCCGACGCATCGTCGAAGGCTGCCGCGGCGATCGCCGCGCAGAACGTCTCGCGCACGTCGGCACAGGCCAACGACGCGGCCGACGCGGCCGTGCCGTCCGAAGTCACGCTCGGCGAGCCGTACGACCGGTCGTGGCTGCACGTTGGCCTCGCGCTCGATCGCGCGAACTTCACGGTCGACGATCGCGATCGCACGAAGGGGCTGTATTTCGTGCGCTACGTCGATCCGAAGGATCTGACCTCGGCCGAGCAGGGTTTCTGGAGCCAGCTGTTCCACGGCAAGAAGGAAAAGCAGGCGAAGCAGTACCGCGTCAACGTGAAGGCGCTCACGGCCGACCAGACGCGCGTCGCGATCGTCGACGATGCGGGTGCGATCGACACGTCGTCGCCGGCACGCCAGATCATGGGGCTGCTCGTGAATCAGCTTCGCTGATCGCGGCACTTCCCGGCATCACTGAAAAGCCCGCCATTCGGCGGGCTTTTTTCATGGCCGCTCGCTCGTGCGTGCACAAGTGCGAGCGGTTCGGTCCCTCCTCGTGACGTTACGTAACATCCGCGCGTTACGGCGGCAGAACACGTGTCACATTGTCGCCGACGTCAAAAAATATCCTTTTAAATCAATGGAATGGTTGATCTGTTGGGGCTGGCATGCAACCTGCTTTATATGTTGGAATTGTTGAAACAGGGAGGATGACGCCAGATGCCGGGCGGGCGCAGCGAGCGCCGGATCAACGGTATCGGCGTTTTCGAATGCCGGCGCGATTTGCGCCGGTGCAACCGATGACGATCCGCGCCAGCGTGCGGATCCCGATGGCCCCGTCGCCTATCCTCGTAGGGCGACGGTTTCGCCCGCGCTTCTCTGAAGCGCGGGCTATTTTTTTGGGGCCGTCGGGTCGTGCCGGATCGGCGTGACCGATGTCCGGCGCGTGATTCGCGTATTCTCGGACTTTTATCGATGAAGGAGTCGGGAATGGCGGAAATTGCCGTCGTGGCGCTGATCGTGGCGAAGCCGGGTGCCGAGGAAAAACTGCGCACCGCGCTCGAAGGGATTGTCGAGCCGACCCGCAACGAAGCCGGTGCGTTGCAGTACGACCTGCACCGGGATCTGAAGGAGCCCCCGCGATTCGTATTCGTCGAGCGTTGGGAGAGCGACGCAGCGCTGGCCGCCCATGCGCGTTCCGCGCACATTCTCGCTTATCGTGAAGCGGCTGCGGACTGGATCGAAAGTTCCGAAATCCGCGTGCTGTCGAAGCTCGTCTGAGCCGGGTGGGGCGACCGGACGCATCCGGTCGCGGCGGCGCGTCAGTGCGACGCGCTGGGGACGTCGAGGATCAGGATGATCGTCCAGTCGGCGTCGCCGTCATGGTGATACTGGCGCTCGGCCACGATGAACGGTGCCTGCTTGCCTTGCGGGCCGAGGAACAGCACGTCGCCCTCCATCGGCAGGCATTCGATCGGCGGCAGCGCGAGGAACGCGTCGGCCGAGCCGCGGGGCATCAGTTGCTTGATCTGGCGAGTGGCGGCTTCGGTCCACTCGATGTCGAGTTGAATGTTGCTCATGCTGTCCTCCGCACCGGGGTGCGCACGGGTGGAAAATTTCGGTGCGCGACTTTAGCACAGCGCGCAGGCGCCGCAACCAAAAAAGCCGAACCCGGTTGCCCGGATTCGGCTTTTCGCTTGTGCGGTGCCGCCGAACTTACTGGCTGGCAGCGTCTGCAGCCTTGGCCGCCTTCTTGCCGGCCTTCTTCGCTGCTGCCTTGTGGTGAGCAGCCTTCTTGCCGTGGTGATGCTCTTCCTGCATCGCCGGCTGAGCGGCTTCGGCCGCTTGCTGCTGCTGCAGTGCTTGTGCGCGCTGCTCGATCTCGGAGATCTTGGCCGGATCGGTGATGGTCTGGATCTGCGTGCTCTCTTGCGCATACGCTGCGCCAGTCAGCGCCGACATCGCTACCAGGATAGCCAGGGACGTCTTCTTCATTGCTTTACCTCCGCTAAGTGGTGATGAACCCGAGTGTTGCCGTTTTGTCTGGCGACTGCAATCGAGTGCGTGTCGAGTGTAACAAAAGTGACGGATCAATGTGCATCGGATCGCGGCGCGACGCAAGGCCCCGTTGAAGTCGCGCAACACTTCGCGTGCTTCGTCATGCGCTTGCCATCCTGGGCGGAATCGCCACGTCCGCACCCGTTTCCCCGCAAATTTCAAAACCAGCCGAGCCACCGGTACACGTGGAATTGCGCGATGCCGACCAGCTCGTGCAGCGCCTGCTCGGCGTTGGCCACATTGCGCCAGCGCGGCAGCCAGCCTGTTTGAGCAAGCCGGCGGTTCGCATAAACGGGCTGCGGATCGATGCCGAAACGGCGGAAATCGAGCAACGCGCGGCGCATCTGGTACGACGAGGTGACGAGAATGCGCGCGTCGTCATACTGTGAGCGTAGTATAGGCGCAGTGAATTTCGCATTTTCGTAGGTCGTGCGGCTGTCCGGTTCGAGAACGAGGTCGGCGGGAGCAACGCCTTCCGCGACGAGTTGGCGCCCGTATACGGCTGCTTCGGTTTCGCCGTGATGCTGCGGGTCGCCGCCCGACATCACCACGGTGCAGCGTTCGGCCTGCTGCCGGCACACGCGATAGAGCGCCGCAACCTTGTGGATGCGCGCGGCGCCGTCGGGTGGCGGGTGCAGCCCGGTGTCGGTGCGACGCGTGCCGGCGCCGATGAGAATCAGCGTGGTCCGCCCGTGCATGTCCGGGTGCTCGACCGGCGTGACGCCAGCCTCGGTCCAGGCGATCAGCGGCGCGGCGAGCCAGCCCGTCGCGAGCAGCCAGAACAGCGCAACGGCGGCGATCGAGATGATTCTCCGCCGCTTGCGGCAGAGCATGAAACAGATGAAGAGAAGTACAAATGAATCGAACAGAATCAATTTGATTGGGGTATGGTGTCTTTTTATGGACGGCTGACGATCCGGCCCTGACGCGACGCCGAACGTCGGCCTCCAGAATCGGTGGCGGTATCGGCGGGCGGAGACCCCGCCCGGCGCGCCGCTTCGCATTGTCGCTGCACTTTAAGAAAGAATCGAGATGGCCACGTATTCCAACGAAGCGGTGCTCGACGCATTGAGACGAGTGCAGTACCGCCAGGTACCGTGGGCACGCCGCCCGGGCGTGTTCGAGTATCTCCGTTCGCTCGGGCTGATGGACACGGTCAGGCAGAAGACCGTTGCCCCCGCGCCGGGCTTCCACGCGCCGGTCGACATCGCCGTGCTGACCGACAGCGGTCGAGCCGAATTCTCGCGCCTCGAGCGTGACGAGAAATTACTTTCCTGGACCGATCGCCGGATGGACGACTACGCGTTGAGCGAAGCGAGCGCCGTGGCGATTCTCGAAAGCCGCCTGTAGCGGCGGATCATCCCGATTCGAGCGTCGCCGCGCGAGTCGGTCATGCCAAAAAAAAGCCCGTATCGCGAGGATACGGGCGTACCGGATACTTTTGCTGTTGCCACGCTGTGCTCATGGCAACGTTGTGACTCGTCGCTTGCGGCGCAGTTCCCGAAAGCGGGCATTTTCTTTGGCGAATTCCTGAAATCGGCAGGACTACGGATGACGCGGCGCGTCGGACGGCTGCGAGCCGATGCGCGCTCGCGCGTTGCTGGCGATGTCGCCGCGCAGGTCGCCGCGCGGCACGGTCTGCCGGCCGGACGCATTGGCGGACGGCGGCTGGCGGAGGCTATTCCGGTGATCCTGCTGGCGGTGAGGCGGCTTCGTGCGATCGTCGGCATGGGCTGGAGCGGTCAGCGCCAGGGAAATGACAATGCCGCATGCAACGAGCAGTGACATTGGTTTCATGGCGGGGCTCCCTTCAAGCCGTCGACGCGGCCTGTTGATATGTCGCTAAGGTAAGCGCGGGAGTGCAGGCTTGCTGTAAATATTCGTAAATAGATGTATCGCGGCACGACAACGGTAATCGACGGCAATGCAGGCGCCGCGAAAAAGTCGCGTCGCAGAAAGAAACCGGGCGGCCGAAGCCGCCCGATCGAGCATGCGTTACGCCATCTTGACGGGCGCGCGCCAGGATTCCGGGTTGGTCCAGAAGGCGCCGCGCAGCCGGTCGCGGCTCGGCGGTGCGGGCGGCTTCGCGGCGCTTGCGCCGATGCGCCCGCGCAGCGAGATCTGCCGGCCGCTCGTGCCGAGTCGCTTCACGATTTCGGCGAGCGTGCCGTCCGCCTGCCATTCGTCGAAGCGACGGCGGCAGGTCGGCGGCGACGGGTAGCGGCCCGGCAGCTTCGACCAGCCTTCACCCGTCGACAGCACCCACAGCACGGCGTTGACCACCGAGCGGGCTTCCACGCGGGGACGGCCGCGCCGTTCACTCCGTGCGGGTTCCGAGCAAAACAGACCCTCGACCAGCGCCCACTCGTTATCTCTCAAATCGTCGAACAGCATCATGTCCTCACCTCAGCGAAGCTAACTCCGGTGCGCTGCCCTGCGCCGCGCACTCTTCAAGCACTCGATCGTCGAGTGCCGGGTGGGGGCGTCCGGTTGGCCGGCAGCGGCGTTTCTGCTCTTCCGTCCGACGAAACCTGCGCCCTGTGCGCCAGGTAATGCACGAAGCGTGCCATGTCGGAGGTGAATCCCTCGAGAGCCGCTTGGCAGCGAGCTAACGGCTAAGTTAGCTAGGGGCGTATAAGACGCCAAAATAACCCGCCAGCAAATCGGGACAATCACCAATCTTGTGCAGTTCGCCCGTACCACGTGCGTTTGCGAATGTATTGCACCGCAGCGAAACATTCGCATGGGGTGCCGGATTTGCACATCGAGGCCGGATTCGCGCATTAAAATCGCGCATCGATATCGACGATTGATGAGGTCAGGGGATGAACGTCACGCTGCGCCAGCTTCGCGTATTCATCGAGGTCGCGCGGCTCAAGAGCTTCAGTCGCGCAGGCGACGAGATCGGGCTCACGCAGTCCGCGGTCAGCCGCTGCGTGCGCGAGCTCGAGGCCGAGCTCGGGCTGAAGCTGATCGACCGCACGACGCGCGACGTGCAACTGACTGACGTCGGCGCGAACCTGATCGCGAGCGTGTCGCGCCTGATCGACGATCTCGACGACACGCTGCGCGAGATTCGCGAGATCGGCGAGCAGCGCCGCGGGCGCGTGATCGTCGCGGCGAGCCCGACGATCGCCTGCCGGCTGATGCCGCGGGTGGTCGCGTCGTGCGAGCGCCAGTTCCCGTTCGTGACGCTGGGCCTGCGCGACGATGTGCAGAGCGACGTCTTGCGCAAGGTGAAGTCGAGCGAAGTCGACTTCGGCGTCGTGATCGGGCCGCTGACGGTCGCCGATGTCGTGTGCGAACCGTTGATGACCGATTCGTTCTGCCTCGTCGCGCGTGCCGACCATCCGCTCGCGGCACGGGCCGAGGTGCCGTGGACGGCGCTGGACGGCGAGCGCCTCGTGCTGCTCGACCATGCGTCGGGCAGCCGGCCGCTGATCGATGCCGCGCTGGCCGCCCACCACGTCAATGCGACGGTCATGCAGGAGCTCGGGCATTCGGCGACGGTGTTCGGGCTGGTCGAGGCGGGCGTCGGCGTAAGCGTGCAGCCGTGGCTGTCGCTGCCGCTTCCGGCCGGCTCGACGCTGGTCGCGCGGCCGCTCACGCCGCGCACCGAGCGCACGGTCGAGCTGGTGCGTCGCCGCGACCGGTCGTTGTCGCCCGCGGCGCAGGCGATCTGGGAACTCGTGCGGCAGATGCCGGCGCGGGCGGAAGACCTCGACTGACGCGCGCGGACTTGCGCCGGCCGGGCTTGAGGGCCGGTACACTACGCGGATCGTGTTCCTCGACGGTGGTGCTCGATGGTGCAATCCGATGATTCCCTTCCGGTGGCCGGCGAACCGGCGGCACGCGCGGCGGTGCATGCGCTGCGTCCGTCGCTGATCCGGGACGTGGCGAACGCCGGCTTCGGCGTGCCGGACATGCTGCCGTTCTGGTTCGGCGAATCCGATCGCGTGACGCCGGATTTCATCCGTGACGCCGCGGCGGCCGCGCTGCGCGACGGCGCGACCTTCTACACGCACAACCTCGGCACCGCGCCGCTGCGCGCGGCAATCGCGGCCTACGTCAGCGCGCGCCACGGCGCGACGTCGGCCGACACGGTGGCCGTGACGAGTTCCGGCGTGAGCGCGCTGATGCTGGCCGCGCAGATGCTGGTCGGTCCGGGTGACCGCGTCGTCGCGGTCACGCCGCTGTGGCCGAATCTGGTCGAAATCCCGAAGATCCTCGGTGCACGCGTCGAATGCGTGCCGCTCGGCTATGGCGACGCGGGCTGGCGGCTCGATGTCGGGCGGCTGCTCGCCGCGCTGACGCCTGGGACGCGGATGCTGCTGGTCAATTCGCCGAACAACCCGACCGGCTGGACGATGTCGCGCGACGACCAGCAGGCCGTGCTTGCCCATTGCCGCCGTCACGGCATCTGGCTGGTCGCCGATGAAGTGTACGAACGGCTCGCGTTCGATGCGGGGGGCGCGCCGTCGTTTCTCGATATCGCCACGCGCGACGAGCGGGTCGTCGTCGTGAATTCGTTCTCGAAGGCGTGGGCGATGACGGGCTGGCGGCTCGGGTGGCTCGTCGCGCCGGCATCGGTGGCGGGCGACCTGTCGAAGCTCGTCGAATACAACACATCGTGTGCGCCGGGCTTCGTCCAGGCCGCGGGCGAGGTGGCGCTGCGCGACGGCGAGCCGTTCGTGCGGTCGTTCGTCGCGTCACTGCGCGACGCGCGCGATCACCTGGTCGCCGCGCTGCGGACGTTGCCGGACGTCGAGGTGCCGCCGCCGCCGGGCGCGATGTACCTGTTCCTGCGCCTGCCGGGCGCGGCCGACAGCCTCGCGTTCTGCAAGACGCTGGTGCGCGAGGCGGGCATCGGCCTTGCGCCGGGGCGGGCGTTCGGCCCGGAGGGCGAGGGCTTCGTACGGTGGTGCTACGCGTGCGATCCGGCCCGGCTCGATGCGGGCGTCGAGCGGCTGCGCCGGTTCCTCGCGCGCGGTTCGGCCGCCCGCTGAAGCGGGGCCGGAGCGCACGCGCCGGACTGGCGGCGGCCCGCTCTGCTCATCTTTACGCACCGGGCAATTTTGCGTAATATGGCGCTCAGTCACGCGGTTCCGTCGTTGAGCCGTGCTG
Source organism: Burkholderia sp. (assembly GCA_031253835.1). Classification (GTDB taxonomy): domain Bacteria; phylum Pseudomonadota; class Gammaproteobacteria; order Burkholderiales; family Burkholderiaceae; genus Burkholderia. The sequence goes on along the minus strand of JAIRVP010000029.1, from coordinate 62,069 downwards.
TTCCGTCCGGTTTGGGCCTGGCCTGAAGTTGGTTCGCCGCCCCCGGTTCGTGCTCCCATCAATATGACCGATCAGAATCGGGCGAGCGCGTCTTCCGTTCCTTTCGTCTGTTTGTTGATCCGGTTCGTTTGACCACAGGGTCTGGCCTAGCTGCATGAATACCCAAGAGGCGAAGATCGTCCTCGAGACTGCTTTGATCTGCGCGCAGGAACCGCTGAAGCTCGGCGATTTGCGCAAGCTCTTTGCCGACGGCGTGTCGGCTGACACGGTCCGCACGTTGCTCGAAGATCTGAAACAGGATTGGTCCGGCCGCGGCGTCGAACTGGTGGCGCTGGCGACCGGATGGCGCTTCCAGAGCAAGCCGGCGATGCGTCATTATCTGGATCGCCTGCATCCCGAGAAGCCGCCGAAGTACTCGCGCGCGGTGCTCGAAACGCTCGCGATCATCGCGTACCGGCAGCCCGTCACGCGCGGCGACATCGAAGAGATTCGCGGCGTCACGGTCAATACGCAGGTGGTCAAGCAACTCGAGGATCGCGGCTGGATCGAGGTGATCGGTCATCGTGACGTGCCGGGACGCCCGGCGCTGTATGCGACGACCAAGCAGTTTCTCGACGATCTCGGCCTGAAGGCGCTCGACGACCTGCCTGCGCTCGAAGAGCCGGCCGCGAACATCGAGGCCGCGCTGCTCGCGCAGCAGGCCATGGATTTCGACGGCGACGTGCCGGTCGCCGGCGACGCAGCGGGCGATCTGCCGCAGGTACTGGCGGATGAAGCATCGGCCGGTCAGCCGGGCGATGCCGCGGCCGACGTCGCGTCGACGCAAGAAATTCCGGGTCGCGATACGCTCGAGGCTGATCGCGGGCAAACGGAACAAACGGAACAGGTTGGCGCCGAAGCAGTGCCGACCGGTGTGCAGCCCGAGCCGCTGCGCGCGGATTGGAGCGAGGAAGATCGCAAGCCGGCCGCCGAAGCGGCTGCCGGAGACGGAGCGGAAGCGGCCGGCATCATGCCCGGCGAGGCTGACCAGGCCAACGCGCCCCGTTCCCGTTCCGCGGACGACGAGATGCTGGACGACACGTCCGACAGTCTCGCGGATGCCGTACGAAGCGCCAGTGCGCCCATCGGCGCCGACGCGTTGCCGGACGACGAAGCAGAACCCGAACAGCGTCGCGCCTGATCGCGGCCAACATCTTGCCGCGCCCGCGCCGGGCGCGAGACCTGACATTTTGAGGTTGTTTTGACAGATATCCACGATATTGAATCGTCCGCGCCTGCCGTGCAGGCAGCGCGCGCCGACGATGCGCCGGAGCAGGACGCTTCGGCCGGTGGCGACGAGCGTCCCCGCCGCGGTTTGCGGCGCGGCCCGCGCAGCCTGATCGCGCGGCGTCGCGCGGCAGCCAAGTCGAAGGGCGCCGAAGGCGAGCAGCCGGGCGGCGAAGGCGCCGATGCGCAGCCGGCCGAGACTGCCGACGCGCAGCCGGCGCGCGCGCCGCGCAACAAGGAAGGTGCGGCCAAGGGCGGCCGCAAGCCGGCCGCCAAGCGCGAAGGTGCGGCAAAGACTGGCCAGGGCGGCCAGGGCCGGCGCGGTGCGCCGAAGGCTGAAGGCGGCCCGGTGAAGGCGGAAGGCGATGCGTCCCAGGACGAGTTGTTCGCGTACGTGACGTCGCCGGCATTCGACGCGGACAACTCCGCGGGCGGCAGTGGCGTGCGTGCGCCCATGCTGCGCCGCGGCCGCAACCAGCCGGCGAACAAGCGCGTGCTGTCGCCGGACGACGACGCGCCGAAGCTTCACAAGGTGCTGGCGGAGGCGGGCATGGGCTCGCGCCGCGAAATGGAAGAATTGATCGTCGCCGGCCGCGTGTCGGTGAACGGCGAGCCCGCGCACATCGGCCAGCGCATCATGCCGACCGACCAGGTACGGATCAACGGCAAGCCGGTCAAGCGCAAGCTGCCGAACAAGCCGCCGCGCGTGCTGCTGTACCACAAGCCGACGGGCGAGATCGTCAGCCACGCGGATCCGGAAGGCCGTCCGTCGGTGTTCGATCGCCTGCCGCCGATGAAGACGGCGAAATGGCTTGCGGTGGGCCGCCTCGACTTCAATACCGAAGGCCTGCTGATGCTGACGACTTCGGGTGACCTCGCGAACCGCTTCATGCACCCGCGCTACAGCGTCGAGCGCGAGTATGCGGTGCGCGTGGTCGGCGAACTGTCCGAGGGGATGCGCCAGAAGCTGCTGCACGGCGTCGAGCTCGACGACGGTCCGGCGAACTTCCTGCGTATCCGCGACGGCGGCGGCGAAGGCACGAACCACTGGTATCACGTCGCGCTGGCCGAAGGCCGCACCCGCGAAGTGCGCCGGATGTTCGAGGCGGCCGGCCTGATGGTGAGCCGCCTGATCCGTACGCGTCACGGTCCGATCCCGCTGCCGCGCGGCCTGAAGCGCGGTCGTTGGGAAGAGCTCGACGACGCGCAAGTGCGCAAGCTGATGGCGACCGTCGGCCTGAAGGCGCCGACCGAGGAGAAGGGCAAGCGCGGCGGTGCCGGCCCGACCGAGCGCCGTCAGCCCGATCCGATGGAAACGTCGATGGGTTTCATCGGCCGTGAGCCGGTGCTGACGACGCACGGGCAGCTCGACCAGCCGCGTCGCGGTGGCGGCCGGCGCGGCGCGCCGGGTCTGCCTGGCCTGAGCGGCTACGGCAGCCTGCCGGTTTCGCCGTCGGGCTACGGTAACCGTACCGGCGGCGGTCGCGATGGCAACCGTGGTGCGGGCGGCCGCGACGGCAACCGCGCAGGCGGCGGCCGCGATGTCGACGGCAATCGCGCATCGTACGGCGCGGGCCCCAAGCGCGAAGGTGCGGGCGCGGGCGGCAAGCGTGGCGGAGCCAAGGGTGGCGGCAATCGCAATCCGAACGGCAATCGCGCGGACGGCGCCGGTAACGGCGGTGGTCCGCGCGGCGGCCAGCGTCCGCAGCGCAGCCGCACGCGCGGCCGCTAAATGCGTATTGGCGCACGGCGGCGCAAAGCCGCCGGCGTGCCGGCCCGATCGGCATTCGGCCGATTTCGCCGGCACGACGCATTGCGTTGACCGCGTTCGACATATATATGTCGCGTGCCGCTGCATCGCAGCCGGCGTGACCGATCTCCGGCCAGGCAGGATCGTGCCGGCTGATCGGGCAACCCGATTTCGCATTTTTGGCCCGTAAAGGCGCGCGACGCGCTGCTTTTACCGGCTGGCTTGGCGTTTGCGCCAAAAATCGCTATAATCGCGGAGTCGCTGGGCGTACGGATTCAATGTGCGGCTCAGGTGCGACCACCAGTAAGAAGATGGGCGTTCCGCCCATTTTTTTTTGCTGAAACGGTTAGGCACTTCGGGTAGCGCTTCCTGCGCCGGCTAAGGCGCGCGCCCGCGGGTGAATCGCGAGCGGCGGGCGCGAACACCTGAGAGGACACAGTGCAACTGACGGAACTGATAGAAACCACGGTCACCGGGCTCGGCTACGAGCTGGTGGATCTCGAGCGCACCGGGCGCGGCATGCTTTGCATCTATATCGATCAGCCTGCCGGCATCTCGCTCGAAGATTGCGAAAAGGTCACGCGTCAGCTCCAGCACGTCTTGACGGTCGAAAACATCGATTACGAACGGCTCGAAGTCTCGTCCCCGGGGCTCGACCGCCCGTTGAAGAAGCTGGCCGACTTCGAGCGCTTCGCTGGCAGCGAAGTCTCCGTGACCTTGAAAAAGCCGCTGGACGGGCGCAAGACGTACCGGGGCATTCTGCACGCGCCGAATGGCGAAACGATCGGTTTGGAATTTGAGGGGAAGAAGGGCGAGGCAGCCATGCTGGATTTCACGCTGGCCGATATCGACAAAGCCCGCCTGATTCCGCAAGTTGACTTTAGGAGCCGCAAATAATGAGTCGCGAAGTGTTGATGCTGGTGGATGCGCTGGCGCGCGAGAAAAACGTCGACAAGGATGTGGTGCTGGGCGCCCTCGAGGCTGCGCTCGCTTCCGCTTCCAAGAAGCTGTTCGACGAAGGCGCCGAAATCCGCGTCCATATCGATCGCGAAAGCGGCGAGCACGAAACCTTCCGTCGCTGGCTCGTCGTGCCCGATGAGGCAGGCTTGCAGGAGCCGGATCGCGAGATCCTGCTGTTCGAAGCACGTGAGCAGAAGGCCGACGTCGAAGTCGGCGAGTATGTCGAGGAACCCGTTCCGTCGATCGAGTTCGGTCGCATCGGCGCGCAGGCCGCGAAGCAGGTGATCCTGCAGAAGGTGCGCGACGCGGAACGCGAGCAGATCCTGAACGACTACCTCGAGCGTGGCGAAAAGATCATGACCGGCACGGTGAAGCGCCTCGACAAGGGCAACTTCATCGTCGAATCGGGCCGTGTCGAGGCGCTGCTGCGCCGCGATCAGCTGATCCCGAAGGAAAACCTGCGCGTGGGCGACCGTGTGCGTGCATACATCGCGAAGGTCGACCGCACCGCGCGCGGCCCGCAGATCGAGCTGTCGCGTACGGCGCCCGAGTTCCTGATGAAGCTGTTCGAGATGGAAGTGCCGGAAATCGAGCAGGGCCTGCTCGAGATCAAGGCGGCTGCCCGCGACCCGGGCGTGCGCGCGAAGATCGGCGTGATCGCCTACGACAAGCGGATCGATCCGATCGGCACCTGCGTCGGCATCCGCGGTTCGCGCGTGCAGGCGGTGCGCAACGAGCTCGGTGGCGAAAACATCGACATCGTGCTATGGTCGGAGGATCCCGCCCAGTTCGTGATCGGCGCGCTCGCGCCGGCAGCTGTCCAGTCGATCGTCGTCGATGAAGAAAAGCATTCGATGGACGTCGTCGTCGACGAGAACGAACTGGCTGTCGCGATCGGCCGCAGCGGTCAGAACGTTCGCCTCGCCGGTGAACTGACCGGCTGGCAGATCAACATCATGACGCCGGACGAATCCGCCCTGAAGCAGGGTGAAGAGCGCGACCGGCTGCGTGCACTGTTCATGGCGCGTCTCGATGTCGACGAAGAAGTTGCCGACATCCTGATCGACGAAGGCTTCACGAGCCTCGAAGAGATCGCCTACGTGCCGCTCAACGAAATGCTCGAAATCGAAGCGTTCGACGAAGACACCGTGCACGAGCTGCGCAACCGCGCACGCGACGCACTGCTGACGATGGCTATCGCGAACGAAGAAAAAGTCGAGAACGCAGCGCTGGATCTCAAGAGCCTCGACGGCATCACGCCGGAGCTGCTCGCGAAGCTGGCCGAACACGGTGTGCAGACGCGGGACGATCTCGCCGAGCTTGCAGTGGATGAACTGGTCGACCTGACCGGAATGGAAGAGGATGCCGCTAAGGCGTTGATCATGAAAGCACGTGAACATTGGTTCCAGTGAGAAATGACCATGGCGCACTGATTTGATGGCGGCCGTATGGCCTGACCCGATGCTAACCGCAAGGAATCGGTCCTTGCACTAAGAGGAATGAATGGCGAGTAACAACGTAGCCCAATTTGCCGCGGAACTGAAAATGCCTGCTGGTGTGCTGCTCGAACAGCTGCAGGCAGCGGGCGTCCAGAAAGCGAGTGAAGACGATGCGCTGTCCGAAGCGGACAAGGCGCGTCTGCTCGATCATTTGCGCAAGTCGCACGGCGCAACCGACGGCGACAAGCGCAAGATCACGCTGACCCGCAAGCATACGTCGGAGATCAAGCAATCTGACGCGACGGGCAAGGCTCGCACCATTCAGGTCGAGGTCCGCAAGAAGCGCACGTTCGTCAAGCGCGACGACGTGAGCGAGGGTGCGGAACAGGGTCAGGCGCAGGTCGCCGAAGCGGACGACGATGCAGAACTGAAGCGTCGCGAGGAAGAAGCGCGCCGCGAGGCCGAGCTGCTCGAGAAGCAGGCGCAGGAACTGCGCGAGCGCCAGGAACGCCTGGAGCGCGAAGAAGCCGAACGCCGCGCCCGCGAGGAAGCGGCCGAAGCCGAGCGCCGTCGCGCCGAGGAAGAAGCGGCGACGAAGCGTGCCGCGGCCGAAGCTGCCGCAGCACAGCAGCAGGCGGCAGCGCAGCAGGCCGCCGCGGCCGAGCAGGAAACGGCAAGCGCACAGTCCGCGCAGGACGAAGCACGCGCGGCCGCCGAACGCGCGGCCCAGCGCGAAGCGGCGAAGAAGGCCGAGGACGCAGCCCGCGAGGCGGCGGACAAGGCGCGCGCCGAGCAGGAAGAGATCAGCAAGCGTCGCGCGGCGGCAGAAGCCGAAGCACGCGCGATCCGCGAAATGATGAACACGCCGCGCAAGGCCGTGGTCAAGGCAGTCGAGCCGCCGAAGCCGGTCGAGCCGCCGAAGCCGGCCGAAGCGAAGGGTACGCTGCACAAGCCGGCGAAGCCGGAAGGCGCGCAGGCGCGTCCGGCCGTGAAGAAGCCGGCCGGTGCGGCCACCCCGGCAACGACGCAGGCGCCGGCAGGCGCGGGCGACCGCAACAAGAAGCCGGGCGCAGGCAAGGGCGGCTGGCAGGACGACGCGTCGAAGCGCCGCGGCATCAAGACGCGCGGCGATTCGAGCGGCGGCGTCGACCGCGGCTGGCGCGGCGGCCCGAAGGGTCGCGGCCGTCACCAGGACAGCTCGACGTTCCAGGCGCCGACCGAACCGATCGTCCGTGAAGTGCACGTGCCGGAAACCGTGTCGGTTGCCGATCTCGCGCACAAGATGTCGATCAAGGCCTCCGAAGTCATCAAGGTGATGATGAAGATGGGCCAGATGGTCACGATCAACCAGGTGCTGGACCAGGAAACGGCGATGATCATCGTCGAGGAACTGGGCCACCGCGCGGTTGCCGCGAAGCTGGACGATCCGGAAGCGCTGCTCGTCGAAGGCGAAACGGCTAGCGATGCGGAGCAACTGCCGCGTCCGCCGGTCGTCACGGTCATGGGTCACGTCGACCACGGCAAGACCTCGCTGCTCGACCACATCCGCCGCGCGAAGGTTGCCGCTGGCGAAGCGGGCGGCATTACGCAGCACATCGGCGCTTATCACGTCGACACGCCGCGTGGCGTCATCACGTTCCTCGATACGCCGGGTCACGAAGCGTTCACGGCAATGCGTGCACGCGGCGCGAAGGCGACCGACATCGTGGTGCTGGTGGTGGCAGCCGACGACGGCGTGATGCCGCAGACGAAGGAAGCCATCGCCCACGCGAAGGCGGGTGGGGTGCCGATCGTCGTGGCGATCAACAAGATCGACAAGCCGGACGCAAACCTCGATCGCGTCAAGCAGGAGCTGGTCGCGGAAGGCGTCGTGCCGGAAGAGTACGGTGGCGATTCGCCGTTCGTGCCGGTGTCGGCCAAGACGGGCGCGGGTATCGACGATCTGCTCGAGAACGTGCTGCTGCAGGCCGAAGTGCTGGAACTGAAGGCACCGGTCGAAGCGCCGGCCAAGGGCATCGTGATCGAAGCGAAGCTCGACAAGGGTAAAGGCCCGGTCGCGACGATCCTCGTGCAGTCCGGTACGCTGAACCGTGGCGACATCGTGCTGGCCGGTACCGCTTACGGCCGTGTTCGCGCGATGCTCGACGAGAACGGCAAGCCGACGAAGGAAGCCGGCCCGTCGATCCCGGTCGAAATCCAGGGTCTGTCGGAAGTGCCGGGTGCGGGCGAAGAAGTGATCGTGCTGCCGGACGAGCGCAAGGCGCGTGAAATCGCGCTGTTCCGTCAGGGCAAGTTCCGCGACGTGAAGCTGGCGAAGCAGCAGGCCGCGAAGCTGGAAAGCATGCTCGAGCAGATGGGCGAAGGCGAAGTGCAGAACCTGCCGCTCATCATCAAGGCAGACGTGCAGGGTTCGCAGGAAGCACTCGTGCAGTCGCTGCTCAAGCTGTCGACCGACGAAGTGCGCGTGCAGATCGTGCACAGCGCGGTGGGCGGCATCAGCGAAAACGACGTCAACCTCGCGACGGCATCGAAGGCGGTCATCATCGGCTTCAACACGCGTGCGGATGCACAGGCGCGCAAGCTGGCCGAGGCGAACGGCATCGACATCCGTTACTACAACATCATCTATGACGCAGTGGATGAGGTGAAGGCGGCGATGTCGGGCATGCTGGCACCGGAGAAGCGCGAAGTCATCACCGGCATGGTCGAGGTGCGCCAGGTCTTCAAGGTACCGAAGATCGGTGCCGTCGCCGGCTGTATGGTGACGGACGGTATCGTCAAGCGCTCGTCGTCGGTGCGCGTGCTGCGCAACAACGTCGTGATCTTCACGGGCGAACTCGAATCGCTGAAGCGCTTCAAGGACGACGTGAAGGAAGTGAAGCAAGGCTTCGAGTGCGGTATGTCGGTGAAGAACTTCAACGACATCGTCGAAGGCGACCAGTTCGAAGTCTTCGAAGTGACCGAAGTCGCGCGTACGCTGTAATCGTCGCGCATCGGCTCATGGGCGGGGCAGGCTTGGGCCTGTCCCGCCCATTTTCATGGTGGCGTGCCAATCATGGCCGCCGCTTTATCCTGATAAACGGATCACGGATCGATCATGTCCAGGAAACGTACTTCCCCCAATCGCAACGTTCAGATCGCCGACCAGATTCAGCGCGATTTGTCCGAACTCATCATGCGCGAGGTCAAAGACCCGCGTATCGGCATCGTGACCATCCAGAGCGTCGAGCTCACGCCGGACTACGCGCACGCGAAGGTCTACTTCACTGCGCTCACCGGCGATCCGGAAAAGACGCAGGAGGCGTTGAACCACGCGTCGGGTCACCTGCACAACCTGCTGTTCAAGCGCCTGCACATTCATACGGTGCCGACGCTGCATTTCCATTACGACCAGACGATCGAGAAGGCCGTCGAAATGTCGCGTCTGATCAAGGAGGCGAACTCGACGCGTGCGAAGGACGACGACGAGGCCGACGCGCCTTCCAGGGACGACTGAGCTCGACCGGCCTATGACGACTGCAGCACCCCAACGTCCGCGCGTGCCCCGGCGCGTGCTGGACGGCGTCCTCCTGCTCGACAAGCCGGTCGGCCTGTCGAGCAACGACGCGCTGATTCGCGCGAAGCGCCTGCTCCTCGCGAAGAAAGCCGGTCACACCGGCACGCTCGATCCGCTGGCTTCGGGCCTGCTGCCGCTGTGCTTCGGCGAGGCGACCAAGTTTTCGCAGGATTTGCTCGAGGCCGACAAGACCTACGAAGCGACGATGCGTCTCGGCCAGCGCACGGCCACCGGCGATGCGGAAGGCGACGTGATCGACACGCGGCCCGTCGTAAGCGACCGGGCCGCGGTGGAAGCCGCGCTCGTGCGCTTCACCGGCGAGATCGTGCAGGTGCCGCCGATGTATTCGGCGCTCAAGCGCGACGGCAAGCCGCTCTACGAGTACGCGCGCGCGGGCCAGACCGTCGAGCGCGAAGGCCGCAACGTGACGATCCATGCACTGGAGCTGCTCGCTTGCGAGCTGCCCGACGTGACGTTTCGCGTGACCTGCAGCAAGGGCACGTACGTGCGCACGCTCGCGGAAGATATCGGCGAGGCGCTCGGTTGCGGCGCGCATCTGACGATGCTGCGTCGCACGGGCGTCGGTGCGCTGACGCTCGAACACGCGGTGACGCTCGATGCGCTGTCGGACGCAGCCGAATCGGCGCGCGATGCCTGGCTCCAGCCGGTCGATGCGTTGCTGTCGACGTTTCCGTCCGTTCGTCTCGACGACGCGTCCGCAAAGCGGTTCCTGCACGGCCAGCGCCTGCCGCTGTCGGCGCTCGGGCCGATCGACGCTGCGGACGGCGAGCGCGTGCGCGTCTACGACGCCACGCGGCTGCTCGGCGTGGCGCGCAAGGCAAATGGCGTCCTCGCACCGGAACGGCTCGTCGTGACGGCGGCCTGACGCAGCGGCGCGGGTGCGCCGCAGGCGGCACAAGAAAAAGCCCGGTCGAATCGACCGGGCTTTTTTGTTTGATGCGTCAGCGTCGCGGCATCGCGCTCAGTGTGCCGCCGATGCGGCCGCCCCGGCATCGCCGCCGCCCGCGCGTTCGGGCTTGGTGATCCAGATCAGTGCGATCAGCAGCACGAAGATCGCCGCGGAGATGTAGAACAGATCGTTCACACCGAGCTGGGCGGCCTGTTGCGTCGCCAGGTTGTTGATGAGTCCGTGCGCCTGATCCTGCGTCAGCCCGAGGTTGCCCATCTGCGTGACGGCCTGGTTGAACGTCGGGTTGTACACGTTCGTCTGCTCGACCAGTTGCGCGTGATGGAAGTTGTTGCGGTGGTCCCACGCGGTCTGGAAGATCGACGTGCCGATGCCGCCGCACATGATCCGCACGAAGTTCGACAGGCCGGATGCCGCGGGAATGCGGTGGCCGGGCAGGCCGGACAACGTGATCGACACGAGCGGGATGAAGAAGCCGGCCATCGCGATACCTTGCACGAGCGTCGGCAGCGTCAGCGACCATTCGTCGACACCGGTCGTGTAGCGCGAGCGCATCCAGAAGCACAGTGCGAATGTCAGGAAGGCGGCGGTCGCGATGTAGCGCGGATCGGTGCGCGGCAGAAACTTGCCGGTCAACGGCGACAGCAGGATCGCGAACAGCCCGACCGGTGCCATCACGAGGCCGGCGTCGGTGGCCGTGTAGCCGATCTGGGTCTGCAGCCACAGCGGCAGCAGCACGAGGTTGCCGAAGTAGAGCCCGTAACCGACTGCCAGTGCGACCGTCCCACCCGTGAAGTTGCGCCGGCGGAACAGCGACAGGTCGACGACGGGGTGCTCGGCGGTCAGTTCCCAGATCACGAAGAACGCGAACGAGATGATCGCGATCAGCGCAAGCGCGACGATCGTCGTCGACGAGAACCAGTCCAGATCCTTGCCCTTGTCGAGCATGATCTGCAGCGAACCGACCCACAGCACGAGCAGCGCGAGGCCGACGCCGTCGATCGGCGCGCGGCGTATCGTCGATTCACGCGTGCGATAGATCGACCATGTGGCAAGCGCGGCGGCGATGCCGACCGGGATGTTCACGTAGAAGATCCACGGCCATGAGTAGTTGTCCGAGATCCAGCCACCGAGAATCGGGCCCGCGACCGGTGCGATCAGCGTCGTCATCGACCATAGCGCAAGCGCCATCGGCGCCTTCGCGCGTGGATAGCTCGACAGCAGCAGCGACTGCGACAGCGGAATCATCGGGCCCGCGACCGCGCCCTGCAGCACGCGCGACGCGAGCAGGAACGGCAGGCTCGGCGCGAGGCCGCACATCCACGACGAGATGACGAACAGGATGATCGATGCAAGGAACAGGCGGACCTGCCCGAAGCGATCGGTCAGCCAGCCCGTCAGCGGCACCGAGATCGCGTTCGCGACCGCGAATGACGTGATGACCCACGTGCCCTGGTCGGACGATACGCCGAGGTCGCCCGAGATGGTCGGGATCGCGACGTTCGCGATGGACGTGTCGAGCACGTTCATGAACACCGCGAGCGATACCGCGATCGTCCCGAGCAAGAGTTTCCCGCCCTGCAAGGGCGGGTAGGAGACAGGAGCCTGTGCCATGTCGGTTGTCTTTCCGGAGTCGGAACGATTACATCATTTTCGCGGCGCTGTTCGGCTTCGCCGCGACAGGTGCCGACGCGTTGCCGCCTGCGTTCTCGGCGATGATGCGCGCGATTTCGGCGTCGGCTTCGTCGCCGTACTTCGCGAACACGTTGGTCTCGTAGACGGTGTTCGGCGCGTTGACGAGCTGGTCGCCGCGTTCGTCCTTGATGTCCACGTCGACCTGCATCGACAGGCCGATGCGCAGCGGATGCTTGTCGAGATCCTTCGGGTCGAGCTCGATCCGCACCGGCAGGCGCTGCACGACCTTGATCCAGTTGCCGGTTGCGTTCTGCGCCGGCAGCAGCGAGAACGCCGAACCCGTACCGGCCGAGAAACCGACAACCTTGCCGTGGTAGGTGACCGACGAGCCGTAGATGTCGGCCGTCATCTCGACCGGCTGGCCAATGCGCATGTGCTTTAGCTGGACTTCCTTGAAGTTCGCGTCGACCCACACGGCGTTCAGCGGCACCACCGACATCAGCGGCGTGCCCGGCGACACGCGCTGGCCGACCTGCACCGAGCGCTTCGCGACGTAGCCGGTGACCGGCGCCGGCAGCACGTTGCGCGCATTCGCGAGGTAGGCGTCGCGCACCTTCGCGGCGGCGGCCATCACGTTCGGGTGCGATGCGATCGTCGTGTTCGCGGTCAGTGCGCGATTCGACGCGAGCTGCTGTTGCGCGGCGTCGACCGATGCCTGCGCGGCCTTCACGGCGTCACGTGCGTGCGAGATTTCTTCCTGCGACACGGCGCCCGTCTGCGCGACGGCCATGCGGCGGCGCAGGTCGTCCTGGGCCTTCGACAGGTCGGACTGGCGCAGCGCGACCTGCGCGCGGTACTGGTCGTCGTTGACGAACAGGCCGCGCACCTGGCGCACCGTCTGCGCGAGGTTCGCTTCCGCCTGCTGCAGCGCGACCTGCGAATCGGCCGGGTCGAGCACGACCAGCGGGTCGCCGGACTTGACCGTCTGCGTGTCGTCCGCCTTCACGGCGATCACGGTGCCGGTGACCTGCGGCGTGATCTGCACGACGTTGCCGTTCACGTACGCGTCGTCGGTGCCTTCATGGAAGCGGGCGACGAGGAAGTAATACAGGCCGTACGCGATGGCCGCGATCACGATGACCGCGACGAGCAGCGTCATCATTCGCTTGCGCTTGCCGTTGTTCTGCGGCTGCGCGCTTGCCGCGTTTTGTTGGTCGCTCATGGCGATTTTCTCCGTCCGTTATTTCGAGTGTCTGCGTAGTGGTGGCGCCGGATCAGTTGGCGGCCTGTTTGGTCGGCTTGGCGGCGTCGGGTGCGGCGAGCGGCGTACCGGTCGCATCGAACCCGCCGCCCAGCGCCTTGATCAGGGCGAGCTGCATGTCGCGACGGCGCATCTTCAGGTTGGTCACCGTCTGTTCGGATGCGAGGCGGTTGCTGTCCGCGGTCAGCACCTGCAGTTGCGGCGACAGGCCGGCCTTGTAACGGATCACCGCGAGATCGTAGGCGCGCGTCGACGCGTCGAGTGCGTTTTGCGCGTCGCCCATCTGGCGGTCGACCGCGCGGATCGACGCGACCTGCGTCGCGACGTCGTTCAGCGCGCTGATCAGCGTCTGGTTGTAGTTCGCCACCGACAGGTCGAAGTCCGCATAGCGGCCCTTGAGCTGGGCGCGCAGCGCGCCGGCATCGAAGATCGGCAGGTGGATCGCCGGGCCGAATTGCGCCTGGCGGCTCGCGAAGTTCAGGAATTTGCCCCAGCCGAACGCATCGAAACCGAAGCCGGCCGCGAGGTTCACGTCGGGGTAGAACTCGGCCTTCGCTTCCTTGACGTCGTGCATCGCGGCCTCGACCTGCCAGCGCGCGGCGACGATGTCGGGGCGGCGCGACACGAGATCGGCCGGCAGGTTGCCGGGCAGCGCGATTTCGGCGGTCGGGTTCATCACGGGCGCGGCGATCTGCAACCCGCGATCGGGGCCTTTGCCGAGCAGCGCGGCGAGCTGGTAGCGCACCGTCGTGATCTGGCCGTCGAGGTCCGACAGCGAAGCCTGCGTCGTCGCGATGTTGCCGCGGGCCGTCTGGCGTTCGACGTTGGTATCGAGGCCGGCCGACACGCGGCCGTCGGTGATCTTGCCGACCGTTTGGCGGTTGGTGATCTCGCGTTGCGCGATGTCGCGCAGCGCATAGAGCTGCGCGAGCGAGTTGTAGGTGCGTGCGACCGACGACGCGAGCGTGATGCGCGCCTGCTGCATGTCGGCTTCGGCCGACTTTTCCTGCGACACGGCGGTGTGCAGGCGTTCGCGGTTCTTGCCCCACAGGTCGAGTTCCCACGACGCGCTCGCCAGCGCGTTGTTCTCGCTGTACCACTGGCCGCCGTACGGGGGCGGGAACAGCGCGTTCGACGAGTACAGCTCGCGCGTCCACGAATAGCTGGCTTCGGCCTTCGGCATCAGGTTCGAGCGCGACGATTCGATGTACGACGATGCCTTCGCGATGCGGGCCTGCGCCTGCGCGATCGACGGATTACCCTGCAGCGCCTCGTCGATCAGCTTCGGCAGTTGCGGATCGCCGAACTGGTTCGCCCAGTCGAGCGCCGGCCACTGGCCGCCCTGGGCCGGGAGGCTCTGGGCGGACTCGAATTGCGATGCGGGGGCGATCTGCTTGTCGCTCTTGATGCCGATGTAGTTTGCGCAGCCCGCCAGTGCGAATGCGGCGACCGCGGCGGCAACGGCGGCGCGGCACGACCCGGCGCGCACGGACAACGGGGAGGATTTCATCGCGCTGACCCCTGACTCGGAATGAATGATGGACACTGCAAGGATTTCCTTACATTAATCTGTCAAAAGTAATTGTTATGGCAACTATTACGTGATGCTACCGCCGGCCGTCTCGCAATAGTTGCTGAGAATGCGGCGCAGCATGCTCTTCAGGAACCCGACTTCTTCCGGCGTAAACCCGTCCAGCACCTGGTCGAGCACGCTGCGGAAAATGGGCGGCAGCCGTTCGGCGAGCGCACGGCCTTCGTCGGTCAGTTCGAGGCGGACGACGCGACGATCCTCGATGCTGCGCACGCGGGACAGCAGGCCGCGTTTCTCGACCCGGTCGAGCAGGCGCGTGACCGCGCTCGCATCGATTCCGTATTCGCGCGCGAGCTCGGCGGCCGTCGAGCACTTACCTACCGCGATCATGAACAGCATGCTCGCCTGCGTGCCCGTGATACCAAGCTCTTCCTGCGTGCGTTGCGTGACGAGGTTGGTCATCACCGATTTCACGCGCGACATCAGATAGCCGACGCTGTCGTTCATCTGATACGTGGACAGCGGCGAAACGGGCGGTTGGGTAGAAGAATCCGGCATAAAACCCTGAAGCTGCAATAGTTGACTAGGCAGCAGTATAGGCACAATTGCTTGCCGCGGCAAATGTTAATCGAACGGCAAAGGGTGCGCTTCGTGGGGCGGAAATCCCTCTTGGGGATAAGGTTTTTCGGCGTGCCGGGCGGCGGCGGATTCGATCGCTTCGCCGGTTCGAGGGGAGGGCGGCGGGCCCGGTTTTGTTGCGTCGAGACGTGTCCGTCAGCTCTCGACATTCTCACGTGCTATAATTTGTGGCTTTCCAAGCTGCAACAGCGCGCGCCCGTGAAAACGAGCGGGCGCGTTTGCGCGTTCAAACGATTTCCAGGTTTCTATGACCCGCGCCCTTCGCAATATCGCCATCATCGCTCACGTCGACCACGGCAAGACGACGCTCGTCGACCAACTGCTTCGCCAGTCCGGCACCTTCCGCGACAACCAGCAAGTCGCCGAGCGTGTGATGGACTCGAACGACATCGAAAAGGAACGCGGGATCACGATTCTCGCGAAGAACTGCGCGGTCGAATACGAAGGCACGCACGTCAACATCGTCGACACCCCGGGGCACGCGGACTTCGGCGGTGAAGTCGAGCGCGTGCTGTCGATGGTCGACTCGGTGCTGCTGCTGGTCGACGCGGTCGAAGGCCCGATGCCGCAGACGCGCTTCGTCACGAAGAAGGCGCTGGCGCTCGGCCTGAAGCCGATCGTCGTCGTCAACAAGATCGACCGCCCGGGCGCGCGGATCGACTGGGTGATCAACCAGACCTTCGACCTGTTCGACAAGCTCGGCGCGACCGAAGAGCAGCTCGACTTCCCGATCGTCTACGCGTCGGGCCTGAACGGCTACGCGTCGCTCGACCCGGCTGCGCGCGATGGCGACATGCGCCCGCTGTTCGAGGCGATCCTCGAGCACGTGCCGGTTCGCCCGGCCGATCCGGAAGCGCCGCTGCAGCTCCAGATCACGTCGCTCGACTATTCGACGTACGTCGGCCGGATCGGCGTCGGCCGCATCACGCGCGGTCGCATCAAGCCGGGCCAGCCGGTCGTAATGCGCTTCGGCCCGGAAGGCGACGTGCTGAACCGCAAGATCAACCAGGTGCTGTCGTTCAAGGGCCTCGAGCGCGTGCAGGTCGAGTCGGCCGAGGCGGGCGACATCGTGCTGATCAACGGTATTGAAGACGTCGGCATCGGCGCGACGATCTGCGCGGTCGATACGCCGGAAGCGCTGCCGATGATCACCGTCGACGAACCGACGCTGACGATGAACTTCCTCGTCAACTCGTCGCCGCTCGCCGGCCGCGAAGGCAAGTTCGTGACGAGCCGCCAGATCCGCGACCGCCTGATGAAGGAACTGAACCACAACGTCGCGCTGCGCGTGAAGGATACGGGCGACGAAACGGTGTTCGAAGTGTCGGGCCGCGGCGAGCTGCACCTGACGATTCTCGTCGAGAACATGCGCCGTGAAGGCTACGAACTGGCCGTGTCGCGTCCGCGCGTCGTGATGCAGGAAATCGACGGCGTGCGTCACGAGCCGTTCGAGCTGCTGACCGTCGACCTCGAAGACGAACACCAGGGCGGCGTGATGGAAGAGCTCGGCCGCCGCAAGGGCGAAATGCTCGACATGGCGTCGGACGGCCGCGGCCGCACGCGTCTGGAATACAAGATCTCGGCGCGTGGCCTGATCGGCTTCCAGAGCGAATTCCTGACGCTCACGCGCGGCACGGGCCTGATGAGCCACATCTTCGATTCGTACGCACCGGTCAAGGACGGCTCGGTCTTCGAGCGCCGCAACGGCGTGCTGATCTCGCAGGACGACGGCGCGGCCGTGGCCTACGCACTGTGGAAGCTGCAGGATCGCGGCCGCATGTTCGTGAAGCCGGGCGACGCGCTGTATGAGGGCATGATCATCGGCATCCACAGCCGCGACAACGACCTCGTCGTCAACCCGATCAAGGGCAAGCAGCTGACCAACGTGCGTGCGTCGGGTACCGACGAAGCCGTGCGTCTCGTGCCGCCGGTCCAGATGTCGCTGGAATACGCGGTCGAATTCATCGACGACGACGAACTCGTCGAAGTGACGCCGCAGTCGATCCGCCTGCGCAAGCGCTTCCTGAAGGAGCACGAGCGTCGCCGCGCGAGCCGCGAAGGCGCGGTCGACTAAGCATTTCGACCGTTCGCTGCATCACGGAAAAGGCTGCCTGCGGGCAGCCTTTTTTGCATCTGCGCGCAGCGCAACCGGAATACCTGCAAAACACTGTTCCTGCGGGTCGTGGCAATCCGGCAAAACCCCGTCGCGCGGTGCTTTCAGGCACATTTCGCCGTGAACTCCGGTATCGGTTCTGTGATATGCTGCGCGCACGCAAGTTTTAGGTCCTTCCAAGCAAGACTTGATTCGCAATCCGCTAAACGGTCAGGCCGTGTCGCGGAAGGTTGAGTAACCCGCTATTTCTCGAGAAGCTCGAAGAAAGGTGAGCGTAAAATGTCAGATGTAATGAAGCAGTTTCAGCTGAACTCCTATCTGTTCGGCGGCAATGCTTCGTACGTTGAAGAACTGTACGATGCATACCTCAACAATCCGGCGTCGGTGCCGGAGAACTGGCGAGAGTATTTCGACGCGCTGCAGAACGTACCTGCAACGGACGGCTCGAGTGCCAATGACGTCGCTCACTTCCCGATCGTCGAATCGTTCGCCGAGCGCGCGAAGGCCAATGCCTTCATCCCGCGCGAAAGCACGAGCAACCTCGCGACCGCGCGCAAGCAGGTCCATGTTCAGTCGCTGATCAGCGCCTACCGCTTCCTCGGCTCGCAATGGGCCAACCTCGATCCCCTGAAGCGCCGCGAACGTCCCGCCATCCCCGAACTCGAACCCGCGTTCTACGACTTCTCCGAAGGCGACCTCGACCAGACGTACAGCGCGAGCAACCTGTACTTCGGTTTCGACCAGGCTTCGCTGCGTGACATCGTCAAGGGTTTGCGCGACACGTACTGCGGCACGATCGGCGCCGAGTACATGTACATCAGCGATCCGGAACAGAAGCGCTGGTGGCAGGAGCGCCTGGAGTCGACCCGTGCGACGCCGGCGTTCTCGGCCGACAAGAAGAAGCACATCCTGAATCGCCTGACGGCGTCGGAAGGTCTCGAACGCTATCTGCACACCAAGTACGTCGGCCAGAAGCGCTTCTCGCTCGAAGGCGGCGAGAGCTTCATCGCGGCGATGGACGAAGTCGTCCAGCACGCGGGCAAGAGCGGCGTGCAGGAAATCATCATCGGCATGGCCCACCGCGGCCGTCTGAACGTGCTGGTCAACACGCTGGGCAAGATGCCGGCCGACCTGTTCGCCGAATTCGAAGGCAAGCACGTCGACGACCTGCCGGCCGGTGACGTGAAATACCACAAGGGCTTCTCGTCGGACGTCTCGACGGAAGGCGGCCCGGTCCACCTGTCGCTCGCGTTCAACCCGTCGCACCTCGAAATCGTGAACCCGGTGGTCGAAGGTTCGGCGAAGGCGCGGATGGACCGTCGCGGCGACGAAGACGGCCTGCAAGTGCTGCCGGTGCAGATCCACGGCGACGCGGCCTTCGCTGGCCAGGGCGTCGTGATGGAAACGCTGAACCTCGCGCAGACGCGCGGTTACGGCACGCACGGCACGCTGCACATCGTCATCAACAACCAGATCGGCTTCACGACGTCGGACCCGCGCGATGCGCGCTCGACGCTGTACTGCACCGACGTGGTCAAGATGATCGAAGCGCCGGTGCTGCACGTGAACGGCGACGATCCGGAAGCCGTCGTGCTCGCGATCCAGATCGCGATCGACTACCGGATGCAGTTCCACAAGGATGTCGTGATCGACATCGTCTGCTTCCGCAAGCTGGGTCACAACGAGCAGGACACGCCGGCCGTCACGCAGCCGCTGATGTACAAGAAGATCGCGCAGCACCCGGGCACCCGTGCGCTGTACGCCGAGAAGCTCGTGCAGCAGGGCGTGATCACCGCGGAAGACGCCGACAACTACGTGAAGGCATACCGCAAGGCGATGGACGACGGTCACCACACGGTCGACCCGGTCCTGTCGAACTACAAGAGCAAGTACGCGGTCGACTGGGTTCCGTTCCTGAACCGCAAGTGGACGGATGCGGCCGATACGGCCGTGCCGCTCGCTGAACTGAAGCGCCTCGGCGAACGCATCACGACGGTCCCGGAAAACTTCAAGGTCCACCCGCTCGTCGAGCGCGTGATCAACGACCGCCGCAACATGGCGCGTGGCGACCAGCCGCTCGACTGGGGCATGGGCGAACACCTGGCATTCGCGTCGCTCGTCGCATCGGGCTACTCGGTGCGCCTGACGGGCCAGGATTCGGGCCGCGGCACGTTCACGCACCGTCACGCGGTGCTGCACGACCAGAACCGCGAACGCTGGAACGACGGTACGTACGTGCCGCTGCAGAACATCGCGGAAGGCCAGGCGAAGTTCACGGTGATCGACTCGGTGCTGTCGGAAGAAGCGGTGCTGGGCTTCGAATACGGTTACTCGACCGCCGAGCCGAACACGCTCGTGCTGTGGGAAGCGCAGTTCGGCGACTTCGTCAACGGCGCGCAGGTCGTGATCGACCAGTTCATCTCGTCGGGCGAAGTGAAGTGGGGCCGCGTGTCGGGCCTCACGATGCTGCTGCCGCACGGCTATGAAGGGCAAGGTCCGGAACACTCGTCGACGCGTATCGAGCGTTTCCTGCAGTTGTGTGCAGATCACAACATGCAGGTCGTTCAGCCGACGACGCCTGCGCAGATTTTCCACCTGCTGCGCCGCCAGATGATCCGCCTGTTCCGCAAGCCGCTGATCGTCGCAACGCCGAAGTCGCTGCTGCGTCACAAGGAAGCGGTGTCGGACCTGTCGGAACTGGCGAAGGGCTCGTTCCAGCCGGTGCTGGGCGAAACCGACGGCGGCATCGACGCGAAGAAGGTCAAGCGCGTGCTGGCCTGCTCGGGCCGCGTGTACTACGACCTCGTCGCGCATCGCCGCGAAGCGAAGGCGAACGACGTCGCGATCATCCGTATCGAGCAGCTGTATCCGTTCGCGCACAAGCAGTTCGAAGCCGAAATGAAGAAGTACGAGAACGCGACTGAAGTGGTCTGGGTGCAGGACGAGCCGCAGAACCAGGGCCCCTGGTTCTACGTCGAGCACCACCTGAAGGAAGGCATGAAGGAAGGGCAGAAGCTGGCATACAGCGGCCGTCCGGCTTCGGCCTCGCCGGCGGTTGGCTACTACGCGAAGCACTACGAGCAGCAGAAGGCCCTGATCGAAGGTGCTTTCGGCCGCCTGAAGAGCGGATCGATCGCGAAATAACCGACGGAAGCGAAACGGGAAGGCGCGCGGCGCTTTCCCGTCTCTTTTGGCCTGCCGGGCGCGTGGCGCGCCGCACCGGCCGAAGGAATCGCACGAACCTCGTCATTACCCAGATTAAGCATCCAGGAAAATCACATGGCTATCGTAGAAGTCAAAGTCCCCCAGCTTTCGGAGTCGGTTTCGGAAGCGACCATGCTGCAGTGGAAGAAGAAGCCGGGCGAAGCAGTCGCGCAGGACGAAATCCTGATCGAACTCGAGACCGACAAGGTCGTGCTCGAAGTGCCGGCACCGGCAGCGGGCGTGCTCGCGCAAGTGCTGCAGAACGACGGTGACACGGTGGTTGCCGACCAGCTGATCGCGACGATCGACACCGAAGCGAAGGCCGGTGCTGCCGAAGCAGCGGCGGGCGCCGCCGAAGTCAAGCCGGCAGCAGCGCCTGCTGCAGCCGCACCGGCCGCGCAGCCGGCCGCCGCAACGGCATCGTCGGGCACCGCATCGCCGGCTGCGTCGAAGCTGCTGGCCGAGAAGGGCCTGTCGGCAGGCGACGTCGCAGGTTCGGGCCGCGACGGCCGCGTCACGAAGGGCGACGCGCTGGCCGCAGGCAGCGCACCGAAGGCTGCTCCGGCCGCTGCACCGGCGAAGACCGCCGCTGCGAAGCCGTCGCTGCCGGAAGTCAAGGTGCCGGCGTCGGCAACGACCTGGCTGAACGACCGTCCGGAACAGCGCGTGCCGATGTCGCGCCTGCGTGCGCGTATCGCCGAGCGTCTGCTCGAATCGCAGCAGACCAACGCGATCCTGACGACGTTCAACGAAGTCAACATGCAGCCGGTCATGGACCTGCGCTCCAAGTACAAGGACAAGTTCGAGAAGGAACACGGCGTGAAGCTCGGCTTCATGTCGTTCTTCGTGAAGGCGGCCGTCCATGCGCTGAAGAAGTTCCCGCTCGTGAACGCGTCGATCGACGGTAACGACATCGTCTACCACGGCTACTTCGACATCGGTATCGCTGTCGGCTCGCCGCGCGGCCTCGTCGTGCCGATCCTGCGCAACGCGGATCAGCTGAGCCTCGCCGAGATCGAAAAGAAGATCGCCGAATTCGGCCAGAAGGCGAAGGACGGCAAGCTGTCGATCGAGGAAATGACGGGCGGTACGTTCTCGATCTCGAACGGCGGCGTGTTCGGCTCGATGCTGTCGACCCCGATCATCAACCCGCCGCAGTCGGCCATCCTCGGCGTGCACGCGACGAAGGAACGTCCGGTCGTCGAGAACGGCCAGATCGTGATCCGTCCGATCAACTACCTGGCACTGTCGTACGACCACCGGATCATCGACGGCCGCGAAGCGGTGCTGTCGCTCGTCGCGATGAAGGATGCGCTGGAAGATCCGGCACGCCTGCTGCTCGACCTGTAAGCCAAGTCTCACTGCATCGACCCGTTCCGCAGGTTCGCGCATACGCGCGAACCTGCGGGCGTACAAGTGGAAAGGATTGTCATGTCCAAGGAATTTGACGTCGTCGTGATCGGCGCCGGCCCCGGCGGCTACATCGCCGCGATTCGCGCCGCGCAGCTCGGCAAGACCGTTGCCTGTATCGAGAAGTGGAAGAACCCGGCCGGCGCGCTGAAGCTCGGCGGCACCTGCCTGAACGTCGGCTGCATCCCGTCGAAGGCGCTGCTCGCATCGTCGGAAGAGTTCGAGAACACGTCGCATCACCTGGCCGACCACGGCATCACGGTCGACGGCGTGAAGATCGACGTCGCGAAGATGCTCGGCCGCAAGGATGCGATCGTCGAGAAGATGACGAGCGGGATCGAGTTCCTGTTCAAGAAGAACAAGATCACCTGGCTGAAGGGCCATGGCAAGTTCACCGGCAAGACCGACGCCGGCGTGCAGATCGAAGTGAGCGGCGACGGTGAAACCGAAGTCGTCACCGCGAAGAACGTGATCATTGCGACGGGCTCGAAGGCGCGTCACCTGCCGGGCATTCCGGTCGACAACAAGATCGTGTCGGACAACGAAGGTGCGCTGACGTTCGACTCGGTGCCGAAGAAGCTCGCCGTGATCGGCGCAGGCGTGATCGGCCTCGAGCTCGGCTCGGTGTGGCGCCGCCTGGGTGCCGAAGTGACGGTGCTCGAAGCGCTGCCGGCATTCCTCGGCGCAGCCGACGAAGCGCTCGCGAAGGAAGCGGCCAAGCTGTTCAAGAAGCAGGGCCTCGACATCAATCTCGGCGTGAAGATCGGTGAAGTGAAGGCGACCGAGAGCGGTGTGTCGATCGCCTACACGGACAAGGACGGCAACGCGCAGACGCTCGACGCCGATCGCCTGATCGTGTCGGTCGGCCGCGTGCCGAACACCGACAACCTCGGCCTCGAGGCAATCGGCCTGAAGGCGAACGAGCGCGGCTTCATCGACGTGGACGACCACTGCCGTACGGCAGTGCCGAACGTGTACGCGATCGGCGACGTGGTGCGCGGCCCGATGCTCGCGCACAAGGCGGAAGACGAAGGCGTGCTGGTCGCGGAAGTGATCGACGGCCAGAAGCCGCACATCGACTACAACTGCATTCCGTGGGTGATCTACACGTACCCGGAAATCGCATGGGTCGGCAAGACGGAGCAGCAGCTGAAGGCGGAAGGCCGCGAGATCAAGTCGGGCAAGTTCCCGTTCTCGATCAACGGCCGCGCGCTCGGCATGAACGCGCCGGACGGCTTCGTGAAGATGATCGCGGATGCGAAGACCGACGAACTGCTCGGCGTGCACGTGATCGCCGCGAACGCGTCGGACCTGATCGCGGAAGCCGTGGTGGCGATGGAATTCAAGGCGGCGTCGGAAGACATCGCCCGCATCTGCCATCCGCACCCGTCGATGTCGGAAGTGATGCGCGAAGCGGCGCTCGCCGTCGACAAGCGCTCGCTGAACAGCTGAGCACGGTGTAGCGCCTGCCGGCCATCGGCCGGCGCAGCCGTCTCATGACGAAGGCGGGCGGGGTTTCCCGCCCGCCTTCGTTCTTTCCGGTTTGCCCGATGAACGTCACCGAATACTACACGCGCGAACTGACCACGCGCGGCTATCAGTCCGATCCCGCCCAGCGCGCGGCCGTCGATCGCCTGCAGCGCTGCTTCGACGAATGGGTCGAGTACAAGGCGCGTCGCTCGAACGCGTTCAAGAAGCTCATCAATCATCCGGACCTCCCGCGCGGCGTCTACATGTGGGGCGGTGTCGGCCGCGGCAAGAGCTTCCTGATGGACAGCTTCTATGCGGTCGTGCCCGTGCAGCGCAAGACGCGCCTGCATTTCCACGAATTCATGCGCGAAGTGCATCGCGAGCTCGAGGAACTGAAAGGGCAGGCCGATCCGCTCGACGAACTCGCGCGGCGGATCGCGAAGCGCTACCGGCTGATCTGCTTCGACGAATTCCACGTGTCGGACATTGCGGACGCGATGATCCTGTACCGTCTGCTCGACCGCCTGTTCAACAACGGCGTGCAGTTCGTGATGACGTCCAACTACGATCCCGACGACCTGTATCCGGACGGCCTGCATCGCGACCGCATGCTGCCGGCCATCGCGCTGATCAAGGACAGGCTCGACGTGCTGAACGTCGACGCGGGCGTCGACTATCGCCAGCGCACGCTCGCGCAGGTGAAGATGTATCACACGCCGCTCGGCGCGGACGCCGATCGCGAACTGCGCCATGCATTCGGCAAGCTCGCGGCGGTACCCGACGAAAGCCCGATCCTGCATATCGAGAAGCGTGAACTGAAGGCGCTGCGCAAAGCGGACGGCGTGGTCTGGTTCGACTTCGCGACGCTGTGCGGCGGCCCGCGATCGCAGAACGACTATCTCGAACTGGCGAGCCGCTTCCATGCGATCGTGCTGTCCGAGGTGCCGCAGATGTCGCCGCGGATGGCGTCCGAGGCGCGCCGCTTCACGTGGCTCATCGACGTGCTGTACGACCACAAGGTCAAGCTGCTGATGTCCGCGGCGGTGCCGGCGGAGCAGTTGTACATCGAAGGCCCGATGGCCAACGAATTCGCGCGCACGGTGTCGCGAATCGTCGAGATGCAGTCGAAGGAGTACCTCGAAACGCCGCGTCGCATCGTCGATACGTCGCTGACCTGATTGCGCTTTCCGGCAATTGACGGGATTCAAACGTCAATTCCGGTCAAATTCAGGCAATCTCCGGGTATTTTCGGATTTGTCTTATATTCATCGTTGAGGTGAGCCGATATCGTTGTGTCATGGTTACTAAGGCTGGAGATGTCCATGACACCGTATCGCGATCTGACCGACCACGAGTGGCGCTGCGTTGCGCCGCTTCTGCCCGAAATGCAGCCGCGCACCGAGTTGCGCGGCCGTCCGTTAGCCAATACGCGGGCCGTCCTGAACGGCGTGCTCTGGGTGATCTACAGCGGCGCAACGTGGTCCGCGATGCCGCGCCGTTACCCGTCGTATCAGACGTGCCATCGCCGCTTCAAGGTCTGGCACGAGACGGGCACGCTGTTGAGCGTGATGCGTGAACTCTACGGCGATTCGGGCGTGAATCTGTGCAATGAATTGTCCGCACGGATGCGCAAGCACACGCAATCGAAGGCAGCGGAGGCGCGTAGCAACGCGGTACCCGTGTACCGCACACCGGGTGGCTATGCGCCCGACTCGCTGAAGCATGCGGCGTGATGGCAATCGGTTTCTGTTGCGCCCGCACCCAAAGAAAATCGGCCTGACGACTTCGTCGCAGGCCGATTTTTTCATTGTGCCGCGCGTGTTGGCGGCGTGCTGCGTTATTGCTGGCGAACCCAGGTCTGCGACCGGCCGAGCAGCGATACGCCGATGTAACCGCGTACCACGAGTTTCTGGCCGCCGTCCTCAAGCGTCATCTTGCACTTGTAGACCTTGCCGTTCTCCGGGTCGAGGATGTTGCCACCGTCCCAGTGGTCGCCTTCCTTCTTCATTGCCTTGATGATCGTCATGCCCTTGATGAGTTGATCCTTGCGCTCGTCCGTGCAGGCGGTGCAACGGCGATCGGGCGTATCGTTCGCGCCGAGGCCCTTGACGACCTTGCCCGTCAGCGCACCGTCGCCGTCCTCGGCGATCTGCACGAGTGCCTTCGGCTGATGGGTGTTGTCATCGATCGTCTGCCACATGCCGATGGGATTGTCGGCTTGTGCGAACGTGGGGGCTGCGCAGGCGAGCAGTGCGCCGGCAACGGCGATTGCACGCAACGGGCGGGTCAGTTGAATCATTGTCGTCCTCCTTGTTTTGCATGTCGTGTTCGATTCGCCCGCACGACCGTCTGCATGGGGCGGGCATGTTGCGAGCTTCGCCAGAATACGTGAAACCGCGCGCCACGTTTGATAGAGGGGACTCTAATCGAAACAGCCCGCGAAACGCGGGCTGTTTGGTGTCCGATCAGTTGAGCTGATACGAGAATGCGGCGTTGATGCGCGGGCTGCGCGACGCGCTTTCGACGGGCGCGTCGCCGATCGGCTTCGCAACGTTCAGGTCGAGACTGTAGAAACGGCTGTCGGAAAACCGTACACCGATGCCGACCGACGACATGCGGTTCGGTGACGGCGCGCCCGAGTGCAGGTATACGCGCGCCATGTCGTACGCGACATACGGCGTGATCGATTTCAGATACGTCCAGCCCGGCGTGAAGCCGCGGTTGACCTCCAGCGACATCCCCCAGCCCGAGTCGCCCGACGTTTCGCCCGGCTGGTAGCCGAGCGCGTAGCGCGTCGAGCCGAACGAGATCTGTTCGGACGTCGGCAACGAGTCGGGACTGTATTGCCCGGTCAGCGAAACCGACGTGCCGATCCGGAGCGGCCATTCGTTTGTCTGCGTGAAGGTCGCCCCCGTGCGAACGAAGGTCAGCGAAATCGGGCTGTCCACCGAGGTCGTCGTCGTGCCGACGGTGATGTCCTGTGCCTTCGATGCGCCGAGGATGTTGAAACCCTTCGCGACGTTGACGCTGAGTTTCTGGACCTGTTTCGGCTGGACGCTCGTGTAGTCGAGTTGCATTTGCAGTACGCGGACCTGCGAACGCGTATCGAGGCTCGCGCCGTTGATCTGGTTCTGGTAGCGGTCCTCGTTATGCGACGCATAGCCCGACACGGTGCCGAGCAGGCTGCGCTGGTTGTTCAGCAGTATCGGATAGGATGCCGAAAGACCGAGCTTCTCGTTCTTGACCGTACGCTGCACGTACGACGGCAATCCCGGGTTGTTGGTCGGCTTGCCGCGATACGTACTTGCGTCGAGGCGCGTGATCAGGCCGCTGCTGCCGACGGGCACCGCACCGCTGAACGCAAAGTAGGTCTGCTTGTCACGCCCAGGCGGCGCGAGCGCCGAGATGCTCAACTGCTCACCGAATCGCGTAAGGCCGTTTTCGGTTGCGGTGATGAGGCCCTGGACACCCGGGTGGTTGAAGTCGATGCCGGTGCTGATGTTGAACGGCTTGCGGTCGACCGCGAGTTCCAGCGTCGTGGCGCCGTCGGTGGTTTGCGGCGGCGGGACATTCGCCTTCACCGTGAGGCCGGGCAGCAGGCCGAACGTATTCACGTAACGCTCGAACGTCGCGCGACGCAGCGGGCGATCGGCCGTGATGTGGGCGGCGATCGCGCGGATCTTCGGTTCCATCGCACCGGGCTTGCCGGTGACCTTGACGTCCGACACATAGCCTTCGACCACCGTGATGCGCACGACGCCGTTCTCGAACGTCTGCGCGGGAACGAACGCGAACGACAGCGCGTAGCCGCGCTCCTGGTACAGCTTCGTCACGCCGTTGGCGGTTTCGATCAGGTCGCCGATCGTGATGTCCTTGCCGACGAGCGGGGTGAAGCGACGCGAGATTTCCTCGAACGGCACCGACTTCACGCCTTCGACCTGAAACGTCGACGGCGTCAGGTGTCGCGACAGCAGCTCCTGCAGTTGCGGCGCTTGCGGTGCGACCTGCACGGTCACGTTCGGGCCGGTCTTCGGTGCGTTGATCTGGGGAAGGGAGTCGAGCGGGTTACCGCCGACGCGCGATTGTGCATGTGCCGTGCTTGCTGCCGCGATGGCGAGCAGCATCATCCATCTGTCGAGTCTGGATTTCATTGTTCTTCCTCGTAGGCCTTGCTTTTCGTCTTCTTTGTAATGCCGGCGCGCGACACCAGGGTGTCGCGCGCCGCGTGCCGCCATGCCGGTTGTGTTTGTACGGCCGCGCCATTCGCTCCGGCTGCGATGGCGCGACCGTCCTCCTTACTTGCCGACGCTACCCAGCGTGCCCAGCAACCCCGTTACCGGTGCCAGCAGGCCCGTCGAGCCGCTGCCCGACGAGGCCGTACCCGTGACACCGCCGACCAGCGACGTGACCGGTGCGAGCGGGCTCGCGCCCCCCGATCCTGCTGCACCGCCCACGGCTCCCGTGACAGTATTCAGCAAACCGGTGACGGGCGCGAGAGGGTTTGCACTGCCTGCGCCGCCCGTTGCGCCACCGAGCGTGCCCGTGACCGTCGACACGAGGCCCGTGACCGGAGCGAGCGGGCCGCTGGCCGAGCCGCCCGTTGCGCCGCCGAGTGCGCCCGTGAGCGAGCCGAGCGGCGTCGAGCCGAGACCGGACAGCAGGCCGCCGAGCGGGTTCGTCGAGCCGGAACCCGACGACGTGCCGTTCTGGACGGCAGCCGTCGAGCCGCCGACGAGGCTCGTGATCAGGCCGGGGATCGGTGCTGCGCCGTTCGGGCCGTTCGGGTTGACCAGGCCGCCCGCGTTGGTCACGGTGTTGCCGACCGCGGTCACGAGCTGACCGACGTCGCCGACGAGCGGCTGGCTCGACGTGCCGCCGACCTGCTTGCCTGCCGAGCTGATCGCGCCGCCGACCTGGCCGAGCAGGCCGGAGACGGGTTGGCCGAGGCCGGTCGTCGTGCCGACCTGTTGCGTGACCTGGCCGGCCGTGATCACGAGCGGCGTGATCGCCGAGCTGATCGGTTGCGTGACCTGCTGCACGGCGCCCGACGACAGCGTCGAGCCGATCGTCGTGCCGGCGGCCGTCAGGCCGTTGGCGACCGTGTCGAGCACGGTGCCGACCGGCGTCGTGACCGGTGCGAGCGGCGCGAGCGGGCCCGTGCCGAGCGCCTTCACCGTCGAGCTCAGGCCGGACACCGTGTTGCTCGTTGCGCCGACGACATTGCCGAGACCGGCAACCGTCGTGCCGACCGGATCCTTCGTCGAGCCGATCTGTCCCAGCCCGTTGCTTACGGCATCGGCGGCTGCGCCGACGATCGTGCCGGTGCTGGAGAGCGTGCTGCCGACGCCCTTCGTCACGCCGTCGCCGAGGCCGGGCAGGCTGATGTTGCCGACCGTGCTGCCCAGGTCGGTGGCCGTCTGGCCGACCGTGCTGACGACGCCCTTGGTACCGGTCGTCGAGCCGCTGGTGCCGCTCGTGCTGGGCGTACCGCTCGTGCTCGGGTTGTTGTTATTGCTGCTGGCGGGCGGCGAGCTGACACCACCGCCGCCGCAGGCGGCCAGCAGGCAGACTGCGGCGAAGGCGGTGAGGGGCACGCGCCACTGGCGCAGGGCGACGGTCGTGATGGAACGTTGCTGGGACATGATGGACTCCTCGCTGTCTTTTCGATGAATGGATGCCGGATTACTTGCCGTGCGTGCCGCCGAGCAGGCCGCCGATCAGCGACGTGACAGGCGCGAGCAGGTTCGACGCCGAACCCGAGTTCGTGACGGCACCCGTGCCGCCGCTCAGTGCCGGTGCGCCGACCGTGCTGGTGACCGTCGTGACGGCGTTCGTCACCGGGGCGAGCGGGCTGCTGCCACCTGCGCCGCCCGTCGCGCCGCCGAGGGCACCCGTGACTGCGCCGAGAAGACCCGTGACCGGTGCGAGCGGGCTGCCGCTCGTTCCGCCCGTTGCGCCGCCGAGTGCGCCCGTGACTGTCGAGACGAGGCCGGTAACCGGCGCGAGCGGGCCACCGCTGCCGCCAGCCGCGCCGCCGAGTGCGCCGGTGACCGTGGAGACGAGGCCGGTGACCGGAGCGAGCGGGCCGCTGCCACCACCTGCTGCGCCACCGAGCGCGCCGGTGACCGTGGAGACGAGGCCGGTGACCGGCGCAAGCGGGCCGCTGCCGCCGCCGGTTGCACCGCCGAGTGCGCCGGTGACCGTCGAGACGAGGCCCGTGAGCGGTGCGAGCGGGTTGGTCACGCCGCCCGTGCCGCCCGTGAGCAGGCCGCCGACGGCCTTCACGGTATTGCCCGTCGACGAGACGGTGTTGCCGAGGCCCGTCGTGACCGGGTTGCCGCCTGTCGACGCGAGCAGGGCGCCCGCCTGGTTCAGCCCGTTGCCGACCGTGCCGAGCAGCGTGTTGACGGGGGCGCCGAGGCCGGTCGCCGTACCGATCGTCTGGGTCGTCTGGCCGACCATCGTCGTGATCGGCGTGATGGCCGAGCTGACCGTCTGCGTGACTTGCTGAATCGGGCCGGTCGACAGCGCATTGGTGAGGGTCGTGCCGCCGTTCGATACGGCGCCGCCGAGCGTCGACACCAGGCCACCGACGGCACCCGTCACCGGTGCAAGCGGCGACAGCGGGCCGCTGCCGAGGCTCGTGACCAGTTGGCCCGTGCCCGTGACTGCGCCGCCGAGTTGATTGACCACGCCGCCCGTGCTGGCGAGTGTGGTGCCGACCGGATCCTTCGTTGCGCCGAGCTGGCCGAGACCATTGCCGAGGCCGTTGCCGAGTGCGGTCACCGCGCCGCCGATGCTCTGCACGATGCCGCCTGCGGCTTGCGTCGTGGCCGGGTTGACGCCCGGCAGCGACTGGCTGCCGATGACGGAGCCGAGACCCGAGACGGTTCCGCCGAGACCCGTGGCGACAGTGCTGGTGTTTGCGAGGACCTTTCCCACCGCGTTCGACGACACACCCGAGGTGCCGGAGGTGCCGCTCGTGCCCGAGGTTCCGCTCGTGCCGGACGTACCGCTCGTGCCTGAGGTTCCGCTGGTGCCGCTCGTACCCGAGGTTCCGCTGGTGCCGGAGGTACCGCTCGTACCCGAGGTGCCGCTCGAGCCGCCGCCTGATGTCGAGATCGAATCGCCGGTGCCCGAGCTCGAGCCGCCGCCGAGGCCCTGGCTGATGGAACCGGAGCCGCCGCACGCGGAGAGGGAAAGCATGGCTGCAACGGTGGCCGCGATCAGAGTCGTCCGGAACACGCCATGAGGGATAACCTTAATGTCCATTTCTTCCTCGCATTAAAAATGTGTTGTGAACTGCATTGTGTTGAGTGGTGCGAGGACTACTCTGCAACTGTCGTGCCATTTCGATGCCCGACGGTTCGACAACCGGTTTTAAACGGGGCAATTCCTTGTCGGGAAAGGAAGTTATGGAAATTGAAAGATTGTTGAATCTGTTTAAGAGCAGACGAATGAGAACGGTTTCGGCCGTTTCGTAACGTAACGTCACAACATTGGCGTTACGCGTGCGACGTAACGTGGGAGGCGGGCAGGCTTGGTGGACGAGGCAATTGTTTTACTGGTGGATTAGGCGTGCACATCTAACCTATCGTAAATCCTATGTGTAAGTCGTACCGAAACGCCGTACAAATACGTTGTGCTCCTGAAGACTTTTTTCCGGCAGAGTCGTTAAAAGAGGTTGGAACTTAAATAGGATCGGATATAGAATCCGGAGCAGATGTAAGGAAATGTACGGTTCGGTACACAACGTTCGAGGAGGGTCACTATCGCGAATGTTAACTTGCATCAAATTGTGAGCCATGCCCTTCGGGGCGAACTATAAAGAAAGCGCACCCGGTTGTCGTCACGGCAGATGTGGCGAACGGCGGGGCAAGGGCCAGATATGCGGGGATGTATACGTATAAAAGGCCAAAGAACGTAAATACAGGCACGAGGAATAAAAAATGAAAGCAATCATCAAGCGTTTTCTTAAGGAAAACAACGGGGTTACCGCGATCGAGTATGGTCTGATTGCGGGTCTTATCGCTGTCGCGATCCTGGCGGGTGCTTCGTCGATCGGCACGAGTCTCGGTAATATGTTCACGAATCTCGGGTCATGCATTAGTTCTCCGACGACGGCCACGAACTGCACGGCTACCACCATCTTTAAGTAACCCACCTGACGTTAGTCAGCACGACCTCGAAACATTGAGTCGTCTTGGTGTTGCGGCGGGCGGATTGTCTTGGCGGTCCGCCCGCCGCGACATTTATCGCGGGTTGCGGTGCGATGGCACATTTCATTTTTAGCGGGGTGTTCCTGGCCTGGGCGGCGTTAGTCGCAACCAGTGACATCCGGTTTCGGCGCGTTTCGAATTCGCTCGTCTTGGCGGGGTTGGTCTGCGGCTTGGGCGGAGCGTATTTGAACGCCAGTCCGTTCGGCATTCTCCCGAAGCAGGCGATGATCGGCCTGCTGGTCGGGTTGGCCGCCTTTTTCCCGCTTTTTCTATTGCGCGTCATGGGCGCGGCGGACGTCAAGATCTTTGCCGTGATCGGCGTGTGGTGCGGCCCGAATGCGCTGCTATGGATCTGGATCGTCGGAAGCCTTGCCGCCGGAATTCATGCCGTCGCACTGCTGCTACTGTCGCGCACATCGATCGGCGCACTGTGGCGCCGGGACACACCGGCGATGGCGCTCGGCAGATACCGTGCAACACCCTATGTGGCCTGCCTCGCGGCGCCGGCCGCTGCATGGGTCGTCTTTCTTGTCGCAACGGGGGCTGTGCGATGAAACGACAGAAACAGTCGCGCGGGCAACGACGGCAGCGTGGCGCGACGGCTGTCGAGTTTGCGATCGTGTTCCCGCTGCTGTTCGTGGTTTTCTACGGCATCGTCAGTTTCGGGATGATTTTCACGATCCAGCAGAGCCTGACGTTCGCTGCCAGCGAAGGCGCACGGGCCGGATTGAGTTATGCCCCCAGTCTTGCTGCACGCATTGCGAACGCGACGACAACCGCGCAGAGCGTCGTGGGCTGGCTGAATGTCGGCAAGCCGCAGGTCGCGGCGCCTCAGTGCAGTTATGACAAGTCGACTCCGCCGTCGTTGTACTGCTTGTCGGTTACGGTGAATTACAGCCCCGATAGCTGGATGACGAGCATGCCGTTCCTGGGAAGCATATTGACTCAACCGTTGACGAGTACGGCGGTCGTGCAGATTCCGCAATCGCTCCTTTGACGTACGCATCGTGATGTGGCAGATGCGCGGACACGTGAATCTGGCAAAAATTTATCGGACCTTTATTCCGGCACGCACACAACAACATGGCCAACAACTTAACGAAAATCATTGCGGGGCTGCTGATTGCGATCGCCGTATTGCTTGGAATTTATGCGTGGATGCTCGGACGCAGTACGTCGAACCCTGTGCCGGTCCAGCAAACCGTCGTGGCAAATCCGGTTCCGGTCGTGGTCGCGACGCGTGTGTTGCCTGCCGGGCAGCCGATCACGGCCGATGTGCTGAAGATTCGGCCGACTGCGCCGGCGCCCACGGGAGCATTTGCGGATCCGTCCCTACTCATTGGCCGGGTGCCAGCTGCGGACATCCCGGCATCGTCGCCGGTCGTCGCGGGTGCGTTGGTGTCGGGGCTCGCCGAGGACGTGCAACCGGGCGAGCGTGCGGTCGCCGTGCGCGTCGATGAAACCAATGCGGTCGGCAACCGTCTGCGGCCCGGTAATTTCGTCGACGTGTTCCTGAACCTGAAGCGCGAGGGCGGCACGATGCTTGATGGCGAAGTTTCGCAGACGCAGGCGCGGCTTCTGTTGTCGAAGGTGCGCGTGCTGTCGTTTGGTGACGCGACACCCGAGCGCGACAGTGGCAACAACAACGCCAACAATGGTCAAGCAACCGGTGCCCGTATCGCGGTCCTCGCGGTGCCGACCGCACAGGTCGACGCGCTGACGCTCGGCGAAGCGAGCGGCCGTCTGACATTCGCGTTGCGTAACCCGCGCGACGACGAGCTTGCGACTCAAACGGTCGCGGTACGTACGGACAACAAACTGTCGCCGTCGGCACTCGCTGCAGTGGGTGTCTCGCTGCAGCAGTTGTCCGGTACACCGAAAACACCGGTGGCCAATGTGAACGTGCCGCCGCTGCCGTCGCCGTCGCGTCTGCCGCCTGCGGTGCAGCCGGGTGGAGGTGGCGGCATCGAAGTGATCCGTGGCGGCCGGTCGGAAACGGTTGCCTATTGAACGACATCGACGGCCATTGATACCAGCGACGACAAGCATAGGGCCGCGTGACGGTCTACCAAATAATGAAAAACTCTCTGATTGCATTCGCGATTGCTATCTGCACCCTGACCTTCGCATCGATCGCGAGCGCGACCGGCACGATCGAGCTCGCGGTCGGCGCGCAGCGGCAGATTTCCGCGGGCCGCACGCTGCAACGTGTCGCGGTCGGCGATCCGGCGGTCGCCGACGTGCTGATCATGAAGGGCAGCCGTTCCGGTTCGGTGCTGCTGACCGGGAAGGCACCGGGCGCGACGAACGTGATGCTGTGGGAGCGTGGTCACGACGAACCGACGGTCTGGAGCGTCGAGGTCGTCGACGCGGCTGCGCAAGCGGTGCTGGACGGTTCCACACCACGCGTGAATGCATACGGCGGGACAGCGGTGTTGCGGGGCTCGTCAGCGTCGCTCGATGCGCATGCGCGTGCGGCTGCGGTTGGCAAGAACATGAGCGGGAAGGGCACCGTGATCGATCGCTCGTCTGTCGCAGGCAAGAGCGTCGTGCAGGTCGATGTGCGGGTCGTCGAGTTCAGCCGGTCGGTGCTCAAGCAGGTCGGGTTCAATTTCTTCAAGCAGAGCAACGGTTTCTCGTTCGGATCCTTTTCTCCGGGTGGTGTGCAGTCTTATAGCGGCGGGACGGGCCCGGGCACCGCAGGCTACATTCCGACGCTCGGCTCCCCGGTTTCGTCCGCGTTCAATCTGATCGTGAATGCTGCGGGCCGCGGGATCTTCGCTGACCTGTCTCTGCTCGAGGCGAACAACCTCGCGCGCGTGCTGGCAGAGCCGACACTTGTCGCGCTGTCCGGGCAGAGCGCGAGTTTTCTCGCAGGCGGAGAGATTCCGGTGCCATCGCCGCAAGGGCTCGGCTCGACCGCAATCCAGTGGAAGCAATACGGCGTTGGGCTGTCGCTGACGCCGACGGTGCTGAGTCCCAGCCGGATTGCGTTGAAGGTCGCACCGGAGTCGAGTCAGCTCGACTTCGTGAATAGTGTGACGATCAGCGGCGTCGCGGTCCCGGGGATCACGACGCGCCGTGCGGACACGACCGTCGAGTTGGGCGATGGCGAGAGTTTCGTGATCGGCGGCCTGATCGATCGCCAGACGGTGTCGAACGTGAGCAAGGTGCCGTTGCTCGGCGATTTGCCGATTATCGGCACGTTCTTCAAGAATCTGAACTACCAGCAGAACGACAAGGAATTGCTGTTCATCGTGACACCGCATCTCGTCGCGCCGATCGCGAAGGGCGCGGTGCTGCCTGCAACGCCGGGTGAGCTGTCCGAACAGCGCAACGGGCCAGTCTGGCAGTCGTACCTGGGTGGCGCGGCATCGCCGGACGCCGCACCGGGTTTTTCGAAATGAGTGCGAAGCATCGCGCGTTGCGATGCCTCGGCACGCCATGCGTAATCGGGGGTGTTCGACATGAACGCGCGAATCCAATCATTGTGTGAACCCGCCGTGACCGATTATTTCGTTTGCGCATCGCAACATGAGGCACATGTCCGCTGGCTGGCCGATACGCTCGTGTCGGCCGGCGCGGTCGAGGCTGCGTCGCTCGAGCCGGGCGTGCTGGCACAGCGCATCACGGGCCTCAATCCGGCGCTCGTCTTCATCGATTTCTCGGATGGCAGTCCCGCCGCGAGCGTTGCGGCCGCTGCAGTGCGTGCGACGCACCCCGGGCTGCCGATCGTCGCGCTCGGATCGCTCGCGCAACCGGAAAGCACGCTTGCCGCATTGCGTGCCGGCGTGCGCGATTTCATCGACGTTTCGGCTCCGGCGGAGGAAGCCTTGCGCACGACGCGCGGGCTGCTTGCGAACGTCGGCGAGCCGGCGAGTCGCCACGGCAAGCTCGTCGCGCTGCTTGGCGCACGCGCCGGCATGGGCGTGAGCACGCTCGCGGCCAATCTCGCCGTATGGCTGCAGAAGCGCGCGTCGAGCCCGGGGGCGGCCGGTGTGCCGAACGTCGGCACGCCGGCCGGCCGTCAGACTGCACTCGTCGACCTGGGGCTGCCGGCAGGCGATGGCGCGCTGTTCCTGAATACCCGCTGCGAATTCCATTTCATCGATGCGGTTCACAACCTGCGCCGCATCGACCGGACCTTCGTGAATACCGCGTTGACGCGGCATGAGAGCGGTGTCGCGTTGACGACGCTGCCGGCCGATCTCGGCGGGCTGCGCGACGTATCGTATGCGTCGTGCGCCGGTTTGCTGAATCGCTTCCGCGCATTCTTCGATCAGCAGATCGTCGATCTCGGCGGTTTTTCGAACCGTGAGTTCGTCGCGCAGATCACGAGCTCGGCCGACGAAGCGTGGCTCGTCTGCGATCAGGGCGTTGCCTCGATCGTGTCGGCGGCCGATTTGCTCACCGGGTTGCGTGACGCAGGTGTCGAGACCGATCGCATGCGGCTCGTCGTCAACCAGTACGACGCCGCACTCGACCTGACACCCGCGCAAATCGCCGAGCGTCTCGGGCTGTCGCTGGTCGGCACGTTGCCGTCGCGACGCGTCGCGATCGGCCATGCCGCGAACCAGGGCCGGCTCATCGTCGACATGGCGGAGCGCGACCCGTACGTGCGCGCGCTCGAGTCGCTCGCCGCGCGGCTGCCGGGCGTGTCGGTCAGATCGGCCACACCGCGTCCGGCATCCGGCCTGTCCGCGCTGAAGCGCTTCATTCAATCCTCGTCCAAGCGGTCGTAAGCGATGGCACACGACATTCAATTCGCCGACGGCGCAGCGCCGTTCTCCCAGACGCAGCATTTCCACGACATCAAGAATGCCGCGCACGAGCACCTGCTGACGCGCATCGAAGAACTGGGCGCCGAGTTCGGCAGATGGTCCCGCCAGGCGATCAACCAGTTCGTCGATCTCGAGATCGACAGCTTCGTGCGCCTGCGTCGCATCCCGCTCAACGAAAACGAGGTGCGCGCGATCGCCGAGGCGCTGACGAAGGAACTGGCGGGCTTCGGGCCGATCGAGGACCTGCTCGCGGACCCGGCGGTCGAAGACATCCTGATCAACGGCTACAACGACGTGTACGTGTCGCGTCACGGGATCCTCGCGAAGCTGCCGGTGCGTTTCACCGACAACGCGCACCTGCTGCGGATCGTGCGACGGATTCTCGCGCCGATCGGTCGCCGTCTGGACGAGTCGAACCCGATGGTCGACGCGCGGCTGCCCGACGGCGGCCGCGTGAACGTCGTGATCGAGCCGCTGTCGATCGACGGTCCGGTCGTATCGATCCGGAAATTCCGCAAGGATCCGCTGAAGCCGTCCGACCTGCTCGCCAACGGGACATTCAACGAAGAGATCAACACGCTGCTTCAGGCAGCCGTCGAGGCGCGCTGCAACATTCTCGTGTCCGGCGGGACGAGCTCCGGCAAGACGTCGCTGCTCAACGCGCTCGCGTTCCACATCCCGGAGATCGAGCGTGTCGTGACGATCGAGGATACGGCCGAGCTGTCGCTGAACCACCCGCACGTCGTGCGGCTCGAGAGCCGGCCGGGCGGGTTCGACGGCACCGGTGTCGTGTCGATTCGCGACCTGCTGCGCAATACGCTGCGGATGCGCCCGGACCGGATCATCGTCGGCGAAGTGCGCGGCGGCGAAGTGCTGGAGATGCTGCAGGCGATGAACACCGGTCACGACGGCTCGATGGGGACCGTGCACGCGAGTTCGCCGCGTGAGTGCCTGTACCGTCTCGAGATGCTGGCCGGTTTTGCGGGCTTCCAGGGCACCGAGTCGAGCCTGCGCCGGCAGATCGCGAACGCGATCGACTTCATCGTGCAGATCGGGCGCCTGTCGAACGGGCGCCGGCGGATCCTGTCGATCACCGAAGTGACCGGGCTGTCCGACAACATCATCGCGACGCAGGAGCTTTATCGCTACGAGGCGCGCGTGACGGCGGAGGGCGAGGAAGTCGACCAGTGGGAAACGCTGGGCATTCATCCGCATTCGCCGAAGCTCGCGCGCTTCCGTCAGACGCTGACGAGCGGCGGGTTCGGCGAGGGCGGGTTTGGCGGCGGCTTCGGCGGCGGGTTCGGCCGTGGCGGCGGGGGCTTCAATGTATAGCGCGATGGTGTGGGTGCTGGCGATCGCGATGCTGTGCGTCGCGGCTGCGATGATGCTGTGGCGTCACGCAGAGACCCGGCGCGTGCGGACCGACGCGAAGCGTTTCATCGACAGCCGGCTCGACCCGGGCATGCGTGCCAAGGCTGAGGCACCGGCAGCCCGACCCGCAGTGATAGGCGGACAACGTACTGCGGCACAGCCTGGCATCGCGCGAAATGCGCCAACAGGCTCATTCTCGGCGCACTGGTATGCGGTGGCCAGTGAGTATCTGACCAATTTCGCGAGTCGGGCAGGGATCGAGGGGGTACGCGGCAAGGCACTGGCTGCACTGGTCGTGCTAGTCGTTGTCGCGGGCTTCGCGGGCAGCCGTGGTGGCGCGCTGGCGTGCTTAGCCGCGCTCGCGTGCGGTAGCTCGATTATCGGCGTTTGGCTCGCATCGCGAATTCAGCGGCGTAGATTGAAGATTGTCCGGCAGATTCCGTCGTTCCTCGATGGGATCGTGCGTCTCGTGACGCTCGGCAACAGCGTGCCGGCCGCGTTCCAGTCTGCACTGCTGACGACCGAGGAACCGCTTCGCGGCTGCCTTGATCATGTATCGCGGATGTTGCGCGGCGGTGTCGAAATCGACCGTGCGATGGTGCATATCGCGAAGATTTACCGGACCGAGGAGTTCGAACTCGTCGGCTCCGTACTGCGCTTGTCGGTCAAGTATGGTGGTCGCGCTGACGTGATGCTCGAGCGCATGGCCGTGTTCATGCGCGATCTGGAGCAGGCAGAGCGCGAACTGACCGCGATGTCGGCCGAGACGCGGCTGTCGGCCTTTGTGCTTGTGATGTTGCCGATCGCAATCGGTAGTTTCATCGTTTTGACCAATCCGAAATATCTGCACGGAATGTGGAACGATCCGGGCGGGCGGACGCTCCTCATGCTCGCGTTTTTGTTGCAATTGGCCGGCAGTGTCTGGCTGTATCGAATGGCCCGGCTCAGGTGATGCTATGACAGCGACTCAGATCGGAGCGATTGCCCTGGCGACCGGCGCACTCGGTGTGTTGCTGTTCGGCATGATCGCGCTGTTGCGTGCGAGCGCCGCGACGCGTGCCGAGCGCGCGCTTGTCGACGCGCTGGACCGACGCATGGCTGCGCTTGAAGCAGCGAAAGCGCGGCCCGCGCCGGACGGCGAGGTGCCCCAGAAACCCGACGTGCGTGGTGGGCAGCGAGTCGGACGGTTGCTCGATCGGATGTCGGCGGCTGGCGTGCGCTGGCTCGATACCGGATTTGGCAAATATGCTGTCGCGGAAGAGGACCGGCGTCTGCTCGAACAATGCGGCTATGTCGATGCTCGAACGCGCGGGTTGTTCCTGAGCGCGCGGGTTGTATGCGGGATCGCGCTGCCGCTGTTGTTCGCGATCTTCGGGAGCGGGCGGATGAAGGGCGGGATGTGGATGGTCGGCATGTTCGTTGCCTTCGGGCTCGGTTTCATGTTGCCGAAGCTCTATGTGCAGCGCCGTGCAGCCGCGCGCCGGCAAAGCGTGATCGACGAACTGCCGTTGCTCGTCGACATGCTGCGCCTGCTGCAGGGTGTCGGGTTGTCACTCGATCAGAGCCTGCAGGTTGTGACGAACGATTTTCGCGGAATGATGCCGGTACTGTCGTCGGAGATGGGGATCGCGCAGCGTCAGTTCGCAGCGGGCCGGACGCGCGAGCAGTCATTGCAGCGTTTGTCTGGCGGATTCGACAACGAGGATCTGCGTGCGATCGTGCGATTGATGGTTCAGGTCGACAAGCATGGCGGTGCGGTGCAGGAGCCGCTCAGGCAGTTCGGGGACCGGTTGCGCGAGACGAGACGTGCGATGTTGCGCGAGCGGATCGGCCGGTTGACCGTGAAGATGACTGGCGTGATGGTGCTGACGTTGCTGCCCGCATTGCTGATCGTGACGGCCGGGCCTGGCCTGCTGGCGGTGACGCACGCGTTGTCGGCGCATCATTGACGGTGGAAGGAAAGACGATGAAGCGGATCTGCGAAATGGCAGCGCAAGCGGGTGTGGCGGTGGCAGCGGTGCTGTTGCTCGGTGCGTGCGCGACCAAGGAAAACGGGTATGGGGTCAACGCACAGGCCGAGCGCGCGGCGTTGATGCAGGCGGCCGATCAGAAACAGTCCGTGCCGGATACACCGGGAATGTATCTGGGCCTGATTCAACGAATGCAGGCACAGGGGCTCTACTTTGCATCGCTTGCGCACATCGACGCCTATGACAAGACATATGGTGCGATCCCGGAGTCGGTCCTGTTGCGCGCGGACGCGCTGCGGATGACTGACCAGCCGGCCGCGAGCGCGGCCGTCTACACGCAACTGCTTAAAACGCCGCTCGCCGCGCGAGGCTATCGCGGCCTCGGGTTGATCGCGGGTGCGGCAGGGGATTTCGATCGCGCGGCACAGGCGCTTGCACAGGCGTCGGATCTTGCGCCGACCGATGCGTCACTGCTGTCCGATCTCGCGTACGCGAAGCTGCGTAGCGGCGATGTGGTTGGGGCGCGGGTGCCGTTGATGAAGGCGGCCGAGCTGGACCAGCACAATCCGAAGATCGTCAGCAACCTCGCGCTTTATCTGATTGCGGCGGGCCGCACACAGGATGCTCAGCGGTTGATGAACCAGCAGCATCTGCCGGCGGACATCCGCAAGGACATCAACGGTGACGCCGCGAAGATCGTCGCGGCGGTACGTGCGCAGCAACGCGCTGTCGCGACGCCGCCGGTGGTGTCGCGTCATGCCGCCACGACCCCGATTACACCGATGGCGAACAATTTCGGTTACGACCAGACCGTGCCGCTGTTACAGCGCTTTGCACAATGAACAGACATCCGGGGAACGACATGAACAACAAACATCATCGAAACGTGTATGCAGGCCGGATCGCGGTGCTGGGCACGATCGTCTGGATGGTAGCGGGGTCGGCGGCCGCCTATGCGCAAGCTGTAGACGGGCCGTACGCGTCCGACGTCGAGCGCTCCGCGAGGGAATGGCTCACGATGCAGCGCGACAATCGTGCAGCGGCGCCAACACAACCGGTGCTCGGAGATGTCGCGTCGCTTGTTTATCAGCGCTATCTCGACTCGTTCAAGAACAAGATTCCGGACTCGATGAGTTCACAGCTCGGTTCTGCCGGCGGCATGTCGGGTGGCGGGCAAGCTGCGCAGTAGGCGAGACGGCGATGCGCACGATTCAATCACACGGGGTTCGGCGGCGCCGGGCCAGTTGCTTGGGCAGACGTCACCAGCGCGGCGGTGCCGGGATCATGGCAACGATCTTCCTGGCGATAGCGGTCATTGTGCTGGGTGCGACGGATATCGGACGCTACTATGCCGAACGACGCCATATTCAGGCGGTAGCCGATGCGGCTGCGCTTTCTGCGGCGACGCAAGCGGCCAGCGACGCCAATTGCACGGCAGCAACGACGGCGGTAAATCAGATCACGAACGTGCCGGCAAGCCTCCTATCGGGCAGTGCGGCCGCGACCGTAACATGCGGCATCTGGAGCGCACCCCAAACAAGCGGCGGTAGCGCGCAGTTTACTCGCACGTCGGGCGCGCAACTGCCCGCCAATAATCAGTGTGCCGGCTTGTCGGGGGGAGCAGTCGGCAACGGTCAATCGGTTAACGCCGTGTGCGTTACAGTTTCCGAATCAGTGACCGGGCTCTTTATCAATGGCGTAACGATCAGCGCGTCGGCGATTGCCAAGAGCGTGCCGACCGACAGCTTTACGCTCCTCACATCGCTTGCGACGTTGCAAGGCGGGCTGGTCAATCAGTTGCTGACGACGCTGACGAATTCCCCCAGTCCGTTGGCACTGTCGCTGGTCGACTATCAAGGGCTGGCGCAGGTCAACCTGAACATGGCTGGAATTCTCGCCAATTTGCCGATCGGGTCCAGCACGTCCGTGCTGTCGGGTACCGTCACGCTCGGCCAATTGCTGAACGCCGAATTGCAAGCGGCGACACAACAGAGTGTAGCTTCCGCGAATCTGACCGCTCTGAACGCAATCGTTGCTGCGATCTGCCCCACCCCTCAGAACTGTGGCGGCCCCACGGTCTCGCTTGGCAATCTCGTGCAAACTGCAGTGTCTAGCGGAACCAGCGCGGTCAATGCCAGTGTCAATGCACTCGGATTGTTGACGACGGCGTTGCAAGTTGCAAACAGTACGACGCCAGTCAGTATCTCGACCATACAGGTCCAGACACCGACCGCACTTGCACCGCTGCTGAATGCGACCGTGCAGGGTTCCGTATCGCTTGCGGGTAATCAGCCGGCCATAGCGAGCGGTCCGGCCGGCCCGGCGACCTGCGCGACGACGGATTGCCTGACCCACGCAACGGCTTCGCAGGGAACGATCTTTCTCAATACGACTGTCTCGCTGTTGACGACGTGTTCCGACGGCTCGCTGACCTTCGGAAACAATAGTTGTGCGACAGGTAGTCCGGCGTCGGTCTTGAAAGCGCAATTGCCGATTACCGTCTACGTCGCACCCGCGACGGCTGGATTGAAACAAATTGTCTGCGGCGGGGGCCAGAAAGTCGCCTATGTCAACGTTCAGACCGGGGCGCTTGCTGCTTATCTGGGCGGCTCATCGAGCGGGCCAGCGAATATCAATCTCACTGCACCCCCGACTTCTCCCGTTTATGCCCCCGACGGTAGCGGAACGGTGCCGCTGCTGACCGTCAATTTGCAGAGTCTGCTTAATTTGTTGAGCGGCCAACCGAGTCTCGCCGGCCAGACGAGTTTGACCACAATACTCGGTAATCAGCTGGGTAGTGGCGGCTTGCTGTCGCAACTCGTGTCGTTGCTTGTTCCAAACATCTCGGTGACGATCGGTTTGAAATCCGGGCAGTTGTCGATTCCCGTTGCCAATCAAAGCGTGCAGACGTTGAAGTTTGCGTCAACGGACTCACCGCCAGATATACAAGGTCCCATTTCCACCTCGCAATTTTTGGCACCCGCAGTGCAGGGAGTTGCAAATAGCGGCCTCACACTATCGCTACAAGTGAGCGGCGGCGTAACGGGGGCATTGCTGAATCTGCTGAATCTATTGGGACTGAACGTGAATGCAATATTGAGCCAGTTGCTGTCTACGTTGACCGGACCGCTTTTGACCGCGCTCGGGAATACGCTCATTCCTCTTCTTCTGCAACCAGTCGACTCGGTCCTGACGTCGGTCACCAGTGTTCTGGGACTCGGTTTGGGGAATGCCTATGTCGCAAACTCGCCGCTTGCGATCAAGTGCGGCGATCCCGTG
Organism: Burkholderia sp.; assembly: GCA_031253835.1. Taxonomy (GTDB): domain Bacteria; phylum Pseudomonadota; class Gammaproteobacteria; order Burkholderiales; family Burkholderiaceae; genus Burkholderia. The sequence goes on along the minus strand of JAIRVP010000029.1, from coordinate 19,287 downwards.
CTTGTCCGTTGAGTTGGCTGCAATATTGCCGCAACTCGTTAACATCTGAAGCCGCACCCGAAACATGAGAACCACGCCCGCAATCGAAGAGCTCGACCTGTACGTCTGGGAAGGCAAGGCGGACATCGTCGACCGCGTCGCCCGGTGCATGGCGAGCTTCGACGTCGAAGTGATCCGTGCCGACAACGCGGAGATCTCGCCCGAGCGCGCCGCATTGCGGCCGTCGCTCGCGATCATCAGCGTGACGATGATCGAAGGCGGCGCCGCGTTCCTGCGCGACTGGCAGGCCAACATCGGCATGCCGGTGGTCTGGGTCGGCGCGGCGCGAGACAACGACGCGTCGCAGTATCCGCCCGATTATTCGCACATCCTGCCGCTCGACTTCACGTGCGCGGAGCTGCGCGGCATGATCGGCAAGCTCGTCACGCAGCTGCGTGCGCACTCGGCCGAAACGTCGCGGCCATCCGAACTCGTCGCGCACTCCGAATCGATGCAGGCGCTGCTGCACGAAGTCGACACGTTCGCCGACTGCGACACCAACGTGCTGCTGCACGGCGAAACCGGCGTCGGCAAGGAGCGCATCGCGCAACTGCTGCACGAAAAGCATTCGCGCTATCGGCGCGGCGAATTCGTGCCGGTGAACTGCGGCGCGATCCCCGACGGCCTGTTCGAGTCGCTGTTCTTCGGTCATGCGAAAGGATCGTTCACGGGCGCGGTTGTTGCGCATAAAGGCTATTTCGAGCAAGCAGGCGGCGGTACGCTGTTCCTCGACGAAGTCGGCGACCTGCCGCTGTACCAGCAGGTCAAGCTGCTGCGCGTGCTCGAGGATGGTGCGGTGCTGCGCGTCGGCGCGACGGCGCCGGTCAAGGTCGATTTCCGTTTGGTCGCGGCGAGCAACAAGAAGCTGCCGCAGCTCGTGAAGGAAGGGCTGTTCCGCGCCGATCTCTACTACCGGCTCGCGGTGATCGAGTTGAGCATCCCGTCGCTGGAAGAGCGCGGCGCGGTCGACAAGATCGCGCTGTTCAAGTCGTTCGTCGCACAGGTCGTCGGCGAGGAGCGGCTCGCCGAGTTGTCCGATCTGCCGTACTGGCTGACGGATTCGGTCGCGGACAGCTATTTCCCCGGCAACGTGCGCGAATTGCGCAACCTCGCCGAGCGTGTCGGCGTGACGGTGCGGCAGACGGGCGGGTGGGACGCCGCGCGGCTGCAGCGGCTGATCGCGCACGCGCGCAATTCGGCGCAGCCGGTGCCGGTGGAGAGCGCGGCCGAGGTGTTCGTCGATCGCAGCAAGTGGGACATGAACGAGCGCAGCCGCGTCATTGCGGCGCTCGACGCAAACGGTTGGCGTCGTCAGGATACGGCGCAGCAGCTCGGTATCAGCCGCAAGGTACTGTGGGAAAAAATGCGCAAGTATCAGATCTTCGACGAAGAGCCCGAGACACGCGAAAGCGAGTAATTAATGAGATAAAATCGCGCTGAATTACAACGACTCGGGCGGGAATAAAACTTCATGAGCCATATGACGGGGTTGGGGCGGGCGTGTGTGTTGCTCGCCATGGTGGGAGGCATGCAGGGCGTGTACGCACAGGGCCTGGCCGGCAGCGATTCGCCGGCGGTGCAGCAGGCGTCGGCGCCGGTGGCCGCGATTCCGGTGATCGATTCGCAGGCCCAGACACCGATGCAGCCGCAGGCGGGCGAGACGACGGGGCCGAGCACGGTCGATGACCTGCAGCGCCAGATCCAGGCGCACTCGCTGACGGAAATGCGCACGAGCTACAACGGCAGCTATGGCGCGAGCCTGCTGTTCAACGTGAAGGACGGTGGGTACTTCGTCGCGCTGTTCCAGCAGAAGGCCTTCTGGCGCGTGATCAAGACGTACGACGAAACGCGCGCGGAAGCGATCTATCGCGATTTCTCGCGTCAGGCGGAGCGGCTGGCCATCAACGAACTGCGGGCGGCGAAGCTGGAATCGCAGAAGGCGCAAATGGACAAGCAGATCGAGGTCACGCAGGATCGCGCGCGGCGCCTGCAGGCCGACATCTCGATCGCGCGCCAGCAGCAGGCGGCGGTCGCGGATCGCCAGAAGAGCGTACGCAGCGAGACGGCGGCATTGCAGGCGCAACAGGCCGAACTCCAGTCGCAGCTGCGCGCATTGCAGCAGCAGGTGCGTTCGCTGCAGCGTGAGGCCGACGCGGGCCTGCCGACGACGGCGCGCTGAACCCGGCGGCGGTGCGGCGACATGCCGCGCCGGCTGCACAAGCAAAAAGGGCAAGCCGGTTGGCTTGCCCTTTTGTTTTACTGGCCGTCCGGCACGATTCGCCGGCGGCGTGTGACGATCACCGGCCCGTTGCCGCCGGGCGACGACGTGTTGCCGGAGGCATCGCCGCTGTCGCGCGGCGCGCCATAACTTTCGCGCGGTTCACGGGGTTCGCGCGGGGCGCCGTAGCCTTCGCGCGGCTCACGCGAGCCGTAACCTTCGCGCGGTTCGCGCGAGCCATAGCCTTCACGCGGCTCGCGGGAACCGTAGCCGCCGCCGTCGCCACGCGATTCGCGCGGGCCGCCATGCGAGCCGTACGGGCTGTGACCGCCGCCTTCACGGCCGCCGGGGCGACCGCCGGTGCGCGGCCCGCGGGGACCGCCGCCGCCCGGGCGCGAGCCGCCCGTGTCGAGCTGGATGGTGGAAATCGCGCGCTTGTAGATGCCTTGCAGACCCACGGGGGTGCGCAGCATCACCAGGTACTGGTCGAACGACTCGATGCACCCCGTCAGACGAATGCCGTTGACGAGATAGATTTCAACGCGCTTACGTTCCTTGCGCGCCGAATTGATGAAGTCGTTTTGCGGATGGGATTCTGCGGGATTGGCCATTGAGGTGCGGCAGGAGCCTGCGTCAGAGAATATGTTGTGCGTGTGTGTGGCGTGTTCGTCCACAAGGTGTTTGGCGGGATTCTACCCTGTTCGATAGGGAAGCGCGCAGTCGTGATTGTGTCGAACCGTAACCCACTATAGACGTTCCAGCGCGTTTTCGCGATTCGGCCGAATAGCTAAAGCCGTTTCGTTACGTCGCGTTACGACTCTCGCAGCGCCGTATCACCTCGCCGCGTGCGGTGCGCTTACATTGGTCGCGCGAGCCGGGCGGGCCGGCGTATCAGGGATGCAGAACATGAACAAGAGGCAATGGGCAGGGTGGGTCGGCGGCGTGGCATTGCTGGCTTCCGGCAGTGCGATGGCAGGGCATGTCGACCTGTCGGTCGGCATCGGCGTACCGGTCGCACCGGTCTATGTCGAGCCGGCGCCGGTCTATGTGGCGCCGCAGCCGGCCGTCGTCGCCTATCCGGGTTACGGATACGGCTACGAGGGCGATGACGACGACGACCGCTACCGGAAGTGGCGCAAGCACTACTACAAGCACTGGCGCAAGCACCACGGCGACGACGATGACGATTGATCACGGCTTCAACCGCGCCGGCGCGAATCAGAACGCGTAGTCGGGGTTTTTCGGGTCGAATGCGGTGTCGTCGAGCGCGGCCGGCGCGATCTTCTCGATGACGATCCGCTCGAAGATCTTGCCGTCGTTGTCATAGGATTCGACGGTCCGGAAATAGGGCGCGTGCAGGTCGAGCCCGAGGACTTCCTTCTTCGCGTAGAACTGCGGCCGGCCGGTCGGCGTCTCGTAGGTGAGCGCGACCACACGCACGCCATCGATCGATTTTGCTTCGACCTGGGTCGGCCGCTGCACGCCGGCTTCGAGGTACTTCTTCCCTTCGGTCAGGTACAGGTTCGTGATGAATTCGGTGCCGAGATCCTTCACCTGGTGATTCGACTGGGCGCGCGCCAGCGCGCCGTCGAGCGCCGTCCACAGCGGAATCTTGCCGAGCAGGCCGCCGAGATGGCCATACATCTCGTCCTTGCGCTGCGTCGTGTCGTAGATGGTTTCCTGTCCCGCATGCGCGCCGCCCGGCAGCCATTTCGCATACACGCGCAGCGGCTCGCGGGTGGTCTTCACCAGCATGCGGTCGGGCGTGTCGGACCATTTCCCGCTGATGCGCTCCTGGCGCACCATCGTGAACTGGTACGACGGATAGCCGTTAGGACCATTACGGATATAGAGCGGCACAGCGAGCGGGTCGAGCGCCTTGAAGAGCGCGCTGAGCGTCGCGTCGTCGAGCTGCGCGAGCGTGCCGCGCTGGGCGGCCGTGCGCAGCCAGCGTGCCTGTTGCGCGAGCGGCTCGCGCGTGACTTTCGCGAGGTCCGCCGGCAGTGCGACCGCCTGCGCCGCACTCGCGGCCTCGGCCGTTTCCTGCGCATGCAGGCCCGCGTGCGCGAGCGACAGCATGCAGGCGACAGCCGCGGCGACGGCAGGCCGTGCGCGGCGCTTCATTCCTTCGTTCATCGACAGCGTCTCCCGGAGCGATGGATCGTTCAGCCTTGCTTCGCTGCCTTGATCTTGGCGAGCTCCTCGTCGCGCAGCGCGCGGCGCAGGATCTTGCCGACGTTCGTCTGCGGCAGTGCGTCGCGGAACTCGACGAATTTCGGCATCTTGTAGCCGGTCAGGTTCTTGCGGCAGTGCGCGAGCACGTCGTCGGCCGTCAGCGACGGGTCGCGGCGCACGACGAACACCTTGATCCGTTCGCCCTGTACTTCGTCCGGAATGCCGATCGCCGCGGCCTCGCTGATGCCCGGATGCATCACGAGCACTTCCTCGATCTCGTTCGGATACACGTTGAAGCCCGACACGAGGATCATGTCCTTCTTGCGGTCGATGAGGCGGATGAAGCCGCGTTCGTCCATCACGCCGATGTCGCCGGTGCCGAGCCAGCCGTCGGCGTCGATCACCTTGGCCGTCTCGTCGGGGCGCTGCCAGTAGCCGCGCATCACCTGCGGGCCGTGCACGCACAGCTCGCCCGGCTCGCCGATGGCGGCCCAGGTACCGTCCTCGCGGCGAAAGCGCACGACGGTGGACGGCGCGGGCAGGCCGATCGAGCCGCTGAACGCGGCCATGTCGTTCAGGTCCACGGGATTCATCGTGACGATCGGCGAGCATTCGGTGAGCCCGTAGCCTTCGACGACCGGCCGGCCCGTCACCTGCTGGAAGCGCTCCGCGACCGCGCGCTGCATCGCCATCCCGCCGGCCATCGCGAGCTTGAGCTTCGAGAAGTCGCGCTTGCGGAATTCCTCGTTGTCGAGGAACGCGTTGTACAGCGTGTTGATGCCGGTGATCCCCGTGAACGTTTCGTTGCGGATGATCTTCATCACCATCTTCATGTCGCGCGGGTTCGCGATCAGGATGTTGCGCCCGCCGAGTCCCATGAAGATGAACGCGTTCACCGTCAGCGAATAGATGTGATACAGCGGCAGCGGCGTGAGCACGGTTTCGACGTCGCCCGACACCTGGTCGGCGATCCACGCCTTCGCCTGCAGCAGGTTCGCGATCAGGTTGCCGTGCGTGAGCATCGCGCCTTTCGCGACGCCGGTCGTGCCGCCCGTGTATTGCAGGAACGCGAGGTCGTCGCGCGTCGTCTGTACGGGCTGCGGCTTGACGCGCGCGCCGAGCGCGAGGGCGGAACGCAGCCGGATGGCCTGCGGCAGCTGGTAGGCCGGCACGAGCTTCTTCACGTGCTTCAGCACGAAATTGATCAGGTGTCCTTTCGCATTGAAGCCGTCGGCGAGCAGATCGCCGAGCGCGGTGACGACGATGTTCTTCACCTGCGTTTCCGGCAGCGCGTCCTGCAGCGTGCGCGCGAAGTTCTCGAACACGACGATCGTCTGCGCGCCGCTGTCCTTCAGCTGGTGCGCGAGTTCGCGCACGGTGTAGAGCGGATTGACGTTGACGACGATCGCGCCGGCCTTCAGCGTGCCGAACAGCGCGACCGGGTACTGGAACGTGTTCGGCAGCATGATCGCGACGCGGTCGCCCGGCTTCACGCCGAGGCTTTGCAGGTACGACGCGAATGCGTCGACCTTCTGCGCGAGCGTGCGGTAAGTCATCGACGCGCCGGCGCTCACGTACGCGACGCGGTCGGCGAACCGGGTCGTGCATTCGTCGAAGAACTGCACGAGCGACGCGTATTGCGCGACGTCGATTTCGTGCGGGACGCCGGGCGGATATGACGCGTACCAGATGCCGTCGGTGTTCGGCGGGATCTGGGCCGCGGTGGTTGCTGCGGAAGATGACATGACGTGTCTCCGGTATTTGCTCTTGGCGAGGGCCGGCTGGCGTGTCGGCGCCTGCCCATGCCCCGTGCTTCGCGGTCGATCGGCGCGGGCGCCTCGACGCCCCGCACGACCGCGCGTATCAATCAATTCGTGAACAGGAAGCCGCGCGTGGCCCCGCGCGCTCAGTTCGTGGAATGCAGTGCCGCCGTATCGGTGGTTGCCGCACTCGACGACGGCAGCCCGAACGCTTCGCTGGCGCCCGCGTCGTCGAGCACCGCCGCGAAGATCGACAGCTGCGCGCTGTCGGGCATCGGCGCCTTCAGCGCGGCGACGATCAGCGACGACAGCCGCGCGATCATCTGCACGTCGTTCATCGTGCGGCCTTGCGAGAACTCGTCGATCAGGCTTTCCGTCTCGGCGCCCGCGAGTGCGCCGGACAGCGCGCCGATCGCGAAGTGCAGCCGCCAGCCGAGCTCGGTGCGCGGCAGATGCGGCAATGCACGCTGGAACGCGTCGAAGAAGCGGCCCGCGACGCTCGCGTAGTGCGCGGTCAGGAAGTTGCGCACGAACGGCGACGGATCGGTGTACGCGCGGCCGATCAGCCGGAGAAACCCGGGCCCGCCGCGTTCGGGATTGCGCGAGGCCTTCAGCGCGGGAATGAACATCGCGCCGAGCACGTGCTCGCAGGTGATGTGCGTGCCGAGTTGCGCATCGAAGCGGTCGAGGATGCCGAGGCGTTCCTGGTTGAGCTGGTCGAGCCGGCGCGACAGCATCGCGTGGATCAGCGCTTCCTTGCTGCCGAAGTGATAGTTGACCGCCGCGAGGTTGACCGCCGCGCGCGACGTGATCTGCCGCATCGACATCGCTTCGAAGCCGTGCTCGATGAAGAGATCCTCGGCCGCATCGAGGATGCGCGCCTTCGTCCCGCCGGTCTGCCGAGTGCCGGATGACCGTGCCCCGGACGGCCGTCCCGCGGATGGCCGCCCCTCCTGACTTACTGCCATGTTCCGCCTCCCATGCCGGTTTCCCGGCCGCGAACAGGTGATTTGATTATCTGATTCAAACAGTCGTTTTTATTAAGATAAAAAAACGCGGGCAGGGCGGGCAAGCGGGGAATCTGGACAAATTCCTCTAGTTCGATGTGCGAATGCGGAAAGTCTGACGCGCGGCCCCGGCCAGGCGGGGCGCGCGCGATGGTGCGATGCGGCAACGCGCGGGATCAGCCGACGGTGCTACGCGTATTGACCGATTGCGTCATGTCGATGCCGCGCCGTTCGCGGCTGAACAGGATCAGCACCGCGATCACGACCGCGACGGTGCCGGCCACGAGCGCGAGCGCGAGGCTGTAGTTGTTGCCGTGCGAAACGGCGAGCGACGCCTGCATCGTCGCGTTGCCGGAAGCGAGCAGGTTGCCGAGCTGGTAGACGACGCCGGGGAAGGTCGCCCGGATTTCGTCGGGCGAGATCTCGTTCAGGTGGACCGGGATCACGCCCCATGCGCCCTGGACCGAGATCTGCATCAGGAATGCCCCGGCCGCGAGCGCAACCGGGCCGCTCGAGAACGCCCACAGCGGCAGCACGGGCAGCGCGATCAGCGCGGCGATGAAAATCGCGCGGCGCCGGCCGATCCGCTCCGAGATCGCCCCGAACGACAGGCCGCCGACGATCGCGCCGATGTTCAGCACGATCGTGATCCACGACACGGTATGCGGATCGAAGTGATGCTGTTCGCGCAGGAAGGTCGGGTAGAGATCCTGCGTGCCGTGCGAGAAGAAGTTGAACGCGGTCATCAGCACGATCGCGTAGATCGTGAGCTTCCAGTTCTGCTTCATCGTGGCGCCGAGGCTCGGGCGCGGGCGTTTCTCCATCTGCTTCCACGCGGGCGATTCGGGCACGTGCGTGCGCACGTACAGCACGAGCAGCGCGGGCAGCACGCCGACCATGAACATCCCGCGCCAGCCGATGGTCTGGTAGAACAGGCCGAACACGACGGACGCGAGCAGATAGCCGCTCGGATAGCCGGCCTGCAGCAGCCCCGACACGAAGCCGCGCGCATGGGTCGGCACGGTCTCCATCGTCAGCGCGGAGCCGACGCCCCATTCGCCGCCCATCGCGATGCCGAACAGCGCGCGCAACACGAGCAGCGCGGTGAGGCTCGGCGCGAACCCCGACGCGAGTTCGAGCAGCGAATAGCACGCGATGTTGACCATCAGCGTCGGGCGTCGGCCGAAGCGGTCGGCGAGCCGGCCGAAGATCAGCGCGCCGAGCGGGCGCATCGCAAGCGTCAGCGTGAGCGCGAACGCGACGGCGGGGACCGTCGACGCGAATTCCGCGGCGATGTCCTTCAGCACGAAAACCATCAGGAAAAAATCGAACGCATCGAGCGTCCAGCCCAGGTAGGCGGCGATCGTGACGTTGCGTTGTTCGCGGGTCCAGCTCATGTCCGAGGTCTCCACGTTGGCTTGCGCGCGCACGATGCGGATGCCGGCCCGGCCTGCGCGCGGTGCGGGGGCATGGATCGAGTGTAGGCCGCAGCGCCGCGCGATGTGGGGCGCGATAACGTCGAATCGGGAATAATCCCTACGAAATGCACTGTTTCGGAAACGGAAACGGCGCCGCGCGAGCCAGGCGACAGGCGTCTGTATCATTCCGGAAGGCTGTTTGTATCTGTTCTGTAATGCGCTCGATGCGCATCGCCACCGAATCAGGAGTCCAGATGACCGAACGTTCCGCCGACGCGCTTCCCGTGCTCGAAACGGCGAGGTTGTGGCTGCGTCCGCGCGTGCTGGCCGATCTCGATGCGTGCCTCGCGATGGATCGCGATCCCGAGGTCACGCGGCACATCGCGGGCCCGTGGCACGACCCCGACGAGCATCGCCGCTTCGTCACGCACCGGATCACGCGCGACTATCCGCCGGGCCTCGGCTACTGGTCGATCTTCGAGAAGGCCGCGCCCGACGCGTTCATCGGCTGGATCCTGCTGATTCCCGACTATGCGGACGGGGCGCGCGACGTCGAGATCGGCTGGCGGCTCGTGCGCGCGACCTGGGGGCGCGGCATTGCGAGCGAGGCCGCGCAAGCCGTCGTGCGTCACGCGTTCGACACCGTGCGACTGCCGCGCGTGATCGCCGATATCGCCGAAGCCAACCGCGGCTCGCTGAATGTCGCGCGCAAGCTCGGGATGCGTCGCGTTGCCGTCGTGCACGACGGCATTCCTTACATTCGTCATCGTCTCGAGCGCAACGATCTGAGCGTGTAGCGCAGCGTCGTGCGTGCAGCGCGTGTCAGAGATCGTCAATCGCATGCGTATCGAGGTCATGACGTATTAACGGCTCGCGCGATCAGGAGTATCGTTGCCGGAATTTCGCAACAGGGGGTACGACCATGGCTCTTGGCAACGATGTTCATCTGATTCCCGTCAAGCTGGAAGAACTGCGCCCGACGCAGATGACGGTCGGCTATCGCGAAGTGAAGGCGAAGCGCAAGCACTGGAAGGCGCTCGACAAGCGCGCGCGCAAGGCCGCGATCGAATCGCACTGGTTCCCGGCCGTGCTCGGCCCGGGCGGGCTGCATTACATCACCGACCACCACCATCTCGGCCTCGCGCTGATCGAGGAAGGGGAGACGCGCGTGAACGCGATGTTGCTCAAGGATCTGTCGTGGCTCGACGACACGATCTTCTGGCGGATGATGGAGCACAACCAGTGGGTGCATCCGTTCGGCGCGGACGGCACGCGCCGCGACTACGCGAATCTGCCGAAGGCGCTGACGGGGCTCGTGGACGATCCGTACCGCAGCCTGGCCGGCGAGCTGCGCACGGCAGGCGGCTATGCGAAGGATGCGACGCCGTTCAGCGAATTCCTGTGGGCCGACTACCTGCGCCTGCACATCTCGCTCGACCAGATCCGCAAGAATTTCGCGAAGGCGCTCGACGCCGCGCTGCACCGCGCACACGACCAGGATGCGCGCTACCTGCCCGGCTGGTCGGGCGTCATCGCCGTCAAACCCTGACCGGCGCCACGGCGCCGACCGCCTCATGACGACTGCCCCGATCCGCCCCGACGCCGGCCCGCAGCATGCCGACCATTTCGCTCCGCTCGACGCGGCTTCGCCGCCGCCCAGGCGGCGCATCGGCCTCGATGCGCTGGCCGGCCTGTCGATCGCCGGGCTGCTGATTCCCGAAGCGGTCGCGTATGCGGGGCTGGCCAACCTGCCGCCGCAGGCCGGCCTGATCGCGCTGCTGTCGGGGCTCGTCGTCTATGCGCTCACGGGCAGCAGCCGCTTCGCGATCGTGTCGTCGACGTCGTCGTCGGCCGCGGTGCTCGCGGCAACCGTGCTCGCCGAATCGGGCATGGCGCTGGCCGCGCAGCTCGCGCTCGCGGCGGCGCTCGTCGCGATGACGGGCGTGCTGTTCATCCTCGCGGGCGCCGCGCGGCTCGGCGGCATGTCGGATTTCGTCGCGCGGCCCGTGCTGCGCGGCTTCACGTTCGGTCTCGCGCTGACGATCGTCATCAAGCAGCTGCCGAAGATCCTCGCGATCTCCGTGCAGCACAGCGATGCGCCGCATGTCGCGCTCGACCTGATTACCGGCGTGCCGCATGCGAACCTCGCGAGCGTCGTGCTCGGCGCGACCGCGCTGGCGCTGCTGTTCGTGCTCGGGCGCGGCTCGCGCGTGCCTGCGACGCTCGTCGTGATCGTGCTGTCGATCGCGGCCGGCTATGCGATCGACTGGCAGCGGTACGGCATCGCGATCGTCGGCCATATCGACTTCCGGCACCTCGAATTCGGCCTGCCGCATCTCGACCGCAACGCGTGGATGCAGACGGTCGAGCTCGCGTTCGCGCTGATGCTGATCCTGTACGCGGAGTCGTACGGATCGATCCGCAATTTCGCGCTCAAGCATGGCGATACCGTGTCGCCGAACCGCGATCTCGTCGCGCTCGGCTGCGCGAATCTCGTGTCGGGTCTGCTGCACGGGATGCCCGTCGGCGCCGGCTATTCGGCGACGTCGGCGAACGAGGCGGCCGGCGCGCAGTCGCGCTTTGCCGGCCTGTGGGCGGCCGGCGTGGTCGCGCTGATCGTCTGGTTGCTGCTGCCGCAGCTCGCGCGCACGCCTGAGCCCGTGCTCGCGGCGATCGTGATCTTCGCGGTCAGCCACTCGCTGCATCCGTCCGTGTTCCGGCCGTACTGGGCGTGGCATCGCGACCGGCTCGTCGTGATCGCCGCACTGCTCGCGGTGCTCGTGCTCGGCGTGCTGCACGGCTTGCTCGCGGCCATCGGCGTGAGCCTGCTGCTGACGCTGCGCAAGCTGTCCGAGCCGAACGTGAGCGTGCTCGGCCGGCTGCGCGACAGCCACGACTTCGTCGACGTCGCGAGCCACGCCGACGCGAAGCCGGTGCCGGGCGTGCTGATCGTGCGGCCCGAGGCGCAGCTGTTCTTCGCGAACGCGGACCGGATGCTCAATCGCGTGCGCGCGCTGATGAAGGCCGCGCCGGATACGCATACCGTGATGCTGAGCCTCGAGGAAACGCCGGATGTCGACGGCACGACGATCGAATCGTTGCGTACCTTTGCGGCCGAATGCGCGGCGCGCGGATTGCGGCTCGCGCTCGTGCGGCTCAAGGTGCACGCGCTGCATGCGCTGCGCCGCGCGGCGGACGATACGCTGCGCGACGACGCGATGTCGGAGCTGAGCGTCGACGAAAGCCTGCAACTGCTGCAGGCCGGCATGCCGCCGGACGGCAGCGACGGAACGACCGCCGCGTGACGGGGCGACGCGACGGCGCCGTCTATTGCGAAAGCGCAGCGCCGGCAGTGCGATCGATCATGTCGGCCACTTCTTCAGCCGTCGGCGCATAGGCGCCGGCATGCGCGCAGGCGACCGCCGCGCACGCGGCCGCGTAGCGCAGATGTTCGACGGTCGTCGCATCGGGGCGCGCAAGCTGGCTCGCGAGCCAGCCGCCGATGCTCGCATCGCCGCAGCCGACCGTGTCGGCGACTTCGGTCGGGAACGCGGGCTGGAACAGCTCGGTGTCGCGCTGCAGGAGCTGCATGCCGGAGGCGCCGCGCGTGACGAGCATCGTCGCGTCGGGCGCCCATTCGCGCAGTTGCGCGAGCGCGGCTGCCTCGTCGAGTTCGGGAAACAGCCCGCGCAGATCCTCGTCGGAGACCTTGATCCAGTTCGCGAGCGCGGACAGCCGGCGCAGCGTGTCGCGATACGACGGCGCGGCCATCGGCGCGCGGAAATTCGGGTCGAACGAAATCCGCTTGCCGGCCGCTCGCGCGGCCTGTGCGACCTCGATCAGGCGCGACGCGAGCGGTTCGCGCACGACGCCGAGCGAGCCGACGTGCACGATCTCGGCCGCGTCGAAGGCACCGGCGGGCAGGTCTGCCGGGTCGAATGCGAGATCGGCGCTGTTCTCGCCGATGAAGAAATAATGGGGCGGCTGCTTCGACACGACCATCGCGAGCAGCGGTGCGCGGTCGACCTGCCGGATGAAGCGCATGTCGAGCCCTGCGTCGGCGCTCTTGCGCATAAGCTCGTCGCCGAAGGTGTCGCGGCTGACCGTGCCGGCGAAGGCCGTCGGCACGCCGAGTCGCGCGCCGACACGCGCGACGTTCCAGCATGAGCCGCCGGCGATGCTGTGCCAGTGCTGCGCGTCGTCGCGGATGAAATCGGTCAGCGCTTCGCCGAATACGATCAGGCGGGGGAACGTCGTCGTCATGTCGAAACCTTGTGCCGTGGCGTTGCGCACGGCCGGACAGCGGTTGATCCAGGAAAGCGGGCGGCGCGGGCCGTCGTGCATCGCGACGCGGCCCGGCACGGCCCGGTTGCGCGGGCGGGTGGCGGCGCGATCAGCGCGGCGTGCTCCAGCCCTTGTAGGTCTTCACGTTGTCGCGCGTGATGAGCGTCGGCTCGATCAGGATCATCGGATTGGCCGGCTTCTGGCCGTTCATGATCCCGTAGCCGACGTTGACGGCCTGCTGCGCCATCGCCCACGGATCCTGGCTCGACGACGCCTGCACGAGCGTGTTGGACTTGAGCGCGACTTCGATGTCGGGCGCGCCGTCGACCGACGTGATCACGATGCCCGGACGGTTCAGCTGCTTCGCGGCGAGGTCGCTGCCGATCGCCTGCGGGTCGTTGATCGTGAACACCGCGTCGAGCTTCGGAAAGCGCGTCAGGTAGCCCTGCATCGCGTTCATTCCGCCTTCGCGCGAGCCCTTGCCGTCCTGGTCGCTCGACAGCAGCTTGATGCCGGCGTTTTTCGCGAGCACGGTCTTGCAGCCGTTGACGCGATCGATCACGGCCGACACCTGCGGGCCGTTCTCGATGATGACGTTGCCCTTGCCGTTGAGTTTCTTCGCGATGTAGTCGCACGCGAGTTCGCCGGCCTTCACGTTGTTGGTCTGCACGGTTGCGTTCGCGCCGGCCGCCGCGACGTCGACCGCGACGACCGTGATGCCGGCCGCCTGCGCCTTCTTCACCGCGGGCTCGATCGCCTTCGGATCGGTCGCGTTGAGCAGGATCATGTCGACGTGCGCGGAGATGAAGTTGTCGATCTGCGTGAACTGCTTGTTCAGGTCGTAGTCGGCCGACACGGCCGTGACCTTCGCATTCGGGTTGAGCTGCTTCGCGCGCGCTTCGGCGCCCTTGACGATCGTGACGAAGTACGGGTTGCCGAGCGATCCGACCGTGACGCCGATCGATTTGAGCGGCTTGTCGGCCGCGTGGGCGGCGGAAGCGCCGAAGGCGAGCGCGCAGGCGACGGTGGTCAGGGCGGCGGTGTGCTTGAACATGTCGTGGTGTCTCCGTGAGGTCTGTTGGCGAACGGGCGCAGGAGGATGGGCCTGCGCCGCAAGGTTGAATCGACGGGAAGGAATCAGGTGCGGGCCGAGTCGCGCTGGCGATAGCGATCGAGCGCGACGGCGCCGATGATCACGAGCCCCTTGATGATGTACTGCCAGATGTCGGACACGCCGAGCAGCACGAGGCCGTTCGTCAGGACCGCGATGATCAGCGCGCCGATCAGCGTGCCGACGATCGAGCCGACGCCGCCGACGAAGCTCGTGCCGCCGAGGATCACCGCGGCGATCGCGTCGAGTTCGTACGACTGGCCGAGTTGTAGGCCGTTGGCCGCATAGAGCCGCGCGGCCGACATCACCGCACCGAGGCCCGCCAGCAGCCCCGACGCCGCATAGACGAACATCTGGATTGCCCGCACGTTGATGCCGGACAGGCGCGCGGCTTCCGGGTTGCCGCCGACCGAATAGATCCGCATCCCGAGCACCGTGCGGCGCAGGATGAACCACGAGATCGCGATCACCGCGCACGCGATCACGACGAGCCACGGCACGCCGAGGATCGTGCCGTTGCCGATGAACGCGAACGGCAGTTGCGGATTGAACACGGTCGTATCGTTGCCGATCAGGCGCGCGACGCCGCGCACGGCCGTCATCGCGCCGAGCGTGACGATGAACGGCGGCAGGCGCAGGAACGAGATCAGCCCGCCGTTGATCGCGCCGAACACGAGGCCGACGACGAGCGCGAAGGGCACGCCGAGCCAGCCCCAGCCGGGGATCGTCGATGCGAGCAGCGCGGCGACGGCCGCGGCGGCGAGCACCGAGCCGACCGACAGGTCGATGCCGCCCGTCAGGATCACGAAGGTCATGCCGGCTGCGAGCACGATGTTGATCGATGCCTGCTGCGTGACGATCGACAGGTTCTGCAACGTGAAGAAGCCGTCGGTCAGGAAGCCGAAGCCGATGCAGAGAACCAGCAGCACCGGCAGCATGCCGGCCGTGCGGATCAGCGATTGCATGCGGGCGCGTTGATCGGCGCCGCGCAACAGCGGCGTACGGTTGGCCACCGGCTGGGCCGTCGCGGAAGCGAGGTTCCGCTGCTTGGTCGGGTTGATCATTTCGGTAACCTGAATGTAAGAGTGAAATGAAAGGGCGGGCTCAGTGCGCGTCGGCGAGTTCGGCCTGCGAGCCGGTGGCGAGCGCGATGATCGCTTCCTGCGTGATGGGCGTATGCGTGTGGCCGCCGAGTTCGCCTGCGATCTCGCCTTCGCGCATCACGAGCACGCGATCCGCGACGCCGATGATTTCCGGCAGCTCGCTCGAGATCACGATCACGCCCACGCCGGCGCGGGCCAGTTCGTTGATGATCCGGTAGATCTCGGATTTCGCGCCGATGTCGACGCCGCGCGTCGGTTCGTCGAGGATCAGCACGCGCGGCTTCGTCTCGAGCAGCCGCGACAGCAGCACTTTCTGCTGGTTGCCGCCCGACAGCGCGCCGACGTTGACGTTCGCGTGGGGCACGCGGATCGACAACGACGCGATCGCGTCGCGCGCGCGCTCGGCGCCGCGGGCGAGATCGAGCGCGCCGAGCCGCGCATCGCGGTTGCACACCGAGATGTTGATGTTGTCGCGCACGCTCATGTCGAGGAACAGGCCCTGGCGCTTGCGGTCCTCGGTCAGGTAGACGAGGCCCGCGTCGATCGCGTCGCGCGGCGAATGTGCGCCGAACGTGCGGTCGCCCAGCTTCACGTCGCCGCGCACGCGCGGTTCGGCGCCGAAGATCAGCCGTGCGAGTTCGGTGCGGCCCGCGCCGACGAGGCCCGCGATGCCGAGCACTTCGCCGGCATGCAGGTCGAGGCTGCAGCCGCGCACGCGCGCGCCGTCGGCGATGTCGCGGACCGACAGCAGCAGGTGGCCGGGATCGTACTGCGCGTGTTCCTTCTTGTAGAAGCCGGAGATGTCGCGGCCGACCATCATCGCGACGAGCCGCTCGGCCGACAGCGATGCGCGTTCGAGCGTGCCGACGTACGCGCCGTCGCGCAGCACCGACACGCGATCGGACAGCTCGTAGATCTCCGCCATCCGGTGGCTGATGTAGATGATCGCGAGACCTTCCTCGCGCAGCTGGCGGATCAGGCTGAACAGGTGCTCCGTTTCGCGCGACGACAGCGGTGTCGTCGGCTCGTCCATCACGAGGATGCGGGCGCGCGTATGCACGGCGCGCGCGATTTCGACGAGCTGCTGTTCGGCGATCGACAGCGTGTCGACGAGCGCGTCGGGCCCGAACGGCGCACCCAGGCGCGCGAGCACGTCCTGGCAGCCGCGCGCCATCGCCGCGCGGTCGATCGTGCCCCAGCGCCGGTTGCCGCGCCGCAGTTCGCGGCCGATGTAGATGTTTTCCGCGACGGTCAGGTTCGGCGACAGGCACAGCTCCTGGTAGATCACCGCGACGCCCGCATCGCGCGCGGCGAGCGGACCGTCGATCTCGATGCGTTCGCCGTCGATCAGGATCTCGCCGCCGGCGTCGGCGCGGTACGCGCCCGACAGGATCTTCATCAGCGTCGATTTGCCCGCGCCGTTTTCGCCCATCAGCGAGTGGATCTCGCCGGGATAGACGGTCAGGCTGACTTTGTCGAGCGCGCGCACGGCGGGGAACGTCTTGCTGATCCCGCGCATCTCGAGCAAAGGACGGGGCGACTCAGATCGCGACATGGTTGACCTCCTGCGAGTCGGTGCGGGCGCCCTTGAGGATGCCGGCCCGCGGGGAGAAGTTGAAGAACATCGGCAGCGTGGCGGCGCCGATCGCGCCGGCGTCGGCGCCGAACGTGCCGCGTACGAGCGTCGGCGCGCCGCGTGCTTCGGGCGCGGTCGCAACCAGCGCCGAGCGCAGGCGTGTCGTGACCGCATCGAGCAGGCCGGCGTCGGTATCGGCGTCGAGCACGACGACCGGCGCGTCGACCACGCACAGCACCGCGCGCAACGCCGGAGCAAGTGCGTCGACACAGTCGTCGATCCACTCGTCCACGGCCGGCAGGCCGCGGGCGATGCACGCTTCGAGATCGGCGCGGTTCTCGACCGTCTCGCCGTGATGGCGCAGATGGCGCACGAGCGCATGCAGCGATGCGCGTGCGAGCAGGATGTCCCAGGGGCCGCGCGGCGGCGGCGCGGAGGCGAGCCGGCTCGGCGGCACAGGAATCACGGCGATGTCGCCTGCATTGCCGGTCACGCCGCGCAGGCAGTCGCCGTCGATCGCGATGCCGCCGCCGATCGCCGGCCCGATGAACAGGTACACGAAGTCGTCGCACTGCCGGCCGTATCCGTAGAACAGTTCGGCGATCGCGGCCGCGTTGCCGTCGTTTTCGCCGAAGACGGGCAGCGACAGCGTGCGGCCGAGGTCGGCCGCGAAATCGACGTCTTCCCACGCGCGAAACGTGTCGGGTGCAAGGCCGAGTTCACGCATCCACGCGCCGAGGTTGTACGGCTGCGCGACGCCGATGCCGGTCAGGCGCGCGCGGTCATGGTCGGGGAGCAGGGCCTGCATCGCGTCGATGTCGTGACGCACGATATCGAGCACGTCGGCGGGGGGCGGCAGCAGCGTGTCGTGCGAGCGGCGGCCGAGCACGTCGCCGGCGAAGTTGACGAGCGCCGTCTCGATGCGCATCCGGTCGAGATGGACGCCGATGCCGAACGCGCCGCGCGGGTCGAGGCGGATCAACGAGGCAGGCTGGCCGCGCTGGCCTTCGGTGCGGCCCGCGAATTCGATCAGCTTCGCGTCGGCGAGCGAATCGATGATGCTGCCGACCGCCGTGCCCGTCATGTTCGCGAGGCGCGCGAGGTCGGCCTTGGACGCGCTGCCTACACGGCGCAGCGTCTTCAGCAGCAGGCGCTCGTTGTAACGGCGCACGTTGGCCGAATTGCTTCCCTGGCCGATGTGCGGGCTTCTCATGGCGTCTCCTTCCATGTCGCACCGCTCGGCGGCGCATTAAATAAATCACGTTGATTTATTTAACCGCGTGAGCGCCGGCATGTCAGCCTAGGGAAATCCCGGTTGGGTGGGGTGAGGAGAGGACTTCGTGCTGGCAGGGGGAATCGGGGATGGATCGCGAATGCCCGCAAATCGGGAAATTTGGAATTCGTCTGATGGACCGGGATGCGCCCGGGCGTCACGATTGCTCGCGGGATTGCGCGTGTCGCCGCAACCCGCACGAGGCGAAGTCCGACGGTGCCCGTTCGCACGGATCGGCGTCGCTCATTGGACATCCGGCATGGCGCAACCGGGATCGCGCCGTGTCTTCTTTCGGGAGAAACTTATGCAACGCACGACGCGGCCTTCGGTGTCGCTGCTTGATCCTTATACCGGCAGCGAGCCGCTGCCGCTTTACACGACGACCGTCGTCGTCACCGGCGGCGAATCGGCGCACGGCCGATCGTCCGGGCATGCGCGCGCGGCAACCGGCGAACTTGATCTGCCGTTGCGTTTGCCGGTGGAACTGGGTGGCGCGGGCGGTGGAACGAATCCGGAGCAGTTGTTTGCCGCCGGGTTCGCGGCGTGTTTTCACGGTGCGCTGACGCTGGTTGCGATGAAGCGCAGGGTTCGCGTGCCCGCAGACCTGTCGATCTCGGCGAGCGCGACGTTTCAGCGCGATCCGTCGGATGGCCTGTTTGCGCTCGAGCTGGAGGTCGAGGTCCGCATGCCGGGTGTCGATCTCGATGCAGCGCGTGCGTTGGTCGCGGAAACCGAAGCGATATGTCCGTACGCGAAGATGGCGAGAGCGGGCATCCGGCACGCGGTGCGCGTGATCTGACCGAGGCATGTTGCGTTTTCGGCGCCGGAAATGAAAAAAGGCCGGCTAGAAGCCGACCTTTTTTCTCAATCGAGTGGTGCCCAGGAGAGGACTCGAACCTCCACGATGTTGCCACCGCTAGGACCTGAACCTAGTGCGTCTACCAATTCCGCCACCTGGGCACGTTTTGCAGTGAGCTGCTTGCTGCAAAGAAGCAAAATTATAGCGTGTCTTTCGGGGCTGTCAACACTATTTGAGGTCGCGAACGAAAATAATTCGTCCGGCATGTTCGGGGGGGGGCGGATAGTGCGCGCAAACTCGCTGCGGCAACGTGAGTCATCGATATTGGCGTGCGTGCCTGCGCATCCATTTCGGCGCCGGAAATGAAAAAAGGCCGGCTATAAGCCGACCTTTTTTCTCAATCGAGTGGTGCCCAGGAGAGGACTCGAACCTCCACGATGTTGCCACCGCTAGGACCTGAACCTAGTGCGTCTACCAATTCCGCCACCTGGGCACGCTTCGCTTGCTGCAGTGCGAAGACCGCT
>JAIRVP010000083.1 GCA_031253835.1 Burkholderia sp. | reverse complement strand
GCGGAAGCGGCACTCGGTGCAGCGCACATCACGGTGAACAAGAACGCGATCCCGAACGATCCGGAGAAGCCGTTCGTGACGAGCGGCGTGCGCCTGGGTTCGCCGGCGATGACGACGCGTGGCTTCGGCCCGGCGGAAGCGGAGCAGGTCGGCAACCTGATCGCCGACGTGCTGGAGAACCCGGAAGATGCCGCGACGATCGAGCGCGTGCGCGCGCAGGTCGCCGAGCTGACCAAGCGTTTCCCGGTCTATCGCTGATCGACGATGCGCTGCCCGTTCTGCCGGCATGACGACACGCAGGTCGTAGACTCGCGCGTGTCCGAAGATGGCGCCGCGATTCGCCGGCGCCGTCGCTGCTCGGCTTGTGACAAGCGCTTCACGACGTACGAGCGGGTCGAGCTGTCCCTGCCGTTCGTCGTGAAGAAGGACGGCAGCCGGACGGAATTCGACCGTCGCAAGATCGTCGCCAGCATGCAACTCGCGCTGCGCAAGCGGCCGGTTGCCGCCGACGCGATCGACGCGGCGGTCGCCCGCATCGAGTATCAACTGCTCGCGACAGGCGAGCGTGAAGTGCGTAGCGAGAAGCTCGGCGAACTCGTGATGAACGAGTTGCGCGGCCTCGATACGATCGCTTATGTCCGCTTCGCATCGGTGTATCGCCGGTTCGAGGACGTTTCCGAATTTGCCGACGTGATCGAAGAGTTCCGTCGCGCCTCTCCTGCCAAGACCCCGCGTAAGCGCTGACGCGCCGCGTCCGTTCATCGTTTTCTCCGTTGGTCCAGTTCGCGCCGATTGTGTCGGTCGCGATCGCATGTCGCCAGTCGGCCGTTCGGCGAATGGCGCGAGTTCGCACGCATCGCTACAGTCGTCGCCTCACCCTGGTGGAGGACGATGGCGATGGGACTGCGCGCTCAACCTTTGAAAAATCGATTGCGACGCTCGGGCGGGTTCACGCTCGTCGAGCTGATGGTCGCGCTCTCGCTGGCGGTCGGGCTCGCGCTCTACGCGGCGCCCGCGTTCGACCAGTGGCGCATGCGTGAGCGCGTGGATGCGCGCTCGCGTGCATTGCTCGGCGCGCTGTCGTTTGCGCGCACCGAAGCGACGCGTCTCGGCACACGCGTCACGCTGTGCCGGGCCGGCAACGACGGCACCTGCCTGCGTGCAGGCGAGCGATGCGATGCGGCCGAATGGTCGTGCGACTGGATCGTCAGCGGGTACGTCGACGGGCAGTTGCGCGTGCTGCGACGCTATCCGCGCGATGCCGAAGTGGCCGTCGCGGGCGCCGCGCACGATCTGGCTTTTGCGCCGCCGGCCGGTCAGGCCATCGGCGGAATCCGGCGTTTCGAATTGCGTCCGCGGCGTAGCGTGTCCGAGGCGGACGACGCACGCGTATCGCGTTGCGTGCGGATTGCTGCGGGCGGCCGGGCGCGGGTGGCCGCCGGCCGCTGCGGCTCGGCGTGATCGCGATGCGCAACGCCATGCGCGGCACGTCGCTGATCGAGGCGACGCTGGCCATCGCGCTGCTCGCGACCGTGATGCTGGCCGTGGCCGGCAGCCAGCTCGCAATGGTGCGTGCTCAGCGGGCGACGATCTGGCGCGAACGTGCGCTGTGGCTGGCCGATGCACGTATCGAGCGCTTGTACGCAGGCGCAGGGGCGGACGATGGCCTTGCGGCGCTCACGGCTGCGTCGTTGCCTGGCGGCACGATGACGCTCGACGCCGGGCCGGGCGGCGTCCGCTGCGCAGTCGTCGGCTGGCGCGGCGGCAACGCGGCTGCGTTGCCGCGATGCGAAGCCGCGGGTGTGTCGGCGCAGCCACCTTCGTGCGTCCGGATTCCGTTTCGGGAGGCTGGTGCCGATGCACGCTGATCGCCGCATGCGCGCCTACACGCTGCTCGAAGTGCTGATTGCGATGACCGTCGGTCTCCTCGTGCTCGCAGCGGCAGGCGCGCTCTATCACGCGCAGCGCATGGCGCAACGGCGGGCGGAAGACGGATTCAGGATGCGCGACGCGGCAGGCACCGCGCTGATGCTGATCGGCCAGCAGATCCAGATGGCGGGGTTCCGGCCGCTCGATACGGACAGCGCGTCAGCGTTGCCGCCGGTGTTCGGCTGTTCGATGGCGCGGGTGCGGGGCGATGGCGCACAGGTGCGGTGCGAGTCCGTGCGCGCTGCATCGGATGCGCTGCTGGTCCGGTATGTCGGCGATGCCGTGTCGACGTGGTCGACGGTGAGCGGCCAGGTGTCGGATTGTCTTGGGCAAGGTGTGGGCGCCCCAGGCGAACGGCCGTGGGTAGAGAGCCGCTTCGATGCACATGTCAGTCCGTCGACGGGCGAGCCCGAACTGTATTGCGAAGGGAGCGGCCGTCCGGGTACGCCGCAGCCCGTCGTGTCGGGCGTCGATCAGTTGCGCGTGCGCTATTTGCGTCGCGGTGGCGCGCAGTTTGTCGACGCCGATGCGATGCGCGTCGATGACTGGCGCGATGTCGTGGCCGTGCATGTCTGCGTGCGGGTGCGCGGCGAACTGACGCGCGAGTCGGCCAGCCATGTCGACTGCAACGGTCGTGCTGCCGTTGCCCAGGACGGCCGTGCACGATTGACGCTCGATCGCATCATCGCGTTGAGGAATGCCGCGCTCGCCTTCGACGCTACGTTGCCCGATGCCGCACGCGGGAGAGAGGTATTGCGATGAGCAGATGGGCAATATCGCCACGCATTGCAGCACGCAACGCGCAGGGGCGCGTCGCCGCAAACGGCGACGAACCGCAGCAGGCGGCGTGTACAGGCGCACTGGCGACGAACCTGCACGAACCGAGCATGCGCTTCCGGTCAGCAGGCCGTGCCTGGCGGCGCGACGCCGGGCTCGCGTTGCCGGCAGTGATCGCGGTCGGTGCGGCTATTGCCGCGCTGACCGGCACATGGTTCGACGCTGCGCTGACGGAATCGCGTCGCACGCGGGCGCTGTCCGATCGGCTGATCGCATTCCATGCAGCCGATGCCGCGCTGGCGGCGTGCACCGCGCGATTGCTCCGTGGCTCGGCGCCCTATGTAAGCGAGCGCGAATCGCACGCGGAGCCCGACATCTGGCGGCGCGTGCCGCCGCTCGCTGCCGCGGAAGCATTCACGCCGTTCGCCGGATGGCCGATGGCCACGCAGCCGCCGCGATGCCTGATCGAGGCGTGGCGCGGGGCAGGGCCGCCCGGTAGCCGCGCTTACCTCGTCACCGCGCGTGGCGTCGGCGCGCATGCGTCGAGTGCAGTCTGGTTGCAGCACCAGGTCGCGATACGCGACGAACGCGTCATCGCGCTGCGCTGGCGTCGCGTCGCGGCGGTGCTGCAATGAACGGTCGCACCTCGGTATTCCGATCGACGGGATTCACGCTGGTCGAGCTGATGATCGTGCTCGCGATCGTCGCGGTGCTGGCCGGATGGGGCATTCCGTCGTATCGCGAGCATGTCGCGCGCGTGCATCGCGGGTCGGCGGTTTCCGCGCTGTACCGCGCGGCCCAGTATCTCGAAACGCTGGAGGGTTCACCGCCTTCGGCATTGCCGGACGCGCTCGTGCAGGCACCGCCGGACGGGCGTGCCGTCTATCGCTTGACGCTGCGGCGGCAGGGTGGCGACGATTCGCCGGTGAGCTACGAGCTGGACGCAAGCCCGCTCGGCTCGGGCCCGATGCACGACGATGCATGCGGTACCTTCACGCTGGATTCGAGCGGGACGAAAGGCAATGTACGGCGCGATGGCGCCGACGAACCGGACACCGCGTGCTGGGGTGGGCGTTGAATCCGTGCGCGTCTGCTAGAAGAAAGCGCGCAACGGCGCATGGCCGTGCGCGCGGGATGTCGACGGTCAGTCGTCGTGCGAGTCGTGCCCGCGCTCGTCGCGGGACTGCTTCCAGATCCGGTAGACCTCCCATGCGGCGAAGCCGAGCGTGCCCCACTTCAGCGCGGGGCCCGCGCTCGCGCGCAGCAGCGAGCGAACCGGTTTCGCCAGCACGAGCGACGCGAGCGAACTCAGCATCGGGTACTGGTTGACGAGATTGCCGAGGCTCGCGTTCAGGTTCTTGGCGGACTGGCTGAACTTGTTGGTGGAAAGGCCGGGGATGAATACCTTGAGCCAGCTGAAGCGCGTGACGGCCTGGCGCATCTCGCCGGCGGCTTCCGCGAGTTCGAGCCGCTCGACTTCCGATCGCAGGATCAGCAATTCCTTGCGGAGCGCGCGATGCTGCGATGCGCTCCAGTTCGGTCGCGACGAATGGGAGCGGGATGAATTGCCCGTAACGTTCTGGCTCATGGCGCGTCGACGAAGTAGGTGGGAGGGGTGAGCGCGAGTGTGCTCACGGCTTGCCGCGGAACAGTTCGCGGTCTTTCTCGAGTTCGGCGAGCGTCGCCTCGAACACGGTCGGCGCATCGCGCAGGCCCGAGCGCGCTTTCAGCGCGCACACGATGCCGCCTGCGGCATACAGTGCGGTGATGGCCGCGAGCGACTGCCAGCGATAGGTATCCCAGAACGCGATCGCGACGAGCACGGTCAGGCTGATGAGCGCCATCGTCGCGAGCATCATCGCGGCGAGCCCGAGGAACAGCACGCCCATCAGGCGCTCCTTCTCCTCGGCAAGCTCGATGCCCACCAGTTCGAGGCGCGTCTGCAGAAGTCCGATCGCGGAGCCGACGAGGCGGCGCAGCGGTCCTTGGCCGGACGGCTGCGAGTTGGTGTCTGTCGTCATGGATGAGGTGCGTGCGCGTGCAGTGAGCAGCTAGGACAAAGCCGGCCGGCGGAAACCGCCGGCTGGCTTCGACGCCCGCGGGCCGCGCGACGCGGCCCGCGGGACGAAACGGCGCAGAGCGCGTTACTTGCGGTTGATCAGCAGGCCGATCAGCACGCCGACGCCGGCGGCCACGCCGATCGACGTCCACGGGTGCTCGTGCACATAATCGTCGGTCGCGCGTGCGGCCTTCTTGCCTTTCTCGACCACGACGACCTGGACGTCGGCTGCCTTGTCCTTGGCCTGCTTCAGGCGCGACATCGCCTTCTCGCGCAGCTCGGCCGCACGGTCGCCCGTGCTGCTC
This sequence comes from Burkholderia sp., assembly GCA_031253835.1. Taxonomy (GTDB): domain Bacteria; phylum Pseudomonadota; class Gammaproteobacteria; order Burkholderiales; family Burkholderiaceae; genus Burkholderia. Next base: position 59,760 of record JAIRVP010000083.1, on the reverse strand, counting down.
GCTGCTTGCTTGAGCAGGTCTTCGGCGTCCGACAGAACGGTTTTGATATCCGACATCAGTTTCTCCTTGTTGATTTCCGACATTGCAACTCCCTTCATGCTGTCATGCTGCAGGTTCACATCGTAGCGAAACCCCTGCCTGCTGGCGAGCCGGGAACACACACGGCGGCAGTGCAAGACTGCATGGTAAACGACTTGTAATCATGAACAGAGCGGCAAACGGGGTGAAAAGTTTCCCGCGTGGCCGGCCGTCCCGCCCCGACGCCGGGTAAAAATGACAAAAAAGTATGAATATCAAACGGAATAATCGTTCGCACGGCCCATTGCTTCCCGTAAGCTGATGGACTGTCCCGCGCTGTCCAGCGCGCGGTTTCAACCAGCATCGTTCGAGGAGGGAACATCATGAGTCTGCGTCTTGGCGACATCGCACCGGATTTCGAGCAGGAATCGAGCCTGGGCACCATCAAGTTTCACGACTGGCTCGGCAACAGCTGGGGCGTCCTGTTCTCCCATCCGGCCGACTACACGCCGGTGTGCACGACGGAACTCGGGCTGACCTCGAAGCTGAAGGGCGAATTCGAGAAACGCAACGTGAAGGTGATCGCGCTGTCGGTCGACGGTGTCGAATCGCACAAAGGCTGGATCAACGACATCAACGAAACGCAGTCGACGGTCGTCGGCTTCCCGATCATCGCCGATGCGGACCGCAAGGTCTCGCAGCTGTACGACATGATCCATCCGAACGCGAACGAAACGCTGACGGTGCGCTCGCTGTTCGTGATCGACCCGAACAAGAAGGTGCGGCTCACGATCACCTACCCGGCCAGCACGGGGCGCAACTTCGACGAAGTGCTGCGCGTGATCGACTCGCTGCAGCTGACCGACAACTACAAGGTCGCGACGCCCGGCAACTGGAAGGACGGCGACGACGTCGTGATCGTGCCGTCGCTGCAGGATCCGGAAGAACTGAAGAAGCGCTTCCCGAAGGGCTTCAACGCGGTGCGTCCGTATCTGCGCCTGACGCCGCAGCCGAACAAATAAGCATCGGCGGCCCGGAACCGCGGTTCCGATGAACAACGGCCCGCCCGGCAGTGATGCCGGGCGGGCCGTCTGCTTGGTGGCGCATACGCGGCACCGCTGCCGCGTGCGTCACATCCGGATGGTCAGAAGAATGCCTGGATGCCCGTCTGCGCGCGGCCGAGGATCAGCGCGTGGATGTCGTGCGTGCCTTCGTACGTGTTGACCACTTCGAGGTTCACGAGGTGGCGCGCGACGCCGAATTCGTCGGAGATGCCGTTGCCGCCGAGCATGTCGCGTGCGAGGCGGGCGATGTCGAGCGACTTGCCGCACGAGTTGCGCTTCATGATCGACGTGATCTCGACGGCCGCCGTGCCTTCGTCCTTCATCCGGCCGAGGCGCAGCACGCCTTGCAGGCCGAGCGTGATTTCGGTCTGCATGTCGGCGAGCTTCTTCTGGATCAGCTGGTTCGCGGCGAGCGGCCGGCCGAACTGCTGGCGGTCGAGCACGTACTGGCGCGCGGTGTGCCAGCAGGATTCGGCGGCGCCGAGCGCGCCCCACGCGATCCCGTAGCGGGCCGAGTTCAGGCACGTGAACGGGCCGCGCAGGCCGCTCACGTTCGGCATCAGGTTTTCTTCGGGCACGAACACCTCGTCGAGGACGATCTCGCCCGTGATCGACGCGCGCAGCCCGACCTTGCCGTGGATCGCGGGCGCCGACAGGCCCTTCCAGCCCTTCTCGAGGATGAAGCCGCGGATCGCGTCCTTGCCGTTCTCCTCGAGCTTCGCCCACACGACGAACACGTCGGCGATCGGCGAGTTCGTGATCCACATCTTCGAGCCGGACAGCGAGTAGCCGCCGGGCACCTTCTTCGCGCGCGTGACCATGCTGCCCGGATCGGAGCCGTGGTTCGGCTCGGTCAGGCCGAAGCAGCCGATCCATTCGCCGGTCGCGAGCTTCGGCAGGTATTTCTGCTTCTGCGCATCCGAGCCGAATTCGTAGATCGGCACCATCACGAGCGACGACTGCACGGACATCATCGAGCGGTAGCCCGAATCGACGCGCTCGACTTCGCGCGCGATCAGTCCGTAGCTCACGTAATTGAGGCCGGGGCCGCCGTATTCCTCGGGAATCGTCGGGCCGAGCAGGCCGACTTCGCCCATCTCGCGGAAGATGGCGGCGTCGGTGCGCTCGTGGCGGAACGCTTCGGTGACGCGCGGCGCGAGCTTGTCCTGCGCGTACGCCTGCGCCGCATCGCGGATCATCCGCTCTTCTTCGGTCAGTTGCTGGTCGAGCAGCAGCGGATCGTCCCAATGAAAAGTTGCAGCGGTCATCGTTTCATCTCCTGTTGGTCCGGTCTTCCAGCCGGGCCCCATGCCAAAAGTTCGCTTGACTGCAGTTCCGCTGTGCGGAACAATGTTTTGCAAATCGAACCCAGTGTAGCACCAGATGACACTTTCAACCATCGACGAAACCACGATCGACGAGCGCAAGTTCGTCGTCGCGCTCGCGCGCGGGCTCGACCTGCTGCGCGCATTCCGGCCCGGCGAAACGATGCTCGGCAACCGCGACTTCGCGGAGCGCACGGGGCTGCCGAAGGCGACCGTGAACCGGCTCGCCTATACGCTGACCGTGCTCGGCTACCTGCGCTACGACGAGACGCTCGGAAAGTATGCGCTCGACGCCGGCGTGCTGTCGCTCGGCTACGCGCTGCTGTCGGGTTCGGGGACGCTCGACCTCGCGCGGCCGCACATGCAGGCGCTCGCGCGCGAGATCGGCGCGGCCGTGTCGCTCGGCTGCCGCGACGGGCTCGACATGATCTACCTGGAGACGATCCGCAGCGAGACCGCGCTGACGCTCGGGCTCGCGCCCGGTTCGCGGCTGTCGATGCTGACGAGCTCGATGGGGCGCGCGTACCTGGCCGTGCAGCCGGAGGACGTGCGCCGTGCGCTCTATGCCGAACTGCATCGCGCAGCCGGCGGCGCGGCCGACGCCGATGCGCTGGTCGCCGCCGCGCAGCACGCGGTGGCCGAGTTTTCGGCAGGAGGGTGCTGTTATTCGTTCCGCGCGTGGCACATGGACGTGAATGCGGCGGCCGTCCCGTTTCGCGAGCCGCGCGAGGGGCGCTGGCTGATCCTGAGCTGCAGCGGTCCCGCGTCGTCGATGGACGAGGACGTGTTTCGCACGCAGGTCGGGCCGAAGCTGAAGGCGCTCGCACAGCGGCTCGGCCAGACGGCCTGAGAGGGCGATCGCTACGCGGGTATCGAGATCGGCGACGATCCGCCGAAGCATGGGGACCGTGGAAGCACGCAAGCGGTAACCCGCGGCACGGGCGCGCGGGCGTCGCGCCAGGCGATCCGGTTCCGCCTTTCCACACACCTCACGACATCCGATTTCCGCATCCGGCGCGCCGCACCTTGCGCGCGCCTTCCAACCGGTCCGTTCAGGCCGTCACGACCTTCGCAAACACCGGCCCCTGCATGAACCGCACGTCGTGCTGGCGCAGCAGCTCGCACTGCGTCTCGTCGACGACGCCGTCGAAGATCAGCGGAATCCGCACGCGCTGCGCATAGGCGACCAGCGCCTTGACCATCCCGTCGCGCAACGCGATGCCCGCATCCATCTTGATGAAGTCGGGCCGCGCCATGTCCGATTCGACCGCGAGGATGCGGCCCGGATCGGGCAGTTTGTCCGCGACCTTGAAGCCGTGATGCTGATAGCTGCGCGTCAGGTAGCCGAGGAAGGTCTTGTGCGCGACCGCGACCGCCGGCAATTCGATCACGATCCGCTCGGGCGGCAGCCCGAAGCGCTGCAGCACCGACGAGAAATGCTTGCCGTGGTCGTACTTCACGCTCTTCAGCAGCCGTTCGTGCACGCGCAGGAACAGCAGCCCGTGGCGCTGCGCACCGAAAAAGTTGATCGCGTGCAGCGCGCGCGACAGGCGGTCGATCGCGACCAGCGTCTGGTCGTCGACGGCCGAATCGACCGGATCGTGCGGCGCGCCCGTGACGACGGTGACGGCCTGGAAGCCGAGCTCGTCGCCGTAGCGCTCGATCGCGTCGGCGAACGACGTCGATTGCGGTGCGCCGGGCATCGTCACGTCGTAGATCGGTTCGTAGGCGCTGCCGAGCGTGCGCTCGGGCAGATTCGCGCTCGCGGTGCCGCCTTCGGCAAGCGCGAGGTGATCCCGCAGATACGGCAGTTGCCCGGCGCGGGCGACCAGCTCGGGAATGGTGGGCGGAATCATCGGCGTAAGAAGGAAAAACGGCGGCCGAACGGGCCGCCTCGTATCTCGATATTAGCAGCGCGCGCCAAGCTCGGCTTGGCGTTTCGTTCATATGGTTATCCCGTCCGGGCACGCTCGCCTAGGGTTTACGTTGATTTCACTATTCGTAATTGGTTTTACTATTCGTAAATCCAAGATTTGTCGCCGATCAAGAAATGCGGCATGCGGGCGCCGCGATACGGCGCCGTTCACGAATCAACAGGAAGCAAGGAGCGAGACGTGGCGGGTGACAGGACAGGCGGGCAGGAGACGAAGGGAACGACGGGCGCGCCGGTGCGCGCACGGCAGGGTTGAGGAGCGGATGGCGACCATGAGCATCGATTACCAGACGCTGAAGTTCGAGTACCGTGCGCGCGCGCACGACGCGGCCGTCCACCCGGTGATCGTCGTCGGCGCGGGCCCGGTGGGCCTCGCGGCCGCGATCGACCTCGCGCAGCAGGGCGTGCCCGTCGTGATCCTCGACGACGACGACACGCTGTCGACCGGTTCGCGCGCGATCTGCTTCGCGAAGCGCACGCTCGAGATCTTCGACCGGCTCGGCTGCGGCGAGCGCTTCGTCGACAAGGGCGTGAGCTGGCACGTCGGCAAGGTGTTCCTGCAGGACGAGCAGCTGTACGCGTTCGACCTGCTGCCCGAGGAAGGGCATGCGCGCCCCGCGTTCATCAACCTGCAGCAGTACTACGTCGAAGGCTATCTGGCCGACCGTGCGTTCGAGCTGCCGAACATCGACATCCGCTGGAAGCACAAGGTGACGGGCATCGAGCAGTCGGCCGAGCACGCGGTGCTGACGATCGAGACGCCGGACGGCGTCGCGACGCTGCACGCGCGGTACGTGATCGCGGCCGACGGCTCGCGCAGCCCGATGCGCGCGATGATGGGCCTCGAAAGCCACGGCCGCACGTTCAAGGACCGCTTCCTGATCGCCGACGTGAAGATGAAGGCGGAGTTTCCGACCGAGCGCTGGTTCTGGTTCGATCCGCCGTTCCACCCGAACCAGTCGGTGCTGCTGCATCGCCAGCCCGACAACGTGTGGCGCATCGACTTCCAGCTCGGCTGGGACGCCGATCCTGCCGCCGAGAAGCAGCCGGAGCGCGTGATCCCGCGCGTGCGCGCGCTGCTCGGGCCGGATGTCGAGTTCGAACTCGAGTGGGTGAGCGTCTATACGTTCCGCTGTCAGCGAATGGACACGTTCCGCCACGGCCGCGTGCTGTTCGCGGGCGACTCCGCGCACGGCGTGTCGCCGTTCGGCGCGCGCGGCGCGAACAGCGGCGTGCAGGATGCGGACAACCTCGCATGGAAGCTGAAGCTGGTGCTCGACGGCCGCTCGGCCGACAGCCTGCTCGACACGTATGCGAGCGAGCGCGAATTCGCGGCCGACGAGAACATCCGCCACTCGACGCGCTCGACCGACTTCATCACGCCGAAGAGCGCGGTGTCGCGCGTGTTCCGCGACGCGACGCTGAAGCTCGCGCGCGACTGCGAGTTCGCGCGCAAGCTCGTGAACAGCGGCCGCCTGTCGGTGCCGGCGGTGCTGGCCGATTCGCCGCTGAACACGCCCGATCGCAGCGGCGACGCATTCGCGTGCGCGATGCGGCCGGGCGCGGCGGCGGCCGATGCGCCGGTGCGCGTGCAGGGCGCGCCGGGCTGGCTGCTGCAGCGTCTGCGCGGCGGCTTCACCGGCATGCTGTTCGGGTTGCCGGGCGATGCGGCCGCGCTTGCCAGGGCCGTCGACGGCCTCGCGCTGCCGGTGCGGCCCGTGCTCGTCGTGCCGGCCGGGCATGCGCAGCCGGTGGCCGGCATCGACGTCGTGGAGGACGTCGACGGGTTCGTCGCGCAACGCTACGACGCGCAACCGGGCACGTTCTACCTGCTGCGTCCCGACCAGCACGTTTGCGCGCGCACGCGCACGCTCGACCGTCAGGCGATTGCCGACGCACTGGCGCGCGCGACCTGCGCACGCTGAATACGATAAAGACACCGGAGACCCGTCATGCCCTCACTCGACACCCGCCCGCGCCTGGCTGACCCCGACGCATTCTACGAAGCGCTGATCGACATGCATCGCGACCTGTCCGACAGCGACAGCCAGCTCGTCAACGCGAAGCTGATCCTGCTACTCGCGAACCAGATCGGCGACGCCGACGTGCTGCGCGAAGCGATGGCGCTCGCGCGCCAGGGCGTGACGCCGCCCGTGCAGCCGGCCGCCGAGGTGGCGCAATGAGCGCGGCGCCGGCCGACGCGCGCGTGCTCGAAGTCGAGCGCGTGATCGACGAGACCCATCGCCCGGGTTTTCACTGGATGCTGCTGGTGCTGTGCGGGCTGTGCCTCGTGATCGACGGGTTCGATGCGCAGGCGATGGGCTACGTCGCGCCGAGCGTGATCGCCGAATGGGGCGTGCCGAAGCAGGCGCTCGGCCCGGTGTTCAGTGCGAGCCTGTTCGGGATGCTGCTCGGTGCGCTCGGGCTGTCGGTGCTGGCCGACCGGATCGGGCGGCGCCCGGTGCTGATCGGCTCGACGCTGTTCTTCGCGGTGTCGATGCTCGCGACGCCGTTCGCGGGTTCGATCCCCGTGCTGATGGCGCTGCGCTTCGTCACGGGCCTCGGCCTCGGCTGCATCATGCCGAACGCGATGGCGCTGGTCGGCGAGTTCAGCCCGGCCGCGCATCGCGTGAAGCGGATGATGATCGTGTCGTGCGGCTTCACGCTCGGTGCGGCGATCGGCGGCTTCATCAGCGCCGCGCTGATTCCGGCATTCGGCTGGCGCTCGGTGTTCTTCGTCGGCGGTGCGGTGCCGCTCGTGCTGACGATCGCGATGGTCGCGCGGCTGCCCGAATCGCTGCAGTTCCTGGTGCTGAAAGGGCGCGTCGCGCAGGCGCGCGACTGGCTCGCGCACTTCGCACCGGAAGCCGGCATCGACGCGAACACGCGCATCGTCGTGCGCGAACGCGCGGCAAGCGGCGCGCCGGTCGCCGAACTGTTCAGCCACGGCCGCCTGCCGGTCACGCTGCTGCTGTGGGCGATCAGCTTCATGAACCTGATCGACCTGTATTTCCTGTCGAACTGGCTGCCGACCGTGATGCGCGATGCCGGCTATTCGCCGGGCACCGCGGTGATCGTCGGCACGGTGCTGCAGACGGGCGGCGTGATCGGCACGCTGTCGCTCGGCTGGTTCATCGAACGTTACGGCTTCGTGCGCGTGCTGTTCGTGTGCTTCGCGTGCGCAGCCGTGTCGGTGGGGCTGATCGGCGCGGTCGCGCATGCGCTGCCGTGGCTGCTGGTCGTCGTGTTCGCGGGCGGATTCTGCGTGGTCGGCGGGCAGCCGGCCGTGAACGCGCTCGCGGGCCAGTATTACCCGACGTCGCTGCGCTCGACGGGCATTGGCTGGAGCCTCGGCATCGGCCGGATCGGCTCGGTGCTCGGGCCGCTCGTCGGCGGACAACTGATTGCGCTCAACTGGTCGAACGGTGCGCTGTTCCACGCCGCTGCGGTGCCTGTGCTGTGCTCGGCGCTGTTCGTCCTGGGGCTGGCCGGAGTGACGCGGCGCAACGGCGCGCAGGCGCCGAATGCCGCGATGAATTGACGGAGAAAGGAAACGATGACGCTTGACCTGACGAAACCGGCAACCGCCGGCTACCTGAGCGGTTTCGGGAACGAATTCGCGACCGAGGCACTGCCCGGCGCGTTGCCGCACGGCCGCAACTCGCCGCAGCGCGCGCCGTACGGACTGTACGCGGAGCAACTGTCGGGCACGGCGTTCACCGCGCCGCGCGGTCACAACCGCCGTTCGTGGCTGTACCGCATCCGCCCGGCCGCCGTGCACCGGCCGTTCGAGCCGTACGCCGGCCCGCAGCGACTCGTGTCGGAATTCGGCGATTCGGCCGACGTGCCGCCGACGCCGCCGAACCAGCTGCGCTGGGATCCGCTGCCGATGCCGGTCGAGCCGACCGATTTCGTCGACGGGCTCGTGACGATGGCCGGCAACGGCTCGGCCGCCGCGATGAACGGCTGCGCGATCCACCTGTACGCGGCGAACCGCTCGATGCAGGACCGCTTCTTCTACAGCGCGGACGGCGAACTGCTGATCGTGCCGCAGCAGGGGCGCCTGTTCATCGCGACCGAATTCGGCCGCCTCGACGTCGAGCCGTTCGAGATCGCGGTGATCCCGCGCGGCGTGCGGTTTGCCGTCACGCTGCCGGACGGCGACGCGCGCGGCTACATCTGCGAGAACTTCGGCGCGCAACTGCGCCTGCCGGATCTCGGCCCGATCGGCTCGAACGGGCTCGCGAACCCGCGCGACTTCCTGACGCCGCAAGCCGCGTACGAAGACCGCGAAGGCGCGTTCGAGCTGATCGCGAAGCTGAACGGCCGCCTGTGGCGCGCGGACATCGGCCATTCGCCGCTCGACGTCGTCGCATGGCACGGCAACTACGCGCCATACAAGTACGACCTGCGCCTGTTCAACACGATCGGCTCGATCAGCTTCGACCATCCCGATCCGTCGATCTTCCTCGTGCTGCAGGCGCAGAGCGACACGCCGGGCGTCGACACGATCGACTTCGTGATCTTCCCGCCGCGCTGGCTCGCGGCCGAGGATACGTTCCGTCCGCCCTGGTTCCACCGCAACGTCGCGAGCGAGTTCATGGGGCTCGTGCACGGCGCGTACGACGCGAAGGCCGAAGGCTTCGTGCCGGGCGGCGCGAGCCTGCACAACTGCATGTCGGGCCACGGGCCCGACGCGGACACGTTCGAGAAGGCGTCCGCGAGCGACACGACGAAGCCGCACAAGGTCGACGCTACGATGGCGTTCATGTTCGAGACCCGCACGCTGATCCGGCCGACGCGCTATGCGCTCGACACCGCGCAGCTGCAGGCCGACTACTTCGAATGCTGGCAAGGCATCAAGAAACACTTCAATCCGGAGCAACGATGAGCGATACCCAAGACTGGCGCGCGACGCTCGACCCGGCTCGCAAGAGCTGGATCGACACCGCGAACGATCCCGCCTGCGATTTCCCGATCCAGAACCTGCCGTTCGGGATCTTCAGCGATGCGAAGCAGGCGGCGCGCCGGGCGGGCGTGGCGCTCGGCGACCAGATCGTCGATCTCGCGGCGCTCGCGCGCGCGGGCCTCGTCACGCTGCCGGCCGGCGCCGATGCGTTCGCCGCGCCGACGCTCAACGCGTTCATCGCGCTTGGCCGCGACGCATGGCGCAGCGTGCGCGTGCAGCTGTCCGACCTGTTCTCGCGCGACAACGCGACGCTGCGTGACGATGCGGCGCTGCGCACGCAGGCGCTCGTCGCGCAGCGCGACGCGACGCTGCATCTGCCGGTCGAGATTCCCGGCTACACCGATTTCTATTCGTCGAAGGAACATGCGACCAACGTCGGCTCGATGTTCCGCGATCCGAAGAATGCGCTGCTGCCGAACTGGTCGGAGATGCCGATCGGCTACAACGGCCGTGCGTCGTCGGTGGTCGTGAGCGGCACGCCGGTGCGGCGCCCGAACGGGCAACTGAAGCTGCCCGACCAGGAGCGCCCGGTGTTCGGCGCCTGCCGCAAGCTCGACATCGAACTGGAGACGGGCTTCATCGTCGGGCAGGGCAACGCGCTCGGCGAGCCGATCGCGTGCGAGGACGCGGAAGCGCATATCTTCGGGATGGTGCTGCTGAACGACTGGAGCGCGCGCGACATCCAGCAGTGGGAATACGTGCCGCTCGGCCCGTTCAACGCGAAGACCTTCGCGACGACGATCTCGCCGTGGATCGTCACGCTCGACGCGCTCGATCCGTTCCGCACCGCGCAGCCCGAACAGTCGCCGCAGCCGCTCGCGTATCTGCAGCACGCGGGCAAGCATGCATTCGACATCGCGCTCGAAGTGACGCTGCGTGCCGAAGGCGCGGCCGACGCGACGTCGATCTGCCGCACGAACTTCAGGCACATGTACTGGACGATGGCGCAGCAGCTCGCGCATCACACGGTCGCGGGCTGCAACACGCGCGTGGGCGACCTGATGGGCTCGGGCACGATCAGCGGGCCGACGAAGGATTCGTTCGGCAGCCTGCTCGAACTGACGTGGAACGGCAAGGAGCCGGTCGCGCTGAACGGCGGCGGCAGCCGTGCGTTCATCGAGGACGGCGACGAACTCACGCTCGCCGGCTGGTGCCAGGGCGACGGCTATCGCGTTGGCTTCGGCACGTGTGCCGGCAAGATCCTGCCGGCGCGGAATGCGTAACGCGTTTCGCGCGAGGCGCCACGCGTAGGACCCGCGTGGTCCGGCAAGGCAAAACGGCCCGCATCATGCGGGCCGTTGTCGTTTCGCCGGCAGGTATCGATCAGACCGCGCGTTGCAGCGCGGTGCGGCGTTCCCACAGCGCGGCCGCGACGAACGCCGCGACGCAGGCGACCAGCACGCCGACCAGCGCGTTGCTGCCCAGTTGCTCCATCAATGCGCCGGCCACCAGCGGGCCGCCGAAGCTCGCGGCGCTCCACGACGCCGACACGAGCGAGCTCGCGGTGACGAGCGCCGCGCCGCGGAAGCGTTCGCCGCACGCGACGAGCGACAGCGTGTAGATGCTGCCGGCCGCCGCGCCGAGCACGAACAGCAGCGGCCAGCACAGCCACGGATTCGCGATCACGAACGGCAGCAGCGGCAGGCCGGCCAGCACGATCCAGCCGGCGCCGAGGTGCACGCGTTCGCGGCCGAGCTTGTCCGCGAGCCAGCCGATCGGGAACTGCATCGCGGTATCGCCGAACAGCATGATCGACGCGAGCAGCACGGCGGTCGCGCTCGCGACGCCGTGATCCATCGCGTACAGCGGCAGCAGCGACAGCGCGAGCGTATCGAACAGCGCGAAGAAGCCGGTGCCGATGATCAGCGCGGGCATGCGCGGCAGGATGTCGAGCCAGCGGCCGTGCGCTTCGTGATGCGCATCGTCGCCGGCGAGCGGCGCGCGGCGGATCGTCGCGAGCGTCGGCAGCGCGAGCAGGAACAGCGCGCCGCACAGCGCGAAGCGGATGCTCGTCGCGCCGGCGATCTGGCTCACGAGCACAGGGCCCGCCATCTGGAACAGCGTGAAATTGGTCGCGTAGATCGCGACGACGCGGCCGCGCGTCGAATCGTCGGCGAGCTGGTTGACCCACGCTTCGCCGATCGTGAACAGCAGCATCAGCGCGGCGCCGCACAGCACGCGCAGCGCACCCCACAGGATCAGGTTCGACGTGAACTGCATCAGCGCGGTGGCGGCCGCGAGCAGCACGACCGACACGACGATCGCGCGGCGCGAGCCGATGTGCCGCGCGAGCGCGGTGACGAACGGGACGATCGCGAGGCCGCCGAGTGCCTGCGCGGCCGTCAGCATGCCGACGACGTTGGTGCCGTGCCCGGCTTCGGTCAGTGCGAGTGCGGTGAGCGGCAGCGTGGCGCCGGTCCCGAGGCCGACGACCGCGACGCTCAGGATCAGCGCGAGGAAATCGCGATTAAGAATGGCTTTCATCGGCCGGGATGCTACACCGCGGCCTTTGAAAGGTCCATGAAGGCCATCAGGATCGAATGGAGTTGCGTACGCAACGAATGCGGCAGGGTCGCGTCAGACGTACTCGGTCGGCACGGCCACCGGACGGCGTTCGAGCGACGCCGACCACAGCGTGAGCGCGAGCGCCGCGACGGCCATCGCGACACCGACCCACGGCAGGTTCACGAGCGATACACCGGAGCCGATCGCCATCCCGCCGAGCCACGCGCCGGTCGCGTTGCCGAGGTTGAACGCGCCCTGGTTCAGCGTCGACGCGAGGTTCGGCGCATCGCTCGCGCGATCGACGATCATGATCTGCAGCGGCGGCACGATCGCGAATGCGAGGATGCCCCACACGAAGATCGTCGCCAGTGCCGCGAACGGCACGTGCATCGTGCCCGCGAACAGCGCGAGGACGATGCCGATCAGCGCGAGCGTCGCGATCAGCGACGGCATCCGGCGCCAGTCGGCGAGCTTGCCGCCGAGCGTGCCGCCGACCGTCAGCCCGAGGCCGAACAGCAACAGCACGTAGGTGACCTGACGCGGCGAGAAGCCCGTCACGTCCTCGAGGATCGGCGTGATGTACGTGAACACGCTGAACAGGCTCGCGGACGCGAGCACGCTGATGCCGAGCACCATCAGCACCTGCGGGTGCTTCAGCACGCTGAATTCGCGCGTGATGCTGGTGTCGGGCATCGCGAGGTTTTTCGGCAGGCATACCGCGAGCGCGGCGGCCGCGGCGATGCCGATGCCGGTGACGGCCCAGAACGTCGCGCGCCAGCCGAATGCCTGGCCGAGCGCGGTGCCGAGCGGCACGCCGAGCACGTTCGCGAGCGTGAGCCCGGTGAACATCAGCGCAATTGCCTGCGCGCGGCGGTTCGGCGCGACGAGGTTGCTCGCGACGACCGAGCCGATCCCGAAGAACGCGCCGTGGCAGAACGCGGTGACGACACGCGCGGCCATCAGCACTGCATAGCCGGGCGCGATCGCGCAGAACAGGTTGCCGGCGATGAACAGCCCGATCAGGCCCATCAGCGCGCGCTTGCGCGGCATCTTCGCGGTGACGATCGCGAGGATCGGTGCGCCGATCGTCACGCCGAGCGCGTAGCCCGACACGAGCATCCCGGCGGCCGGAATCGATACGCCGAGATCGCGCGCGACATTGGGCAGCAGCCCCATGATCACGAATTCGGTGGTACCGATTCCAAAGGCGGCGACGGCAAGGGCGAAAAGAGGTAAGGGCATCGCGGTAGGCTCGGGAAAAATGCCGCACGAGCCAGGCGCGGGAGGCGCGGGACGGGCGGTGGTCAGTCGAATGACAGCCGCGATTCTACTTCAGTGAAAACCCCTACGCTTGGGGCCAAAACGGTTGTTGCCGGCGTGCGACGCGTCGGCAGGCGGAAGCTCACAGTGTGGGATGCGGCGGCGATTTTTCGCGGTGGGCTGTATCGGGGCCGGAGCGTTGGCAACGGCCGGGCCGATCGTCACGCGATGCGTTCGGGCGCTCCGCCGGGGCGGGCGTTCGACGCGTTCGTCGCGTCGGCATCCGATGCCGTGTTCGCAGGCGACGACGCTGCGCCGGCACCCTCGATCGCGGCCGGATCGTCCCAGCCGTTCTCGAACAGGCAGGCCTCGATCGGCATCCGCGCGGCCCAGCGCTCCTGTTCGAGCATCGGCTTCGCATAGAACGCGTCGACATGCCCGACGCACAGCACGGCGATCGGCTTCGCGCCGTCGGGCATCCGCAGCAGCGTGCGCAGCGCGTCGACGTCGAACAGCGACACCCAGCCCATCCCGAGCCCTTCCGCGCGCGCCGCGAGCCACATGTTCTGGATCGCGCACGCGGCGGATGCCAGATCCATCTCCGGCAGCGTGCGGCGGCCGAACACGTGGCGCTCGCGGCCGTCGGCGAGCGCGACGACCAGCAGTTCGCCGCATTCGCGCACGCCTTCGACCTTCAGCCGCATGAATTCGTCCTGGCGCTCGCCGAGCGCGTCGGCGGTCGCGCGGCGCTCGGCCTCGACCAGCGCGTGGATCGCGGTGCGCAGCGCGGGATCGGTGATGCGGATGAAGCGCCACGGCTGCATGAAGCCGACGCTCGGCGCATGGTGTGCCGCGCGCAGCAGGCGCGCGAGTACGGCCGGATCGACGGGCGCCGGTGTGAAGTGGCGCATGTCGCGCCGTTCGAAAATGGCGCGGTAGACGGCGGCGATGTCGGAGTCGTCGAAACGCATGAGCGGCAAAAGCAGGGGAGGACGTCGGCGCAACGATAGCAGACCGCGCGCACGAAACGTTACTTCAATCGAAACAAAGCGCGGAATTGTTGATGACGACGAGTGCAGTGCGCAGCGGTGCGCACAAGCAAACGATTGCGAGTGCGCTGCCGGCCGTCAAATGGGCCGTTTCTCAGCGGTTTGCCATCACGGCGTTCTGCGGCGTGCCTGCATGCCACGCCTCGATGTTCAGCAGTGTCGTATGCGCGATCTCGGCGAGCGCCTCGCGCGTGAAGAACGCCTGGTGCGACGTGACGATCACGTTCGGGAACGTCAGCAGGCGTGCGAGCACGTCGTCCTGCAGCGGCAGGTCGGAGTGATCCTCGAAGAACAGCCCGCTTTCCTCTTCGTACACGTCGAGCCCGAGGTGGCCGAGCTGGCCGCTCTTGAGCGCGTCGACCAGCGCCTGTGCATCGACGAGGCCGCCGCGGCCGGTATTGATCAGCATCGCGCCGTGCTTCATCCGCGCGAGCGTCCGCTCGTTGATCAGATGGTGGGTGGACGGCAGCAGCGGGCAGTGCAGGCTGACGATGTCGGCGTGGTGCAGCAGCTCGTCGAGCTCGACGTAGCGCGCGCCGAACGCGATCAGCTCGTCGTTGTACGGCGGCACCGAGTGCGCGAGCACGTGCATCCCGAAGCCCATCATGATCTTCGCGAACACGCTGCCGATGATGCCGGTGCCGATCACGCCGACGGTCTTGCCGTGCAGGTCGAAGCCGAGCAGGCCGTTCAGCGAGAAGTCGCCCTCGCGGGTGCGCGCGACCGCGCGCGGCAGCCGGCGGTTGAGCGCGAGGATCAACGCGACCGCGTGCTCGGCGACCGCATGCGGCGAATACGCGGGCACGCGCACGACCGTGATGCCGAGCCGCTCGGCGGCCGCGAGGTCGACATGGTTGAAGCCGGCCGAGCGCAGCGCGATCAGCCGCGTGCCGCCGTCGGCGAGCCGCTCGAGCACGGCCGCGTCGACGGTGTCGTTGACGAACGGGCACACGACTTCATAGCCGTGCGCGAGGATCGCGGTTTCCGCGTCGAGGTGCGACGCCTGGAAGTGCAGCCGATAGCCGAACTGCCGGTTGGCGGCGGTAAACGAATCGTCGTCGTACTGCCGGCTGCTGAACAGGATCACGCGCACGCTGCACCTCCGATGGCTGACGCGCGCAGTTTACTGCAGCCCCGTGACGATGTCGGATCGTTCGGGACCGCGCGGCGGCCGCAGGAAGCCGTAGTCTGCCCGGTCGCGAGTCGGCTGCGCGCTGAAGTGGTCCAGCGCGTGCTCGACGAAGCTGCGCGTGCGGGCCGGCACGTACTGGCGGTTCGGGTAGACGAGCGACAACTGCGTGTCGGGATCGTCGATTCGGTAGCCGGCCAGCAGCCGGACGAGCGTGCCGCTGTTGAGCGCGTCGGCGACGCACGGCTCGGGCAGCACCGCGATGCCGGCACCGGCCACGGCCGCTGCGTGGACCAGGGCGAGCTGGTTGACCGTGCACGCCGGGCGCACCGTGACCGAATGCGCGACGCCGTCGTGGCCGACGAGCTGCCACGACGGCGCGTGCTGGTGCGGCGCGAGCGTGACCCAGTCGTGGCCCGGCAGGTCGTCGGGCGCGCGCGGCTCGCCGCGCCGGTCGAGATAGGCCGGCGCCGCGCATGCGACGAACGGATTCGGCGCGAGCGCATGGCCTATCAGCGACGGGTTGCCGTCGAGCCGGTTGCCCGTGACGATGCCGACGTCGTAGCCCGAATCGAGCACGTCGAGCGGCCCTTCGGCGACGGTCAGCTGCACGCGCAGTTCGGGGTAGCGGTGCCGGAAGCTGCTGACGAGCGGCGTCAGCGCCAGCGGCGACAGCAGCCCCGACGCGACGACGCGCAGCGTGCCGGCCGGCTCGCGCACGGCGTGCGCGACGGACGACTCGAGGTGGTCGAATTCCTCGAGCAGCGCACGGCAGCCGTCGAGGTAGCGCACGCCGGCCTCGGTGAGCGACAGGTTGCGCGTGGTGCGGTGGATCAGCCGTGTGTTCAGGTGGCCCTCGAGCATCGCGATCGAACGCGTGACGAGTGCATTGGACACGCCGAGATGGTGCGCCGCGCGCCGGAAGCTTTGCTGCTCGGCGACGCAGACGAATACACGCATGGTCTGAATCTGGTTCATGGCTTGCGTATTTCTGGCCCGGTTGATTGATTATGGTTGTGATTTTTCGCCGCGTGGCCTCGAAAGCACATCGCGCGGCACCCAGTTATCCCTCGTATCGAAAAATCGTTTTTTTCGATTCCGCAGATGATTGTTCAATACAGAACCTATATCCGTCAACCTGAGAAAAGGGGCGGGTTGCGGAAAATCGAAATCGCGGGTAACGGTTAAGCGTTGCGGTGCAGCATGTGCGTGCCATGCAAATCTGACGCGGTATTGGAGTATGCGCTGAGTTGATGAATATTGTTTATGTTAATCAATGGGTTGCGTGTGATTCGGATGGCGTGGTTTCGTTAATTTGAGGAGTCGATCCCCAATACATGCCGCGATAATGGATGTTTTCGGACATGCGCTGATATTGCGTATCGCATTCCGCGCGGCGGTTTTTATCGGGTAGCCGATCTATTCCATTCGGCACAAAAGTCGTCGCAAACCGTCGGCCTCGTCGAATCGCGGCGTTATTGGCGAAGAAAATCGCGCAGGCGGAAGCCGAATGGAACCGTTTCGCAACCGGCCGGCAATCCCTTTTCAATCAGGAGGGCCATCGTGCAATACGCACGCGGCCGGGTGGCCCGGTCCGGCGACCGGGCCACCGCCGCGCTGTCCGGCCGCGTGTGCCTCTTGCGCGAGGCCGCGGAACGCGGAATGATCGATCAGTTCGCCATGCAGTGCGGCGAGCATCCGTGCATTTCCTTTCCTCACCTCTTGCCAGCCATGTCCATCGATTACTCGCCGATTCCCTGTCCCGTCGTCGTGCCGCTCGACGCGATCCTGCCCGAAGAACCGCTGCTGATGATGGGGGCCGGCCCGGTTCCGATCCCGGCCGCCGTCGCGAAGGCGAACACGATCGTGATCAACCACCTCGGCGCGACGATGGCGAAGATCATCGAGCAGGTGAAGGAGATGGCGCGCTACGTATTCCAGACCCGCACGAAGTGGGTGCTCGGCGTCGCGGGCCCCGGTTCGGCCGCGATGGAGATGGCGATCTCGAACCTCGCGTGGCGCGGCACGCGCGTGCTGTCGATCCGCAACGGCTTCTTCAGCGCGCGGATGGCCGAGATGGCCACGCGCGTCGGCGCCGACGTCGCGACGCTCGAAGTGGCCGACCGTGCGGTCGCGAGCCTCGACGAGATCGCGGATGCGATCGCGCGCGAGCGGCCCGAGATCGTCACGATCGTGCAGGGCGAGACGTCGAACACGGTGTGGAATCGCGACCTGCGCGACATCGCGGCGCTCGCGAAGGCGGCCGGCGCGCTGGTCGTCGTCGACGCGGTGTGCACGCTGTCGACGATGCCGCTCGAGATGGACGCGTGGGGCATCGACGCGGTGATCACCGGCGGCCAGAAGGGCTTGTCGTCGATCCCGGGCGTGTCGCTGATCGCATTCTCCGACGCCGCGTGGGAGCGCATGAAACATCGCACCGAGCCGAATGCGCACTGGTGCCTCGACATGGCGCTCGCGGAGAACTTCTGGCACAACGCCGGCTATCACTACACGGCGCCCGTGTCGGGCGTGCTCGCGCTGCACGAGGCGCTGCGGCTCGTCTGCGCGGAGACGCTCGAAAGCCGCTTCGCCCGCCATCTGCGCTGCTCGCTCGCGCTGCAGGCGGGTGTCGAGTCGATGGGGCTCAAGCTCTATGCGCCGAAGGACTGCCGGCTCAATTCGGTGGTCGGGATCGAGACGCCGGAAGGGCTTACGCCCGGAATGGTCTGCGGCCACATCTCGAAGCAGTACCAGGTCGAGATCTCGGGCTCGTTCGGGTTGCCGATCGTGCGGATCGGGCAGATGGGCGAGCAGTGCCGCGAACACAACCTGTTCCGCACGCTGCATGCGTTCGGCCGCACGATGGTCGACCTGAAGGTACCGGTCGACCTGCCGGCCGGCGTCGCGGCGCTCGAACAGGAACTGTCCCGGCGCGGCGCGTAAGCGGGACAGCGGGGCAAGGGGCCGCGCTCAGCGGCCCTGCATCGCGCGCCGGTACGTATTCGGCGTCGTGCCGTGCGCATCGCGAAAGCGATGGCTGAAGTGGCCGGCGTTCGCGTAGCCGCAGTCGGCCGCGACCTGCGCGAGCGGCAGCGCCGTCGTGCGCAGCAGTTCGCGCGCCCGGGCGAGGCGCTGCTCGGCCACCCACGCGTGCGGCGCGCGGCCGAACGACAGCCGGAACATCCGCGAGAAGTGGTATTCGGACAGCGCGGCGACCTCGGCCAGTTCGCCGAGCGTCAACGGCTGCGTGAGATACGTGTCGATGTAGTCGCGCACGCGGCGGCGCACGGCCGGCGCGAGCCCGCCGCGGAACGTCGTGTCGGTGCGCGTCGTGCTCTGCCCGCGCAGCAGCAGGCTCAGCACTTCGTGCGCGGTCTCGTTCACGCGCAGCCGCTCGTCGGCATCGTCCCAGCCGTCGAGCGCGAGCGAGCGCAGCAGCGCGGCGACGCGCGCATCCTCGAAATAGGTGCGATCGGCGAGCTTCAGTTCGCGCGGCTCGCGGTCGAGCTCGCGGATCGCGCGCTGCGTGAAGTGCTCGGGCAGGAAATACAGGTGGATGAAGTGCATCTCGCCGCGCACCCACCAGCGCGATTCATGGTCGCCCGGCAGCGCGCACAGCAGGCTCGGCGCGCCGTAGCGCGGCACGCGCTGGCGCTCGGTCCGGTAGCCGCCGTCGAGGTAGCACGACAGCGTGTGGTGGCCGGGCTGCTCGTAGATCGTCTCGCTTTCGTCGGTGATCCGCGTCCATTCGGCGATCGCCAGATGGTCGCCGAGCCACGCGAAGCGCTCGAGCGTCGCGTTCGCGTCGGCGAGCGTGCGGCAGACCGACTGCAGGCCGAACGGCAGATCGCCGCCGGCCAGGGCGGCGGCGTGGTCGACGGGCGGGGCGGAGAGGGAGACGCTCATGATGGGCCGAGTATAAGCGGGCACGCGGCAGCACGTGCGGCGTCCCGAAAAAGACCGCAATTCCGGACAATCGGCCCGCGCCGCGCGACGGCATAGTCGGGATCCCGATTCACCCGATTGTCCGGATTGCCGCCATGAACCTGTCGCTTTATTTCGTCACCGTGCTGATCTGGGGCACCACCTGGATCGCGATCAAGTGGCAGCTCGGCGCGGTGCCGCCGCCCGTGTCGATCGCCTGGCGCTTCTGGCTCGCGGCCGCCGTGCTGTTCGCGCTGCTGCGCGTGATGCGCCGGCCGGTGCGCCCGCCGCGCGAAGCGTGGCGCTTTCTCGTCGCGCAGGGCTTCGCGCTGTTCTGCCTGAACTTCCTGTGCTTCTACTATGCGGAGCAGGTCGTGCCGAGCGGCCTCGTCGCGGTGATCTTCTCGACCGCGCCGCTCCTGAACTCGATCAACGGCCGGCTGTTCATGGGCCGCCCGCTGCGGCCGTCGGCGATCGCCGGCGCATTGCTCGGGCTGACCGGCATCGCGTGCCTGTTCTGGCAGCAGATGGCCGGCCATCTCGACGATCACGCGACCTGGACGGGGCTCGCGATCGCGTTTGCGGGCACGATGTGCTTCTCGATCGGCAACCTGCTGTCGAGCCGGATGCAGTCGATGGGGCTGCACCCGCTCGTGACCAACGGCTGGGCGATGCTGATCGGCGCGGCGATCCTGACCGTCGGCAGTGCGGTGGCCGGGGTGCCGTTCATGCTCGACACGAGCCCGCGCTATCTCGGTGCGCTCGTGTACCTCGCCGTGCCGGGCTCGGTGATCGGCTTCACCGCGTACCTGACGCTCGTCGGCCGGATCGGGCCGGAGCGCGCCGCGTACTGCACGGTGTTGTTTCCGATCGTCGCGCTGGCCGTGTCGACGGTGTTCGAGGGCTACCAGTGGTCGCCGCTCGCGGTGGTCGGGCTGCTGCTCGTGGTGGCCGGCAACCTCGTCGCGTTCGACCTGACGCGCCGGCTGTTCCTGCGGACGGCGACCTGAGCTTCTCCGCGGCCGTCCGGCCCACGGATAAAAAAACGCCCGCGCGATGCGGGCGTCTTCTTTTGGGGCGCCGGCGGCGCGAGGTGCGCGACCGGCTGCCATGCGATGCGCAGCGTGGTGGTCAGGCTGCTGCGCCGCTTCCTGCGACGCGCGCCTGCCGCTGGTACAGCACCATCGACAGCGCGACGCCTGCAGCGGCCGCCACCGCCGCGAACAGGAACACCTGCGGATAGCCGAACGCGCCCGCGACGTAGCCGGCGAGCGGGCCCGTGATGCCGAGCGACAGGTCGAGGAACACCGAATACGCGGACAGCGCCGCGCCGCGGCTTGCGGGCGGCACGAGCGCGACGGCCTCGACGCCGAGCGCCGGGAAGATCAGCGCGAAGCCGAAGCCCGTCAGCGCGGCGCCGACGAGCGCGATGTGCGGCACGGGCGCGAGCCACAGCAGCAACAGGCCCGAACATTCGAACGCGAACGACACGATCGCGACGCGGAAGCCGCCGTAGGTCTTGATCGTGTTCGCGAACAGCAGGCGCGCGCCGATGAACAGCGTGCCGAACACGGTCAGCGACAGCGCGGCGTTCGGCCAGTGGCGCGCCGCGTAGTACAGCGTGACGAAGGTCGCGATCGAGCCGAAGCCGGCCGAGCCGAGCGCGAGGCCGAGGCCGTGCGGCAGCACGCGCGTGAACACGCTCGCGTACGACATCCGTTCGCCGTGCACGAGCGGCACCGACGCGATCAGGCGCGCGAGGTAGAAGCCGATCGCGGCCAGCGCGATCACGATCACGCCGATCAGCGCCGGGTTCAGCGTATTCGCGATCG
Organism: Burkholderia sp.; assembly: GCA_031253835.1. GTDB lineage: Bacteria > Pseudomonadota > Gammaproteobacteria > Burkholderiales > Burkholderiaceae > Burkholderia. The sequence goes on along the minus strand of JAIRVP010000083.1, from coordinate 38,752 downwards.
CGACGCCGACCGGTGCGCCGAGCGCGAGCGCGCCGTAGGTCGCGATGCCGTTCCACGAGATCACCTTCGCGTTGTGCGTGACGCCGACGCGGCCGATGCCCCACAGGATCGCGCCGGTGCCGCACAGGCTTTCGCCGACGCCGAGCACGAGCCGGCTCGCGACCAGCAGCACGAGGCTCGCGACCGGCCAGTGCGCGAGCAGCAGCGCGACGAGCAGCAGCACGCCCGACGCGCCGCAGCCGATCAGCCCGCGCAGCACCGTCTGCTTCGGGCCGAGCGTATCGGCCAGGCGCCCGGCGAGCGGCCGCGATGCGAGCGTCGCGAAGTACTGGACGCTGATCGCGCCGCCCGCGACGATCGCGGAAAAGCCGAGGTCGTCATGGACGAAGCCCGGCAGCACCGCGAGCGGCAGGCCGATGGTCAGGTAGCAGATGAACGTGAAGCAGACGACGGACACGATTTGCAGCGTGACCGCGAACCCGCTGCGCGGCGGTGTGGCGGAATCGGTGGACATGGGGTCGGAACGAATGAACGAAACGGACGGAAGACGGCGAAAAAGGGAATCGGGATTTTCCCATGGAACTGGTTTTCACGCAGGTACCATTTAGTTAATCGCGACCTTTTTTCGACGATGGCGGACGGTGGCGGGGGCGTCGGAAACGGGCGCAGCGCACCGTGCGGAAAGGGCGCCGAGCGGCCCCGGCGCTCATATCGCGGCAGTTATATGGGCCCCATGCGTGATGGGCTATGGGTTGCGGAATTTGATGGTGATAGCGTGCAAACTGTCAGAAAAACGTCGGTCAGGCGCTCCGCGCAGGCCGCCTTGCCCCCCATTTGAAGAACCATAGAGACATGAGTGAGCCGATTCGCTTCTACCATCGTCACGCGATCCGCGAAGTCAGCGGCGCGGACGTCACCCGCACCGTGCTGCAATACCTGCGCGAGGACGCGCATTGCACCGGCACCAAGGAAGGCTGCGCGGAAGGCGACTGCGGCGCGTGCACGGTCGTCGTCGGCGAGCTGACCGACGCCGGCGCGGTCGAGTTCAAGGCCGTCAACGCGTGCATCCAGTTCCTGCCGACGCTCGACGGCAAGGCGCTGCTGACGGTCGAGGACCTGCGCCAGCCGGACGGTGCGCTGCATCCGGTGCAGCAGGCGATGGTCGATTGCCACGGTTCGCAATGCGGGTTCTGCACGCCCGGCTTCGTGATGTCGATGTGGGCGCTGTACGAGAAGCACGGCCACGAAGGCTGCGCTGGCACGTGCACGAAGGCGAAGGACGTGCCGACGCGCACCGAGATCGCCGATGCGCTGACCGGCAACCTGTGCCGCTGCACCGGCTATCGCCCGATCGTCGATGCGGCCGTGCAGATGTTCGATGCGCCGGCGCCGTCGGCGCCGGTCGACACGGCCGCGCTGGCCCGCACGCTCGCGTCGCTCAAGCGCGACGACACGTTCGACTACGCGACGGTCAACGGCGCGCGCTTCGCGGCGCCGCGCACGCTCGACGCGCTGGCCGCGCTGAAGGTCGAGCGTCCCGACGCGCGCCTTCTCGCGGGCAGCACCGACATCGGCCTGTGGGTCACCAAGCAGATGCGCCGGCTCGACGACCTGATCTACGTCGGCCAGATCGCCGAACTGCAGCGCCTCGTGGAACGCGGCGACTGGATCGAGATCGGCGCGGGTGTGACGGTCGAGAAGGCCTATGCGGCGCTGGCCGGCACGTATCCGGAACTGACCGAGATGTGGAAGCGCTTCGCGTCGCTGCCGATCCGCAACGCCGGCACGATCGGCGGCAACGTCGCGAACGGCTCGCCGATCGGCGATTCGATGCCGGGCCTGATCGCGCTCGGCGCGCGCGTCGTGCTGCGCGGCGGCGACACGGTGCGCGAGCTGCCGCTCGAGGCGCTGTACACGGGCTACCAGCAGAAGGACATGGCGCCGCACGAATTCGTCGTCGGCCTGAAGGTGCCGACCCGCACCGGCGCGCGCGAGAAGCTGCAGTTCCGCACGTACAAGCTGTCGAAGCGGTTCGACTCCGATATCTCGGCCGTGTGCGCGGCTTTCGCGTTCATCGCGGACGGCGACACGATCCGCGAGCCGCGCATCGCGTTCGGCGGGATGGCCGCGACGCCGAAGCGGGCATCCAGCACGGAAGCCGTGCTCGACGGCGCGCAGTGGCACGAAGCCACCGCGCAGGCCGCGATGCAGGCGCTCGAGCGCGACTACCAGCCGCTGTCCGACATGCGCGCGACGAGCGCGTACCGCCTCGATACCGCGAAGAACCTGATGTATCGATTCTGGCTGGAGACGCGCCCGCACGACCCGCTGCCGCCGCAAGCCCTGAATGTGCGTGAAGTGGCCGCCGAAGCCGGCGCCGGCGCGGCGCGCGTCTGAAGACGGAGAACACCGAAAATGAACCAGCAAGCAGAACCGTTCCTGAGCACCCTCGACCCGCAAGCCGACGCCGCGCAGGTCCACGTGTCGCGCGCGCACGAATCCGCGCACCTGCACGTCAGCGGGCGTGCCACCTACACCGACGACATTCCGGTCGTCGCGGGCACGCTGCACGCGGCGCTCGGCCTGTCGGCGAAGCCGCACGCGAAGATCGTGTCGATGAACTTCGACGCGGTGCGCGCGACGCCGGGCGTGGTCGCCGTGTTCACGGCCGACGACATCCCGGGCGTCAACGATTGCGGCCCGATCATCCACGACGACCCGGTGCTCGCGAAGGGCATCGTGCAGTTCGTCGGCCAGCCGATGTTCATCGTCGTCGCGACGTCGCATGAAACCGCGCGGCTCGCCGCGCGCCGCGCGCAGGTCGACTACGAGGAACTGCCGGCGATCCTGACCGCGCAGGAAGCGCGCGCAGCCGAAACCTACGTGATCCCGCCGCTGAAGCTCGCGCGCGGCGACGCGGCCGCGCGGCTCGCCGTCGCGCCGCACCGCGAATCGGGCGAGATGCTGCTCGGCGGCCAGGAGCAGTTCTACCTGGAAGGGCAGATCGCCTACGCGGTGCCGAAGGACGACGACGGGATGCACGTGTACTGCTCGACCCAGCACCCGAGCGAGATGCAGCACCTCGTCGCGCACGTGCTCGGCGTCGCGTCGCACAACGTGCTGGTCGAATGCCGCCGGATGGGCGGCGGCTTCGGCGGCAAGGAATCGCAGTCGGGCCTGTTCGCGTGCTGCGCGGCGCTCGCCGCATGGAAGCTGCTGTGTCCGGTGAAGCTGCGTCCGGACCGCGACGACGACATGATGATCACCGGCAAGCGGCACGACTTCCATTACCGCTTCGACGTCGGCTACGACGACGACGGCCGCATCGACGGCGTGGCGCTCGACATGACGTCGCGCTGCGGCTTCTCGGCCGACCTGTCGGGCCCGGTGATGACGCGCGCGGTATGCCACTTCGACAACGCGTACTGGCTCGGCGACGTCGACATCGCCGGCTACTGCGGCAAGACCAACACGCAGTCGAACACCGCGTTCCGCGGCTTCGGCGGCCCGCAGGGCGCGTTCGCGATCGAGTACATCCTCGACGACGTCGCGCGTTCGCTCGACCGCGATCCGCTCGACGTCCGCTACGCGAACCTGTACGGCAAGACCGAACGCAACGTGACGCCGTACGGGCAGACCGTCGAGGACAACGTGCTGCAGGAACTGCTCGGCGAACTCGAGGCGACGAGCGACTACCGCGCCCGGCGTGCGGGCGTGCGCGAATTCAACGCGCGCAACACGGTGCTGAAGAAGGGCATCGCGATCACGCCGGTGAAGTTCGGCATCGCGTTCAACGTCACGCACTTCAACCAGGCCGGCGCGCTGGTGCACATCTACACCGACGGCTCGGTGCTCGTGAACCACGGCGGCACGGAGATGGGGCAGGGGCTCAACACGAAGGTCGCGCAGGTCGTCGCGCACGAGCTCGGCATCCGCTTCGGCCGGATCCGCGTGACGGCGACCGACACGAGCAAGGTCGCGAACACGTCCGCGACGGCGGCGTCGACGGGCTCGGACCTGAACGGCAAGGCCGCGCAGGATGCGGCGCGCCAGCTGCGCGAGCGGCTCGCGGTGTTCGCGGCGAAGCAGTTCGGCGACGGCAAGGTCGATGCGGCCGACGTGAAGTTCGGCAACGACTTCGTGTCGGTCGGCGGCCACAACGTGCCGTTCGGCGAAGTGATCGCGAAGGCGTACCTCGCGCGCGTGCAGCTGTGGTCCGACGGTTTCTACGCGACGCCGAAGCTGTACTGGGACCAGTCGAAGCTGCAGGGCCGGCCGTTCTACTACTACTCGTACGGCGCGGCCGTGTCGGAAGTCGTGATCGACACGCTGACGGGCGAGATGCGCACGCTGCGCGTCGATGCGCTGCACGACGTGGGCGCGTCGCTGAACCCGGCGCTCGACGTCGGCCAGGTCGAAGGCGCGTTCATCCAGGGGATGGGCTGGCTGACGACCGAGGAGCTGTGGTGGAACAAGGGCGGCAAGCTGATGACGCACGCGCCGTCGACGTACAAGATCCCGACGGTGAACGACACGCCGCCCGAGTTCAACGTGCTGCTGTTCAAGAACCGCAACGTCGAGGACAGCATCCACCGCTCGAAGGCCGTCGGCGAGCCGCCGCTGCTGCTGCCTTTTTCGGTGTTCTTCGCGGTGCGCGACGCGGTGGCCGCCGTCGGCGACTACCAGGTGAACCCGCCGCTCGACGCGCCGGCCACCGGCGAGTCGATCCTGCGCGCGATCAGTGCGGTGCGCGCTGCGCGCGCAACGCAGGCCGCCTGACATGAACGGCCCCGCCCGCTCGCTTCGCACTGCGCCGATCCCCGCGTTCGCGCAGGGTACCGGCCAGCGCAACCGCGCGACCGGCACGCCGGCGCCGATGCACATCGTGCTGTTCGGCGCTGGGCACGTCGGTCACGCGCTCGTCACGCTGCTCGGCGCGCTGCCGTGCGTCGTGCAGTGGGTCGATACGCGCGACGAGCTGTTCCCGGACGAATGTCCGCCGAACGTGCAGCCGGAGCCGACCGACACGCCGGAGGCCGTCGTCGACGCGGCGCCGCCCGGTGCGTACTTCCTCGTGATGACGCACAACCACGCGCTCGACTTCTCGCTCGCCGCGCAGATCATGCGGCGGCGCGACTATGCGTACTTCGGGATGATCGGCTCGCGTACCAAGCGCGTGAAGTTCGAGCGCCGGCTCGCGGCGCGCGGCGTCGATCCGGCGCGGCTCGTCGAGATGGTGTGCCCGATCGGCGTCGCGGGCATCGTCGACAAGGCGCCGGGCGCGATCGCGGTGGCCGTGTGCGCGGAGTTGCTGCAGGCGCGCTCGGGCATGCCGGTGGCCGATGCGAAGGCGGTGGCGGCGGGGCGCGCACGCGACGACGTGTCCTGCTCGCGGTAACGCCGCGCGGCCGGCGCACGGCCGCGCGTTTTTGCATACACTGCACGGCAACGCGCGGCATCGGGCTGCGCCTTACCGTGCACGCACCATGTCCGATCACCCGATCTATCTCGACGCGCTCGATGCGAGCCTCGTCGCCATCGAGCGCTGGCTGTCCGGCGTCGATACCGCGTCCGCGGCGCTCGACGCGCTGCTCGCCGCGTTCGCCCCCGACTTCACGATGATCCTGACCGACGGCCGCGTCGTCGACCATGACGGCACGCGCGCGCTGTTCGCGAAGCTCGCCGGCGCGAAGCCGGGGCTGCGCATCACGCTGTCGGACACCCGCGTGCTCGCGGCCGACGCGTCGCATGCGGTGATTACCTATCTCGAGGCGCAGCACGCGGCATCGGGCGAGCTGCCCGCGCGTCGTGCGACGGCCGTGTTCGCGCGCGACGCGGCGGGCATCGTGCGCTGGACCCATCTGCAGGAAACCTTCTGCACGGCCTGAGCGGCACGCATGGGGTGCCGGTCGCGTATCAGCGCTTGCGCGTGCGGGCGACCGTCAGTTCGTCGGACACGCTCTGCATCAGCGCGCACAGCCACGCGATGTCGGTCGGCCGGTCGGGCTGCGGGTGCGTGAGCAGGTAGCTCTTGATGCGCGGAAAGGGCACGGGCGGCGTGACGACGACGAGCGGCAGCAACTGCGCATAGTGCGTCGCGAAGCGGCGCGTCGTCGTGAAGATCAGGTCCGATTGCAGCAGCACCTGCGGCACGATCCCGAAGTACGGCAGCGTGGTCACGATGCGCCGCGTGAGGCGCGCGCGGGCGAGGCCGATCTCGATCGCATTGCGCTTGTCGCCGGTGTACGGCGTCGGCGCGACGTGCGCGGCCGATGCATACGCTTCGCGCGTGAGCGGCACGCGGGCGAGCGGATGCGCGTCGCGCATCAGGCACACGATCGTGTCGGAGAACAGGTCCTGGCGTGCGAACTGCGGGTCGGGTTTCGGCCAGTTGCCGATCACGAGATCGAGCGCGCCCGATTCGAGCGCGCCCGCGTGGTCGAGTGCGGGATTCAGCGAATCGATTTCCAGGTGGGCATGCGGCGCCGCGTCGCGAAAGCGCTCGATCAGCGTCGGCATGAAGAAATCGTTCAGGTAGTCGGGTGCCGCGACGCGGAACGTGCGCCGCGCGGACGACGGATCGAAGTCGCCGTGCGGCGTCGCGATGAAGTCGACCTCGCGCAGCGCGCGCGCCGCGGCCTCGAGCAGCGATGCGCCGTATTCGGTCGGCACCATGCCGGATTTGCCGCGCACGAGGATCGGGTCGTTCAGCGTTTCGCGCAGCTTGCGCAGCGCGGTGCTGATCGCCGGCTGGGTCTGGTTCAGCCGCAGCGCGGCCTGCGTGACGCTGCGCTCGAGCAGCAGCGTGCGCAATACGCGCACGAGCCAGATATCGAGCGAGGCGGTACGGTCGTCGTCTTCCATCGGTTGGGGGGTGTTCAGGTGACGCGTAACCTTACCGCAGCCGCGCGTTGCCGTGCGTGATACCGGCCATCACGCACGCCCCTTCGGCAGTGCGCTGATCCGCTTGACCTCGCGCGATTCGAGCCAGTTCGGCGTGCGCGCGCAGTACAGCACCATCGGTAGCGCGTCCTCGCCCCAGAACAGTTGCTGGTTCATCCAGAACGTCGGCACGCCGAACACGCCGAGCGCGATCGCGTCGGCGTTGTTGCGGGCCAGTTGCGCGGTGGTTTCCTCGAATTCGATCAGCTCGTCGCCGTGGCCGACGCCGACGCGCTCGCACAGCGCGGCGAAGCCTTCCGGCGTCGACGGATCGTTGCCGTCGCGCCAGATGAAGCGGAACATCTCCAGCACGGTTGCGATATCGGCGCGCAGCGCGATCGCGAGGCGCAGCAGCTTGTCGGATTCGAACGGGTGCGCGGGCGGCATCTTGAAGCGGATGCCGAGCTGTTCCGCGCGAAACAGCGCGTGACGGTACGTGAACACGCGCTTGGCCGGCACGTCGGCGCTCGGGCGCTGCCCCCAGTGGCGCTGCAGGTCGGGCAGCGATACGGCGACGGGTTCGAACGGCACGTCCGGCCATTTGTCGTGCTGTTCGAGCAGCAGGTACGAGAACGGCGACACGAAGTCGAAGAACCAGGCAGGCTGGGCGGTATCGAGGCCGGTTGTCATGTCGTTCTCCAGAGGGTGGGGCGTGCGGCGCCTGGCGGCGGCCTCCATGTTACGCGGCGGCACGCGCGTGCAGCAATGATCGCGGATCGTCCGTTCACGCGGAACCGGGAGTCGCCCGAGGGGGCGTGCCGGCCGGCGGCGCGGCCTCGGCGCGCGCCTTCGGCGGGCCGCCGGCGCCGGGCGAGCCCGCCGGCGCGTCCTGGTCGTGCGCGGTGAGCCGTTCGCGCACGAAGCCGATGTGCTCGCGCAGCACGTAGAACTGCCCGGCATAGGCCAGCGGCATCTTCATCCGGTTCACGGCTTCCTCGATGTCGTCCAGCTCGTCGAGCAACTGCACGCGCTCCTCGGCCGTATGCTCGCCGAGCGCGCGGCGCTCGAGCGCGATCAGCGCGCCGTACCAGCGGTAGATGCGCGAGCGCACGCGCCAGCCGTACAGCGACGGCACGAGCCGCAGCCCGGGGATCAGCACGACGATCAGCGGCACGACCACGACCAGCAGCCGGTCGACCAGGCTCGCGACCCAGAACGGCATCCGCCGGTACAGGAAGGTCTTGCCCGACTTGTAGTAGCGCGCGGCGTCGTCGGACAGCGGGAACCCGCGCGTGACGGGCGACGGGAATTCGCCCGCGTGCTGCAGGATCGTCGCGTGGCCGTGCACCTCGCGCGCAGCCTCGATCAGCAGGTCGGACAGCGCAGGGTGCAGCGAGTCGCGCGCGACCAGCTCGATGGTCGGCGCGACCGTGTGGATGTCGGCGGGCGGCAGGTTGTGGCCGAGATCGTAGACGCCCATCGGCAGCGTGATCGCGGTCAGGTACGGAAAGCGCCGCGCGTACGCCTCGGCCTGCGTGAACGAGTACACGTGCACGCCCGGCGCGCGGAACAGCTTCGCCATCACCGGGATCTGCGTCGAATCGCCGGACAGGAACGCCGCGTCGATCTTGCCGTCGAGCAGCGCGGTTGCCGCGTCCTCGCCGGCGGTCGGCAGCAGTTCGGTCGAGCCGCCCGGCACGATGCCGTTCATCTTCAGCAGCGCGAGGCTCAGCTCGCGCGCGCCGCTGCCTTCCGCGCCGAGCGCGAGCCGCTTGCCCTTGAAGTCGGACAGCCGCGCGACGACCGGGCCGCGGTACATGATCGCGAGCGGCACGTAACCGATGCTGCCGAGCGACACGAGGTGCTCGTCGCGCTCCTTCGGGCCGATGCCGCTCTGCACGAAGCCGACGTCGACCGGCGCGTTCGGGTTCGACAGCCGCGCGAGGTTCTGCGCGGAGCCTTCAGACGATTGGACGTCGAGCGTGATGCCGTTCTTCGCGAGGATCGTCTTGTATTTCTGCGCGGCATTCCAGTACGTGCTGCCGGGCGGGCCGGACGAGATCACGAGCGTGGACGGCGGCGCCGGCTGGATCAGCTTGACCGCGAGCCAGACGGCCGCGGCGGCGAGCAGCACGGTCGGGCCGATCGACAGCGCGAGGTCGCGCCACGACACCGCGACGAAGCGGGTGAGGATGCGGCGGGGCGGGCGAGGACGGGCAGGCTTCATGGGATCGGCGGATGACGCTGGCGTGACGCATCGATGACGGTCGGACGGTTGTCACGGACGATGCGGATTCTCGCGGCGATGGTACCCGGTTTCACCGTGCGTGCGCGAGTCGGGCGGCGCCGGCGCGGCACGGCGGCGACAGCGGCAGGTGGCCCCGCGTCAAAAGCTTTGCGCTTCGGCGGGCGCTGGATTACATTGTGCGACGCAGCCGCGCCCGAATCGCGCGCGACCCGGCACGCAATGAGACCGGGCGCGTCCGGCCGGCGGCTGTCCGGCCCGGCTGGCCCGCTATCCGCGTGCGCCGACCGCCGGCCTGTGTCGCCTCTCTCGTATCGCCGTGGAAAACACCGGCTGTCCCGCCCGTTCGCGCGCGGGCCGGCTGTTTTTGGGGGTATCCGGCCGTACTGTGCACGGCCGTTCCGGAGTGATAAGGAGATAGCATGAAGTCGATCGTGTTGAGAGCGTTGGGCGTTGCCGCCGTGGCGGCCTGTCTGTCGGGCAGCGTGTATGCGCAGTCGAGCGACGCAGCGGCAACGGAAGCGCCGGCGGCCGCGACCAGCGCGCCGAAGGCCGCCGCGAAAACCGCGAAGAAGGCGAACCGCAAGCTCGGCTACGCGGTGCGCAAGGCGATTTCGAAGGAATCGGGCGTGAATGTGTCGAACCTCGTCGTGCGCTCGAAGGGCGGCGCGATCACGCTGGAAGGCACGATGCCGGCCCAGGACCAGATCGACAAGGCTGAAGCCGCGGCGAAGGACGTGAAGGGCGTGACGTCGGTCACGAACAAGCTGACGGTTCAGCAGCAGTGATGCCGGGCGGCGGCGCGCGAGCGCCGCGTGCGCCCGTTTCCAGGCGGGCCCCGGCATGCCGGGGCCCGTTTGCGCTTCAAAGGCCGCAAGCCGCGCGCGACGCGACGGCGGACCGATAACGAAATCGAGAGGGCGGCGATGACGAGGCTCGGGTGGGGCAGGCGGATGGTTTTCGGCGCGGCGCTGGCCGCGGTCGCGATGCTCGGCGCCTGCAACGGCGACGATTCGGCCGAGCGCAACCGGTTGCCCGGCTTCGTGGCCGGCAGCGTGCGCACGACGGCCTATGACGGCGCGAGCGACGACCTGCTGACGGCCGGCCTCGGCAAGACGGGCCTCGGCACGGCCACCGCGCCCGGCTTCGCGAACGCCGCGCGGCCGACGAGCGCCGAGCTGCGCCGCCTCGCGATCTGGTCGAACTACCGCGCGCTCGTCGACATGAGCGCGAACGGCGGCTACGGCCGCTTCTGGGGGCCGAACGTCGACCTCGACGGCAACGACACGCTCGGCGAAGGCAAGATCCCCGGCACCGAATATCTCGCGTACTCCGACGACGGCAGCGGCACGAAGAACGTGACGCTGCTCGTGCAGGTGCCGGCCAGCTTCAATCCCGCGCAGCCATGCATCGTCACCGCGACGTCGTCGGGCTCGCGCGGCGTGTACGGCGCGATCTCCGCGGCCGGCGAGTGGGCGCTCAAGCGCGGCTGCGCGGTTGCCTACAACGACAAGGGCGGCGGCAACGGCGCGCACGAGCTCGGCTCCGACACCGTCACGCTGATCGACGGCACGCTCGCGAACGCGGTGCTGGCCGGCACCGCAAGCCTGTTCACCGCGAACGTGACGAGCGGCGATCTCGCCGCGTTCAACAACCGCTTCCCGAACCGCTACGCCTTCAAGCACGCGCATTCGCAGCAGAATCCCGAGCAGGACTGGGGGCGCGTGACGCTGCAGTCGGTCGAGTTCGCGTACTGGGCGCTGAACGAGCAGTTCGGACCGCTGATCGACGGCTCGCATCACGGCGTGCGCTATCGTCCCGGCGACATCACGACGATCGCCGCGTCGGTCAGCAACGGCGGCGGCGCGTCGCTTGCGGCGGCCGAACAGGACAGCCGCGGCTGGATTACCGCCGTCGTGGTCGGCGAGCCGCAGGTCAACGTGCGGATGTCGCCGAACGCGATCGTGCGCACGGGCGGCCAGCCGGTGCCGTCGTTCGGCCGGCCGCTGGCCGACTACGCGACGCTCGCGAACCTGCTGCAGCCGTGCGCGGCCGCGTCGGCGTCGCTCGCCGCCGCGCCGTACCTGAGCGCGCTGCCGGCCGCGACCACGCAGTCGATCCGCACGCAGCGCTGCGCGACGCTCGCCGCGGCCGGGCTGGTGGCGGGCGCCGACACGCAGAGCCAGGCGGCCGACGCGCTCGCGCAGCTCCACGCGGCCGGCTATCTGGCCGATTCCGACCTGCTGCAGGCGCCGATGTGGGATTCGCAGGCGATTCCGGCGATCGCGGTCACCTATGCGAACGCGTACACGCGCTCGCGCGTCACCGACAACCTGTGCAATTTCAGCTTCGCGACGACCAATCCGGCGACGGGCGCGGTCGCGGCGCCCGCCACGTCGCCGATGCCGGCCGTGTTCGGCGTCGGCAACGGCGTGCCGCCGACGGCCGGCATCGACCTGGTGTTCAACAACGGCGCGGGCGTCGACCACCGGCTCGCGACACCCGATGCGAGCTTCGCGGGCGCGCTGTGCCTGCGCCAGCTGTGGACGAACGGGATGCTCGGGATGCCCGCGAACGTCGACGCGGTGCGCGTGAACGCGAACCTGCAGGGCAAGCCGGCAATCATCGTGCAGGGTCGCAGCGACGCGCTGGTGCCGGTGAACCACGCATCGCGCGCGTACGTCGCGCAGAACGGCATCAGCGAAGCCGGGCGCAGCCAGCTCGTGTTCTACGAGGTGACGAACGGCCAGCACTTCGACGCGTTCCTGCCGGTGGCGGGCTTCGACACGCGCTTCGTGCCGGTCCACTACTACAACCTGCAGGCGCTGAACCTGATGTGGAAGCACCTGAAGAACGGCGCGCCGCTGCCGCCGTCGCAGGTGATCCGCACGGTGCCGCGCGGCGGCACGCCGGGCGCCGCACCGGCGCTGACGAGCGCGAACCTGCCGCCGATCTCGGCTGCGCCGGGCGCGAACGCGATCACGACGGGCGCCGGCACGATCGACGTGCCGCTCTGACGGCGCCCGCCGCGCCGCCGCAACGAAGCCGGACAGCCGTCCGGCTTTTTTCTTTTCGCCGCATGGAATCGGTCCCGTGCCGCCTTTTATCAGAATGGCGAGCCCGGTAACAAATTATTACTTTACGGCGGTAAATCCGGAACCTAATATGCGCCGGTATTTTCACTTAATTTAATAAATTCCAGATACGAGATATTCCTTTCCGTTTAGTTAATCGATCCTTTCGATTTTATTAAATCGGCTCGAGTTGCGATTGGTCGCCGTTTCGCGATTAATCGGCATCTCGCCGTGGGGGATTGTTCGTCTGTTCGAAGCGGAGTCGCCTTGTCGGGCGAGCTTTGCGGGGCATGCTTTTGCCGTCGATTTGCGTGCGTGTGCAAATGCGCGAAATGAATTCGCATTGCTGCAGATTATTGAATTGTCGTTTGCAATGGAATTGATTCCATTGTGCGGTTGCAGAAAAATATGGGTGGGGTAAATCATGCCGGTCGGTATTCGCCGACCCGGTAAAAAACTCGGAGTGCGTCGCATAACGAATGCATTCCCGGTGCGGAGCGTCGGCGCAAATGATCCTTTGCGGCCGGCGGTATTTATCGTTCTGTTCGAGAGGCAATAATGACGACACGGAAGTCCTTGAAAGACGGTTTCGCGCTATTCGGAACGACTTTGAGCATGCCGCTCGCCGCAGCAGCGGCCGCGGCGCTGCTCGTCACGGGGTGCGGCGGCGACGACGGGTCGAGCCCGGCTGCTTCGGCCGCCGCCGCGGCCGCGACGTCCAGCGGCAGCACGCAGGCCAACACCAACGCATCGGCCGCTGCCGCGGCCGACCAGCCGTTCGTCGACACCGACGTGTACGGCACCGGGCCGAACGACGCGGTCACGGATTCGACCGAAGGCGCCGCGGTCGTGCACCGCCAGGTCACGATCGGCGGCAAGACCATCAAGTACACGGCCACCACGGGCCACCTGACGACGATCGATCCGGTCACGTCGGCGCCGAACGCGAAGATGTTCTACGTCGCGTACACGCAGGACAACCCGGACCCGTCGAAGCCGCGCCCGGTCACGTTCTTCTACAACGGCGGCCCCGGCTCGTCGTCGGTCTACCTGCTGCTCGGCTCGTACGGGCCGAAGCGCCTGCAGTCGTCGTTCCCGAACTTCACGCCGCCCGCGCCGTACAAGCTGCTCGACAACCCGGACAGCCTGCTCGACCGCACCGACCTCGTGTTCATCAACCCGGTCGGCACCGGTTATTCGGCGGCGATCGCCCCGGCGAAGAACAAGGATTTCTGGGGCACCGACCAGGACGCGCACTCGATCGACCGCTTCATCCAGCGCTACCTGACCAAGTACTCGCGCTGGAATTCGCCGAAGTTCCTGTACGGCGAGTCGTACGGCACCGCGCGCAGCGCGGTCGTGTCGTGGGTGCTGCATGAGGACGGCATCGACCTGAACGGCATCACGCTGCAGTCGTCGATCCTCGACTACGCGAACGCGCTGTCCGCGCCGGGCACGTTCCCGACGCTCGCGGCCGATGCGTTCTACTGGAAGAAGACGACGCTCAGCCCGACGCCGACCGATCTCGACGCGTACATGGTCCAGGCCCGCAACTACGCGGACAACACGCTCGCGCCGCTCGCGCAGAAGCCGAACCCGCAGGACGGCGGCTTCGTGAACGTGCGGCTGAACCTGAACCTGCAGACCGCGCAGCAGATGGGCTCGTACATCGGCACGGACCCGACGTCGCTGATCCAGACGTTCGGCAACCCGGCCGCGCTCGGCAACGTGCCGTCGTCGAACGACAACCCGCCGTACACGTTCTTCCTGACGCTCGTGCCGGGCACGCAGATCGGCCAGTACGACGGTCGCGCGAACTTCACGGGCAAGGGCATCGCGCCGTACATCCTGCCGAACTCGGGCAGCAACGATCCGTCGATCACGAACGTCGGCGGTGCGTACACGGTGCTGTGGAACAGCTACATCAACACCGACCTCAAGTACACGTCGACGTCGTCGTTCGTGGACCTGAACGACCAGGTCTTCAACAACTGGGACTTCAGCCACATCGACCCGACCGGCGCGAACAAGGGCGGCGGCAATACGCTGTACACGGCGGGCGACCTCGCATCGACGATGAGCGTGAACCCGGACCTGAAGGTGCTGTCGGCGAACGGCTATTTCGACGCTGTCACGCCGTTCCACCAGACGGAGCTGACGCTCGCGCAGATGCCGCTCGATCCGACGATCAAGGCGCAGAACCTGACGATCAAGAACTACCCGTCGGGCCACATGATCTACCTGAACGACGCGTCGCGGACCGCGCTGAAGGGCGATCTCGCCAACTTCTACGACGGCATCCTCGCGAACCGCACCGCACTGCAGCGCGTGCTGAAGCTGCAGGCGCGCACGCAGCAGCTCAAGCAGCAGAAGCTGCAGCAGCAGGGGCAGTAAGCGCCGTGCATGCGCTGCGGCGCTTCGCGTCGCGTGCGCTGACGACGCTGTAGTTCGTCACGATGCCCCGCGAGTCCTGGACTCCCGGGGCATCGTCTTGTCTGATGCGGCGCGTTGTACGCTAATCGTCGAGAGCGGCGCTTCATAATCCTTAAAAAAGGGACGAAAATCCCTGATTAGAGGATTTTCGTGGGCCTCGCTGACTTTCTCCTCACGCCCGGCATGCAACGCGTGCTGGGTGTCACGCTGCTCCAGCCCGACCGCAGTTTTACGCTGCAGGAATTGTTGCGTCTGGCAAACAGCGGCCGCGGGAGCGCTCAAAAACAGGTGGACCGGCTGATCGACGCTGGCGTCCTCAAGGAAGATGCCCGGCGAGGACGACAACGGAGCATCCGCGCGAACACGGAATTCATCCTCTATCCGGAATTGGTCGGGATCGCACGAAAGTCGTTCGCGGTGGCGGAGCCGCTGAAGGAAGCGTTGCTGCCTTTTGCCGCGCAGATTTCCACGGCGTTCGTGTTCGGCTCGGTGGCCAAGGGCACCGACAGCGGCCGCAGCGACATCGACCTGATCGTCATCGGCAACCTCGAGCTCCTCGCGTTATCCGAAGCCTTGCACGCGGCCGAGCAGGATCTGCTGCGTCCCATCAACTTCTCGTTGTACGAGCCCGCCGAATGGGCTGCACTGGTAGACGCCGACCCGGTCATCGCGCAGATCGCCAAAGGCCCCACGTTGAGGATTCTGTGATGCCGCGCCCAGCCGAATACGAAAACCTCATCAAGACGAAAGCCTTTGATGCGGTTGCGCCGACGCCCGGAGCGATCGCGGGCTTCCTGCGCAATGCCGAGGACTACAAGGCCACCGCCGACGAGCTGGATCCCGCCCGGCACTTGCAGGTATTCACCTTGGCCTACGAAGCTACTTTCAGGTAGTCCAGGCGATACTGGAGTTCTACGAGGTGCGAACCAAGGATGCCGGACGTAACCTGGCGATCCAGCGAGTGTCTACCTCGTTGGGCGTGAGTAGCCAGGAGTTCGCCTTCATCACGAGGGCGCACGAGCGACGCAACGGCACATCGTACGTTTCGTCGTTTCCGTCGGTATCGAAAGCAGAAGCCGCCACGATGCTGGGCATCCTGGCGAAATACCTGCCTGTTGCGCGTGCGCTGACCGGTGCGTGAGCCTCGCCAGGCAGTCTGTCCAGACAGGGGGCGATGGTTGGCGCACGCGCCGTGACGGCGTTTTTCGTAAAGGGCGGCGAGAACCCGCTTACGCGAGCACGAGCCGTACGCCGACCGCGACGAGCGTCGCGGCGAGCAGGTTGCGCAGCAGCCGCTCGGGTGCGCGCGCCGACAGCAGGCTGCCGAGCACGATGCCCGGCAGCGAGCCGAGCAGCAGCGACAGCAGCATCGACCAGTCGACCGAGCCGAGCAGCCAGTGGCCCATGCCGGCGACCAGCGTGAGCGGTACCGCGTGCGCGATGTCGGAGCCGACGATGCGGGTCGTCGCGAGCGCCGGATACAGCAGCAGGAGCACGGTGACGCCGATCGCGCCGGCGCCGACCGACGTCATCGACACGAGCACGCCGAGCACGGCGCCCGTCAGCACGGTCGACCACAGCGTGCGCGCGGGGCTCGGCGCGAGCGGATTGCGCGCGGCGAACGCGGTGAGCTGCGGCCGGAAGATCAGCGCGAGCGACGTGAGCAGCAGCGCGACGCCGAGCACGAGCTGGATCATCCGCGCGGTGCCCGGTGCGTTCATCCCGTGCGTGTGCAGCCACCACAGCGTGATGGCCGCGGCCGGGACGCTGCCCACCGCGAGCCGGCCCGTGATGCGCCAGTCGATCGACCCTTTCAGGCCGTGGACGAGCGTGCCGGTGGCCTTGGTCGCGGCTGCGTACAGCAGGTCGGTGCCGACCGCCGTCGCCGGGTGCACGCCGAACAGCAGCACGAGGATCGGCGTCATCAACGAACCGCCGCCGACGCCCGTCAGGCCGACGAGAATGCCGACGAACAGGCCGGACAGGGAGTACAGCAGATCGATATGGGGAAGCGACATCGGAAGCAGGCGGTTATGCGGCGTTCAGCGACGGCGCGTGGTTGCGGCGCGCGTGTCAAAGTCCGCCATTGTCGCAAAAGTGGCGCGTCGGTGTACGACTGCGTTAAAAATAGACCGGAAAGGCCCGTGCGGCGGGCGGCTGACCGAAGGTGAAACGGTCGTTCGAACGGGTGGTGCGGCCGATCGCGTGCCATCGGACCCAAACGCATGACGAATCCGCCGTGCACCGCGCCCGGCATGCGTAAAAAAGGGCGCGATAGTGCGCGCCCCGGTTCGATGGCGACTGCCGCCGCTCAGTGCATCGCGGGGCCGACGCCCTCGACTGTGTCTTGCCGCCGGATGCGCAGCGCGAGGCCGATCAGCGCGGCCACGGCGGCGAATACCGCGCCGAACGCGAATGCCGCGTGGTAGCCGCCGTTCAGCGCGACGAGCGGCACGGCCTGCACGGCCGCGAGTGCATCGGTGCGGGCTGCCGCGAGGCTCGCGAGCACCGCGAGGCCGAGCGCGCCGCCCATCATGAATGCGGTGTTGACGATTCCCGACGCCAGCCCTGAATCGGCCGGGTCGACGTCGCTCATCGCGGCGAGCAGCATCGGGTTGAACGCGACGCCTGCGCCGATGCCGAGCAGCGTCATGCCGGGCAGCACGTGTAACACGAAGCCGCCGTCGACCGGCGCGCGCGAGAACAGCGCGAGGCCGCAGGCCGCGATCAGCAGGCCGGCCGCGATCGGGCCGCGGATCCCGAAGCGCATCACGATCCGCGCCGACAGCCCGAGCGAGAACGCGGCCATGATCAGGTTCGCCGGCAGGAACGCGAGCCCGACCTGCAGCGGCCCGTATTGCAGCACGCGCTGCATGTACAGCGCCGACAGGAAGAACCACGCGAACATCGCGGCCGCCCACAGCACGGCGATCACGTTCGCGAGCGCGACGTTGCGCGCGGCGAACAGCGACAGCGGCATCAGCGGATGCGCGGTGCGCGCCTCGATCGCGATAAACAGCGCGAGCAGCACGGCGGCCGCGCCGATCAGCGCGACGGTCTGCGTCGACAGCCAGCCGGCCTCGTTGCCGCCGACGATCCCGTAGACCGCGAGCATCAGCGACGCGGTCACGGTGATCGCGCCCGCGACGTCGAGCCGCGCGGTGCCGGCCGGCGCGCGCATGCGCGGCAGCAGCGCCGCGCTCATCGCATAGACCGCGATGCCGATCGGCAGGTTGACGAGGAAGATCCAGTGCCACGACAGCGAACTCGTCAGCAGCCCGCCGAGCAGCACGCCGATGCTGCCGCCGCCCGCGCACACGAAGCCGTACACGCCCATCGCGCGTGCGCGCTCGCCGGGCTCGGTGAAGAGATTCATGATTAGCGACAGCGACACGGCCGACACGACGGCGCCGCCGAGCCCCTGCACCGCGCGCGCGGCGATCAGCATCGTCTGCGCTTGCGCGAGGCCGCAGGCGAGCGACGCGAGCGTGAACACGACGAGGCCCGCGAGAAACATGCGCCGCTGGCCGTACAGGTCGCCGAGCCGGCCGCCGAGCAGCAGGCAGCCGCCGAACGTGAGCAGGTACGCGTTGACAACCCACACGAGGGCCGTTTCGGTGAAATGGAGGTCGGTGCTGATCGACGGCAGCGCAACGTTCACGATCGTGCTGTCGAGCACGATCATCAGCACGCCGAGACAGAGCACGATCAGCGCGTACCAGCGCTTCTCGCCGTGGATGCCGTGAGTCATGGGCTCGCAGCCTTCTGATAGTTATCTGAAAGGATGCATTGTAGGCGTCATCGGCGCGGGCTTCCTGCCGGTTTGTGGCAGGAGCATCGCGTAGTCGCGCGCGCCGCGGACGGGCGCGCCGGAAGCAGCGAGGGGCGTTACGAGCGCGCCGGCAGTTCGCAGCCGTCGGGGCCGCAGGCAGCGGCATCGGCGCCGTCGAGCTCGACGATGCCGTCGCGCCACGCCTGGTCGAGCGCCTGCGCGAACGCGTCGGCCGGCTGCGCGCCCGACACCGCGTAGCGCCCGCCGAACACGAACAGCGGCACGCCGCGCCCGCCGATCTGCGCGGCGCGCGCGATGTCGGCTTCGACTTCGTCGCGGTACGCATCGCTGCGCAGCACGGCTTCGACGGCCGTGCGCTCGAGCCCGGCCTCGACCGCGAATTCGGTCAGTTCCGCGTGATCGAACAGCGAGCCGTGTTCGCAGAAATACGCGCGGTACAGCCGTTCGGTCAGCGCGTGCGCGCGGCCCGTCGCTTCCGCGAGCTTCACGAGCCGGTGGCCGTCGAGCGTGTCGCCGACGAGCGTGCCGGGCAGGTCGTAGCGCAGCCCGACGCTCGCTGCCGCATCGGTCACCTGGCGCAGCATCTGGTCGACCTGCGCGGGCGACATCCGGTATTTGCCGGCGAGCATTGCCTCGACCGGCTCGACGGGCTGGCCGGGCATCAGCCGGTATGCGCGCAGCGCGACGTCGACGCGATCGGCGTGCGCGAACGCGGCGAGCGCCTCGTCGAAGCGGCGCTTGCCGATCCAGCACCACGGGCAGATCAGGTCGGACCAGATTTCGACGGTCAGGGTCGGGCGGGCAGTCGGGGCGGGAGCGGTCGTCATGGGCGATCCAGGGCGGAAAAAAATGTAACCGGGACTATATCACTTTATGCATCGACGCTTCGTCGCGGCCGTACCCGTGCGGCGGGGCCCGGCCCGGCGTATCACGAAGCATAGACACGCAAGCCGCAGCGCGGTAGCGACAAGCGGTGCCGCGCCCCGGCGCTTACGCGTCGCCCTGCGTTTCCTTCAGGTGCTTGAGGTGCTTGTAGACCGTCGCGCGCCCCATCCCGAGCACGTTCGCGACGTAGTTCGCCGCGCTCTTGCCGCGGAACGCGCCTTCCGCGTACAGCGCCTCGACGAGTTCGCGCCGGTGTTCGCGCGTGAGGCCGTTCAACCCGACCTGCCGCTCGCGCAGCCAGCCGTGCAGGAACGTGTTGATGCGCTCCTGCCAGTCGTCGCGGAACAGCTCGTCGGGCTGCGCGACGACGCCCGCGCCCTTGATGAACAGGTCGAGCGTCGCGCGCACCTCGTCGAACACCGCGATGTTGAAGTTGATGCACATCATCCCGGCCGGGTGGCCGTCGTCGTCGAACAGCACGTTGCTGACGCAGCGCATCCGCCGGCCGTCCCAGTTCAGCTTCTCGTACGGGCCGATCACGCGCTCGCGCGCGGAATGATCGATTTCCTCGAGCGCGGAATCGTCGCCGACCTCGCGCTTCGACAGGTTGTTCGCGAGATACAGCACGGTCTGGTCGTGCAGGTCGTGGATCACGACTTCCGCGTACGGGAAGAACAGCGCGGCGATACCGTCGGCGATCGGCGCATAGCGGGTGAGCAGCAGGTCTTTGACGGGGGATTTCTTCTTGCGCATCGGTGTCGCCATCTCGGGTGGGCGGGGGCCGGGCAGCGCGTCGGGCCGGCGTGCCGGCGCACCGGTGGCCGGCATGCCCGTGCGCCCGCGCGCGGCCGCCGCGGCGGTTGCGCCATTGTATCGGCCCCGCGTGCGCGTGCCGCTCATGCGCGCGTCAGGTGCGTGTACAACGCATGCGCGATCGCGATGTCCTCCAGACCGAGGCCGATCGACCGGAAGAACGCGTGACGCGTGCGCGACGGCGCCGCGCAGGTGCCGGCGACGAGCGCGGGCAGGTCGCCGACGATCCGGCCGGCATCCCAGCCGTGGTCGGCCGCCGCGATCTGCATCTCGCCGGCGCTCGCGGGCGTCGTGTGCCGGTAGTCGCAGTACACGTCCATGTCGGGCAGCCAGGCCGGCGGGATTTCGTGTGCGCGCGCGACGTTCGTGCTGATCGACGTGACGAGCGCCGGGCGCGTGAGCATCCCGTCGCCGAGCACGGGCGTGCCCGACGACGTGCACAGCATCACGACGTCCGCGTCGCGCACGCAGGCTTCGACGCTCGCCGTCGCACGGGCGCGCGGGTCGAGTTCGGCGAGCTTCGCCTGCTGTGCGGCATCGCCGGCCAGCGCGGGCGAGTACATGCGAATCGTCTCCCAGTCGCGCAGCGCCGCCGTGTGCCGCAGATGCGCGAGACCGACCGCGCCCGCGCCGACGATCGCCAGGTGGCGCGCGTCGCGCGGCGCGAGGCAGTCGACCGCGAGCGCCGTCGTGCCGGCCGTGCGCTCGACCGTCAGCAGCCCCGCGTCGCACCACATCAGCGGCTGGCCGGTCTGCATCGACATCAGCGCGGTCCATGCGGTTACGATCGGCTTGCCGCCCGTCACCACGTATGGCGACAGCTTCGCGCCGAACACCTGCGCATCGGCGAGCGCGCCGAGATACGTGATGAAATCGCCGGCCTGGCCGGGAAACAGCGTGAGCGTCTGCGGCGGCTGCACCGCGCGCGCCGCAGCGAGCGACGCGAACATGCGGCGCAGCGTGCCGAGCACGTCGAGCGACGGCAGGGTCGCGCGCACCGCGGCTTCGTCGACGGTCAGCGGCAGGGTCGGGGCGGTTTGCGTCATGGGGACATCTCCGGTCGGGGCCGGACAGAAAGTCTCGAAAGACGACGTCCGGCGGTGTTCGTGATGGACGAAAAGTCTAATATAGACAACGAGAATCGTGAGGATTTTTCTTTTCGAGACGCGGCGTCGTCGTGTTTTTCAGAAAAAACATCGGTAAATCAACGGTGTTTCTCGTGGTCGGAAAAATTCCGGATGCCACATGGCGATACGCGATCCTCGTATCCCCTATAGTCTATAGTAGACTTTGAGTCTATATTTCGCCTGCGGGACACGGCACGTCGCCTGGCGGCGGCCGCCTGCATCGAATGCCGATCCGGCGCCTGTCCGACGGCGTCGTGCGACCGATCTTCCTCGCCTCAATCCGGAACAGAAGGACCGTCATGAACTGGAAGCTTTCCCTTTGCGCCGCTGCGGCGCTCGCGTGCGCGGCCGTCACGGCCCATGCGGAACAGACCACGCTGCGCTTCGGCATCGAAGCCGCCTATCCGCCGTTCGAGAGCAAGACGCCGGCCGGCCAGCTGCAGGGTTTCGACGTCGACGTCGGCAACGCGGTGTGCGCGAAGCTGAACATGAAATGCGTGTGGGTCGAGAATGCGTTCGACGGGCTGATCCCGGCGCTGCAGGCGCGCAAGTTCGACGCGATCAACTCGGCGATGAACATCACCGCGAAGCGCAAGCAGAGCATCGACTTCACGCCGGCAATCTACGTGGTGCCGATCGTGATGGTCGCGAAGCACGGCTCGCCGCTGCGGCCCGACGTCGCGAGCCTGCGCGGCAAGCACGTCGGCGTGCTGCAGGGGTCGTCGCAGGAGGATTTCCTGAAGGCGCACTGGGCCAATGCGGGCGTGGATGTCGTGTCGTACCAGGATCAGGACCAGATCTACGCCGATCTCGTCGCGGGGCGGCTCGACGCTGCCGTGCAGGAAGCGCAGACCGCGCAGGACGGGTTCCTCGACAAGCCGGCCGGGCGCGACTACCGGATCGTCGGCGACGCGCTGAAGGATCCGGCGACGCTCGGCGAGGGCACCGGCTTCGGGATGCGCAAGAACGACAAGGCGCTGCAGGCGAAGATCGTCGGCGCGCTCGACGCGCTGAAGAAGGACGGCACGCTGAGCGCGCTGTCGCAGAAGTACTTCAAGCGCGACATCATCGCGAAGTAAGCACCGCCGCGCACCGGCCGCGGGGCCGGTGCGCGGTGCATCGAATCTCGACGCAAGACGGGGCACCATGGATTTCGACGTCATCGTTCTGGGGGCCGGCATCGTCGGCGTGTCGTCGGCGCTGCACCTGCAGGATCGCGGGCTGCGCGTCGCGCTCGTCGACCGGCGCGCGCCCGGCGAGGAAACGAGCCACGGCAATGCCGGGCTGATCGAGCGCTCGTCGGTCGTGCCGTACGCGTTTCCGCGCCGGCTCGGCACGCTGCTGCGCTATGCGCGCAACCGCTCGGTCGACCTGTACTGGGACTACCGCGCGCTGCCCGCATATGCGGGCTGGCTCGCGCGGTTCTGGCGCGAGTCGTCGCCGCAGCGGCTCGCGGCCGCCGCCCGCGACCTGCTGCCGCTCGTCGCGGCGAGCGTCGTCGAGCACGACGCGCTGCTCGCGCGTACCGACGCGCAGCCGCTCGTGCACGACGGCGGGTGGATCGAGGCGTTTCGTTCGCCCGCGCTGTTCGACGCGGAAACGCGCGCGCAGCAGCGCGTGGCCGACGCGCACGGGCTCCGGATGGCCGTGCTCGACGCGCGTGCGCTGCGCGATCGCGAGCCCGGCATCGGCGACGCATTCTGCGGCGCCTTCCACTGGCAGGACCCGAAGACGGTATCGAGCCCGGGCGGGCTGACCAAGGCCTACGCGCGGCTGTTCGAGCGCGACGGCGGCACGTTCGCGCGCGGCGACGCAACGTCGCTCGTGCAGGTGGACGGCGGCTGGCAGGCCGGATCCGAACACGGGCCGATTTCCGCTCGTTCGGCCGTGGTCGCGCTCGGGCCGTGGTCCGATCACGTGTTCGCGCCGCTCGGCTACCGCATTCCGCTGCGCGCGAAGCGCGGCTACCACATGCATTACCGGCCGACGCGCACGCCGCTGAACGTGCCCGTGTGCGATACCGAGGAAGGCTTCGTCGTCGCGCCGATGGAGGGCGGCCGCCTGCGGCTCACGACGGGTGTCGAGATCGCGCTGCGCGGTGCGCCGCCGACCGGCGTGCAGCTCGCGCGCGCCGAACCGCTGGCACGCGACGCGTTCGGCATCGGCGAGCGGCTCGATCCCGAGCCGTGGCTCGGGATGCGGCCGTGCACGCCCGACATGCGTCCGGTGATCGGGCCCGCGCCGCGCCATCGCCATCTGTGGTTCGCGTTCGGCCATTGCCACCACGGGCTCACGCTCGGCCCCGCGACCGGGCGCCTGCTCGCCGAAATGATGACGGGCGCGCCGACCTACATCGATCCCCATCCGTACCGGCCCGCGCGCTTCGGTTGAACCGGTGGCACGACGCGGCGGGGCGGCGCCCGCCGCCTGCCGCCTGCCGCCGCGCAGCGCTTGATGCGCGCCGATCGCGAGGCGACATTCACAGTGTTTCATTCTGCTATCCGAATTATCGAAAACCACGCGATCGGAAATGATCTGCGTAATCGGCAAGAAAGATAATCGCGAAATAAAGAAAATCAGTAAACGCGATTTATCAATACATTTTCATATTGCTGAAATGCGTAATGGGCAGCCGGCGATGACGGTATAGGGCACCATCGCGACCGGGTGTTCCGGCGTTACGCGGAATGTACCGGAACACGTTACTGCGGGGCTCGCAAACGTTACGTTACATCCGTGCTCCGTTGGCCTTTTTCGTCAGATGATTGATGCCCGTCAATCGCTGGCAGTCCGTGAATTTCGCCTGAAATCGATTAAAAAATCGTTATTGCCTGCCAATGGACAGACAAATCAATTCGTTTTTTTGAATTGGCACGCTTCATGCAATCCGTCCCCATGCTTTATCAACGTAGTGCCAACCGAGATGGGGAAAATAACGATGGGACACAATCTTAAATTGACGGGTGTGGCGCTGTCGGTCGCGACAGTGTTCGGGGTGCTGGCTTCGGGTTCCGCGGTCGCGGGCGCCCTCGATTCGCTGCCGATCCCGCAAGTGATCGTCAACCCGCCGACGAACAGCGTGTCGGTCGGGCTGGTCGCCACGGGCACGTCTCCGCTGGGCTCGGTCACCGTGACGGCGGGCGGGTCGGGCGCGATCCAGACGTCGCTCGGCGATCCGGGACAAGTGCTGTCGGGCGCCGTGGGGGCGGTGACGGGCGCACTGGGCGGTGGCGGCGGCACGGTGCAGCCGCTCGCGCCGGTGCAGGGTGTCGTGAACCAGGTGACGGGTGCGCTGAATGGCGGCAACCCGGCCGGCGCGCTGACTGGCGCGCTGAATACGGCGACCGGCGCGCTGAGCACTGCGCTCGGCACCGCAACGGGCGCGCTGGGTAATGTCGGCGGCGGGTCGAACCCGCTGGCGCCGGTGCAGGGTGTGGTGAATCAGGTGACGGGCGCGTTGGGCGGCGGCAATCCGGCCGGTGCACTGACCGGCGCGCTGAGCAATGCGCTCGGCACTGCAACGGGTGCGCTGGGCGGTATCGGTGGCGGCTCGAATCCGCTGGCGCCGGTGCAAGGTGTGGTGAATCAGGTGACGGGTGCGCTCGGTGGGGGTAACCCGGCCGGCGCCCTGACTGGCGCACTCGGCACGATCACGGGTGCACTGGGCGGTATCGGCGGCGGGGCGAATCCGCTGGCGCCGGTGCAAGGCGTCGTGAACGGGCTCACGGGTTCGATCGGCGGCGGCGATCCGGCCGGCGCACTGACGGGTGTCGTCAACACGGTGACGGGCGCGCTGGGCAATCTCGGCAGCGGCTCGAACCCGTTGGCACCGGTGCAAGGCGTCGTGAACGGTGTGACGGGCGCGCTCGGTAGCGGTAATCCGGCAGGCGCGCTGACGGGTGCACTGGGTACGGTCACGGGCGCACTGGGTGGTATCGGTGGCGGCTCGAATCCGCTGGCACCGGTCCAAGGTGTCGTGAACCAAGTAACTGGCGCGCTCGGCGGCGGCAACCCGGCCGGGGCACTGACCGGCGCACTCGGCACGGTCACGGGCGCACTGGGCGGCATCGGCGGCGGCGCGAACCCGATCACCCCGATCCAGAACATCGTCAACCAGGTCACGGGCACGCTCGGCAGCGGCAACCCGGCCGGCGCGCTGAGCAACGCGGTCAACACGATCACGGGCCCGCTCGGCAACCTCGGCGGCGCAGGGAGCCCGCTGGCACCGGTGCAGGGCGTCGTTACGCAACTCGCGGGCACGCTTGGCAACGGCAATCCGGCCGGTGAACTGACGAACGCACTGAACTCGGTGACGGGTGCGCTCAGCGGCGCGAATCCGCTGGCGCCGGTGCAAGGCGTCGTGAACCAGGTCGTCGGCACGCTGTCGGGGGCAGGCGGCGGCAGCCCGATCGCACCGATCACGAACCTCGTCAACGGTCTGCAGAACGCGCTGCCGGGCGGCAATCCGGCCGGTGCGCTGACCGGCGCACTGGGCTCCGTGACGGGCGCCCTCGGCAACCTCGGCGGCTCGAACCCGCTGGCGCCGGTGCAGGGTGTCGTCAACCAGGTCGTCGGTACGCTCGGCAGCGGCAATCCGGCCGGTGCACTGACGGGCGCGCTGAACTCGGTGACGGGTGCCCTCGGCAATCTCGGCGGCTCGAATCCGCTGGCGCCGGTGCAAGGCGTCGTGAACCAGGTCGTCGGCGCGCTGTCGGGTGCGGCGGGCAACAGCCCGATCGCCCCGATCACGAACCTCGTGAGCGGCCTGACGGGCGGCGGCAACCCGGCCGGCGCGCTGACCGGTGCACTCGGTTCGGTGACGGGCGCACTCGCGAACGGTCCGGTGGCCCTCGGCCAGGCCGCCGGTGCGCTGTCGGGCGCGGCCGGTTCGACGGCGGCGGCAGGCGGCAGCCTGCTCGGCTCGGGCGCTAACGCGGCCGGCGGCACGGCGGGCGCAGTCGGCTCGCTGCTGACGACGGGGGCCAACTCGACGGCGACGGTCGTCAATGCGGTCGGCACGTCGGTGGGTACGGCGCTCGGCTCCGCGCCGGGCCTGTCGGTGACGCCGCATTCGGGCAACAGCTCGCCGAACAACCCGCTCGCCCCGGTGACGACGCTGCTCCAGTCGCTGACCGGCGCATTGCCGAAGTAACCGGCCGGACCCGCACGGCGGCGCCGCATCGGCCGCCGTGCGCAACGGCCGCGCAACACGGGTCGCGCAACGCGGCATGACATCGCTGTCATGCCGCGTTGTCTTTTCGGGTGCCCCGTTGTCTTTCGTCGCACGAATGACCGCCGCCGGCCGTTGCGGCGCAGCATGGAATAACCGGTTCCCGCCGTCCGTTTACATACCGAGTTCCGGCACGGCCGGCCGGCGGGATAATGGTCGCAACGAAACCGATCGTCCCGTCCGGCGGTGCCGTGCCGCGAGGCCCTGCCAAGGAGAACGGGAATGAAACGGATGATCTTTGCTGCCGCGCTGACGGCGGCGATCGTGCGGCCGGCGGCCGCGGAACCGCCTCAGGTCGGTAACGGGAAACTGGTCGACGAGGCGCACATGACGCTGTACGTGTTCGATCGCGATGCACCCGGCAAGAGCGCGTGCGACAGCGCGTGCGCGGCCAACTGGCCGCCCGCGATTGCCGATTCGTACGACAAGGCGTCGGGCGCCCTGAGCCTCGTCGCGCGCGACGACGGCAAGAAGCAATGGGCGTACCACGGACGCCCGCTGTATCGCTGGAAGATGGACCGCAAGGCCGGCGACGCGGGCGGCGACGGGATCGGCGGCATGTGGCACGTTGCGCGTCCGTGACCGCGCGGCGACGCTGATGCGCAGGGCATCCTGATGAGCTACGAGTCGGATCTGCTGGTGTGGCTGCCGCATCTCACGCGTTATGCGCGTGCGCTGACGGGCGACCGCGCGTGGGCGGACGATCTCGTGCAGGACACGCTCGAGCGTGCGCTGAACCGGCCGCCGCGCGATGGCGGCAACCTGCGCGCGTGGCTGCTGACGCTGTTGCGGCACCGTTTCATCGACCAGTTGCGTGCGCGGCACGAAATCGCGGTCGACGACGCCACGGCACCGTGGCAGACGATGGCCGCGCCGGCCGGCGAGATCGGCGGGCTGGTGCTGCGCGACGTGCAGCGCGCGCTGTACCGGCTGCCGGTCGAACAGCGCGAGGTGCTGCTGCTGGTCGCGCTTGAAGAGTTGAGCTATCGCGACGCCGCGCAGGTGCTCGGCGTACCGGTGGGCACGGTGATGTCGCGGCTCGCACGGGCACGCGCGCAGATGCGTGCACTGCTGTCGGACGAGCCGTCGGCGCACGGCACGGCCGCGTTACGGGTGATCGGGAAAACATGATGGACGATCCGCACAAGCCTTCGAACGAGCGGGACGACGACGCGTCGGCGCAACTGCTGTCCGCGTTGCTGGACGGCGAGCTGTCCGGGCACGAGCAGCGCGAGATGCTCGAGCGTCTGCACTCCGATTCGGAGGAAGCCGAACGATTCGCGCATTACCGCGCGCAGCGCGACGCGCTGAAAGCGCTGTTCCCGCTGCCGGGCGCGGCGCCCGCGCTGTTCGTGCAGCGCCGCGCGCCGCGTCGTCGTGCCTTCGCGTATGCGTTCGCGGGGCTCGCGGCCGGGCTGCTGATCGGCGTGGCGCTGCAGGCGGGCTGGATGGCGATCGGCCGCGATCCGGCGTTCGCCGCGCGCGCCGATGTCGCGTATGCGGTGTACGCAGCCGATCGCGACCATCCGGTCGAGGTCGGCGCGGGCGATCCCGCGCATCTCGCCGCGTGGTTGTCGGCGCGCGTCGGGCGGCCCGTGCGCGCCCCGTCGCTCGACGAATACGGCTACGTGCTGCTGGGCGGCCGGTTGCTCCCCGGCGATGGCGGGCCGGCCGCGCAGTTCATGTACCAGCGCGCGGACGGCGCGCGCGTGTCGCTGTACATGACCGCGTACGATGCGCGGCATCTCGCGCCGCAGTCGATGTCGGCCGACGGCCGCTACACGTATTTCTGGTCGGATCGCGGCATGGGCTATGCGTTGTCCGGCCGCGGCGACGAACGCCGCCTGCGCGAGCTCGCGATCGAGGCGTGCGGCGCGCTCGGCGGCTCGACCGACGCGTGGAAGGGCTGACGCGCGACGCCGGCAGGGAGCCAAGCGATGAAGACGACGTTGGCGAAGGTGCTCGTGCTGGTAACGCTCGCTGCGGGGGCGACCCTTGCGCGGGCGGACGGCGACGCGCCCGTGCGCGTGCCGGTCGACGCCGACGGCGTGCAGCGGGTCGCCATCGTCGGCGGCAGCTATTTCTTCCGGCCGAACCATGTGATCGTGCGCGCGCACGTGCCGGTCGAGCTGACCGTGTCGGCCGAGCCCGGCGTGGTGCCGCACAGCTTCGAGATCGATGCGCCGCCGCAGGCCGGCATCGCGGTGCATACCGAGCTCGGCACGACGCCGAAGACGTTCCGCTTCACGCCGGCGCAGCCGGGCCGGTTCGCCTACTATTGCACGCATCGGCTGCTGTTTTTCAGGAGCCATCGCGAGCGCGGGATGGAAGGCGTGCTCGATGTCGAGGCGGCGCCGTGATCGCCGCGTTGCTGGCCGCGAGCCTGATAGGAGCGAGCATGACAGCCGACCCCGTGACCGTCGCCCAGGCGCATTTCGACCATGTCCACTCGTACCGCGCGACGATCCGCTCGTCGGCGCGCGGCGGCGAACACACCGAAATCCGCTATGCGTACCTGAAACCGGGCTTCGTCCGGATGGATTTCGTGTCGCCGCATCACGGTGCCGTGCTTGCCTACGATCCCGGCGACGGCAAGGTGCGGTTGCGTCCGTTCGGCGCCCATGCGCCACCGGCGCTGACGCTGTCGCCGACCAATCCGCTCGTACGCGACCGCAGCGGCCACCGGGTCGACCGGTCGGACGTCGGCGAATTGCTGCGCAACGTTCATGCGCTGCAGCAGGGCGGCGCGACGGTGACCGAAGGCGAGGAGGCCGTCGGCGGCCGGACCGCGCTGCGCGTATCGGTCACCGGCGCGCCCGCGCACGTGGTCGACGGCGTGCATCGCTACCGGCTGTGGCTGGACGCCGAGGACGGCTTTCCGCTGAAGGTCGTCAGCTTCGCCGACGATGACGACGTGCCGCTCGAAACCGTCACGCTCGACGACGTGGAAATCGACGTCGCGTTTCCCGAGCGCTTCTTCACGCCCTGACCGAGGCACTGATCTGTTCTCCTGATGGACATGCCGGAGGCTGCATGGCGGAATACCGGTTCTCGACGACGTGGCGCGTGGATGCCCCGCTCGCGGCGGTCTGGGACGCGATCTACCAGGTCGATCGCTGGCCCGACTGGTGGAAGGGCGCCGTACGCACCGTCGAGATCGAGCACGGCGACGCGCGCGGCGTCGGCGCACTGCACCGGTACACATGGAAGGGCGCGTTGCCGTACCGGCTGACCTTCGACATGCGCGTGCGGCGCGTCGAGCGGCCGCATGCACTCGAAGGCCGCGCGAGCGGCGCGATCGAAGGCGACGGATGCTGGTCGTTCGCCGGCGACGGCGCACACACCGTCGTGCGCTACGACTGGCACATCCGCACGCACGTGCGCTGGATGAACTGGCTCGAGCCGCTCGCGCGCCCGCTGTTCCGCTGGAATCACGACGTCGTGATGCGCGAAGGCGCGAAGGGGCTCGCGCGCTTGCTGGATGCGGCCGTCGAGACGGATGGCCGGATCTTTCGGCCGTTGTCGAACGCGGGCTGCGCCGACGCGTAGCCGCGCGTGAAGACGCGCGCCGCGTTGCTCAGCGCGCGTACGCCATCACCGCACCGTCCACCGTCAGCGCGACGCGTTCGCCGACCGCCGGGCACCGGTGTCCCGGCACGCGGATCCGTACGAGCACGTCGCGGTCGGCATCGAGGCGCGCGAGCACGTCGGCATCCTGGCCCGCGAACTGCGCGGCTTCGACGCGCGCCGTATGACCGCGCACCGCGTCGACCTGCGTGACCGGCACGATGCCGATCTGCTCGGGACGCAGCATCGCGTCGGCCGGCCCGTCGGGCAGCGGCGCGACGAGCGGCAGCTCGCCGAGTGCACAGGCGATGCGTGCGTTGCGCACGTGGCCCGCAAGCAGCACGGCCTGCCCGACGAACGACGCGACGTCGCGCGTGACGGGCTGCCGGTACAGCCTCTGCGGCGCGGCCGTCTGCACGAGCCTGCCTTGCCACATCACCGCCACTTCGTCGCCGAGCGTCATCGCCTCGGGCTGGTCGTGCGTGACGAGCACCGACGTTGCACCGGCTGCGGCGAGCGCATCGGCGACCGCGCTGCGCGTTTCGTGGCGCAGCGACGTGTCGAGCGCGGAGAACGGCTCGTCGAGGATCACGAGCGACGGCTCGGGCGCCAGCGCACGCGCGAGGGCCACACGTTGCTGCTGGCCGCCGGACAGCTGCTGCGGCGCACGGCCCGCATACGACGCGGGCAACCCGACCATCTCGAGCAGTTCGTCGACGCGGTGATGGCGCCGCCGCGCCGCGCGCGGCAGTCCGAACGCGATGTTGTCGGCCACCGACAGGTGCGGAAACAGCGCGCCTTCCTGCGGCACGTAGCCGATCCGGCGCCGTTCGGGCGGCAGGTGCACGTCGGGCGCGGCCACGCGACGCCCGTCGATCTCGACGGTGCCGCGCTCGGCGCGCTCGAAACCGCACAGCACGCGCAGCAGCGTCGTCTTGCCGCTGCCGGACGGCCCGAGCAGCGCGAGGCGCGAGCCGCGCCGCACCGTGAGGTCGATGTCGTGCAGGACGGTATGCGATCCGAACGATTTGGACAGGCCGTGGATGCGTAGTTCGCTCATGGGCGGTTCCGGGAAAAGGGGCAGCGCTCAGTCGCGCACCGATGCGCGGCCGAGCAGCAGGAACAGCACTCCCGATGCACCGAGCGACAGTGCGACGAGCAGCGCCGCATACGGCGCCGCGGCCGCGAACGCGAGCGTCGCCGTATCGCTCCACACCTGCGTCGCGAGCGTGCGCGTGCCGATCGGCGACAGCAGCAGCGTCGCGTTGAGTTCGGTGACGACCGAGATGAATACCATCGTCGCGGCCGCGCCGAGGCCGGGCGCCGCGAGCGGCAGCACCACGCGCGTGAGCGTCGCGCGCCAGCCGAGGCCGAGCGAGCGTGCGGTTTCCTCGAGCCTGACCTGCACGTGCGACAGCGCCGCGCGCACGCTGACGACCGCGAGCGGCAGGAACAGGATCGCGTACGCGGCGACGAGCGCCGGTGCGCTCTGGTAGAGCGGCTGCAGCAGCCGCACCGTGATCGACACGATCGCGAGCGCGACGACGATGCCGGGCACGCCCTGCACGGTCATCGCCGTGCGTTCGAGGAAGATCGCGATGCGGCCCGGATAGCGGACCAGCAGGAACGCGAGCGGCAGCGCGAGCAGCGTCGTGACGGTTGCCGCTGCAAGACCGTAGCCGGTCGACGCGAGCGTGGCCTGCCACAGCAGCTCGGGCGACACGTCGGCCGGCGTGACGGCGGCGGCACCTTGTTGCGTGAGCCAGTAGCCGATCATCGCGAGCGGCACGCCGAGCGTCGCGGCCGCGAGCGCGGCGAACGCGACGGCGACGGGGGCGCGCAGATAGCCGAGCGGGTAGCGCATCGCGACGCGGCGCGCGGCGCGGTGCGTATGGCCGTAGCGTGCTTGGCCGCGCGCACGCGCCTCGATCGCGAGGCACAGGAGACACAGCGCGATCAGCACGCAGCCGAGCAGCGACGCACCGCCGCCGTCGAACGCGGTGCGGTATTCCGCATAGATCTCGGTCGTGAACGTGCGAAAGCGCAGCAACTGGAATGCGCCGAATTCGGACAGCACGCCGAGCGCGACGAGCAGCATCCCGCCGCACAGCGCGGGGCGCAGTTGCGGCAGCACGACGCGAAAGAACGTATGCCACGGCGAGCAGCCGAGCGTGCGCGCGCTTTCTTCGAGCGCGGGGTCGAGCTCGCGGAGCGCGGCGGCCACCGGCAGGTAGACAAGCGGGAAATACGCGGACGTCAGCACGATCAGCGCGCCGGCGAAATCCTGCAGGTCGAGGCTCAGCGACACCCACGCATAGCTCGTGATGAACGGCGGCACCGCGAGCGGGGCGGCGGCGAGCGCAGTCCACAGCGGACGCATCGGCAGGTCGGTGCGCTCGATGAACCACGCGACCGCGGTGCCGAGCAGCGTGCACGCGAGTGTCGCGGCGAGCGTGATCGACAGCGTGTTGACGAGCAGTTCGCCGACGAGCGGGCGCCACAGCAGCTCGATCGCATCGTCGACGCCGAAGGTGGCCGCGCGGTACAGCGTGAAGGCGAGCGGCAGCAGGATCGCGAACGGCCCGCACGCGGCCGCGGCGACGAGCGCGCGCGACGGGCGCCGCCGCGTCGCGGTGCGCTCGCCGTCGCGCGCGGTGCGCGCCGTGCGGGACACGGCGTCGCTCACGGTCAGAGCAGGCCGGCCTGGCGCAGCAGCTTGCCGGCCTGGCTGTCGTCGCCGAGCTGTTCGAACGTCAGCGCCGGCGGGCTCAGTTCGTCGAACGGCTTCAGGATCGGATCGGGGGCGACGCCCGGGTGCAGCGGATACTCGAAGCTGATGTGGCCGTTCGCCATCAGCTTCTGCGCGCGCTCGCTGACGAGGTACGCGACGAACTTCTGCGCGTCGGCCTGGTGCTTCGACGCCTTCATCACCGCGGCGCCCGACACGTTCACGGCTGCGCCGACGTCATGGTTGCCGAAGTGGTGGATCGCGCTCTTCGTCGACTTGTCGCCGAGCTCCGCGTGCAGGCGGTCCCAGTAGTAGTTGTTGATGATGCCGGTCAGCACGCCGCCGCGATTGACGGCCGCCGTCACGCCTTCGTCGTCGTCGAAGATCTGCGCATTGGCCTTCAGGCCCTTCAGCCACTGCAGCGTCGCGGCTTCGCCGTGCAGCGCGAGCACCGCGCTCACGAGCGGCAGGAAGTCCGCATCGCTCGGCGCGACGCCGACCTTGCCTTTCCATTCCGGCTTCGCGAGATCGAGCAGCGACGCGGGCAGTTGCTGCGGCTGGAGCTTCGCGGTGTTGTAGACGAGCACGTTCTCGCGCGCGAGCACGCCGACCCAGTTGCCGTCGGCCGGGTTGAAGCGGGCGGGCACCGACTGCAGCGCGGCGCCGTCGGTCTTCGCGAGCAGGCCCTTGCGGTCGAGCAGCACGAGCTCCGGCGAGTTCTCGGTGAAGTACACGTCGGCCGGCGTGCGGTCGCCTTCCGCGACGATCTGCGCGGCGAGCGCGGGGCCTTCGCCCGAGCGCACCTTCACGGTGATGCCGCTTTGTGCTTCGAAGTCCTTGACGAGCTGGTTGACGACCTGCTCGTGCTGCGCGTTGTACAGCGTGAGCGTCGCGGCATGCGCGCGCGTGGCGTGCAGCGCGCCGGTCAGCATCAGCGCGGCGGCCGCCGCGGCGATCAGGTGCCGCAGCGGGCGGCTAACGGGAAAAGTGTTCATGTCGTCGTCGTGAGTTGCATCCGGGCGGGCCGGGAAAAGGGTGCGTGGCGTCGCGATGCCGTTACGCTTCGAACAGCGCGGCGCCGATGTACGAACCGGGTTGCGCGCCCGGCGGACACGCGAAGATCGCGCTGCCGACGTGCGTGGTGAACTGGTTCATGATGTCCAGCTTCGCGAGCTTCTCGTTGATCGGGATGAAGCCCTTGCGCGGGTCGCGCTGGTGCGCGACGAACATCAGCCCCGCGTCGTACTCGGTCTGCTGGCGCCACGGCGGCCAGCGCTCGATGTAGAAGTTCGCGCTGTCGTTGTACGAATACGCGCGGCGCAGGATCTGCGCGCCGTTGTTCACCTGCGGCGAGGCGAGACGCGCATGCGCGTTGTCGGGGATCACCGAATTGCCGTCCTTGTCGACCGCGTCGAGGTCGAGTGCCTCGAACTCCTGCTTGCCGCCGATCGGCGCGCCGCTGTACTTCTTGCGGCCGAACACCTGCTCCTGGAAGCCGAGCTCGGTGTTGTCCCAGTGCTCGAGCGTGATGCGGATGCGGCGCACGACCGTGTAGGTGCCGCCGTTCATCCACGCCGGACCTTCGTTGCCGGCCCACACGAATTCGTTCATCGCGGCCGGATCGTCGCGCGACGGGTTCATCGTGCCGTCCTTGAAGCCCATCAGGTTGCGCGGCGTCTCGCCCGGCTTGCCGGACGTGAAGCCGGCCTGGCCCCAGCGCATCTGCACGGCGTTGCCGCCGAGGCGCACGAGCTGGCGCACCGCGTGGAACGCCACTTGCGCGTCGTTCGCGCACGCCTGGATGAACAGGTCGCCGCCGGTCCTCTCCGGAATCAGCTGGTCGCCGTTGAAGCGCGGCAGGTCGACGAGCGCGGCCGGGCGCTGCTTCGCGAGGCCGTAGCGGTCCTTGCCCGCGACCGCGAACAGGCCGGGCCCGAAGCCGAACGTGATCGTCAGCCGCGACGCGCCGATGCCGAGCGCGTCGCCCGAGTCGGCCGGCGCGACGTCGTCGCCGCCGGTCGCCGGCAGCGGCTGCGCGGTGTCGCCGCGCGTCAGGCGCGCGGCCGCGTCGGTCCACGTCTTCAACAGTGCGATCACGTCCGCGCGCTTGACCGTGGCGAGGTCGAGCGCCGCGAAATACGCGTTGCGCTGCTGCGGCGTCGTGATGCCGCCCTGATGCTTGCCGTAGAACGGCTCGAGGTCGTCGTCGTGCGCGTGCGCGCCCGGCGCGACCGCGGGCGCCGCATCGGCCGCGCGCGCGGCCGGCATCGTGCCTGCCGCGAGGCCCGCGGCCACCGCGGCGCCGCCGGCCTTCAGGAAGCCGCGGCGGGCGGGGCGCGACGGCGGGTTCAGATCGTCTGCCATGGTCGGTTCCGTTACTTCGCGAGCATCAGCGTGTTGACGTCGTCCTGGACGTAGTAGAAGCCGTCGCCGGCCGGCGTCATCGCGATACCGAACAGGTCGCCGTTGCCGGGCGGCGACTGCGCCTTGTCGGTGTCGATCCAGCGCGCATAGAGCTGCTTGCCGGCGACCGGATCGATCTCGACGACCTGGCCGTTCAGCGCGTTGGTCGCGAGCAGATGGCCGTTCGGCGCGGTCGCGAGCGCGAGCGGGCGGCGCAGGAAGCCGTCGGCCGTGACCTGGCGGCCGACGCCCGCGCTCGTGTCGCGCGTGAGCGGATCGTCGATCTCGACGACGCGGTTGCCGATCGCATCGGAGACGTACAGCTTCTTCTGGTCGCCCGACAGCGCGAGGCCGGTCGGGCCGACCAGGAACACGCCCTTGTCGGCCTGCGCGCCGAGACCGCTCGCGACGACCGTTTCCTGCTTGATGACGGGCGGCTTGCCGGCCGGCACGTCGAGGTCGACGCGCAGCACGGTCGCCTGCTTGAAGACGGGCGGGTTGCCGTCCGCGCCGCCGACGCCGAAGCCGGCCATGCTGACGAACAGCGTCGCGCTGTCGCCACGGTCGACCACGGCCATGTTGCCCCACGGGTCGTTGATGTTCGCGCTCGACCACGTCGACGCGATCTGGCCGTGCGGATCGAGCACGATCAGGCAGCCGGCGCCCTTGGTCGACGTCGTGCCGTCGTTGCTCGGCGTGCTGCCGACGATCACCCAGCCCGACTTCAGCATCGTCATCGCGGTCGACAGGCCGACGCCGCCCGGGCACGCCTTCAGGTCGCGCGGAATCGTCGCGAACAGGCTCATCTGCCTGGTCGACGGCCGGTAGTTGAC
Source organism: Burkholderia sp. (assembly GCA_031253835.1). GTDB lineage: Bacteria > Pseudomonadota > Gammaproteobacteria > Burkholderiales > Burkholderiaceae > Burkholderia. The sequence goes on along the minus strand of JAIRVP010000083.1, from coordinate 2,739 downwards.
GATCGTGCTGCCGGTGCCCTGCAGGTTCGCCGCGTTGTTGAAGTTGTCGACGAGCACGTCGCCTGCCTGGATCGTGCCGGCCGACACCGGCGCGACCGCGATCGCGTACGGGTTCTGGTCGCCGTTGTCGGGCACCGTGTTGACGAGCAGCGTGTGACGATGCAGCGTCTCGAGGAAGCCTTGCGGCTCGGCGAACGCGCCGGCGGCGGCCGTCAGCGCGACGGCGGCCAGCGCGCCCGTCGCGAGGCGGCGAAGCGGGGCGGATTGAATCATCGGGATCTCCTGGGGAGCGCGCCGCGCCGGCGGCGCGCGAAAACGGGTGGCGTGGGCAGGTGGCGTGCGTGTGGCGCTCAGAACGTGATCGTCGTGCGTGCGCCGAGCACGAACGTGTTGCGCAGCGGCTGGGTCGCGTCGCCCGGGTTCTGGCCCGCGCCGGCGTTGAACGTGTACTGCGCGTCGGCCGCGATCACCCACCACGGGTTGACCTGGTACTGGTAGGTCGCCTCGACGGTCGTCTCGCGGGTGCGCACGCCGTACGGGCCGGCTGCGAAGTTCCGCGCGGCCTGGTCGAGGTCGGTCACGTGGCTGCCGACCTGGATGTACGTGACGGCGAGGCCGACGCTGTCGTTGTCGCGGCCGTCGAACGGCGCCTTCAGCACGATGCCCGCGTTCGCCGCGAAGCTCACGAGATTGCGGTCGCCCGGCGCGCCCATCACGCGCGCGAACACGCCGAGGCTTTTCGCGCCGGTCGGGTCGGGGCGCCAGATCATCTGGTCGGCCACCGCGTAGAAGCTGTAGTCGCCGTGATGCTGCTGCGCGTTGCCGTTCGACGCGGGATCGGCGAGCGACAGACCGTCGGTGCCGGTGCCCTGGTCCGCGAAGCGGCCGTTGTGATACCAGACGCCGATCTTGTAGGTGCCCGGCAGCCCGTTCGAGTGGCCGGTGTCCATTTCGCCGTCGGACGGCTGGTTCAGCGCGTACTGCAGCTCGCCGATATAGAGCGTGCCGTTGTGCAGGTTGAAGTTCGTGCCGCTCAGGTTGCCCGGGTTGTTGCCGAGCGGATCGCCGTCGAACACGCCCGCGAGCGCGGTGAGCTTCGGCGTGATCTGCGCGCGCACGCGCACGCCGAGGCCGGCGAGCGGATAGGCGGGGCCGCCGTTCGGCAGATCGTATGACGGCAGCGCGGGCCAGCCGAACATCGTGTTGACGAACGTGTTCGCATACGTGCTGACCATGAATTCCTGGTCCAGGCTCTGCTGGCCGATCTTCACGTCGACACGCTTGTCGAGGAACGACTGCTGGTACCAGAGCTCCCACAGGCGCGTCGTGTCCTGCGCCTCGATGCCGCTCGCGGTGTTGAGCGTGCCGAGATTGCGCGCGCTCAGGTTGCTGCCGTGGATCTGCAGCGCGCTGACGTTGAAGGTGCCGCCGGGCAGGCCGATCGCCTTCTGCGTATCGACCGTCAGCGTCGCGGTCGTCAGCCCGTCGTACGTGCCGCCGCGGTTCAGGCCGCCGCGCAGGTTCGCGAGGTATTCGCTGGTCTCGGTGATCTGCAGCGTCGCGCCGTACTTGCCGAGCCACGGGCGGATGCCGCCCATGTCGCCGAGCAGGCTCTGGCGCGTCCAGATGCCGGTCCACATGTCGGTCGGCTTCGCCTGGATCGCGAGGTCGGCCTCGGGCGCCTCGGGCCGCGCGTCGACCGACGTGGCCGCGAACGCGGCGCCGCTCGCGAACGATGCACACGCAACGACGGCCGCCCAGGCGGCGGGGCGCATCCGGGCGCGGACGCGGTCTCCATGGAACGACGCAACCTTCATATCAAATCCCTGGTTCTAATTGGTTTGGAGTCCTGCTTGTCGGTCGCTGTCCCGACGCTCGGCACCGATCGGCCAGGGCATGAAGAAGAGCGCAACGCGGCGCATCGTAGGAGTCTCAAATGGGAAAGTCAATGTAAACGAGAATGATTCGCATCTAAATTACTGAATGTAATGGGAGGGCTTACGGATGGGGTCCGACGGGTGTTTTACGGGAGGGAAAACGTAAATATCGGCGTAATGAAAATGAATGTTTCGGTGCGGAGCGACGGATCGCCGGGCAGGGGGCGCGACGGTCGTCGGGCGGAACGGGCACGTTGCGGCCGACGGAACCGGCGCCCGTGCGGGCTTTTCGATGCGATGCCGCCGGTCGCAGGAACTCCGTGCTTACCCGGTGTCCAAACGGGGCTGGATGCGAGTCGCGGGCCGCGCGGGCCCGCCTGCCGGGGCGGGTGGCGTTGGTCAGGGTTTTGTTTCGAAAGGGTTTTTTGCGATTTCCGTGTGTTTTTCCCGCTGCCGGGCCGCGTTGAAAATTCGTCCGGCTCCCCTTCTTGAATTTGTCAAAACCCGTCCATATAATTAGCACTCGCTGCACGAGAGTGCTAACAATTCTCTGCCGGGCGATCCGCCGGGCAGATTCCCTAAGCGTTCTTCAATCTCAGTCAAGAGAGGAGTGAATATGAACCTTCGTCCTTTGCACGATCGCGTGATCGTCAAGCGCCTGGATCAGGAAACCAAGACCGCCTCGGGCATCGTGATCCCCGACGCCGCTGCTGAAAAGCCGGACCAGGGCGAAGTCCTGGCCGTCGGCCCGGGCAAGCGCGACGACAAGGGCGCCCCGATCGCGCTCGACGTGAAGGTCGGCGATCGCGTCCTGTTCGGCAAGTACGCAGGCCAGACCGTGAAGGTCGACGGCAACGAACTG
>JAIRVP010000003.1 GCA_031253835.1 Burkholderia sp. | reverse complement strand
CGCTCCAGCACCGCGCGGATCACCGTCGCGCCCAGCTCGGGCGCCGCAATCTTCGCAAGCGAGCCGCCGAATTTGCCGACCGCGGTCCGCGCGGCCGATACGATCACTACGTCCGTCATTTCCCTTTCCTCCAGGCCCGCACGACACGGCGCATCGTTACCGGCCCTGTTAAAAAAACTGCGGTGCACCGGACAGCGTGCGCCGCTGCCCGGTTTTCGTCAATCGCGCTGCAACACGTAGCGTCCCGGCGCCGGCTCGATCACCGGGAACTGCGCGGAACCGGCCGCGGCGGGCGGCGCCACCTTGCGGCCGCCGTACTGGTCGAGCCATTCGACCCACGTCGTCCACCAGCTTCCCGGCTGCTCGGCCGCACCGGCGAACCAGTCGTCCGCGGATTCGGGCAGGTCGCCGTCGTTGATCCAGTAGCTGCGCTTCTTCTTCGCCGGCGGATTGATCACGCCCGCGATGTGACCCGACGCGCCGAGCACGAACTTCAGCGGGCCCGACAGGATCGAAGTCGACGCGTAGGCCGTCTGCCACGGCACGATGTGATCCTCGCGCGAACCGTAGATGAAGGTCGGCACGTCGATCAGCGACAGGTCGACGGCGTCGCCGCACACGGTCAGCGCGCCCGGCTCGCGCAGCTTGTTCTCGAGATAGGTATTGCGCAGGTACCACGCGTACATCGGGCCCGGCAGGCTCGTCGAATCGCTGTTCCAGTACAGCAGGTCGAACGGCGCGGGCGTGCGGCCCTTCAGGTAGTTGTCGACGACGTAGTTCCACACGAGGTCGTTCGGACGCAGGAACGAGAACGTGTTCGCGAACTCGACGCCGCGCATCAGCCCCGGTTGCGTGCCGTTCTTGCCGCCGATGGTCTGCTCGCGCATCTGCACGTGCGCCTCGTCGACGAACACGTCGAGGATGCCGGTATCGCTGAAGTCGAGCATCGCGGTGAGCAGCGTCATCGACGCGGCCGGATGTTCGCCGCGTGCGGCAAGCACCGCGAGCGCGGTCGCGAGCATCGTGCCGCCGACGCAGAAGCCGAGCGTGTTGATCTGCTCGCGGCCGCTGACCTGCTGCACGGCGTCGATCGCCGCGAGCAGCCCTTCGTTCATGTAGTCGTCCCACGTCTTGTGCGCGACCGATGCGTCCGCATTGCGCCACGACACGAGGAACACCTGATGACCGTTCGACAGCGCGTGCGCGACGAGCGAGTTCTCGGGCTGCAGGTCGAGGATGTAGAACTTGTTGATGCACGGCGGGACGATCAGCAGCGGCCGCTCGAACACCTTGTCCGTCTTCGGCGTGTACTGGATCAGCTGGATCAGGTCGTTCTCGTAGACGACCGCACCTTCAGTACACCCGAGGTTCTTGCCGACCACGAACTGCGATTCGTCGGTCTGCGAAATCTTGCCGCGCTGCAGGTCGCCGAGCAGGTTCATCATCCCCTGCCGCAGGCTTTCGCCCTGCGTTTCGAGAATCGATTTCTGCGCGTCGGGATTGAGTGCGAGGAAGTTGCTCGGCGCGGCGGCAGCCGTCCATTGCTGGACCGTGAAGCGGATGCGCTCGCGCGTCTTCGGATCGGTCTGAAGCGAGTCGGCGAGTTCCTGCAGATAGCGTGCGTTGAGCAGATACCACGCAGCCGCGAACGCATGCGCGGGCGACGACTTCCACGCATCGCCGCTGAAACGGCGATCCTTCAGTTCGGGGGATTCGAGCTTCGCGGCGGCGGCCTGCTGCATCAGCGTCATGCAATCGCGCGCGTAGTCGGCCTGCAGCGCCTGGAGTCGTTCGGGCGGAATCGCGGCAACCGGCAGCTTCAGCCCCGCGAACGGCGACGCCATGCCGCCAAGACCCGCGAGGCCACCGAGATCGGGCATCGACGGCATCTGGAACGGAAACGAAGCCGGAAACTGGAATGTCGCGAACGGATTGACGGTGGCCGACGCAGTCGCGGCGCGCGCCGGATCTGCAAAACCGCGCCACGCGTTCAACCACGACTCGAACATCTGCTGCATCGGCTGGGCGGCCGGATCGAAACCGGTACTGCCCGCGGAAATGCCCGCCTGAGCGGACGTCGACGAATTTTTCGATGCTGTCATTACCTGCCTTACCGGTGATTCGTGAGCGTCAATCGTGAAATCCTGCTCGCGCGCGGCGTGCCGGCTGCGAGCCGGGCCGTCATGCTCTGGAGAGGCGTCTCCAGATTCTGCCGCAGTGCGGTATTTTTATCATTATCGTTTTCCCCATGTGAAGCGCCAAGTCAAACCACTGAACATTTCCGCACGGAGATAATCCGCGTGCAACAGGCGGGACAAGGGTTCCAGCGAAACATAAAAAATTTTGTCTGGCTTGACTTCGGGATTTTTCATTCAGTTGCGCATGCCACGCCGCATTGCCGTCTAAATATCGAGATAACCCGATTTCGCGACGCAACAAAACCCGCGCGCATGCGCATGCCGTCAATCGGCCAGCCAGATCGCCGCCGCCATGCGGCCCGTCACGCGATCGCGGCGGTACGAGTAGAAGCGTGCGTGTTCGGTGACCGTACAGGCCGTCCCGCCGCTCACGTGCGCCACGCCCGCACGCGCGAGGCGCAAGCGCGCGAGCGCGTAGAGATCGGCGAGAAACTTGCCGGGCGCGCCGTCGATCGCGACGAACGCAAGCCGGGTTTCATCATGCTCCGACTGCGGAGCCGTGTCGAGAAACGCGTCGCGCACGTCCGCGCCGACCTCGAACGCCTGCGGGCCGATCGCCGGCCCGAGGTATGCATGCAGCGTGTCCGTCGCGCCGCCGGCGAGCGCCGCGACGCGTGCCGCGGTCTGCTCGACGATGCCGGCCGCGAGCCCGCGCCAGCCCGCATGCGCGGCGCCGACTGCACGGCCCTGCGCGTCGCACAGCAGCACGGGCAGGCAATCCGCGACCATCACGACGCAGACGGCACCGGCCCGGTCCGTGACGCTCGCGTCGGCCTGCACCGGCGCGGCAGCCGCGGGCGCGGCCGCGATCACCTCGTCCGCACGCGCGATCTGCGCGCCGTGAACCTGTTCGAGCCATGCAGCGCTCGACTGCCCTGCAAGCGCGAGCAAACGCGCGCGATTCGCGGCGACATGGGCCGGATCGTCACCGGTATGCAGGCCGAGATTCATCCCGCCCGGCACCGCGTCTCCAGCCTGCCAGCGCCCGTACGGGCCTTCGCTCACACCGCCGTCGCGCGTCGTGATCAGCGCACGCACGCGCGGCGACACCTGCCAGTCGGGCTGCACGCAGTCCTGCCACGCCAACGGCGCCAGGTTCGTCATCGGCACTCACGCCTCCTCATCGTCGTCCAGGTACGGCTCGTCATCGTGATACTCGCCGCCGAAATCGTCATCGTCGTAGACACCGTCGTCGTCGTCGAATTCCTCGTCGCCCTGCCCGAAGCCGAGCGCCGCGACGAGTGTGTTCATGTCGTCCGGCAGCGGGCAGCGCCACTGCATCGCCTTGCCCGTGACCGGATGCACGAGGCCGAGCCGCCATGCATGCAGCGCCTGGCGCGCAAACCCGTCCGGCAGCGGCGTGACCGAGCGCTTGCCGCGCACCCGCCCGTAGACGGGATCGCCGAGCAGCGGGTGCCCGGCGTGCGCGCAGTGCACGCGGATCTGGTGCGTGCGGCCGGTTTCGAGATCGCACTGGATTGCCGAAACCGGCTGACGTTGCCACAAACATGTGTCAACCGTGCGGAAATGCGTGCGGGCGGGCTTGCCCGACGCGCCCGTGACGACGGCCATGCGCGTGCGCTCGCGCGGATCGCGGCCGATCGGCGCGTCGATCGTGCCTTCCTCGGGCATCGTGCCCCACACGAGCGCGAAATAGCGGCGCTTCACCGTGCGGGCCTGCAACTGGCGCACGAGGTCCGTCTGCGCGGCCAGCGTGCGGGCCACCACCATCAGGCCGGACGTTTCCTTGTCGAGCCGGTGGACGATGCCCGCGCGCGGCAGGCCGGCCGCCGCGTCGCCGTAGCGATGCAGCAGCCCGTTGAGGATCGTGCCGCTCCAGTTGCCGGCGGCCGGATGCACGACGAGGCCGGCCGGCTTGTTGATCACGACGAGCGCATCGTCCTCGTAGATCACGTCGAGCGGCACGGGCTCCGGCGTGAACGCGAGCTGCTCGGGCAGCAGGTCGGGCACGAGCTCGATCTTCGCGCCGAGCGGCACCGGCTGGCGGATCTTCGCCGGCGCGCCGTCGACCAGCACGCGCTGCGCCTCGATCCAGCTCTGCAGGCGGCTGCGGGAGAATTCGGGGAACAGCTGGGCAAGCGCCTTGTCGAGGCGTTCACCCGCGAGCGACAGCGGCACTTCGACGACGCGCGGCGCCTCGTCGACCGCCGCGGACGGCACCACGGGCGGCTGCAACGCGTCGCCGGCCAGATCGTCATCGAGGGAATCCCCCGACGCAGCGTCGGCGGGCCGATCGCTTGGGCTATAATCTTCGCGATTTGGTGTGCCCGGCTGGGCATTCTGCGAACTTGAACGGGTCATTTAGACTGGGTCACCGAGACTTGAAGCTAGGACATGCGAGCATGATGAATTCGACCAAACGTACGGCCAGAACCGTCGCCGCCCGGGCTGCGGCGGTAGCGGCCGCGGCCCTCATCGCCGGCTGCCACGGCTTGCCGCAGAAGCAGGACGAGACGGCTACCTGGTCGAATAACAAATTATACTCAGAGGCCCAGGACGCACTGTCCGGCGGCGACTGGGGCAAGTGCGCGAAATATTTCGAATCGCTGCAAGGCCGCGATCCGTTCGGCCATTTCGCGCAGCAGGCGCAGATCAACGTTGCGTACTGCAACTGGAAGGACAACGAAGCGGCAGCCGCCGACCAGGCCGTCGATCGCTTCATCCAGCTCCACCCGGATCATCCGGATATCCCGTACGCGTACTACCTGAAGGGGATGATCCACTTCAACGACGATCTCGGCCTGTTCGGGCGCTTCTCCGGCCAGGACATGAGCGAACGCGATCCGCAGGCGCTGCGCGAGTCGTACGATGCGTTCAAGGTCGTCGTCGACCGCTTCCCGAAGAGCAAGTACGCGCCCGACGCGGCCGCGCGGATGCGCTACATCGTCAACGCGCTCGCGTCGCACGAAGTACATGCGGCCGACTACTACTACCGTCGCGGCGCCTACGTGGCGGCGATCAACCGCGCACAGCTCGCGATCAAGGATTACAAGGGTGCGCCGGCGATCGAAGACGCGCTGCACATCATGATCCTGTCGTACAACAAGCTGAACCAGCCGCAACTCGCCGAGGACACGAAACGCGTGCTCGCGGGCACGTTCCCGGACAGCCCGTACGTCACGGGCCATTCGCGCCCCGGTGCGAAGAAGTCGTGGTGGCAGTTCTGACCTGACGCGCACGCGAAGCAACGCCAGCGCTGCACGCACAAAAAACCCGGCCATCGAGCCGGGTTTTTTATTGGCGCCGCAGTCAGGCGCGGCAGGTGCCGCGCGCATCGTCACATGCGTTTTTCCGAGCGATGCTCGTCGAAGAAGTCCTGCACGACCGCGATCTCGCGCGTGCGCTTGAACGGCGGCAGGCTCTGCCAGATCCGGCGCCCGTAGGGCTTGTCGACGAGCCGCGTGTCGCAGATCATCAGCACGCCGCGATCCGTCTCCGCGCGAATCAGCCGGCCGGCGCCCTGCTTCAGCGTGATCACGGCCTGCGGCAGCTGGTGCACGGCGAACGGGCTCAGGCCCTTCTTCGTCAGCGCGTCGAGGCGCGCGGCCAGCACCGGATCGTCAGGCGGTGCGAACGGCAGCTTGTCGATCACGACGAGCGACAGCGCGTCGCCGCGCACGTCGACACCTTCCCAGAAACTCTGGCTGCCGACCAGGATCGCATTGCCGTACGCGCGGAAACGGTCGAGCAGTTCGGTGCGGCTCGCATCGCCCTGCACGAGCAGCGGCGTGTTCCAGCCGCGCGATTCGATGACCTCGCGCAACTTCGACGCGATCCGGTCGACCGCGCGCAGCGTCGTGCACAGCATGAACACGCCGCCGCCGGACGCCTCGATCGCCGGCAGCGCGGCATCGAAGACGGCATCGGTAAACGCCGGCGAAGACGGCTGCGGCAGGTTGCGCGGCACGTACAGCAGGCCCTGCGACTGATAGTCGAACGGGCTCGCGAGCGTCATCGAGCGACGCGAGCTGAGGCCCATCTGCGCCGCGTAGTGCGTGAAATCGCCGCGCACCGACAACGTGGCCGACGTGAACACCCACGCACGCGGCACGCCTGCACGCTGCTTCGCAAAGATCGGCGCGACCGACAGCGGCGTTTCATGCAGCTGCACGGTATGCGCGAACACCTCGACCCAGCGCACCTTCTCGTTCGGATCGCCATCGGAGGCCGCCTTGTCGCCGGCCGCGGCCGCGTCGGCCTTCGCGGCCGCTTCCGTCGCGCCGGGCGCGACCCAGCCGGCCAGCAGGTCCTGCAGCTCGCGGGCGCGCCGCAGGCACGCGCCGAGCGATTCCGCGCGCTCCGCCTGGCTCGCGAGCGCCGACGCGAGCGCGTCGAGCGCCACGTCGAGCGCGTCGAGCGCGCCGAACATCGGGTGATCGTCGCCAAGCTGCGCGAGCGACATGCGGACGATCTGGTCGTTCGCGAACGCGAGACGCAAGTCGCGCGCCGCCCGTTCGAGATCGCCGCCAAGCTTCACCCACTCGACCGCGTCGCGCGCATGGCCCAGGCCTTCGGCCACCGTGTCGCGTGCGAGCTCGAGGATCTGCGTGGTCGACAGCGTCTCGCCGAAGAACAGCGTCGCCGTCTCCGGCAGCTGGTGCGCTTCGTCGAAGATGACCGTGTTCGCGTTCGGCAGCAGCTCGGCCATCCCGGTGTCGCGCAGCATGATGTCCGCGAAGAACAGGTGATGGTTGACGACGACGACGTCGGCCTGCTGCGCCTCGCGCCGCGCCTGCATCACGAAGCATTCCTTGTAATGCGGGCATTCCTGGCCGAGGCAGTTGTCGCGCGTCGACGTGACCATCGACCACACGGGTGCCGTTTCCGGCACGCTCGCGAGCTCGGCCTTGTCGCCGCTCTTCGTGATCTTCGCGAAGCGGACGATTTCCTGCAGATACGCGGTGTCCTGCCGCGACGGCAGGCGGCCGTTGTCGGCCGTGCGCTGCAGGTAGTAATGGCACAGGTAGTTGGAGCGCCCCTTGAGCATCGCCACCGACACCGGCACCGCGAGCGCGTTGCGCACGGTCGGGATGTCGCGCTGGAACAGCTGGTCCTGCAGGTGTTTCGTGCCGGTCGACACGATCACCTTGCCGCCCCACAGCATCGCGGGCACGAGATACGCATAGGTCTTGCCGGTACCCGTACCGGCTTCGACGATCAGCGTGTTGTCGGCCGCGTCGGTGTCGGATTCGGCCGGCGTGGCACCGTCCGCGCCCGGCTCGGCCGTCTTGTCGCCGTCACCGAGGCGGCGCGCCGGCCGCTTGCGGGTTTCGAAGATCTCGGGCTCGGGCATCCGGCGCGCGGACGCTTCCATCGCGGACGCGACTGCACGCGCCATCTCGATCTGCGAGGTACGCGGCCGGTAGCCGTCGAGCGCGCGCGCCAGCAACCCGCCTTCGCCGAAGATCGTGTCGAGTTCGTCGACGCGCTTGCGGCTCAGCTCGAAGGTGCCTTCGGGCGCACGGACGCGCCCGGCGGACGTCGCGTCACGCCGGGCATCGGGGGTGGCTTCAAGCGGTGAATTCAAGGCAAGCGTTCCTGTGTCCAGCGCCCAAGCGGCGCCGGCGCTTGCCAGGCCGCGCTCAGGCGCGCTTATCCGGTTCGAGCTGCGATTGCAGCAGAATGATTTTGTCCTTGGCTGCCAGCTTTTCCTTCTTCAGCCGGTGCAGCGTGATGTCGTCGATGTCGGAGTGTCCTTCCTTCAGCTCGATCTCCCGAGCGAGCTGCTGGTGCTGCTCCTGCAATGCAGCCAAACGGTTGTGCAATTCCTGCTGCTGTTCCGTGTGACGGTTTTGCATAGTTGCCTCCTCATCGAAGCAGCGCGGCGGCTGGCGTGCCGACGCGCCCGAGACTGATCCCGATCAATCCAACACGTTACTGCCCCTGCTGTTGCTGCTTGGCCTTCTCGGCCGCTTCCTGCTGGCGCCGCTCGACATCGGCCTTGTGCTGCGCGGCTTCCTTCTGCTTCTGCTCGTAGCGCGTGGCGTTGTCCGTCCGCTCCTGCGCCTTCTGCGCCGCCTGCTGGTGCGCCTGGTCGAGCTTGCGCTGGAAGTCGCCCTGCTTCTGGTCGTATGCCTGCTTGCTCGCCGCACGTTGCGGCCCTTCCGCGCCGCGCTGTGCCTGCTTCAGTGCATTCTGCTCCTGCTTGTCGCGGAACGCAGCGGCGTTCGCCGCGTCGTTCGCCGCGCGCTGCGGCGCTTCCGCCGCATTCTGCGCCTGCTTCAGCGCCTGCTGCTGGTCGCGCTGCTGCGCGCGCACCGCACGCTGCTCGTCGTTGAGCGCGAGCTGCTCCTGGCGGATGCTCGCACGCTCGTCGCGCATCAGGTCGCGCGCCTTGCCGAGACAGTGATTGACGAAGAACTTGCTGTAGCAATCGTGCTCGGCCACCGCATAACGATAATCGTTTTCCGCGGTGCGTTGATTGAGCACTTTTTGACGGGCGTCGAAATCCGGTGCAGCGGAGGCTGCAACGGGCGCGGCCGCGACGGCGTCCGGCGCGGTTGCGCCCGAGGCCTGCGCGAACGCGCCGGAAGGCCCGGCAGACAAAGCCGCGGCGAGCGCTGCGCCGAGCGCGACGAGAGAAATTCGGGAAGTTGGCAACGTCGTAGGAAAGCTGCGGGACATGTGTCAAATTCTATCACCCCCGGCTGGACGCTCCGCCATTTATGGCAAAATGCCCCGCTTCACTCACCCGCGGCATCTGGCCCGTCGGGCCCGCCATGCAGCCCGCCGTTCCGGGCCTGCCGGCCCGCGCCGCGATTTCAGCAGGCAGATCATCCACGACATGACGGAAACCGTAGCACTCAAGATCGTACAGCGCATCGCCACCGAACTGTCCGTCCAGCCGCGCCAGGTCGCGGCGGCCGTGCAACTCCTCGACGAAGGCTCGACCGTTCCGTTCATTGCCCGGTACCGCAAGGAAGTGACCGGCAACCTGGACGACACGCAGCTGCGCCAGCTCGAGGAACGCCTCCTGTATCTGCGCGAGCTCGAGGATCGCCGCGCGACGATCCTGTCGAGCATCGACGAACAGGGCAAGCTGACGGACGAGCTGCGCGCCGCGATCGAGACGGCCGACAGCAAACAGGTGCTCGAAGACCTTTACCTGCCGTACAAGCCGAAGCGCCGCACGCGGGCGCAGATCGCCCGCGAGGCCGGCCTCGAGCCGCTCGCGCAGGCCCTGCTCGCGAACCCGCTGCTCGACCCGCAGGCCGAGGCGGCCGCGTATGTCGACGCCGACAAGGGCGTCGCCGACGTGAAGGCCGCGCTCGACGGCGCGCGCGACATCCTGTCCGAACAGTTCGGCGAAACGGCCGAGCTGCTCGGCAAGCTGCGCGACTACCTGCACAACCAGGGTGTGGTGTCGTCGGCCGTCGTCGAAGGCAAGGAAAACGAGGAAGGCGAGAAATTCCGTGACTATTACGACTACGCGGAAACGATCAAGACCGTGCCGTCGCACCGCGCACTCGCGCTGTTCCGCGGTCGCAACGCGGGCGTGCTGACGGTCAAGCTCGGCCTCGGCGAAGAACTCGACGCGCAGGTGCCGCACCCCGGCGAGGCGATGATCGCGCGCCATTTCGGCATCGCGAACCAGAACCGCCCGGCCGACAAATGGCTGTCCGACGTCTGCCGCTGGTGCTGGCGCGTGAAGGTGCAGCCGCATATCGAGAACGAACTGCTCACGCAGCTGCGCGAAACGGCCGAAACCGAAGCGATCCGCGTGTTCGCGCGCAACCTGAACGACCTGCTGCTGGCCGCGCCGGCCGGCCCGAAGGCCGTGATCGGTCTCGACCCCGGCCTGCGCACGGGCGTGAAGGTCGCGGTCGTCGACCGCACCGGCAAGGTGCTCGCCACCGACACGATCTACCCGCACGAGCCGCGCCGCGACTGGGACGGCTCGATCGCGAAGCTCGCGCGCATCGCCGCGCAGACGCAGGCAGAACTCATCAGCATCGGCAACGGCACCGCGTCGCGTGAAACCGACAAGCTCGCCAGCGAACTGATCGCGAAGCACCCGGAACTGCGCCTGCAGAAGATCGTCGTGTCGGAAGCCGGCGCATCGGTCTACTCGGCGTCCGAACTCGCCGCGAAGGAATTCCCCGAGCTCGACGTGTCGCTGCGCGGCGCCGTGTCGATCGCACGCCGCCTGCAGGATCCGCTCGCCGAACTCGTGAAGATCGAGCCGAAGGCGATCGGCGTCGGCCAGTACCAGCACGACGTGAACCAGCGCGAACTCGCACGCTCGCTCGACGCGGTCGTCGAGGATTGCGTGAACGCGGTCGGCGTCGACGCGAACACGGCATCGGCCCCGCTGCTGGCACGCGTGTCGGGCCTGAACGCAACGCTCGCGCGCAACATCGTCGACTACCGCGACGCGAACGGCCCGTTCCCGTCGCGCGAGCACCTGCGCAAGGTGCCGCGCCTCGGCGACAAGACCTTCGAGCAGGCCGCCGGCTTCCTGCGCATCAACGGCGGCGAGAACCCGCTCGACCGCTCGTCGGTGCACCCGGAAGCCTATCCGGTCGTCGAACGGATGCTCGCGAAGATCAGCAAGCGCATCGACGACGTGCTCGGCAACCGCGAAGCGCTGTCGGGCCTGTCCCCGACGGAATTTGTTGACGAACGTTTCGGCCTGCCGACCGTGCGCGACATCCTGTCCGAACTGGAGAAGCCGGGCCGCGATCCGCGTCCGGAATTCAAGACCGCGACGTTCCGCGAAGGCGTCGAGAAAGTGTCGGATCTCGTGCCGGGCATGACGCTCGAAGGCGTCGTGACGAACGTCGCCGCGTTCGGCGCGTTCGTGGATATCGGCGTTCACCAGGACGGCCTCGTCCACGTGTCCGCGATGTCGACGAAGTTCATCAAGGACCCGCACGAAGTCGTGAAGGCTGGCCAGGTCGTCAAGGTGAAGGTGATCGACGTCGACGTGAAGCGCCAGCGCATTGCGCTGACGATGCGCCTCGACGACGACGCGGCAGCGCCCGGCATGTCGTCGCGTGGCGGCCAGGATCGCGGCAACGCGGGACGCGGCGCGGCCCGCCCGCAGCGTTCGCGCGAGCCGGAACCGGCCGGCGCGATGGCCGCGGCGTTCGCGAAGCTGAAGCGCTGAGCACGCGAAAGCCGTCGACAGACAAAAAAGCCCGCCGAAAGGCGGGCTTTTTTTATCGCATCGATGTGCGGTTTCAAGAATCGCGATGAAAGCCGGATAGGTGCGTTTTCATCACCACTTCTCCGCTTCCAGTCGGCGAATTAAACAATTCGCACTGCAGCATGCATTTTCTTGACGCTTCGAATACCGCACATAAAATAAATTCGCGAACGGTATTTCAGCACCTTCGGCAAGCGAAGCGAATTTTCCGCTCGGCAACAGGATTCCGCCGCGACGCTCAAACGCGCCGCGCGTTTCAGCCTCCCGTCTTTCATTGCCATTTTCTGAAGTCGATTCGCGTCACATGACATCCGGAACAGGCGCCGGCCGGCAAGCCGGCGCCTGTTCGCCAAAATGGATCGGGGAATCATGACAGCAGATGATCTGGAAACCGAACTGGCCGCCTTGCGCATTCCCGTTTTCGAGGTGCCGTGGGCCGGTGCCTGTTCGCCGCACGTCGAGCGGATCGAATCGCGCATGCTCGAATGGGCCGATGCATACGGCCTGCTCGTCTCCGACGCCCATCGGGAGCGCGTCGTACGCACCCGTTACGGCTGGCTCGCCGCGCGCTGTTATCCGAATGCCGATCCGCCCCTGCTGCAGGCGCTTGCCGATTATTTCGTGTGGTTCTTTCTCGCCGACGACCTGTTCGTCGATCGCGTGGAGCCGATCGGCCCCGATACGCTGCGCAACCTGACCGCGATGATCGACGTACTCGACTACGAACGTACGGGCCCCGAGCCAGTCTACGGCGAGCGCGCGTGGTTCGACGTGTGTCAACGCCTGCGTGCGCGCCTGTCGGCCGAGCATTTCGCGCGCTTCGCACAAGGCATGCGCCTGTGGGCCACCACGGCCGGATTGCAGATCCTCGGCCACCTGAAGGTCGAGCCGGTCGCCGTGCCGCAGTACGAAACGATCCGGCGCCACACGAGCGGCATGAATCCGTGCCTGGCCCTCGCGGATGTGGCCAATTCCGGCGCCGTCCCGCCCGACACGTTTCACCGGCCGGAGATCCAGGCGCTGGGCCGGCACGCGAACCATATCGTCTGCTGGAGCAACGACATCCAGAGCATCGGGATCGAAGCACGCCAGCCGGGTCAGTTCCGGAACATGGTGATGGTCCACGCGGCGCGCGGTCATTCGCTGCAGACGGGCGTCGACTACACGGCCGCCCGCGTACGCGCCGAGATCGGCGAGTTCGTCCAGTGCGCCGATGCGCTGGTGCAGCACGCCGACTCGCGCGTGTGCGGCCTCGTCGACGGCTACCGATACTGGATACGCGGCTATCTGGATTGGGTGGCGCGGGATACGCAGCGCTATGCGGCTGCGTTCGCGGCGGGCGATGCGGACGATCGCAGCCTGAGCGCGCTGTCGGCGAACGCGGCGCGCGGCTGAACAGCCTGCGCGCCGCGCCCGGTCAGATCTCGATCTTCGTGCCGAGCTCGACGACGCGGTTCGCCGGAATCGAGAAGAAGTCGGTCGGCTTCGCGGCGTTCTGGTGCATCCACGCGAACACGCGCTCGCGCCAGATCGACATCCCGGGCAGATGCGTCGGCACGACGGTTTCGCGCGCGAGGAAGAACGACGTGTCCATCAGCTCGAACGTCATGTCGTGCGTGCGGCCGAATTCCTCGAGCACGGCCTTCACGTCCGGCGTCTCGTTGAAGCCGTACTCGGCCTTGACGATGTACAGCCCGCCGCCCGCATCACGCGAGGTCTGGCGCTTGTCGTCGCGCACGTAAGGAATGTCGCGCGTGACGAACGTCAGGAAAATGGTCCGCTCGTGCAGCACCTTGTTGTGCTTCAGGTTGTGCAGCAGGCTGACGGGCACGAGCTTGTCATTGCCGGTCAGGTAGATCGCGGTGCCCGACACGCGATGCGGCGGATGCGCGAGCAGCCCCTGCAGGAACGGCTCGAGCGGAATACCGTCGGCGGCCGTGCGTTCCTTGACGATGTGACGCCCCTTGTACCAGGTCATCAGCAGGAAGAACAGCAGCGCGCCGATGCCGAGCGGCAGCCAGCCGCCCTGCGCGACCTTCAGCAGGTTCGCGCCGAAAAAGCCGAGGTCGATCGCGAGGAACACCGCGATGATCGCGCCGACCAGCAGCCGGTTCCAGTTCCACACCTTCACCATCACGACGCAGGCGAGCACGGTCGTGATCACCATCGTCGCCGTCACCGCGATGCCGTACGCGGCCGCGAGGTTGTCGGAGCTCTTGAAGCCGACCACGATGCAGAGGATCACGCACAGCAGCAGCCAGTTCACGACCGGCACGTAGATCTGGCCGATCGCAAGCTCGGACGTGTGCAGCACCTTCATGCGCGGCACGTAGCCGAGCTGGATCGCCTGCGACGTCAGCGAATAGGCGCCCGAGATCACGGCCTGCGACGCAATCACGGTCGCGACCGTCGACAGCACGACGAGCGGCAGCAGCCCCCATTCGGGCGCCAGCAGGAAGAACGGGTTTTCGATCGCTTTCGGGTTCTGGATCAGCAGCGCGCCCTGGCCGAAGTAGTTCAGCACGAGCGACGGCATCACGAGCCCGTACGCGGCGATGCGGATCGGCTTCGCGCCGAAGTGGCCCATGTCCGCGTAGAGCGCTTCCGCACCGGTCAGCACCAGCACGACCGAGCCGAGCACGACGTAGGCCTGCAGCAGGTGGTCGGCCATGAACGACGCCGCGTAATACGGGTTGATGGCCGCGATGATGCCCGGCACGCGAATGATGTGGTACACGCCGAGCGCCGCGATCACGACGAACCACAGCACCATGATCGGGCCGAACAGCTTGCCGACCAGTGCGGTGCCGTGACGCTGGATCCAGAACAGCGCGATCAGGATCACGATCGTGATCGGCAGCACGAGGTGGGACAGGTGAGGTGTCGCGATTTCGAGACCTTCGACCGCCGACATCACCGAGATCGCCGGCGTGATCACCGCGTCGCCGTAGAACATGCACGCGCCGAAGATCCCGAGCGCCATCAGCGCACCCGCGACGCGGGTTTTCGAGTCGAGCGGCCGCAGCGACAGCGCCATCAGCGCGAGCACGCCGCCTTCGCCGTTGTTGTCGGCCCGCATCACGAACAGCAGGTACTTGACGCCGACCACCAGGATGATTGCCCAGAACAGCAGCGAGATCACGCCGAGAATCGATGCTTCGGTGAGCGGAATGCCGTGTGCGGGGCTGAACGCCTCCTTCAGCGAATACAGCGGGCTGGTGCCGATGTCGCCGAACACGACGCCGATGGCTGCTATCGCTAGCGCCCGCATCGAGTGTTGTTGCGTCGAATGCGGCGCGTGTGCGGCGTCGGTCGCGTGGATCGTGTCGTTCATATGAAGCGTAATAATCGGGTCCGGGTCGGACAAAACGAGCGCTATTCTACTCGCGCCCCCGTGAAACGCCGCCCTGCTCTGTTGCCGTGGAACCACGTGATCCACGCTGCGCATGCAATCCGGCGCGAGCTGTGGCAGGGCTGCCATCATAGCTGTGGCCGAGCCGTCTGCCTACCGGATCCGTGAAAACGCACCGCCCGGCGCATCCGGCGCGCCAATGAAAAACGGCGCCGCAAGCGGCGCCGTACAAGGCTTTCCTTCGATCGGCCAGGCGCTTACGCGCCCGAACCGTCGCGCTGCGCGCGACCGCGCTTGATCCACGCCTCGAGGTTGTGCGGACGAACCGTGTCCCACTCCTCGAACGGCTGATGAATCCACGGATTCGTCGGCAGAAACTGCGTGTGATAGTCGGGCTTGACCTTCGAGCAGCCCTTGTACCAGAGCACGGCCGAGCGCACGGCCGTCACGGACGGGTAACGCTCCTTCAGGTGCTCCTGCACGCGCGCGAGCGTGACGCCCGAATCGACGAGATCGTCGACCAGCAGCACGTTGCCCGCGAGGTTGCCGCGCGTCATCGTGATGTACTGCGCGATGTCGAGCTCACCCTGCTCGGTGCCGGCCGCTTCGCGGTACGAGCTCGTCGCGAGGATCGCGAGCGGCACGTCGTAGATGCGCGACAGTTGATCGCCGACACGCAGGCCGCCGCGCGCGAGGCACAGGATCTGGTCGAACTTCCAGCCCGAGGCGTGCACCTGGAGCGCGAGCAGCTCGATCAGACGGTGATACTCGTCCCAGCCTACCCACAGGTTCTTGTCGTCGTTGCGCGGATCGGTCATCAAGTCTGCCGCGGTCATCGAAATTTGCTGCGTCATCTGAGAATTACACCTTGAACGGATGGCGGAGCAGGATCGTTTCGTCGCGGTCCGGGCCCGTCGACACCATGTCGACCGGCACGCCAGCCACTTCCTGGACACGGGACAGGTACGCCTGCGCGTTCGCCGGCAGCGCATCCCACGTCTTGATGCCGACCGTGCTTTCCTTCCAGCCGGGGAACGTTTCGTACACGGGCTCGCAACGCGCCACGTCGGCGGCACCGCGCGGCAGGATGTCCACATCCTTGCCGTCGATCTTGTAGCCGACGCACAGCTTGACTTCGTCGAGGCCGTCGAGCACGTCGAGCTTCGTCATGCACAGGCCCGACACGCCGTTGATCTGGATCGAGCGGCGCAGCGCGGCCGCGTCGAGCCAGCCCGTGCGGCGCGGACGGCCGGTGACCGAACCGAATTCCTTGCCGACGTTCGCGAGCGTGACGCCGACCTGGTCCTGGCGCTGCGGATTGTCCGCATCGTACAGTTCGCTCGGGAACGGACCCGAACCGACGCGCGTGCAATACGCCTTCGTGATGCCGAGGATGTAGTTGAGCTTCTGCGGACCGACGCCCGCGCCGGCCGACGCCGCACCCGCGACGCAGTTGCTCGACGTGACGAACGGATAGGTGCCGTGATCGATGTCGAGCAGCGTGCCTTGCGCGCCTTCGAACAGCAGGTTCTGGCCCGCGTTGTTCGCGTCGTACAGGCGGCGCGACACGTCGGCCACCATCGGCTTCAGGCGGTCGGCATAGCCGAGCATCGTGTCGAGCGTGGCCTGGAAATCGACGGCCGCGCCACCCAGGTACTGGGTCAGCACGAAGTTGTGGAAATCGAGGTTTTCGCGCAGGCGATCGGCGAAGGTCTTCGCGTCGAACAGGTCCTGCACGCGCAGCGCGCGACGGCCGACCTTGTCTTCGTACGCGGGGCCGATGCCGCGGCCCGTCGTGCCGATCTTGCCCGCGCCCTTGCGCGCTTCGCGCGCCTGGTCGATCGCGATGTGGTACGGCAGGATCAGCGTCGTGGCTTCGGAGATGAACAGACGGTCGCGCACGTTCACGCCGGCTTCTTCGAGCTCGCCGATTTCCTTGAACAGTGCTTCGGGGGACAGGACGACGCCGTTGCCGATGTAGCAGGCGACGCCTTCACGCATGATGCCCGACGGAATGAGGCGCAAGATCGTTTT
This sequence comes from Burkholderia sp., assembly GCA_031253835.1. Lineage (GTDB taxonomy): Bacteria > Pseudomonadota > Gammaproteobacteria > Burkholderiales > Burkholderiaceae > Burkholderia. The sequence continues at coordinate 70,849 of JAIRVP010000003.1, read as the reverse complement.
CTTGCCGCCGATGATGAGGGTGTGGCCGGCGTTGTGACCGCCCTGGAAACGCACGACGCCCTGAGCGTGGTCCGTCAGCCAGTCGACGATCTTGCCCTTGCCTTCATCACCCCATTGCGTTCCCACGACGACGACATTGCGCCCGGGAGTCACGTTCACTGCGCTGGCAGACATGTTGATTCGTTAGCTGGTTAAAAACGTATTCTACCTATGTTCGCGGGCGATTCCGAATTTTTCCGTTTCGCTTCAACGATATGCACGCCGAAGCACGTCCCGCGAACGCCTGTTTATCGGGGTTCGACCACCCATGCGCCGTTGCGCTCGACGAGCGAACGGTCGCATGCGAATTCGTCGAGCACGTGGTCGTGGCCCGGCAGCGCCTGGATCACGACCTCGCCCGCATCGCGCAGAGCGGCGACGGCCGCGCCCAGCGCGTCGTCCTGCGCCCACGGCGCGAGAATCGCGGTGCCGCGCGCCTCGACCGGCGAGATCCGCGCGAGCTCGCGCAGGTCGAGCGAGAAACCCGTTGCCGGGCGCGCACGGCCGTACGCCTGGCCGACGTGGTCGTAACGGCCGCCGCGCGCGATCGCGTTCGGCACACCGTCGATGTACGCGCTGAACATCGCACCGCTGTGGTACGCATAACCGCGCAGGTCGGCGAGGTCGATCGCCACTTCCACGCCCTTCGCCTGCGCCGCGAGCTGTGCCAGATCGTCGAGCGCCCGCGTGATTTCGGGCAGCACCGGCAGGCGCGCACGCGCCTCGGCGAGCACGCTCGCATCGCCGTAGAGGCTCGGCAGCGCGCGCAGCGCGGCGCGCGTATCGGCGCCGAGATCGTCGGTGAGTTCGTTCAGCAGCGGCACGTCCTTGCCCGACAGCGCGTCGTACAGCGACTCGCCGCGCTCGGCGGCCTGCGCGTCGCGCGCCAGCAGCGCCGCGAGCACGCCCGCGTGGCCGAGGTCGAGACGGATGCGCGACAGGCCCGCGAGATGCAGTGCGTCGAGCATCAGCTGCTGGATCTCGAGATCGGCTTCCAGCCCGGCATGCCCGTAGATTTCGGCGCCGATCTGGATCTGCTCGCGCGTTGCGTGCAGGCCGCGCGGACGCGTATGCATCACGTGGCCCGCGTAGCACAGGCGCGTCACGCCCTGACGGTTCAACAGGTGCGCGTCGATCCGTGCGACCTGCGGCGTGATGTCGGCTCGCAGGCCGAGCGTGCGGCCCGACAGCTGGTCGACCAGCTTGAAGGTGCGCAGGCGCAGGTCGGTGCCGCCGCTCGTCAGCAGCGACTCGAGATACTCGAGCAGCGGCGGCATCACCATTTCGTAGCCGTACGAACGGAAGCGGTCGAGCAGCCTGCGGCGCAGCTCCTCGATCTTGCGCGCTTCCGACGGCAACACGTCGGCGATATTCTCGGGAAGTAACCAGGTCGACATCGGTACGGTCCTACGACGGGAAACGGCGCGCGCCACGCGCGCCGCGAGTTGAATCGGAACTTCGGAATCGGGCGGGACGAACGGCGGATGCGCCGTCCGGATCAGGTGGCGAGCAGCAGCAGCACGAGCCCGAGCACCATCACGATCAGCCCGCCGATCCGGATATGATGCGGCGGCCGCTCAGCTATTCTACGAAACGTGTCGCGCCAGGCGACGGGAAACACGAAGGGGAACGCCCCCTCGATGATCAGCATCAGCGCTACTGCGAGCAACAACGAGCCAGCCAGGTCCATGCGAGCGACGGCGCCGCTCGACGCGGCGCCCCAAGGTCAATGTTTGCGGGGAGCAGGTGCCGCCGGTGCGGCACCGCCCGTCGGGCTGCGCATGAAGCGGAAGAACTCGCTGTCGGGATCGACGACGATGATGTCGTTGCGCTTGAACGTATTCCGGTAGGCCTGCAGGCTCGCGTAGAACTGATAGAACTGCGGATCGCGGCCGAATGCATCGGCGGCAATCGTCGCGGCCTTCGCGTCGCCCTCGCCCTTGATCGTCTGCGCGGACTTGTACGCGTTCGCGAGCACGGCCTGCTGTTCGCGTTCGGCGTCGGCCTTGATCTGCTCGACGTCGGCCGCGCCTTCCGCACGCACCTGCGCGGCCTGATCGCGCAGCGCGCCGATCATCCGTTGATAGACGGCATCGGTCTGCGCGGCCGGCAGGTCGACGCGCGTCAGCTGGACGTCGACCACGTCGACGCCGAAACCGGACGCCTTCGCCTTGGCCGCATCGCGGGCCGCATCGGCGATCGCGCGCTGGCCGCCCAGCGCGTCGTCGAGCGCGCGCTGGCCGAACGCATCGCCGAGCGCACTCTTCAGCACGCCGCCCAGGCGTTCGGTGGCGGCCGCCGGGTCGCCGCCCGTTGCCGTGAAATACTTCATCGGATCGCTGATCCGGTACTTCACCGCATACGCGACGAGCAGGTCGTGCTTGTCTTCGGTCGCCAGCTGCAGCGGATCGGACGACTCGAGCGATTGCAGGCGCGTGTCGATCAGCGTGGCCGTCTGCAACGGCGGCGGCAGCTTGAAGTGGAGGCCCGGGCCCGCGAGCTCGGGCTGCGCGCCGTCACGGCCCGACAGCACGGCTGCATGGCGCGGATCGACGGTCAAGACCGTCGAGGATGCCGCGAAGGCAACGATCACGATTGCGACGACGAGCGCAATGATTCGGTTCATGTTCTGCGCTCCCCGTTACTTCGTATCGTCTTCGCGCGACCGGCTGCGAAACGCTTCGCGCGATCGCAGCACGTCGACGCCCGACGCTGCAGCGGCAGGTGCCGCGCTCGCGCTCGCAGGCACGGTAGCGGCTGCGGCCGGCGCGACGACTGCCGGTGCCGACGCCGCATCGGGCGCGGATGCGCCGGTGGACGCCGCGGCGTTTTGCCGCCCCTGTTCGACGAGCTTGTCGAGCGGCAGGTACACGACGCTGTTGCCGCCCTTGTTGCCGACGAACACCTTCGTCGCGTTCGAATAGATTTCCTGCATCGTCTCGAGGTACATCCGCTCGCGGATCACCGCGGGTGCCTTCGAGTACTGCGCATAGACCTGCTTGAAGCGGTCGGCATCGCCCTCGGCTTGCGTGACCACGCGATCGGCATACGCCTTCGCTTCGTCGACGAGCTTCGCGGCATCGCCCTGCGCCTTCGGCAGCAGGTCGCTCGCATAGGCCTGCGCAGCGCGCTTCGCGGCCTCGCGCTCGTCGCGTGCCTTCGCGACTTCGGCGTACGCGGCCTGCGTCTGCTCGGGAGCCGCGACGTTCTGCATCGTGACGGCCGTCACCTCGAGCCCCGACTGGTAGCGGTCGAGGTCGCGCTGGATCGCGGTGGACAGCTGCTCGCGCAGCGCGTCACGGTCCTGGTTCAGCATGTCGGCCGCGCTGCGCGTGCCGACGATCGCGCGCACCGCGGCCTGCGCGGCCTGCGAGACGCTGCGCTCGGGATCGACGCTGCGGAACAGGTAATCGGTGGCGGAACGGATCCGGTACTGGACGATGAAACGCACGTCGACGATATCGGCATCGCGCGTCAGCATCGCGGCTTCCTTCACGTTCGCGAGACGCACGACGTTGTTGCGGCCGATCTCGATCGAGCGGACCTGCGACGTATCGACGATCTCGTGCGACGCGAACGGATACGGCGCGCGCCAGTGCACGCCCTGGCCGACCGTGCCCGACAGCTTGCCGAGCTGCAGCACGACGCCCGTCTGGCCGTCCTGCACGACGAACAGCCCGCTGCCCGCGTAGACCGCGACCAGCACGCCGATGACAATGCCGACGCCGACCCGCGCGGCCCGGCCGTTGTCGGGCCGGAAGCCGTTGCCGCCCTTGCCGCCGAACAGGCCGCTCAGGCGCCGGTTGAAGTTGCGCCACATCTCGTCGAGATCGGGCGGACCATCACCGTCGCCGCCTTGCGGACGCTTCGATTCGTTCGGACGCGGACGGGATCCGTCCTTGCCATTGCCTTCGCCGCGTCCCCAGCGGGGATCGTTGATCGACAGCAAGGCGCGCATCCGCCGCCAGGTACTCCGCTCGTTGTATTCGTTCACCAGAGTTTGTTCACCAGATAAGACGCCGGCGAACCGGCCGGGACCGGTTAGCGCCCGTGTTCGGAAATCGTGTGGTCTTCGTGTGGTTCAGCGGGTGCGCCGTCGAGCGCGCCGCTGGGTAACGTCGCGCTGGAGAGGTGTTCCGCGGAGGCGATTTCGGCGATGGCGGCGCGCAACGTATCAAGACCCTGACCGGTGCGCGCGCTCAAAAAGACGCGCGAAATATTACCATATTCGTCCCGCTCGACCGCGTCGCCGCGGGCCGCCAGCTCGGGCACGGCGTCGATCTTGTTGAACACCAGCACCTGCCGGATCGTGTCCGCGCCAATCTCGTGCAGCACGCCGTTGACCTGCTCGATCTGCTCGAGCCTGACCGCGCTCGACGCATCGACCACGTGCAGCAGCAGATCCGCGTGGATCGTTTCCTCGAGGGTCGCGCGGAATGCCGCGACGAGCTGGTGAGGCAGCTCGCGGATGAACCCGACCGTATCGGACACGACGATCTGGCCGACCTCGTCGCCGAGGTACACGCGCCGCGACGTCGTGTCGAGCGTGGCGAACAGCTGGTCGGCCGCGTAGGCCTGCGCTTTCGTCAGCGCATTGAACAGCGTCGACTTGCCGGCGTTCGTATAGCCGACGAGCGACACCGACATCGTGCCGCTGCGCGCACGCTGCCGACGCTGCGTGCTGTGCTGCCGGCGCAGGCGGTCGAGCCGCGACTTCAGCATCTTGATGCGTTCGCCGATCAGCCGGCGGTCGGTTTCGAGCTGTGTTTCACCCGGGCCGCGCAGGCCGATACCGCCCTTCTGTCGTTCAAGGTGGGTCCACGCACGAATGAGCCGGGTCGACAGGTATTGCAGCTGCGCGAGCTCGACCTGCAGCTTGCCTTCATGGCTGCGGGCGCGCTGCGCGAAGATGTCGAGGATGAGGCTCGTGCGGTCGACCACACGCCTGTTAAGTGCCTGCTCCAGATTGCGTTGCTGGGCCGGCGCCAGGGCGTGGTTGAAGATGACGATTTCGACGTTGTGCGCGTCGCAGGCAAGCCGCAGTTCTTCGGCTTTGCCGCTGCCGATGAACATCTTGGCATCGGGACTGGAGCGACGACCCGTGAGGGTGACGGCGGGACGAGCCCCCGCGCTGGAGGCGAGAAGACTGAGTTCTTCGAGACTGGCTTCGAAATCGGTCTTGCCGAAATCGATGCCGACGAGTGCTGCGTTGATCAAATTATCGGGTGTCAAGATAAGGCGGCTGGCATCGGTCGCTCGCGGCGACCGGATGCCGGCCGCTGCGATAGGTTAGGACGAGGCTTCCGCGTCCGGGTGGAAATTCACCGGGCGCGCCGGCACGACCGTCGAGATGGCGTGCTTGTAGACCATCTGGGTCACCGTATTACGGAGCAACACGACGTACTGGTCGAACGATTCAATGTTCCCTTGGAGCTTGATGCCGTTGACGAGGTAGATCGAAACGGGAACGTGCTCTTTGCGCAGTGCGTTCAAAAACGGGTCTTGTAACAATTGCCCTTTGTTGCTCATGGCGTACTCCATCTTTTTTTGCAGGTTGATCTGGATTGGCGAGGAAGAAAAAGAGATCCGGCGCCAATCGCTACACTATAGCTGATTTTGCCTGCCCCGCCCGGGGCGCAGGCCTTGCGGCCTACCCTTGCGGGGCGTGCTTCAGCCCTTGTCCGCGTACGGATTGTTCGACGAACGGAACTCTATGCGCAATGGAGTCCCGGTCAGCGAGAAAGTTTCGCGGAACCGGTTTTCGAGGTAGCGTTTGTAGGTTTCCGTGACCGCGTCGAGCGCGTTGCCGTGGATGACGATCAGCGGCGGATTCTGGCCGCCCTGGTGCGCGTAGCGCAGCTTCGGACGCACCGGGCCGCGACGGCGCGGCTGCTGGAATTCGACGGCCTCGATCAGCGCACGCGTGAGCTTCGGCGTCGGCAGCTTCGCCATCGCCGCCGCGTACGCGTCGTCGACCGAGCGCATCAGCGCGCCGATGCCCGTCTTCTTCGCGGCCGAAATGAAGTGCGACTTCGCGAAATCGAGGAATTTCAGCTTGCGGGTCAAATCCGCTTTCGCGCGGTCGCGCGCGTGCTCGTCGAGGCCATCCCACTTGTTGACGCCGATCACGAGCGCGCGGCCCTGCTCGACGACGAAGCCGGCGATGTGCGCGTCCTGGTCGGAAATGTCCTGCTGCGCATCCAGCAGAAGAATGACGACGTTCGCATCGGAGATCGACTGCAGTGTCTTCACGACCGAGAACTTCTCGATCGCCTCGAACACCTTGCCGCGGCGGCGCAGGCCGGCCGTGTCGATCAGCGTGTATTTCTTGCCGTTACGCTCGAAGTCGACGTAGATCGAATCGCGCGTCGTGCCCGGCATGTCGAACGCGATCACGCGATCTTCGCCGATCAGCGCGTTCACGAGCGTCGACTTGCCGACGTTCGGACGGCCGACGATCGCGATCTTGATGCCGCGCGACGGATCGTTCTCGTCCTCTTCCGCGGGGCGGTCGGCATAAGCAACCTCGAGCGCCTCGTTGATCATGTCGGTCACGCCGTCGCCGTGCGCGGCCGAGATCGCGCGCGGGTCGCCGAGCCCGAGCTCGTAGAAGTCGGCCGCGACCGACGTGTACCGCATCCCCTCGGCCTTGTTGACGACGAGGAAGATCGGCCGGCCGGTCTTGCGCAGGTAGTCGGCGATCGACTTGTCCTGCGGCGCGAGCCCGTTGCGGCCGTCGACGATGAACACGACGATGTCGGCTTCCTCGACGGCCTGCCGCGTCTGGCGTGCCATCTCGTGCAGGATGCCGTCCTTCGCGACGGGTTCGAAGCCGCCCGTATCGACGACCAGGTACGGCCGTTCGCCGACGCGCCCTTCGCCGTAATGGCGATCGCGCGTCAGGCCCGGCAAGTCGGCGACCAGCGCATCGCGCGAGCGCGTGAGCCGGTTGAACAGCGTGGATTTCCCCACATTGGGGCGCCCAACGAGGGCAATGACCGGTTTCATCTGTGTTTTCTACGGTGAAGCGCAGCAGCGGGAGGCCCGCTGCTGCGGGCGGCTGCGCTGAATGAAAATATCACGAATTCGCGCCGCGCCGGATGCGCGCGCCCGGCGCGCGTTGCGCGCCGTCGTCTTTCGTCTCGAACTGCCTTTCAAATACCGAGCGGCCGGGAGCACCGGCCGCCTTCATGCTGCACGGCCGGGGCGCGCGGGACAAGCCCGCCGCGCCGCGGCCGCACCTGTTTCCGTGTGTCAGCGCGGACGGAACCCGTACAGGCCGCCGTCCTTCGTCTGCACGACGAGCGTATTGCCCGCGAGTACCGGCGCCGCCGTAATCGCGCTGCCGTCCGTCTTCATCCGGGCGATGAAGCTGCCGTCTTCGCGCGACAGGAAGTGCACGAAGCCCTTGTAATCGCCCATCACGACCGCGTGCCCGAGCAGGTACGGGACGCCGACGTCGCGGCTCTTCAGCTTGTCGTTGCGCCACAGCTGGTTGCCCGATGCCGCGTCGTACGCCGTCACGACCGACCAGTCGTCGCCGCCGGCGACCACCGAATCGTCCTGCGCCAGACCGCTGCGGCTCGAGAACGCCTTTTCCCACAGCGGGCGGCCCGAGTTCGCATCGAAGCAGCCGAGCTGACCCTGGAACGTCACCGCGCACGCTTCCGCGCCCACGAGCGTCGGCGGGCCGCTGACGTCGTTGATGCGCTCGACCTCGGTCACGCCCTTCGGGAACGACACCGGGGTCTGCCAGAACGGCTCGCCCGTCTGCAGGTTGATCGCGACGAGACCGCCGCCGGGGAAGCCCGCCAGCACCGCCGCGTCACCCGCGAACGTCATGCCGGCCGACACGCGCAGGTTCAGCGGCACCGCGCGGTTGCGGTAGTTCCACTTCTGCTCGCCCGTCTGTGCGTTGAACGCGATCACCTGGCCGTCGATCGTGCGGACGACCACGAGGCCGTTGCCGACGAGCGGCGGCGAGAAGATCTCGCCCTGCACGCTGGTCTTCCACAGTTGCTTGCCGTCCGGGCCCAGCACGAACACGCCGCCCTTCAGCGCGCCGACCGCGGTCAGGTTGCCGTCGCTGCCGACGCCGGCCGACAGGTCCGAACCGACCTTCGAGCGCCAGAGCGTCTGGCCCGTCTTCGCGTCGATCTTCTCGACCGAACCGTTTTCGCCCGCCGCATACACGGCGTCGCCCACGGCCACCGGCGAGAACAGGTAGCGCCCGCCCTTGCCGACGCTCGCCTTCCAGACCTGTTGCACGTCCATGACGGACTTGAACTCGGTCAGCGGCGTCGGCACGCGACGTGCGTCCTTCGACGACGAGCAAGCCGCCAGTGCGAGGACAGCCGCCGCGCAAGCAACGGGCACAGCGTAACGTTTCAGCAAATTCATCGGTTAGCGAAGCAGAAGTTAAGAGGTTGAGGGGACCGCGATTCAGCCGCCGAGCGCGTCCAGCTTGAACTGCACGAGCTGGCGCGCAGACTGGTCGTCCTTCGACAGGCCGTCGAGCGCGAGCTTGTAAGCGGCGCGCGCATCGTCGGTCTTGCCTTGCGCGGCCAGCAGATCGCCGCGGCGATCGGCCACGAGGCCCTTGAATGCATCGACCGGCGTACCCGACAGCAGCGTGAGACCCGCGTCGTACGCCTTTTCGTCGAGCAGCAGCGACGCGAGACGCAGCTTCGCGATCTGCTTGTACTCGTCGTCCTTGGCGTGATCGACGGCCCATTGCAGCTGCGCCTTCGCGCCTGCCGCGTCACCGGCCGCATACAGCGTCTTCGCGGCCGAGAGCGCCGTCATCTGCGCATACGGCGTGCTGCCGAACTTGTCTTCCATGTCGGCGGCCGCGCGGGCCATCGTCGCCTTGTCGTTCGCGGCGGCGGCCTTCTGGACCTGCTCGTACAGCCCGGACGCCTCGGCAGCCTGACGGCGCTGCCAGTAGTTCCAGCCGTTGAAACCGGCCGCGACGACGAGCGCCGCGAGCACGATCCACGTGGTGAGGTTGCCCCAGCGGGCCCACCACGCCTTGAGACTTTCAATCGATTCTTGTTCGTCGTGATAACTCATCGGCGAGCGATTCCTTCCTGTTCAGGCCTTTCTTGTCGAGCGAATGCCAGCGCGATCAGTCGTCGCCGTCTTCGGCGGATGCAACCATCGCATTGATTAGGAATTCGGTCAAGCTTTCGACCGGTACGGTCTGCTGAACGTTCTTTTCCCCATCCGCGCCCGCACCGCGCAGCGCTTTCACGCCCACCGTGCCGTTCGCAACCTCTTCTTCGCCGAAGATCACCGCGAACGCGGCGCCGCTCGCGTCGGCCCGCTTCATCTGCGACTTGAAGCTGGCCGTCGCGCCATCGGCGCTGCAGTGGAAGATTACGTCCAAGCCCGTATCGCGCAGGCGCTCGGCCGCGATGAACGCCTGTTCGCGCGCGGTGTCGCCCTGGTGCACGACGTACACGTCGACGCCTTCCTGCTCGGGTGCGAGATCCTCTTCCTTCAGCAGCTCGAGAATGCGCTCGATGCCCATCGCCCAGCCGCATGCGGCGGTCGGCTTGCCGCCGAGCTGCTCGATCAGCGGATCGTAGCGGCCGCCGGCGGCGACCGTGCCCTGCGCGCCGAGCTTGTCGGTCACCCACTCGAACACGGTCAGGTTGTAGTAATCGAGGCCGCGCACGAGACGCGGGTTGATCTTGAACGGAATGTTGTTCGCGAGCAGCAGGCGCTGCAGCCCCTCGAAGTGCGCGCGCGACTCTTCGCCGAGGAAGTCGATCAGCTTCGGCGCGTTCTGCGCGATCTCCTGCAGCGCGGGATTCTTCGTGTCGAGCACGCGCAGCGGGTTCGTATACAGGCGGCGCTTCGCGTCCTCGTCGAGCACGTCGGCGAACTGCTCGAGGTACTTGATCAGTTCGACGCGGTGCGCGGCGCGCTCTTCGGCGAGGCCGAGCGAGTTGATCTCGAGCTTGATGCCGGTCAGGCCGAGGTCGTCCCACAGGCGCTGGCACATCATGATGATCTCGGCATCCGCATCGGGGCCCGCGAAACCGAGCGCCTCGACGCCGACCTGGTGGAACTGGCGATAGCGGCCGCGCTGCGGACGCTCGTGACGGAACATCGGGCCGATGTACCACAGGCGCTTCGGGCCGTCGTACAGCATGTTGTGCTCGATCGACGCGCGCACGACGGCCGCGGTATTTTCCGGGCGCATCGTCAGGTGCTCGCCGTTCAGCGCGTCGGTGAAGCTGTACATCTCCTTCTCGACGATGTCGGTGACTTCGCCGATGCCGCGCGTGAAGAGCTGCGTGTGTTCGACGATCGGCGTGCGGATGTTCTGGTAGCCGTACGCGCGCAGCAGCGATTTCACGGTAGCTTCGAAGAACTCCCACAGGCCGGCATCCTGCGGAAGGATGTCGTTCATGCCTTTGACGCCGGTGAGCTTCTCGATCTTGCGTTTCTGTTCAGTCATCGTTCGTGTGTGTGGACGAATTAGTTCAGGGCCTCGGTGCGGCCGTAATTGCGTGCGACGTAGTCGCTGACGATCTGCTGGAATTCCTCGGCGATCCGCTCGCCGCGCAGCGTCTTGACCTTCTCGCCGTCGATGAAGACGGGCGCGGCCGGGTTCTCGCCCGAGCCCGGCAGGCTGATGCCGATGTTCGCGTGCTTCGATTCACCCGGGCCGTTGACGATGCAGCCCATCACCGCGACGTTCATCTTCTCGACGCCCGGATATTCCTTGCGCCAGACCGGCATCTGCTCGCGCAGGTAGGTCTGGATCTGCATCGCGAGTTCCTGGAACAGCGTGCTCGTCGTGCGGCCGCAGCCCGGGCACGCGATCACCATCGGGGCGAACGAGCGCAGCCCCATCGTCTGCAGGATTTCCTGGCCGACGATCACTTCGCCCGTGCGCGGCGCGCCCGGTTCCGGCGTCAGCGAGATGCGGATCGTGTCGCCGATCCCTTCCTGCAGCAGCACGCCGAGCGCGGCCGTCGACGCGACGATGCCCTTCGAGCCCATGCCGGCCTCGGTCAGCCCGAGGTGCAGCGCGAAGCCGCAGCGGCGGCCGAGCTCGCGGTACACGGCGATCAGGTCCTGCACGCCGCTGACCTTGCACGACAGCACGATGCGGTCGCGGCCGAGGCCGAGTTCGACCGCGCGCTCGGCCGAGCCGATCGCCGACTGGATCAGCGCCTCGTACATCACGCTTTGCGCGCCCCACGGCTGCGAACGCGCACCGTTCTCGTCCATCATGCGCGCGAGCAGGTCCTGGTCGAGGCTGCCCCAGTTCACGCCGATTCGCACGACCTTGTCGTACTTGGCCGCGGCCTCGATCATCAGCGCGAACTGCGTATCGCGCTTCGCGCCCTGGCCGACGTTGCCGGGGTTGATCCGGTACTTCGACAGCGCCTCCGCGCAGCCCGGGTAATCGCGCAGCAGCAGGTGGCCGTTGTAGTGGAAATCGCCGACGAGCGGCACGGTCACGCCCATCCGGTCGAGCTGCTCGCGGATCGCCGGCACGGCGGCCGCGGCCTCGGGCGTGTTGACCGTGATGCGCACCAGTTCGGAGCCCGCGTTCGCGAGTTCCTTGATCTGGATCGCCGTGCCGATCGCGTCGGCCGTGTCGGTATTCGTCATCGACTGCACGCGCACCGGCGCGTCGCCGCCGATCGTCACGAGCTGCCCGCCCCAGCGGACATCCACCGCATGCGATACGCGGCGCGGCTGATGCCCGCCGAACACCGGCTCGGTTGAACAAATCTGACTGCTGCGTGGGGATTGAGCTTCGGATTGCATCGATAGATCCATTTACGCGGACTGCGCCGCGACGCGGCGCATGAATTGAAAAAGCGCCGTGCCCTCACGGCCTGCCGATATCGACGACAGGCCTTCGTCACGGCGCTTGACGTCAGGGCAACGTGAACCGTGCCACGTTACCCCGCGCTGCCGAATATTTTGCCGGATCGACAGGTTTTCCGTCGAACGCGACTGCGTCGAGGCCTGCCTTGTTGCCGATCGTGACCTTGAACGGCCCGTCGCCGGCGACCTGCTTCGTCTCGCCGGCCCGCACCAGCGCCGAGAACAGCTCCTTGCCGTTCTTGTCGCGCACGCTGAACCAGCAATCCTGCTTGACCTTCAGTTCGACCATCGACTGGCCTGCCGCCACCACGACGCTCGCCGGCTGGGCCGGCGCGGCGGCACTTGCCGCCGTCGTGGCCACGACCGGTTGCGATGCCGCGGCCGTCGCGACCGGTGCCACGGGCGCCGGGACAGCGGATGCAATCGCCTGCGCCGGCGCCGCAGATGCTGCCGCCGGGGCCGGAACCTCATTGGCGGCGACGGTCGACGCGCCGCTCGCGGCCGCTTCTTCGACAGCCGCCGACGACGCAGCCGAAGCGCTCGCCGCCGACGCATGCTCCGCGTCGTTGCCCTTCAGGCGCGCGAGCAGGCTCGACGAATCGCCGCCAGTGTGCCACATCAGTACGGCGACCACCGCGACGACGACGATCGCCGTTCCCCACAGCCACGGATGGTGGCGCGACGAGCCGCCCAGCGGAATCGACACGCGGCCGCGCGGCAGATCCGTCCCCGACGACGCGGGCATCGACAGGTCGACTTCCGGCACCCCGCGTTCACGGCGCAACGCCTGCGCGAACGGTTCCGGGTCGACGCCGAGCATCTTCGCGTAACTGCGCACGACACCGAGCGCGAACGTCACACCGGGCAGATGGCTGATGTCGCCGGCCTCAAGCGCCCGGAGCTTCTGCGGTGCGACCTTGAGTCGCGCCGACACGTCGTCGACCGACCAGCCCTTCGTCTCCCGAAGCTGCGCCAGCCGGCTGCCGACCGCCGCCAGCGATTCCAGTCCCGCCGGTGCCGGTTTCGCGGCATTCGTCTCTGCGCCGTTAGTCGGCTGCGGCTCACTCATCCTTGTCCTCGCGTCGATTCTTCTTCACTGGCGGGCGCCTCCGGCTCCCGCCGGCCGGCATCCGCAACTGTCCATACCATGCGCGGCGCCGAGGCGCCGCGACCGATCGCTATTCGCGTGTTGCACCGCCAAAGGGTTCGGGCGCCCCCGGCCAGGTGCCCCCGTCAAACTGCCCGAACTTCGATGATTTTTCCTGTTGCGCCCGTTCGTTCCGCCAGGCGCGTGCGGTCCTTCACCGCGCCGGCCAGCTGGCCGCACGCAGCATCGATGTCGTCGCCGCGCGTCTTGCGCACGGTCGTGACGACACCCGCGTCGATGAGGACCTGTGCGAAGCGCTTGATCTGCTCCGGCTTCGAGCGGATGAGGCCCGATTCCGGAAACGGATTGAACGGAATCAGGTTGAACTTGCACGGCACGTCGCGCGTGACGGCCAGCAGCTCGCGTGCATGCGCTTCGGTGTCGTTGACGCCGTCCAGCATGCAGTATTCGAAAGTAATGAAGTCGCGCGGCGCGACCTTCAGATAGCGCTGGCACGCAGCCATCAGCTCGCGAAGCGGATACTTCTTGTTGAGCGGCACCAGCTCGTCGCGCAGCGCATCGTTCGGCGCGTGCAGCGAAACGGCCAGCGCGACCGGCAGCTCGGCGCCGAGGCGGTCCATCATCGGCACCACGCCGGACGTGGACAGCGTGACGCGGCGGCGCGACAGGCCGTACGCGTTGTCGTCGAGCATCAGCCGCATCGCGGGTACGACCGCGCTGTAATTCAGCAGCGGCTCGCCCATGCCCATCATCACCACGTTGGTGACGACCCGTTCGGCCTTGCCGTTCGGGCCGGGCGCGCGGCCCAGCGACGCTCGCAATGCAAATTCGGCCATGCGAAGCTGGCCGATGATTTCGGCTGTCGACAGGTTGCGGGAAAAGCCCTGTTTGCCCGTCGAACAGAAGCGGCAGTTGACCGCGCACCCGGCCTGCGACGACACGCACAGCGTGCCGCGCGTCTCTTCCGGGATGAACACGGTTTCGACCGCATTGCCGTTTCCGACGTCGATCAGCCACTTGCGCGTGCCGTCGGTGGAAACGTGATCGCTGGCGATGTCGGGCATCACGATCGACGCACGGCCCTTGAGCTTTTCTCTCAAGGACTTCGCGAGATCGGTCATGCCGTCGAAATCGCCGGCGTTGTACTGGTGGATCCAGCGCTGCAACTGCTTGGCGCGGAACGGCTTCTCGCCCAGGCTGCCGCAGTACGCGACAAGACCCTCGGCATCGAAGTCGAGAAGATTGACGGAAGTTTCGCTCGTCATGATGTGCTGCCTTGCCGCGTGCGCTGAATCCTGTGCCTACTTGCTGTCAGCCAGGGCTTAACGCGAGTAAACGTTCATTTCCGGGAAGAAGAACGCGACTTCGACCGCTGCCGTTTCTGCAGCGTCCGAGCCGTGAACGGCGTTCGCGTCGATGCTGTCGGCGAAATCGGCGCGGATCGTGCCCTTTTCTGCCTTCTTCGGATCCGTTGCGCCCATCAGGTCGCGGTTCTTCAGGATCGCGCCTTCACCTTCCAGAACCTGGATCATCACCGGGCCCGAGATCATGAAATCGACGAGGTCCTTGAAGAACGGACGTGCTGCGTGAACCGCGTAGAACTTCTCTGCGTCAGCGCGCGACAGGTGCGCCATGCGCGATGCGATGATCTTCAGGCCGGCGCCTTCGAAACGGCTGTAGATCTGGCCGATCACGTTCTTTGCCACCGCATCCGGCTTGATGATCGACAGGGTGCGCTCGATTGCCATAAAAACTCCAAAAAATTAAGAAGTTACAGGTTCAAATGAATCCGCTATTGTAGCACGATCCCGTGTATCATTGCGATTGAACCCTTACACATGTGAAAGGTTCCGAATCCATATGTTTTGTACCGCACGGCCATTGAAACCTCCGGGCACGGAACGTATCTTAGCCATAGCTGCTCCGGTTTGCTGCGCCGCACACCGCGTGTGCCGAACCGGCCCCGGACGCCCACGCGTTCAATGTTAGGAGAAACCATGAACGACTATCCGTACAATTTCGGCCGCGGCGGTTCCGTCAGCACCGCCGAGGTTCGCAACCGCGTGCTGCGGAACACGTACTGGCTGCTCGCGCTGTCGATGGTGCCGACCGTGCTGGGCGCCTGGGTCGGCGTCGCGACGGGCTTCTCGCTGTTCGCGGCCACGAGCCCGATGATGAGCCTGCTCGCGTTCTTCGCGATCGCGTTCGGCTTCATGTTCGCGATCGAGCGGACGAAAAACAGCGCGGCCGGCGTGTTCGTGCTGCTCGGCTTCACGTTCTTCATGGGCCTGATGCTGTCGCGGCTGCTGAGCTTCATCCTCGGCTTCTCGAACGGCCCGTCGCTGATCATGCTCGCGTTCGGCGGCACCGGCATCATCTTCGCCGCGATGGCGACGATCGCCACCGTCAGCAAGCGCGATTTCTCGGGCCTCGGCAAGTGGCTGTTCATGGGCGTGATCGTGATCCTGCTCGCGTCGGTCGCGAACATCTTCCTGCAGCTGCCGGCGCTGATGCTCACCGTGTCGGTGCTCGCGATCGCGATCTTCTCGGCCTACATGCTGTTCGACGTCCAGCGCGTCGTGAACGGCGGCGAGACGAACTACATCTCGGCCACGCTCGCGATCTACCTCGACCTGTACAACGTGTTCACGAACCTGCTCGCGCTGCTCGGCATCTTCGGCGGCAACCGCAACTGACGTTCGCAGTGCACCATGAAAAAACCGGCCCGCGGGCCGGTTTTTTTACGTCCGCCGCCCGGCTCAGTCGCGCTCGAACAGCGCAATCGATTCGACGTGCGACGTATTCGGGAACATGTTGACGACACCGGCGCCCTTCAGCCGGTAGCCGGCCTCGTGCACGAGCAGGCCCGCGTCGCGTGCGAGCGTCGACGGGTTGCACGACACGTAGACGATCCGCTTCGGCAACGGGCCTTCGCCGCTCTGCGCGATCTCGGCCAGCGCCTTCGACACCGCGAGCGCGCCTTCGCGCGGCGGGTCGATCAGGAACTTGTCGAACGCGCCGAGGGCACGAAGGTCGTCGCCCGTCACCTCGAACAGGTTCCGGCACGCGAACGTCGTGTGACCGTCGACACCGTTCTCTCGCGCATTCGCCAGCGCGCGCGTCGTCAGCGTGTCGCTGCCCTCGATGCCCATCACTTCGCGCGACAGTCGTGCGAGCGGCAGCGTGAAGTTGCCGATCCCGCAGAACAGGTCGAGCACGCGGTCGTCGCGCGACGGCGCGAGCAGGCGCAGCGCACGTCCCACCAGCACGCGGTTGATCTGGTGATTGACCTGCGTGAAGTCGGTCGGCTTGAACGGCATGCGGATGCCGAATTCCGGCAGCGTGTAGTCGAGCGACACGTCGAGCGGATAGAACGGCGTCACCGTGTCCGGGCCCTTCGGCTGCAGCCAGAACTGCACCTTGTGCTCGTCGGCGAACGCGCGCAGCAGCGCTTCGTCGTCCGCATTGATCGGCTCCAGCACGCGCAGCACGAGCGCCGTGACGTCCGAACCGACCGCCAGCTCGATCTGCGGCATCCGGTCGCGAATCGACAGCCCCTCGACGAGCCGGCGCAGCGGCACGAGCATCGCCGACACGTGCGGCGGCAGCACTTCGCAGCTCGTCATGTCGGCAACATAGCTGCTCTTCTTCTCATGGAAGCCGACCAGCACGCCGCCCTTCTTCGCCACGTTGCGCACGGTCAGGCGCGCACGATAGCGATAGCCCCACGACGGGCCGTGGATCGGCGCGAACATCGTTTCCGCACGCAGCTTCGCCAGGTGCCACAGGTTGTCCTCGAGCACGCGCTGCTTGACGGCCACCTGCGCACGCATGTCGAGATGCTGCATCGAGCAGCCGCCGCAGGTCCCGAAGAACTTGCATTTCGGCTGCGTGCGCATCACGCTCGGGCGCAGAATGTCGACAACCGTCGCCTGCTCGTAGCTCGGCTTGCGGCGGTAGCTCGAATAGGTCACGCGTTCGCCCGGCAGCGCGCCTTCGACGAAGATGACCTTGCCCGGCTCGCCGTCCTCGGTGATCGTGCGGCCGACACCGCGCGCTTCCATGTCGAGCGATTCGATCTCGAGAACCGGGGCGGGCCCGGGCGCGACGGGCGCATTTTTCGATTTGCGCGCAGAAGTGGGGACGGCTTCGGACACCAGCTTTTCCTGACAAACGTTGAAGAAGGCGAGATTGTAGACGACGCCGGCCCGTATCGCCCGCTTTGGATGGGGCGAGCGTCGATACTTGATGATGGACGCCCCTGCATCGCGCCGAAACGGTCACGTAGCCGGCTGACGGGGCCACGCGGAACGCATCAGGGCCGGCCTCTGAAGCCCGACCTCCATCCGCCAGGAGATTCGACCATGCGACTGATCGACTGGAACATCCAATGGGGTCGGGACGCGAACGGCGTCGTCGATCTGTCACGCACCGTCTCGACGATCCGGCGGCTCGGCGATTTCGACGTGCTGTGCCTGCAGGAAGTCACGCGCGGCTTCGGCGCACTGCCCGGCCGCCCCGGCCCCGACCAGTTCGCCGAACTCGCGGCGCTGCTGCCCGGCTACGCGATCATCGAAGCGATCGGCGCCGACTTGCCGGCCGCCGAACCGGGCGCACCGCGCCGCCAGTTCGGCAATGCGATCGCGACCCGGCTTCCGGTCGGGCGCGTGTTGCGCCAGTTGCTGCCGTGGCCGGCCGACGCCGGCGCGCCGTCGATGCCGCGCGTCGCGCTCGACGTCGAGCTGCAGGCGCCCTTCGGCCCGCTGCGCGTCACGACCACCCATCTGGAATACTATTCGGCGCGCCAGCGGCTCGCGCAGGTCGATGCGCTGCGCGGCCGGCATCGCGAGGCCTGTGCGCACGCTGAACGTCCGGCACCGGCCGAGACGGCCGACGGGCCGTTCAGCGCGACCGGCCAGCCGCGCGATGCGATCGTCTGCGGCGACTTCAACAGTGCGTTCGACAGCGACGCGTACCGACGCTTCCTGGACCCGATCGCGGACGCGCCGCGCTTCGTCGACGCGTGGGTCGCGCAACACCCGGGCCGCACACCGCCGCCGACGGCCGGCGTCTACGATACGGTGCAATGGCCGGACGGGCCGCTTGCGTGCGACTTCGTGTTCGTGACCGAGACGCTGCTGCCGCGCGTCAGGCGCTGCGAGATCGACGGCGACGTGCGCGCGTCGGATCACCAGCCGGTGCTGCTCGAACTGGCTTGATCGCGCCGGTGGCGGCGCAGGCCGCCGGCGCTACGCGTCGAAGCCGGCCAGGTACTCGACCCAGTGCGGCGCCGGTTCCAGCGCGAGCGCGTTCTTCACGATCAGGATCTCGTCGGCGTACTCGCTCGGCGTCAGGCCACCGCGCATCAACTGGAACCGACAGTACAGCAGGTAGGTGTTGACGACGTCGGTTTCGCAATAGTTGCGGATTTCGTCGATCCGGCCATCCCGGAACGCCGGCCACACCTGGCTGCCGTCCATCCCGAGCTTGCCCGGGAAGCCGCACAGCTTCGCCAGCGCGTCGAGCGGCGCGTTCGCACGCGCCTGATACATCGCGAGCACGTCCATCAGGTCGGTATGCCGCGAGTGATAGCGCGAGATGTAGTTGTTCCACTTGAATTCGCGGTCGTCCTCGCCGAGATCCCAGTAGCGGGTCGCGGGAATGCCGTGCACGAGCGCGCGGTAATGCAGCACCGGCAGGTCGAAGCCGCCGCCGTTCCACGACACGAGCTGCGGCGTGTATTTCTCGATCACGCGGTAGAACGACTGGATCAGCGCCGCTTCGTTGTCCTGCGGCGTGCCGAGCGAGCGCACGCGAAAACCGTTGTTGTCGCGGAACACGCACGAGATCGCCGCGATCCGCTGCAGGTGATGCGGCAGGAAATCGCTGCCGGTCTTCTCGCGGCGTGCGGCGAATGCGTGTTCGGCCACCGCGGCATCGTCGAGCGTCGCGGGCAGGTCTTCCAGACGGCGAATGCCGTCGACATCGGGAATCGTCTCGATGTCAAAAACAAGAATCGGAGTCATCGGTTACAGAACGGCGTCCTTGCGCACGCCGTTGGAGGCAAAGAACCGCTTGAGGCGCACCAGCGCTTCCTGCTGGATCTGCCGCACGCGCTCGCGCGTGAGCCCCATCTCGTCGGCGAGCTCCTCGAGCGTCGCCGGTTCGATGTGGTTCAGGCCGAAGCGGCGCTCGATCACGTGCCGATGCTTGTCGGACAGCCGCGACAGCCACGCGCGCGTCAGCGTTTCGAGCTCGCGGTGCTGCACCTCGGCGTCGGGCGACTGGCTCTGGTCGTCGGGCAGCAGGTCTAGCAGGCTGCTCGCGGGATCGAGATCGAGCGGCGCGTCGAGCGACGCCGTGTGCTCGTTGAGCGCGAGGATGTCGGTGACTTCCTCGGCGGTCTTGCCGGTGAGATAGGCGATGTCGTCGATGCTGGCTTCGCGGCGCTCGGCCGCCTCGCCCGTCGACATCGAATTCTTTTCGAGGTGGCGCTTCGCGCGCAGCACCTGGTTCAGTTCGCGGATCACGTGCACGGGCAGGCGCACCGTGCGGGCCTGGTTCATGATCGCCCGCTCGATGCTCTGCCGGATCCACCACGTCGCATAGGTCGAGAAACGGAACCCGCGCGTCGGGTCGAACTTCTCGATCGCGTGCATCAGGCCGAGGTTGCCCTCCTCGATCAGGTCGAGCAGCGGCACGCCGCGGTTCAGATACCCCTTCGCGATACTGACGACGAGACGCAGGTTGCGCTCGATCATCACCTGCCGTGCCTCGAATTCGCCGGCCTTCGCGAGGCGCGAATAGCGCTGCTCTTCCTCGACGGTCAGCAGCGGCTTCACGCTGATCCGGTTCAGGTAGTGCTGGATCGTGTCGGCCGTGAGCTCGGCCTGCAGCATCGTGCGGAAATCGTCGACGTCGGGCGCCGCTTCCGAGCGGCCTTCGCGCTCGTCGTCGCCACCGTCCGCCTCGGCGTCACGTGCCTCGATATCGCGTTCGTTGTCCGCGGTATCGTCCTCGTCGTCCGTCGAAGCACCCGCTCGCCCCACCGATGCTTGCGTGGCACGACTGATCTTCTCAGACTCGGCTTGCGGCTCGTGGCGCTTCGATTTCGGCATGGTCGTCTCGGTTATTGAGGCGGCAAATACTTCAGCGGATCGACAGGCTTACCCTGCCGGCGAACCTCGAAATGCAGCATCACGCGGTCGGCATCGCTATTACCCATCTCGGCGATCTTCTGCCCCTTCGTTACCGCGTCCCCCTCTTTTACCATCAAAGCGCGATTATGTGCATATGCCGTGAGGTAAGTTGCATCGTGTTTGATGATAATGAGGTTGCCGTAGCCGCGCAGGCCGTTACCGGAGTAGACGACGCGGCCGTCGGCCGCCGCCTTCACGGTTTCGCCGGCCGTGCCGCCGATGTTGACCCCCTTGTTCTTCGCGTCGTCGAACCCGTTCAGCACGGGGCCGCGTGCGGGCCATGCGAACGTCACGGGGCCGCTCGGGGCCGCCGCCGTGTCGCTCGATCCGGCGGCCGCAGCCGGCGGCGTGGCGAGCGTGGACGACGTGCCGGCAGCCGGCGTCGCAGGACCGCTGCTCAGCGGCGCGGTCGCGACCGCGGCACCCGCGATCGGCGCAGCGGCCGGTGCGCCCGCAACCGCCGCGCCGCCCGGCGGCGCCACGCGCAGCAACTGGTCGACTTCGATCTGGTTCGGGTTCGTCAGGTTGTTCCACGACGCGATGTCGCGATAGTTCTGCCCGTTCTCGAGCGCAATCCGGTACAGCGTGTCGCCCGGTTTCACACGGTAGAAGCCAGGCGGCGGCGGGCCGAGCGGCACCGCGGGCTGCGCGGCGGCGGTCGTGCCGAGCGAGCCGGAGCGGTCGACGACAGGCGCGTTGTCGAGCCGCGTCGCACAGGCGGCCAGTAGCGTGGAGAACGCAGCCACACAGATCGCGCGCTGGGCGAGCGTGAGCGGTTCCCTGGATCGGTTGTTTTGCATCGCGCGCAACATACTCATCGGTTTCAAATCACTCCGGATTTTAAAGGGACAAAGAAAACGCGATCAAGCCGTGACTCTCGCCATTGCGCGTGCGCGACGCGCTCGACGAGCGTGAGCACCTGGTGCTGCCCGCTCTGCGCGCCGACCGGCGCGACGAGCCGCCCGCCGATCGCGAGCTGCTCGAGCAGCGCCTGCGGCACGTCGAGCCCCGCCGCCGCGATCACGATCGCGTCGAACGGGGCCGCGGACGGCAGGCCGACACGCCCGTCGCCGTAGTGCAGACGGATGTTCGGCACGCGCAGCGGCCGCAGGTTCAGCTTCGCGCGCTCGTAGAGCGGCTTGATGCGTTCAATCGAATACACGTCGCGTGCCACGTGGCTCAGCACGGCGGCCTGATAGCCGCACCCCGTGCCGATCTCGAGGACGCGCTCGAGTGTGCGGCCGGCCATCGCGAGCTCGATCATGCGCGCGACAACCGACGGCTTGGAAATGGTTTGCTGGTGGCCGATCGGCAACGCCGAATCCTCGTAGGCCTGCGTCGCGAGCCCCGGATCCACGAACATGTGGCGCGGCACCGCGGCCATCGCGTCCAGCACGCGCGCGTCGGTCACGCCGTTCGCGCGCAGTCGTTCGACCATCCGCTCGCGCACGCGTTCCGACGTGAGTGCGAACGCGCCGGCCGGCGCGACGCTCGGCGCAGCCGGTTTCGGCATCGCGGGCTTCAGCGCGGTCGGCTTCGGCGCGGTTGCGGGCTTCGCGGCGGCGGTGCCCGACAGCGGCGCCCGCACGGCAGCAGGCTTCACCGCAACCGGTTTCAGCACGGCAGCGGGCTTGTCGGCAGCCTTCGACACCGCGACCGCCGCATGGCGTTCACCGGCCCGACCCTCCGATTTGCGTGGCGCTCGCTTGAGATCTTCGAGCGCGAGCGGGAACCGCTTCGCGCGCTCGCCGCTCATGAAGCCCGCCCTCCGGCGCGCGCCCATTCGCGCGTCGCGGGCAGCATCTGCGTATGCGTGAGGTCGAGCTGCAGCGGCGTGATCGACACGAAACCGTTTGCGACGGCGTGAAAATCGGTGCCGTCGCTCGCGTCCAGCGCCGCGCCGGCCGCACCGATCCAGTAGATCGGCTCGCCGCGCGGGTCGGTCTGGCGAATCACCGGCTGCGACGGATGACGCTTGCCGAGGCGCGTGACTTTCCAGCCCTTCAGTTCGTCGTACGGCAGGGTCGGAATATTGACGTTCAGCAGCGGGTTGCCCGGCAGCGGATGCGCGAGGTAGTGCTCGACGATCTCCCCGGCGACGCGCGCGGCGTCCGCCAGATGGGCCCAGCCCTTGTCGGCCAGCGAGAAGGCGATGGCCGGCACGCCGAACATGATGCCTTCGGTGGCGGCTGCAACTGTCCCTGAATAGAGCGTGTCTTCGCCCATGTTCTGGCCGTTGTTGATCCCGGAAACGACGAGATCCGGCTTCGCATCGGCCATCCCCGTCAACGCGACGTGCACCGAATCGGTCGGCGTGCCGTTCACGTAGAAGAAACCCGTACCCGCCGCACGCTGCACCGACAGCGGCCGCGACAACGTGAGGGAATTCGACGCGCCGCTGCAGTTCTGCTCGGGCGCGATCACCGTGAGCTCGGCCAGCGGCTGCAGCGCTTCGCTGAGCGCGGCGAGACCGGGGGCGAGATAGCCGTCGTCGTTGCTGAGTAGGATTCGCATCCGGCGATTGTAACCGAGGAAAGATGGCGCGAGAGCGACAGTCCGGCGGGCGCGGACGGACGGGTGCACGCATGGGCGCACGGTGTGCCGCCGCATCGCGCGGCGGCCTTCTGCACGCTCGGGAAAACACCGGGCCGGCCCGGGTTTTCCGCCTCGAAGGAGGTCTCGTCGACGGATGCCTGCGTCGCGGCCCCGTCGCGAAACGACAGGCCCGCGAGCACCTCCGTCAGATCGCGCCCGCTTCGCGCAGCGCGGCAATCGCCTGCGCGTCGTAGCCGAGGCCGCGCAGCACCTCGTCCGTATGCTCGCCGAGCTCGGGCCCGAGCCAGCGCGTTTCGCCCGGCGTGTCCGACAGCTTCGGCGTGATGTTCGGCAGCGGAATGTCGGTGCCGTCGGCCAGCTTGAAACGCTGGATCATCTGCCGCGCGACGAACTGCGGATCGGTGAACATGTCGGCGGCGCTGTAGATGCGCCCGGCCGGCACGTCGGCCGCGTTGAGCACGACGAGCGCCTCGTCGATCGTGCGCGGCGCGAGCCACGCGGCGATCGCGTCGTCGATCTCCTGCGTCCGCGGCACGCGCCCGTCGTTTTGTGCGAGCGCGGGATCGTCGGCGAGGTCGTCGCGCTCGATCGCCTTCATCAGGCGCTTGAAGATCGGGTCGCTGTTGCCGCCGATCACGATGCTGCCGTCGCGGCACGCATAGGTATTCGACGGCACGATGCCCGGCAGCGACGCGCCGGTGCGCTCGCGCACCATCCCGTACACGCCGTATTCGGGCACCACGCTTTCCATCATGTTGAAGACGGCTTCATACAGTGCAACGTCGACCACCTGCCCCGCGCCGCCGTTGACCTTGCGGTGATGCAGCGCCATCAGCGCGCCGATCACACCGTGCAGCGCGGCGATCGAATCGCCGATCGAGATGCCGATGCGCGGCGGCGGCAGATCGGGATAGCCGGTGATGTGGCGCAGCCCGCCCATCGATTCGGCGATCGCGCCGAAGCCGGGCCGGTCGCGGTACGGGCCCGTCTGCCCGTAGCCGGACAGGCGCACCATCACGAGGCCCGGGTTGTCGGCCGACAGCACGTCGTAGCCGAGCCCGAGCTTCTCGAGCAGGCCCGGACGGAAGTTCTCGATCACGATGTCGGCCTCGCTCGCGAGCTGCCGCGCGATCGCCTTGCCGGCGTCGGCTTTCAGGTTCAGCGTGACCGACTTCTTGTTGCGCGCCTGGACGGACCACCACAGCGACGTGCCGCCCTGCTCCGGGTGGAGCTTGCGCCACTTGCGCAGCGGGTCGCCGCCGTTCGGATCCTCGATCTTGATCACTTCCGCGCCGAATTCGGCGAACAGCCGCGACGCGAACGGCCCCGCGATCAGCGTTCCGAATTCGAGCACTTTGACGCCCGCGAGCGGGCCCTGGCTGGTGCTCATGTGTCTCCCTGGCATGAGGAACGGCGCCGCCGGCAGGCGGCGCCCGGCTTACATCGTGCGGCGATCGAGCATCGCGCGGGCGATGGTGCCCGCGTCGACGTATTCGAGTTCGCCGCCCACCGGCACGCCGCGCGCGAGGCGCGTGACCGCGAGGCCGCGCGCCTTCAGCGTCTGGCCGAGGTAATGCGCGGTGGCTTCGCCCTCGTTCGTGAAGTTGGTCGCGAGCACGACCTCCTTGACGATACCGTCGGACGCGCGCCGCACGAGGCGGTCGAAATGGATTTCCTTCGGGCCGATCCCGTCGAGCGGGCTCAGTCGCCCCATCAACACGAAATACAGCCCGCGGTACGTCATCGTCTGCTCGAGCATGATCTGGTCGGCAGGCGTCTCGACGACGCACAGCAGCGTCGGATCACGCTCCTCGTCGCTGCAGACCTCGCAGATCTGCGCTTCGGTGAACGTGTTGCACTTCTCGCAGTGCTGCAGGTGCTCGGTCGCGAACAGCAGCGACCGGCCGAGCCGCTCCGCGCCTTCGCGGTCGTGCTGCATCAGGTGGACCGCCATGCGCTGCGCGGATTTCGGCCCGACGCCGGGCAGCACGCGCAACGCTTCGACGAGAGCGGACAGGGCGGACGGCTGTTTCATACGGCGGCAAACAGTGGCAAGGACGCGGCGCTCAGAACGGCAGCTTGAAGCCCGGGGGCAGCGGCAGGCCCGACGTCATGCCGCTCATCTTTTCCTGCGACGTCGCTTCGGCCTTGCGCACGGCGTCGTTGACCGCGGCGGCGACGAGATCCTCGAGCATGTCCTTGTCGTCCGCGAGCAGGCTCGGGTCGATCGCGACGCGGCGCACTTCGTTGCGGCACGTCATCGTCACCTTGACGAGGCCGGCGCCCGACTGCCCTTCGACTTCGATCAGCGCAAGCTGCTCCTGCATCTTCTTCATGTTTTCCTGCATTTGCTGCGCTTGCTTCATCAGTCCGGCGAGGTTGCCTTTCAACATGGGAATACTCCTTCTTGATCGTGTGAAAACCGGCACGCGGCGCGTGCCGGCCAGAGTGTGCGGGGCGTGATTGTGCCTGTCGCGGGGCGGTCAGTTCAATGCAGTGTCGGCGGCACGCCGTCCGGCGCCGAATCGGCGAGCGGACGGACCGAACCCTCGACGATGCGCGCACCGAAGTCGCGCACGAGCTGCTGGACGAACGGATCGCCGTGAATCTCCTGCTCGGCCTCGCGCTGGCGCGCCGCGCGCGCGGCCGCATCGAGCGCCGCCGCGGTGCGCCGTGCCGGCCCGACCTCGACGGCCACCTCGACCGGCTTGCCGAGCGCATCGGCCAGCGCCGCCTTCAGCTTCGCCACCTGCGCGGCGTCCGCGTACTGCGGCACCGGCACCGACAGTTTCAGGGTCGTCGCATCGACGGCCGTCAGTTCGCTGTTGAACGCGAGCTGGTATGCGACACCCTTCAGCGGCAACCGCGCGGCCAGCGCCGGCCATTCGCCGTCGAAGCCGACCGGATCCAGCGCGATCGCGGGCGGCAACGGACGCGAGTCGACCGGTGCGGACGGACGCGCTTCCGCCGGCTTCGGCGTCACGCGTACGTCGTCGGGACCGCTGTCGAACACCGGCACGAAGCCGTCGTCCGGGCCGCCGAACATCTCGTCGGCGCCGAGCGGCACGTAGTCGTCGGGCGGAATGTCTTCCCACGGCGGCGACGCCTGGCGCGACTCGGCGGCCTGCGGCGCCCGGGCCGCGGCGCGCGGCGTCGGCACCTGCACGGCGGGACGCGGTGCAGCCGGCTTTTCAGCGGCCGGCTGGGCGGCCGGTTTCGGCGCCGCGCCGGCACGCCCGCGATCGGACGACACGCGCATCCCTGCGTTGCGCAGCACGTCGAGCGCGGCGGCGGCACCGCCTGCGCGCGCGGCCGGACGTGCAGCCGGCTCCGGCGGCGCGGCGCGCGGCACCGGTGCGGCCTGTGCCGCCGGTTCTTCGATTCGCGGAACAACCGCAGCAGCGGCAGCCACGGGCGGCTCGGGTTCGTTGCGGACAGGCGCCGGCATGTCGCCGGCCGGCGCTGCTTGCTGCGCGGCATCCGTTGCCGGCTGCGGCGTTTCGATGACGGGTGCGTCGACCGGCGCAGGCGCGGGCGCCTGAACGGCAGCGGGCTTCGCGGCCGGCGGACTGGCTTCGCCTTCGGACCGGGCCGGCGCCGAACGCACGGCAGGCGCGATCGGCGCAGCCGGTGCGGCCGCCTGCGGACGCGCCGTCTCGACGGGCGCCGCCGATACCGGCTTCGCCGCAGCGGCCGATGCCGCGGCAGCGCGAGGAGCCGGCACGGCACGCGGCACGGACGGCTGCCCGCCCGGCGCACTGCCGGCGGCAACGGCCGGCTCGAACGCGAGCATCCGCAGCAGCGTCATCGTGAAACCGGCGTACTCGTCCGGCGCGAGACCGAGCTCCGCGCGACCGACCGTCGCGATCTGATAGAACAACTGCACCTGTTCGGGGCTCAGCGTCTCCGCGAAGCGGCGCAGGTCGGCCGCTTCCGGCCATTCGTCGAGTACCGATCCCGGTGCGAACTGCGCCCACGCGATCCGGTGCAGCAGGCTCGCGAGATCCTGCAGCGCGGTCGAGAACGACAGGCTGCGCAGCGACATTTCGTCGGCAATCGCGAGGATTTCGGGGCCGCTGCCGGCCGCGAGCGCGTCGAGCAGGCGCACCATATAGGTCTGGTCGAGCGCGCCGAGCATGCCCGACACGGCCGACTCGGTCACTTCGTTCGCCGAATAGGCGATCGCCTGATCGGTGAGCGACAGCGCATCGCGCATGCTGCCCTGCGCCGCACGCGCGAGCAGGCGCAGCGCCTGCGGCTCGAACGTGATCTGCTCTTCACCGAGGATCCGCTCGAGATGCGACACGATGTGCCCGGCCGGCATCTGCTTCAGGTTGAATTGCAGGCAGCGCGACAGCACGGTGACGGGAATCTTCTGCGGATCGGTCGTCGCGAGGATGAACTTGACGTGCGGCGGCGGCTCCTCGAGCGTCTTCAGCATCGCGTTGAACGCGTGGTTCGTCAGCATGTGCACTTCGTCGATCATGTAGACCTTGAAGCGCGCATCGACAGGCGCGTACACCGCGCGCTCGAGCAGCGCGGCCATCTCGTCGACGCCGCGGTTGCTCGCGGCATCCATTTCGACGTAATCGACGAAACGGCCCTCGTCGATCTCGCGACAGGCGCGACACACGCCGCACGGCTGCGACGTGACGCCGGTTTCACAGTTGAGTGCCTTGGCGAAGATCCGCGACAGCGTCGTCTTGCCGACACCGCGGGTTCCGGTAAACAGATAGGCGTGATGGAGACGCCCGCCGTCGAGCGCGTGCGTGAGCGCCCTGACGACGTGCTCCTGGCCGACGAGCGAAGCGAAATCCTTCGGACGCCACTTGCGTGCGAGAACTTGATAGGTCATCGGGAAATTGTATCAGTAACGCTGCGTCGCGCCGACACGCGAAACGGTGCGGAGAACGGGCAAAGTGCAGGTCGAACGGAGTGGGATGCAGAAATAAAAAACGCCCTACGAACGGGGCGAGAAGGAAGGTGACGAGCCCAACCCTCGGCACTGGCGGAAAACGATTGTGGCTGCTTCGTTCCCGACCTGACCAGGTTCACCGCCCCACCATGCGAGGAGGCCCGTCACGGCATATTCTATCACCGCTTCCGGACGAATGCGACCGTTTGTTCGCATCAATGCGAATATCGCCGGGCAAACCGGCGCGCCGTCCGTTCGCACGACGCGCATGCGTGCCGGCCCCTTGTAATTTGCACGCCAGCCTCCACTTGCATGGCACAACGGTCGAACGTCGCGTCGTACCCCTACTCGCGTAGCGGCTACTATCGCCGCCCGCAGCAGATAGCAATTTAGGCTAATATGACGCCCGAACGACCCGCGAGCCGCGGCATGCAGCGCCTACGCCCCTCCTTTCCGGAGAGCGGAGTGACCTGCCGCAGCGGCCGGCAGCCTACGGCGGCCGGTACGCCGCAACGCGCAAGCAGGCAGTCCCCGAACCGTAAGAGGTATTGACCCAATGAGCGAACAGATCAAACACATCAGCGACGCATCGTTCGAACAGGACGTCGTCAAATCCGACAAGCCCGTGCTCGTCGATTTCTGGGCCGAATGGTGCGGCCCGTGCAAGATGATCGCCCCGATCCTCGACGAAGTCGCGAAGGACTACGGCGACAAGCTGCAGATCGCGAAAATCAACGTCGACGACAACCAGGCGACGCCCGCGAAGTTCGGCGTGCGCGGCATCCCGACGCTGATCCTGTTCAAGAACGGCGCGGCCGCCGCGCAGAAGGTCGGCGCGCTGTCGAAGTCGCAGCTCACCGCATTCCTGGACAGCCACCTGTAATACCGGCAGTTCCACGGACGTGTTGTCAGCCGGCAACACGTCCGTCGTCAAGCCGCCGATCGCTCGCTCAAGCGCGAATCGGCCTATGCTAGAATTAAAAAACGTCGACAAGACGCATTTAAGTCTCTGAGCGCTTCCGCTCGCCCTCCTCCCTTATTTTCTTTCGTCGCTTCTCCTCCCTGGCGGGTTCTCCGTATGCATTTATCCGAGCTCAAGTCTCTGCACGTCTCCGAACTGATCGAAATGGCCAATGGCCTGGAGATCGAAAACGCGAACCGCCTGCGCAAGCAGGAGTTGATGTTTGCCATTCTCAAAAAGCGCGCCAAGACGGGAGAGACGATCTTCGGCGACGGCACGCTCGAAGTGCTGCCGGACGGCTTCGGTTTCCTGCGCTCGCCGGAAATGTCGTACCTCGCGAGCACCGACGACATCTACATCAGCCCGTCGCAGATCCGCCGCTTCAACCTGCACACCGGCGACACCATCGAAGGTGAAGTCCGCACGCCGAAGGACGGCGAGCGCTACTTCGCGCTGGTGAAGGTCGACAAAGTCAACGGGCAGCCGCCCGAGGCCTCGAAACACAAGATCATGTTCGAGAACCTCACGCCGCTGCACCCGAACAAGCCGCTGTCACTCGAACGCGAAATGCGCGGCGAAGAAAACGTCACGGGCCGCATCATCGACATGATCGCGCCGATCGGCAAGGGCCAGCGCGGCCTGCTCGTCGCGTCGCCGAAGTCGGGCAAGACCGTGATGCTCCAGCACATCGCGCACGCGATCAAGCAGAACCACCCGGACGTGATCCTGTTCGTGCTGCTGATCGACGAGCGCCCGGAAGAAGTGACCGAAATGCAGCGCTCGGTCGCCGGCGAAGTGATCGCGTCGACGTTCGACGAACCGGCCACGCGCCACGTCCAGGTCGCCGAAATGGTGATCGAGAAGGCCAAGCGCCTCGTCGAAATGAAGCACGACGTCGTGATCCTGCTCGACTCGATCACGCGTCTCGCCCGCGCGTACAACACCGTGATCCCGGCATCGGGCAAGGTGCTGACGGGTGGTGTCGATGCGAACGCGCTGCAACGCCCGAAGCGCTTCTTCGGCGCGGCGCGCAACATCGAGGAAGGCGGTTCGCTGACGATCATCGGCACCGCGCTGATCGAAACCGGCAGCCGCATGGACGACGTGATCTACGAAGAGTTCAAGGGCACCGGCAACATGGAAGTGCACCTCGAGCGCCGTCTCGCGGAAAAGCGCGTCTACCCGTCGATCAACCTGAACAAGTCGGGCACGCGTCGCGAGGAAATGCTGATCAAGCCCGAGATCCTTCAGAAGATCTGGGTGCTGCGCAAGTTCATCCACGACATGGACGAAGTCGAGGCGATGGAATTCCTGCTCGACAAGATCCGCCAGACGAAGAGCAACTCCGAGTTCTTCGACCTGATGCGCCGCGGCGGCTGATCGCCTCCGCTCCGCAAGACGGCCGCCCGCGCAGTTTGCCCGGCGGCCGTTTTTCGGCCCCAACCTGAACGTGAACGTACAGGTTGATCTATAATCGCGTCATCGCCCCAACCTGCCCCGCGCCTCCCGATGCCGAACGACGCTTCCCCCTCGCTGCTGACCGTGAGCGACGCCGCATCGCGGCTCGGAGTCACGCCGCGCACGCTGAAGTATTACGAGGAGCGCGGGCTCGTCACGCCGTCTCGCAGCGAAGGCCGCTACCGCCTCTACGACGAAGCCGATCTCGAACGCTTCGCACGCATCCTGCGGCTGCGTGCGCTCGGCTTCTCGCTGCACGGCATCACCGAAATGCTGAAGCGTCCGCTGGAAGAAACCGGCGACGGCCGGCGCCGCTACTCGGACGCGTCGCTGCGCGACATCCGCACGGGCCTCGCCGAACAGGTCGACACGCTCGACCGGCGGATCGCGGCCGTCCAGCGCGAACTGAAGGAAGCCGTCGCGCTGCGCAAGGAACTGCAGCACGACATCGACTACGTCGAGCGGCGGCTCGCCGGCGAAAACCCCGATGCGCTGATCGCGCAGCGGCAGGCCGAGGCCGCCCCGCGGCGCGCGCGCAAGGATCGCGAATGAACGCGGGGGCCGGTCGCCCGCCGCTATGGAGCCGCGCGAACCTGCGTACGGATCTGTTCCCGTGGGCACTCGCGCTCGTCACCGGCATCGACTACTTCGACAACGCGGTCTTCTCGTTTTTCGCGAGCTATATCGCGGGCGGCATCAACGCGTCGCCCGACGAACTCGTGTGGTCGTCCAGCGCGTACGCGGTCACGGCCGTGCTCGGCATCCTGCAGCAGCAATGGTGGGTCGACCGGCTCGGCCATCGCCGCTACGTCGCCGGCTGCATGCTGATGTTCTCGTTCGGCGCGATCGCGGCCGCACTCGCCGACACATCGCTGCAACTCGCGTTCGCGCGCGGTTTCCAGGGGTATTTCATCGGCCCGATGATGGGCGCGTGCCGGATCCTGATCCAGATCAGCTTCAAGCCGCAGGAACGGCCGCCCGCGACACGTGCGTTCCTGATCATGATCCTGCTCGGCAGCGCGCTCGCGCCGATCGTCGGCGGGCTGCTCGTCGCGCATTCGACATGGCGCGCGCTGTTCGCGTGCACGGCGCCGGCCGGCATCGCATTCGCGATCCTCGCGCTGCTCACGCTGCCCGACTCGGGCCGCACGCCCGACGACGCACGCGGCTCCGGGCACTTCTGGCCGTACGTCGTGTTCGCGCTCGCGCAAGGCGCGCTGCAGATCGTGCTGCAGCAGGTGCACTACCAGCTCTACAGCGGCTCGCCGATGCTGATCCTGCTGACGATCGCGGGAATCGGCGCGCTCGCGTGGTTCGCGTATCACCAGTGGAACCACCCGACACCGCTCGTGCGGCTGCATGCGTTTCGCGAGCGGACCTTCCAGGTCGGGCTGCTGCTCTATATGTTCTATTACTACGAGACGACGGGTTTCAGTTACCTGACGTCGCGATTTCTCGAGAGCGGGCTCGGCTATCCGGTCGAGAACGCCGGGCGCCTGGTGGGCACGATGTCGCTGATTTCGGCCACCGCGCTGTTCGCGTACCTGCGTTATGCGAAATTCGTCACGCACAAGAAGTGGTTCGTCGTGCCGGGGTTCGCGATCGCCGTCACGGCCGCGCTGTGGATGACCCGCATGACGCCGCAGGTCGGCGAAGCCGCGCTGATCGTCCCGCTGCTGCTGCGCGGGCTGCTGCTGCTCTTCATCGTGCTGCCGGTGGCCAACCTGACGTTCCGGATCTTCGCGATCGACGAATACACGCACGGCTACCGGCTGAAGAACATCGTGCGGCAGCTGACGATCTCGTTTGCGACGTCGTCGGTGATCATCGTCGAGCAGCATCGTGTGGCCGTGCACCAGACGCGGCTCGTCGAGCGTGCGAACGTGTTCGACCCGCTGTTCCAGCAGACCGTCGACGCACTGACGCGCAGCTATGCCGCGGCCGGCCACGCGCTGAACGACGCGCACGCCCTCGCGATCGCCTCGATCGCGCGGATGGTCGCGCAACAGGCGTCGTTCCTCGCGTCGCTCGACGGTTTTTACTTCCTGGCGGGCGTCGCGCTCGTCGGCGGCGTCTTCGCCGCATGGCAAAAAGAGATCGATTGAGTTAAAAGACAGGCTTTGGATTATCGTCAGCCGTCTCCATGCTCTCGAAACTCACCCGCTGGTTCGACGACCGCCGCCGCGACCGCGCGCTGCGCAGCCACCCGATCTCCGACGCGCTGTGGCAGGACACCGTCGAGCGCCTGCCGTTCCTCGCGGCGCTGGCGCCCGACGCGCTCGGCCGGCTGCGCGAGCTGACGAGCCTGTTCGTCGCGAAGAAATCGTTCTCGACCGCGCACGGGCTCGAGCTGACCGACGAGATGATCGTCGCGATCGCCGCGCAGGCCTGCCTGCCCGTGCTGAATCTCGACCTGTCGCTGTACGACGGCTGGGTCGGCGTCGTCGTGTATCCGGGCGAATTCGTGATCCGCAAGACCGTGCAGGACGAGGACGGCGTCGTCCACGAGGTCGAGCAGGACGCGAGCGGCGAAGCGTGGGAAGGCGGACCGGTGATCCTGTCGTGGGAAGACGCTCGGATGACGGACGGCCGGGACGCGTACAACGTCGTGATCCACGAATTCGCGCACAAGATCGACATGGTCAACGGTGCGGCCGACGGCTATCCGCCCCTGTTTCGCCGCTGGCACGCGCCGCATCTCGACGCGCAGGCATGGGCCGACGTGTTCGAGCATGCGTACGACCAGTTCTGCGCACGCGTCGACGCGGTGCCGGACCGTGCGTGGGCGCGCTTCGAGCGGGATTCGCTGATCGATCCCTATGCGGCCGATCACCCGTCGGAATTCTTCGCGGTGTGCAGCGAGGCGCTGTTCGTTCGGCCGAAAGCGTTCGAGTCCGAATTTCCGGAGCTGTACCGGCTGCTCGCGCGCTACTACCGGCAGGATCCGGCCGGCACCGGCGCACTTGACGCACCATGAAAATTATTCGTCAACCATCTGATTTTCTGGCATAATCGCCGTTTTTCGACCTTAGGCAAGTGGCTCGCGCCGGGCTTGGCGTCGTCTGGTATTGCGCAATGTGCGCAGGCCGGCACGGCAAGCGGCGGGTTGGCTACCGCTCTCACCAAGGAAAGACCATGAAAGAAGGCATCCACCCGAATTACCGCGAAGTCGTCTTCCAAGACATGTCGAACGGCTTCAAGTTCATCACGCGCTCGACGATCCAGACGCGCGAAAACATCGAACTCGACGGCAAGACCTACCCGCTCGCCAAGATCGAAGTGTCGTCGGAATCGCACTCGTTCTACACGGGTCAGCAAAAGATCATGGACACGGCAGGCCGTGTCGAGAAGTTCAAGAACAAGTTCGGCGTGCGCGCCAACGGCAAGGCGAAGTAAGCTTCGCACCGCATCCGGTGGCTGCAACGCACCGGTATCGCACAAAAGGGCAGCCCAGGCTGCCCTTTTTTGTCTCTGCTTGCCCGGAAACCGCCGGCCGGCGTCCGGGCATCGACCTGACGCGTCACGGCCGGCGCGTCTACAATGCCGGATGCTCGAAACCGGCTCGTCCGCGTGCGGCCGCGCCGGACGCCCGCCCATAACAAAACGCTCATCTGCATGAAGCCTGTCGTCCGTCTCACCGCCTCCGCCACGCGTGCGCTGCCGCGCTGGCTGCTGCTCACGCTCTGCCTCGTCTACGCGGCGTTCGGCCTGTTCGGCCGCGACCCGTGGAAAAACGAGGACGCGGCGGGCTTCGGCGTGATGTGGACGATGGCCAAGGGCGGCTGGCACGACTGGCTGCTGCCGAACCTGGTCGGCAAGTTCATCACGACCGACGGGCCGCTCGGCTACTGGCTCGGTGCACTGTCGATCCGCGGCCTCGGCCCGTGGGTCGATGCCAGCAACGCGTCGCGCGTCGACACGGGCGTGCTGTTCTGCGTCGCGTGCGCATTCGTCTGGTATGCGGCCTACCTGCTCGGCCGGCGTGCCGAGGTCCAGCCGTTCAAGTACGCATTCGGCGGCGAACCCGAGCCGCGCGACTACGGCCGCACGCTCGCCGACGGCGCGCTGCTGGTGCTCGTCGCGTGCTTCGGTCTCGCGGAACGCGGCCACGAAACGACGCCGCAGCTCGCGCAGTTCGCGTGGATCGCGATGCTCGTCTACGGGATCGTGCGCGGCATCGACAAGCCGCTGCAGGGCGCGCTGTGGTGGGGCCTCGCGATCGGCCTCGTCGGGCTGTCCGGCAACCCCGTGCTGGTCGTCGCGCTGCTCGCCGGCACGGCCGCGCTGTGGCTCGCCACGCCCGAGATGCGCAACCTGCGCCTGCCGCTGATCGGCGTGCCGCTCGCGGCCGCGATCTTCGCGCTGTGGCCGCTCGCCGCCTTCGTCGCGGCACCCGACGACGCCGCGTGGTTCTTCAACCAGTGGATCCACGGCAGCCTGATGCGCTTCTCGGGGCCGCCGACCGCCGTGCTCGGCTACGCGGCGAAGAACCTGCCGCTGTTCACGTGGCCCGCGTGGCCGCTCGCGATCTGGGCCTGGTGGAGCTGGGCCGGCATGCGCCGCCGCGCGCACATCGCGATTCCGCTGTCGGTTGCCGTGCCGCTCGTCGCGCTCGTGATCCTGCAGAGCCAGCAATCGAACCGCATGTACATGCTGCTGCTGCCGCCGCTCGCGGTGCTCGCGACGTTCGCGCTGCCGACCCTCAAGCGCGGCGCGATCAACGCGATCGACTGGTTCGCGGTGCTGAGCTTCACGATCCTCGGCACCTTCGTGTGGCTCGTGTGGCTCGCGTCGCTCACCGGCTTCCCGCATCCGCTCGCGCGCAACCTCGCGCGCCTCGTGCCCGGCTACGAGCCGCATTTCAAGATCCTGTCGTTCATCTGCGCGGTGATCGTCACGGTCTGCTGGTGCTTTCTCGTGCGCTGGCGCATCTCGCGGCAACCGAAGGTCCTGTGGCGCAGCGTCGTGCTGTCGGGCGCCGGTACCACGCTGATGTGGGTGCTGCTGATGACGCTGTGGCTGCCGATCGTCAACTACGGCCGGACCTATCGCGACGTCGCGCAACAGATCGCCGTGCACTTGCCGTCCGACTACGAGTGCATCTCGCCCGTGCGGCTCGGCGACGCGCAGATCGCGACCTTCGCGTATTTCGGCGACATGCACTTCGATTTCTCCGGCGACTGCGACGTAATCCTGCGCCAGGACCGCGCGGACTTCGGCGAGCCGAGCGCGATGTCGCAATACGTGTGGCGCCTCGTGTGGGAAGGCCGCCGCGTCGCCGACCGCGACGAACGCTTCCGCCTGTACGAGCGCATCGAACGGCCGAAGACGCCCGTCAAGAAACGTCCGCCGCGCCGCCAGGCGGCCGATTGACGATGTTCGGCGACATCCGCCGGATCGTCGGTCTCGCGTGGCCGGTGCTCGTCGGCCAGCTCGCGATCATCGCATTCGGCGTGATCGACACCGCGATGGTCGGCCGCTACTCGGCCGTCGACCTCGCCGCACTCGGGCTCGGCTCGTCGATCTACGTTTCGATCTACATCGGCCTGACCGGCATCCTGTCCGCGCTGCAGCCAATCACCGGGCAGCTGTACGGCGCGCGGCGCTATGCCGAGATCGGCGAGGAAGTGCGCCAGGCGCTGTGGCTCGCGCTGCTGCTCGCGATTCCCGGCTTCCTGCTGCTGCATTTCCCCGAGCCGCTGCTGCGCGTCGCGCACGCGCCCGCCGCGCTGCACGACCGCACCGTCGACTACCTGCGCATCCTGTCGTACGGGCTGCCCGCCAGCCTCGTCTTCCGCATCTACAACGCGCTGACCAACGCGGCCGGCAAGCCGCGGCTCGCGATGATCCTGCAGATCGGCGCACTGCTGCTCAAGTTTCCGCTCAACGTGTGGTTCATCTTCGGCGGCTTCGGCGTGCCGGCCCTCGGCGGCCCCGGCTGCGGGCTCGCCAGCACGCTGATCAACTGGGCGCTCGCGCTGATCGGCTACACGCTGCTCGCGAAGCTCGACGTGTTCGCGCCGCTCGCGATCTTCTCGCGCTTCTGCTGGCCCGTCTGGGCACGCCAGAAAGCGCTCCTGAAGCTCGGACTGCCGATGGGCCTGTCGTACCTGATCGAGGTCACGTCGTACACGTGCATGGCGCTGTTCATCGCGCAGTTCGGCACGACGACGCTCGCCGGCCACCAGATCGCCGGCAACATCGGCGCGGTGCTGTACATGACGCCGCTGTCGATCGGCGTGGCGGCATCGACGCTGGTCGCACGCGCGCTCGGCGCCGGACGCCCGGAAGAAGCGCGGCTGCTCGGCCGGCACAGCGTGATGTTCGCGTGCGGCGTGGCGGCTGCCTACGGCGTGCTCGTGTTCACGCTGCGCCCGCTGATTATCGGCGGCTATACGCCGAACCCGGCCGTCGCCGCGGCCGCGATGCCGCTCGTCGCGATCGTCGCGTGCTACCACTGCTTCGATGCGCTGCAGGTCACGTCGGCGTTCGTGCTGCGCGCGTACAAGGTGGCCGTCGTGCCGACCGTGATCTATGCGGTCGCACTGTGGGGCGTCGGCCTCAGCGGCGGCTACGTGCTGGGCTTCGACGTCGGCGGCATCGCCCCCGCGTGGCTGACGGGCGCACGCGGCTTCTGGTTCGCGAACACGGTCAGCCTGATGCTCGCGGGCGCGGGGCTCGTGCTGTACCTGCGCCACGTGAGTCGTGCGCACGCCTCCGCCGTCTCCGCCACCGCCTGACGCGCGGCCCGCTACGCGTCCTCCAGCACGTCGGCCGCATGATAGGACGACCGCACGAGCGGGCCGGCAACGACTTCCCTGAAACCCCGCGCCAGCGCGTCGTCGCGCCACGCCGCGAACGCCTCCGGGCTCACGTAGCGCCGCACCGGCAGGTGGTGCTCCGACGGCGCGAGATACTGGCCGAGCGTCAGCACGTCGACGTCGTGCGCGCGCAGGTCGCGCAGCGTGTCGCGCACTTCGTCGTCGCGCTCGCCGAGCCCGAGCATCAACCCCGATTTCGTCACCAGCCCCGGTCGCGCCCGCTTCGCCTGCGCGAGCAGGTCGAGCGAGCCGCGATAGTCGGCGCCCGGCCGCGCCGCGCGATACAGCGACGGCACCGTCTCGATGTTGTGGTTGAACACGTCCGGCCAGGCCGTCGACAGCGCATCGAGCGCACGCGCCGCGCGGCCGCGGAAGTCCGGCGTCAGGACTTCGACGCCGATGCCCGGCACGCTCGCGCGCACCGCCGCGATGCACGCGGCGAAGTGCGCGGCACCGCCGTCGCGCAGGTCGTCGCGGTCGACCGACGTGATCACGACGTAGCGCAACCCGAGCGCCGCAGCCGCGGCGGCCAGCCGCGCGGGTTCATCGGGATCGAGCGGATCGGGGCGGCCGTGCGCGACATCGCAGAACGGGCAGCGCCGCGTGCACAGGCCGCCCATGATCATGAAGGTCGCGGTGCGCTGCGCGAAGCATTCGCCGATGTTCGGGCACATCGCCTCCTCGCAGACGGAATGCAGGCGATGGTCGCGCAGCACGGCGGCCATGTCGGCCACCGCCGCGCTCATCATCGGGCGTGCGCGCAGCCACGGCGGCTTCGGCAGCGCCGCGCCGGCCGCGGGCTCGACGCGCACCGGGATGCGCGCGAGCTTGTCGCGGCTGCGCGCGCCCGGCTGGCCGAGCGCCGTGAGGCTGGATCGTTCGAGCGCGGCGGCCATCGTCAGTCTCCGAGAAACGCGACGATCAGGCGGTTCACGTCGGCGGCCGCCTCCATCTGCACCATGTGCCCGCTGCCGGCGATCACCTCGGCCCGCACGCCGTCCGGCAAGCCCTGCGCATGCTGCGCGGGAATCACCTGGTCGCGCTCGCCCCAGATCACGAGCGTGCGCGGCGCAAGCGTCGCGAGCCGGTCGCGGAACACGCGCCGCTGCGCGGCGCCGTCGAACGCGGCGTTCGCGATCTTCTCCAGCGCGGCCTGCACGCCCTCGAGCCGCTTGTACTTGACGAGATCCTCGACGAGCTGACGCGTCACCAGCGCGTGGTCGGCGAACAGCGCGCCGAGGTGCGGCTTCAGCGTGTTGCGGCTGTTGCCGGCGACGAAGCCGTCGATGTACGCACGGTTGATGTCGGTGCCGAGCCCCGCGCTCGCGATCAGCGTCAGCGACGCGACACGTTGCGGCGCGCGTTCGGCCACCGCCATCGCGACCGCGCCGCCCATCGAATGACCGATCAGGTGCGCGTGCTCGATGTGCTGCGCATCGAGCAGCGCGAGCACCGCGTCGGCGAGTTCGTCGAGGCTGCCCGTGTCGACCGCCTTGCCCGATTCGCCGTGACCGGGCAGATCGAGCGCCCACACGGGCCGGTGCGCGGCGAGATCGGCGTGATTGAACAGCCAGTTGTTCAGGTCGCCGCCAAAGCCGTGGATCAGCACCGCGGGCGTGCCCGTCCCGTCGCCGAGCTTCAGGAAGCGCACCGTGCGGCCGCCGATCTGCGCCTTCTCGGGTTGCGGGCCGGCCGCTTCGTCGGATGCCGCGCTCGGCACGAAATCGCGCTGGAAATCGGCGATCGCCGCATCGATGTCGGCATCGCTCGCCTCAGCCGCCGCGACGACGCCGAGCAGCGCGCCCACCGGCAGCGTCTCGCCTTCCTGCGCGACCTGCCGGCGCAGCGTGCCGTCGAACGCGCATTCGACGCCCGACGAGATCTTGTCGGTCTCGACATCGAGCACTTCATCGCCCTTGGTCACGCGTTCGCCGAGCGCCTTCAGCCAGCCGTTGACCTGCCCCTGCTCCATCGACAGCCCCCACTTGGGCATCGTGATCATGTGAATCGACATCGTGTCAGCTCCTCGTCTTCAGGACCGCCTGCGCAATCGCATCGGCCGTCGGGATGTACAGGTCTTCCAGCACGCTCGCGAACGGCGCGGGCGTATGCGGCGCGGTGACGAGCTCGATCGGCGCCTTAAGCGTGTGGAACGCGCGCTGCGCGACGAGCGCGGCGATGTCGGTCGCGATCGAGCAGCGCGGGTTCGCTTCGTCGACGACCACCACGCGCCCGGTGCGCTCCGCGCTTTCGAGGATCGTTTCCTCGTCGAGCGGCGACGTCGTGCGCAGGTCGATCACGTCGCACTGGATGCCGTCCTTCGCGAGCTTCGCGGCCGCGTCCGTCGCGAGATGCACCATCCGGCCGTACGTGACGATCGTCACGTCGTCGCCTTCGCGCACCACGTTCGCCTCGCCGAACGGAATCGCATAGGATTCCTCCGGCACGTCGCCTTCGCGCGTATAGAGCAGCTTGTGTTCGAGGAAGATCACGGGATCGTTGTCGCGAATCGCCTGGATCAGCAGCCCCTTCGCGTCGTACGGCGTCGACGGGCACACGACCTTCAGCCCCGGGATGTGCGTGAACAGCGACGTCAGCATCTGCGAGTGCTGCGCGGCCGCGCGCAACCCGGCGCCGTACATCGCGCGGATCACGACCGGCGTCACGGCCTTGCCGCCGAACATGTAGCGGAATTTCGCGGCCTGGTTGAAGATCTGGTCGAAGCACACGCCCATGAAATCGATGAACATCAGTTCCGCGACGGGCCGCATCCCGCACGCGGCCGCGCCGACCGCCGCGCCGATGTAGCCGCCTTCCGACAGCGGCGTATCGAGCACGCGGCCCGGAAACTTGTGGAACAGCCCCTTCGTCACGCCGAGCACGCCGCCCCATGCGTCGTCCTCGCCCGGCGCGCCCGCGCCGCCCGCGTTGTCCTCGCCCATCACGATCACGCTGTCGTCGCGCGCCATTTCCTGCGCGAGCGCTTCGTTGATCGCCTGCGAATAAGTGATCTTCCTTGCCATGTCTGTCTCCTGGAATGTTCGGTTCGCCGTGCCGGCCGCGGTATCAGGCCGCGCTCACGGATACGACACGTAGACGTCGGTCAGCAGGTCGGCGGCATCCGGCACCGGCGCGGCCTTCGCCTGCGCGACCGCGTCGTCGATCAGCGCCTTCACCTGTGCGTCGACCGCGCGCAGGTCGGCCGTCGTCAGCGCCTCGGCGCGCACGACTCGGGTCTCGAAATGCTTCAGGCAGTCCTTCTCGTCGCGCAGCTTCTGCACCTCGCCCGGCGCGCGGTAGGTTTGCGCATCGCCCTCGAAGTGGCCGAAATAGCGCGTGAACTTCACCTCGACGAGCGTCGGGCCGCCACCGTTGCGCGCCCGCTCGACGGCTTCGCCGAGCGCTTCGTGCACGGCGAAAAAGTCGAAGCCGTCGACGATCACGCCCGGCATCCCGAATCCGTTCGCGCGATCGGCGATGTTGTCGGTCGCGACCGACCAGCTCGACGACGTCGCTTCCGCATAGCCGTTGTTTTCGGCGACGAAGATCGCGGGCAGCCGCCACACCGACGCGAGGTTCATCGATTCGAAGATCACCCCCTGGTTCGACGCGCCGTCGCCGAAGAAGCACACGCCGACGCCGCCCGTCTTCCTGTGCTTCGCCGCGAGCGCCGCGCCGCACACGAGCGGGCCGCCCGCGCCGACGATCCCGTTCGCGCCGAGCATCCCCATCGACAGGTCGGCGATGTGCATCGAGCCGCCCTTGCCGTGGCAGACGCCCGTCTTCTTGCCGTAGATCTCGGCCATCATCCCGTGCACGTCGACGCCCTTCGCAATGCAATGGCCGTGGCCGCGGTGCGTGGTCGCGACGTAGTCGGCGAGGCCGAGGTGCAGCATCGTGCCGACCGCGGACGCCTCCTCGCCCGCGTACAGGTGAACGAAGCCGGGGATCTCGCCGGTCGCGAATTCGACGTGCAGGCGCTCCTCGAATTCGCGGATCGTGCGCATCAGCCGGTAGGCGTCCAGCAGTTTGTCCCTGCTGAGCTGTGTCGAAGCGGTCATGTGTGTCTCCTGGGTAGGTCTGACTGCGAATGCCGCCGCGGCGCTGCCGTGGCGACGGATTGCACGGCCCGCGGCCGTCAGTGGAACGTGAAGCCGCCGTCGACGTTCACGGCCTGGCCCGTCACGTTGTCCATCGTCGCGAAGAACAGCGCGAGCCGGCCCATGTCCTCCGGCGTCTGCGCGCGGCCCTGCGGGATCAGCGTCAACTGGTGCCGCTGCCACGATTCCTCGACCGTTTCGCCGTCGGTCTTCCATTCGTCGGACAGCCGGTCCCACATGTCGGTACGGACGATGCCGGGGCAGATCGCGTTGACGGTCACGCCGTCGCGCGCGAGCTCCTTCGCGAGCGCGTTCGTGAAGCCGACGACCGCGAATTTCGAGGCGCTGTAGTGCGCGAGATTCGGAAAGCCTTCCTTGCCGGCGATCGACGCGACGTTGATGATCCGGCCGCGCCCCTGCGCCTTCAGGTGCGCGAGCGCCGCGCGGCAGCCGAGGAACGTGCCCTTCGCGTTCACGTCCATCACGAAGTCCCAGTCGCGCTCGGTCAGCTCGGCGACCGGATGGATGCTGATCACGCCCGCGCAGTTCACGAGGATGTCGAGCCGGCCGAGTTCGGCGAGCGCCTGCGCGACCATCGCGTCGACCTGGGCAGCCTGCGTAACGTCGACCCTCGCAACCGCCGCCCGGCGGCCGAGCGCGCGCACCTCGCGTGCGGTGGCGTCAAGCGCGTCGTCGAGCAGGTCGGCCAGCAGGATGTCGGCGCCCGCGCCGGCCAGCGTCAGCGCAATGCCGCGGCCGATGCCGCGCGCGCCGCCCGTGACGATGGCGACCTGTCCTTCGAGTGGAGCTGTCATGGCAATGTCTCCTTGATGATCGTTATGGATATCGAACCGTGTCGCGTGAAACCGGATGCTCAGTCGTGCCACGCGCCGGCGTCGCGCAGCAGTTGCCGCGACGACGCGTAGCGCAGCGTGCGGCCGACGTCGACCGTCAGCGGCCCGCGCCAGTCGAGCGCGATCTCGTAGCGGTCGCCGCGCGCGACCTCGATCTCGCGCTCGCCGTCGAACGCGAGCGTGCCGCGTTCGAATGGAATCGCCTGCCACGTACCCGGTTCGAGCCGCTCGCAACTGCGCATCACGACGCGGTCGACGCGCCCCGGCGCGATCGGCGCGACAAGCGGCGTGCCGGCCGTCTTGCCGGCTTCCGCGAAGCGCATCGCGAGCCCGTGCGGCGCGCTGCGTTCGAGCGGCGCCCACGCGCCGCCGAGCGCGGACAGGCCGATGCCGTCCGGTTCCGCGAACGTCAGGTAGAGCGAATCGATGTCGTCGGAACCGGAGATCGCGCGCGCGCCGATGAAGCGCTGCCGCGCGGCGCACACGTCGACGAGCGCGATCTCCTCGCGCCCCGGCTGCGCGCCCGCCACGCAGCGCACGACGAGCCGCTTGTTGCGCACGAACGCGACTTCGGCCGGCACCGCGCCGGTCGCGGCGAGCCCTGCCGCGACGCCGGCAACGGTCGCCTCGCGATGTTCGGGAAACGCGTTGTTGGTGCCGGTGGACAGCGCGACGAGCGGCGTCGCGCCGCAATGCGCGGCCACCGCGCGATGGGTGCCGTCGCCGCCGAGCACGACGATCAGCGCGACTTCCATCCGGTGCAGGTACGCGGCGCCGGCCTGCGTGTCGGCGACGGTATCGGTGATCGGCAGGTCGACGAATTCGACCTCGGGCCAGCGTTCGTGCGGCGCGACCGCGCGATGCGTGTCGATCGCGCGCAGCAGCAGCGTCGCGATGCCCGTGCGATCGCGCAGCGTCAGCACGCGCTGGACGCCCATCGCACCGAGGCCGGCCAGCAGGCGCACGATCATGTTCGCCTTCTCGGCCGTCGGAAACACGGATGCATGCGTCGTGAGGCGGCGGATGTCGCGCCCCGATGCGGGGTTCGCGATCACACCGACGGTAACGGGCGTCGTCACGGGTTCGTCTCCATCCAGTGGGCCGGCATGCCGGCCCGGCCTGTTTCGTCCGCTGCCATCGACGGGCGGCGGATCGTCGTCGCCGACGCGACCGCATCGGCTTGCCCGTGATCTCTGCAAGCGGCGTGCCATCGTCGCTGCGATGACCGTGGAACCCG
The DNA here is from genome assembly GCA_031253835.1 of Burkholderia sp. Lineage (GTDB taxonomy): Bacteria > Pseudomonadota > Gammaproteobacteria > Burkholderiales > Burkholderiaceae > Burkholderia. The sequence continues at coordinate 27,745 of JAIRVP010000003.1, read as the reverse complement.
CATGCACACTGGCGCGGCAGGCACGCACGTGCTCGGGATTCGCGACCGTGACGACGCGGCACATCGCGAATCCGCCCGTGCGTCTCACGAAGTCGATACGACGACTCGGCCGTCGCGGCACCTGCGCATGCGCGAGGTTCCGCCCGCAAACCCCTGCGTTCACGCGGCGCGGCGCACGTCACGGCAAGCCGGACGACCGCCGTGCACCACGCATGCGGATGTCTCAACCGCGCGAGACACCGCGAGATACCGGTGAGACGAACGTCTCACGCCCGCCGCGTGCTGCGATGCAATGTGATCCGCCGAACCGGATGTGCTACAAGGACATCGATATCCCCGCCGTACGGAACCGGAGCCGCCCATGCCTTACGCCGTCCCCCAGGCCCAGCACGCCGACCGTGTCCTCGGCGCGCTCGCCGGGCGCCTGCCCGCGCCGGCCGACTCCGAGCGGCTCGTGTCGTCGTGGCAACGGTCGCTCGAGCGCTACTGTCTCGACCCCGCTTCGTCGATCGGCCCGCGCGTGCTGACCGCGGCCGAGCTGCGCGAAGTGCGCGACAAGGAAGAGGCCTTCCTGCGTGCGTCGGGCCAGTGCCTGACGCGGCTGCACGACATGATTCGCGTCGCCGACTACTGCGTGATGCTGACCGACGCGCACGGCGTGACGATCGACTACCGGATCGACCGCGAGCGCCGCAACGACTTCCGTCATGCAGGGCTGCACATCGGATCGTGCTGGTCGGAAAGCGAGGAAGGAACGTGCGGCGTCGCGAGCGTGCTGACCGATCTCGCGCCGATCACCGTGCACAAGACCGATCACTTTCGCGCGGCGTTCACGACGCTCACCTGCAGCGCGGCGCCGATCTTCTCGCCGGGCGGCGAACTGATCGGCGTGCTCGACGCGTCGGCCGTGCATTCGCCCGACGGCCGCGACAGCCAGCGCCTCGTCTACCAGCTCGTGCGGCAAAGCGCGGCGCTGATCGAGGACGGCTACTTCGTGCACAGCACCGCGCAGTACTGGATCCTGTTCGGGCACCCGAACCGTCACTACGTCGAAGCGCAACCCGAATGGCTGATCGCGTTCGACGAATGCGGCAACATCGTCGCCGCGAACCGGCAGGCACGCGACGCGCTGCCGGCGCTGCGCGAGCCGCGCCATATCGACGAGATCTTCGACGCGACCGAGATGCCGCTGCGCGATGCCGCGCGGCTCGATACGATCGTCGCGCTGCGGCTGCGTGCAACCGGCGCTCCGCTCTATGCGCGGTTGCGGGCGCCGCTACGGCGCGCCGGCCGCGAGCCCGGCACGGTCTCGCGCCGCGCGGGCACCGCGCCGCGCCACGTCGGCGCGCTGACGCCGTTCCTGCACAGCAGCGACGCGCATATCGCACAGCAGGCCGAGCTTGCACTGCGCGTGGCGAGCAAGCGGCTGCCGATCCTCGTGCTCGGCGAAACCGGTGCAGGCAAGGAAGTGTTCGCACGCGCGATCCACGACGCCGGTGCGCGGCGCGCGCGGCCGTTCGTCGCCGTCAACTGCGGCGCGCTGCCGGACGCGCTGATCGAGAGCGAACTGTTCGGCTATGCGGCCGGCGCGTTCACCGGCGCGCGCAAGCACGGCGCGCGCGGCAAGATCGCGCTCGCCGATGGCGGCACGCTGTTTCTCGATGAAATCGGCGACATGCCGCTCGCGCTGCAGACGCGCCTGTTGCGCGTGCTGGCGGACGGCGAGGTCGTGCCGCTCGGCAGCGATACGCCCGTGCGCGTCGATCTCGACGTGATCTGCGCGACGCACCGCGATCTCGCGCGAATGGTGGCCGACGGGACGTTCCGCGAAGACCTGTACTACCGGCTGAGCGGCGCGACGTTCGTACTGCCGCCGCTGCGCGACCGCGCGGACGTACGCGACGTGATTGCCGCCGTGTTCGCCGAGGAGGCGCAGGCGACCGGCCACGTGCTCACGCTCGATCCGACGCTCGCCGAGCAGCTTGCCGCGTATCCATGGCCCGGCAACGTGCGGCAGCTGCGCAACGTGCTGCGCTACGCGTGCGCGGTGTGCGACGCCGCGCGCGTGACGCGGCACGACCTGCCGGCCGACCTCGCCGCACAGCTCGGCGCCGATGCGGCCGGTGCGCTGCCCGACGACGAACGCGGCCGCATCGTCGCGGCGCTCACCGCGCACCGCTGGCGGCCCGACGCGGCCGCCAGGGCGCTCGGCATGTCGCGTGCGACCTTGTACCGGCGCATCGCGAAGCACCGGATCGTCGCGCCGCACCGCGCGTGACGCACGGGCGCGGCTACGGTCATGCGGCCTGCCCGGCCGCTTCGGCCGCCCTGCCGTCATTGCCGGCTTCGCCGGCCGCGTCGTCACGCCGCGTGAACACCTCGTGCGCGGCGAACAGCGCGTTGAGCGCAGCCGGGAAGCCCGCGTACACGGCCATCTGCATGAACACCTCGACGATCTCGTCGCGCGTGCAGCCGACGTTCAGCGCGGCCTCGATATGCACCTTCAACTGCGGCTGCGCGTTGCCGAGCGCAGCCAGCGCCGCGATCGTCGCGATTTCGCGCGCCTTCAGGTCGAGCTGCGGCCGGCTGTAGATGTCGCCGAAGCTGAACTCGACCAGCAGCCGCCCGAAGTCCGGGGCGATCGGCGCCAGCGCCGCGATCACGCGTTCGCCCACTTCACCGTCGATTTCCTTCAGCTTGTTCCAGCCGCGCGTGTAGCGATCCTCAACGAGTCGTTCCATGGTGTCCGTCCTGTTCCGATAAAGCGTGAGAGGGATGTGCCCGTCGTTCCGCTTCGCGCTCCTGCGCCTCGTAGTACGTGATCTTGTCGCCGATCACGTCGAGGTTCGCCTGCAGCTCCGCGAGATGCGCGCGCACCGCATCGCGATGCGCGGCCAGCAACCTGCGCCGCGCGCCGAACGTCGGCTCGCCCTGCTCGCGCAGTTCCACGAACGCCTGGATCTGCGCGATCGGCATGCCGGTCGCCTTCAGGCGCATCACGAAGGCCAGCCCGGCAAGATCGGCCGGTGCATAGAGCCGGTGCCCGGCCGCCGTGCGCGAAATCGCGCGCAGCAGGCCGGCCTGCTCGTAGTACCGCAGCGTGTGCGTCGACACGCCCGTCAATTCGGCGACTTGCCCGATCGTCAGCGGACCGGCGGCGGAGGGTTGGGATGCGGTTTTCGACATGGCAGGAACAAGGTTAGGAGTTAGAGTTCACTCTAAGTCAAGCGTTATCGAACGGCCAGCACGACGACGATCCGCTCGCCCCCTGCGACACCGTAAAGAATGGTCAAAATCGGCACCCGGCACGGGTTTCGGCCTTTACAGCACCGCAAGCCTTCAGCAAGATTCGGTCAGCCTGTCTTAAAAAGGGCACGCATTTGTCCTATGCTTAACGGCGACGTCCGGCCAGATCTCGCCCCGCCGTCCGTTGCAACAGCCATTCATCCGTCAGAACCAGGGAGCCTTTGCCATGCTGAAGAAGCTGCTGATGCTGTTCGTCGCGCTATCGCTGTCGCTTGCCGCCGGCCTTGCCGCGGCCGTCGAAGTCAACTCGGCTGACCAGGCCGCGCTCGAATCCGTGAAGGGTCTCGGGCCCGTGAAGTCGAAGGCGATCATCGACGAACGCACCAAGAACGGCCCGTTCAAGGACGCCGACGATCTCGCGAACCGCGTGAAGGGCCTCGGCACGAAATCGGTCGGGCACCTGGAGGAAAACGGCCTGACGATCGGCGGCTCGTCGACGCCGCCGAAGGGCGTGAAGCTGTCGAAGCCGGCCGCGACGACGTCGGCCACCACGACGGCCACGACGTCGGCAGGCACTGCATCGACGTCCACGACCGCGACGGCCGGCACGACGACTGCAGCGCCGGCCCCGGCGGCAAGCGCGCCGGATGCGGCGGCGAAGCCGGCCAAGGCGAAGCGCGCATCGAAGAAGGAAAAGGCGGCGGCCGCAGCAGCGGCATCCGCCGACGCGGGTGCAAGCGCACCGGCCGCGGCGTCGTCCACGAAGGCGACGAAGGGTTCGAAGAAGAAGAGCAAGAAGGACAAGGCAGCCTCCGCCGCAGCGGCGTCGGGCGCCTGATGTGCGCCGCGCGCGCGACGGCGTGCGCGCGGTATTCGTTCAACGGGCGCCGTCGTCACGGCGCCCTTTTCAGTGAAGGTGAAGAACCATGGGTCTCCTCGACATCGTTGGCGGTCTGATCGGCGGCCAGGCAGGCGGCAACTCGCAAAGCGCGCTGATCACGACCGCGCTCGAATTCATCAACAACCAGCCGGGCGGCCTGAACGGCCTGATCGAGAAGTTCAAGGCAGGCGGCGCGGGCGACGTCATCGGCTCGTGGGTCGGCAATGGCGAAAACCAGCCGATCTCGGCCGACGCCCTGCAGAACGTGCTCGGCTCGGACGTCGTCGGCTCGCTCGCGAGCAAGGTCGGCATCGACCCGTCGCAGGCTTCGTCGATCCTTGCGCAGGTGCTGCCGCACGTCGTCAACGGCGCAACGCCGAACGGCGAGGTGCCGGCCGGCGGCCAGGTCGACACGTCGAACGTGCTCGGCACGCTGTCGCAGCTCGCCGGCATGTTCGGCGGCAACAAGCAGGGCTAAGCCTCCCGGCCCGCGCGGCGGCCCGATCCGCCGCTCCATAAGCAAACACCCCGCCGAGGCGGGGTGTTCGTTTTTGCGCGCCCGGTGCGAACCGGGCGGGCGGCCGATGGCAGGCGATCAGTGCACGACGCGGTCGAACACGAACTTGCCGTCGTGGACGTCGACCGGAATCACGTCCTTCGGACCGAAGCGGCCCGCGAGGATCAGCTTCGCGACCGGGTTCTCGATCTCCTGCTGGATCGCGCGCTTCAGCGGCCGCGCACCGAACAGCGGATCGTAGCCGACCTTGCCGATCTGTTCGAGCGCCGCTTCCGACACGTCGAGCGCCATGTCGAGCTTCGCGAGCCGGTCATGCAGGCGCGCCAGCTGGATCTTCGCGATCGACTCGATGTTGCTGCGGTCGAGCGAGTGGAACACGACGACGTCGTCGATCCGGTTCAGGAACTCGGGGCGGAAATGCTGCTTCACCTCGAGCCACACCGCGTCCTTGATCTCTTCCTGCGGCGCACCCGTCATCGCCTGGATCACTTGCGAGCCGAGGTTCGACGTCATCACGATCACCGTGTTCTTGAAGTCGACCGTACGCCCCTGCCCGTCCGTCATGCGGCCGTCGTCGAGCACCTGCAGCAGCACGTTGAACACGTCCGGGTGCGCCTTCTCGATCTCGTCGAGCAGGATCACGCTGTACGGCTTGCGGCGCACGGCTTCCGTCAGGTAACCGCCCTCCTCGTAGCCGACATAGCCCGGCGGCGCGCCGATCAGCCGCGCGACGCTGTGCTTCTCCATGAACTCGCTCATGTCGATGCGGATCAGGTGCTCTTCCGAATCGAACAGGAACGACGCCAGCGCCTTGCACAACTCGGTCTTGCCGACCCCCGTCGGACCGAGGAACAGGAACGAGCCGTACGGACGGTTCGGATCGGCGAGACCCGCACGCGAACGGCGGATCGCATCGGCCACCGCGCTGATCGCCTCATGCTGGCCGACCACGCGCTCGTGCAGCTTTTCCTCGATGTGCAGCAGCTTCTCGCGTTCGCCCTGCATCATCCGCGACACGGGAATGCCCGTCGAACGCGACACGACTTCCGCGATTTCCTCGGCGCCGACCTGCGTGCGCAACAGGCGCGGACGCGTCGGGTTGTGCTGCTCCTGCTCTTCGGCCTGCGTGACCTGCTTCAGCTGCGCCTCGAGCTGCGGCAGCTTGCCGTACTGCAGCTCGGCGACCTTCTCCAGCTTGCCGTCACGCTGCAGACGCGCGATGTCCGCCCGCACCTTCTCGATCTCTTCCTTGAGCTGCGCGCTGCCCTGCACCGCGGCCTTCTCGGCGGTCCAGATCTCTTCCAGGTCCGCGTACTCGCGGCCAAGGCGGTCGATCTCTTCCTCGATCAGCTGCAGGCGCTTCTGCGACGCTTCGTCCTGCTCCTTCTTCACGGCTTCGCGCTCGATCTTCAGCTGGATCAGCCGGCGGTCGAGCTTGTCCATCTCTTCGGGCTTCGAATCGATTTCCATCTTGATCTTCGAAGCGGCTTCGTCGATCAGGTCGATCGCCTTGTCGGGCAGGAAGCGGTCGGTGATGTAGCGGTGCGACAGCTCGGCCGCGGCGACGATCGCCGGGTCGGTGATGTCGACGCCGTGGTGCAGTTCGTACTTCTCCTGCAGCCCGCGCAGGATCGCGATCGTCGCCTCGACGCTCGGCTCGTCGACGAGCACCTTCTGGAAGCGGCGTTCGAGCGCGGCATCCTTCTCGATGTACTTGCGGTATTCGTCGAGCGTGGTCGCGCCGATGCAGTGCAGCTCGCCGCGCGACAGCGCCGGCTTCAGCATGTTGCCCGCATCCATCGCGCCCTCGGCCTTGCCCGCGCCGACCATCGTGTGGATTTCGTCGATGAAGACGATCGTCTGGCCTTCGTCCTTGGCGATGTCGCTGAGCACGGCCTTCAGGCGCTCCTCGAATTCACCGCGGTACTTCGCGCCGGCGAGCAGCGCGGCCATGTCGAGCGACAGCACGCGCTTGCCCTTCAGCGTCTCCGGCACTTCGCCGTTGACGATCCGTTGCGCGAGCCCTTCGACGATCGCGGTCTTGCCGACGCCCGGCTCGCCGATCAGCACCGGGTTGTTCTTCGTGCGGCGCTGCAGGATCTGGATCGAGCGGCGGATTTCGTCGTCGCGGCCGATCACCGGATCGAGCTTGCCCGCACGGGCACGCTCGGTCAGGTCGACCGTGTACTTCTTCAGCGCCTCGCGCTGGCTTTCCGCGTCCTGGCTATGCACCTGCGAGCCGCCGCGCACCGCCGCGATCGCGGCTTCGAGCGCCTTGCGCGTGAGGCCGTGCTGACGCGCGAGCTTGCCGGCTTCGCCCTTGTCGTCCGAGGCGGCCAGCAGGAACATTTCGCTCGCGATGAACGTGTCGTTGAGCTTCTGTGCTTCCTTGTCGGCCTGGTTCAGCAGCCCGGCCAGTTCACGGCCGATCTGGATGTCGCCGCCCGTGCCCGTGACTTGCGGCAGGCGTGAAATGGCTTCGTTCAGCGCGCCTTGCAGCGCCTGCACGTGAACACCCGCGCGCGACATCAGCGAGCGGGCGGAACCGTCATGCTGCGCGACCAATGCCGCGAGGACGTGAACGGGTTCGATGTATTGATTGTCGCGGCCTGCCGCGAGGCTTTGCGCGTCCGCGAGTGCTTCCTGGAACTTGGTGGTGAGCTTGTCGATTCTCATTTAGTCGAGACCTCCAATTTTCGATTAACACCAAGATGAGGATGGTTATGCGGCTTTCAAGCGAAATTCGGGTTGATTCAGCGCAAAATTTGCTGAATAGGCGGGCAGCGGCCCCGGGACGGGCCGCGCCCGGATCGCGGGACGCGGCGCCCGCGTGTCAGCCGGCCGCCGACGGCGGCCCGGCGGTCGCCGGCGCGTCGTCCGGCGACGCTTCGGCACGCACCAGCGCGATCGGACGGATGCCGAGCAACGCCGCGAGCGGCGACGCGGGCTCGACCAGCTCGCCGAGCCGATGACGGTCGAGTTCGGCGAAAAACGCATCGCGCGCGGCCGCCAGCACACCCTTCAGGCGGCACTGCGGCTCGATCACGCAGCCGCGCGATTCGCCGCCGTCGGCCGAGAAACAGCCGACCAGCGCGAAGTCGCTCTCGGTCGCACGCACGACCTGGCCGACCGTCAGCTGCAGCGACTCCGGAAAAAGCCGCAGCCCGCCATTGCGGCCGCGAACAGTGTCGACCCATCCCAGCTCGCCGAGCTGCTGCACGACTTTCATCAGATGGTTCTTCGAGATGCCGTAGGCATCCGAGATCTCCTGGATCGTCGCGAGCCCCTCGCCGCGCACGGCAAGGTACAGCATCACGCGCAGCGAATAGTCGGTGTAGTCGGTGAGTCTCATGAGCGAATACGGAAATGGTCGATCGTGTCCCGATGACGTGAACCGGGCCGATCGCGGTGCGCGCGGGACCGGCTGACGGGCCCGTTTCGCGGCCCCGGGTTGCCGGGATCGCGTGCGCGCAATAAGATGCGTGACACTTACACGTTTTTCAGGGGGTATTGGACGCTATTTTGCGTCAAAATCCGACCGGCGTGCTGCCTGCCCCCCACGCCACCGCCCGTCGGCGCCCCGATCTACCGGCCCTTTTTGCCATGACTGCCCTGCCTGCCTCGCCCGAAACCGCACCGGCCCGCCCTCGCGACACCGAGCCGACCGAAGACAACATTCGCGATCTGGTCTACGCATTCTACGACCGCGTGCGCGCCGATCCGCTGCTCGGGCCCGTGTTCGACGCGAAGCTGGCCGGCCGCTGGGACGACCACCTGCCGAAGATGGTCACGTTCTGGTCGAGCCTCGTGCTCGGTACCAAGGGCTACCGCGGCAACGTGCAGCAGGCGCATCAGCCGCTCGACGGGATCGAGCCGGCGCATTTCAGCCGCTGGCTGGCGCTGTTCCTGAAGACCGTCGAGGCGCGCTACGCGCCGCCCGCGGCGATCCGCTTCATGGAGCCCGCGCTGCGGATCGCGCAGAGCCTGCAGTTGAGCCGGTTCGGCTGGGACTACCGGATTCCGCCCGAGCAGCAGGCGCTGCTCGACGCGATCGCGCCGCGCCGCCGCGACGCGGGCGATGACCCGCACGCGCTGCCGTCGCGTGCCCGCGGCGAACCGTTTCCGACGAAGATCATCGGGCGCAGCGTCGATCCGGACGCGTAACGCGCGGCCCGCGATGCCCGGCGATCACGCCACCTGCGGCACAGCGCCGCACCGGCTGCCCGGACGCGCGCTCAGCGCCGCGTATTGCCCGACTCGACACTCCAGCGCGCGAGCGCGGCATCGTCGGTGCTGCGCGCATCGACCCAGCGCTCGCCGTCGGGCGTCGTTTCCTTCTTCCAGAACGGCGCCTCGGTCTTCAGGTAGTCCATCACGAACTCGCACGACGCGAACGCATCGCCGCGGTGCGACGCGACCGTCGCGACCATCACGATCTGGTCGAGCGGCAGCAGCTTGCCGACGCGATGCACGATCGCGACGTCGATGCCCGGCCAGCGCCGGCCGGCCTCGGCCGCGATCTTCTCGAGCGCCTTCTCGGTCATCCCCGGATAGTGCTCGAGTTCCATCGCGGCGACCGATTCGCCTTCGTTCAGGTCGCGCACCGTGCCGACGAAGCACGCGACCGCGCCGATCTTCGGGTTGCGCGCGCGCAGTGCCGCGACTTCGGCGTTCAGATCGAAATCGCCGGCCTGGACTCGTACTGTTGCCATCATCTGCCCCTGTCGACCAGAGTTAGCGCTTTAGCGGTTACTCTGGTCCCATGCTTCGCGGTCGACCAGAGTTAGCGCTTCAGCGATTACTCTGGTCCCATGCAAAAGCTCAACCGCCCGTCACCGGCGGAAAAAACGCGACTTCGCAGCCTTCGGTGAGCCGCGTGTCGGGATCGGTCATCTCGTGGTTGCACGCCATGCGCAGCGCGCGCCCTTCGGCGAGCGTCTCGGCCCACGCACCGCCGCGCACGCGCAGCCATGCGCGTACGTCGCCGACGGTCGTCACGCTGTCCGGCACGTTTGCCTCTTCATCGGCGACGCCCAGTGCCTCGCGCACGCTTGCAAAAAATTTCAGCTGAATCTTCATGGTTCGGGAAGCCGTCGCGTTACGACAGCAGTTCGGAAAACGGAATGAAACGCACAGTCTCGCCGGCGCTGATCGCGTGCTGCGGCGGGTTGTCGATCAGGCCGTCGCCCCAGACCGTCGACGTCAGCACCGCCGAGCTCTGGTTCGGGAACAGGTCGAGGCCGCCGGCCGCGTTGACGCGCGCACGCAGGAATTCGTTGCGCCGGTCGCCCTTGCTTTGCGAAAAGTCCGCCCGCAGCGACAGCGCGCGCGGCGCGACGTCGCGCACGCCGGACAGGCGCAGCAGGAACGGCCGCACGAACAGCAGGAACGTGACGAAGCTCGACACGGGGTTGCCGGGCAGCCCGATGAAGTGCGCATCGGCGCGCTCGTCGCCGCGGCGCACCGCGCCGTACGCGAGCGGCTTGCCGGGCTTCATCGCGATCTGCCACAGCGCGAGCCGCCCTTCGGACTCGACGGCCGGCTTCACGTGATCCTCGTCGCCGACCGATACGCCGCCGCTCGTCAGGATCACGTCGTGATCGCGCGCGGCCTCGCGCAGCGTATCGCGCGTCGCGGCCAGCGAATCGGGCACGATCCCGTAGTCGGTCACGTGGAAGCCGAGCCGCTCCAGCAGCCCGCGCAGCGTGAAGCGGTTCGAGTTGTAGATGGCGCCCGGCTTCAGCGGCTCACCGGGCATCGTCAGTTCGTCGCCGGTGAAGAACACCGCGACGCGAATCCGCCGTGCGACCGACAGCTGCGCGCAGCCGACCGAGGCGGCCAGGCCGAGCGCCTGCGGCGTGAGCCGCGTGCCGGCCGGCAGGATCACCGCCCCTTGGCGGATGTCCGCGCCCTGCGCGGTGATCCACTCGCCGGCCTTCGGCGTGTGCAGGATCTCGACCGCGTCGCCGTCGGCCGATGCCTGCTCCTGCATCACGACCGCATCGGCGCCGGGCGGCACCGTCGCGCCGGTGAAGATCCGCGCGGCCGTGCCGGCCGCGAGCGGTTGAGCCGGATGGCCGGCCGGAATGCGCTGCGACACCGGCAACCGCCGATCGCCGTGCAGCAGGTCGGCGACGCGCACCGCATAGCCGTCCATCGCGCTCGTATGCATCGGCGGCACGTCGAGCGGCGAGCTCACGTCGGCCGCCAGCACGCGGCCGAGCGCATCGAGCGTGGCGACGGTTTCGGCGCCGGGCAGCGGCTTCGCGGCATCGAGCAGCGCGGCGAGCGCCTCGGCGGTCGACAGCATCGGCGCGCGCGGCGCCGCGGGATTCGGGTTCGACATCGATGGAATCGGGGATCGTTGGAGTCAATACGTCATTGTAGCGACGCCGTCGCACGGGCGCGCGATATGGCGGACATGCGAAAACTGTGATCGGCGCGAACGTGCGGGTCTGGCACTTGTTTCGCGCGACAGGCGATGCCCGGGCGCCAAACGAAACGGCCGGAACCCCGATCCGTTCGACGAATCGGCATTCCGGCCGTCCTGCAAAGCCGGGCCCGCGGGCCCGGCCGTGCGTCATGCGCCCGTGTGGGCGACGATGAAGTCCTTCACCTGCCGGGCATCGGCCTTCACGACCTCGAAGCGCTGCGGCAGCGCCTCGAGCCCGTCGAATGCGGCCGGCCGCTCGGCTTCGCGATCGAGCGCTTCGCGGATCGTCTCGCCGAACTTGATCGGCTGGGCCGTCTCGAGCACCACCATCGGCACGCCGGCATCCAGGTGCTCGCGTGCGACCTTCACGCCGTCGGCCGTGTGCGTATCGATCATCGTGTCGTAGCGCGAGAACACGTCGCGGATCGTCGCGATCCGGTCGGTGTGGCTGCTGCGGCCCGACACGAAGCCGAACTCGGCGACGCGCGCGAAATCGCCGCTCGCCGCGAGATCGAAACCGCCCTTCTCCTCGACGTCGCGGAACAGCTGCATCACGCGCGCCGGATCGCGGCCGAGCAGGTCGAACACGAAGCGCTCGAAGTTCGACGCCTTCGAGATGTCCATGCTCGGGCTGCTCGTGTGGTACGTGTTCTCGGCGCTGCGCACGCGATACGCGCCCGTGCGGAAGAACTCGTCGAGCACGTCGTTCTCGTTGGTCGCGACCACGAGCTTCGCGATCGGCAGCCCCATCATCCGCGCGATGTGGCCCGCGCAGACGTTGCCGAAGTTGCCCGACGGCACCGTGAACGACACGCGCTCGTCGTTGGACTGCGTCGCCGCAAAGTAGCCCTTGAAGTAGTACACGACCTGCGCGACGACGCGCGCCCAGTTGATCGAGTTGACCGTACCGATCTTCTGCTGCGCCTTGAACACGTGGTCGTTCGACACGGCCTTCACGATGTCCTGGCAGTCGTCGAACACGCCTTCGACCGCGAGGTTGAAGATGTTCGGATCCTGCAGGCTGAACATCTGTGCCGTCTGGAACGCGCTCATCTTCTTGTGCGGCGACAGCATGAACACGCGCACGCCGGCCTTGCCGCGCATCGCGTATTCGGCCGCGCTGCCCGTGTCGCCCGACGTCGCGCCGAGGATGTTCAGCGCTTCGCCGTGCTTCGCGAGCGTGTACTCGAACAGGTTGCCGAGCAGCTGCATCGCCATGTCCTTGAACGCGAGCGTCGGGCCGTTCGACAGTTCGAGCAGCGACAGCGCCGCACCGTGCTCGGTGCCGAGCGTCTTCAGCGGCGTGATGTCGGATGCGTTCTCGCCGTGGCGCGTGTTGCTGTACACGTCGGCCGTGTACGTGCGGCGCGTGATCGCGCGCAGGTCGTCGGCCGGCACGTCGTCGCAGAACTTCGACAGGATCTCGAACGCGAGATCCGCGTACGACAGCGTGCGCCAGCGTGCGAGCTCGTCGGTGGACACCTTCGGGTACTCGGCCGGCAGGTAGAGCCCGCCGTCCTTCGCGAGGCCGCCGAGCAGGATGTCGGAGAACGTATGGCGCTCGCCGATGCCGGCGCCGCGCGTGGAGATGTAGTTCATGTCGCCTTCCGTCCTCAGTTCAGCGCTTCCATGCGCAGCTTCGTCACCTTCGACACGACCGTCGCGAGGCTCTCGATTTGCGCGATCGCCGCATTGACGTTCTTCTCGACCGTTTCGTGCGTGATCAGGATGATGTCGGTTTCGCCGTTCGCGTCGTCGACCTGCTCCGACTCCTTCTGCAGCAGCGCGTCGATCGAGATGCCCGACGCGGCGAGGATCCGCGTGATGTCGGCCAGCACGCCCGTTTGATCGGCGACGCGCAGGCGCAGGTAGTAGCCGCTCGTCACTTCCTCGATCGGCAGAATCGGCGTGTTCGACAGGCTGTCCGGCTGGAACGCGAGATGCGGCACGCGATGCTCCGGGTCGGCCGTGTGCAGGCGCGTGACGTCGACGAGATCCGCGACCACGGCCGATGCGGTCGGCTCCGCGCCCGCGCCCTTGCCGTAGTACAGCGTCGTGCCGACCGCGTCGCCGTGCACGACGACCGCGTTCATCGCACCCTCGACGTTCGCGAGCAGGCGCTTTTCCGGGATCAGCGTCGGATGCACGCGCAGCTCGATGCCGTTTTCGGCGCGGCGCGTGATGCCGAGCAGCTTGATCCGGTAGCCGAGCTCTTCCGCGTAGCGGATGTCGGTCGCGTCGAGCTTGCTGATGCCTTCGACGTATGCGCGGTCGAACTGCACCGGCACGCCGAACGCGATCGCGCTCATGATCGTCGCCTTGTGCGCGGCGTCGACGCCTTCGATGTCGAAGGTCGGATCGGCTTCCGCGTAGCCGAGCTCCTGCGCGGCCTTCAGCGCGGTCGCGAAGTCGAGCCCGCGATCGCGCATTTCCGACAGGATGTAGTTGGTCGTGCCGTTGATGATGCCCGCGATGTACTGGATGCGGTTCGCGGTCAGGCCTTCGCGCAGCGCCTTGATGATCGGGATGCCGCCGGCAACGGCCGCTTCGAACGCCACCATCACGCCCTTCTCGCGTGCGGCTTCGAAGATCTCGGTGCCGTGCACCGCGAGCAGCGCCTTGTTCGCCGTCACGACGTGCTTGCCGTTCGCGATCGCGCGCAGCACGAGCTCGCGCGCGATGCCCGTGCCGCCGATCATCTCGGCGATGATCGCGATCGACGGATCGTCGACGACGGCATTGAAGTCGTCGGTGATCTGTGCGGCGGCGGCGTCACCGCCGAGCGCTGCCTGCGCCTTGGCCGGGTTGCGCACGGCAATGCGCGCCACCTCGATGCCGCGCCCCGCGCGTCGCTTGATTTCTTCCTGGTTGCGGCGCAGCACCGTGAAGGTGCCGCTGCCCACCGTGCCGAAGCCCAACAGGCCAACTTTGATCGGTTCCATGCTGCGTGTGATCGATGAGTAAGAAGTAGTGAATTCCGTGTGACGCTGCCCGCTCAGACCGAATGGCGCTTGCGGTAGCCGTCGAGGAAGCGTGCGATCCGGTTGATCGAATCGGTCAGGTCGTCGAGGTTCGGCAGGAAGACCACGCGGAAGTGGTCCGGCGTCGCCCAGTTGAAGCCCGTGCCCTGCACCAGCAGCACGCGCTCCTCGAGCAACAGGTCGAGAATGAATTGCTGGTCGTTCTGGATCGGGTAGAGCTTCGGGTCAAGGCGCGGGAACATGTACAGCGCGGCCTGCGGCTTCACGCAGGTCACGCCCGGGATCGACGTCAGCATGTCGTACGCGAGCTCGCGCTGCTTGTACAGGCGCCCGCTCGGCACGATCAGCTCGTTGATGCTCTGGTAGCCGCCGAGCGCCGTCTGGATCGCGAACTGCCCGGGCACGTTCGCGCACAGGCGCATCGACGACAGGATGCCGAGCCCCTCGAGGTAATCCTTCGCGCGCCGGCGGTTGTCGCCGCCGAGGCCCGACACGGCCATCCAGCCCGCGCGGTAGCCGCACGAGCGATAGCTCTTCGACAGGCTGTTGAACGTGACGGTGATCACGTCTTCCGACAGCGAACCCATCGCCGTGTGCTCGAGGCCGTCGTAGACGATCTTGTCGTAGACCTCGTCGGCGAACACGATCAGCCCGTGCTGGCGCGCGATGTCGAGCAGCTCGCGCAGCAATTCGTCGGAATAAAGCGCGCCCGTCGGGTTGTTCGGGTTGATCACGACGATCGCCTTGGTGTTCGGCGTGATCTTGCTGCGGATGTCGTCGAGATCGGGCATCCACGCGTTCTGCTCGTCGCACACGTAGTGCACGGGCGTGCCGCCCGACAGGCTCACCGCCGCCGTCCACAGCGGGTAGTCGGGCGCGGGCAGCAGCACTTCGTCGCCGTCGTTCAGCAGCGCCTGGGTCGCCATCACGATCAGTTCGGACGCGCCGTTGCCGATGTAGATGTCGTCGAGGCCGACGCCCACGACGCCCTTTTCCTGCGTGTAGTGCATCACGGCCTTGCGCGCCGAGAACACGCCCTTCGAATCCGAATAGCCGGACGACGCCGGCAGGTTGCGGATCATGTCCTGGATGATCTCGTCCGGCGCGTCGAAACCGAACGGCGCGAGGTTGCCGATGTTCAGCTTGATGATGCGGTGGCCTTCTTCCTCGAGGCGCTTCGCGTGCTCGAGCACCGGGCCACGGATGTCGTAGCAGACGTTGAGCAGCTTGTTCGACTTCTGAATCGGTTTCACGACGACACGGTTCCTGGGTTGGCCTTGCGGCCGGGGGGGACGGGATCAAAACTGGAAAGCGGCCGGTCTGTGCGCGCTGTCTAGACTGGAAAAAGCGGGCGGTCGGACGCGGCTTGTGGCGACGCACGACGCAAGTGGCGCCCGTGGGCGACCAAAAAGTTATAATTTAGCGGATTTTGGCCGACTTTCGCAATGCACCATAGCCGCGCCGGGCCCGCGCCGTCAGGCGTCCACGCGCGGCCAGGCGCGTGAAACCGGCCATCCGGGCCCCTGCGGCCCTGCGAACCATTCCCCTACGGAACCGCGGAATACCGATTTGAAACTGCACCAGGACACGAGCGGCGCGCTCAACACCGTCACCGGCTACGGCCCCGATTACGTCGACGTCAATCTCGAACGCCATGAAACGAGCGTCATCGTGCTGCCCGGCGCGCCGGTCCAGGCATGGCCCGTGTCGTCGTTCGACGCGCTCGCGCCCGAGCATTTCGCGATGCTGCTCGACCCGACGCCCGAACTCGTGATCTTCGGCAGCGGCGCGCGGCTGCGCTTCCCGCACCCGCGGCTCGTCGCGGCGCTCACGGCGAAGCGGATCGGCGTCGAGACGATGGATTTCCAGGCGGCCTGCCGCACCTACAACATCCTGATGGCCGAGGGCCGCAAGGTCGCCGCCGCGCTCTTAATTGAACGTTAATCGCCGATGCGGTAAAACTCGGGCCCGCGCAGCGGGTCGATCCCCCCGATCGGTCCGGCCAGGCCGCCCGCCCCCGGCGCAACCCGCCGGCGGCCCGTCACAACAACCAACAGGCTGAAAATCCATGAACGATACGCCGTCGAGGCTACCGCTCAATCGCATCACGCTCGTCCTCCTGCTCGTCGCGCTCGCGATCGTCTGGTTCGCGCCGCTCGGGCTGCGCCACCTGATCCCGAGCGACGAAGGCCGCTACGCGGAAATGGCGCGCGAGATGTTCGTCACCGGCGACTGGATCACACCGCGCTACAACGGCTACAAGTACTTCGAGAAGCCGCCGCTGCAGACCTGGCTGAATGCGCTGACGTTCGCGTGGTTCGGCATCGGCGAATGGCAGGCACGCCTCTACACGGCCGTCGCGAGCTTCGGCGGCATCCTGCTCGTCGGCTACACCGGCGCGCGCCTGTTCAACCCGCTGTCGGGTTTCCTCGCGGCCGTCGTGCTCGCGTGCTCGCCGTACTGGAACCTGATGGGCCACTTCAACGCGCTTGACATGGGGCTCGCGTTCTGGATGGCGCTGTCGCTGTGCTCGCTCCTGCTCGCGCAGCGGCCCGGGCTGCGCCCGGCCGCGGTGCGCGGCTGGATGTGGACATGCTGGGGCGCGATGGCGTTCGCGGTGCTGTCCAAGGGCCTCGTCGGCCTGATCCTGCCCGGCGCCGTGCTCGTGCTCTACACGCTGATCGCGCGCGACTGGGCGCTGTGGAAGCGCCTGTACCTGGTCAGCGGCCTCGTGATCTTCTTCGCGATCGTCACGCCGTGGTTCGTGCTGGTCCAGCAGCGCAACCCCGAATTCTTCAATTTCTTCTTCATCGTCCAGCAGTTCCGCCGGTACCTGACCCCGGAACAGAACCGCCCGGGCCCGCTGTACTACTTCGTGCCGGTGCTGCTGGTCGGCTTCCTGCCGTGGCTGTCGGTCGCGTGGCAGAGCATCCGCCATGCGCTGCGGATGCCGCGCCAGCCGAACGGCTTCGCGCCGATGCTCGTGCTGCTGATCTGGAGCGCCTTCATCTTCCTGTTCTTCAGCACGTCGCATTCGAAGCTGATCTCGTACGTGCTGCCGGTCGCGCCGGCGCTCGCGCTGATCATCGGCGCGTACCTGCCGCTGATGACGGCCGACCGGTTCCGCCGCCACCTGCTCGGCTACCTCGTGTTCTTCGTCGTCGCGGCGTTCGGGATCATCTCCCTCGCGTACCTGGGCGATGCCCGCACGCCGAACGCGCTGTACCGCGCGTTCCAGATGTGGCTGTACGCGGGCCTCGCGGTCTCGGCCGCGCTGACGCTCGCGGCCGCGTGGCTGAACCGCCGCGTGGGCGTCGCGGCCGCGATCGCCGCGTTCGGCGCCGCCTGGCTCGCGTTCGGCACGATCGGCGGCACCGGGCACGACGAGTTCGGCCGCTACAGCTCGGGCGCGCTGCTCGCGCCCGCCGTGCGCGCCGAACTGGCGAAACTGCCGCCCGACACGCCGTTCTACTCGATCGAGATGCTCGATCACACGTTCCCGTTCTACATGGGCCACACGACGATCATGGTCCAGCGCCAGGACGAGCTCGCGTTCGGGATCTCGATGGAGCCGAACAAGTGGATTCCGACGGTCGACGAATGGATCACGCGCTGGAAGCAGGAAACCCACGCGCTCGCGATCATGCCGCCGGGCCAGTACGACACGCTGGTCAAGCAAGGCGTGCCGATGCGCGTGATCGCGCGCGACAACCGCCGCGTGATCGTCGAGAAACCGCAATCGTAAGGACGCCCGTCGCATGAATCCCGTTTCACTCGTCTGCATCGTCACCGGCGTGATGCTCAACGCCGTGGCGCAACTGCTGCTGAAAGCCGGCGTCAACGCCGTCGGGCACTTCGAATTCAGCCGTGCGAACATCCTCCCGGTCGGCCTGAAGATCGCGACCCAGCTGCCGATCATCGGCGGCCTCGGCTGCTACGTGCTGAGCGTCGTGGTCTGGATTCTCGGGCTGTCGCGGGTCGACGTGTCGATCGCGTACCCGATGCTGTCGCTCGGCTACGTCGTCAACGCGTTCGCGGCGTGGTACCTGTTCGGCGAGGTGCTGTCGGTCCAGCGGCTCATCGGCATCGGCATCATCCTGATCGGGGTGCTCGTGCTCGCGCGCAGCTGAGCACGCCCCGCGGCGTTAAGCGTCCGCCTACAAAAAATCACGGTGCGAATCCGCCAACCGGTGTTTAATGCCGGTTTCGGACGGGATCGCCCGACCCTTTTATTACACGCCATTACAGGCCAACGCGTTCATGAGCCAGACTACCGCTCCGTTTCTGCCGTTCACCCGCCCGGAAATCGACGAGGAAACCATCCAGGGCGTCGTCGACGTGCTGCGCTCGGGCTGGATCACCACCGGCCCGCAGAGCCAGAAGTTCGAAGCGGCGCTGTCCGAGTACTGCGGCGGCCGTCCGGTTCGCGCGTTCAATTCGGGCACCTGCACGCTCGAGATCGGCCTGCGCATCGCGGGCGTCGGTGCCGGTGACGAGGTCATCACGACGCCGGCGTCGTGGGTCTCGACCAGCAACGTGATCATCGAAACGGGCGCGACGCCCGTGTTCGCCGACATCGATCCGGTCACGCGCAACATCGACCTCGACAAGCTCGAGCAGGCGATCACGCCGCGCACGAAGGCGATCATCCCCGTGTTCCTGTCCGGCCTGCCGGTCGACATGGACCGCCTGTACGCGATCGCGCGCGCGCACAAGCTGCGCGTGATCGAAGACGCCGCACAGGCATTCGGCTCGACGTGGAACGGCAAGCGCATCGGCGCAATCGGCGACATCGTGTCGTTCAGCTTCCACGCGAACAAGAACCTGACGACGATCGAAGGCGGCGCGCTCGTGCTGAACAACGAGGACGAAGCGACGCTCGCGCAGAAGTACCGGCTGCAGGGCATCACGCGCACCGGCTTCGACGGGATGGACTGCGACGTGCTCGGCGGCAAGTACAACCTGACCGACGTCGCCGCGCGCGTCGGCCTCGGCCAGCTGCCGCACCTCGACCGCTTCACCGCGCAGCGCCGCGCGCTCGCCCGCGCGTATTTCGCCGCGTTCGACGGCAGCGCGGCCGTGAAGCTCGGCGTCGGCCTGCCGGTTGCCGACTTCGAGAACAGCAACTGGCACATGTTCCTGGTCACGCTGCCGCTCGAGCGGCTGACGATCACGCGCGCCGAGTTCATGGCGCAACTGAAGGAACGCGGCATCGGCACGGGCATCCACTACCCGGCGATCCATCTTTTCACGCTGTACCGTGCGCGCGGCTTCAAGGAGGGCATGTTCCCCCACGCCGAACGGTACGGCGCGTCGACCGTCACGCTGCCGCTGTTCACGCAGATGACGGAAGGCGACGTGCGTCGCGTGGTCGACGCCATCAACCAGATTTGCGAACAATACGGAAAATAAGCGTACATGAGTCACCTTGAAGCACGCGCCGGGCATCCGGTCGCCGGGCACCTGGACGCCGGCCGGCCCGAAGTATCGGTCATCATCCCCGTGTACAACGAGGAAGATGGCCTCGCCGCGCTGTTCGCGCGGCTGTATCCGGCGCTCGACGCACTCGACACGTCATACGAAGTGATCCTGATCAACGACGGCAGCCGCGACCGCTCGGCCGCGATGCTCGCCGATCAGTTCCACGTACGGCCCGACACGACGCGCATCGTGCTGCTCAACGGCAACTACGGCCAGCACATGGCCATCCTCGCGGGCTTCGCGCAGTCGCGCGGCGAGATCGTCATCACGCTCGACGCCGACCTGCAGAACCCGCCCGAGGAAATCGGCAAGCTGATCGCGAAGATGCGCGAGGGCTACGACTACGTCGGCTCGATCCGCAAGCAGCGCCAGGACAGCCTGTGGCGGCGCAAGGCGTCGCAGATGATGAACCGGCTGCGCGAGCGCATCACGCGCATCAAGATGACCGACCAGGGCTGCATGCTGCGCGCGTACAGCCGTCGCATCATCGACACGATCAACGTGTGCGGCGAAGTCAACACGTTCATCCCCGCGCTCGCGTATACGTTCGCGCAGAAGCCGACCGAAATCGAGGTCGCGCACGAGGAACGCTTCGCAGGCGAATCGAAGTATTCGCTATACAGCCTGATCCGGCTGAACT
Organism: Burkholderia sp.; assembly: GCA_031253835.1. Lineage (GTDB taxonomy): Bacteria > Pseudomonadota > Gammaproteobacteria > Burkholderiales > Burkholderiaceae > Burkholderia. Next base: position 7,567 of record JAIRVP010000003.1, on the reverse strand, counting down.
TCGACCTCGTGACCGGCTTCTCGGTCGTGCCGCTGCAGTGGCTGTCGTTCATCGGCGTGATCCTGTCGCTCGGCTCCGCCGCGCTGTTCGTGCTGCTGCTGGTGCGCCGCTTCATCGTCGGCGCGGAAGTGCAAGGCGTGTTCACGCTGTTCGCGATCACGTTCTTCCTGCTCGGCGTGATCATCTTCGCGCTCGGCCTGCTCGGCGAGTACGTCGGCCGCATCTACCAGCAGGTGCGCGCACGGCCGCGCTACCTGATCCAGGCCGTGCTCGAGCAGCACGACGGCGTGCCGCCGGTGCCGGCCGGCACGAACCGCACGGGAGCCGGGCAATGAAGCCGCGCGCGGTCGTCTTCGCGTATCACAACGTCGGTGTGCGCTGCCTGCAGGTGCTGCTCGCGCGCGGCGTCGACGTCGCACTCGTCGTCACGCACGAGGACAACCCGAACGAGAACATCTGGTTCGGCAGCGTCGCGTCCGTCGCGGCCGAGCACGGCATTCCGGTCGTCACGCCCGCCGATCCCGCCGATCCGGCGCTGCGCCGCGCGGTGGCCGACGCGCAGCCCGAATTCATCTTCTCGTTCTACTACCGTCACATGCTGCCGGTGGACCTGCTCGCGATCGCGCCGCGCGGCGCGTACAACATGCACGGTTCGCTGCTGCCGAAATACCGGGGTCGGGTACCGACCAACTGGGCCGTGCTGAACGGCGAGACCGAGACCGGCGCGACGCTGCACGAGATGGCCGCGAAGCCCGACGCGGGCGCGATCATCGGCCAGACCGCGGTGCCGATCCTGCCGGACGACACGGCCACGCAGGTGTTCGACAAGGTCACGGTGGCCGCCGAGCAGACGCTCTGGCGCGTGCTGCCCGCGCTGCTCGCGGGCGAGGCCGCGCACCTGCCGAACGATCTGTCGACCGGCAGCTACTACGGCGGGCGCAAGCCCGAAGACGGCCGCGTCGACTGGTCGAAACCGGCCGCGCAGGTCTACAACCTGGTGCGCGCGGTCGCGCCCCCGTATCCGGGCGCGTTCACGGACGTCGACGGCACGCGTTTCGTGATTGCGCGCGCGCGCCTCGCGGCGCCCGGCAGCGCGGCAGCGGCCGCCGCGGCAGATTTGCCGCCCGGCCTGCACGTAAGCGATAATGCGCTATTCGGCGTCTGCGGCGACAGCCGCGCCCTATCCATTCTCGAGCTGTGGCAGCAGCGCGACGGCAGCGAAACCGTCGTGACGCCCGCGGAATTCGCGCAGTTCATTCATTCTTCCCGTCATTCATGAAAGCAAAAAAAGTCCTGATCCTGGGTGTGAACGGCTTCATCGGCCATCACCTGTCGAAGCGCATTCTTGAAACCACCGATTGGGAAGTGTTCGGCATGGACATGCAGACCGATCGGCTCGGCGACCTCGTCAACCACGAGCGGATGCATTTCTTCGAAGGCGACATCACGATCAACAAGGAGTGGGTCGAGTATCACGTGAAGAAGTGCGACGTGATCCTGCCGCTCGTCGCGATCGCGACGCCGGCCACCTACGTCCAGCAGCCGCTGCGCGTGTTCGAACTCGACTTCGAGGCGAACCTGCCGATCGTGCGTTCGGCCGTCAAGTACGGCAAGCACCTCGTGTTCCCGTCGACCTCCGAGGTCTACGGCATGTGCTCGGACGAGCAGTTCGACCCGGATGCGTCGGCGCTCACCTACGGCCCGATCAACAAGCCGCGCTGGATCTACGCGTGCTCGAAGCAGCTGATGGACCGCGTGATCTGGGGTTACGGGATGGAAGGCCTGAACTTCACGCTGTTCCGCCCGTTCAACTGGATCGGCCCGGGCCTCGACTCGATCTACACGCCGAAGGAAGGCAGCTCGCGCGTGGTCACGCAGTTCCTCGGCCACATCGTGCGCGGCGAGAACATCAGCCTCGTCGACGGCGGCTCGCAGAAGCGCGCGTTCACCGACATCGGCGACGGCATCAGCGCGCTGATGAAGATCATCGAGAACAAGGACGGCGTCGCGTCGGGCAAGATCTACAACATCGGGAATCCGAAGAACAACTTCTCGGTTCGCGAACTCGCGCACAAGATGCTCGAACTGGCCGCGGAATACCCCGAGTACGCCGATTCGGCCAAGCAGGTGAAGCTCGTCGAAACGACGTCCGGCGCCTACTACGGCAACGGCTACCAGGACGTGCAGAACCGCGTGCCGAAGATCGACAACACGATGCAGGAGCTCGGCTGGGCGCCGCAGGCGACGTTCGACGACGCGCTGCGCAACATCTTCGAAGCGTATCGCGGCCACGTCGCCGACGCGCGCGCGCTCGTCGAACAGCAAGGCTGACCGGGACGTTCGCTTGGCTCGTATCGTCCTCAAGATCGACGTCGACACGCTGCGCGGCACGCGCGAAGGCGTGCCGAACCTCGCGCGCATCTTCGACCGCTTCAGTGCGCGCGCGACCTTCCTCTTCAGCCTCGGGCCCGATCACACGGGCTGGGCGCTGCGGCGCGTGTTCCGCCCGGGCTTCCTCCAGAAGGTGTCGCGCACGTCGGTGGTCGAACACTACGGCGTGAAGCAGCTGATGTACGGCGTGCTGCTGCCGGGCCCCGACATCGGCCGCCGTGCGATCGCCGACATGCGCGCGATCCACGAGGCCGGTTTCGAATGCGGGATCCACACGTGGGATCACGTGTACTGGCAGGACAACGTCCGCGCGCGCGATCGCGACTGGACCGCGCGTGAAATGCAGAAGAGCCACGCGCGCTTCATCGAGATCTTCGGCGCGCCGCCCGTCACGCACGGCGCGGCCGGCTGGCAGATGAACGATTCCGCGTTCGAGCAGATCGACGCATGGGGGATGCGCTACGCATCCGACGGGCGCGGCCACTCGCCGTACCTGCCCGTCGTCGGCGGCCGCACGCTGTCGCACGTGCAGATGCCGACCACGCTGCCGACGCTCGACGAAGTGCTCGGCATCGACGGCGTCGACACGCACAACGTCGCCGCGCACATCCTCAAGTTCACCGAAACCAATCCGCACGACCAGGTGTTCACGCTGCATGCGGAACTGGAAGGCCAGAAGCTCGCGCCCGTGTTCGAGCAGCTGCTCGCCGGCTGGCGCGCGCAAGGCCACACGTTTGCGACGATGGGCGACTACCACGCGACGCTGGACCGCGACTCGCTGCCATCGTACCCTGTCACGTGGGGCGAAATCCCCGGCCGCTCCGGCGAACTGATCGTCCAGCCCGACTGAGTTCGCGCGAGCCGGCGTCGCCCGCAGCGCGCTTGTCGCGCGCTGCCGCGACGCCCTGCCGCACCGCGCCGCCGCAGCGGCGCCTTTCCATAACAACAGGAGAAACACGTGTCTGTCGAAGTTGACCGTCAAGTTCCCGATTTCACCGCACCGGCCACGGGCGGCGACATTTCGCTGTCCGACCTGAAAGGCAAGAAGCTCGTGCTGTACTTCTATCCGAAGGACAACACGCCGGGCTGCACGACCGAAGGGCTGCAGTTCCGCGATCTCTATCCGAAGTTCAAGAAAGCCGGTGCGGAAGTCATCGGCGTGTCGCGCGACAGCCTGCGCTCGCATGACAATTTCAAGGCAAAGCTCGAACTGCCGTTCCCGCTGATTTCCGATGCCGACGAAGCGCTGTGCGCGCTGTTCGATGTCATCAAGATGAAGAAAATGTATGGCAAGGAAGTGCGCGGAATCGAGCGCTCGACGTTCCTGATCGACGCCGACGGCGTGCTCCGTCAGGCATGGCGCGGCATCAAGGTGCCGGGTCACGTGGACGACGTGCTAAAGGCTGTACAAGCGCTTTGAGGCGCGTTATATTGGGCCGCAATGAATGCCAGTTCGCCCCATATTTCTCGTAGCTGCGCCGGTGCTCGATGCGATGCTTCCCGGCACCTGACGCGCATCACGACGGTATCAGCCGAGCCGCATGCCCCTGTCGACGGGGCAGCGGCTTTTTTTATGGATTGCGCGCCGGCCCTCCCGGTCCGGCCCTAACCGCATCGAGGAGCTGATCGACACTTAGGCGAACCGGCTAGACGAAATTCCTGTGCGCCACCGCGCGCAAACTGCATGCGTCTACGTCACGCAGGATGCGATCAGCGGCGCACGCCATGCGACACGATTCCTCCCGAGGGACACCATGCCTTTGCCTACCCCCCCCAGCAAGCTCGGCAGCCTGCTGCCGCCCGACGAATACAAGGCGAAAGCGCGGCCCGCGAAAGCCGCGAAGAAATCCGCCGAAGGGGACGCATCCACAGCCGGTGACTATGGTCCGGCCAGCGTGGCCCAACCGATGATCGAAGCCGCGAACACGGCCGCACCGCTGCGTGCCGTCGCGTCTTCGGCGCCCGATGCCGCGAGCGCACCCGCACGCGGCCGCAAGACCAAGCAGACGGCCGCGCTGTTGCAGCCGATGCCGGCCCCCGCCGAACCCGCGGCGCCGGTCGTCGCACGCAACGACAAGCCGGCCGCCGGCAAACCGGCCGCCGCGCCCGCGCGCGACGCCGGTGCCGCGACGAAGTCGCGCAGCCGCAAGCCGGCCGAAGCCGAACTGCAGAAACTGTTCGTGCTCGACACCAACGTGCTGATGCACGACCCGAGCAGCCTCTTCCGCTTCGAGGAACACGACGTCTATCTGCCGATGATGACGCTCGAGGAACTCGACAACCACAAGAAGGGGATGTCGGAGGTCGCGCGCAACGCACGCCAGGTCAGCCGCACGCTCGACGCGCTCGTCGCCGACGGCGGCCCGATCTCGGACGGCATTCCGCTGTCGCGCCTCGGCAGCCGCGAGGCGCTCGGCCGCCTGTACTTCCAGACGAAGCTCGCCGACATCGCGCCGGTCGAGGGTCTGCCCGAAGGCAAGGCCGACAACCAGATCCTCGGTGTCGTGCGCGCACTGCAGCGCGACCGGCCCGACCGCCAGGTCGTGCTGGTGTCGAAAGACATCAACATGCGGATCAAGGCGCATGCGCTCGGCCTGCCCGCGGAAGACTACTTCAACGACCAGGTGCTCGAGGATAAAGACCTCCTCTACACCGGCGTGCGCGAACTGCCGCAGGATTTCTGGACCAAGCATGCGAAGGGCATGGAGAGCTGGCAGGACACGAAGACGGGCACCACGTACTACCGCGTGACGGGCCCGCTCGTCGCGTCGATGCTCGTCAACGAGTTCGTCTATCTCGAGCCGCAGAACGGCGAGCCGACGTTCCATGCGATCGTCCGCGAACTGAACGGCAAGACGGCGCTGCTGCAGACGCTGCGCGACTACAGCCACCACAAGAACAACGTGTGGGGCATCACCGCGCGCAACCGCGAGCAGAACTTCGCGCTGAACCTGCTGATGAACCCCGAGATCGACTTCGTCACGCTGCTCGGCCAGGCCGGCACCGGCAAGACGCTCGTCGCGCTCGCGGCCGGCCTCGCGCAGGTGCTCGACGACAAGCGCTACAACGAGATCATCGTGACGCGCGCGACCGTGCCCGTCGGCGAGGACATCGGTTTCCTGCCCGGTACCGAGGAAGAGAAGATGCAGCCGTGGATGGGTGCATTCGACGACAACCTCGAAGTGCTGCAGAAGACCGACGACGCTGCCGGCGAATGGGGCCGTGCTGCCACGCAGGAGCTGATCCGTTCGCGCCTGAAGGTGAAGAGCATGAACTTCATGCGCGGCCGCACGTTCGTCGACAAGTACCTGATCATCGACGAAGCGCAGAACCTGACGCCGAAGCAGATGAAGACGCTCGTCACGCGCGCGGGCCCCGGCACGAAGATCGTGTGCCTCGGCAACATCGCGCAGATCGACACGCCTTACCTGACCGAAGGCAGCTCGGGCCTGACCTACGTCGTCGACCGCTTCAAGGGCTGGGGCCACAGCGGCCACGTGACGCTCGCTCGCGGCGAACGTTCGCGGCTTGCCGACTACGCGTCGGACATCCTGTAACACCGCACGCCGGCCGGTCGGCCGGCTGTCGACGCCTCGCGGCGCTCCCGGAACGGAGCGCCGTTTTTATTTGGGGTCGAAGAAAAAAGTAACGCTTCGTCACGCAACAACGCAGTTTACGCGCGAAACTTCAAGTAAATTCTCAAGAATGGTTGCTTAAGCCCCGTCGGAGCGTCTACCATCGGGTCTGTCTGTTGTCATACGATTCGCGAGCGCGCCGCGCTCGCCCGCCTCGCCATGCTTCGAATCTGGGTTCCCGTTGCCGTCGTCTCCCTGCTTGCGGCCTGCTCCAGCGTGCCGCCGCAGTCGGCATCGCGTCCCGCGTCGGGCATGAAGATCACGACGCCGCGCGCGTTCCCCGCTCCCGCCAACTTCCCGAAATTCGTCGATCACAGCGTCGGCCAGGAAGAAATCTCGATCCAGGCGATGAGCCTCGTCGGTGTCCCGTATCGCTGGGGCGGCAACACGCCGACGAGCGGCTTCGACTGCAGCGGGCTCGTGCGCTACGTGATCGGCCGCGCGGCCGACGTGAACCTGCCTCGTACGACCGCCGACATGAGCGGCCGCGGCGTGTCGGTCGAACCCGACGAGATCGCACCGGGCGACCTGATTTTCTTCAATACGACCGGGCGGCCGCATTCGCACGTCGGCATCTATGTCGGCAAGCTGCGCTTCGTCAACGCGCCGTCGACGGGCGGCACCGTGCGGCTCGACTACCTGACGAACCCGTACTGGGCCAAGCGTTTCGACGGCATCCGCCGCGTCGCGCCGCCGCGCTCGGCGCCGACGCCGTTCGATGCGCCGACGTACGAGGCAAAGCGCGACGAGCCGCGCAAACCGCCGGCGGCTGCGCCGGCCCCGGTCGTCGTGACTGCCGCTGCGCCGCGCCCGCCTGCCTATGCTTCGTCGCAACCGAGCGTGACGCAGGCGCCCGCGCCCGCTCCGGTCATCGCGGCCACGCCGGTCGTGACGACCGCCGCGGCTGCACCGGCGGCCCCGGCCGCCGATCCGTACGAACCGCCGCCGCCGCGCATGCAGGCCGCCCAGCAACAGGCGACGTCGGTGAATGACGGCATGGCCGCGATGACGGCCAATGCAGCGCCTGCTGCCCCGGCGGAGTCCGGCACGCAGATTCCGACGACCGCGCTGACGGCCGCCCAGGCTGCCGCGTTCGATGCCGAACCGCCACCCGCCACTGCGTCGGCCGCTCCACGCAGCATCGAGCCGGCCCCCGTGCAGGTATTGCGTGCGTCGACACAGTCGGCCCCCGTCAGCCCGCGCACCGGCACGACAGACGATCCGATCGCGCGATTTGCGAACGGAAGTTACTGACCGGTTGCCCGCCCCCCGACGGCAAGTATCGTTAGCGACATCGGCCGACACCCCGCCCGTTCGCTCCGTCGCATCATCCCCGCTCCAAAAGAAAATGCGCCGCAGCCTGTCGGCTTGCGGCGCATTTCATATCGATCCGGCTGCGTCGACGATCAGAAGATCTGGTGGCCGAGCCACCATCCGCCGGCCGCGAACAGCGCGGCCGCGGGCAGCGTCAGCACCCACGCCCACACGATGTTGCCAGCCACACCCCAGCGCACGGCCGACAGCTTCTGCGTCGCGCCGAC
>JAIRVP010000077.1 GCA_031253835.1 Burkholderia sp. | reverse complement strand
TTCACGAAATAGCCCGACTGCGGCCGGCTTTCGAGCAGCCCGCGGCTTTCCAGCAGCAGATACGCATGCAGCACGGTCGTGATGCTGATCCGGTGCTGCTGGCTCGCCTGCCGCACCGACGGAATCCGGTCGCCGTGCCGGTACACGCCCTGGCGGATCAGGCGCTCGATATCGTCCGCGAGTTTTTCATAGAGTTTCATCGTGCGTCTCCCGCCGGCATGCGCCGCCGCGCCGCCCTGCCGTGTGCGTCCGACACGCACGTGTTTCGCCCGCCGACCGGGCCGTCGTGATTCCTGATCTTTCCCTCCGGCTTTGCCTTTTCCATCGCACTGGCTCTCTCTTGAAGATGCGCCAACAGGGTTCCGGTACGACTGGATCTGCGGCACTGTGCACTTGATGATGGAATCTTAAGAGCAGAACAGTTGGCGGCGAGTACACACATCGGCTACGCGAACAAGAGTACAGTTCGGCGCGAATCGCGCATGGCGGGATAACTGTACGTCTTATGAAATGGCCGGGTGGCCGGCAACCTTGTGCCACCCGGCCGGATCGGCCCGGAACGCCCATCGCGCGGGCATTCGTCCGACTGTCTCAATCGGGGTGCAATACTGTGCGACCGCTCGGTTTTCATTGCCGGAGTCAGACCCATGCCGCACACGATCGAACCAGCCGCCGGCCTCGGCGGCGCGATCCGAAACGCCCGACAAGTACAGATGATTAAATGGTGTCGGAACGTAGCAACCGGCTGCGCATCGTCCGCCGCCGGCAAGGAAACCGCACATGACTGACGGCAACCTCGCCGCGCTGCTCGTCGCGCGACTGACCGGCAGCGCCGACCATCCACGCTTCACCGGCGCGCCGATCGACCTGTCGACGCTCGATGAACACACGCTCGGCGCGGTCTGGCCGGCGCTGCGTCGTGCCGAGCGCGAGATCATGCTGCGCGACCACGCGTACGACGACCCGCGCGCCGAATTCGCGCGCTGGCTGCGCGGGCAGATCGATGCGCTCGGCCTCGTGCCGCTCGTCGACGCCGATGCCGCGCTCGACCTGTTCCGCGACATTCCGCCCGGTGGGTGGAAACGCGCGCTGGAGGATCTGCCCTGCCTCGACGCGCTGCCGTCGCCTGCGCTGCAGGCGGAACTCGCACGCATCGCCGGAGAACCCGAAGACGGCGAGATGCGCGCGACGTCCGCGTATGGCGCGTATGCACTCGACTGGTTCGCCGGCCGCCGCGACTTCTCGGCGCGGCGCGAAGCCTATGCGCAGGCGCTGGCCGATTCGCCGTTTCGCGTGCGCGAACTCGACGTGTTGCCCGAACTCGGAGCGGCCGCGCTGCTCGCACTGGCCGCGACGAACGACGGCTATTTCGCACCGAAGCGGCTGTGGCTCGACGCCAGCGATCCGGCCGTCACGCTCGCGGAAGACGCCGCATACGTCGCGTTCGCGCGCGACGCGCTGACCGAGGCCGCGCAACAGGTCGCCGCACTGCATGCCGGCGCCGTGCCGTACGAAGCCGATCGTGCGTTCACGACCGACGACGCGCAGGTCGTCGCACGCGCCGTGCGCGTCGCCGCCTATCGCGACGAAGCGTGGCTGCGCCCGCTGATCGGGCCGCTGCTGACCGGCGTATGCGTCGCACCCACGACCGCGAAGACGGCGCCGTCGCAATCGCTCGCGATCGCGCTCGGCCATGCGATCGAGACGATCCCGACACCCGAGAGCGTGCGCGCGCTGCGCGACGCGCTGGCTGCCGTGCGTCATGCGGGCGTGCAAAAGAAGCTCGCGCGCAACCTGAAGCCGGCCGAACGCGCGCTCGGCGAGCGGCCGCGCACCGCGCTGCGCATGACGCTCGATGCAAAAGCGGACAAGAAGCAGCTCACGATGCTCGCCGCGTGCATGGAAGCCGGCTTCTGGCAGCCGATGTCGCTCGGTTACGCAGAATGGCGCGAGCGGCTCGTCGATGCGCCGGCCGGCGCCGCGTTCTCCGCGCGGATGATCTGGCAGGCGCGCGGCCGCGATGGCTCGACGCAATCGTTCATCCCCGGCATCGCGAAAGGCAAGGTCGTGCTGCGCGACGCGGCCGGGCACGCGTGCGACCTCGCCGACGACTGCGAGATCCGGCTATGGCATCCGCTGCTGGCCGACGCGGACGAGCGGCTCGCGTGGCAGCGCGCGATCGTCGGCCGCACGCTCCGGCAGCCGGTCAGGCAGGCGTTCCGCGAGTACTACGTGCCGGCCGTTGGTGACATGTCGGCCAGCGATTCCGCGATGTTCGAAGGTCATGTGCTGTCGAGCCGGCCGCTGCTCGGCGTCGCGCGCCGCGAAGGCTGGTCGATCCGTGCGTACGACGACGGGCTCGCCCGCGAATTCGGCGACGTGCGCGCGACCTTCCTCGTCGATGCGCGGCTCTATCCCGGTTCGGAAAGCCACGGCACGTCGCGCCGGCTGCACTTCGAACGCCGGCACGACCGGCGCTGGGTGCCGCTGCCGATCGGCGAAATCGACGCGGTCGTGTTCTCCGAAGTGGCGCGCGCGGTCGACCTGCTCGTCAGCGTGGCCGCGTTCGCGCTCGACGACGATGCAACGCGTGCGGCGACGGCCTCGCTCGCAGCGGACGCGGTCCGCCTGCGCGACCTCGAATCCGAACGCTGGCAGCGCCTGAACCGGTTGTCGGATCTGCCGCTGGGCGTGATGGCGCGGCATCGCAGGCACGTGCTGTCGCTCGTGTTCGCCGAACCGGTTGCGCAAGGGAAGATCACGATCGACGAACGCCACGTACGCGTCGGCGCGTGGTCGGTGCATTGCGCGACCGGCCGGGTGACGCGCGACGGCGAACCCGTCGACGCCACGATCGAGCCGCCGCCGTCGCCGCTGCGCGCGGTGCCGTGGCTGCCCTACGACGAAGCGCTGCTGCAGCGGATCGTCGACGTCGTCGCGGATCTGCTCGACTGAGCGGGCGCCGTCAGATCGAACCGAACAGCGCGCGCGGCCGGTCCTTCAGCGTGCCGGACAGGATCCGCAGCCCGTTGACGAGCTCGTCGCGCGTGGCCGGGCACGCGAGGTTGATGCGCACGCCGTGCTCGATTTCCGCGCGGTCGACCGCGAACGTCGACGACGGCATCACGATCACGCCGCGCGCCTTCGCATTCGCGGCGAAGTCGTCGGCGCGCCACGGCGGCGGCAGCCGCAGCCACACGAACATGCACGCCGGGTCGGATTTCAACTGCCCGGCCGGCAGCAGCTCCCGTGCGAGATCGACACGTGCGCGGATCTCCGCGAGCTGCGCGGCCATGATCCGCTCGGCGGTACCGTCCTCGATCCATACCGTCGCGATCAGCATCGACGTCGGCGCGGGCATCCATGCGGTCGTGCGCACGGCTTCCGCGCACAGCGCGACGCTGTCGCGCGGGCAGCTCAGGTAGCCGAGGCGCAGCCCCGGCGCGAGGATCTTCGACGTCGCGCCGATATGGAACGTCAGCTCGGGACACAGCCCCGCGATCGCCGGCAGCCGGTCGCGCACGAGCGGCCCGTACACGTCGTCCTCGATGATCGTCACGTGATGGCGGCGTGCGATATCGACGAGCGCCATCCGGCGCGCGAGGCTCATCGTCGTCACGGTCGGGTTCTGCAGGTTCGGCACGACGAAGATCGCCTTCACCGGCATACGCTGGCAGATCCGCTCGATCTCGTCGGGCAGCAGGCCGTCGTCGTCGGCCGGCGCGCTGACGATCTCGAACTGGAACACCGGCGCGAGCGCCTTGAGGCCGTAGTACGTGAGGCGATCGGCGACGATCACGCCGTCGGTGCCGATCAGGCTGTTCAGCACCGCATAGAGCCCGTGCTGCGCGCCGCTCGTGACGACCACCTGGTCGCGCGACGGCGTGAAGCCGGGCGCGGCGAGCCACTGCGCGCCGGCCGCGCGCGCCCAGTCGGGGCCCTGCGGCGGCTGGTATTCCTGCAATGCGGCGAACCGCGGGTCGTTCGGCAGCGAGCCGAACGTCTGCGCGAGGCTCGCGAGAAACTCGCCGGTCGCCGGGCGGTTCACGGTCAGGTCGATCACGCCGTTGCCGGCCGCGAGCGACGCGCGGGCCGGCTCGATGCTCGGCATCGCGCCGCCGGTGACGAGCGAGCCGCGGCGCTTGCTGCCGATCACGAGGCCGCGCAGCTGCAGTTCCTTGTACGCACGCGACACCGTCGACACGTTGATGCCGAGCTCGGTCGCGAGCTGGCGCTGCGGCGGCAGGCGGCTGCCCGGCGGATAGGTGCCGTTGCGGATTTCCTCCTCGATCGAGCTCGATACCTCGACATAAGTCGGCCGCTTCGCCTGCGCCGGCAGGCCGCTGTCGCGCTCGCCGGAAAGTTTGTCTGATGCCATTTGTCGCCTGTGACCACACAAAAAGCGTTTGTCTGCCATTTCGGCTTGCCCAGCGATTGTATATGACATCCCCGCCCCGTCAAACGCCAGCGGAAAAGTCTGTTGAATCAGCAAGTTGAAATCGGGTAAACACTAGCGCCACACAATCGCTTTTTGATTGCACACAAAAAATTACTGTGTGATTCTTGATCGCAACTTTGTGTGAATCTCGTGTGCCGGAGGGGATGCGTCATGGCGAATGTCGCCATCGTGGGTGCAGGCTTCATCGGGCTCGGCGCGGCGGCATGGCTGCAGCGCGACGGGCATCGCGTGACGCTGTTCGATCCGGCCGGCGTCGGCCAGGGCGCGTCGTTCGGCAATGCCGCGACGTTCGCGCCGTACGGCTGCGTGCCGGTGAACGGCCCGTCCGTGTTCCGCAACATCCCGCACTTCCTGTTCGCCGCCGACAGCCCGCTGCGCATCCGCTGGCCGTATCTGCTGCGCGGCGCACCGTGGCTCGCGCGGTTCCTGCTCGCATCGACGCCCGCGCGCCACGCGCGCAGCGCGAGCGCGCTGGCCGCGCTGCTGTCGCGCGCCGCCGACGGCTATGCGCCGCTGCTCGCGTCGCCGCGGCTCGCGGCGTTCGTGCGGCCGCGCGAATGCCTGTACCTGTACGCGCGGCAGGCATCGTTCGATGCCGCGCAACCGTCGCTCGCGCTGCGGCGCCGGCTCGGCGTGCCGTTCGAGACGCTCGACGCGAACGCGATCCGCGCGCTCGAGCCGGCACTCGCGCCGATCTTCACGCGCGGCGTGCTGTTCACCGGAAGCTGGCACTTCTCCGATCCGCACGGCTTTCTCGGCGAACTGTTCGCGCAACTCGCCGCCTCCGGCGCGACGCTTGAACGCGCACGCGTCGAGCGGATCGCGCCCGCCGGCGACAGCGTGAACGTACAGGCGGGCGGCACGGTGCGCGCGTTCGATCACGTCGTCATCGCCGCGGGCGCCCGCTCGCGCGACTTCGCTGCCGCGTGCGGCGACGCGGTGCCGCTCGACACCGAGCGCGGCTATCACGTGCAGTTCGGCGCGCACCAGCCGATCGTCACGCGGCCGGTCGGCTGGGCCGAACGCGGCTTCTACATGACGCCGCTCGACGAAGGGCTGCGCGCGGCCGGCACCGTCGAACTCGGCGGCTTCGACGCGCCGATGAACCCGTCACTCGTCGCGCTGCTCGCGCGTTCCGCACGCGAAGCCGTGCCGTCGCTCGGCGCGCCGACGCGCAGCTGGCTCGGCTTCCGGCCGACGCTGCCCGACGGCGTGCCCGTCATTGGCCGCGCACGGCACAGCGCGCGTGTGATCCACGCATTCGGTCATCAACATCTCGGCGTGACGCTCGCCGGCATCACCGGGCAGATCGTCGCCGACCTCGTCGCCCAGCGCGCACCGCCGCTGGACCTCACGCCGTACCGGGCCGCGCGATTCTGACGCGCGCCACGACTTCCACCCCTGCAAGGAGAGGCATCATGAATCGTCGTCACTGGCTGGCATGGCTGGCCGTCTGTTCGATCGGCACGGTCGCGGGGTCCGCGCAGGCGGCCGACCCGGAAACCGTCAAGATCGGCTTCGCCGGCCCGCTGACGGGGCCGGTCGCGCGCGTCGGCAAGGATCTGCAATACGGTGCGCAGCTCGCGCTCGACGAGGAAAACGCGAAGCATCCGACCGTCGGCGGCAAGCCGGTGCGCTTCGTGCTCGACGTGCAGGACGACCAGGCCGATCCGCGCATCGCGATCCAGGTCGCGCCGAAACTCGTCGACGACGGCGTGGTCGGCGTGATCGGCCACTACAACTCGGGCTGCAGCATTCCCGCGTCGGCCGTCTACAAGCAGGCGAACGTCGCGATGATCACGCCCGGCTCGACCAATCCGCAACTGACGATGCAGGGCTTCAAGAACGTGTTCCGCACGATGGGGCACGACGGCGTCGGCGGCGTGGTGGCCGGCCGCTTCGCGGTCGAGCAGCTGAAGGCGAAGCGGATCGGCATCATCGACGATCGCACCGCGTTCGGCCAGGGGCTCGCCGACGCGTTCGAGAAAGGCGTGAAGGACGCGCACGGCAGCATCGTCGGCCGCGAATACACGAACGACAAGGCCGTCGATTTTCGCGGCATCCTGACGACGATGAAGAGCAACAACGTCGACCTGCTGTTCTTCGGCGGGCTCGACGAGCAAGGCGCGATGCTCGTCAAGCAGATGCGCTCGCTCGGCATCCGCGCGCAGCTGTTCGGCGCCGGCGCATTGAAAAGCAACGCATTCCTGAAGATCGCCGGCACCTCGGGCGAAGGCACGCAGGATCTGGAGCCGGGCCCCGCGCTCGACAAGCTGCCGTCGGCCATCGCATTCGCGCAGCGCTACAAGGCGCGCTTCAACCAGGACGTCGAGCTGTATGCGCCGTTTGCCTACGACGCGGCGCTCGCGATGATCGCGGCGGTGCGCAAGGCCGATTCGCTCGATCGCGGCAAGATCGTCGCGAGCCTGCCGGGTGTGTCGGTGACCGGCGTGACCGGCAAGATCTCGTTCGACGAGCGCGGCGACCTGATCAAGCCGCCGTACACGCTGTTCCGCGTCGAACAGGGGCAGTGGCACAGCATCCGCACGGTCGGCGGCGCGTCGAACTGATGCCGGGCAGCGCGCCGGCGAGCCGCCCCGTCAGCGTGCCGCCTGCTGCCGCTGCACCTCCTGCGCTTTCATCTGCAGATACGCGCTTCGCTCGACTTCGTGCAGTTGCTGCGGATACTGCTCGGTCGCATCGAACCAGCGTGCAAGGCGCTGGTCGAGCGGCTTGTCGAGCGTCGCGAGATACGTGTCGATCGCGAGGTAGTAGCGCATCGTGTTGCGCTCCAGCAGCCCGCGCACGCCGCCGACGTACTGCGGCTGCGCGGCCGATGCGCCGACGTTCGTGAAGCCGACCTTGTCGCTGCCGACCGTCGCGAGATAGGTCTTCATCGCCATCCGGCCGACCGTGCCGAAGCCGTACGAATACGTGAGGTGCAGGAACGTGCGCGACGCGCCGACCGGCACGGCCTCCAGCGCGATCCGGTAGTCCTTCGTGCCCATCGGGCCGCTGTCGGCGGTCAGGTCGACCTGGAAATAATCGGGCGCCGCGGCCGCCACGTGATAGCGGAACTGCACGCGATAGGTATCCGACAGCTTCTGCTGGATCTTGCGGCCGAGGTTCACGTCGAGCACCGGGCCGTTGTTGCCGCTCGACGCATGACAGTACTTCGTGTTCAGGTGCAGGATCAGCACCGCGCACCAGTTCGCGGGGCCCTGCGCGGGATCGTTGAGCTGGCCGTTCACGACCGCGAACGGATAGTCGACCACCGCGTAGATGTCGCCCTTCAGCGACGACGACGCCTCCGCCGATTCGAGGTAAAGCGGCCGGTGGAACGCGTTGTCCTTCAGTTGCGCGCCGAGGCTGTGGTAACGATCGAGCAGCGCGGCCGCGCCGTTCGCGCCATCCGCGCCGAACGACAGCGCGCTCCAGCCGATACACAGGGTCGCGACGAACGCGTGCCCGACGCGACGGGCACGCCACGTGCCGCGCAGATGCTCGGATGTCTCCATTCTTGTACTCCCTGCCGCGCGACGGTCGCGCGCATGTGTCACAGAATACGCCTGCCTGTCGCGCTGCCGCTATCGGCTCCGCTTCACCGGCATCGGCAACTGCGCAGCGGTGATCCGGATCAGCGCCGACAGCCATTCGCGGTCGTCCCAGCGATCGCCGGCGATGACGAGATGCGGCTTCGCAGCCGGATACGGCGGCGCCTCTTCGCAGGCGCCGAGATACGCGCGCCCTTCCGGCGTCGGCTTGACGAACAGCCGGTCGTCGCAGACGAGCGCCACCATCCTGCCGTTGCAATAGATGCCGTATTCTCCGAACATCTTGCGTGCCGACACCGCACCGGCCGCCGCGATCTGCTCGACGATGAAATCGACCGTGCCCTGGCTCGATGCCATTCACTGCTCCTTGCAAAAGGATTTATGACCGTCGCGTGCACCGACCGTTCCGCTCCATCGGCAGATACGCTGCGGCGCGTCATCCGTGCGTCGACGGAAAGCGTATTGCAGCACAGGCTGACCTCGCATGCCGACAATCTCCTGACACACCTGACAGTTACATCGCGACGCGATGAATCGTCCAATAGCGCTTCACAAAAATTCGGCTTCGATCACGCATCGGGAGAGAGACGCCTGCCGCCTGGCCGCACCATGGCGTACCCCGAAGCATCACGACGAGGAACTCGATGAGCGTACCCGCCCACTCTCCCGCATGGCTCAGGCAAGCCCATGAACCATGCCGGCGTCTCGTTCCCGGCGCGATGCTGAGCGAGTCGATCCCGATCGACGAAGCGGCATTGCGCGTCACGGCGGAGGACATCCTCGCGCCGGACGACGTTCCGTCCGTTCCGCTGGCCGCCTGCGACGGCTACGCGCTGCGTGCGGCCGATACGGCAACGGCCTCCCGCCGCGCACCCGTCGAGCTCGCTTGCGAACTCGGGCTGGCCCCGCTGGCGTCGCGAACGGCCAGCCCGGCCGCCCGCGCACTCGGCGAACGGCAAGCGGTCAGCATTCCGGCATACGTCGCGATGCCGGATCACGCCGACACGGTTGCGCCGAACGCCGGGCATCGGTGGATCGACTCGAACACGGGCGCACGCCTGCGGTTTCATGCGCCGCTGGCGGCCGGACAGCACGTGATCGCCGTCGGCAGTGAATTCCGGAAAGGCCAGGTGCTGCTCGCGAAGGGAACGCGGCTCACGCCTGCACGGCAGGCGATGCTGATCGCGGCAGGCGTGCGCGACGTCGTCGTGACGAAGCGGCCGCGTGTCGGTGTCGTGATCGCCGGCTACGATGTAACGCCGCCGGGCCGCGTGCGCGAGCCGTGGCAACGATTCGACTCGATGGGCCCGTATCTTCGCGCGGTGCTGCGGCAATGGGGTTACGAAGTCCCGGCAGTCGAATATCTTCCGTTGCCCTCGTCGTTTCCGTGGTCGTCCGATGTGGAACGCGACGAAAGGGAATTCAAGCAACAGCTGAACGCGCTTTCCGGCCGCTACGACCTGCTTGTCGGTGCCGGATTGCCGGCGGGCGCGCCGTTCGAGATTCGCGGCCTGAATGCGCAGACGATGTATCCGAACAGTTCCGAGAGGATCCGGATCAGGCAGACACCCGGTGAGCGGTTCAATATCGGACGAAGCGACAATCGTTCGCCGCCAACGACGTGGACCGTCAAAACCCCGATGCCGTCCGGCTTCGGTTACCGCACCGAGGCATTCGTCAGCGACGACCAGGCCGTGCTGGTCAACCTGCCGGGACATACGAGCGGCGTCGCCGTGCTGCTGCACACGATCGTCCCGCACGTGCTCGATCTGCTGGAGCATGTCGCGGCACCGGGGCCGGACTGGGAAACCGCGCTGACCACGCACGACATCGAACCCGATGCCGAATTCAACGGGATGCGATGGGGCGAGCTGTCCGCCACCGAACGCGGCGAATCGCGCGTCCGCCTGCTGCCGTTCCAGGGGGACGGGCCGATACGCGGTGTCGCCGAAGCCGATGTGCTCGTCGCGATCCCGGCGGGCGTCGACGTGCTGCCGGCCGGAACACCCGTGCTGATTCTGCGGCTGGATGGCACGGGCACGCGCGCATCGCCCGTCGGCGCGACGCCGGACGAAGCCGCGAACGGCCCGGCGCAACCGCGGCAGGCCGCCCCCTCCCCCGACGCTCGGGTCGCCAGCCCAGCGACGCCCGATGTTCGCGAAGCGTGGAAGCGCATCGAACATGCGATCGCCGCCCATCCCGCCAGCTTGCCGGGCGGCCTGAACGGGCCGGCCGACGATCATGTGCTTGCCGAATTGCATGCTGCATTGGGTTCGACGCTGCCCGCCGACGTGATCGACAGCCTCCGGCTGCACGACGGGCAAGCCGATCCGGACGCCGTCTTCACCGAAAGCGACGCATTGCTCGGCGCGCAGGAAATCGTCGCGCAATGGTCGATCTGGCAGAAACTCGTTTCCGGCGGCGACTTCGACGGCATGACGTCGGAGCCTGACACCGGCATCCGCGACGACTGGTACAACCTCAAGTGGATTCCGTTCACGCACGACGGCAGCGGCAATCATCTGTGCATCGACCTCGATCCCGCGGAAGACGGCGTGGCCGGGCAAGTGATCCGCGTGTGGCATGACGACGACCTGCGCGAGCGCGTCGCCTCCAGTTATGCGGAATGGCTCGCACGCGTGGCGGCGGAGCGCGACTGCCCGGCCGGCGATTGACCGCCTCGCGCGAACGCGTGGGAGCGCCGCGGCGCCACCCGCTTACTTGTCGGCCGCGAACGCACTCGACATCTGCCGCGCGCGCTTCACATCGTCGCCGTGCAGGTAGATCGACGTCGTCGAGATCGACGCATGCCGCAGGTTGTCGCGCACCGTCGTCAGCTCCGCGCCGCGCGCAAGCGCGTGCGTCGCGTGCGTATGCCGCATCCAGTGCGGGCTCGCCTGTCGCAGCTTCTGCGCGAGCGCTGGGTTATCGGCTTCGACGGCCTCGGCCGCCTGCGCGAAAAACCGCTGCATCACCTTCCACAGCCGCACGCTCGTGATCGCGGCCGCTTCGTCTTCCGCGAGGCTCGCAATCAGCGGCGTATCGGGCCGCCAGCGCACCGGCGTGACCGGCAGCCGGCGCGCGACCAGATAGCGATCGAGCGCCGTCCGTGCAAGCGGCGGCAGCGCGACACGTGCGGCCTTGCTGCCCTTGCCGATCACCTTCAGCCACGCGTCGCCGTGCGCGTCCGTCTCGATGCCGCCGAGCGTCGCGCCGACCAGCTCGCTCGCGCGCAGCCCGGTCGCATAGCCGAAATCGAGAATGAAGCGCAGCCGTTGCGCGGCAGCCGGCGTCCAGCCCGTCTGCGGTGCGCCGTCAGCCGTGCGCTTCCGGAACTCGAGCCCGTCGGCGATCGTGCGGACCAGCAGCCACTCGCCTTCGGTGAACGCATGCGACGTGTCGAGTGCGTTCGCGCCGCGCGTGTCGCGCACCTTCACGCCCGCGAACGGATTCGCGAGCAGGTAGCGCTGTTCGATCAGCCAGCGGAACAGCGCACCGAGCACCGACAGCGTGTACGCGGCCGACCGCGCGGACAGCGCGCCCGAGAACGGCCGCCAGTCGGGCGCGCCGCGCGGCCGCACGGGCCCGACCCAGCGTTCGTGCGGCGTCGGGCGCCGGATGAACGCGCGATACGCGACCGCATCCTCGGTCGTCAGCGACGACAGCGCGCGGCCGCGCTCGACGATCGCCCACAGGATCAGCCGCTCGGCCTCCTTCCGGTACGCGCGCCGCGTCGCGGCCGATTCGTGCAGCGACAGCCATGCATGCACGGCCGCGTAGTCGTTGTCCGCATCGAGCGTGCTGGTCGCACGCGGCGCGCGGAACGTGCCGGCCGAGCCGTCGACCTCGTGCGGCAGCTTCAACTGTTCCCACGGCACGATGCTGCCGCGCGGCGTCGCGGCGATCAGCGCGCGCGCCCGCTCCGTCAGCTCCGGATGCGCAGCGAAGAAGGCCTCGATGCGCCGCGCACCGGCCACGCCGAGGCCCGCGATCGCGCTCCACCACTGGCGCCGGCGCGGAATCCGCACCGTCAGGTCGGCCAGCGTCGCGATCCCGTGCGCACGCAGCGCGACGACCGCGCGGGCGGGCAGCCACAGGCCGACGTCGTCGCTGATCTGCGGGAACGGCGCACGTGCGTGACGCAGCAGGCCGATCGCTTCGGTTGCGGCTTTCGCCTCCCGCAAACGCTCACCGTCGGGATGGCCGAGCCGTTCCGCGAGATCGGGCCGGCCGGCCTGCCGCGCGACGCGCACGAGGCGGCGGCGAATCGCGCCGATCACGCCGCGCGCCGACCGCCCTTCGCCGAGGCGATCGGGCAGGTAGCGCTCGACGGCCTGGCGCACGGTCATGCCCGCATACCACGCGCGCAGCGCGGCCAGTTCGTCGGCGTCGGGAAAGCCTGCTGGCGCAGGCGCGGAATCGGGGGAAGGCGGTGAAGCGAGGCGCGGTTTCATGGGCGCCAGTTTGACAGAAGCGTGCGCGGCCGGATACGTCGTGCGCGACGTCCCGAACGTCCCGAACGTCCCGAGCGAGACGATGCGCTTGCGCGATCCCGGGCCTGGCCGGCATCGCACGAGCGCATCGCCATCGCTCGCCCCCCGTCAGCCCGTGACGGGCGTGCGCCGCACTTCCGACAGGTAGATGAGGATCAGCGACACCCACACGATTCCGTACAGGAACATGAAGCAGGTCGTGCGCACGCGCAGCAGGTCGAGCAGCACGCCGAACAGGATCGGCAACAGGAAGCCGCCGAGCCCGCCCGCGAGCCCGACGATGCCCGTGACGACGCCCATGTTGTCCGCGAAATCGTCGGCGACGTACTTGAAGGTCGACGCCATCCCGAGCGCGAACACCGCGCCGAGCACGAAGGTCAGCGCGACGAAGCCGGCCACCGGCATCGTCACGTTCAGCGTCGCGGTGCCGTCGATCGTGTGGATCACGAAATCGGTCGCCGGATACGACAGCAGGAACAGCGCGATCCACGCGACCCACATCCCCCACCACGTGACCGCGTGCGCACCGAAGCGGTCGGACAGCGCGCCGCCCAGCGCGCGCAGCACGGAGCCCGGCAGCGAGAAGCCGGCCGCGAACGCGGACGCCATCACGAGCGACATCCCGTATTCGCTCTTCAGGTACTGCGGAATCCACAGCGACAGCGCGGTGAAGCCGCCGAACGTGATCGAGTAGTACTGGCAGAGCCGCCACACGCGCGGGTCGCGCAGCACCTTGAACGCGTCGAGCATCGACCCGCCGCGCTTGCCCGCGCCCGGATCGGGCGCCGACGCGAACCAGAAGATCAGCGCCGTGACGAGCAGCGCGACCGCGTAGATGCGCGGCACGACGCGCCAGCCGTATGCGTCGAGCAGCAGCGGCGTGACGAACAGGTTGACGGCCGCGCCGACCGTGCCCGCGCCGAACACGCCCATCGCGAGCCCGCGCCGCTGCGGCGGGAAAAAGCGTGCGACATACGGCGTGCCGACCGCGAACGACGCGCCGACGCAGCCGAGGAACAGCCCGATCAGCAGGAACTGCCACAGCTGCGTCGCATAGCTGACGATATAGACGGGCACCGCGCACACGATCAGCAGCACCGTCATCACGATGCGGCCGCCGAAGCGGTCGGTCCACGTGCCGAGCGGCAAGCGCATCAGCGCGCCGGTCAGCACCGGCGTCGACGTGAGCAGCCCGAACTCCGTGCTGTTCAGCCCGAGGTCGGTGCGCAGCTGCACGCCGAGCACGCCGAACATCATCCACACGACGAAACACACCATGAACGCGAGCGTGCTCGCGGCCAGCACCGACCACGCGCGCAGCGGGACGGCCGTCGCGTTCGCGACCGGCCCGGCATTACCTTGTTGAGTTGCCATCCGCAAGACTCCGTTACTGGACCAGCGGCCCGTTCGCGCCGTCGAATTCGACGCCTTCGACGCGCGCACTGCCCGCGAGAATCGCCACGTACTGCCGCATCGCCCGCTGTCGCACCCGTTCCGACAGGTACGCGGCGATCTGGCCGGCGGCTTCGTCGAACGGCACCGTGTCGCCCTCCACGCGGCGCTCGATGCGCACGATGTGGAAGCCGAAGCGCGTGTTGACGAGTTTCGGCAGCACGCCGATGCCGTCGGTGTCGAACAGCGCGGCCTCGAATTCCGGCACCGTGTCGCCGCGCAGCAGCTGCCCGAGGCTGCCGCCGACTGCCGCTGACGGGCAGTTCGACGACGCGCGCGCAACCGCGTCGAACGTCTCGGGCGCGGCCACGACCTCGGCGAGCGCCTGTTCCGCGCGCTGCCGCAGCGGCGCGAGCGGCACGCGGTCCGTCATCGCGAACAGCACGTGGCTCGCATAGACGATGTCGTTGCGGCGAAAGCGCGCCGGGTGCTGCGCGTAATAGCGCTCGCAATCCGCGCGATCGGGTTCGGGCAGGTGCGTGAGCTCGCGTTCGAGCAACGCGTCGACGGCCGCGTCGTCGAGCGGCGCGCCTTCGTCGAGGAGCGCGAGCGCTACCGCACGCTGCCGCAACAGTTCACGCACCGCGAGCGCGCGCCGTGCCGCGCCGAGCGGATCGGGCACATCGCCGTGGTGCGCGGCCTCGGCCGCGATCGCGGCGTCGTCGATCGCGACACCGTTGATGCGCAACGCGACCGGTGCGTCGGAGAGAACGTCGTTCATGCGGCCTCCTCAGCGCTTGCGCACGAGCTGGTACGGGCGGATCAGGTACGCGATCGACGCGATCCCGCTCCAGATGTGCACCATCCGCGTGAACGGCGACACGAGGAAGATCGTGAAGCCGAGCAGGATGTGCAGCCGGTACGTCAGCGGTACGCCGACGAGCAGGCTCGCGATATCCGGCCGGAACGTGACGACGCCCTTCACGTAGTCGGTGAGCTGTTCGAACATCGCGCCGTCCATGTGGCGCGTCGACAGCACGACGGTGCCGAGCCCGAGCGCGAGCTGCACCCACAGCATCAGCACGATCAGGATGTCCGACTGGCGGCTGTTGCGACGGATGCGCGGATCGCCGAGGCGCCGCCAGATCAGGATCGTGAGCCCGACGATCGCCGCGACGCCGGCCGCGCCGCCCGCCACCATCGCGACGAGCTGGTGCCCGGACGCCGACAGGAACGGCGACACGAGCCAGTGCGGCGCCAGAAAGCCGCCGAAGTGCCCGAGCACGACGACCAGCACGCCCCAGTGGAACAGGTTGCTGCCGAGCCGCAGCATGCCGTGGCGCAACAGCTGCGACGAATCGCTTTTCCACGTGTACTGCTCGCGGTCGAAGCGGATCAGGCTGCCCACCAGCAACACGGCGAGGCAGATGTACGGGTAGATCCCGAACAGGAACTGATGCAGGTAAGCGTTCATGTCATTCCCCAGTTGGGCCCGCGCTTACGCGCCGCGGGCCGGCCGCTTGTCGTGGAACCGCACCGTCTGCTCCGCCGGCGTCGCCGCGCCGACAAAGCGCACGGCCTCGTCCGCATACGACGCGTCGAGCGCGCGGTAGTCGTCGGCGCTCGGCCGCTCGGCGGCCACGTCGTCGGCGGCCGCTTCCGGCGCGTCGGCCGGCGCGAGGCCGGCCATCGGCAGCAGCGCGCCGACCACGAAGCTGTAGTGGCTGCCGCGCTGCGCGAGCTGCCCGGCCAGCGCGCGCAGGATCTCGCCGGTTTCGGCGAGCAGCTTGCGTGCATCGGGCACCGGCAGCCGCGACAGGTATTCGAGGAACACGGGCAGGTAGTCGGGCAGTTCGCCCGCGTTCAGGAACAACCCGTGCCGCTCGTACATCTGCAGCAGGTCGACCATCGCCTGCCCGCGGTCGCGCGATTCGCCGTGCACGTGCTCGAACAGGTACAGCGACGTCGCGCGGCCACGGTCGAACAGCCCGACGTAGTTCTCCTGCAGCGTCAGCAGGTCGCGCTCGCGCACGTACGCAAAGAACCGGTCGAGGCCCGCGCGCACCGGTTTCGGCACGCGGGCGCGGTCGCGCAGGTGCGCTTCGATCGAGTCGAGCGCGTCGACGAGCGCGTCGTCGGGATAGTCGAGCAGCGCCGCGAGCGCCGCATAGGTTGGATCGGGTGCGGTGCTCGTCATCGGGAAGCCTCGTGGATCGGAATCGTCTTGTTGCCCTTCTTCGGGCTGAACAGGCTCGCTTCGGAACGGCCGTCCGAGCAGCCGTTGCCGAACGAGAAGCCGCACGATGCGCGCAGGTCGTATGCGTTCTCCGCGTACTCGCGGTGCGTGGTCGGGATCACGAAGCGATCCTCGTAGTTCGCGATCGCGAGATAGCGGTACATCTCCTCGACCTGCGCGAGCGACAGCCCGACCTGGTCGAGCACGCCGCGCGCATCGATGCCGTCCACGTGGCGCGCACGCATGAATGCGCGCATCGCGAGCAGCCGTTCGAGCGCGAGCTTCACGGGCGCCTCGTCGCCGGCCGTCAGCAGGTTCGCGAGATAGCGCAGCGGGATGCGCAGCGATTCGACGTCCGGCAGGTAGCCGTTCATCCCGAGCGCCCCGCTGTTCGCGGCCGAGTTGATCGGCGACAGCGGCGGCACGTACCACACCATCGGCAGCGTCCGGTACTCCGGATGCAGCGGGAACGCGATCTTCCAGTCGATCGCCATCTTGTAGGTCGGCGAACGTCGCGCGGCGTCGATCCACGCAGCCGGCACGCCGTCGCGCTCGGCCTGCGCGATCACGGCCGGATCGTCCGGATCGAGGAACAGCGACAGCTGCGCTTCGTACAGGTCCTTCTCGTTCTCCGCGCTGGCCGCCTCGCTGATGCGGTCGGCGTCGTAGAGCAGCACGCCGAGATAGCGGATGCGGCCCACGCAGGTTTCCGAGCACACGGTCGGCTGGCCGGCCTCGATGCGCGGATAGCAGAAGATGCACTTCTCGGCCTTGCCGCTCTGCCAGTTGTAGTAGATCTTCTTGTACGGACAGCCCGACACGCACATGCGCCAGCCGCGGCACTTGTCCTGGTCGATCAGCACGATGCCGTCTTCCTCGCGCTTGTAGATCGAGCCCGACGGGCACGACGCGACGCACGCCGGATTCAGGCAGTGCTCGCACAGGCGCGGCAGGTACATCATGAAGGTGTTCTCGAACTGCCCGTAGATGTCCTTCTGCACGTTCTCGAAGTTATAGTCTTTCGCGCGCTTCTCGAACTCGCCGCCGAGGATCTCCTCCCAGTTCGGCCCCCACTCGATCTTCTCGAGCCGCTGGCCGCTGATCACCGAGCGCGGCCGCGCGACCGGCATCGCGCGCGTGTTGCCGGCTTCCTGCAGGTGCGCGTAGTCGAACGTGAACGGCTCGTAGTAATCGTCGATCTCGGGCAGGTGCGGATTCGCGAAGATCTGCGCGAGCAGCCGCCACTTGCTGCCGAGGCGCGGCTCGATCTTGCCGTCCGCGCGCCGCCGCCAGCCGCCGCGCCAGCGGTCCTGGTTCTCCCAGTCCTTCGGATAGCCGATGCCCGGTTTCGTCTCGACGTTGTTGAACCACGCGTATTCCATCCCTTCGCGGCTCGTCCACACGTTCTTGCAGGTCACCGAGCAGGTATGGCACCCGATGCACTTGTCGAGGTTCAGCACCATCGCGATCTGTGCGCGTACCTTCATGACGTTTCTCCCGTGTCGACCGCGGTCTCTTCACCGTCGAGCCAGTCGATCCTGTTCATCCTGCGCACGATCAGGAACTCGTCGCGATTCGAGCCCACCGTGCCGTAGTAGTTGAAGCCGTACGCGAGCTGCGCGTAGCCGCCGATCATGTGGGTCGGCTTCAGCGCGATGCGCGTGACCGAGTTGTGGATGCCGCCGCGCGTGCCGGTGATCTCGGAGCCCGGCGTGTTCACGATCTTCTCCTGCGCGTGGTACATCATCACCATCCCGGACGGGATCCGCTGGCTGACGACGGCCCGCGCGCACAACGCGCCGTTCGAGTTGTAGCACTCGATCCAGTCGTTATCGACCGCGCCGATCGCCTTCGCGTCGTCCTCCGACATCCACACGATCGGGCCGCCGCGCGACAGCGTCAGCATCAGCAGGTTGTCCGTGTACGTGCTGTGGATCCCCCACTTCTGGTGCGGCGTCAGGAAGTTCAGCACGCGCTCGGGGTTGCCGTTCGAGCGCGTGCCGAGCATGTGCGCATAGCTGCCCGTATCGACCGGCGGCTTGTACGCGCACAGCGATTCGCCGAACGCGCGCATCCATGCGTGATCCTGGTAGAGCTGCTGGCGGCCGGTCATCGTGCGCCACGGCACCAGTTCGTGCACGTTCACGTAGCCGGCGTTGTACGACACGTGCTCGGATTCGATCCCGCTCCAGGTCGGCGACGAGATGATCTTGCGCGGCTGCGCCTGGATGTCTCGGAAACGGATCTTCTCGTCGGCGCGCGCGGCGGCGAGGTGCGTGTGGTCGATGCCCGTGATGCCCGACAGCGCGCGCCACGCCTTCACCGCCACTTCGCCGTTGGTCTCGGGCGCGAGCGCGAGGATCACCTCGGCCGCGTCGAGCGCCGTGTCGATGCGCGGGCGCCCCTGCGCGGCGCCGTCGGCGACCTTGTAGTTCAGTTCGCCGAGCAGCTTCACCTCGTCCTTCGTGTCCCAGCCGATGCCCTTGCCGCCGTTGCCGAGCGTGTCCATCAGCGGCCCGAGCGACGTGAAGCGCGCGTAGGTGTTCGGATAGTCGCGCTCGACGACGGTCACGTTCGGCATCGTGCGGCCCGGCACCGGTTCGCATTCGCCGCGCTTCCAGTCCTGCACGTCGAACGGCTGCGCGAGCTCGCCCGGCGTGTCGTGCGCGATCGGCGCGAGCACGACGTCGCGCTCGACGCCGAGATGCCCGTCGCACAGCTCGGAGAAGCGCTTCGCGATCCCCTTGAAGATCTCCCAGTCGCTCTTCGATTCCCACGCGGGATCGACGGCCGCCGACAGCGGATGGATGAACGGGTGCATGTCGGACGTGTTCATGTCGTCCTTCTCGTACCACGTCGCCGTCGGCAGCACGACGTCCGAGTACATGCAGGTCGTCGACATCCGGAAATCGAGCGTCACGAGCAGGTCGAGCTTGCCGCGCGGCGCTTCGTCGTGCCACGTCACTTCCTCGGGACGCGGGCCGCCGGTCACGCCGAGATCCTCGCCCTGCACGCCGTTGGTCGTGCCGAGCAGGTGCTTCAGGAAATATTCATGGCCCTTGCCCGACGAACCGAGCAGGTTCGAACGCCACACGAACAGGTTGCGCGGGAAGTTGCCGGGCGCGTCGGGATCCTCGCTCGCCAGCTTCAGCGTGCCGGCCTTCAACTGCTGCGCGATGTCGGCGCCGGCGTGCGCGGGATCGGCCAGCGCCGCGCCGACCTTCAGCGGATTCACCGACAGCTGCGGCGCGGACGGCAGCCAGCCCATCCGTTCCGCGCGTACGTTGTAGTCGATCGGCGCGCCGTGGAACTTCGACTTGTCCGCGAGCGGCGACAGCAGCGTGGACGGATCCATCGGGTCGTAGCGCCACTGGTCGGTGTGCACGTAGAAGAACGACGTCGCATTCATCTGGCGCGGCGGGCGGCTCCAGTCGAGCGCGCCCGACAATGCCGTCCAGCCCGTCTGCGGCCGCAGCTTCTCCTGGCCCACGTAGTGCGACCAGCCGCCGCCCGGCTTGCCGACGCAGCCGCACATGATCAGCATGTTCATGATCGCGCGGTACGACATGTCCATGTGGAACCAGTGGTTGATCCCCGCGCCGATGATCACCATCGACTTGCCTTGTGTCTTGTGCGCGTTCTCCGCGAACTGCCGCGCGACCGAGATCACGTCCGCGCGCTTCACGCCGGTGATCGTTTCCTGCCATGCCGGTGTGTACGGCAGATCGTCGTCGTAGCTCGTGGCCACGTCGCGGCCGCCGAGGCCCTGGTCGAGCCCGTAGTTCGCGACGAACAGGTCGTAGACGGTCGCGACCAGCATGTCGCCGTTGCGCGTCGCGATGCGCCGCACGCCGATCCGGCGCGACAGCTCGGACGCGTGCTGCGTCGAGTTGAAGTGCGCGTGCGGCTGGTTGCCGAAGTACGGGAACAGCACGTCGACCACGTCGTCGTGCTCGGCCGTGCACGACAGCCGCGGCGACAGTGCCGCACCCTTCGACGTCTCGCCGCGCAGGTTCCACTTGCCCTTGTCGGCGTCGTCCTGCTGGCCCCAGCGGAACCCGACCGAGCCGACCGGCACGACGAACTCGCCGTTCGCGTCGTCGATCATCACGGTCTTCCAGTCCGGATGCGCGGCTTCGTCGAGTGCATCGTCGAAGTCGGACGCGCGCACAAGGCGCTCGGGCACGTAGCCGTCGCCGTGCGGCACGAGGCGCACGAGGCACGGCATGTCGGTGTAGCGCTTGCAGTAGTCGACGAAGTAGTCGCTCCGCCCGGCGAGGCCCGGGCCGGCCACATGGAATTCCTTCAGGATCACGTGGCCCATCGCGAGCGCGAGCGCCGCGTCGGTGCCCTGCTTCGGGTGCAGCCACAGGTCGCCGAACTTCGCGCCTTCCGAGTAATCGGGGAACACCGACACGACCTTGGTGCCGCGATAGCGCGCCTCGACGAGGAAGTGCGCGTCCGGCGTGCGCGTCTGCGGGACATTGGAGCCCCACATCATGATGAACGTCGAGTTGTACCAGTCGGCCGATTCCGGCACGTCGGTCTGCTCGCCCCAGGTCTGCGGCGACGCGGGCGGCAGGTCGCAGTACCAGTCGTAGAAGCTCAGGCACACGCCGCCGATCAGCGACAGGTAGCGGGACCCTGCCGCATACGACACCATCGACATCGCCGGAATCGGCGAGAAGCCGACCACGCGATCCGGCCCGTGCCGCTCGACCGTGTGCACGTTGGCGGCCGCGACGATCTCGTTGACCTCGTCCCAGCTCGCGCGCACGAAGCCGCCGAGCCCGCGCCGGCTCTGGTACGCACGGCGCGCTTCATCGTCGTCGACGATCGAGCGCCATGCTTCGACGGGGCCGAGCGTGCGGCGGCGTTCGCGCCACAGCTTCACGAGCGCGCTGCGCACCATCGGATGCTTGAGGCGGTTCGCGCTGTACAGGTACCAGGAATAGGACGCACCGCGCGAGCAACCGCGCGGCTCGTGGTTCGGCATGTCGGGACGTGTGCGCGGATAGTCGGTCTGCTGGGTTTCCCAGGTGACGATCCCGCCTTTCACATAGACCTTCCACGAGCACGAACCCGTGCAGTTCACGCCATGCGTGGAGCGGACGATCTTGTCGTGCTGCCAGCGCATCCGGTAACCGTCTTCCCATTTGCGGTCTTCGTCGGTGACGGCGCCGTATCCGTCGGAGAAGCGTGGCCTCGTGGTGGAGAAATAACGCAATCTGTCCAGGAAATGGCTCATGGGGATCTCGTTTTTCCGGTCTTTTGGCAGACCCTGATTATTTAAGGAGGTGAGATACCGGTTGTAAAGGACGATCGGAATTCGATCACTCCGTCCTGCTCACCGTGGTCGAACCCATTGTCGGGCCGATCGACATATCACGATTTGATACAAATCACGGAATCGTTCATCCACGCGCAACAGCGAGATCAAATGGGGATCGAGCTTACGGCACGGCCTGTTATGCTGCGCACTGCATTCCGCATCACCCGTCCGTTTTCGCCATGCAGCACGCGGCGGCGGGTGGAAACCGCATTGAATTGCACTGGACGATGCAATGCACCGCATCGGGATTGGCAGACGGCAGCCGGGCGTTTATCAACGGCTGCGCGGTTTGTTCAGTGCATTTCCGGCCGTCGCACAATAAAACCATTACCGATCAGCACTGCAATTTCATGACATCCCGACTTCTCGCCGCGCTCGCTGCCGCGGCCTTGAGCTGCGCTACCCTGCCCGTCGCCCACGCACGTACCTACCTCGCGCCGACGGCGTTGCTCGGCAAAGGCGCTTACGTTCACCAGTTCGTGCTGCGCGACCCCGTCACGCACCAGCCGCTGCCGAACGCGCGCTACCGGCTGTTCCTGCCGGGACAGGTGATCGCGGGGCTGCCGCCGAAGGAGCCGCGCGCCGACAGCGTCGTCTTCGGCACGACCGACGCCGCCGGCCGCACCGTGCGAATCCGCTTGCCGAAACGCCATCCGGACAGCCAGTGGGTAATCAATCCGATCGCCGGCGAGGGCGACATGGGAGAAACGTTTCGCCTGGCCGACGCCGACGACAAATCGCCGATCCGCAATTATTCGTATGTGATCGACGTGAAGGACACCTACCTCGTCTGCGGCCGCACGGATAGCCGCGGCAACACGTACTTCGTCGAGTCGCAAAAGCCGCACTCCGTGAGCCTTCACGAAACCTATCTGCGTGCCCCCGCCGACACCGACTGGTGCGCGGGTCCGGGCCTCGCGATCGCCAACGGCGCGAACGATGCCGACGCGGCCGATCTGTACACCCAGTATTTCGGTACGCTGGTCGCGAACGGCAATGCGCTCGGCACCGCGCTGCGCCAGCGCATCGCGGCGAAGCTGATCGCGCTGGCGATCGCCGCGCGCGACCCGGCCCGCATCGACGCGGCGCTCGACCTCGAGCCGATCGTCGGCGACGAACGGAACGGCATCGGCTACGATCTCGCCGACGCGAACCTGAAGGTCGATCGCGCGCTGGACCTGATCGACGCGCATCTCGCCGATTCGCCGGACGATGCATTCGCGCTCGACAGCAAAGGCTGGGCGTTGCATCGCCTCGACCGCAACGAGGAAGCGCTGACGTGGTTCGACCGCTCGACGGCCGAATTTGCCCGGGACGCGGCAAACGGCACGCCCGATGAAGACACGCGCGAAGCGCGCGCGCTCACGCTGACGCACAAGGGCGAAGTGCTGTGGGATCTGGGCCGCCGCGACGAAGCGCGCGACGCGTTCGCGCAGGCGCGGCAGATTCAGCCGGACAATGCAGTGCTGGCCGCGGCGTTGAAGCGGCTGGCGATATCGGCCGGAGACAACGACACGAAGACGCCGGAGACGGCGAGCCAGTAAGCAAGGCAAGGGCCGGCGATGCCGGCCTCAAGCCGCGCCGCGCTACTCCTCGCCCTTCGGCCCGGGATTGAGCATCACGACGAAGCCGGCCACGCCGACAATCAAAGCGATCGCGCCGCCGCGCAGCGCCATCGCTTCGTCGAACAGCAGCCCCGTCACCACGGCCATCATCCCGGCGAGCGACACGAACACGGCGATCGCCGCGACGACGATGCGGTACTGGCGACGGATCATCGCGCGCCCGCCGCGTTACGCTGCAGCCGCCGCCGGCTCGTCGGCGTCGTCGCCGCGAATCAGCAGCACCGGGCAGTTCGAGCCGCGCACGAAGCGCTCGGCGACGCTGCCGAGCAGCACGCGCCGGATGCCGCGCCGCCCGTGCGTGCCGACCACCGCGAGGTCGATCCCGCGCTCCTTCACGTAGCGCTGCAGGCGCTCCGCGATATCCTCGCCGATGCTCTCGGTCTCGACGAGTTCGGCTTCGCCGTTCGCGCCGGCCAGCGCGATGATCTGTTCGGCTTCGCGCAGCACCTTGCGCCCGTCGTCGCGGATTTCCTCGACGAGTGCGTGCGGATCGAAACGCCCCGCGTAAGTGAACAGCACCGACTTGTCGACCACATACACGACGCTGACGTGCGTGTCGCCCGCCAGCGCCACCTTCACGGCCTCGGCAAGCGCCTGTTTCGACGAAGCGCTGCCGTCGACGGCCACCATGATCTTTTCGTACATGCGAACCTCGCTGGGGTGAACTGCCGCGCGCCTGATCGCGCGCGGCCTTGTCACCATCATCGGCCGACGCCGGGCCCGGATGTTGACGACGATCAAGGTGGCAGGCGGCCGGCCTGCGACCGGACGACGCGGGCGCCGCGCGTCGAGGCCGGCGCCCATGCCGTCATCGCGCGTGCGGCGCGCGGTACCTGTACGTGTCGAACCCGCTGGCTTGCGACCATGCGCGGGCGACCGCGTCCACGTCCTGCCCGGCGAACGGCAGCACCGTATCGGGCTCGGCGCCGTGCCGGTAGTTCGGCCCGGTGAACTCGGGATCCGCCGCATAACCGAAGTACGCGTTGCCGCTCCACACGATGTTCGCGTAGCTGCCTTGCGCATTCTTCGTCCGGTAGATCGCGCCGCTGTCCGAGGCGTTGTAGAAGCGGTTGCCCGTCACCTGGAACGCGTTCGCGTAGCTGAGGTTCTCGACGATCGGCGTCACGAGCCCCGGCGTGCGCGTAATCACGACGTTGTCGCGCACGACGGAATCGGCCGATCCCGCAGCGGAGACGATGCGTCGCTTGTCGTTCAGGCTCAGGTTGTTTTCGACGATTGCCCCCGTCTCCTGCGCCGTGTGCCCCAGCCCGTCGGAACCGCATCCGCAGAACAGCATCAGCCCGCCGTCGTTGTCGTGGCTGAAGTTCGCGGCCACGCGCGTGTTGCGCGTGCCGAGATCGGCGTCGAACGCCATCCCGTCGCCGGCTTCGATGTTGTTCTGCAACCGCACGCCATTGACTTCGTTGTACTGGAACAGCGCATCGTCGGTGTTGATCGCCCATGCGCCGGCGCTGTTGCCGGGTGCACGCATCCAGATGTCGTACAGGTGATTCGCCTCGACCTTCGGCGCGGTGGCCGTGCGCACGATGATGCCGTCGCCGCCGACGTTGTGGATCAGGTTGTTGCGGAGTACGACACGCGTCATCGGGAAATAGTCGGACGATGCCTGCGTGGCCGGATTCGTCAGGTAGGCCGGATTGCCCTTGTACGGCGGATAGTCGCCGCACGGCGCACCGCCCACGCGGCACATCCACGCGGATCGCGTCGACAGCGCAACCGCATCGACGTTGTAGATTTCGCTGTTCTCGACCGCGATGTCGTCGAAGTTGGTCGGCTTCTCCTTCGTGCCGACGACCTCGTTGTCGCGCGTCACCTCGAACAGCATCCCGCCGGTCGTCTTGTACGAGCCGACCGTATTGCCGGCGACATCCTTCAGATAGCCGCGCACGTGATGCACGTACACGTCGTCGACGTAATAGTGGCTGCCCGTGCCGTAATCCTCGAGCCGCACGTACAGCCCGAGGCGCCCGCCCGGCGTCGTCGCGTCGTTGGTCAGCTCCAGCGAACGAAGCTCCCAGTACTGCGTGTTGTACAGATAGATCGCCGCGCGGTTCACGGTCGGGTTGTCCGCCTTGCACAGCGAGTAATAGCCGCTGAACCCGCCCGGCGTCTTGTGCTGCTCGGTGATCGACTGGTCGGGGTCGGCCGTCGCCTCCGCGCAGCCGGCTGCAATGACCGGGCGCGCGGCCTTCGGGTCGCCGTACGCGTCGACGACGATGGGTGCGCCGGCCGCGCCGGTACTGCCCGGCGCGGGCGTAAAGCTGCCGTTGCAGGTCGTGCCGCGCTTGAAGCGCACGTGCGTGCCGGGCGTCAGCACGATCCGGTTCAGCGTCGCGAGATCGTGGATCGGATTCGCCGGGGTGCCGAGCGTCGCGGGCGATCCGGTTCCATTCGCGCCGAGCGAACAGTCGACGTGCAGCGTGCCGGGCGTCGCGCCGTCCGCCTGCCCGGCCACGGGCGCGGCGGCAAGCTGCTGCCCCGCCACGCCGTCCGCCGATTCTCCACCGCCGCACGCGGCCAGCGCGCCGATCAGCGGCGCCGCGACAATCTTCCAGTGTTTCAAAGTCAGTCTCCCGAAATATTGCATTCGTGATCCGGCACCGCGTCGACCGCTGGTCGCTCCGTGTGCCGGCCGCCCATTCCGGCAGCCGGTTCGTCCAGACGAACCGGTGCCGCCTCGCTTGCCGCGGGCACCAACCCTGCCCGCTCGGCCAGCACCCACAAACCGGCTGCCGCCGCGCCGTCGATCGTGTCCACCGGCGGCCAGCCGAACAGCGACGCCGCATGCCCGTAACGCGCACACAACGCGGCATCGCCGATCAGCATCGGGCGCGGCGCACTTGCGCGCGTGTCGGCGCCCGGCCCGTCACCTTCCGCGCCGAGTCCCGCGAGCTCGTGCCCGATCAGCACGCCGGACAGGTAGTCGCGCTGCTCGTCGGCCGCCAGCTCGCCGGCCAGCAGCCGCGCGCGGCTGCCGAAGATCGTCGCGAGCAGCCCCGTCGCATGGCCGGCCTGCGCGGCGCGCACGCCGCGCTCGAATGCGTCGCGCGCGAACGCGGCCGGCGGCCGCATCGTGCGGCCGAGCAGGCTGTGCGCGCACAGCAGCGCGTACAGCTCGCCGGTCATGAAGGTGCGAAAGCGCTCGATGCGCGAGCCGCGCACGGCGACCCATTTCGAATGCGTGCCCGGCAACCCGATCCACCGGGCAGGCGCCGGATCGTGCGGCGCGCCGCCCGCCTGCAGCGCACCGACGATCTGCGTCTCCTCGCCGCGCATCACGTTGGCGAGCGCGCCGCGCTGGATCAGCCCCGGCACGATGTGCACGGTCACGCCGCGCCGCGCCTGCACCGGCTGCAGCGACGCGCCGAGCCGCGCCGCATCGATCGGCACGTCCGCATACGGCGCCTCGCGCCAGCCCTGCGCGCTGCCGACCATGCCGGCCGCGACGACCGGCAGGCCCGGCCACGCATCGAGCCACGCGCCGCAGACGTCCTCGAACGCCTCATCGCATGCGTCGGCGATCGCCACGCCCGCACCGCCGATCTGCATCACGCCCTTCGGCGCGGCGCGTTCGTCGAGTACGGTGCGCGCGCCCGCCATCAGGTACGCGCGCAGCGACGTGGTACCCCAGTCGAGCGCGATCAGGCGCGGCAACGGCGCTTGCCCGCCGGCGCGTGGCATTGCATCTTGCATAGGATTCCTCTGTTTGACGGTTGCGGCTCGCTGCATGATTCGGCCCGGATCAGAACAGCGTCTCGATCCCGGCGTAGATGCCCGTCTGTCCATGCCCCGGCATCGGCGACGCACCGAGGCCGTTACCGTTGCCGAGCCCCGGCGATTGCGGGTTCACGCCCAGGTTCGCGTTTGCGCTGTTGAACACGTGCGCGGCCGTCGCATACAGGAACGTGCGCTTGGACAGGTCGTACATCGTGCCGAGGCCGAGGATCGTCGAGCGCCCTTCGCCGCTGTGGTCGGCGGTCCACTGGCCCGCATCGATCTTCATCGAATAGACGGCGCCCTGCAGATGCAGGAACGGCGTCGCGTCGTACGTCACGCCGCCCCAGTAGTAGTTCGCGGTGCGCGACAGGCCGGCCGGCGTGTCGGGCGCGCTGTAGCGCGTATAGCCGAGCTGCACCAGCGCGGGGCCGAAGCGCTCGCGTACGCCGATGAACGCTTCCTGCGACGCGGTGAACAGGTTGTCCTCGCGGCCGTACTGGTTGCGGATCTCGTTCCAGATGGCGCGCACCTCGAAGTCGCCTTGCGTGTAGGCGACCGTCGCGCCGTCGGACAGGCCCGTCGCGTTCACGTTGTTCGGCGAGCCGCGCAGCCAGCCGTTCGAGCTGTTGCCGAGGTTGGCCTGCAGCCCGAACGAGAAGCCGCCGAACTTCGGCGATTCGTAGCGGATCCCGTTCGACAGCTTCGGGCCGTTGCGGTACGACGTCAGCGACTCGACCGAGTAGTTCTCCTCGAGCAGCGGATCGTACGACCAGATATAGCTGTTGATGAACGAGCCCTGCCCGAGCCGCAGGAAACCGTAGCGCTCGTTCTTCAGCCCGATCCACGCGCCGCGCTGGAACAGCACGCCGCCGCCGTAGTTGCCGTTCGCCGCGTTGATCGACGACTCGAGCCAGAACACGGCCTGGTTGCCGCCGCCGAGGTCCTCCTTGCCGGTGATGCCGAGGATGCTCGTCCCCCAGTCGTTGCCTTCCGAGAAGCGCGAGCCCGTCGAATGCGCGCCGTTCTGCACGCCGCTCAGGTACTGCACGTCGCCGCCGACACGCCCCCACACGGTCACGCTCGATTGAGCCTGCGCCACGGCCGGCACCGCCAGGGCCAGCGCCGCGATCCACCCATACTGTCGCATCAAGATCTCCTCCTGCTTTTCGTTGACGTCTCGTCTGATTTGGGAAAACGCTTTCCCTCGACAGCAAAAAAATTTCGCGGCGGTTGTCGTGCATCGTTTTCCGTCGCGTTTCGAACGGAAGGCACGCGTGCTATGCTCGCGAAATGGGAAAGCGTTTTCATTGTCGGCGCGCGATGGCGCTTTTTCAAGAAAATTCTGGCCCTCCAAGGGATACTACCGAGTCCGGTCGCGCGGCACGCATGCGATGCCGCCGCACGATCGCCGCCACCGGCGCGCATGCTATGCTCGCCGGCAAAATGCACTGACACTCACTTTCATCGTGGCCAAGATCAACGAAGTCGCCGCCGCTGCCGGCGTCTCCATCGGAACCGTCTCGAAGTTCATCAACAAGACGAAGCGCTTCTCGCCCGACGTCGAGCGCCGCATCGCCGAGGCGATCGAACAGCTCGGCTACGAGTCGAACCCGCTCGCGCGCTCGATGGCCACCGGCCAGACAGGCGCGGTCGGCGTCGTGATCCAGGACATTCTCAACCCGTACTTCACCGCGATGGTCAAGGGCGTTAACCGCATCGCGCAGCGCAACGATTTCGTCGTCCTGATCGTCGATGCCGACGAGAACCGCAAGGGCGAACGGCCGGCGCTGACGAAGCTGAGCCGGCGCGTCGACGGGCTGATCCTGAACACCAGCATGCCCGACGACGACCTGCGCTGGACCGCGAGCCTCGGCAAGCCGGTCGTCGCGGTCGGTTCGGCGCCGCGCGACGGCCTGCTCACGCTGTACTCCGATCCCATCCGCGCGGGCGAGATGCTCGGGCAGCACCTGCTGATGGAGAAGTACCAGCGCTTCGCGTACATCAGCCTGCCGAACGCGCGCGGCGACGACGAGCGCCGCGCCGGCGCCGAGCAGGTGCTCGCGCGTGCCGGCCTGCCGCTGCGCACCTTCAGCGTGCCGCGCGCGACGGTGGCCGACGGCGAGCGCGTGTGCGCATCGGTGATGCTGTCGGCCGAGCCGCCCGACGCGGTGATCTGCTACAACGACATGATCGCGGCCGGCTTCATCAAGGAAGCCGAACGGCTCGGCATCTCGATCCCGCACGACGTCGCCGTGTGCGGCTTCGACAACCTCGAACTCGGCAAGCTCACGTCGCCCACGCTGACGTCGATCGACACCGAGACCGAACGCGCCGGCGAAGTCGCGATGACGACGCTGCTCGACGCGCTCGCGGGCAAGTCGCCCGATCCGCACACGATGCTCGATGCGCGGCTGGTCGTGCGCGAATCGACGGTGCGGCCGCGCGACGCGCGGCGCCGCTGACCGCCCGCTTACCCGTTCAACGCGGCGTGGCCGCGATCGCTTCGCCGAGCCATGCGCGCGCGACGCAGTGCTGTTCGAGCCCGGCCACACCGGGGCGCGTCTCGAACAGGCTGCCCGCGAGCGGCCCGCGCAGCAACCCGTCCGCGCTCACGTTGACCGACGCCGACGTGACGAACAGCGTCGCGCGATCGGCGCCGCCGAACGCGACGCTGGTCGGCCGCTGCACCGGCATCTCGACGACCCGGTCGAGCGCGCCGTCCGGCGCATAGCGATGCAGCCGCCAGCCGTCCCAGATCGCCGACCACACGCCGCCTTCCGCATCGACCGCGAGCCCGTCCGGCACGCCGCGCGCGTCGCCGAACGTCGCGAACGGCCGCGCATTCGACAACTGCCCGGCAGCGACGTCGAAGTCGTACGCGAAGATCGTGCGGCGGCCGGAATCCGTCACGTACATCGTCGCGCCGTCCGGGCTCCAGCCCATTCCGTTCGCACAGGCGAAACCCGCGACCGCGACGCGCGACGCACGCGCATGCTCGAAGCAATGCAGGTCGCCGGGGCCGTCGCCGTCGTCGGCCATCGTGCCGACCCAGAAGCGGCCACGTGAGTCGACCGCGCCGTCGTTATAGCGCAGCGACGGCCGCGCATGCGCGGCGTCGGCCAGCCGTTCGAGCGTGCCGTGCGCGGGGTCGAACAGGTGCAGGCCGCTCTTCAGCGCGACCAGCAGCCGCCCGTCGTCGACGCCCGCGACGCAGCCGGCCAGCTCCGGCAGCAGCCAGAAGCCCGTCTGCCCGTGGCCGGGCGTGTAGCGGTAGAGCGCGGTGCGCTTGATGTCGATCCAGTAGAGCGACGCCGAGCGTTCGCACCAGAGCGGGCCCTCACCCAGGATCGCGTTCGCGCCCTGTACCAGTTTTACTGTCGTCATCGAAATTCTGTTTTATGCATGCGTTCGGCCGCCCGCCGGTGCGGCGGGCGGAACCTGCCGGGAGCCGGCCTTACAGCGCGCGGCCCGCGTCGTCGAAGAAATGTGCGTGCCGCATGTCGACGCGCACGCCGACCGGCTGCCCCGACGCGACCGTGTACGCGTCGCGGTTCTGCCGCACCGACAGCAGCCGGTCGTGGCCCGCGAGCTCGACATAGACGATCGTCGCGTCGCCCAGGTGCTCGGCGTGCGTGACGCGGCCGTCGAGCCCCGTGCCGGGCGCGCCGACCGTGAGGTTCTCCGGGCGAATGCCGAGCTGCAGCGAACCGGACGGCCACGTACGCGACGCGTCCGGCGTCGCGGCGAGCGAGCCGCCCGGCACGTCGAAGCGCGGTGCGTCCGCGCCGCCCTGTGCGCGGCACGGCAGGAAGTTCATCGACGGCGAGCCGAGGAACGACGCGACGAAATGGTTCGCCGGCTGCTCGTACAGCGACAGCGGCGAGCCGACCTGCTCGATGCGCCCGCCGTTGAACACCGCGATCCGGTCGCCGAGCGTCATCGCCTCGACCTGGTCGTGCGTCACGTAGATCATCGTGCTGCCGAGCTCGCGATGCAGCCGCGCGAGTTCGAGCCGCATCCCGCCGCGCAGCGCCGCGTCGAGATTCGACAGCGGTTCGTCGAAGAGAAACACGCCCGGCTTGCGCACGATCGCGCGGCCGATCGCGACGCGCTGCCGCTGGCCGCCCGACAGCGCCTTCGGCTTGCGGTCGAGCAGCGCGGACAGCCGCAGCGCTTCGGCCGCCTGCCCGACGCGCGTGCGCGTCTCGGCCGCGTCGACACCCGCGAGCTTCAGCCCGAACGCCATGTTCTCGAACACCGTCATGTGCGGATACAGCGCGTAGTTCTGGAACACCATCGCGAGCCCGCGCTTCGCGGCCGGCACGTCGTTGACGCGGCGGCCGTCGATCAGCAGGTCGCCCGACGTGATCTCCTCGAGCCCCGCGAGCATCCGCAACATCGTCGACTTGCCGCAGCCCGACGGGCCCACGAACACCATGAATTCGCCGTCCTCGATGTCGAGGCTGACGTCCTTGATCACCTCCGCGCCGTCGTCGTAACGCTTGCGGATCTGCTTGAGCGACACACTTGCCATGATTGCGTTTCTCCTCGTCCGTTCGTGCCGCTTACCATTCGGCAACCGAGCCATCCTCGCGGCGCCACACCGGGTTGCGCCAGCGGTGCCCGGTCGCGGCGGCTTCCCTCACCTTCTCCTCGTCGATCTCGACGCCGAGCCCCGGCGCATCCGGGCGCGCGACGTAGCCCGCGTCGAACGCGAACGGGATGCCGCGCGTGTAGGCGTACATCGCGTTGTCGTCGTGATAGGCCACATTGGTCGACTGCTCCTGGATGAACGCGTTCGGCGTGCAGAAATCGATCTGCAGCGACGCCGCGAGCGTCAGCGGGCCGAGCGGGCAATGCGGCGCGACCGCGACGTCGTACGCTTCGGCCATCGCCGCGATCTTGCGCAGCTCCCAGATGCCGCCCGTATGGCTCACGTCGGGCTGCACGATGTCGACGACGCCTTCCTGCAGCAGCTCCTTGAACTGCCAGCGCGTGAACAGGCGCTCGCCCGTCGCGAGCGGCACCGCGCAGTCGCGCGCGACTTCGCGCAGCGCGTCGTTGTGCTCGGGCAGCAGCAGTTCCTCGTAGAACATCGGGTCGAACGGTGCGAGCGCTTTCGCGAGCGCCTTCGCGACCGGGCGACGCACGCGGCCGTGGAAGTCGATGCCGAGCCCGACTTCCTTGCCGATCGCGTCGCGCACCGTGCCGAAGCGCGCGACCGCGCGATCGATCGCCGCCGGCGACTCGATCCAGTCGGTCGCGTTGACGACACCCATCTTCAGCGCGGTATAGCCGGCCTCGACGAGCTGCCGCGCATTCGCGGCCATCTCTTCCGGCGTATCGCCCTTCACGTGCGCATAGACGCGTGCCTTGTCGCGCACGGGGCCGCCGAGCAGGTCGTAGACGGGCACGCCGAGCGCGCGCGCCTTGATGTCCCACAGCGCCTGCTCGATGCCCGAGATCGCGCTCGTCAGGATCGGGCCACCGCGATAGAAGCCGCCGCGATACATGACCTGGAACAAATCTTCGATGTGGCGCGGATCGCGGCCGATCAGGTAGTCGGCGAGTTCGTGCACGGCGGCCGCGGTCGTCGCCGCGCGGCCTTCGACGATCGGCTCGCCCCAGCCGGCCAGCCCTTCGTCGGTGCTGACCTTCACGAACTGCCAGCGCGGTGCGACCGCGAATGTTTCGATTTCGGTGATCTTCATGTGGAGGAACGGGTGCGGTTGAACAGCAGCGCCGACATGCCGTTGTCGGCGACGAGATCGGCGCCGGCGATGCCGGTCGCCGCGTCCGACAGCAGGAACGCGGCGATCCGGCCGATATCGGCCGGCTCGTTGATGCGCTGCGCGGGATGCAGCGCGCGATACGCGTCGAGCAGCGCGGGATCGCGCTCGAGCGCCGCGCCGATCGGCGCGTTCAGCGTGAAGCCAGGGCTCAGCGTGTTGACGCGGATGCGCTGCGGCGCGAGGCTCGTCGCCATCGCGCGCGACATCGCGACGATGCCGCCCTTGGTCGCCGCGTACATCTCGAAGCCCGGCACGCTCGCGCCCGCATGGTTCGACGCGATATTGACGATCGCACCGCCGCCGGCCCGCGCGATGCGCGGCGCCGCGAGCTGCGCGCACTGGAACATCGAGCGCAGGTTGGTGCGGTACAGGCGGTCGCAGTCGTCGAGCGAGAACGCGTCGAACGGGCCGTGCAGCGTGATGCCCGCGTTGTTCACGAGCCCGTCGAGCCGGCCGTGATGCGCGTCGACGCGCTCGAACAGCGCGACGACGCTCGCCGGATCCGCGACATCGGTCTCGACGAACAGCGCGTCGCGGCCGCCGAGCCGTTCGCGCACCGCATCGGCGCGCGCGGCGTTCTTTTCCGCGACGACGACCTGCGCGCCGCATTGCGCGAGCACCTCGACAATGCCGAGACCGATGCCGTCGCCGCCGCCGGTCACGACGATCACGCGGCCGTCGAGCGATTCGAATGGATTCATGGTGGTCAACCCTTGACCGCGCCGGCCGTGATGCCCGCGACGATCCTGCGCTGGAGAATGAAGAACAGCACGAGCAGCGGCAGCGTGCCCATCACGGCCGCCGGGAACAGCTTGGTCGGGTCGATGTCGTTGGTGCCGATGAAGCGGAACACCGCGACCGTGATCGTGAACTTCGACGAGTCGGTCAGGAACAGCAGCGGATAGACGAGGTCGTTCCACACCGACAGCGTGACGAACATCGCGAGCGTGCCGGTGATCGGCCGCAGCAGCGGCAGCACGATGTACCAGTACACCTGCAGCGGGCTGCAGCCGTCCATCACCGCCGCCTCTTCCAGTTCGAGCGGAATGCGCTTCAGGAAGCTCGTGTAGAAGAACACGCCGAGCGGCAGGCTCTGCACGGTGTACGCGAGCACGACGCCGAGATACGTGTTGAGCAGGTGCAGGTCGCGGAACAGCACGTACAGCGGCGTCAGGCTGACGAACATCGGGATCGTCAGGCCGAGCGTCAGCACGATGTAGACGGCGGTCGACAGCCGGCCCTTCACGCGCGCCAGCGGATACGCCGCGAGCGACGACAGCAGCGCGACGAGGAACGTGACCGCGAGCGTGATGCCGATCGTGTTCGCGACGCTGCGCCAGTAGTTCATCTCGGTGAACACGGCCGCGTAGTTGCCGAAGAACACGCGGTCGGGCAGCCCGAGCGGGCGCGCGATGATGTCGTCGCCGGTGCGCAGCGACATCAGCACCATGTAGATCGTCGGCAGCAGCACGATCGCGACGATCGCGATCGCGGCCACCAGCCGCGCGAAGCCCGGCACGCGGCGCAGCAGCGTGCCCGCGCGCAGCCCGCCGCCCGACGTGCCGGCGGACGGACGGTCCGCATGAAAGCGTTGACGGATGACGTTCACAGGTTGTCCTCCCGGCGGCGCAGGATCGTGTTCTGGGTGGTCGCGACCACCACGACGATCGCGAGCATGATCATCGACAACGCGCTCGCGAAGCCGAACTTGTAGTCGTTGAACAGGCTGTGGAAGATCTGCAGCCCGAGCGTGGTCGTCGCGCCGTCGGGCCCGCCGTTGGTCAGCACGAGCGGCAGCTCGAAAGTCTTCAGCGTGCCGATCGTGCTCAGCGTGATGTTCACGGTGAATGCCGGCGCGAGCAGCGGCAGGTCGATGCGCGTGAAGCGCACCCACGCGTTCGCGCCGTCGAGCTTCGCCGCGTCGTGCAGTTCCGACGGAATGTTCAGGTAGCCGGCCAGGAAGATCGCCGTCGAATAGCCGACGTACATCCACACGTGCACGGCCGTGACGGCCGGCAGCGTGACCGACGGATCGCCGAGCCACACCTGCTGCAGCGCGTCGAGATGCACGAGATGCAGCAGTTCGTTGATGCCGCCGCCGAGCGGCGAGTACAGGTACTCCCACACGAACCCGGCGATCACCGCCGAGAACATGCTCGGCACGAGCAGCCCGACGCGCAGCGCGCCGCGCAGCCGCGGCAGCGAGAACAGCAGCGCCGCGAACAGCAGCCCGAGCCCGTTCTGCACGATCACGACGATCGCCGCATACGCGAACGTGACGACGAGCGTATGCAGGCTCGCCGGATCGCGAAACGCGGCCGCGTAGTTCGCGAGCCCGATCCAGTGCGCGTCGCCCACGCCGGAGAAATCCGTCAGGCTCATCCGCGCGGCCTTGAACAGCGGATACAGGCTCAGCAGCGCGTACAGCGCGAGCGCCGGCACGGCGCACCACAGCAAGGTCCGGTTGCGCTTCATCGTGCGCCTCCTTCGTCGAACCGCGCCGCGCTCGATCGCACGGCACGGGAAATGTCAGCGGGCGGGCAGGTCATCGCGCGGCCGCATCCCAGCGGGCGAGCAGCTTCGCCGGGTCCTGCCCGATGTCGAGGAAATACGCGGACATCGAATTCCAGATCGCCGTGAACAGCGTGCCGGTCCACACGCCCTTCGGATACAGCACGACGTGCCCGTTCTTCTGCGCGGCCGCGTACGGCTGCGCCTGCGGCGGCATCGCGTCGGTGCCGCCCTCGAACGGGCTGAACCCGGCTTCCGCGTCGAGGAACTGGCGGTCGTTGTCGGGGCGCGCCCAGAACGCGAGCCACTTCTTCGCCGCATCGGCCTGGTGCGACGCCGCGTTGATCGCCCACGCGGTGCCGAGCATGTCGAGCGCGACGGGCCCGTTGCCGGGCACGAGCGCCGGCAGCGGCGCGAACTGGAACGACAGCCCCTTCGTCGCGCTGAACTTCGCGATATTCCACGCGCCCTGCGGCATCATCGCGACGCGGCCGGCCTGGAACTCGGTCAGCCCCGTGCTCCACGCGCTCACGCCATTGTTCAGGCGCGGCACGAAGCACTTCGCGTCCGCGAGCCCCTTCAGCGCGGCCATCGATTGCCTGAACGCCGGATCGGCCGCGAAGCGCGCGCTGCCCGCACCGACGAACGACTCGGCACGCGCATCCGCATCGCCGCCGCCGGCCGCGAGCCCGGACGCGATCACGAGCGCCGCGGGCGCCCAGCCTTCCTTCGCGGGCAGCAGCATCGGCGTGATGCCGGCCGCCGCGAGCTTCCCGCATGCAGCCTTCAACTGGTCGATGTCGGTCGGCACCGTCGCGATGCCCGCGCGCTTGAACAGGTCGAGGTTCGCGAACAGGCCGATGCCGACGAGTTCCATCGGCAGCATGTAGGTCTTCCCGCCGATCTGCGTATGGGCGCGCACGCCGCGCCAGATCGTCGGCACCCACTTCTCGCCGCTCAGGTCCAGCAACTGGTGCGCGCCCTGCCACTGCCGCATCAGCTCGCGGTCGACCATCAGCACGTCGGGCCCGTTGCCGCCCTGCAGCCGCGACGACACGACCGTCGTCGTGTCGTTGCGCGACATGTATTCGAACTTGACCTTGATGTCGGGGTTTTCCTTCTCGAACCTTGCGATCAGCGCCGCCATGTTGGCGGGCTCGGCGCCGCCGCCCTTCCAGCCCGTCACGTCGAGCGTGACCGGCGCGGCGCACACCTGCGCCGCCAGCACTGAAAGGACTGCGAAAGTTACCGCTCGAAGCCTGTTGAACATCTGCTGTCTCCACGTTGTTGTCGAATCGTTGCGTCCGGCCAGTGGCGTGCGGCGTCCGGCTGCGCGGCATGCGGCCGCGCTCCGTCGCGCAGGACGCCCGCGTTTCCCGTCGTCCGATTCATTTGGGAAAGCGCTTTCCCTATTGTGTCGCACAACCTGCCCGGCGTGCAAGCGCCGGCATGAAACGATCGTCTAGGGGATATCCCGAGGGAGGCCGCGACGGCCGCGAGCCGCCCGTTCGCCCCCGGATCGAGCGGCCGTCGCGCCGAAGGCGCTATCATCGACCATGCGACTTTCGTCCGGCCCTTTTTTGCCGGCCCCACTTTCAACTCGCTCAACCGACATGACAACGACTACCGAACGCGTGGACGGCGCCGCCCAGCATCTCGTCGCCGCCCGCCATGCCGGCACGCCCGGCCCGCTGTTGCCCGATG
Organism: Burkholderia sp.; assembly: GCA_031253835.1. Taxonomy (GTDB): domain Bacteria; phylum Pseudomonadota; class Gammaproteobacteria; order Burkholderiales; family Burkholderiaceae; genus Burkholderia. The sequence continues at coordinate 58,259 of JAIRVP010000077.1, read as the reverse complement.
CGCTGCGCCCTCACGACGTCGACACCGCGCTCGCGATCCAGCAGCGCGTGGCCGACCTGCTCGGCGAACCCGTCGGCGGATGGAAATGCGCGCTGCCGCCGCCCGACCGCGTGATCCTCGCGCCGATCTTCGCGTCGACGATCCGCGAAGCCGATGCGCCGTACCGCGTCGTCGGCGGGCCGATCGTGCGGATCGAACCGGAAATCGCGTTCGTGCTCGATCGCGACCTGCCCGCGCGCGCGCAGCCCTATGAGGAAAGCGACGTGCGCGCGGCGATCCGCGAAGTGCGGATCGTGCTCGAGGTGCTCGGCTGCCGCTATGCGGAGCCGGCGCGCGCATCGAAGTTCGAGCTGCTGGCCGACGGGCAATTCAACCAGGGACTGTGCGTCGGCCCCGTCGTGCCCGACGGGCTGAACGTGCCGCTCGCCACCCTGGCGCTGTCGTTCGAAGGCGCGCTGAACCGCACGATCGACGGCCGCCATCCGGACGGCGATCCGCTGCAGCCGCTGGTGTGGCTCGTCAATTTCCTCGCGTCGCGCGGCGATGCGGTGCGCGCCGGGCAGATCGTGACGACCGGTTCGTACGCGGGCGCGATCGACGTACCGCTCGGCGATGCGCTGACGGTCCGCTTCGGCGCGCTCGGCAGCCTGTCGGTGACGTTGACGGCGTGATCCGCGCGCGGCGTGGCGGTCCGGGCTTGCGCGACGGCAACGTCATCGCGGCCACGCCGGCGACGACGCACGCGAGCCCCAGTCATGCCGATGCCGATCGGTACGCGCAGATAGGCAGGCACTGACCCAAGACGTCCGACGCAACTGACGCCGTGTGCTGTCGCATCGTGCGCTGCCGCGGCAGTTCCGCGATCCATCCGCTGCGCGCCGCCATGATAACGTTGCACATCATCACGCGCGCCGGGCTGCCCGTCGACGCACGCGAACCGCCTTCACGCCCAGGCCCGCCATGTCGCTGACACCGCTTCCCGCCCTGCTCGACGAAACCCTGCGCATCGTCGCTCGCCGCTACCGGCTGCCGCCGCTCGACGGCACGTCGTCGCTGACCGACGCCACGAATCCGGCCACCGCGCTGGCGATCGTGATCGAGGAAGCGCGCCGGATGCGCACGGACGGCCAGATGCCCGGCGCGGCATTGCGGCAGCGCTTCATCGATGCACTCGCGCAGATGATCCGCGACGCGATGGACCCTCGCTCCGGCGATCCGTCCTTTCAGGCGTCGGTCCTGCGGCACGATGCGCCGAGCGTGCGCGAATATGCATCGCTGTCCGCGCACGCCGAGCAGGACCGGCGCGCGCTGTACTCGGCCGTCAATGCGATCGCGCACCCGGCCAAACTCGAACGCAGCGCGCAGACGTGGCAACGCGACGCGCTCGCGCGACTGCATGCGGCCGCAACCGCCGCGTCGTGGGCCGATCTTCATGCGACGCTGCAGCACCTGCTCGCGCTGCCCGACATGGCGACCGATACCGCGTTCGAGCAGGACATCGTCAAGCTGAAGGACAGCCCCGCGCTCGAACGCATGTTGCGCGTCGACGTGCTGGCATCGGACGACGACGTCCGTCGCTACCGCGCGCTGTGGGTCCGCCAGGGGCCGCTCGAAGGCAGCACGATCGCGGTCGCGCAGGGCGTCGCGTCCCAGCAGCGCGGCGCGGCCGTCGAGGCGCTGGCGGCGCAGGCGCTCGACGCGCTGGCCGGCAGGCTCGATGCGGTGGACGGGCAGCGGACCTACCGGGTCGTCACGTCGATGCGCGTGCCGTCATCGATCCCCGGCCGCCACGATCGCGCAAAGACCGAATGGGACGCGATCCTGCTCGAACGCGCGCGCAGCGACGACGCGGCGTCCGCATGGAACGTCCGCTTCCTCGTCGAGGCGAAGGCGTCGGCCGATGCCGCGACGACCGATTTGCCGCGGCTGCTGCGCGGCCTGAACCTGCTGGCGCAGGCCGAACCGGACACGGTCTATGCGTTCGAGACGCACCAGGGCACGGTGCGCGTGCAGGGCGCGTCGCTGCGCGCGCTGACGACCGACGCCGCCGCGTTGCAACGGGAAGTGCTCTATTGCTGCGACGCTTCTGCGGACACGACGCCGCGCCTGCTGGGCGCGGCAAGCCGGATGCAGTTGCTGTCGGCGCAGGCGAGCCTCGAATACGCGAGCGCGCTCGCGCAGCAGCAGCCGGATGCCGCCCCGGACGGCCTCGGCGTCATCTGGCATGCGCTGCTGACACTGCCGCAATGGCACGCCGTGCTGCATCAGTATCCGTCGTTGCGGCAGGTGCGCGAACTGATGGTCGCGATCGACGACCTGCGGGCCGCGATCGGCGATGCCGATGACGGAGACATCGCGAGCAGCGTGTGCGCGTGACCGGCGAGCGCCACCGCGCGCTCAGTGGGTGAGCACGCCGAACGGCAACGTCCACCCCGCCAGCCGGCCGCCGTCGGCCCATCGCGCGTCGGCCGCGTCGCAAGGCAGCAGCACCGGTGCGGCCGCATGCTCGAGCGTTTCCTTCGGCGTATGGCCGAACTCCGCCTTGAACAACCGGTGGAAATACTTCTCGTCGGAGAACCCGTGCGCCCACGCGATCTCGGCAATGCGCTGGTGCCGTCGCTGCGGATCGCCGAGCACGTGGTACGCGTGGCGCAGGCGCCTGCGCGTGATCTGCCGCATCACGCCGCCCTCTTCGTTGAACAGCTGGTAGAGCCGCGCGCGCGACACGCCGATGTCGCGGCAGATCCGCTCGGGCGTGAGGTCCGGTTCCAGCAGATGCCGGTCGATGTAGCGCCGGACGCGGTCGACCAGCGCGTGGTCGATCGGGCCGCGTGCGTCGTTCAACGCCTGCGCGGTCGGCGCAACGGCCGCGGCCAGCAGCAACAGCATCGACTGGACGATGCTCGGCACCTCGTGCGTGCGCAGGTTCGGCAGGTTCCGGAACAGCGACAGCATCTGGTCGCCGACCAGGCGGCCCACGCCGCTCGTCAGCGTCTGGCCGTGCGCCTGCGCTGCATGGCTCGGCAACAGGTATCGGGGCACGACGAGGCTGATTACGTCGCCGGCGTCGACCCGGCAGTCGTTGATCTGCGCGACGTCGTAGACGAACACGTCGCCGGCGCGCTTGACCAGTTCGGGGCCACCGGTATGACTCGCGAGCCGCCCGCCGAGGAGCAGCGTGAAACGGATCGAATCCTGCCCGTCGAGCCGGATCCGACGCGGCGTCCGGCGCACCGTATAGGTCGGCGCGCGCGAGCGCCATTGCCGACCCGACAGGATCAGCGGGCCGAGTGCCGCGCCGCTCGCCTCGGCGTCGAACGGGCCAAGCCCGCCGTCGTCGTCGAGCCGGTAATCGCACAGCATGTCCTTGACCCAGACGTGGAACCGGTCCGGCTCGGGATAGTCGATCGTGCGAAATTTGAAAACAGGGACGAATGCCGCTTGATCCATGACAGTTTTTTATCGAACCGGTGGAAAAGGAGGAATCGGTTCGTCGATTATCGGACCAAATTGCGCCGGCGCAAGGCCCGCGCGGCATATCGTCCACTCAAGCGGTCGACCGGCGCCCGGTGACGGGCGCCGTCGTCGTCGCGGCCATCCGCGTTGCGGATGGCATTCCCAGTTGTTGTACGTCGGCCGATCGATCGGCGTGGGCCCCGGAATCATGAACACCGTACCGCGGTAACCGAACCCGTTACGCGCCCGGCGTATAGAAACTCGCCTGCACCTGGCTGCCGATGCTCGGGACATACGACAGCCACGCGAGCGCCATCGCCCCCGTCGCGTTGACGGCCAGCGCCAGCCACGACGCGCTTTGAGCCGCCACCGTCGACGCGCTCCACGCGCCCTTCCGGTAGCTGGCCGCGATGACGGCCGACGCACCCGGCAAGCCGGTGTCCTGCCATGCGGCCGTCACGGTGCCGGCCGCATCGATCACGAGCGGCGGATACTGGCCTGCCGCACCGTTCAGGTGTTCCGTCAGCCGTTGCAGCGGCCCCCAGTTCCCGCTGGCATCGGACACGCTCACCTGCAGCGCCGCGCCGCCCTCCGCCCACATCGCGGCGGCCACGCCGTTGTCGTTGACGGTCAGCATCGGCGTCGCGATGAACCCCGTCGGCTCGACGATCGCCGGCGAAACGGGCTGCGCGGGCTGCCATCCGGTGCCGGACACATAGCGCTGCGACATCGTGGCGGTATAGATCTTCCCGCCCGTCACGTCGATTTCCCCCCACAGCAGCGTGATGTTGCCCTTCGCGTCCATGCCGGCCACCGGCGAGATGATCGTCGTGAACAGGCTCGTGTTCGACACGGCCTGATTGACGTCGGTCCAGCCATTGGTCGCGTCGTACGTGGCCGTCCACAGCGCCGAGTGCGTATGGTTGGTCTGCCGCCACGCAAGCACGGCACGGCCCGACGCCAGGACCGAGATCATCGGCCGCACGTTGTCGGTGTCGCCGGTCACCGCGCCCGGCCCGCTCTGCACCGGCATCTGGATCACCGCCGCCGGCGACCACTGTCCGGCCTGCGTGTAGCGCGACCAGGCAATCCGCGTATCGAGCAGGCTGATCGACTGCGTCCACGCGACGAGCGCGTTGCCCTGGCTGTCGATCCCGGCCGAATAGGTCGAACCCGTCACGTCCGGCACCAGTTCGAATGCCGCGCCCCATCCGCCGGCCGGGCTGTACGGGCGCGCCCACAGCGCGTACGTGTTGGGGCCCGGCATCCATTCGGTCCAGAACGCGACGGCCTGCCCGCTCGCGTTGCCGACCAGTTGCGGCGGGCTCGAGCTCGTCGTGTTCATCGAATGCGAACCGTCGCCCGTGTCGAGCCTTGTCGCGCTGCCCCAGCCCGAGCCCGCGACGTAGCGCGCGCCCCACATCTCGTTGCCGTTCGCGCCGGCCGGGCCATTGGTCATCCAGGTCGCAAGCGCGTTGCCGCTCGCGTCGATCGTCACGCTGGGATCGCCCTCCGGCCCCTTGCCGTCGACCGCGGCGGCCGTCGACCAGCCGGCCTGCGGCTGCGTGGTGCCGCCGCCCGTCGGGCCGCCGCTCGAACCACCACTCGCGCCGCCGCCGGGCGAGGTCGAGCCGGAAGGCGAGCCGGGATTGTTCGGTGTCGACAGCGACGCGCCGCCGTTGGGCGAGACGTCGTCGCCGCCGCATGCAGTCAGCGCGAGCGCGGCTGCCATGACCATCCATGTAATGGGTTTCATCGGAATCCTCTTGTTTTCATTTGCCGGCGCGCACTCGTCTGCCGTTCGCCGAAACAACGCATCGCATCGCCCGGACAATTGATAAGCAATACTATTGAACAGGCATGGAAACCGGCATCCGTTCGCGCCCCCGTCATGATCGATTCCGTCGTGCGGATCGATGCGAACGCCGCTTTCGGCAGACCGCCCCCCGTCGGGCAGCGCGAACGACGACAGGTCGTCTATCGTCGGATGTCCGTCACTGCCGGCTGCATCTTAATTCAGGCAGTCCGGATTCAAGGTGGCGTTGCGTCCACACTGAGTGGACTTCCATTTCGCCCGGCGCCGATCGGCGCGACCGGCCGGCCGGCGCGTGCGGTACGATACGCGCCGGGGCGAAGCGCCCCGCCTGAGAGACCCGGCCGTCGCGGCCCCTACCCAGCACAAGAAAAATGCCAAGCAACCCATTGCTGCACCGAAACCTGTTCGCCGCGCTGGCGGCCAGCCTGCTCTGGACTCCGGCCGCCCATGCCAGCGGCGACGACGGCTGCTTTGCGCCGACCACGCTCCGGCAACCCGGCTATTCGTGCGCGAACCTGCCGATGCTGAGCCCCGCCAACGACACGCGCGTCAACGCGATGCTGCTGATGGTCGACAGCGCCAGGGTCGCGCAGGTGTTTCCGGACCCGAAAACCATCCCGGCGAAAGACCGGATCAATCAGATCATCGTGCCGTTCCCGATGGATTTCTCCGGATGGATCGATATCGGCCAGAAGACGCCCGAGAAGACCGGCGACACGTCGGACGCCGATGCGTCGTCGAACCGGTACGCCGACGGCGAAGGCAGCATCTGCCGCAGCATGAACGCGGGCGCCGATGCGTTCAACGATGCACTGACCGGCGCCGGCGGCCTGCCCGCCGACGAGGCCACGCGCCTGCGCGCCGCGCGGACCGACATCGCGCAGCAGACCTGCGCCGCCGGCGGCGCAAGCGCCGCGTGGACGAAGCCGCCGGTCAAGTCACCGCTCGGCCAGCAGTTCGCCGCGTACCTCGACGGCACGAACGCGTTCTACCGCGCCGACTTCCTCACCGCGACCCAGTCGTTCGCGAAGGCTTCGCACAGTACGAACCCGTGGCTGAAGGAAACCGGGCTCTACATGGCCGGGCGCGCGCAGCTGAACGCCGCGCAGGCCAACGTATTCGACCACGACAGCCCGACGCCGACGCGCGCGCGCGTGACGAAGGTGTCGCTCGACGCCGCGAATACGGTATTCCGTACCTACCTGAAGGTGTATCCGCAGGGGCGTTATGCGGTGTCCGCGACGGGGCTGTTGCGGCGTGTCGCATGGCTCGGCGGGAACGTCGCGCAGCAAGCCGACCTTTACGGGCACGCGCTCGCGCGCTGGTCGCCGGCGACGTCGAACGTGCCGCTGATGCAACTGGCGAACGAACTCGACAGCAAGCTGCTGTTCGGACCGGAATTCGACGCACGCCAGATCCAGTCGCCGACCGTCCTCGCGACCGTCGACCTGATGCGCATGCGCGTGTCGGACAGCAGCGATTCGAGCAGCAGCAAGCCGATCACGCTCGACGAGCTGCAGGCGCAGAAGCCGCGCTTCGCGAACGCGCCCGTGCTCTACGATTATCTGCTCGCGACCTGGTATGTGCAGATCGGGCACAAGCCCGATGCCGCGCTCGACTTGCTGCCGCAGACGCCCGCCGCGCCGCTCGACTACTTCGGCCTGAGCCAGCAGGCGCTGCGCGCGTTCGCGCTGGAGGACAGCGGCCAGAACGACAAGGCACGCCAGCTGTGGCGCGACCTGATCCCGCTCGCGAAATTCCGCTTCCAGCGTGAAGCGCTGGAACTCGCGCTCGCGATCAACCTGGAGCAGGCCGGGCTCGTCAACGACGCGTTCGCCGACGATTCGCTCGTGCAGAACGCCGCGATTCGCGCGGTCCTGCTGCGACGCGCGGCCAATGCGGACCTGCTGCGCGCGCAGGCGCAAAACCCGGCGGCCGGCGGCGCGCTGCGCGACACCGCGCTGTACACGCTGCTGTACAAGGAACTCACGCGCTCGCACTACGCGGAGTTCATCGCCGACACCGCGCTGGTGTCCGGCACGCCGGCCGATCCGCTGAAGCCGTTCATCGCGGCCGGCCCGCGGAAAGACGACGGCTATACGTGCCCGTCCGCGCGCGACATCGCGACGACACTCCAGCAGAATCCCGCCGACGCGAAAGGGTTGAACTGTCTCGCCGATTTCGTGCGCCTCAATCCGCCGACGACCAACGTCGAAGGCGATGCGGCGCCGTGGGTGCGTTACACGCCGCCTGCGAGCACGCCGCCGCCGACCCTCGGCAACGCGCCGTCGCAGTTCGCGGGCAAGCCGTACGAGCGGATGGCGAGCTACGTGACGGTGATGGCCGATGCGCAGGCGAACCCGAACGATCGCGCGTACGCGTTCTACCGCGCGATCAAGTGCTATGCGCCGTCGGGCAGCAACGAATGCGGCGGCAAGGAGGTGCCGAAGAACACGCGCAAGCGCTGGTTCGACACGCTGAAGACCGCCTATCCGGGCAGCCCGTGGGCGCAGAAGCTCCGCTACTACTGGTGAGCGCCGCATGAAGCGCATCGCGTGCGTCGCGCTGCTGCTGGCCGCACGCGTCGCGCTCGCCGGCACCGTCGATGCCGCCCGGTACGACGCGTTCTGGCTGTGGGCGGGCGTGAAGCCGCAGGCGGTCGTGCGCGGCGCGCGCACCGTCTACGTGCTGCAAGGGCAGATCGAGGCAGCGCCGCGCGACGAGTCGCAGGTCCGCGTGATCGCGCAGGGCGTCGCGCTGCCGCCGGCACCCCACGCGCGCGTGTGGCTCGTCTATCGGGCGCACACGCTGCGCTGGACGCCGCGCGTCACGCAGATCATGCTCGCGCAGCTCGAGCGCTGGCGCGCGTCGGGCCGCACGATCACCGGCATCCAGATCGACTTCGATGCGCGCACGCGCCATCTGCAGGATTACCTCGAATTCCTGCGGACGCTGCGCGCGAGCCTGCCCGCCGATTGCCGGCTGAGCATCACGGGGCTGCTCGACTGGAGCAGCCGCATCGAGCCCGACCAGGTCAACCAGCTCAAGGGCATCGTCGACGAAGTGGTCGTGCAGACCTACCAGGGGCGCCGCACGATCCCCGACTATGCGGACTACCTGCCGCGCGTCGCGCGGCTGCAGCTGCCGTTTCGCATCGGCGTGATCCAGGGCGGCGAGTGGGACGCGCCGCCGTACCTCGCGTCGAATCCGTGGTTCCGCGGCTACGTCGTGTTCCTGCGCAACGACTAGCGGACGGAAACGGGCCGACGTCGAGCCGGCCCGCGTGCCGGCGTCAGTCTGGACGCGGCGAACTCGCGTCCACGTACACCCATGCGGCAACGCCCGACTCCAGCACGACGCGATCGCGGCGATATGCGTCGACTTCGTAGTCGTCCGCGTGCTGCAACTCCTCGCGCGTGATCGCGAACACGGCGCCGGTCACGCGATCGCCGGACCGGCCCGTATAGGCGACCACCGGATGATGGGTCTTGCCGCTCGTCGCGACCACTTCCGGGTCGTCGATCTTCAGCATCGTCATCGCGTAGCCGGGCATCGCGTCTTCACGGCCGTCAAGCTTGCGGCCGAAGGTGGCGAGCTGCACCTGTTCGAGTTGCAGCGTGCCGTAGGAAAAAAGCTGCTCGGAGAAAATCGGATCGGTGCTGGACATGATTGGGCTCGATAAAGGCGTTCGATAAGGGAATCGGGGCAAACGAAGCGTAACGCAGATCGCCGATGCGCTACGCCGCGCCCGCGAGCCCCGCGAGCGCGATCACGAGCAGCGCGAGTGCCGACGATGCGGTGATCCAGCGCCGCTTCCGGTGAACCAGCGGATGGTTGATCGCGGCCATGTAGCCGGTCAGGATCGTGAAATCCACCGCGATCCACAGCGCGGCCAGGATCGCCAGGCTCACGCGCGAGTCCGGCGTGATCGCGACGAACTGCGGAAAGAACGCGACGAAGAACAGCAGGTCCTTCGGATTCGCGATGCCGACGAGAAAGCCGCGCACGACGCCCGGCAAACCGCGCGGCTGCGGCACCGGTTCACCGCTCGCATCGTCGCCGCCGCCGCGCCTGCGGCCGGCCCGCCATTCGCCGAGCAAGGTGCGGATCGCCAGCACCGCGATGAACACGCAACCGGTCACGTGCAGTCCGTCAAGCAGGCGATCGCTGACGAGCACGACGCCGAACACCATCAGCATCGCACCGGCGATCATCACGAGGCTCGCGGCATTCGCGCCCACCGCGGTCAGCATGCCCTGACGGAAGCCGCGTCGCGCAACGGTGCCGGTCACGAGCATGACGACCGGGCCGGGCGTCGCGATGAGCAACACGATCGCGGCAAGATAGGCGAGCAGCAGCGGGTAATGGAGCGACATGACAAAAAGTTGTTCTATCGATTGATGAGCGGGCCGGCCTCGGTGGCATCATGGAGGGCCAGCGCGCCGGATTTCGCCGTTTCATGAAGTATTGCGCGTCCGGTCCACTGCTGAAAAACGGAAAATCCTGCCGCATTACATGAGTTTTATTCATACTCGAAACCCATGAAAGCCAAACCGCTCCCGCCCGTCTATGCGCTGCGCGCATTCGAAAGCGCCGCGCGCACCGGCTCGTTTACGCTGGCCGCCGACGAACTGAGCCTGACGCAGAGCGCGGTCAGCAAGCACGTGAAGACGCTCGAGGCCTACTTCGGCCGGAAGCTGTTCGTCCGGCGCGGGCCGAAGATGACCGTGACGGCGGAGGCGCAGATCTTCGCGTCAGGGCTGAGGCGCGGCTTCCGGCAGGTCGAGGAAGCGTGCATGCTGTTCCAGGCGCAGCGCGACGTGCTGCGGCTCAAGGCGCCTTCGACGCTCACGATGCGCTGGCTGCTCGACGCGCTCGCCGCCTTTCGCGCCACGCGGCCGGCCTTCGAAGTGCAGATCGCGAGCGTGTGGATGGATGTCGATACCGTCGATTTCTTCAGCGAATCCTACGATTGCGCGATCCTGCTCGGCACCGGCCGGTTCGGCGAAAGCACGCACTGCGTGAAGCTGTTCGACGAATGGCTGATTCCGGTGTGTTCGCGCGCGACCGCGACGCTCGCGCGTGCGAACCCGGCCGCATGCGAGCTGATCCACCCGTCGCCCGACCGGCGCGACTGGCGCCGCTGGCTCAACGGCAGCGGCCATGACCTGGACGTCGACATCACGCGCGGGCAGGTGTTCGACATGCTCGAACAGGGGATGGCGGCGGCGATCGCCGGCCACGGGATTTCGATCGGCGACCTCGCGCTGTGCGCGAAGGCGATCGACGAGAAGCAGCTCGTGCTGCCGTTCAAGACGGCCGTCAGCACCGGCGACGCGTATTACCTCGTCTGGCCCGACGATTCCGGCAAGGCCGCGCAGGTGCGTGCGCTGCATGCGTTCCTGGCCAGCCGGATGCCGCGCCTCGCGCAGCCGGGCGTCCGCTTCAGCGGGATGGGCTGAAACACGCGGCAGGCGGCCGGATCGCCTGCCGCGGCGCAGCCCGCCGAAGCAGGCATGCGCCCGACCTCGTTACGCCTGCACGAACGCCAGCAGGTCGGCGTTCAGCACGTCCGCATTGACCGTCAGCATCCCGTGCGAATAGCCCGGGTAGGTCTTCAGCGTGCCGTTCTTCAGCAGCTTGACCGACTTCAGCGCGGAATCCGCGATCGGCACGATCTGGTCGTCTTCGCCATGCAGCACGAGCGTCGGCACGGAGATCGACTTCAGGTCGTCGGTCTGGTCCGTTTCCGAGAACGCCTTGATGCCTTCGTAGTGCGCCTTCGCGCTGCCTTCCATGCCCTGGCGCCACCAGTTGCGGATCACACCCTGGTGCACGGTTGCGCCTTCCCGGTTGAACCCGTAGAACGGGCCGCTCGGCACGTCCAGGAAGAACTGTGCGCGATTGTCGGCGAGCGCTTTCCGGAAGCCGTCGAACACGTCGAGCGGCAGGCCTTCGGGGTTCGATTCGGTTTTCAGCATCAGCGGCGGCACTGCGCTGACCAGCACGGCCTTCGCGACGCGACCGGCCGGCTCGCCGTGCTTCGCGACATAGCGCGCGACTTCCCCACCGCCGGTCGAGTGACCGATATGCACCGCATTGCGCAGGTCGAGCGCTTCGACGACCGCGAACGCGTCAGCGGCGTAATGATCCATGTCGTGGCCGTCCGAGACCTGCGCCGAGCGGCCGTGGCCGCGCCGGTCGTGCGCGATCACGCGATAGCCCTTCTGTACGAAGAAGAGCATCTGCGCATCCCAGTCGTCGCCGGACAACGGCCAGCCATGGTGGAACATGATGGGCTGCGCGTCCTTCGGGCCCCAGTCCTTGTAAAAGATCTCGACATGATCCTTCGTGGTGACGTATGGCATCGCGATGACTCCTGTGAGGTGAATGAACGTGGCCCACTGGCCGGGGGCCATTATCGGACATTATTGTGAAATCCCGATGCCATGGCTGGCCCCGCACGCCGATCATCCACCGACAGGAAATGAACGGCGCGGGTGCGCCGCGCACCGCGCGCGTCAGCCGTCCGTCGAGACCGTCACGGCCTCCCACGCGCGGATTTCGTCGTCCAGCGCCGACAGCTTGTTCCGCACCAGCCGCAGCGCATCGCTGCCGAGCAGCAAGTGCGCGGGCGGGTGTTCGGCTGCGACGACGGCGAGCATCGCCCGCGCGGCCTTCGCGGGATCGCCCGGCTGCTTGCCGCTCTTTTCCTCGCGCGCGTGGCGGATCGGGTCGAACAGCGCGTCGTAGTCGGCGATCGAGCGCGGCGTGCGCGCCATCGAGCGGCCGGCCCAGTCGGTGCGGAACGATCCCGGCGCCACGGCCGTCACCGCGATGCCGAACGGCGCGAGCTCCTTGCCGAGCGATTCGGAAATGCCTTCCAGCGCGAACTTGCTGCCGCAGTAGTAAGCGATGCCCGGCATCGTGATATGGCCGCCCATCGACGTGATGTTCAGGATGCGGCCGCGCCGGCGTTCACGCATGAACGGCACGACGGCCTTCATCATCGCCACCGCGCCGAATACGTTCACGTCGAACTGCCGGCGCATCTCCGCGAGCGGCGCTTCCTCCATGATCCCCTCGTGCCCGTAGCCCGCGTTGTTCACCAGCACGCCGACGGGCCCGACGTTCGCCTCGATCTCCGCGACGACGCCGTCGATGCGGTCGAAGTCGGTCACGTCGAGCACGCGCGCGACTGCCGCCTGTGCTGACAGCGCCTCGAATTCCCGCGCCGCCTGCGCGCTTCGCACGGTACCGACCACCGTGTGACCGGCCGCCAGCGCCTCCTGTGCCAGCGCACGGCCGAAGCCGCTGCTGACGCCCGTGATGAGCATGATGTTGCCGGATGCCATGTGTGCTTCTCCCGTATGTCGACTGGAGCATGCATACTAGTCTGACGATCGACGTCGATTAAGCCCGATTCCGCTGAATTTATTGCATAAAACTATGAGCGCCGCCCCGACCTTCGCCCGACCGCCATCGCTGTCGCCACGCGACCGGAAACGCCTGGTGACGCTGCTGCGCACGCTGGCGCCCGACGAGGGCTACAACCTGACCGCACTGCCGAGCGTGCGCATCCTGCGCTCGAACCGCGCGCTGTCGCGCACGCCGGTGCTGTACGACCCGGGCATCGTGATCGTGTGCCAGGGATCCAAGCGCGGCTACTTCGGCGGCGAGCGCTATCTGTACGACGAACACCACTACCTGGCCGTCGCCGTGCCCGTCCCGTTCAGCATGGAGACCGACGCCACGCCCGAGCGCCCGCTGCTAGCGCTGTACCTGCACCTCGATTTCACGCTGGCCGCCGAACTCGCCGCGCAGATCGACCGCGAAGGCAGCGCGGAACCCGTGCAGGCGCCGCAGAGCATGATGTCGACGCCGATGGACGAAACGATGCACGCGTCGGTGCTGCGTTTCGTCGAGGCGATGCACCGTCCGCTCGACGCCGCGGTGCTCGGCCCGGCACTGTTGCGCGAGCTGTATTTCCGCGTGCTCACCGGCGCGCAGGGCAGCGCGATGCGCAGCGCGCTCGCGATGCGCGGGCAGTTCGGCCGGATCGGCCGGTCGCTGCGCGTGATCCACGCCGACTACGCGCAGCCGCTCGACGTGCCGCACCTGGCCGGCGCAGCCGGCATGAGCGTGCCGAGCTTTCACAGTCACTTCAAGGCCATCACGCAGGTGTCGCCGATGCAGTACCTGAAGTCGACGCGCCTGCATCAGGCGCGGCTGTTGATGGTGCGCCAGGACCTGACGGCGGAAGCCGCCGGCTATGCGGTCGGCTATGCGAGCCCGTCGCAGTTCAGCCGGGAATTCAAGCGCCTGTTCGGCCTGACGCCGGCGAAGGAAACGCAGCGCATGCGCGACAGTTTCGCGATTCCGGAAGCGTTCGAGGATGCGGTGTTCGTGTCGTCGCATTGACGCTTACGAGAATCCGGCCGCGACGCACGCGTTCACCGCGCGGCATCGAGCGCCAGACCGGCCAGCGAGTGCAGGATGAACGCCGTCACGCCCCAGATGTCCTGCGGCTGGTCCGCCCAGTACCAGCCGCCCGCGCGTTCGCCGTCGCTGTACTGTCGCGGCAGGTCCGGATTCAGCAGCGCGGAAAACGGAAACTCGAAGATCGCCTCGACTTCGGCCGGCGCGGCCTCCCATGCGGCGGTTTCCGGCACGATGCCGATCACGGGAAAGATCGCGTGATGGCGCTTGCGGGTTTTGTGAATCGGCAGGCACCCGACCACGCGAACCGCGCCGGGCGCGAGGCCGATTTCCTCGAACGCTTCGCGCAGCGCCGTCGCGCCGATGCCGGCGTCGGACGCCGCCGGACGCCCGCCCGGAAAGCTCACCTGCGACGAGTATTCGCTGAGCCCCGACGAACGCCTGGTCAGCAGGATCGTCGGCTCGCGCCGCGTGACGATCGCGACCAGCACGGCGGAGAATTTCCACTGGCCGTCGTTGTCGGCGAGGTATTGCTTCGCCGTCGGCCAATCCGTTGCGGCGGAAATCCGGAAGCCTTCCACGCCGCGCACGATCGCGTCCAGGGCGGCTTGCCCGCCGCCGTGAGTTCCTACACTGCTGTCGGAATCCATGTGTTCCTCCTGCCTGCCTGAACCGGCAAGCGCCGGGCGACACGGAACCCGACACGTGTTGCCCGGGCGCGGCGTCGTTGTCCTGGTCGTACAACCGGTGAACCGGAGAACCCTGATGATGCATGAAAAGCGGATCGCAGGTATGCCGCCCCCTTCATCGCATCTTGCGGGCACAATGGCATGCCGCATCGCAACACCATGCATCGATCACGCCGGCGCAAGCACGCCGATCAACCCTGCGCCGAAGTCGGGCAATCGCCCCCCTCACACGAGATTCCAATGACGCCGTATGCCTTCCGCCTGCTGAATGTCTTCGCCGAATCGACGTTCGGCGGCAACCCGCTGTGCGTGTTCGAAGACGCGCGCGGCATGGACGACGCGACCATGCAGGCGCTGGCCGTGCAGTTCAACCTGTCGGAAACGACCTTCGTGCTGCCGTCGGAGCGTGCGCACGCCCGCGTACGCATCTTCACGCCGGGCCATGAAATGGCCTTTGCGGGCCATCCGACGCTCGGCACCGCGCATGTCGTGCGCGGTCTGCTGAAAACGGGCGACGCGCTGTCGCTCGAATTCAAGGCCGGCGTCGTCAACGTCGATGCACGTGACGACGTGTGGACGTTCGTCGCGCCGCACGCGGGCATGCCGAAGACGGCGCCATGCGAATTGTCCGGCGCGCAGACGGCGGCACTGCTGGGGCTCGCCGAGGACGATCTGCTCGCGCCGCCGATGTGGGTCGACACGGGCGCCGATCAACTGCTGGTCGCGCTCAAGGATCCGGCCACCGTGCGGCGCGCGCGGCCCGACAGCGCCCGTCTCGACATCTGGCCGCAAAGCAGTCTCGGCCGCAGGACCGCGTACGTGTTCGCGTTCGACACCGAGCGCCCGGGGCAAGTGGTGTCCCGCTACTTCTTCGTGAAGCAGGGCGGCGGCGTGTCGGAAGATCCGGGCACCGGGTCGGCCTGTGCGAACCTGGGCGGCTGGTTGCTTGCCGCCGGACGCGATCTGCCTGCCGCGTATCAGGTCGAGCAAGGCGAAGCCGTCGGCCGGCCTTGCCTGCTGCGCTTGTCGGTCGGTGCGGACGGCAAGATCAGCGTCGGCGGTCGCGTGGTCGAACTCGGGCGCGGCGTCGTCAACGTGTAGCGCGCGCGGGGCGCAGCGCGAAACCGGCCAGCGCACCCGCGACGCACAGCACGCCCACGTACAGCTCCGGCGCGTGCGCGTTCGATTTCAGCATCCACGCGACGAGCACCGGCGTGAGGCCGCCGAACACCGCATACGCGACGTTGTACGAGAGCGAGATGCCCGAAAAGCGCACGGCCGGCGGAAACGCGCGGACCATCGCAACCGGGATCGCCGCAACCGCGCCGACGAAGAAGCCGCACACCGCATAGAGCGGCAGCAGCCGCGACGCATCGACGGCGAGCTGTTCGCCCATCAGCCAATACGATGCGCCGAGCAGCAGGCAGCCGACGAAGATCGTGCGACCGGTGCCGATCCGCCCCGCTATCGAACCCGCGACGACGCACCCGATCGTCAGGCAGAACGTGGCGGCCGAATTCGCCTGGAGCGCCAGCGCAGGCGCGACATGAAAGCGCTTCGCCACGAGCGTCGGCGTCATCAGGATCACGACGACGATTGCCGCGGTCAGCGTCCACGTCAGCAGCATCGACACCAGCACGGCGCGGCCGTGATCGCGCAGCACCGCTTTCAACGGCACGTCGCGCGTCAGCGACCGGCTCCGCTTCATTTCGGCGAACACGGGCGTTTCATGGAGCCAGCGGCGCAGAAACGCGGACAGGAGCCCGAACAGGCCGCCGACGACGAACGGCATCCGCCACGCATAGGCACCGATTGCGTCCGGCGGATAGTGGTGGTTGATCGCCGACGCGATCAGCGAGCCGAGCAGGATGCCCAGCGTCAGGCCGCCGGTCAGCAGACCGCACGCATAGCCGACATGGCGCGGCGGCACGTGTTCGGCCACGAACACCCACGCGCCCGGCACCTCGCCGCCCACCGCCGCCCCCTGCAGCAGGCGGCACAGCAACAGCAGCACGGGCGCGGCAATGCCGATCGACTCATAGGTCGGCAGCAGCCCCATCATCAACGTGGGCAACGCCATCAGCATCACGCTCATCGTGAACATGCGCTTGCGGCCGACGAGATCGCCGAAATGCGCCATCACCACGCCGCCGAGCGGCCGCGCGAGATAGCCGGCCGCGAAAATGCCGAACGTCTGCAACTGGCGCAGCCAGTCGGGGATCGATGGCGGAAAGAACAGCTGACCGATGACAGCCGCAAAAAACACGTAGATCACGAAATCGTAGAACTCGAGCGCGCCACCCAGCGCGGCGAGCACCAGCGTGCGGTGATCGCCGCCTGTCAGCGGACGGTGCGACACAACCGGAATCTGAAGCGAATCGGAAGAATTCATCTGGAAGAGGTCTGGAGTCAGGGACGGCACGTCAACCCGATGACGTGCTACTCGCAGACAACACCTGAACGGGTCGTCCCATTCCATTGCGTACCGATTGGCCGACGCGGTTTCCTTGCCGCAGACGGTCGACGGCATCCGTTGCAACCGACATGCGCGAGCCGGCCGTCAGCTCGCGATCGCGAGGCCGGCATGCTGCAGTTGGCCGAGCACTGCGTCCATCCCGTTGTCGGCGATCCGCTTGCCGATCGCGCCGAGGTCCGCATCGCCGGGCGTGCCGATCAGCGCATAGGTGATCCGGCCGCGGCGCCAGGTCACGACGTCCATGCTGCCGACCTGCTGCCGCGAGAGCACGGTGTCGGGCCGGTCGTCCTTCATCGCGCACAACGCCACGGGCTGGCCTTTTTCGGGCAGATAGACGATCTGCACCAGCGGCTTGCGGTTGAAATTCAGTCGCTGGATGCGCTTGAATGCCAGCCCGGCCGCGCGCAGGTCCGGAATCCGTATCCGCAGCCCGTCGTCCCGGCGAATGTTCTCCACCGTATGCGCGGCGACGGCAGGATTCGACGCATCGAGCGCCACCGTGTCGCGTGTATAGAGCCGCTGATAATTCACGGCCGCCATGATCCACGGGGACGTCGCCTGCGCAGTCGCCGGCACGCCCTGCGGCGGGAAGCCGCCTCGAACCGCACCCGGCGCGAAGTGCAGGATGGCGCCGCAACAGAACGCCCCCGCGACGAAGGCCACGGCGAGCCACGGCGCCATCGCGCGGGCGCGCGAGCGCACCGGTGCGGCGCGATCCGAAGGCGCGGCATGCACGTGCGCGATCTCGGCGACCGTGCGTATCAGGCTCGGCGGCACCGGCGGCCACGCCTGATGGCGGAACGCGCGCTGATAGGGCAACACCGATGCTTCGAACAACGCAACCCGACTGGCGATATCGGCCGACGCGGCAATCGCCCTGTCGACCGCGTCGCGCTGGTGCGACGGGAGTTCGCCATCCACGTATGCCATCAGCAGGATGTCGTCCATTTTCATGCCCCCTGATCTTCACTGTTCGCCGTGCTTTTCACAGGTCGCTCCTTTCGATCGCTGAACAGGGCGCCGATCGTCTGGCGAGCGCGCGACAGCCGGCTCATGATCGTACCGATGGGTACGTCGAGCGCTTCGGCCGCCTCGCTGTAGCTGAGCCCCTCCACGCCGACCAGCAGCATGACCACGCGCTGCGCTTCCGGCAATTGCTGCACGGCCCTGACGATCTGCGCATCCAGCGCCTGCTGCTCCAGCGTCGGCGCGGCAGGATCGGAGACGGTTTCGAGAAGGTCGTCATCCCAGTCCATGCCCGAGCGCCGGCGCACGCTGCGTGCGCGAAGCTCGTTGAGCCACGTGGACTGCACGATCGAAAACATCCAGCTGAGCGGCGCGGTTCCCGGTCGCAATTGGTGCGCGCGTTCGATCGCACGAACGCACGCGCACTGCACGAGATCCTCGGCGTCGTGCCGATCACCGGCGATACGCAGCGCGAATGCCCACAGACGCGGGAGCATCGCAGGGAGCATGGCGGACAGTTCGGCTGCGGTCATCGACGTCGGTCCTCCCTTGGCGCGGCCGGGCCGACGTTGACGAGCTGCAGTATCTGACGTGTATCCATGGGTTTACGCAAAATTAAGCGGACAACACCGCTCCAGCCCACGTAAACAGCTGGGCGGCGCGGATATTCCATCGGCCGTCGCGTATTGCCCGAACCGCCCGGTCGCCGGCCCTCACGGCCGGGCCGGCGCGATGAATGGACGGGTCGGTCGATGACGTCGGGCGCGAGCCGCGTGTCTGGCCGGCTCGCCACGTCGAGGCGTCACGGCGACTCGGACGTCGCCGGAATACGCGCGTGTTCCGCCACCGACGCGGGCCGCAGCAACGGCACCAGCAGCGTGATGCCGACGGCCACCACGAACAGCATGAAATACGACGCGAAATAGCCGCCCGTCCGGTCGCGCAGGAATCCGAAAGCCAGTGGCCCCAGCGCGGCGATCAGATAGCCGACGAAGAGCATGAATACGCTCCACGCGTTGGCCGCGGCGGGCGTGGGCGTGTTGTCGAGCGGCAAGGTCATCGCGAGCGTGAAGCACATGCCCTGGCCGATCGCGATCAGGACGATGCACGACACCGGCCCGGCCGTCGGCGCAAACGCCAGCCCGCCGAGCCCCGCCGCCGTGATGGCCGACGCGAGGCCGAGCCAGCCGCGCCGATCGGTGCCGCGGCCGGCCTTCATCCCCATTCCGAAGCTGCTGAGCGCGAACACGCACGTGAACAGGCCCAATACGAGGCCGGGCGAGAGCGTGTCGACCCGCAGTTCGGCACTCGACGGGGCCAGCCACGCAAAGCACGCATACACGATGAACTGACTGGCGCCGAAGTACGCCGCGACCCGCCACGCGTGGAGGTTGCCCCACGGCAGACCGACCGCGCGCGGCGCGGGCGCGACCTGCGGCGGTGGCGCTTTCGCGGTCGTCGTGTCATGGAAGCGCCGGGCCAGTCCGCGCCAGCTCACGATCGCCGTGACGCACAGCACGCTCCACGATGCAACGGCCACGCGCCAGCCGCCGGCATGCTGCGCGACATAACCCGACGCGCTCGCCGCGACGGTCGCACCGACGCTGAGCCCCGCGCTGTAGATGCCCATGAAGAACGTCGCATCGCGTGCGAAGTGCTGCTTCACCCAGCCGCCGATCAACGAACCGGAAATCGCGATGCCGATGCCGGTCAGGACGGTACACAACAGCAGCACGCCTGCGGAGCCGGCCAGCGCGCGGGCGATCATCGCGATGCCCAGCAGCGCCAGCGCGGCCACGACCGCGTTGTCCGTCCCCAGCCTGCGCGCGACACCCGGCGCGGCGAGTGCGAAAACGCCCATGCAGACGTCCGGGATCGCGGTCAGCAGCGACACTTGCGTGTAGCTCAGGCCGAAGCTCTGCCGGATCGATTCGAGTACCGGCCCGATCGACACGATCGGCGGGCGCAATGCAATCGAGAGTATCAACAGCGCGACGGCCGCAACCGCCTTTCTGGTATCGGTGGAGGGATGCATGAGGGTTCCTGGCCTGACCGCGAACGGACGAAGACCGCATCGGAAGCGGTCGCGCGGTCGTTGATGGCGCGACGGGTATCGTGGCGCGCGACGCCGGACCTGGCGGGTACGCCAGTGGCGTCGCGGGCGGGATGCGCGGGATGCGCGTCAGACGATGGCGACGATCACGTCGATGTTGCCGCGCGTGGCCTTCGAGTACGGGCAGGTCTGGTGTGCTGCGTCGACCAGCGCCTGCGCGACGTCGGCGTCGACACCCGGCACGCTGACGTTCAGTCGTGCCTGCAGGAAGTACGCGCCGTCGTTGATGGCCAGGTCGATTTCCGCATCGACATGCGTGTCGCGCGGCAGCGCAACCTTCAGCCGTTGCGCGGCCAGGCCCATCGCCCCGATGAAGCAGGCCGACCAGCCTGCGGCCAGCAACTGCTCGGGATTCGTGCCGGGCGCGGCCGAGCCGGGACCGGAGAGCTTCACGTCGAGGCGGCCGTCCGGGCTGCGCGAAGCGCCGTCGCGCCCGCCGGTGGTGTGGGTCTTGCCGGTGTACAGAACTTGGGTTTCCTGGCTCATGGTCGGTATCGTTTTGAACGGGGTGAGTAAAACGCGACGCCTGAATCCGGCATCGCGGCGGCAGCGGAAATCAGCTGCCCTGATAGAGCTTGTCGAGCGCGGCGAGCTGACCGTCCTTCTGCGCCCGCACGAGTTCCTCGCGCACTTCGGCGCGCGTCTTGCCCTTCGGGACGTTGCCGGCCGCTACCGGTTGGCGCGCCTGCGAGGCGTCGTGATTGGCCGCCGTATCGGCGGAGGTGCCTGCGAAGGCGGAAGGGGCAGTTGCAACGGCGGCGCAAGCCGCCAACGCCAAAGCGATCGTTCGTACTTTCATGTCGTTCTCCTGGAGCAATTCACGTGTCACGGATCCGTCCGGCCACTCGGCGACGCCATCAACCACTGACGTCTGCCCGGGTGCCTTGAATGCGTTCAGTCGTTGAGATGCATTACAACCAGCGCACGTATCTGGTGTGTGTCGCGGGGGCAGGCTATTGCAAGGCCATGTATCCATTCCAGCCTCGTACACATTGAGAAACAAATCTGTCGCTCGGCCTTCGGCAAGGCCCGCAATGGCGCGGCAGCGGTGGAATAGCACGTCGCCTTCGGGTGTTCTGTTGATGCAGACAACCGTTCCGGAGCGAAACAGTGCAAAACCACCCGCAGGAAATCGAGAACATCCCGTCGACCACGCAGACGCAGGCGCACGTGCGGTCGCTTGGCAGTACGGAACATCTGTTCTGGCTGCTGGACCAGAACCGGCCGACGCATTTCGCGATGGTCGCGGAAATCGACCGGTGCTTTGAGCCGGGCGCATGGCATGCGGCGCTTCAGGCACTCCAGCGGCGGCATCCGCTGTTGTCGACCTGCATCGCCACCGACGCGCAAAGGAATACGGGCTTCCATCGCGTACCCGGCGCCGTGGTGCCGTTGCGCGTGATCGAGCAGGACGCGACGTCGTGGCAGGCGGAAGTGGCCCGTGAGGTCGCGACGCGTTTCGACTGGTCTTCGGCCCCCCTGCTGCGCGCGACGCTGCTGCAGGGCGGACACGCGTCGACGCTGGTTCTCGCCGCACATCATTCCGTGCTCGACGGCATGGGCGCGGCCTATCTGATCGACGAGCTGTTGCGCATGCTGTCAGGCGAGTCGCCGACGCCGCTGCCGGTGGTGCAATCGCTGGAGACGCTGCTCGAGGCGGACCTGAACGCTGCCGCCGTCTTGCCGGCCCATTCCCCCGCCCCCGCGCCCAAGTCGTTTCGTCCGGACACCGCGGACATGCCGCAGATCGACGCCGTGGCGCTTTCGGCCGACACCACCCGCCGGCTCGTCGCGCGCGCCCGTCACGAGCAGACCACCGTGCACGGTGCCGTCGCGGCCGCCGTCCACGAGGCGGGCCGACGCCTGTCGAGCGCGTGGGCCGCGCGCGCGTTGAGAACCGTCACGCCGATCGACGTGCGCGAGCTTGCCCGCGACGCGGGTGTCGCGAACGGCGTGTACATCACCCAGACCATCACGATCGACGATCACCCGCGCGGGTCGGACCTTTGGACGGTCGCGCGCAAGATCAGGCAGGACCTCGCGCCGTCGCAAACGCGCGAGAGCGTGGCGGCGGAACTGAAGGCGCTGGATGCCGCGATGTCCACCCGGCCGAGCGTGGCGCACGCAGCCGGATTTCTGTCGACGATGCTGGCGTTCGACGTGCTGCTGTCCAATCTCGGCAACCAGCCCGTTGCGGCCACGTACGACGGCTTGACGCTCGATGCGCTGTGGGGCCCGTTCGTGACGTCGGGCTTCGCCGACGATCAGGTCATCGGCGTATGCACGATCGACGGCATCCTGCGTCTCACGCACACGAGCCATGGTGCAATCGCGGGGCTGCTCGGCGAAGTGCGCGCGATTCTCGAGGACGCCGTGAACTGAGCGTCCCGCACGTCGCGGTCGTGCCACCCCCTTCACCGGCCGGTACGCGGGCACCACGCTGCAGGTCCCGCGTCCGTCCCTTAGTACGCCATCGGAGACATCCGCTTGCGGTGCTCGACGACGGAGAGCAGCAGCGCCGCCAGCCCGCATGCGGCGATGAGCGTCAACAGCATCGTCCTGCCCATGCTGACCAGCACCAGGCTGCCGAGCGCCGGAAAGCCGAACACGCCGACGAAATACGATGCGACGAACCAGGTGAGCACCGCGCGCCGGTGCCGCGCATCGGTGCTGTTGACGGCCTGCGCCTGGACGATCGGATAGATGAGCCCGTATCCGGTGCCGAGCAGCACGGCGCTGGCCGAATGCAGCAGCGCGTTGTGCGGCACGGCGAACGTCACGGCGACGCTCAGTATCATGAAGCCGAGGAGAATCTGCGTGGTCGTATCGACACGCATCCGGATCACGATCGCACTGAGCAGCCAGCGGATGACGACCACCGTGACCGAATAAAGACCGAAGAACGTCCCCGCCTTCATGCCCGTTTCCGGTGCCATCGACATCTGGAACGTCATCAGCCCCGAGAAGACGCTCGAGCCGAGCGCGATGATCGCGATCGGATAGATCGCATGCGTGCGGGCAATCGCGCCGATCTCGCGGACCCATCGCTCCCGCACCGGCGGTGCGACGGGAAGCGACGCCGGCGACAGGCGGCCGAAGCATTCCAGCATCACCGCGGCCATCGCGCACAGCCCGCCGACGGCGCAGAACACCGTGCCCGTCGTCCAGTGCCAGTTGCGTATCGCGAGCGCCGCGACGGCCGGGCCGCCGCCGACGCCCGCCATCTGAAACGATCCGAACCGCAGGAACCAGCGCTCGCGTTCGGTATCGGTCGTCCGTTCCGCGAGCATCATCGGCGCCGCGAGGTAGAACCCGCCCCACCCGACGCCGACCAGCAATCCGGGCACGACACTCATCGAGCCGGTACGCCCGATCAGCGCGAAGCCGACGACACCCGCGCCGACGACGAGCGCGGCCAGCGCGGTCGTCCGCGCAGTCCCGATCGACTGCGCCAGCCACGCGACCAGCGGAAGACCGATCATCGCGCCGACCATGGCTTCGGCCAGCGCGATTCCCGTATCGACGTCGCCGCCGCCTGCCGAACGAAAATGCATCGACAGCAGAAACGTCGCGCCGTAGCCGCATGCCGTCAGCAGCGCGCCGAGCAGCACGAACGACGCAACGCGCGGGGATATCGTGCGTGGATGGGCCATCATGCGTTCCCTTGTTTCGAGATTCCGGCCGACTCGCGCCGCGGCGCGAAAAGGTCGGCGACCGGGCTAGGCCAGGCGCGTAGCGGTCCTGGACAGCGCCGCGCCGACGTCGGCGGCGAGCCGCGCGGCCTGGGGGTCTTTCAGTTGATCGTCCGCGTCGAACGCCTCGTGCGCGAAGCCGAGCGAAAAGGACTGCGGGACGACGATCATTCCCAGCTTGTCCAGCACGGCCCTCATGCCGGTTTGGGACCGAAGGCCGCCCAGTTGGCCGGGCGATGCGGAGATCAGCGCCGCCGCCTTTCCGGCGAACAGCGCGACACCCGACGAACCATCGGCACGCGGCCGGCTGATCCAGTCGATCGCGTTCTTCAGCAGCGCGGTGTAGCCGCCGTTGTACTCGGGCGTCGCGACCAGGAGCCCCTGATGATCGGCAAGCAGCGCCTGCAGGTCGCGAACGCCCGCGGGAATCCCCTCGTCGGCCTCCAGGTCGCCATCGTAAATGGGCAATCCGAACGCCGCGAGCCGGACGAAGGTGACCGCCGCACCGGCCGCCGTTGCGCCGTTCGCGGCGATCCCCAGCAGCTTCCGATTCAATGAATCACGCCGGCTGCTGCCGTTGATTGCCAGAATTTTCACGCTCATATCGACTCCATTCATCTCGTTGTCCTGCATAGACCGGCACGCGAGCAAGTCGCCCGTGACGGTCACGCCCGTCCCGGGCGGAAGGCGCGCGTGCGAAAGGAAGCCGGCCCCCTGAGATCCGTCGAACGGGACATCGCCCGATGGTCCGGGCAAGAGAATCGCCGGCGTGGACAGGATTCGAACGCGGCCCCACCCACCAGCGGAATGGGGTGCCCGGGCGTCCTATTGGATACCGGCCATGTATCCGGCATATGTCGCCGGCGTATCGAAATGTATCTCGCGCACCGGCACGCCCCGATGCCGTCATGCGAGGGCCAGCGGCAAGGTCACTTTCGCTTCGAGGCCCCCGGTACTGCGATTGTTCAGCTGCAGCTCCCCCTGCATCGCCCGGGTCAGGCGGCGCGCGATCGCGAGCCCCAGCCCCGACCCCGGCGCGCGCGCCGATGTCTGCGGCGCACGATACCAGGGCGTGAACACCGCCTCGAGCTCCGCCGGCACGATACCCGGGCCCGAATCCACCACGGTGAGCATCACGCGCCGGGCATCGACCCGGACACACAGGCGGACATCGCCGCCGTAACGCAACGCGTTGTCGATCAGGTTGACGAGCACGCGGCGCAGCGCATGCGGAAACGTCACGAGCGGACGGCCCACGCGTCCGTCCAGGTCGACGGTCAGGCCCGCGTCGCGATAGTTGTCGACCAGCAGGCCGAGCAACTCGTCCGCGTCGACATGGCGCGGCGGTTCCGGCACGCTGCATTGCAGCCGTGCGCAGGCCAGGCTCGCTTCGACCAGCTCCCCCATCTCGGCCAGGTCGCGCTCGATCGCGTCGCGCGCCGCGCCATCTTCCAGCATCCCGCTGCGCAGCATCATCCGCGTCAGCGGCGTGCGCAGGTCGTGCGCATAGGCGGCCAGCACATGGAGCAGTTCCGTCATGCGGTCCGCGTGCTGGCGATGCGCATCGTTGATCGCGCGCGCCAGCCGTGCGATCGACGGCGCACCGTGCTCGACCAGCGTGCCGGGCAGTGCGTCGACCCCGTGATCCTCGATCGCTGTAGTCAGTTGCCTGATTCGCGCGTCCAGCCGCAGCATCCGCAACCACAGCCACAGCACTGTCGCCACCAGCGCGAACCCGATCGCTGCGGCACCGGCGATCAGCAGATCATGGCGGGGCACGCGGAGCGATCCGCCCGCCAGCATCGCGCGCCCGTCGACCATGCCCCCCGCGACCAGCATCACGCCCATCGCGAGGGCCAGGCTGACGGGCCACACGACGCGCTCCCGCACATGCGGGAACGCGACGCGCGCGACGTTGCGCAGGCCGCGCGTAATGCGTGACTCAAACAAGGCCCCGGACGATAAGGTAGGAATGTTCGCCATCTTCGTTCTCCTGTCGCCGTCGCGGCGGACGGTACCGGAGAGATGAAAACACGGCATCGGGGCGCGCACCATCAAACGAGCGGCCATTCACCCCCTACGAAGGTTTAGGTTGCCGTGACGGCAAACGGCAAGCGGCGGATGGTCATCCGCGTCCGAGCGCGCGGGCGAGCCACGCTTCGAATTCCTGCGCGTCGATCGGCTTCTCGAGGAGGCACAGCGCGGTGCTCGCCGTCACGCGCTCGCGCTCGCGGGCCGTGGCAAACGCCGTGACGAACAGCGTCGGAATGTGCAGGCCGTCGGCCTCGATCCGCGACAGCACGTCGATGCCGTCCATCCCCGGCATCTGGATGTCGCAGATCAGGCAGCCGGTTCGTGACACGGCGTCCGACGCCAGGAATGCCGGCCCCGACGCAAACTCGCGCGCCTCCCCGCCCAGCGAACGCACGAAGCTCCTCACGGCGGCGCGCACGAAGGGATCGTCGTCGACAATCGATACGAGATCGGTGGCTGAGAGTGAAAAAGGCATCCCTGCTTAAGGCTAGGTGAACGGACAGGCCCGTGCGGATACGGCTCCCCAAGTTGCCAGCATACCGCCACGCCGCCGTCCCGCCACCATACCTACGTATGGGTGAGCGTTCCCCCGATGGCGGCGCCGCTAGTGCGCGGGCAGTTCGACGCCGAGTGCACTCATCTTGCGCACGAGTTCGGCGACCGAGCGACACTTCATCTTGCGCATCGCCTGGCCGCGGTGGATCTTGGCCGTGATTTCCGCGATCCCCATGTTGCCCGCCACCTGCTTGTTCATCAGGCCCGTCGCGACGTGTTGCAGCACCTCGCGTTCGCGCGGCGTCAGCGATTCCCAGCACGCGCGCAGATCGTGCAGCGCCTGGCTGGCCTCCAGTCGCTTCGCGTCGCTGTCGAGCGCCGCCACCACCGCATCGATCATCTCCTGGTCATGGAACGGCTTCGTCAGGAAATCCACCGCGCCGGCCTTCATGGCTTTCACCGTCATCGCGATATCGCCGTGCGCCGTGATGAAGATGATCGGCATCTGCGGACCGCCGTTCTCGGCCAGCGATTTCTGGAACGCAATCCCGCTTTGCCCGCGCAACCGCACATCGAGCACGAGGCACGACGGTCCCGTGCCCCGCTCCGCCGCGAGAAACTCCTCGGTCGACGCAAAGGCGCAAACGTCCAGGTCGATCGATCGCAGCAGGCTGATCAATGCGGCGCGCACGAACTCATCGTCGTCGACGACGTAGACGACTCGACCGTTTCGATCCGCGGATGAAAGCGCAGCGCTGGGCATTCTGGTTTCGGGCATTGATATATTCGCTGGTGGATGTGCAGGGATGGCCGCGTCGCGACCGGCGGCACGGTCATGGAGCGGCGCGCGGCAGCGTGACGGTCGCGCGCGTGCCGGTGCCCTCGCGGGGCGACAGCGTCAGCGTCCCGCCGTGCGCATCGACAATCGAATGCGAAACGGCGAGACCCATGCCCATCCCGTTCTCCTTGGTCGTCAGGAGCGGCTCGAACAGCCGGCCCGCAATGTCCGGCGCGATCCCGCCGCCGGCATCCTCCACGGTCACGCGCACGCTGTCAACGCCAACCGCTTCGCAAGCGAGCGAGAGGCGACGTGCGCCCCTCCGCTCTGCCATCGATTCGGCACCGTTCGCGAGCAGGTTGATTACCACCTGCTGGAGCTGGATACGGTCACCGAACACGTAGACGGGGCGGCGCTCGCCGCGCTGCTCCAGCACGACGCCGAGCGCCTCGAGTTGCCGCACGACGAGCGTCGCCGCGTCACGGACGGCCTCCGCGAGATCGACGGTCGAGAACGGCGGTGTGGCCTTGCACGACCTTGCGCGCAGCGACTGGATGATGTGCTTCGCGCGCGCCGCGCCGCGGTTGATGTGCACGAGCATCTCGCGCGCTTCGCCGAGCTCCGGCGGCTCGCGGTTCAGCCAGCGCAACGCGGCGCTCGCCGATGTATCGACGGCGGCAATCGGCTGCCCCACTTCATGCACGACGGACGCAACGAGATGGCCCATCGTCGTCAGGCGGCTGGCGCGTTCGAGGTCGGCAAGCGCGGCACGCAACTGCGCCTCGGTCTCGGCGCGCTGACGGTTCTGCTCGAGCAGCGCCTCGTAGCGTCGCGCATTCTCGAGCGCGAACGCGGCCTGCGACGCGATCACCGCCACCAGGGCGGCCTGCGGCGCGGCAAACATCCGCGCCGCCAGGTTGTTTTCCACGTACAGCACGCCGACGAGCGCCGCATGACGCATCAACGGCACGCCCATCACCGAACGGGGATGCCTGCGCCGAACGTAAGCATCCTGCGCATGGACCGGTGACGCGGACGCATCGTCGAGCAGCGCGGCCGCCTGCGTACGCGCCACCGCCTGCACGATGGACACGGGCAGCAGGTCCGCCGTCGGCGACTCGGGCGCGTGCGTCACGACGATCGTCCCGTCGATCGACTCCACGCGCGCCGGCACCTGCCATTCGCCGTGGCGCAGCACCGCGAGCACGCCGTATTCGGCCCCGGCGCCTTCGAGCGTCGTGCGCAACAGCGTCTCCACGACGCGTGCCGGCATGAGGTCGCTCGCGAGCGCATTCGAGATGCGCAGCACCGCCCGCACGTCCGGTTCGTGCAAGCGGCTCGCGGCAAGCGTGCGCGCACTCGCCTCTTCGCCGTCTGCGCCGCCTTGTACGAGCAGCGCGCCGCCATGATCGTCGCGGCCCGTCGGATGATCGGCCTGCTGCCAACGTTGCGGCGCCGTCGGCTCGTCGAGCGCGAACAGCGGAACGTGGCCGTCGCGGCGGTCGCACTGCTCGCATCGCCGCAAATCGGCAACGAGCCCGGCAGCGGTCGCGTAGCGCCGTTCCGGCGCGGGCTCGCGCAACTTCATCACGATCCGCTCGATCTGCTCCGGTACGAGCCCGGCAAGCGCGCGCGCCACCTGCGCCGGATGGGCAGCGTACGCCTGCACGCCGGACGGCGGCGCGCCGGTCAGCCGCGCGTGGAGAATGCATCCGAGCGAGTAGAGATCGGCCCGCGCGTCGACACCCTGGCCCGAACGTGCACCGAATTCGGGCGCCATGTAGCGGAAATCCGCGCCGTCCCGGTCGGGTTCCGCGTCGTGCAACGGGTCGGCCGCATCAAGGCAGACGGCGTAGCCGAAGCCCGTCAGGAACGCACGACCGTCATCGTCCACCAGGAAGCGATGCGGTGCGAGCGCACGATGCACGACACCGGCCGCATGCATCGACGCCACCGTCGTCGCAAGCGCGATCGCGAGCCGCAGAAATGCCGCCGGCCCTTCCCGCGGCTCGCCGCCAACGGAGAGCGGCGCGCCGCCGGGATCGGTCAGCACGAGCGCGGCGCCGCCGCCATGCGGCACGATCGCTTGAGGAACGGCGCACCAGCCCGCGTGCAGCCACGAGCGCAACGCATATTCACGCTGCAGCAACGCGACGACGGACGACGACGACGCACCGCTGCCTGCGACCAGGACGGACGGGGCATTGTCATCGATCGCACGTTGCAGCCGTGGCGGGCCAGGGCAAAGTTCAATCAGGCGCCGTGTCGAAAGTTCGATCATGCGAAGACGGTAAGGAAACGGTAGCGGGCCCGAACGCGGTCGCCGCCGGCACCCATGTAAACACGCGAACCTCGAAATTATTCCCGCCGCATTTCACCGGGGGCAACCGCGCCCCATGGCGACGGGCCATTCGTATCCGAATGTGTCGGACCGTCGGAGGGATACATGACATTGCAAAACGCCGCGCGCAGGACACATGCGAGATACCTTGCCGGCGCCCAATACACACACGACGGAATCTGATGAAACCACGACACGGCAGGCCCACGCGGTCGCCTGCCGGCATCAGGTCCGGTGTGTATTTCCGATCCCTCCATTCTCAGGATTCCGACATGAAAACCTCGAAAATCACCTTCGCGCTCGCCGCGCTTGCGATGACGGCCTCGGCCTATGCAGCGTCCCCCGTCGATTCGATCTCGGGAAATTCCGATGCCCAGGCCGCAGGCCAATGGGCGCCGGTCGCCGTGGCACCGATGGCAAAGACGCGGACGGAAGTACGCCAGGAACTCGCGCTCGCGCGACAGAACGGCGAGCTCGAGGCCATCAGGAAGCTCTACTCCGGGCATTGAACGCCAGCCTGCTGGTCCGCCCGGGTACGGGCGAGGCGACGCTGGCACCGCCCCAGCACCCGGGCCGTCACTGCTTTCCGTTCCTCGAACCGGGACACGTCGCGGGCACACCGCGCTGCCTTCATCCCGTCTGACGACGTCCGCCGACACGTTCCGGCGCTCGATGAGCCCGGTGCCGACGTCGTTCGGCCGGCCCCATTGCAGCGCACGCCGACGTCGCCCCATCGCCGCATCACGCCACGCCTTTCCCCGGTATCCGTTCGCAGCGTACTGCAGGTCGACGCGCCCCATGCATTTCAGCCGGAGCCCCATGACGGACTTGTCAGCCCATGAAGCCAACCGAACTTTCAACGATGCTTCCCGATCTGCTGCCCCGCTGCCGGTCATTCGCGATGCGGCTCACCGGGAATCGATACGACGCGGAAGAACTCGTGCAGCGTGCCTGCCTCCGCGCGCTCGAACGCGCGCATCAGTTGCGTTCCGGCACGTCGCCGGTGAGCTGGGTCTTCTCGATCATCCATTCGATCTGGCTCAACGAATTGCGCCGGCGCAATCATCGCGACCGCCTGCTGCTCGCGTGGAGCGATGCGTTGCTGGAAACGGTCGCCGATCCCCGCTCCACGTCCGAAACCGGGCTGGCCGTCCGCCAGATCGTCGATGCGCTGGAGCGGTTACCGGATTCGCAGCGCACCGCGTTGTTGCTCGTCGGCATCGACGGGCTCAGCTATCAGGAAGCGGCCGCTACGCTCGACATCCCAGTCGGCACCGTCATGAGCCGGCTGTCGCGTGCGCGCAAAGCGATTCGCACGGCATTCGAAACGTCCGGCCCATCGCCGTCGCAGCCGGACGAATCCCTCGCAACCGCGACCCGCGGATGACGCTGGAATAAACGACGTACGTCGCGTGTTCAGTGTAGGCAATCGCATCCGCCGCGGCGGAAGCGACCGCACACCCCACACTCCTTGCGAACCATGTCAGCGCTTTCCAGAATGCTACTCGTCTATGACGGGACCGACGAAGCCCAGGCCGCACTCGCGCGATGCGCCGCGCTTTCGCGCGCATTGTCCGCCGCGGTCGACGTCGTGGCCATCGTCGACCCCGTCACCGCGAACGCGCAGTCGGCCGGACTGCTCAGCGATCTCGCCCACCATCGGCTCGAGGAGTTCGCGCGTCGCGAACTTCAATGCGCGATCGGCAAACTCGCCGACGACGGCATCGCCGCGCGCGGCTACGTGCGGTTCGGACGTGCGGCCGACGCCATCGCGGCACATGCGATGACTACCCGCCCGGACCTGGTCGTCGTCGGGCATAGCGCCCGCAGCGGGTTCGCGCGCTGGTGGCGCGAGCGTCCCGTTCACCTCGACCTCGCGGAGCGTCTGCGCGGGGCCGCACTGATCGTCGTGACGGTGCCGGCGGCGTAGGCCGCGGCCGTCATCGGGATGGTTGTCACGCATCCGGATCGGGCACGGAGGGGTCGATGCATGACTGAATGGTCGCGGCAAGGATCATGCGATGCCGGTTGGCCGACAGGCAGACATCGCTTGCGCGCGGCCGGAACACGGGATCGCCGCGTTGTATCGCGCACCCCGTCAACGCGCAGACCGCCTGCGTGCGCGCACGGCTCCTGCACCAG
This sequence comes from Burkholderia sp., assembly GCA_031253835.1. Lineage (GTDB taxonomy): Bacteria > Pseudomonadota > Gammaproteobacteria > Burkholderiales > Burkholderiaceae > Burkholderia. The sequence continues at coordinate 26,822 of JAIRVP010000077.1, read as the reverse complement.
ATCTGCTCGGTATAGCGCCCCGAACGCGAGTCGCTCCATGTCACGCTGATCGTGGACAACGTCAGGCGCTCCGTCACCGCGATGCTGGAAAGCGGCTCGGCCCGCATGGGTGATTCATGCTCGTCGCATCGACGCAGGCCGAAGCGGCGCGCGCTGTATCGCGCACGCTGCGTGCGCAGGCAAACATCGCGTTGCTCCTGCGACGGATCGAGGACGTTGATCAACGTGCGAACCACGATGTCCGCTTCAGGCAGTCCCATCATCACGGATTCTCCCGCGCAGTCGTGTCGGTCGTATGAAAGCGGACGCACGCATGCTCCGATGCCGGACCCTGCGTCCGGCGGTGCGTCCGCCCGTCGCTCAGGCGCCGCCTTCCGAACGCAGCGTGATCCGGCTCGTCACCGACGTGACACCGCGGACCTTCTTCGCCGCCTCGACCGCCAGGCGATCCTGATCCTCGCTTTCCACCTGGCCCGCCAGCGTCACGCGCCCGGTCGATGCATTGCCGAACGCGGTGATCGTCTTGCCTTCGAGCCCCTTGGTTCGGGACAGCGCTTTCTGGACCGAGCGCGAGAACGTGCGATTGGCCGTGCGCACGGCCTTTTTCGTCGAGCCGGTCGCCGGGGTCGACGTGACCGCGGTATCTGCGCCCGCCGTATCGGGCCGTTCGTCGGCAAATGCCGGCAGGTTCAGGCAGGCAGTCAGGACGACGGCCAGGCCGCCAGTGACGACGCGTTGTCGGAGTTTCATGATGGGTTCCTTGGATTGCTGGTATCGAGTCGGAAAGCACGCCTGTTCCGGTTACCTGCATCGCCGCGATGCACGCGAACCACCTCTGCGCGGCATCGTGATTCCGGCCCGCTGCGCTGTCGCCCGAGCCGTCGTCGATGCAATTCGTGTACCGGTGAGACGAGCATAAGGTCGCCCGTCGCCCCGATCCATAGCATCTGCAGCTAGCCGCATGACCCGTCCGAATAAGAAGCCGCATACGTTGGTATGGGTCTCCGCTCCGTTACCGCATCCGTGGACATCACATCGAAAAAAGCGGGAGCGTCACCGTTGCGCGGGTGCCGCCTTCCGCGCGACGCGTCAGCGCCAGCTGCCCGTGGTGCGCTTCCACGATGGACTTGCAGATGGCCAGCCCCATGCCCATGCCATGGGGCTTGGTGGTGAACAACGGTTCGAAGATGCGTTCCGCCAGGTGCGGATCGATTCCGTCGCCGCGATCGTCGATCCGAATGTGCAGGAGGTTCCCGCCGGATTCGCATGTCAGTACGATGACACGATTATGATAAGGTGTACCAAGCATGGATTCCGCGCCATTCATCAGCAGGCTGATGATGGCCTGCTGCAGCTGGATGCGTTCGCCGCGCATCGGCATCGGCGCCGCGCATCCGTCGACGCGCAAGCTCACCTTCATCGCGTCCAGCGTGCTGTCGAGTATCTGGGCGGCCTCGCGAAGTGCCTCGGCAAGATCGAACTCGGCGAAAACGGGCGCCGCGTGCCGCGCCTTGGCGCGCAATGCGCTGATGATGGTCCGCGCACGCACCGCGCACGCACAGATGTGGGCGAGCATCTCGCGGGCGGCCTCGATGTTCGGCGCGCTGCGGTCGAGCCATTTCAGCCCGGCGCGCGCGGAGGTGTCGATCGCCGTGACGGGTTGGGCGACTTCATGCACGATCGACGCCGCCAGCTCGCCGCAGGCCGTCAGCCGGCTGGTGCGCTCCACGTCGGCCAGCGTGTCGCGCAATGCGGCTTCGGCACTGCTCAAGCGTGCGTGCTGCGCGGCAAGCGCGTCGTGAAGACGCAGGTTCTCCAGCACGAACCCGGCATGCAGCGCAATGATCTCGACCAGCGCGGTTTTCGCCGGCGAGAAGTTGCCCGGCTGGTCGCCGTGTTCCAGATACAGCGCGCCCATCAAGGCGCCGTTGCACCGGATCGGCACGCAGATCACCGAGCGCGGCTTGCGACGGCGCACATAGTCGTCCGTCCGCCAGTGATCGGCAGCGCACGCGTCGCGCAGCACCAGCCCGTTGCGCAGATGGACGGCGGCGGCAATGATCGGAACCGGCAGGCGGTCGATCGGCAACCGGTCCGCGTGCGGCGCATCCGCCGCCGTCGCATCGGCGGCGCCCTCCCAGCCGCCTTCGCGAACGACCGCAATCACGCCCCACGTTGCCGCCGCCCCCTGCAGCGCAGCCTCGAGCAATTTTCCGACGCGCTTCGCGGGCGGGACCTCGTTCGCCATCGTATGGGAAACGTGCCGCAACACGTGCATGTCCAGTGCGAGCAGCGATTGAGACATGAGTTCCTCGAAGACCGGAGTCATTTCAGGGCCGCTCGCGTCGGAGAGCGATTTCCAGGGGGTCCGCGCAGCGAAAGCGCTGCAGGAATCGTCGAGTTCGTTGTTCATTCGTCTATCTCCTGCGTCCCGGGCATCGGCCTGTTGCAACCTGGAATCAATGTTTCATGTAGTGAGTACTCCACAAACGAATGTTAGCAGCACTTTCTCAAAATAAAAACGTGAAGATGTCGAACATTCGTTCGCAACAGTGATCACTCCGCCGTCACCATGGATGCAACTCATTGAATAAAAGCGATATTTATGTTTTGTTGCGAACGCGATCAGAGTTCCGTAGAATTCCGGATTCATGTAGCGTTCCCTGTATGAAATTCATGGAACCGCACTACGACAGGTTTTTTTCAGGCGGCCGGGCCGGAGTATCGGCCGTCATAGGAGCGGTATGGCTCAGGCAGCAAAAAGCAAGGCGGTGCGCGGCACCGGTGTCCGGGAAGCCGCGGCACAGGAAACCCGCGACAAGATCCTGCGCGCGGCGACCAAGGTCTTCGCGCGCTACGGCTACGAAGGCGGCAGCGTGGAAAGGATTTCCAGGCTGGCGAAATCCTATGACCGGATGATCTATTACTACTACGGGAGCAAGGAAGGCCTGTTCGTCGCGGTGCTCGAAGGCATCTATCGACGGATGGACGAGGCGGAAGTCAAGATGGCGCCCGATCCTTCGGTTCCCGTGGAAGCGCTCAAATCCGTGATTCGCTTCAAGCTGGACTACTATTGGCGCAATCCCGATTTCATCACGCTGCTCAACACGGAGAACCTGCACAAGGGCAAGCACTTGTCCAAGCTCGAGCGCCGGGGCGAGTACTCGTCGCATGCGGTGCAGATCATCGCGAAGATTCTCGAAAACGGCGTCGCGCAGGGCCTGTTTCGCCAGGACCTAAATGCGCGCGACGTTTTCCTGCTGATCATCTCGACCGCGTATTTCTACACGTCGAACCGTCACACGTTGTCCGCGTTTCTCGGCGAGGAACTGAATGCGCCGGACGCCGTGCGTCATTGGGAAGCGTTCGTCATCGACAGCGTGCTGCGGATCGTCCGCAAGGATGCGTCGGCCGGCGAGTGAGCGTGTGCGCGTACCCATGTCGACCCTCGTGACCCCCAGGATGCAGGCACCCTTGCGATGAACTATCTTCGCGCCAATACCATCGAGGACGTGCTCGGCAGGCTCGCGGCGCAGCCGCGGCCGCGCATCGTGTGCGGCGCCACGGACGTCTTTGCCGATAGCGGGCTGGTGCCCGCCCGCTCGGCATGGCTCGACATCAGCCGCGTCGACGCATTGCGCGGCATCGAGCAGCGCGGCGGCATGATCCGTATCGGCGCCGCGACGCCGTGGGACGTCATCGTCCGGGCCACCGGGTTGCCCGCGGCACTCACCGCGGCAGCCGCTTCGGTCGGGCCGCGGCAAATTCGTGTCCAGGGCACCATCGGCGGCAACGTGTGCCATGCTTCTCCCGTCGCGGACGGCATCCCTGCGCTGCTGGCGCTCGATGCGAGCGTCGAACTGGCGAGCCTGCGCGGCGTACGCCGCGTGCCCGTGGCCGGCTTCGTGCTGGGCAGCCGCCGGACCGCGCTGCAGGCGGACGAACTGCTGGTTGCGGTGCTGTTGGCACCACGCCGCGTACAAGACCGGACGTCGTTCGTCAAATGCACGAATCGCGACGGCGCGGCGATCGCCGTCGTGTCGGCTGCCGTCCATCTGCACGTGGGCGCGGACGGCAGGGTCGCGGCGGCCGCGGTGGCCGTCGGCGGCGCATCCGGCATGGCGCTTCGGTTACCGGCGCTCGAGGCGGCGCTGGCAGGCCGGCGCTGCGACGAACTGGCCGGCGTGATCGACGCGCATCCCCTTGCGGAGCTGTCCCCGATCGACGACTGCCGGGCGACGGCGCTGCATCGCATTCATCTCGCGCGGCTGGCGGTCACGCGCGCTTTCACATGCTGCATCGAGGAGAACGCCCGTGGCGCATCCCCTGCTTGACGAGCGCGCCGACGTTCGCGAAACCCCCGCCGGCGGCTGCGCGCCGGTTGCGCCGGAACCCGACTGGTTCGAACTCAACGGCACGCGGCTGCGCCTGCCGGCCGACCCTGCGCAGCGGCTGGTCGACTACCTGCGCGCGGACTTGCGCCAGTTCGGCACCAAGGAAGGGTGCCGCCAGGGCGACTGCGGAAGCTGCACCGTGATCGTCGACGGCGACGCGCGCTATGCGTGCCTGATTCCGGTCGGACAGGTTGCGGGGCGCCGCGTCGTCACCGTCGAAGGCCTCGCCGCCGGCACCCGCTGCGGCGGCCGGCTGCAGCAGGCGTTTCTCGCGCATCAGGCGGTGCAATGCGGCTTTTGCACGCCCGGCATGCTCACCGCATCGGCCGCGGCCATCGACGCCGGCCAGGTGACCGACCGCGCCAGCGCGCGCGCCGCGATCGACGGCGTGCTGTGCCGATGCACGGGCTACCAGAAGATCGTCGACGCCGTGACGGAGGTCGGATGCGGCGCCGCCGCGCGATGCCGGACGACTGCACCGGCCGACGGGCCGTCCGTCGGCGTACCGCTGACGCGCCTCGACGGCCCCGAAAAAGTCGATGGCAGCCAGCGCTTCGGCGCCGACGACTATCCGGCCGACAGCCTGTTCCTGCGCGCGGTCCGGTGTCCGCATCACCGCGCGCGATTCGCATTCGGCGACTTCGACGCCTTCGTCGCCGCCCATCCGGGCGTGCATCGCATCCTCACCCACGCCGACGTGCCCGGCATGAACCTGCACGGTGTCGCGACGCCGTATGCGGATCAGCCCGTCCTGCCCGACACGGAGACGCGCCACCAGCTCGAGGCGGTGGCGCTGGTGGTCGGCGAGCGCGCCGCGATCGCGGCGCTCGACCTCGCGCATTTTCCGGTGACGTGGGAACCGCTGACGCCGGTTTTCGCGATCGCCGACGCCGTGCGCGACGACAGTCCGCAGCTGCACGCCGATCGCCCCGGCAACGTGCTGATCGAGGGCCTGGTGTGCCGCGGCGACGCGGCGAGCGCTGCGCAAGACGCCCGTCACGTCGTGAGCGCGACGTTCGAATCCAGCTTCGTCGAGCATGCGTACCTCGAGCCCGAGGCCGGCTGGGCGCGACGCACGGGCAACACCGTCGAAATCCATTCGTCCACGCAGGCGCCTCATCCGCATCGCGGCGATCTCGCCCGCATTCTCGCGGTCGCGCCCGAGCAGGTGCGCGTCGTGGCGACCGCGGTCGGCGGCGGCTTCGGCGGCAAGCTCGACATGACGGTCCAGCCGCTGCTCGCGATCGCGGCCTGGCATCTCGACCGGCCCGTCGCGATGGTGCTGTCGCGCGAGGAATCGATGGCCACGTCGACCAAGCGCCATCCCGGCCGCATGACGTCCAGCATGGCCGCCGATGCCGACGGCCGGCTCCGTGCGGTGACGTTCGACGGCGACTTCAATACCGGCGCGTTCGCGTCGTGGGGCACGGCCGTCGCCAACCGGGTACCGGTGCATGCCGGCGGCCCGTACGTGATTCCCCACTACACCGCGCGGGCACGTGCGATTCATACGCACATCACGCCCGCCGGTGCATTCCGGGGCTTCGGCGTACCGCAAACGACGATGTCGCAGGAACAACTCGTCGACGCGCTGGCGTTCAAGGCCGGCATCGATCCGCTCGAGTTCCGCGCGATGAACGCCCTGCGGCCGGGCGACACGCTGCCGACCGGGCAAGTCCTCGACGACAGCGTGGGCCTCGTCGCGTGCCTCGATGCGCTGCGCCGGGCGTGGCGTGACGCGCATGCGCGCATCGCCACGCTGAATGCGGCGGCGCCCGGCCACCTTCGCCACGGTGTCGGTATCGCCGCGTTCTTCTACGGTTGCGGCAACACCGCGTTGCCGAACCCGTCGACCGTCCGCTTCGGCATCCGGCCCGACGGCACGATCGTCCTGCACCAGGGCGCCGTGGACGCCGGCCAGGGCGCGAACACGGTCATTCCGCAAATCGCGGCCGATGCGCTCGGCGTGCCGGTCGATCAACTGCGGTTCGTCGGCCCGGACACGGCGCTGACACCGGATTGCGGCCGCACGTCGGCATCGCGCCAGACCTTCATCACCGGCCGCGCAGCCTTCCTCGCCGGAACGACGCTGCGCCACCGGCTGCTCGCGCTGGCAGGCGCGGCGCCCGATGCGCGAATTTCATCCGATGCGCGCGGCATGGCGATCGACGGCACGGTGCTGGATCTCCGGACGCTGCCCGTCGACGCACACGGCTATGTCCTCGCGGCGGAAGAAAGCTTCGATCCGCCCACGACGTCGCTCGATGCATCCGGGCAAGGCACGCCTTACGCAACCTACGCGTTCGGCGCGCAGATGGCCGAAGTCGCGGTGGATTGCGACAGCGGGCGCGTCCGGGTACTCAGGGTCACGGCCGCACACGACGTCGGCCGAATGGTCAATCCGACGTTGCTCGAAGGACAGGTCGAAGGTGCCGTGGCCCAGGGCATCGGCATGGCGCTGATGGAGCAGTATCGCCCCGGGCAGACCAACAATCTGCATGACTACACGATTCCGACGGTGCACGACATGCCCGAGGTGCAGTCGATTTTCATCGAAGCGCCGACGGCCATCGGCCCCTACGGCGCCAAAGGCATCGGCGAGCCCGCGCTGGTCCCCACCGCGGCCGCCATCCTGAATGCGATCCATGGCGCGACCGGCGTACGCGTCCGCGAAGCGCCCGCCACGCCGGACGTCGTCCGGCGGGCGCTCGCGGCCCGCAACCCGTCTTCCGGGCACCGATAAAGCCGTCTCCTTCCGCGGACAACACGATGACATCAACAAGAAATGTCGAGCCGGTCGCGCTCCCTGCCGCATCCCGCTCGTCCTGGTACGCCGAACTCGATCCGGCCGGCAAGCGGGCGTTCAAGGCGTCGTTTGCCGGCTGGGCCACCGACGCGTTCGATTTCATGGTGTTCAGCTTCGTGCTGGCCTCGCTGATCGACCTCTGGGGCCTCGATCGCGGCAAGGCCGGCCTGCTCAGCACCGTGACGCTGATTTTCTCGTCCGTCGGCGGCTGGATCGCCGGCATCCTCGCGGACCGTTACGGACGGGTCAAGGTCCTGCAGGGGACCATCCTGTGGTTCTCGGTCTGCACGCTGGCGATCGGGTTCGCGCAGAATTTCGAGCAGATCTTCGTCCTGCGCGCGCTGCAAGGGCTCGGCTTCGGCGGCGAATGGGCGGTCGGCGCCGTGCTGATCGGCGAGATCGTCGCGCCGGCGCATCGCGGCAAGGTGGTCGGCCTGGTGCAGAGCGGCTGGGCCATCGGCTGGGGGATCGCCGCGATCCTCTACAGCATCGCGTTTTCCGTCCTGCCCGAGTCGCTGGCCTGGCGCAGCCTGTTCTGGGTCGGGATCCTGCCTGCGCTGCTCGTGCTGTACGTGCGACGGCACGTGCCGGAGCCCGACGTGTTCGTCCAGGCGGACGCCGCCCGCAAACAAGGCGCGAGCCCGCCGTCGGTGTGGGCGATCTTCTCGCGCTCGCACGCGCGGCGCACGGTCCTGGCCGCGCTGCTGTGCACCGGCATTCAGGGCGGCTTCTATGCGATGTCCACCTGGCTGCCCGCATTCCTCAAGATCGAGCGGCACCTGTCCGTGCTCGACACGAGCGCGTACCTGTTCGTGATCATCGTGGGGTCGTTCTGCGGATACGTCGTCGGCGCATACCTGTCCGACTTCTGGGGACGCCGACGCAACTTCATGCTGTTTTCCGCGCTGTCGCTCGTGTCGGTGTGCCTGTACCTGACGCTGCCGCTGTCCAACACGCAGATGCTGTGGCTCGGCTTTCCGCTGGGCTTTTCCTCGTGCGGCATTTTCAGCGGCGTCGGCGCGTACCTGACGGAGCTGTATCCGTCGACCTTCCGCGCCAACGCGCAGAGCTTTACCTATAACTTCGGGCGCGGCATCGGCGCGCTGTTCCCGAGCCTCGTCGGGCTGCTGAGTCACTCGCTCGGCCTGGCGCTGGCCATCGCGATCTTTTCGGGCGCGGCCTATGGCGTCGTGCTGCTGGCGGTGCTCCTGTTGCCGGAGACGAAAGCCCGAGCGCTTTGAATGCCGGCGATGCGATAAGCGCCGTGATGAGCGACAGCGTTGATGAGGCCCAGCGGAACGCTTGGCCACGCGCTTCGCTGCCGGGCACGGTGTCCGGACGTCAAAGGATGCGACAGCATCGGCAAATGGAAAGACGGCCGTCGCCATCCTCCCGTCAAGCGTTGCCCGACGTCCGCAGACTCGAAGCCAAAGTCACGGCTCGCCGTCAATCCGCCACGTATAACGGATTCATTTGAACCGGTGCACCGCGCCGAACCAGGTCGGCGAGCGCCTGCGTCGGGTCGCCGCCGCCCGACGACATCCGGTCGACAAACGCGTCGGCGTCTTCGACCTTCACCCATCCAACGATGGCGCCGGCCGCAATCCCCGTTGCATTCACCTCGTGTCCGGTTGGATCGTCGCCGTCCGGTGCAACGGTCATGTGACCGTTCGCGACCATCGTCTCCGTCATGTCGTACGCGTGCTGTCCTTCGCCCAGCCGCCGCGTGTCGATCACGTAGAGATACCCGGGCCCCGGCCCTGCGCCGTTGGCACAGTAAGGCAACGCGTGCGCCGCAATTTTCGCGGTCGATACCCCCGATTGCCCCGTCGCGCCCTTCGTCCGCGCCAGCCCCTGCGCTTCCAGCAGGTGCGCGTCGACGTCAAGCGGATTACGGCTCGCGAACCCGCCGGCCCCGACGACCTCGCGCGGCGGGCGCGAATCGCCCCGGAACACCATCCCGTGATAGGCAAACAGCGCTTCGTGCGCCGGCGACACGGTCGAGCGCCCCGCTGCAGCCGTCACGCCGTGCGGCTGCGCCCCGACGATGAAGCGCGTCAGATCGGCCGGGCTCCGGATCGCGAGCGCCCCGCCATCGGGCGACCGGCCGTCGACCGGCATGTCCATGCCCAGCGTGCCCATTACCTCAGCAGAAAAGTCGCCGACGCCCAGATCCGGCAACGGAAGCTCGAACGCGCCGCTCGATGTTGCGTCGGCGGACGCCGACTCCGGCGCACCGGACGTGTGCGCGCCGCTCTCCGTGCGCGACGGCAGCGCTTGCGCATCGCCGCCGTGCAGCACGAACGTGCAGTTGCTCCCCTGATCGTGACACAGCACCGCGTCGACATGCGAAGCAGGACCGCCGGCAGCAGCAGCAGCCGCTCCGCCGGCAACATGCGGCGCCCCCTCGCCGGTCGCGTCGACGATTTTCACGGTCGCGCCGGGCTTGCCGAACACGTCCGCCGCAATGCGCACGATCGCGTCCCGATCGCGCATCACGTCGACGTGTCGATCCGGCTGACCGGCCGTGATCTCGGCCAGGATGCGGCGACGTGCGCTCATCACCTTGCGCGACGCGATGCTCGTCGACATTTCGGTGTGTCCGCCGAGTTGCTGATGCAGCGCATACAGCATCGAGTCCAGTCCCGGCGAGCCATGGTTGCCGATCACGCTGACGCCGGCCTTTTCCAGCTTCAGACGCCACGTCAACGGTTCGGCGGCCGACACGCCCTGCTCCGGCATCCGGTCCGCCACTGCCGAGGCCGCGTCGACGCCGCGCGAATCCAGCACCTGGTCGGAAAAGCGGCGCCGCAGGTTCTCGCCGAACAGGTGCGATTCGAGCCACGCAGCCGCTTTGTGCTTCGGCATCGCTTCCAGCTCGCCGATTTCCGTTTCGGTGAAGCGAAAGTCGCGCAACGTGTTGCGCGCGGCCACCGCGGCAGGGCCGCCGCCGCGCAGTTCCGCGGCGAACAGCCGTGCGGCAAACACGGGGTTGTCGGCCGCGAAGCGCGTCGTCAGCATGCCGGTCACTTCCGACGCCGGCCGGCCGCGATACGGCGCCACGTCGAAACCGACGGTCGCCGGCGCGTCGCCGCCGGCCACGCGGGCGCCGAGCGCGGCGAGCGACGGCCCGGGCGTATAGGCCGCCTCTTCGAGGCAATGCGCCTGCAATGCGTCGTAGCTGTCGTCCGGCTGCGACATCTGCGTGATGCCGGCGAGTGCCGTGTAACTGTCGCCGCTGCCGAGCGCGGCCTCGCGCGCGACAAACGCGAGTGCATCGTGCTGCTGTGCGTCGGTGCCGAGCCCGCTGCATTCCTCGGCGAGCACACGCAATGCCAGCTTCGCGCTCGCGTCCGGGGCATGCGCGGTCAGCAGCGCACGCGCGTCGTCGAAGCGGTCCGCGCGTTCCAGCGCCTTGAGCTTCGCGATGTCGCCGGGCGACATCTTCAGCGTGTTCGCCAGGAAATGATCGGCATTGCGCAGCCGCATCGCCCGTGCGCCGCCGTTCGCGATTCTTGCGTGGAGATCCGGCAGCCCGCGCAGCAACGCCTCCTCGCGCATCGCCGCGGTAACGGGGATCGCATTGCGCCGGTTGATGTCGGCGGCAAGCGAACGCCGGCCGGCATACGCGAGATAGACGGGGCTCATCACCGCGCGCGTCGCGCTGACGCCCGCCGCCGCACCGGGATTCGCCGCCAGTTCCGCGATGGACAACGCGCCGCTTACGGCTCCGTAGCCGACCTGCACCTTTGCATGGCGCTTCTCCTCGCGCAGCGCGTCGAGGGCGACGTCCTGATGCGCGAGGATGTGCTTGCGCAGCGTGTCGGTCGTGTCCGGATGCGGATGCGTGCGGCCGGTCTGCAACGGAAGCACCTTCTGGTTGTAGCGCGTCCGCAGCTCGCCGAGCCGGTCGAGGTCGGTGCCCTGCGAGAATTGCCTGACGAGCGCGGCGCGAATATCGGCGCGCTGAGGGCGCGTGGTCGGCAGCGTCGCGTCAGCCTTCCAGAAGCGCCACGAACCGAAGTGCAGCGTCGCGTGGAAGCGCTCGCGGTCCGCGGCCGGCAGCGCCTGGTAACGCGCGATGAATGCCGGCACATCGCCAGCCGCGGCGATCGCGCGCAGCGTCGATGGCGGGAACGCGTGCAGGTCGATGCCGGCCGTGCGCAGTTGCGCTTCCGCGGACGCGACGGCCGGCGTACTCCGGGCACCCAGCGCCTCCGACCGGGCGGTCTTCAGCACGTCGAGCACGGTCTCGCTGCGGCCGGGGCGCACCTCGGCCTCGATCAGCGCGTCGATCACGGCCTCGCGGGCCCCGCGCCGCATGCTCGCGCTGTTCAGGTTGGTCGTGCGCCCCATGTTCAGCACCTGCACCGCATTGCGCGTACTGGGGAAGTGCAGCAGGTTGAGCAGCTTTTTCTGGCCGACCAGACCGAGGGCGTTGAAATTCTTCATGAAGCGCGCGACCTCCGCATCGCTGCGCGTGCGCAGGATCGCGTAGGCGTTCGAGCCGATCCGGCCGGACGCGTGCAGATCGTCGAGTTCGCGCAGCGCGGCGCCGGACGAATCCGTACGCGCGCTGACCGGGTTCCTGACCGCGGCACGCAGCAACTGGATGCGATCGACGCTGCGGTCGACCTTCGCGCTCGTCATCGCGCCGGCCGCAACGTACATCGCGCTGCCGGCCAGGCCGAGCGCGCCGTCGGCGGTTACCGCGTGACTGCCGTACATCGACTGCCCGTGATGCGCGGCACTCTCGCCGCGCGCGACCTCGCCCAGCACGCCGAGCCCGACGTCGCGGATCGCGCCGGGTGCGGCACGCGCGGCGTTACCCTTCGCGAGATCGTGCGCGACCAGCGCGTCGTTGCCGGCGAGCGTGCCCGGCGTGGCATCCTTCGCGGCGCTCGCGGTCTTGGCCAGCGTCACTGTCTTGTTGGTCATCGAGACCGCGGTCGCGGCAACGTCGAGCGCCTGCGGCAACATGCCGATGCCGGTGGTCGCCTCGCCGACGACGTGCGTCTGCTCGGTCGCGCCGTGGAACGTGCTGACGAGCCCGCTACCGGCGGCGGTCGCGTTGGACGCAGCCCACAGCTGGTAGCTGGCCGCCGCCGTCGCGCCCACTTCCGGCTCGGCTTTCTCGAGCCCCTTCGCGGCCTTGCCGCCCAGCCGCCGCGGAACCTTCGACAGTCCGTCGAGCAGCGTGTGCCGCGCTTGTTCCGCGGGTCTGCCCGCGTCGGCGTGAGCGGTTGGCGCGTCGCTGCTCGTGCTGGTGGTATCGGCACTCGACGAGCGAAGCCGGCCAGGAAGCCGCAGGGGCATGGGGATATCCTCGAATCATGACGGAGGCCGCGCGTCGGCGGCGCCGTCATCACGAATGCGGTGTCGGATTGATTCGTTTAGTAAATCGGAGATCGCCCGCATGATGAAACGCGATCGGAAATCATGTCGCGAAATGCGAAGCGAGCAGCCGCTCGCACGCCTGGACGGACGGAAAACTGTCACAAACGACAGGGTCGGTCGCGCGCGCCGGCCCCGGGAAGGAATGGCGGCCGCCGCCCCCCCTATCTCGGCATGCCGCAAACGCTCAAGGAGACGCTCCGTCTCCGCGACGGGCCTGGTCGTCCGCATGAACGCACCACTGATACGGCGCGCTTAGCCGATGATCCGCCGGCCCTGCAGATCGACGGCAATTTTGCGCAGCAGCGCGTCTACCGCCGCATGCTGCCGTTCCGCGTAAACGTCTCGCTTGCCCCACTGCATGCCCATATAGTTGGCGGCGACCTCGCCTGTCCACAGTGGCGTGCCGTCGCCGTCGTTCAGCGATACCGCGATCTTGAGCGTCGCCCGAGTGCCGTCCTGTGTGCCGGTATCCGTGAGGAGCAGTACGGGCAGACGATCGTGCTGCAGGTTGTCGGCAAGCAGCGTGGCGACACGATCCTGTTTGACGGAGCGGGCCTGTGCGTCGATACCGTATTCCTGCAGGATCGACGGTGCGAGTTGGGCGACGGCATCGCCGTCCGTCGTGTACGTGCCCGGGGCGCGAGCCAGATCCTTCGCGGAGGCGGGCGGACGGACCGTGGTCGCGTCTGCGTAGATCACGAGCACCCGGGCAAGCGGCGCATCCGGTTGCCGGACGGTGCGGCTCGTCAAAGCGGCATCGCCGCCGCCGCCGATGACGGGCCCCGGGCCCATGTGAAACGACCGCAATGCCTGAGGGGATTCCCGCGCGATCACGGGGAACGCCATACCCAGCGTGACAATCCAGCATGTTGCAGCGATCAGCGATTTTTTCATCAAGCATCCGCATCGGGTTGTGGCAAACGGGAACGGCACAAGAACGCACGCGCTTCAGCCCAATTTACAAGATAACTCCCCGTGACGGGCACCCTCCTGTCGCTGCGCTTACCTTTGGTAATCGTTGTTTCCAGAAGAAACGGCCGATGGTTCGACCGGCCGATTCACGTCGCTGCGTGACTGCATCGCCGCATCCGGATGCGGCGCGGTTCATGCGAGGTCGAAGCGGTCGACGCTCATCAGCCTGTTCACTGCCGTATACCTCGGCCACCGCGCGCAGTTGCACCGGCGCCGGGGTCCTGCACGCGCGCAACCGATTCGCTCCGGACCGCCACCCCAAACAGTGACCCATTTCACATTTCGAGATTGCATTCTCACATTTTATGTTATTTTATTATCAATTATTGCGGCCGCCGACGACCACGCGCGTGGCCCACCTCATACCCAGGAAGAGACGCAGATGGAGACAATCGCCGTCATCGGCAGCAACATGGTCGACCTCGTGACCTATGTCGAACGCATGCCCGCCCGGGGCGAAACGCTCGAGGCGCCGAACTTCGAGCTCGGCTGCGGCGGCAAGGGCGCGAACCAGGCCGTCGCGGCCGCGCGCCTCGGCGCGCGCGTCGTGATGGTCACGAAGGTCGGCGACGACGTGTTCGCCGACAACACGATCCGCAACTTCGAGCGCGAAGGGATCGACACCACGCACGTGCGCAAGGTCGCCGGCGTGCCGAGCGGCGTCGCGCCGATCTTCGTCGAACCCGATTCGAGCAACAGCATCCTGATCGTCAAGGGCGCGAACCGCCATCTGAAGCCGGCCGACATTGACGCAGCCGCGCCGGCGCTCGCCGAATGCGCACTGATCGTGCTGCAGCTCGAGATCGAACTCGACACCGTCTATCACGCGATCGCATTCGGCGCGCGGCACGGCATCCCCGTGCTGCTGAACCCCGCGCCCGCCGTGGCCGACCTCGATTTCGAACGGATCCGCTCCGTCGAATTCTTCGTGCCGAACGAAACCGAGCTCGCGATCGTGTCGGGCATGCCGGTCGATTCGCGCGAGAGCGCCACCCGCGCCGCCGAAGCGCTGGTCGCGCGCGGGCTGAAGCACGTGCTCGTCACGCTCGGCGGCCAAGGCTCGCTGCTCGTCTCGCGCGACGGCGCGCGGCACGTGCCGGGCGTCCCGGTCGACGCGCGCGACACGACGGGCGCCGGCGATGCCTACATCGGCTGCTTCGCGCGCTGCTACGCCAGGTCGCGCGATGCCGTCGACGCGATGCGCTACGCGTCCGCGTATGCCGCGCATTCGGTCACGGGTCTCGGCACGCAGAAGTCGTACGCCGACACCGCGACGTTCGAACGCTTCCTCCACGACGCCGGCCTCTGAACGGCGCCTTCATCGACGAGACACTGGGAAGGAGACACCCATGAGCCGAGCCAGGATCGAACACACACCCGACGGCTATTACCTGACCCGCACGCCGCTCTTCGCGTTCACGCTGCTGTGCTGCCTGTTCGCGCTATGGGGCACCGCCGCGAACCTGAACGACGTGCTGATCGCGCAGTTCAAGAAATCGTTCTTCCTGTCCGATTTCGAATCGGCATTCGTGCAGTCCGCGTTCTATCTCGGCTACTTCTTCCTCGCGATTCCGGCCGCGACCGTCGTGAAGAAGTTCAGCTACAAGACGACGATCCTCGTCGGCCTGCTGCTCTACACGACCGGCTGCCTGCTGTTCTTCCCGGCCGCGTCGATGGCGAAGTACGGGATGTTCCTCGTCGCGCTGTTCGTGATCGCGGCCGGCCTGTCGTTCCTCGAAACCGCGTCGAACTCGTATTCGACGCTGATGGGCCCGCGCGACACCAGCACGCGGCGGCTGAACATCTCGCAGACGTTCTATCCGTTCGGCGCGATGGCCGGCGTCTACATGGGCAGCCTGCTGATCTTCAAGGAAGGCGACGCGTCGCACGCGCAGCTCGCGGCGATGTCGGCCGCCGACGCGCACGTGCACCAGCTCGCGATGATCCAGGCCACGCTCGAGCCGTACAAATGGCTGATCGCCGTGCTCGTCGCGGTGTTCGTCGTGTTCGCGCTCACGCCCTACCCGGCCTGCAAGGGCAACGGGCCCGGCACGGTCACGCACCGGATCGACGCGCGCGGCACGCTCGCGCGGCTGTTCGGCAACCGGCGCTTCGTCGCGGGCGTCGTCGCGCAATTCCTGTATGTCGGCGCGCAGGTCGGCGTGTGGAGCTTCACGATCCGGCTCGCGATGCAGATCGGCGGCCTCACCGAGCGCGGCGCGTCGCACTACCTGCTCGCGACGTTCTTCGCGTTCTTCGTCGGCAAGCTGGTCGCGACGCTCGTGATGAAACGCGTCGGCCCGGCCAAGGTGCTGATCGTCTACGGCATCCTGTGCATCGCGCTGCTCGCGTATACGATCAGCGTGCACAACATCACGGCCGTCTATGCGGCCGTGTGCGTGAGCGTGTTCCTCGGCCCGTGCTGGCCGACGATCTACGGCCTGACGATCGACGGCCTCGGCCAGGACACCGAATACGGCGGCTCGATCCTCGTGATGAGCATCGTCGGCGGCGCGGTCGTGCCGCTGATCCAGGGGCTGATCTCCGATCACACCGGCGGCAACATGCAACTCGCGTTCGTCGTGCCGCTCGCGTGCTTCGTCGTGATCGTCTACTACGGCTTCTACTGCCTGCGCCACCTGCCGGCCGCGACGCCCGACGCCGCCGCCGACGGCCGCGCGCCCGCGCGCTACGCAGCGTCGCGCAACACGTCGGGGGCGTGACCATGCGAGGCGAGATCGAACTGCGGCACGACGACTTTCGCGAGACGCCGCGCACGCTGTACCGCACCGACGGCCTCACGGTCACCGCGTTCGCGTATCCGTCCGGCGTCGAGGCGCTCAAGCTCGAGAACCGCCGCGGCCATCTCGTCGTGCTGCCGTATCTCGGCCAGATGATCTGGGCCGCCGAATTCGACGGCCGCGACCTGACGATGAAAAACATGTTCCGGCAGCCGAAGCGCGCGGCATCGATCATCGATACCTACGGCTGCTTCATGTTCCACAGCGGGCTGCTGCGCAACGGCTGCCCGGGACCGGACGACACGCATGCGCTGCACGGCGAGATGCCGTGCGCGCCGATGGACCGTGCGGGCCTCGTCGTCGGCACGGATGCGCGCGGTGCGATCGTCGAAGTAACCGGCGAATACGAGTACGTGCAGGGCTTCGGCAGCCACTACGTTGCGCGTCCGTCGGTGCGGCTCGCCGAGCACGACGCGCAGATGACGATCGCGATGGACGTGACGAATCTCGGCGGTGCGCCGATGGACCTGATGTACATGGCCCACCTGAACTATGCGTACGTGCCGGGCGGCCGCTTCGTGCAGTCGCTGTCGCGCGGCGGGTTGCGGCTGCGCGACAGCGTGCCCGCGCACGTGAAGCCGACCGCCGCGTGGCGCGACTACACGGCCACGCTCGCGCACGAACCCGAACGGCTCGCGACGCTCGATGCGCCCGCGCTGTACGACCCCGAGATCGTGTTCTTCATGAACGGTGCGGAAACGGACGCCGACGGCGTCGCGCATTTCCGGCTCGCGCATCCGGACGGCGGGGCATTCCACACCGCGTACCGCCCCGGGCAATTCCCGCATGCGACGCGCTGGATCCTGCACAACGCGGACCAGCAGGTCGCCGCGTTCGCGCTGCCGTCGACCTGCGAGCCGGAAGGGTATGAAGCCGAACGCCGCAAGGGCCATGTCGCGGCTCTCGCGCCGGGCGCGACGCGCCGCTTCGACGTACTCACCGGCTACCTGAGCGCGACGGAAGCCCGCGATGCGTGAGGCGATGCAAAGCGCGACGCAGGGCCGCGTTGCGTCAGGTCACGAGCGCGATGCCGTGTTCGCGGATCGCCGTTTCGTAGCGGCGGCTCAGTTGCCCGTCGGAGATCACGTAGTTGAAATCGGTCAGTTCGGCGAAATAGGCCGCGCGCACCTCGTCGAACTTCGTGTGGTCGACGAGCAGGAAGCGGTTCTGCGCGCGCGCCATCACCTTCTTCTTCGCGTCGACTTCGTGGAAGTTGAAGCACGTGACGCCGCAGCGGTCGCTGACGCCGGCCGCCGAGATGAACGCCTTCGACACGCGCACCGAGTCGAGGATGCCCGTTTCGGCGACCGATTCGAACACCATGTTCTGGCGGTGATACGCGCCGCCGCACAGGATCACGTTGCAGTGCGGCTTCTGCTGCAGCTTCGCGAACACGTTCAGCGAGTTGCAGACCGCCGTGAACTCGAGGTCGTCCGGAATGAAGTCGACGATGAACGGCGTGGTCGAGCCGCAGTCGACGAAGATCGTGTCGCCGGTCGTCACGAACTGCGCGGCCAGCTTGCCGATGCGGCGCTTCTCCTCGGTCTGCCGGTTGTTCTCCGCGCTGATCAGGTACTCGCCGATGTCGCTGCGCTGCGCGGCGAAATGGCGCGTCACGTAGCCGCCGATCAGGCTGAGGCCGTGCGGGTTGTCCGCGAGATCGCGGCGGATCGTCATCTCGGACACGCCGAACAGCTCGGCCACTTCCTTCAGATGAATCGCGTTCTGCCCTTGCAGCACGTTCATCAATGTCTTGATCCGTTCGCCCTTCTTCGTTTCCATGCCAGTATCCTGCGTACCCGTCGCATCCGTCGCGTGTCGTGCCGGGCGCACAGGCCCGGCCGGAATGTCGTATTTGTAACAAACCGATGTGAAAACATCAACTTTCCGTGTGCCCTTTCCGCACACGAACCGTGGAGTCCTGACACATGCCGCTTTCCAACGCCCAACTCGCCCAAACCATCGATCACACGCTGCTCGCGCCCGACGCGAGCGACGCGCAGATCCGCGAACTCTGCCGCCAGGCGGCCGAGCATCGCTTTTACTCGGTCTGCGTGAATTCGGCGAACGTGCCGCTCGCCGCGCGCGAGCTGGCCGATTCCGGCGTGCTCGTCTGTGCCGTGGTCGGCTTCCCGCTCGGCGCGGGGCTGTCGGCCGCGAAGGCGTTTGAAGCCACCGCCGCGATCGACGCAGGTGCCGGCGAGATCGACATGGTGATCAACCTCGGCGCGCTGAAGAGCGGCCGCGCCGACGACGTGAAGGCCGACATCGCGGCCGTACACCGCGCATGCGGCGCGGTACCGCTCAAGGTGATCCTCGAAACGGGGCTGCTGAGCGACGACGAGAAGGTGCGCGTGTGCGAGATGTGCCGCGATCTCGGCGTCGCGTTCGTGAAGACGTCGACGGGGTTCGGCCACGGCGGTGCGACGCTCGCGGATGTCGCGCTGATGCGCCGCACGGTCGGCCCGGCACTCGGCGTGAAGGCATCGGGCGGCGTGCGCGACCGCGCGGCCGCGCTCGCGATGCTCGAGGCCGGCGCGACGCGGCTCGGCACGAGCTCGGGCGTCGCGATCGTCACCGATCGGGAGGCGAGCGCATCGGGGTACTGATCGCCGGGGCTTCCTGCTCGCAGCCGGACCGGCATGCGTCCTGCCCGGCTGCGCGCGCCGCTCAGGCTGCGATGTCCGACTTGAACGCTTCCGGCGCGTGCCGGCGCAGGATCTCGAGGCATTTTTTCCGGTCGTCGATGCGCATTTCGGCAAACGGCAGCTTGACCTTGCGCACCTTGCCGGCGCCCGACCGCGTCGCGACCCGGTACAGCACGACCAGCGAGAACGGACCGCGCGTCACCTCGACGACATCGCGATACGGCACCGAGATCCGCTGCACCTTGAAACCGTCGTCGAGGAACACGGCGCGTGTCATCACGAACAGGTAGGCGAGGCCGCCCAGCGCGCCGACGAACGGCATGATGAACGACGTGAAGCTGAAAAACGGATTCGAGCTCGCGGCCCAGATGAATCCCCCGCCGATCACGATCAGCGCGAACACCAGGGTCGGCAATGCGAAACGGCTGCCGCGCACGATCAGCTCGGGTTCGGATGACTGCGTCAGGTCGTTCATGCTCGCCTCCCGGCGTAAAAGAACAGCGGTCGTTGAATGCCGGAAATTCTACGCCCGATCGGTGCGCGCGCAACCACGCGCACGCGCCTGGCCCGGCGAACCGCCGCCGTGCCGCCTCTTCCGCCGGCACGGCAACCCCGGCACAATGCCGCTCATGCGCTACGACAACGCCTTCGTTTACCCGTCCGCCGGTATCGCCGGCCGGCTCGCCAACCGGATCGTCGCGAGCGGCCCGCTGCTGCGCACACGCCGCACACTGCTGTCGCGGTTGCCGTTCCTGCAGCTCGCGAGCGACGTCGAGCACGTCGTGTATTGCACATGGGTCGTCGAGGTCGACGCCGTCGCGCACCTCGTGCCGCGCGGCGTCACGCTCGCGAGCCGCGACGGCCGCACGCTGTTCACGACGCTCACCTATGCGCACCGGCATTTCGGCCCGCGTCTCGCCGGCCCGCTGCGGCGCGTGTTTCCGTCGCCGCTGCAGAGCAACTGGCGGCTCTACGTCGAGGCGCTGCCGGACGGCAAGCCGGCCGAGCGCACGGTGCTGTTCGTGAAGAACGTGTTCGACCACCCGCTCTATGCGCTCGGCAGCCGGCTCTTCAGCGATGCGCTGCCGTCGCATCTCGCGCGGCGCTTCACGCACGGGGTGCGCGACGGACGCTACGACACGGTGCTGGCCGGCGGTGGCGGCAGCGCACCCGACTTCCGCTGCACGGCCGAAGCGTCGGACGACCGGACGCTGCCGGCCGCCTTCGCGCCGTTCTTCGACGACTGGCGCGCGGCCGTTGCATCGCTGTCGCTGCAGCATGCGGCCGTCGCGCATGTCGAGGACTGCGACCGCCTTGCCTACGCGTCGATCGACCTGCCGATCGACATCGACGCGGTCCGGCCGCTGAAGACGGTCGGCCCCGCGGGCGGCGGCGATTTCCTCGCCCGCATCGGCGCCACCGGCGAACCGATGTGCTTCGTCGTGCCCGACGTCGCGTTCCGCGTGCTGTCCGAGCGGCTGCTGTAGCGCTGCGCTCAGCCGGTCCGGTGCCCGGCTGCGCCTTCGTCGGCGAGCCGCCCCGCGTAATCGCGCGCGAACTGCACGGCGATCCGGCCCGAGCGCGCGCCACGTTCCAGCGCCCACTGCAGCGCGGGCTCGCGCGCCGCGCGGATCTGCTCGCCGTCGAAACCGGCCGCACCGAGTCGGCTCTCGACCACGGCCAGGTACTCGTCCTGCGTGAAGCCGTAGAACGTGACCCAGATCCCGAAGCGCTCGGACAGCGAAATCCGCTCCTCGACCGCGTCGCCCGGATGCAATTCGCCGTTCTCCGCGCGCGTGACGTTCGCGTTGTCGCTCGCCTGCTCGGGCATCAGGTGGCGGCGATTGGACGTCGCGTACACCAGCACGTTCGACAGGTCGCTCGCGACCGAGCCGTCGAGCACCGTCTTCAGCCCCTTGTAGCCGGTCTCGCCGGCCTCGAACGACAGGTCGTCGCAGAACACGATGTAGCGCTCGGGCCGCGTGCGCACCCGCTCGACGATCGCCGGCAGGTCGTTCAGCCCTTCCTTGCTGACCTCGATCAACCGCAAGCCGTGCGCCGCGAACGCGTGCAGGCACGCCTTCACGATCGACGACTTGCCGGTGCCGCGCGCGCCGGTCAGCAGCACGTGATTGGCCGCGAACCCGCGCACGAACTGCCGCGTGTTCCGTTCGACGATCGCCGCCTGCCGGCCGATGTTGCGCAGCGCGTCGAACCCGACGAGCGCGGGCGTGGCGATCGGCTCGAGCGGCGCCGTTCGAGGGCCGCCACCGAAGCCGCGCCAGCGAAACGCGACGGCCGCATCGAAATCGACGTCCGCCGGCTGCCCGGTGTGCGCGATCGCTTCGAGCGCGGTCGCGATCCGTTCGAGCTGGCGGGACAGCGACGGGTCGGCAACGGGCGCGCGCCGGTCCGGCAGCGCGGCGATCAGGTCCGGCATGTCGAAACCGGTGCTCATTGCGTGGCGCCTTGCGACGCGCTCGCGCGGAAGGGAAATTGAAGGGGAGACTTGTTCATTGCGTTCGACGGATTAATATCGTGACAGGGTGCGGGCGTGAATCGGAACGCCATCGTGCCTGCCCGCCCACTGCCTGTCTCACGCCAAAATGTCAGGACTTGTCGCCAATCGGACACCCGAGATCGCCCAGCCCTTCGCGCACCTGCGCTACGAATCGACGCCGATGCCCGTATCGGCGATGGCGGCCGCGTATCCGCACGGCACGTCGATCCCGACGCACCGCCACCGCCGCGCGCAGCTCCTCTATGCGATCGAGGGCGTGATGCACGTGCAGTCGGAAGGCGCGTCGTGGGTCGTGCCGCCGACGCGCGGCGTGTGGCTCGAAGCCGGCCTCGACCACACGGTGCAGATGAGCGGCGACGTGCAGATGCGCACGGTGTTCGTCGAACCGGGCGCGGTCGAGCACCTGCCCGCGCGCAGTTGCGTCGTGGAAGTGCATCCGCTGCTGCGCGAGCTGATCCTCGCCGCGGTCGACGTGCCGCTCGACTACGCGCCGGGCTCGCGCCACGATCACCTGATGCACCTGCTGCTCGCCGAGGTGACGGTCGCGCCGCTGCTGCCGCTGTACCTGCCGTGGCCGCACGACGCGCGCCTGCGGACGATCTGCGACACGCTCGTCGCCACGCCCGACGACCTGCGCACGATCGCCGAATGGGCCGACCTGCTCGGGCTGTCGGTCCGCACGCTGCACCGCGCGTTCCGGCGCGAGACGGGGCTCAGCTTCCGCCGCTGGCGCGAGCAGGCGCGGCTGCTGCTCGCGCTCAAGCGTCTTGCGCACGGCGAGAAAGTGGTCACCGTCGCGATGGATCACGGCTACAGCAGCCAGAGCGCGTTCTCCGCGATGTTCAAGCGGCACTTCGGCGTGTCGCCGTCGGCGTTCTATGCGTAGCGGCTGCGCTACCGCGCCGCGATCGCCGCGATGAAGCACGCGCATGCGGCCGCCGACGCGACCGTGCGCACGTGATTCCACATCGTCCAGTCGTGCACGTAGCGCGTCCACAGCGCGGCGCCCTGCGTCGTGGCCGGATCGGCCGCGGCGAGCGCGTCGTTGAGCGGCACGTTGACGGCCATCGTCACCGCGAACATCCCGAACACATAGAGCACACCGCCCGCGACCGCCGCCATCGCGCCCGGCTGGCCGCGATTGAACAGCGCGATCACGACCAGCGCGAGCGCCGTCAGCGTCGTGCCGAGGAACAGCGGCATGAACGGCGAACGCACGATGTCGACGTTGATCGCGTTCATCGCGGCCGCGCCGGACTGCGGCGCGATCCGGCCGAGCGACGTCATCACGAACGTCGAGAACGCGAAGTACACGCCGGCCATCAGCCCGCAGCCGATGGCCGAACCCCACAGCAGCGCGGCAGTCACGAACGCGATCATGGTCAGGCGCTCCACACGCCGGCGGCGGCCGTCGCACGCGCATAGTCGGCGAAATCGCGCGCCGGCCGCCCGAGCGTTTCCTCGACACCGTGCGTCACCGCGCTGTTGCGCCCGTCGAGCACGACGCGGAACAGATCGTCGAGCAGTTCGACCACCGGCTCCGGCACACCGACCTCGCGCAGCCCCGCGACGAACGCATCGGGCGGAATCTCGCGATAAGCGACCGGCCGGCCGGCGGCCCGTGCGATTTCGCCGACCGCTTCGGCAAACGTCAGCGCGCGCGGGCCCGTGACTTCGATCACGCGGCCAGCGAACCGCGCATCGGTGAGCGCCGCCACGGCCACATCGGCGATGTCGTCCGCATCGACGAACGGCTCGCGCACCGCGCCGGCCGGCAGCGCGACTTCGCCGGCCAGCACGCCGTCGATCAGGTAGCCCTCCGAGAAGTTCTGGTTGAACCAGCTGGCGCGCACGACACCCCAGCCGATGCCGGCCGCCTGCAGTGCCGCCTCGGCCGCCTGCGCGCCGGGCTCGCCGCGCCCGGACAGCAGCACGACGCGCTCGACGCCGCTTTCCCGCGCGAGCCGCGCGAAGGCCGCGATCGCGTCCACGGCGCCGTCGACGGACAGGTCGGGCTGGTAGGTCACATACGCAGCCGACACGCGATCGAGCGCGGCCGGCCAGGTCGCGGGTTCCGTCCAGTCGAAGCGGACGGCCGACGTGCGCGACACGGGCCGCGTCGCGAAGCCGCGCGCGCGCAGCCGGGCATCGACGCGGGCGCCCGTCTTGCCCGAACCGCCGACGATGAGGATGGGACGTGCCGACATGTGCGTCTCCTTTGGCTTAAATGCGAGAATGTCTCGTTTTTCAAAAACACGATAGACTCTCGCATTAGCAACGTCAAGTTTTTCCGGAGGCGGCATGGGCCGACAAAAATCGGGGCAGAACGACGAGCCGGCAGCGACGGCAGCGGACGCGCCGGCGCGCGCGCGGCTGGTGCCGACGCAGCAGCGCAGCCGCGAGCGGTTCGAGCGCATTCTTGCGTGCGCGTCGGAAGTGATGATCGAGAAAGGCTGCGACGCGTTCCGGATGAGCGACATCGTCGAACGCACGGGCATTTCGTTCGGTTCGCTGTACCAGTACTTTCCGGACAAGGCGGCCGTGATCGGCACGCTCGCGGAGCGCTACAACGAGGCCGGGCACGCATGCGTGCGGCGCGATCTCGCGACGATGAAGACGCTCGACGACCTGCACGGCACGCTCGCCCGCATCACGGACAGCTACTACCGGATGTTCGTCGACGAGCCGCTGATGCGCGACATCTGGCGCGCGACGCAGGCCGATCGCGCGCTGCAGGCGCTCGACCAGGCGGACGGCGAGTTCCTGGCCGGCCTGTTCGCGGATGCGCTGGGAGAAGTGGCGCCCGACACGACACGCGCGCAACGGAGCGCGTTCGCCGAGCTGATGATGATCCAGATCGCGGCGGCCGTGCGTCACGCGATCATGCTGCCGCCGAAAGCCGCGCGGCAGATCCTCGCGATGTTCAAGTACACGCTGCCGCGGGATCTGGCGGTGCTCGACGCGTAAGCGCGCCGCTCAATGCACGCGGCCGCCCGAAGGCGGCCGCGTGAAGTGGCTTGATGTGCCGCTTACTTGCTGTAGTCGTACACCCCGCGCCCGGTCTTGCGCCCGAGCCGCCCGGCCGTCACCATCTCGCGCAGCAGCGGGCAGGCGCGATACTTGGGATCGCCGAAGTCCTTCAGGAACACGTCCATCACCGCGAGGCACACGTCGAGGCCGACGAGGTCGGCCAGCGCGAGCGGCCCGATCGGGTGGTTCGCGCCGAGCTTCATCCCCGCGTCGATCTCCTCGGCCGACGCGATGCCTTCGGCCAGCACGAAGAACGCTTCGTTGATCATCGGCACGAGAATCCGGTTCACGACGAAGCCCGGCGAATTGCGCACGCCGATCGGCGACTTGTCGAAACGCTCGGTCAGCGCGCGCACGGCCGACGCGGTCGCATCGCTCGTCTGCAGCCCGCGAATGATCTCGACGAGCGGCATCAGCGGCACCGGGTTGAAGAAGTGCATGCCGAGGAAACGCGACGGATCGGCAAGCAGCGCCGCGAGCGCGGTGATCGAGATCGACGACGTGTTGGTCGCGATGATTGCATCGGGACGCGCGACGGCCTCGATCTGCTTCAGGATGCGGCCCTTCAGCTCGACGTTCTCGGTCGCGGCCTCGATCACGATGTCGACCGATGCGAGCTTCGCGTAGTCGGTCGACGTCGTGATGCGCGCCAGCGCCGCATCGCGGGTGGCCGCGTCGAGCTTGTCCTTCGACACGAGCCGCTCGAGGCTGCCCTTCAGCGTCGCGAGGCCCTTGTCCAGCGCGGCATCGCTGACGTCGATCATCACGACGTTGAGTCCGGCAACGGCCGCGGTTTGCGCAATGCCGTTACCCATGGTTCCGGCGCCCACGACGCCGACGATTTCGATGGCCATGAAATTTCCTGTGTGTTCGGGTGCTGAGCGGTCGATTATCAGATGTTCTCGAAGATCGCAGCAATCCCCTGGCCGCCGCCGATACACATCGTCACGAGCGCGTAACGGCCGCCGATGCGCTTCAGTTCGTACAGCGCCTTCACCGTGATCAGCGCGCCGGTCGCACCGATCGGGTGACCGAGCGAGATGCCCGAGCCGTTCGGGTTGACCTTCGCGGGATCGAGGCCGAGCTCCTGCGTGACCGCGCAGGCCTGCGCGGCGAACGCCTCGTTCGCCTCGATCACGTCGAGATCGGTGATCTTCAGGCCCGCGCGTTCGAGCGCCTTCTGCGTGGCCGGCACCGGGCCGATGCCCATGTACGCCGGGTCGACACCCGCGTGCGCATACGCGACGAGGCGTGCGAGCGGCTTCACGCCCTGTGCGCGCGCAGCGTCCGCGCTCATCATCAGCACGGCGGCCGCCGCATCGTTGATGCCCGATGCGTTGCCGGCCGTCACGGTGCCGTTTTCCTTCGCGAACACCGGCTTGAGCTTCGAGAAATCTTCCACGCTCGCGTCGTGACGCACGTGCTCGTCGGTGTCGAACGCGACCTCGCCCTTCTTCGTGCGGATCGCGATCGGCAGGATCTGGTCCTTGAAGCGCCCTTCCGCGATCGCGCGCGCCGCGCGACGATGCGATTCGAGCGCCAGCGCATCCTGCGCGTCGCGCGAGATGTCGTACTTGCGTGCGACGTTCTCGGCGGTCACGCCCATGTGGATCGTCTGGAACGGATCGTGCAGCGCGCCGAGCATCATGTCGACGAGCTTGCCGTCGCCCATGCGCTGGCCGAAGCGCGCGGCCGGCACCGTGTACGGTGCGCGGCTCATGCTCTCCGAGCCGCCGCCGATCGCGACGTCGGCATCGCCGAGCATGATCGTCTGCGCGGCCGACACGATCGCCTGCAGGCCCGAGCCGCACAGGCGGTTCACGGTCAGCGCCGGCGCATGCTGCGCGACACCGCCATTGATCGCCGCGACGCGCGCGAGATACATGTCCTTCGGTTCGGTGTTCACGACGTGGCCGAACACGACGTGGCCAACCGCATCGCCCGACACGTTCGCGCGCGACAGCACTTCGGCGACCACCTTCGCGCCGAGATCCGTCGGCGCGAAATCCTTCAGGCTGCCGCCGAAATCACCGATCGCGGTACGGACACCGCTCACCACCACGACTTCCTTCGCTGCATTGCTCATCGTCTCACTCCGGTTCGTTCGCGCCCGCAGGCGCGGGGATGCGTTGCGTTACATGTTCGGGTAATTCGGCCCGCCGCCGCCTTCCGGCGTGACCCACACGATGTTCTGCGTCGGGTCCTTGATGTCGCAGGTCTTGCAGTGCACGCAGTTCTGCGCGTTGATCACCA
>JAIRVP010000053.1 GCA_031253835.1 Burkholderia sp. | reverse complement strand
TGGTGAAGAAGGTGATGCTCGGCAACACGGTCGACGGCGTGTTCACGACGGTGCAGGACGTCGCGCAGACGGTGCTGTTCCTGTCGGCGTTCCCGAGCGCCGCGCTCACCGGTCAGTCGGTCGTCGTCAGCCACGGGTGGTTCATGCAGTAACGCGGGCGCGGGCGCCATAGCTGCCCGCCGGCGAACGACCATAAAAAAACGCGCTCCGAGGAGCGCGTTTTTCATGTCGGCAGGACGCGGCCAGTGACGGCCGCCGCCTGGCGCCGCGTTACTTCAGGACGGCTGCGACCGCGTTGGCGACCGCGTCGAGGTTGCGCGTGTTCAGCGCGGCGACGCAGATCCGGCCGGTGCCGACCGCATAGATGCCGAACTCGTCGCGCAGGCGATCGACTTGCGCCGAGGTCAGGCCCGAATACGAGAACATCCCGCGCTGCGCGTTGATGAAGCTGAAGTCGCGATCGACGCCGCTCGCCTTCAGGCGCTCGACGAGACCGTTACGCATCGCGCGGATGCGATCGCGCATCTCGCCGAGTTCCTGCACCCACGAAGCGTGCAGTTCCGGCGACGCGAGCACGGCTGCGACGACGGCGCCGCCATGGGTCGGCGGGTTCGAGTAGTTCGTGCGGATCACGCGCTTCAGTTGCGACAGCACGCGCGTCGCTTCTTCCTTGCTCGACGTGATGATCGACAGCGCACCGACGCGCTCGCCGTACAGCGAGAACGACTTCGAGAACGACGACGACACGAAGGCGTTCAGGTCGGCCGCGGCAAACAGACGCACGGCAGCGGCATCGGCCTCGATGTTCTCGCCGAAGCCCTGATAGGCCATGTCGAGGAACGGCACGAGGTTGCGCGCCTTCACGACGTCGACGACCTGCTGCCATTGCGCTTCGGTGAGGTCCACGCCGGTCGGGTTGTGGCAGCACGCGTGCAGCACGACGACCGTGCCGGCTTCGTAACCGTTCAGCGCAGACAGCATGCCTTCGAAGTTCACGCCGTTGGAAGCTGCGTCGTAGTACGGGTATGCGACGACTTCGAAACCGGCTGCTTCGAACAGCGCGCGGTGGTTTTCCCAGCTCGGATCGCTGATCGCGACCTTCACGTTCGGGTTCACGGTGCGCAGGAAATCGGCGCCGATCTTCAGCGCGCCCGTGCCGCCCAGTGCCTGGGCCGTGACCACGCGACCCGCTGCGATCAGCGGCGAATCGTTGCCGAGCAGCAGCTTCTGCACGGCCGCATCGTAGGCGGCAATCCCGTCGATCGGCAGGTAGCCGCGCGGCAGGCCGGCCTCGACACGCACCTTCTCGGCTTCGCGCACCGCGCGCAGCAGCGGAATCTTGCCTTCTTCGTTCGTGTACACGCCGACGCCGAGGTTGACCTTGGTCGGACGCGCATCGGCGTTGAAGGCTTCGTTCAGGCCCAGGATCGGGTCGCGGGGAGCAAGCTGGACAGCGGAGAAGAGCGACATGATGATTCGGCAGTAGTGAAAAGAGGGTCAGGCTTTCAGCCGGCGGGGCGGGCGCAGCGGACCGCGCGCCAACGGCGCGACGCCGGAAAGCGCAGCAGCCTGATATTGTAGCGAATTCGCGCTGGCGGGGGCGGGCGATTCGGCGGCGAATCGCGATTTCGGGCGGTCGCCCCGCGTCAGGAGCCGACAGCAGTTCGCGACGCCGCGAAGCGCTAGAATGCTTTCTTTGCCCTTGCTCCGGCCGCATTCCATGTCCGAACATCATGCCGAAGTCGGCGACGCGCTCGACGAATCCAAATTCGTCACCTTCGAAGGGTCGCCGTTCCAGCTGTACCAGCCATACCTGCCCGCAGGCGACCAGCCGACCGCGATCGAGACGCTCGTCGAAGGCGTCGGCGACGGCCTTGCCTTCCAGACGCTGCTCGGCGTGACGGGGTCGGGCAAGACCTTCACGATGGCCAACACGATCGCGCGGCTCGGCCGCCCGGCCATCGTGTTCGCGCCGAACAAGACGCTCGCGGCGCAGCTCTATGCGGAATTCCGCGAGTTCTTCCCGCGCAACGCAGTCGAGTACTTCGTCTCGTACTACGACTACTACCAGCCTGAGGCCTACGTGCCGCAGCGCGACCTGTTCATCGAGAAGGATTCGTCGATCAACGAGCACATCGAGCAGATGCGGCTGTCGGCGACGAAGAGCCTGATGGAGCGCCGCGACGTGGTGATCGTCGCAACGGTGTCGGCGATCTACGGTATCGGCAACCCGTCCGAATACCACCAGATGATCCTGACGCTGCGCGCCGGCGACAAGCTCGGCCAGCGCGACGTGATCGCGCGGCTGATCGCGATGCAGTACACGCGCAACGAGCAGGATTTCCAGCGCGGCACGTTCCGCGTGCGCGGCGACACGATCGACATCTTCCCGGCCGAACACGCGGAAATGGCCGTGCGCGTCGAACTGTTCGACGACGAGGTCGAGACGCTGCAGCTGTTCGACCCGCTGACGGGGCGCGTGCGGCAGAAGATTCCGCGCTTCACCGTGTATCCGTCGTCGCACTACGTGACGCCGCGCGACACCGTGATGCGCGCGGTCGAGACCATCAAGGACGAATTGCGCGAACGCCTCGAGTTCTTCCATCGCGACGGCAAGCTCGTCGAGGCGCAGCGCCTCGAGCAGCGCACGCGTTTCGATCTCGAGATGCTGCAGGAGCTCGGCTTCTGCAAGGGCATCGAGAACTACTCGCGGCATTTCTCGGGGGCGGAGCCCGGCGATCCGCCGCCGACGCTCGTCGACTACCTGCCGCCCGATGCGCTGATGCTGCTCGACGAATCGCACGTGCTGATCGGCCAGTTGAACGGCATGTACAACGGCGACCGCGCGCGCAAGGAAAACCTCGTCAATTACGGGTTCCGCCTGCCGTCGGCGCTCGACAACCGGCCGTTGAAGTTCCCCGAGTTCGAACGCAAGATGCGCCAGGTCGTGTTCGTGTCGGCCACGCCGGCCGACTACGAGAAGCGTGTGACGGGGCAGATCGCCGAGCAGGTCGTGCGGCCGACGGGCCTCGTCGATCCGGAAATCGAGGTGCGTCCGGCGAGCTCGCAGGTCGACGACGTGCTGTCCGAGATCAACGCGCGCGTGAAGGCCGGCGAGCGCGTGCTGATCACCGTGCTGACCAAGCGCATGGCCGAGCAGCTCACCGAGTTCCTGGCCGACCACGGTGTCAAGGTGCGCTACCTGCACAGCGACATCGACACGGTCGAGCGCGTCGAGATCATCCGCGACCTGCGGCTCGGCACGTTCGACGTGCTGGTCGGGATCAACCTGCTGCGCGAGGGCCTCGACATTCCGGAAGTGTCGCTCGTCGCGATCCTCGACGCGGACAAGGAAGGCTTCCTGCGCGCCGAGCGCTCGCTGATCCAGACGATCGGCCGGGCCGCGCGGAACGTGAACGGCAAGGCGATCCTCTACGCCGACAACATGACCGACTCGATGACGCGCGCGATCGGCGAGACCGAGCGGCGCCGCGCGAAGCAGATGGCCTACAACGAAAAGATGGGCATCACGCCGCGCGGCGTCGTGAAGCGCATCAAGGACATCATCGACGGCGTCTACAACGCGGATGAGGCGCGTGCGGAGCTGAAGGAGGCGCAGCAGCGCGCGAAATTCGAAGACATGTCGGAAAAGCAGCTCGCGAAGGAAATCAAGCGCCTCGAGAAGCAGATGGCCGACTACGCGAAGAACCTCGAGTTCGAGAAGGCCGCCGCGACGCGCGACCAACTGGCAGTGCTGCGCGAGCGCGTGTTCGGCGCGAACGTCGGCGACCACATCAGCGGCGGCCGGTAAATCTTTCCAGACGTCACAGAAACCTGTTGGTAACGAGCCTGTAAGCCTTGTCGGATCAGGGGTTTACACGGCGCCTCGTTTGTTCCGAAACGGGTTCGGTGCTAAACTTCGCAATTATTGAGAATTGTTCGCATTAACGTTCTTGGTCGCGTTAGTGTTTCCAGTGGGCCGCCTCGGCGGTGGCCCGCGTGTCGTCAAGATAGTCAGACAAATAACAAGGAGTGTCCATGTTGGGTTCTTCGTTCATCCGCACGACGGTTGCGGTAGCCGCGGCGCTTGCCGCGATGTCGGCCTCGGCCGCCGAATATCCGATCGGCAAGCAGCAGATCCAGGGCGGCATGGAAATCGGCGCGGTGTACCTGCAGCCGATCACGATGGACCCGGAAGGGATGATGCGCAAGGCGTCGGATTCCGACATCCACCTCGAGGCCGACATCCATGCGGTCAAGAACAACCCGACGGGTTTCGCGGAAGGCGACTGGATGCCGTACCTGCAGGTCACGTACAAGCTGACGAAGCAGGGCGACACGAAGTGGAAGGCTGAAGGCGACCTGATGGGCATGGTCGCGAGCGACGGCCCGCACTACGGCGACAACGTGAAGCTGAACGGCCCGGGCAAGTATCACCTGACGATGGTCGTGAAGCCGCCGATGCAGTCGGGCCACATGGCCTTCGGCCGCCACATCGACAAGGAGACGGGCGTGGGCGCGTGGTTCAAGCCCGTTACGCTCGAGTACGACTTCCCGTTCGCCGGCATCGGCAAGAAGGGCGGTTACTGATCGGTGGCATCACGAACGGCGCGCTTCGGCGCGCCGTCGGCGTAGAGAACCCAGAATGAAAATTCCCCAGAAAATCGTTGCCGCAGCCGCTGCGCTGTGGCTTGCCGGCGCAGCGCACGCTGCCGACCTGCCGACGTTCAAGCTCGAGATGACGGACGGCAAGCTGAATCCCGCCCGCATCGAAGTGCCGGCCGGCCAGCGTTTCAAGATCGAGATCAAGAACACCGGCAAGGGCGCCGCCGAATTCGAGAGCGTGCAGTTGCGCAAGGAGAAGGTGCTCGCACCGGGCGCCGATTCGTTCGTGGTCGTCGCTCCGCTGTCGCCGGGCGAATACAAGTTTTTCGACGATTTCCACCAGCAGGCGCAGGGCGTGATCGTCGCGAAGTAACGCGTTTTATCTGCGTGCGGGCACACCAGTCCCTTGCCCCGCGCGTCAGGAGGTATCGATGGGTCAGATCTTGTTCATCGTCTGGCGGGAGAGCGTCGAAGCGCTGCTCGTCGTCGGCATTCTCTATGCATGGCTGAAAAACGGCGACGACGACGCGCGCCGCGGCCTGCCTTTCCTGTGGGCCGGCGTCGGTGTCGGCTTGCTGATGGCCGTGGGCCTCGGCGCCGCGCTGGTCGGTTTCACCGAAGTGTTGTCCGGCGACGCGCAGGACTACTTCCAGACCGCGATGGTGCTGATCGCATGCGTGCTGATCGTGCAGATGGTGCTGTGGATGCGCCGGCACGGCCGCACGCTGAAGCGCGACATGGAGCAATCGCTGCAGCAGAGTACGCGCGACTCGAACTGGTGGGGCGTCGCGGTGCTGGTCGCGCTCGCGATCGCACGCGAAGGCAGCGAGACGGTGATTTTCCTGTACGGTCTCGGGTTCGGCCAGTCGGGTCACGTCGACGGCGGCCAGATGCTCGCGGTCCTGATCGGTCTCGGCCTGGCGTTCCTCACGTTCTATCTGCTGCAGCTCGGCGGCAAGTACTTCTCGTGGCGGCATTTCTTCCGCGTCACCGAAGTGATGCTGCTGTTCCTCGGCGCGGGCCTGTTCCAGACCGGCGTCGACAAGCTGATCGACAAGGAAATCCTGCCGCTCGGCATTTCGCAGGTGTGGGATACGTCGGCGATCCTCGATGACTCGGGCACGTTCGGCTCGCTCGTCGCGACGCTGACCGGCTATCGTGCGCACCCGGCGCTGACCAACCTGGTCGCCTATGCGGTGTACTGGGCCGTCGTCTGGCTGCTGATGAAGCGCGCAAGCCGTCGTCCGGCCGTCGCCGCAGGCCGCGCGGCATGAGCGTAGTCGCCGCAGCCAAGCCGG
The DNA here is from genome assembly GCA_031253835.1 of Burkholderia sp. Lineage (GTDB taxonomy): Bacteria > Pseudomonadota > Gammaproteobacteria > Burkholderiales > Burkholderiaceae > Burkholderia. Next base: position 79,880 of record JAIRVP010000053.1, on the reverse strand, counting down.
GCTGGCTCGCACAGGCCGGCCAGTGGATGCAGCGCCACGGCGCGCTGATCCGCGGCATCCAGTGGATCGTCGTCGCGGTCTACGCATTCCTGATCATCGTGCCGGCGGTGTTGCCGCTGCCGGACGATTCCGCGCATCTGTGGAACAACCTCACGCTGATCGCGCAGTTCGCGTTCTGGGGCATCTGGTGGCCGTTCGTGCTGCTGTCGATGGTGATGCTCGGCCGCGTGTGGTGCGGCGTGCTGTGCCCGGAAGGCGCACTCACCGAATACGCGAGCAAGTTCGGCCGCGGCGGCCCGATTCCGCGCTGGATCCGGTGGGGCGGCTGGCCGTTCGTCGCGTTCGGGATCACGACGATCTACGGGCAGATGGTGAGCGTGTACCAGTACCCGCTCGCGGTGCTGTTCGTGCTCGGCGGCTCGACCGTCGGCGCGATTGTGATCGGCGTGCTGTACGGCCGCGAGAAGCGCGTGTGGTGCAAGTACCTGTGCCCCGTGAACGGCGTGTTCGGGCTGCTCGCGCGGCTCGCGCCGATGCGCTACAAGGTCGACGAGGATGCGTGGCGCCGTTCGTACAAGAACGGCGAGCACGGCCATCGCGTGATTCCGATCAACTGCGCGCCGCTCGTGCCGTTGCGCAACATGAAGGGCGCGGCGGACTGCCATATGTGCGGCCGCTGCAGCGGGCACCGCGACGCGATCTCGCTGTCGCTGCGCTCGCCGTCCGACGAAGTCGTGAACCTCGGTGCGCAGCACGCGAACCCGTGGGACACCGCGCTGATCCTGTACGGCCTGCTCGGCGTTGCGATCGGCGCATTCCACTGGACCGTCAGCCCGTTGTTCGTGCAGATCAAGCAGTGGCTCGCCGGCTGGCTGATCGACCACGACATCACGTGGCCGCTCGAGACCAATGCGCCGTGGTTCCTGCTCACGCACTATCCGGATCGCAACGACGTGTTCTCCTGGCTCGATGGCGGGCTGGTCGTCAGCTACATCGTCGGCACGGGGCTCGTGTACGGCACCGCGCTGCTGGTGTTGCTGGCCGGCGCCACGCTGATGCTCGGCCGCTTCGATCGCGTGCGGCTGCATCATCTCGCGCAGGCATTGATCCCGATCGCGGGCGCGGGTGTGTTCCTCGGCCTGTCGGCCACGACGCTGTCGCTGCTGCGCGCGGAGCATGTGCCGCTCGGCTGGGCGACCGACGTGCGCATCGCGATCCTGGTCGGCGCCAATGCATGGAGCGCGTGGCTCGCGTGGAAAGTGACGGGGCGTTATGCGGCATGGCCGCGCCGGCTCGCGGCCTTCACGTGGTTCGCCGTCGGGCTGGCCGTCGTCGACAGCGCGTGGTGGCTGATGTTCTGGGGTTTCTGAAGCGTCTTGCACAGTACGGCTTCGGCCGTCATGCAAGCGCGTATCGACGTACTCGAGCGGCATGCCTTCCGCATTGACCGCGCAAATGAAAAAGCGGCACGTCCTTCGACGTGCCGCTTTTTTTCTACCTTGTGCGAGAACCAAAAAAAGTGGCTTGGCTTGCTGCAACGGCTGCTTGAGTGTGTTTGCACGAAGGGGTCTAGATCTCGCGTGCAAGCCGTTACGCTGGCTACTGCCCAACACCTCTCAGGGAGGTGGTCCCCACAATACGCTGTCTTACTTCGTCAGGATCAGTTTGCCGAGCCGCGTGGCGCGCAACTGATACGTCTCTCCGTTATGCGCGATGCTGATGTGGCTGTGGCCTTGCAACAGCGCGTCGCTGTTCACGACCCGCGTGCCTGCATCGCGGTTGCCGGCGGGCTTCGCCGGCGTGGTGACCGCTGCCGTCTTCTGACGGCTGCTGGCTGCGGTGCCGGTCGTGCGGCGCAGGGTCAGCGTGGTCGGGCGCATGGTGTCGGTCATTCGGTTTGATCGGTGACTGTCGATACGATGGAATGAATTCTAAATGATAACTATTCCCATTTACAAAAACTCTTTATCGATCGAAACATCAGACTTGATAGCTTGAATCAAACGGCGGCCGGCAGGCCGCCGCCAGGATCAGTGCAGCGGATCGGGGGCCTTGCGGCCCTGCGCGTATTCGCGGATCAGGCGGACCGTGTCGATATCCGACGTGCGGTAGGCTTCCTTGACGATCCCGTGCGTCTGCCGGGCGTCTTCGCTGTCGTCGGTAACGGTCAGCGTCGTGCGGTACTCGAAACGCAGGAACAGCGCGTGGTCGTCACGCTCCTCGATCGTCATCGTCAGCGAACCGCCGATCTCGCCGTCGGCCGCCAGGATGTCGTAGCGAACCTGCTGGTTCGGCGTGAACGTGACGTGATCGCGCACGGTCGCATGGCCGTAGTGCAGTTCGCGTTCGAGCGTCGTGTCCGTCCGTTCGAGGACGACGCAGCTGTCGAGGCCGAGCACGAACAGTTGCGGCTGCTCGGCGCGCAGCACGAGGCCTTCCCAGAGCTGGTCGCGGGTGAGGGGCGGCACGGCCGGATCGTCGGCGTTGATCTGGATCAGATGTTCGAAGTTCAAGGGGACGGGTTCCTTCTGGTGGCAGGCGGCCACATGGTTCAAGAAGTCATTGTGACGCAAAACGACGCGTTTCGCGGCACCCGCCGCCCCCGATCGGGCGTCATGCGTCGATGCGGCCCATGCGGCCCGTCTGGTAGTCGACGACGGCCTGCCGGATCTCTTCCTCGGTATTCATCACGAACGGGCCGTAGCGGACGATCGGCTCGTTGAGCGGCACGCCGCCGATCAGCAGCAGGTCGAGCGGCGTGTCGCCGGCGGCGAACGTGACCGTGTCGCCGTCGTCGCCGTAGACGATCATGTGCCGGGCGTCGACAGCCTGCCTGTCGGGCCCGTAGAGGCCCGTTCCGTCGATCGGATAGGCAAACACGCGATAGCCGGCCGGCACGGGCTGCGTGACCGTTGCGCCGGGCTCCAGCGTGAAATGCTGGTAGAGGATCGGCGTGCGCGTCTCGATCGCGGCCTGGACGCCGAATGCTTCGCCGGCGATCACGCGGACGCGCGCGCGGCCGTCCGGCGACGTCGCGGTCGGGATGCGGTCGGCCGGGATCTCCTGGTAGCGCGGCGCGATCATCTTGTCGCGGCGCGGCAGGTTGACCCACAGCTGGAAGCCGTGCGAGCGGCCGCCCGTCTGCGCGAATGCCGGATCGGGCATCTCGCTGTGCACGACGCCGGCGCCGGCTGTCATCCACTGCACGTCGCCGGGGCCGAGCGTGCCCGCATGGCCGGACGAGTCGCGATGGCGGAAGCGCCCGTCGAGTGCATACGTCACGGTCTCGAAGCCGCGATGCGGATGGTCGGGCGCACCGACGGCTTCGCCGGGCGCGTAGTCGACGGGGCCCATTTCGTCGAGCAGCAGGAACGGATCGAAGTCCATCAGCAGCCGGGTCGGGAACGGACGGTGAACCACGAAGCCGCCGCCTTCGGTCGTGCGAAGGGCGGGGTAGGTACGGTCAAGCGAGCGAGCGGTCGTCATGGGGAAGCCCTCGAAATCGTCGGAATAGCGTTATTTTTGAAACATAGCGCTATTATATTGGGCGTTTTACCGTCCGATTTGCGGCGGTTCGCAATGGATTGTTCTGAAATTGGAACGATGAGATGAATATCGATGCACATAACCTGAACGACCTGATGTACTTTTCGCAGGTCGTCGAACATGGCGGTTTCTCGGCCGCGGAGCGCGTGCTGGGCATCTCGAAATCGCGCCTGTCGCGGCGCCTGACCGAGCTCGAGGCGGCGCTCGGCGTGCGCCTGCTGCAACGTTCGACGCGCAAGCTCGCGCTGACCGAGGCAGGGGAGCTGTTCTACCAGCATTGCCAGGCGATGCTGGCCGAAGCGCAGGCCGCGATGAACGCGGTGCAGCAGTTGCGCGCGTCGCCGCGCGGCTCGGTGCGGGTCAGCGTGCCCGTCACGCTGTCGCAGACGATGCTGTCGCGCATCCTGCCCGAATTCCTGCGCCGCTATCCCGAGGTGAAGGTGCATGTCCGCGTGACGAATCGCGTGATCGACCTGTTCGAGGATTCGATCGACGTCGCGCTGCGCGTGCGCTCGGAGCCGCCGCAGAACGCCAACATCGTCGTGCGGCCGCTGTGGCGCACCGAGCAGATGCTGGTCGGTGCGCCGAGCCTGCTGAGCCAGAATGCGCCGCCGCTGGTGCCGGACGACCTGACCGGCTTCGAGACGCTCGATACGCCGAGCGTCGACGGGCGGCACGTGTTCAACCTGATCGCGCCGGACGGGACGCGTCACGTGCACGAGCATGACCCGCGGCTCGTGACGGCCGACCTGATGACGATCCGCGAGGCCGTGCTCGACGGCCTCGGCATCGCGGCACTGCCGGAGATGATGTACGGCAACGCGCTGCGTGCGGGGCAACTGTCGCCCGTGATGCCGGGCTGGACGCTGCCGGTGCCGCAACTGTATGCGGTGTTCGTGTCGCGGCAGGGGATGCCGCCTGCAGTGCGCGCGTTCGTCGACTATCTGGTCGAGAAGCTCGATCACGGCGCGTACAAGGAGCCCGGTTGCCCCGAGCGTGCGAAGAAGGAAGCAGCGGCAGATGTTTCGGCGACCTGAACACGGCGTGCACGACGACGCAAATTTGTTTTGTCATTGAAGCGTCGCCTGCAATCGCAAGTTTCAATCGCCGGAACCTTGAATGCGCGCGCGTGCGGGCCTATATTGAAATCCCATTTCGTGAAGGAAGTTCTGAGCGAAATCAGGTGGCCGCATATATTGTGAGCCAGATAGGGCAGAACGCGCAGTCCGTGCAGACCACGGCAGAGTCGCATTTGCGTTGCTCGAGGCGCAACCGATACCGCCAAAGAGCCCGCCGCCCGAAGGCGCCCGCGTGCGCATGAAAAAAGGCCTTCATCTGGCGATGAAGGCCTTTTACTTTGTGTGCGGCCGGCTAGGTGCGGCCGGCTAGGCGCGGCCGGCTAGGTGCGGCCGGCGATGCGTGACACGTTACAGCACAACGTACGCGTGTTACTTCGCTTTCGCGCCCGGCTCGGTCACGAAGCCGAGCTTCGTCAGGCCGCCGGCCTGCGCATCCGACATCACTTCCGCGACGTGCTCGTACGCAACCTTGCGATCGGCACGCAGGTGCAACTCGGGTTGCGGCGTGCGTTTCGCGGCTTCCGCGATGCGCGCCTGCAACTGTTCGCGCGTGACCGTATGGTCGTCCCACAGGATCGTGCCGTCGCCCTGGATCGCGACGTCGACCGTCTGCGGTTTTTCGTCGACGGGCTGGCTGCTGGCGTGCGGCAGGTCGATCTTCACCGCATGCTGCATCGCCGGGATCGTCACGAGGAAAATGATCAGGAGTACGAGCATGACGTCGACGAGCGGCGTCATGTTGATCTCGCTCATCACTGCATCGTCGTCATCGTCGCTGAAACCGGTGTTCATGGCCATGGTTCACCTCGTCTCAGCTGGCGCGTGCGGCGAGACGCAGACCGTCGCGCGTCGACGACGATGCGAGGCTCGCGCCCGTCACGAAGTACGCGTGCAGGCCGTGCGCGAAGCGGCGCAGCTTGCTGACGATACCCTTGTTCGCACGCGTCAGTGCGTTGTAGCCGAGCACGGCCGGGATCGCGACGAACAGGCCGAAGGCCGTCATGATCAGCGATTCGCCGACCGGGCCTGCCACCTGGTCGATCGACGTCTGGCCGGTTGCGCCGATCGCGAGCAGCGCGTGATAGATACCCCAGACCGTGCCGAACAGGCCGACGAACGGTGCCGTGCTGCCGATCGATGCGAGGATCGCGAGACCGCTCTGCATGCGCGAGATGCCTTCGTCCATCGTGTCCTTCAGGCAGCGCGTGACCCAGTCCGACACGTCCATGCGATCGTGCAGGTGCGGTTGCGTCTGATGGTGATGATCGGCGGCTTCCTTGCCCGACAGCGCGAGCGCGAGGAACGGGTTGTCGTTCGGCGTCGATGCGGCGAGGCCGAGCTTCTTGACGCCGTCGTCGAAATCGTCCGAATGCCAGAACGCCTGCTCGGCATTCTTCGTGAGGCGGTTCAGGCGGATCACGTTCCAGCCCTTGATGACGATCACCATCCACGACAGGACCGACATCACGAGCAGCGTGATCGCGATGGCGCGCGTGACGAAATCACCTTGCGCCCAGACGTGCGCGATACCGTAGCTTTGCATTTTCTTGTTTCCTTTGAATCTTCCGGATGAGGCAGGTTAGTCGGTGAGCCCGAAGCTGTAGGGCTGTGTGCGGGCGGCGCGGATCGCCTGGCCGTTCTCGATGTACGGACGGCAGGTGGTCGAGCGCATCGCGTCGAGTGCGGCATCGTCGAGGCGCGGGTAGCCGCTGCTCTTCTGCAGATCGATGCTTTCGATCTTGCCGGTCACGCCGACGACGAAGTGAACGTAGGCCGTGCCCGCCTCGCCGCGGCGGCGCGACATCGACGGGTAGTCGGGCTTCACGAAGTTGCATTGGAGCGTCGGCACGTTCTTCGGCGCGCTGACCTGCATCGTTTCGCGCGCCGGGCCGGGTGTGGCGGCCGGCGCCGCGGGGGCGGGTGCGGCAGGCGCGGGCGTCGGATCGGCAGCCGGCGCGGGCATTGGCGACGGGGCTGGCGATTGCGCAACCGGCTGAGGTGCCGGCTTCGCCGCTTTCTGCACCGGCTTCGGCTCGACCTTCGGCTTCACGCGCGGCACGGGCTTCGGCGGCGCGGGCTGCGGGATCGATTCGGCAGCAACTTGCTGCGCGATCGGTGCCGGCGTGATGAGCTGCGCGGTGATCGTCTGGACTTCGACCGATTTCGGCGGCGGCGCGTTGCGATGGAGCCAGGCGGCCGTCAGCATGATCGCGTGTGCGGCAAGCACACCGACCGCGGCGACGATCACTCGGGGATTCATACGTGGTGCAGCCGGCATGGCGCCGGCAGGAGCGAGATGCGAAGCCTGCATGTTAGCTTGAAAGAACGATGTCGCACCCGGGGCGCGGCGGGTGAATCGGCATCACTTGCGGAAGATCAGCAGCGAGATGCAAACGGTGGTCACAAATCCGATCAGCAATTCCATCACAGGCTCCTTGGCAGGTAAGCCGCTGGCTCGCGCAGACGGTGGCTTGCTGACGGTCAAGACAAAAAATGCGGCCTGGGCCGCATGTGCGCGCTCGGCGCCGGTCAGGCTGCCTTGCGTTCGTAGAACGTGACCGGGATCGGGTGAGCGTGATGCTCGACACCGCACCGGCTTGCGCAGACGCCTTGCTCGGCCATGAGGTCGCGTACGGACTCCTCGCACTTGCCGCAGCACGTGGCTACGCCGAGTTCGAACTGGAGTTCATCGAAAGACGTGACGCCCTCGGCGAGGGACGCGCGGATCTTGCGATCGGAAACAGACTTGCACACGCAGACGATCATGATGAGTTGCGATAGCTAACGTTAATGCGAATTATTATCATTAATTTTGCAGACGTTGACAAGCCTGGGTCGGGCTTTTTTTAAGGTCATCGGACCCTTGAAACGGCTGGGGCGGTGGAACGGCGGCGGGGACGGGCCTGCAGGCCCGTGTCAGGCGGTCGCGCAGGCGCGCGCGTTCGGCGAGGAAATGGTGACGGATTCGACCGGAGTGTCGAGGCCGAGCAGCGTCGACGCGAGCGCGCGCAGTTGCACGCCGTCGCTCGTCGAGCAGAAGCGGGGCGGCGCGGCATGCGTGCCGGCCGGCGCGCGCAGGCCGCGCTCGTCGAGCACCCGCGCGAGCTGACGGGCGATCGCATCGCTCGTGTCGACGATCGTCAGGCGGTCGCCGACAAGGTCACGAATCGTGTCCGTGAAGAACGGGTAATGCGTGCAGCCGAGCACCAGCGTATCGGCGCCGTCGTCGAGCATCGGCTGCAGGTAACGCTCGAGCAACGCACGCAGGGCGGGCGAGTTCGTGTCGCCGCGTTCGATCGCTTCGACGAGCCCGTGGCCGGGCTGGCAGATGAAGCGGCGGCCGGCGCCGTAGCGGTCGAGCAGCGCCTGGAAGCGCGGGCTGTTCAGTGTCGATTGCGTGGCGAGGACACCCGCGACGCCCGTCGCGGACAGCGCGGCGGCCGGCTTGATGCCCGGCTCGACGCCGACGAGCGGAATCGCCAGGCGTTCGCGGATGGCCGCGATCGCGCGCGCCGTGGCGGTGTTGCACGCGATGACGAGCGCCTTCGCGCCTTCGCGGGCGAGCCACTCGCCGATGGCCAGCGTGCGCTCCGTAATGAACGCCTCGTCGCGCGGACCATACGGCGCGTGGTGCGAATCGGCGACGTAGACGAACGACTCGCCGGGCAGGTGCGCGCGCACGGCGCGCAGCACCGACAGGCCGCCGAGCCCCGAGTCGAAGATGCCGACAGGGGCGGCGGGGCGGACCCCGGAAGCGGCTGGATGGTTCGTCATCGTCATGCGGACTGCGGACGCGAAGGTGGCAGGGAGACCGGTTACTCGGCCGAACCCATCATCGATTGCTGGTAGTTCTGCAGGCCGACCTTGCCGATCAGGTCGATCTGCGTTTCCAGCCAGTCGATGTGCTCTTCGGTGTCGTCGAGGATCTTTTCGAAGATCTCGCGCGACACGTAGTCGCGAACCGTTTCGCAGTAGGCGATCGCTTCCTTGCAGGTGGACTGCGAGATCTGCTCGAGCTTCAGGTCGCACTTCAGGATCTCTTCGGTTTCCTCTCCGACGAGCAGCTTGTGCAGGTCCTGCAGGTTCGGCAGGCCGTCGAGCATGAACACGCGCTCGATCAGCCAGTCGGCGTGCTTCATCTCGCCGATCGACTCGTCGTACTCGTGCTTGCCGAGCTTCTCGAGGCCCCAGTGCTTGTACATGCGGGCATGCAGGAAGTACTGGTTGATCGCCGTGAGTTCGTTCTTCAGTTGGGCGTTCAGGTATTCGATGACTTTCTTGTCGCCTTGCATGGCTGTTCCTTGTTCAGTGGGGCTTCAGAAACCGAACGATAATCGCTCGAACGAGAAAAGCCAAGCCTCGAAGCCTTGTCTGGCCTGCCTTTTGCCTGTAATGAGAATCAGCCTTGAATGACCGGCCGGACACAATAATGAGAATGAGAAGTAAAAAGGCCGGACTTCCGTCCGGCCTTTCGTTCGATCGCGCTTAAGCGGTTGCGACCGGGATCTTGCCGATCTTCGCCTGCCACTCCTTCGGGCCGGTCTGGTGCACCGACGTGCCCGACGAATCGACGGCGACCGTCACCGGCATGTCCTGCACGTCGAACTCGTAGATCGCTTCCATGCCGAGGTCTTCGAAGGCGAGCACCTTCGCGCCGCGGATCGCCTTCGACACGAGGTACGCCGCACCGCCGACCGCCATCAGGTACGCAGCCTTGTGCTTCTTGATCGCCTCGATCGCGACCGGGCCGCGCTCGGCCTTGCCGACCATCGAGATCAGGCCCGTCTGTGCGAGCATCGTCTCGGTGAACTTGTCCTTGCGCGTGGCCGTCGTCGGGCCGGCCGGGCCGACCACTTCGTCACGCACCGGATCGACCGGGCCGACGTAGTAGATCACGCGGTTCGTGAAGTCGACCGGCAGCTTCTCGCCCTTCGCGAGCATGTCGGCGATGCGCTTGTGCGCGGCGTCGCGGCCGGTGAGCATCTTGCCCGACAGCAGCAGCGTCTGGCCCGGCGCCCAGCTGGCGACTTCTTCCGGCGTCAGCGTGTTCAGGTCGACGCGCTTGCTGGTTTCCGTGTTCGGTTCCCACTGGACCTTCGGCCAGGCGTCGAGCGACGGCGCTTCGAGCTTGGCCGCGCCCGAGCCGTCGAGCACGAAGTGCGCGTGGCGCGTGGCCGCGCAGTTCGGAATCAGCGCGACCGGCTTCGACGCCGCGTGCGTCGGTGCCGCCATGATCTTCACGTCGAGCACGGTCGCCAGGCCGCCGAGGCCCTGCGCGCCGATACCGAGCGCGTTGACCTTCTCGTGCAGCTCGACGCGCAGTTCCTCGACCCAGTCCTTCGGGCCGCGCGCGATGATTTCCTGGATGTCGATCGGCTCCATCAGCGATTCCTTCGCCATCAGCATCGCCTTCTCGGCGGTGCCGCCGATGCCGATCCCGAGCATGCCGGGCGGGCACCAGCCCGCGCCCATCGTCGGGACCGTCTTCAGCACCCAGTCGACGATCGAGTCGGACGGGTTCAGCATCACGAACTTCGACTTGTTCTCCGAGCCGCCGCCCTTCGCCGCGACCTGCACGTCGACCTTGTCGCCCGGCACGATCTCGTAGTGGATCACGGCCGGCGTGTTGTCCTTCGTGTTCTTGCGGGCGCCTTCCGGCGGGTTGACGATCGACGCGCGCAGCACGTTGTCCGGGTGCGTGTAACCGCGGCGCACGCCTTCGTTGATCATGTCGGTGAGGCCCATCGTCGCGCCGTCCCAGCGCACGTCCATGCCGACCTTCACGAAGATCGTGACGATGCCGGTGTCCTGGCAGATCGGGCGCTTGCCTTCCGCGCACATGCGGCTGTTCGTGAGGATCTGCGCGATCGCGTCCTTCGCGGCCGGGCTCTCTTCCAGCTCGTACGCGCGGCCGAGGGCCTGGATGTAGTCGAGCGGGTGGTAGTAACTGATGTACTGCAGCGAATCCGCGATGCTCTGGATCAGGTCTTCCTGTTTGATGACGGTCATGGCTGAGACTCTGTGGGGACAGTGGGGAATGGATTGCCGGCGGTTCAGGCCGCCGGTCGGGACGCTGCTGGCGCGTGCGCCTCGTGGAAATGGGCCGGGTGCGTATGCGTCGTCAGGCGGTCGACCCACGCCATCACGAGCGCCGACACGAGGAACGACACGTGGATGATCACCTGCCACATGATCGCGTGCGTCGTGTGCTGGTCGGGGTTGATGAACGTCTTCAGCAGGTGGATCGACGAAATGCTGATCAGCGCCATCGACAGCTTGACCTTCAGCACGCCCGCGTTCACGTGGTCGAGCCATTCGGGCTCGTCGGGGTGGCCCTCGATGCCGAGGCGCGACACGAACGTTTCATACCCGCCGACGATCACCATGATCAGCAGGTTCGAGATCATCACCACGTCGATCAGGCCGAGCACCGCGAGCATCACGCTGATCTCGTCGAGGCTCGTCGCATGCGACAGCAGGTGCCAGACTTCCTTCAGGAACAGGAACACGTAGACGGCCTGCGCGACGATCAGGCCGAGGTAAAGCGGAACCTGGAGCCAGCGGCTCATGAAAATCAAGGCGGGAAGCGGGCGAAGCGGGCGACGGGCGGGACGGCCGGGCGAATGCGGGGCGGACATGTTGGGGTACGGGCGCGGTGCGCAGGTATCGGGGGTAATCTTGAAAAGGCGCGCTATTGTAACGCGTCGGCCGGCGCGACTGCAGCGCCGCGCCGGGTCTGCCGGGGACGGATCAGGACGCGGCGGCCGGCACGCGTTTCACGCGCAGGCTCGCGAGCACGATGCCGGCGACGACGCACGCGAGCGCGACGCCGTGTGCGAGCGTCGGGCGTTCGCCGAGGAACGCGATGCCGTACGCGGCCGCGGCGATCGGCAGCACCGCGCTGAACACGCCGGCGAGGCTGCCCGGCACGTGCCGGATGCCCTTCATCCACAGCCAGAACGAGAAGATGCTGGCCGACAGGCCATACCAGACGACGAGCGCCCAGGTGCCGGCCGGCACGCTTGCGTAATCGAAATGCCACAGCGCGGTCGCGCCGAGCGGCAGCATCAGGAACAGGCCGAACAGGTGCGTGTATGCGCAGATGTCGATCGGCGCGAGCGTCTGCGTGAGCCGGCGCGACAGGATCACGTAGATCGATTCGCAGCACACCGCGCCGAGGATCAGCAGGTTGCCGGTCAGCGAGCCGGACGCGTCGCCGTGGGCGCCATGCCCGGCCGCGCCGCCGTTGGCGAGGTTGATCGTCACGACGCCGGCGATCGCGAGCGCGATCGACACGAGCGCACGGCCGTTCGGTTTTTCTCGCAGGATCAGCCACGCGAACAGCGCGACGATCGCGGGGATCGTGCTCGTGATGACGCCGGCCGCCACCGCGCTCGTGCGCTGCACGCCGTTGAGCATCAGCAGCGTGAACATGAAGGTGCCGAAGAAGGCCTGCAGGAACAGGTTCAGCCACTCGCCGCGCTTGACCGTGCGCATCTTCACGGGGCTGAACAGCGGCCACAGCACGGCGATCGCGATCACGAAGCGCAGCGTGGCGAGGATGGCGACGGGAACGACTGCAACGATGGATTTACCGATACCGACGTTGCTGCCGACGAACAGCATCGACAGGATGAGGAAGAGGGCGTAGCGATTCAAGCTGGAATCCGGAAGGCGAGTTCAGTTAGGATTGTAGGGTCGCGGTTGTAACAGCGTAAAGCTGGCCGTCATGCGGCGCCGTCCGGTGCACGAGTCGACCCGTCGCGTAAGTGACGGGTAAGTTCGAGCGCTTATCGTGGACACTGCCGGGCCGCATGGTCACGTTCGCGTGATGTGGTGCGGTGCAGCATCGCGCGCAGCCTTCGTGGCCGCGTGCGGGTGGGTGGGAGACAGCGGCGCGCATGCGCCGGCCAAGACACGCGGCGCGCACGATCGCGCCGCCATGCAGAGGATTCATGTTCACCAAGGGGTAGTCGATGTCTGCGATTGAATCGGTTCTTCACGAAACCCGTCAGTTTGCGCCGCCCGCGGCGCTCGAGAAGGCGGCAACCATTTCCGGCATGCCGGCCTATCGCGCGCTCGCCGCCGAGGCCGAGCAGGATTACGAAGGCTTCTGGGCGCGTCTCGCGCGCGAAGGCCTCGCGTGGCACAAGCCGTTCACGAAGGTGCTCGACGAGAGCAACGCGCCGTTCTACAAGTGGTTCGACGACGGCGAGCTGAACGCGTCGTACAACTGCCTCGACCGTCACGTCGAAGCCGGCAACGGCGAGCGCGTCGCGGTGATCTTCGAGGCCGACGACGGCACGGTCACGCGCGTGACCTATGCGGATCTGCTCGGCCGTGTGTCGCGCTTCGCGAATGCGCTGAAGAAACGCGGGATCGGCAAGGGCGATCGCGTCGTCATCTATATTCCGATGTCGATCGAAGGCATCGTCGCGATGCAGGCCTGCGCGCGCATCGGCGCGACGCACTCGGTCGTGTTCGGCGGCTTCTCCGCGAAATCGCTGAACGAGCGGCTCGTCGACGTCGGCGCGGTCGCGCTGATCACGGCCGACGAGCAGGCGCGCGGCGGCAAGACGCTGCCGCTCAAGAGCATCGCCGATGAAGCGATCGCGATGGGCGGCTGCGAAGCGGTGAAGAGCGTGATCGTCTATCGCCGCACCGGCGGCAAGATCGACTGGCATGCGGACCGCGACCTGTGGATGCACGACATCGCGGACGGCGAGTCCGACACGTGCGCGCCGGAATGGGTCGGCGCCGAGCATCCGCTGTTCATCCTGTATACGTCGGGCTCGACCGGCAAGCCGAAGGGCGTGCAGCACAGCACGGGCGGCTACCTGCTGTGGGCCGCGCAGACGATGAAGTGGACCTTCGACTGGAAACCCGACGACGTGTTCTGGTGCACGGCCGACATCGGCTGGGTCACGGGCCATACGTACATCACCTATGGCCCGCTCGCGTGCGGCGGCACGCAGGTTGTGTTCGAAGGCGTGCCGACCTATCCGGACGCCGGCCGCTTCTGGAAGATGATCGGCGATCACAAGGTCACCGTGTTCTACACCGCGCCGACCGCGATCCGTTCGCTGATCAAGGCGGCCGAAGCCGACGACAAGGTGCATCCGAAGAGCTACGACCTGTCGAGCCTGCGCATCATCGGCACGGTCGGCGAGCCGATCAATCCGGAAGCGTGGATGTGGTATCACAAGCATGTCGGCCAGGAGCGCTGCCCGATCGTCGATACGTGGTGGCAGACCGAGACGGGCGGCCACATGATCACGCCGCTGCCGGGCGCCACGCCGACCGTGCCCGGTTCGTGCACGCTGCCGCTGCCGGGCATCATGGCCGCGGTGGTCGACGAGACGGGCCAGGACGTGCCGAACGGGCAGGGCGGCATTCTCGTCGTCAAGCGCCCGTGGCCCGCGATGATCCGCACGATCTGGGGCGACCCGGAACGCTTCAAGAAAAGCTACTACCCCGAGGAACTCGGCGGCCGGCTGTATCTCGCCGGCGACGGTACCGTGCGCGACAAGGACACGGGCTACTTCACGATCATGGGCCGGATCGACGACGTGCTGAACGTGTCGGGCCACCGGCTCGGCACGATGGAAATCGAATCGGCGCTCGTCTCGCACGAACTCGTGGCCGAAGCAGCCGTGGTCGGCCGTCCGGACGATACGACGGGCGAGGCGGTCGTTGCGTTCGTCGTGCTGAAGCGTTCGCGTCCGGAAGGCGAGGAAGCCGCGGCACTCGCGAAGACGCTGCGCGACTGGGTCGGCAAGCAGATCGGGCCGATCGCGAAGCCGAAGGACATCCGTTTCGGCGACAACCTGCCGAAGACGCGTTCCGGCAAGATCATGCGGCGCCTGCTGCGCTCGCTCGCGAAGGGCGAGGCGATCACGCAGGATACGTCCACGCTCGAGAATCCGGCCATCCTCGACCAGCTCGCCGAAGTGCGCTGATCGTACCGGCTGCGCATCTCGCGCACGAGCCCCTGCGCGGCAATCCCGATTGCCCGCGCAGGGGCTTTTTGCTACATAACGGCATGACCGCTCCGACCCGCCCGGCGCCTGCCGCGCCACCGCCCGTTCCCGAACCGCTCGCGCGTGCCCATGCGCGCTACTGGCGCTTCAACGTCGCGCTGATCGCGGTGCTGATGGCGATCGGTTTCTCGGTGTCGTTCATCGTGCCGTTCTTCGGGCCCGCGCTCGCGGGCGTCCGCTTCGCCGGCTTCAGCCTGCCGTTCTATGTCGGCGCGCAGGGCGCGATTCTCGTGTATCTCGTGCTGATCGTCGTCTACATCGGGCTGATGCAGCGCGCGGACCGCATGCTGCGCCGCGCGTACGACGATCATGCGGCGCACGCCGGCAATCCGAACGGCGGGCGCTGATCCATGCTGACGCATCGACTGATCCGCGCGTACGCGCTCTACACGCTGGGGTTTCTCGGGTTCGTGCTGCTGATGTGGCGGATCGAGCGCGCGACCGGCTCGGGCGTCTGGATCGGCTACGTGTTCCTGTTCGTGCCGATCGCCGTGTATGCGGTGATCGGGCTGCTGTCGCGCACGTCCGATCTCGTCGAGTACTACGTGGCCGGGCGGCGCGTGCCGTCCGCGTTCAACGGGATGGCGACGGCGGCCGACTGGCTGTCGGCCGCGTCGTTCATCGGCCTGGCCGGCTCGCTTTACGCGACCGGCTACGACGCGCTCGCGTACGTGATGGGCTGGACGGGCGGTTTCTGCCTCGTCGCGTTCCTGCTCGCGCCGTATGTGCGCAAGCTCGCGCGCTACACGATTCCCGATTTTCTCGGCACGCGGTTTTCGAGCACCGCCGTGCGCGCGCTCGCGGCCGGTGCGGCGATCCTGTGTTCGTTCGTCTACCTGGTCGCGCAGATCCAGGGGATCGGCCTGATCGCGACGCGCTTCATCGGCGTCGATTTCGCGATCGGGATCTTCTGCGGGCTCGCGGGCATTCTCGTGTGCTCGTTTCTCGGCGGGATGCGCGCAGTCACGTGGACGCAGGTCGCGCAGTACATCATCCTGATCAGCGCGATCCTGATTCCGGTGTCGCTGATCGCGATGAAGAACGGGCTCGGCCCCGTGCCGCAGTTCAATTACGGCAAGCTGATGGAGCGCGTCGCGGCGCGCGAGGCGCAGGTGCGCGATGCGTCCGACGAGCAGCAGGTGCGCGACGCGTACCGCCGGCAGGCCGCGGATATCCAGACGCGGCTCGACCGGCTGCCGGCATCCTATGCGGACGCGCGCCGGCATCTCGCCGACCAGCTGGCCGACCTGCGGCGTCACAACGGGCCGCTGCGCGAGATCAGCCAGCGCGAGCGCGAGCTGGCCGACTTCCCGCGCGATCCGGCGGCGGCGCGGGTCGCGTGGACGCAGGCGCGCGACGACCTGCTGGCGCGCGCCGAGCCGCCCGTGCCGATGCACGAGCCATTTCCGGCCGCGAGCGAAGACGAGCGCAAGCCGCGCGAGCGCAATTTCCTCGCGCTGCTGCTGTGCCTGTCGCTCGGCACCGCGAGCCTGCCGCACATCCTGACACGCTACAACACCACTACGTCGGTTGCGTCGGCGCGGCGCTCGGTCGGCTGGACGCTGTTCTTCATCGCGCTGTTCTACCTGAGCGTGCCGGTGCTCGCGGTGCTGATCAAATACGAGATCCTCGCGAACCTCGTCGGGCGGCCGTTCGCCGAATTGCCGGCGTGGGTCACGCAATGGCATCACTTCGAACCGGACCTGATCAGCGTCGTCGAGGTGATTCGCGACGGCATCGTGCACTGGTCGGAAATCCAGATGCAGCCGGACATGGTCGTACTGGCCGCGCCGGAGATCGCGGGGCTGCCGTATGTCGTGTCGGGGCTGATCGCGGCCGGTGCGCTGGCCGCGGCGCTGTCGACCGCGGACGGGTTGCTGCTGACGATCGCGAACGCGCTGTCGCATGACGTCTATTACTGCATGGTGGCGCCCGATGCATCGAGCCAGCGGCGCGTGACGATCTCGAAGGTGCTGCTGCTCGGCGTCGCGCTGTTCGCGTCGTATGTCGCGTCGCTCAATACGGGGAAGATCCTGTTCCTCGTCGGCGCCGCGTTCTCGCTGGCGGCGTCGAGCTTCTTTCCGGTGCTGGTGCTCGGCGTGTTCTGGAAACGCACGACGACACGCGGCGCGATTGCCGGGATGGTGACGGGGTTGGCGGTGTGCGTGTACTACATCGTGTCGACGTATCCATACTTCACGCAGCTGACCGGGTTCGCCGGGCGCACGTGGTTCGGGATCGAGCCGATCAGCTCAGGCGTGTTCGGCGTGCCGGCGGGGTTTGCGGTGGCGATTGGCGTGAGCCTGTGCGACAAGCGGCCGGATGAGTACACGCGGGCGCTGGTGGATTACATACGGCATCCGTGAATCGCGGCTGGGTCTCGGCGCGAGATTGCCGGCAGGGCGGGGCGCGGCGTTCGGTGGGTCGCCGTTTGTTCGACGCAACCCGTTGCGTCGATGATGTTCATCGCGGGAGTGGCGGGCTGCCGCCAGAGTTTGCTATACTCTCGCTCTTCCCGGAGAGATGGATGAGTGGTTTAAGTCGCACGCCTGGAAAGCGTGTATAGGTTAATCGCCTATCGGGGGTTCGAATCCCCCTCTCTCCGCCAGATTTCAAATGCCCGCGCAAGCGGGCATTTTCGTTTCCGGGTGCGGCTTCGACGCGCTCGCGCGGCGACAGCCTTGTTGCACGGCGTGCTCAGGCGGTCAGCGTCGAATCGACGGCAGAGCGGGGCGGCGGGGGCGGCGTGACGAGCATTGCGGCTCGTGACAGCGGGTCGGCCAGCGTAACGGCGAAGGTCGGTTGCCGCTCCGTCAGGCAGTGCCCGGCCGCCACGGCCACTGTCCCCAGTGCGAGAACTGCGCCGCTTTCTCCGTTGGCCAGCCCGAGGTGCAGGCGGTGACCGCGCCCATCTTCGGCGGGCCAGGCGGCGGCGATTGCGCTGGTGATTTCATTGCGCTGGCGAGTGCACTGGCTGACGTCGCTGACCAACGCACAGCCTTCCATTTCAATATCCGAACTCCCGGTCAGCCTGCGCGCGTCGTCGAGCAGCCGGTCGATGGTCCGGTCGTCGTGTTTCGTGGCGACCGTGATGCGATGCAGGCACGAAGCGGGAGCGGATTCGCCATTTCCCTGCAGTGCAACCAGCAATGCACAGGCCCCTTCGCCGGGGATCAGTCCATTGACGTGGTCGCGGCTGTACAGTTCGCCCAGACGGTCGAGGGCATTCACGGCGCTTTCGCTTAACCATGAATCGCAAGC
Source organism: Burkholderia sp. (assembly GCA_031253835.1). Classification (GTDB taxonomy): domain Bacteria; phylum Pseudomonadota; class Gammaproteobacteria; order Burkholderiales; family Burkholderiaceae; genus Burkholderia. The sequence continues at coordinate 61,954 of JAIRVP010000053.1, read as the reverse complement.
CAGCACGATGTGTCGGGTCGGAAGGCGGCTTTGGTTGAGCGACCGGTTCAATTCGTCCAGCACGGCCAGTGCCTGTGTCGGGTGCGCGGCAATGTGCGTCTGCGCCGCGGCGACCGACGGGCACCATCCCGCGCGCCCGACATGGGCATCGATCCATGCGACGAGCGTCGGGGCAATCTCGCGCCAGCGCGCGGGCAGGAGCACGTGCAGTTCGAGCGACGGCGGCACGGCATCCGCGGCATTTCGCTTCGCGCTACCTGCCGTTGCGTGGCGCGACAACAGATCGTCGAGCACATCGCCTGCCAGCATCAGCGCCCGCCAGTGTTCGTCGTCCAGTTTGCCGGCAGAGCCTTGAGGAAGCAGGCTTTCGTCGAAGCCGTCGAGGGAAATCGTACTGTCTTCCCGCGCAAAGATGCGGCTTCCATCCGCTCGTTTCAATCGATCATGCAGATCGACCAGCGTGCCCTTGCGTGCGACCGTCGCGACGTCGTCGATCGTGCGGCCGGCCGGGACGCGCAGGCTGCTGTCGAGCAACGAAAGGGTGCTGACCGGTTCAGCATCACGGGTAGCTGACGGTGTTGCTGCTGCTGCAGGCGGCTCGGAGTCGGTCGCGGGACCCGGGGCGGCAGGCATTGCACGCGTGCGCAAGCCGGCGAATGCGGTGATCACGAGGATCGGCAGGGCGATGCCAACCAACGCGAGATCGCGTGTGCCGGGTGTCTTTCCGGTGAGTCGCCAGTAAAGCAGTGCGATGGCCCATACCGACAGAAATAGAACGACGACGCTAAACACATAGCGCACGGTCGAGCGCTGACTCATGCTTGAACCCCGTTTTTCTCATCCAGCCCTGACCGGGGCCGGTTTGCGACCGATTGGCATCCGGGCCGCACGGCCCGCGAAGCAAGGCGACGATCGCGCCGGGCGATATTGCCGGGAAAACATGGCTCCATGTCATCCGCGACAAACAATCGTTAAATCCAATCGTCTTGCGAGCTGAACAGCTGATTTGAGAAATAAATGCCTGAATTGATTTTGAAGCGAGTCAATTAGTAAAAATTACCGAATGCAGCGATTACTGTGCCGGATTTCCCTACATGATCCTTGCATTGTTGTAATATCGCAAGCAAACAAATCACGTTCCGGAAAGGTGGTGAGGGCCGCATGGACGTATTGAGGTCATTAACGACATTATTCAGCGCAAATCGTCTTTATTCACTGGAAGGTCCGGGGGCAATCGCATCGCTTCAGGTCGAGCGCTGGATCGGGCGGGAAGGGTTGTCCGAAAATTTCCTGTGGGACGTCTACGCGCTCGCAAGCGATCCCGGGCTCGATCTCGAAACGATGCTCGGGCAGTGCGTCGCGTTGCATACGACGTTGACGGACGGCAGTGTCTCGACGCGCAGCGGCCTTGTTGCGGAAGCCGAATGCATCGGATTCGACGCGGGTCTGGCCCGCTATCGCCTGCAACTGGCCCCTTGGCTTGCCGCGCTCGATCATGGGCGTGACCAACGTACGTTCGTCAATCAGTCGGTAGCCGATATTCTGGACCGGATATTCGGGGGCTATGCCGATATCGCGGGCTGGCGATATACCGCGGACGCAAATCAGCGTATTCAGTCGCTGGGTCCTCGCGACTACGTCGTTCAATATCGCACGCACAGCAATCTTGATTTTGTCCGGTACGTTCTCGCTGAAGCCGGGTTGGGATTTTGCTTTGTCGAGGATGGCAATGCACCCGCCGGCCACACCATGATTGTCTTCGACGACAGCGCACAACTGCCGGAAGACGATACGTCGACGCGTCGCGGTGGCGTGCCGCAGCGCATGAGCGGAGCAACTGTCGAGCCGGACGACGCAATTCTCGGCATGGGGCAGTCGATGAGACTGATGGCCGACCGTGTGACGCTGCTCAGCAGCGACTACCGCGGAAATCAGTCGATCACGGGCTCGGCGAGCCTCGGCAACACCGACGGCGCGCGGGAACTGTACGACGACGTGGGCCCCGAGGCGTTCGATGGCTTCCGCCAGGCGGACGATGCGGCCCGGCGGCATGCCGATGCGATCTTTTCGCGCGCGCGGTTCTGGGTGGGTTACAGCACGGTGCGCACGGCGCGAAGTGGTCGCAACGTGCGCGTGGCCGATGGGGCGTGGCGCCAGCAGTTGCGTGGCGACGGCACATCACCCGATACGTTCCTGTTGACCGACGTCGCGCATGCCGGTGTCAACAATCTGCCCGAGACCGTGATCGACGTGCTCGAGCGCCGGCTGGGCCCATTGCGGTTACCCGACGTCGATGCGCGTCTGCTCAGGCAGGCGGAACTCGGTGGTTATGCGAATCGCTTCGAGGCCGTTCCGCGTGAACAGGTATGGCGCCCGACACTGGACGACGGCACCGGCCAGCGGTGGAATCCCGTACCGACGGCCATCGGGGCGCAGACCGCGATCGTCGTTGGTGCGCAGGGGGAAACCGAGCCCGGTGCGAGCGGTCCGGTCCATACGGATGGGCAGGGGCGCATCCGGTTGCGCTTTCATTGGCAGGCCGAGGGCGACAAGGGTACGTATCCGACGCGTGCGATGCAGCGTCTTGCCGGCGACGGGCACGGATTGCAGCAGACTCAGCGAATCGGACAGGAAGTGCTTGTCCAGTTTCATCATGGGCTGATCCATCGGCCAATCGTCCTCGGCGGCCTGTTCAACGGACAGGGAGAAGGTGGCGATACGCCCACGCCGGGTGGCGCTGCCGCGCAACCTGGCGATAAGTCGGTTTATGCGCAGGCGACCGATCGCGCGGCCAGCGGTCAAGGCAACGTGGCAGGCGGCAACAGCCCGATGTGGCACGGTGCAGGTGGCGGGTCGGACCACCACGCACATGCTGGCGCGCTGTCGGGTTTCAAGAGCCAGGGCTTCGACGGCCAGGGCGCAAACCAGCTCGCCACGGATGACAGCGACGGCATGGGTCGCGTGCAGATGGGCACCACGCACGCGGCAACGCAACTCAACCTCGGCCATTTGCGCTATCAATCGGACAACTATCTCGGCAGTTTCCGCGGGCAAGGCTTTGAATTGCGTACGGACGCGTACGGCGCGTTGCGGGCGGCGCGAGGCGCGTTACTGACGAGCTATGCAGTGAAACCCGGTCAGCCGGCGGGTGAGGCTTCCGCGTTGCAGGCGCTCTTTTCACAGCAGGCCGTTCTGGCTGAATCCCTCGATCAGGCGGCCGGCCAACACGGCACCTTGCCACTGGCTGCGCAACGGGGTACGCGGCAGTCCGCGCAGTCGCGGCTCGACGCCGGCGCCGCACCGCTCAAGTTACTCGAGCGAAGCCTGAAAACGACGGTCGGTCAGGGCGGGTTTTCGCAGGCGCTCGCGGATGCGAAAGACCGGGCAGCCGGCAAACCGCTTTCGCATACGGGCGATGCGGTACTGGGCATCGCCGCGCAGGGCGGTCAGGGCATGCTGGCCGGACAAGGGCTCCAATGGGCTGCAGGCGAGACCCTTACGCTCGGCAGCGGTGCCGATACGAACGTGGCGGTCAATCAGGTGCTCCGGATGCACAGCGGGCAGGGCATCGGCTGGCTGGCCGGCGCGCGTGCCGCGAACGGCACGGGACTCAACGTGATTTCAGGCCGGGACAATCTGGACCTGCAGGCGCAGCACGACGCGCTCGGGATGCGCGCAAAAGACGCGCTGAAGGTGGCGTCGGCAAACGCCAATGTCGAGCTGACTGGCAAGACGACCGTCAATCTGGCAGTCAGCGGCGGTGCACACATTACGATCGAAGGCGGCAACGTCACGTTCGGGTGTCCCGGCAAGCTGGTCATCCACGCCGCACAGCATCAGTACTCCGGCGCAACCGATTTTCCCCGGGAGCAGGGGAAGTGGGGCGATCTCGGACAGTACAACGAGTACTACCATCTGCACGACGCCGCAACAGGCGAGCAGTTGAAGAACCTGCCCTATCGCATGGTCGGTGAAGGTGGAGAGAAACTGGAGGGCGTCAGCCGTGCGGGTGATGGGCGGACGGCCACATTCTCCACGCACACGTCGTCGAAGCCGGTGCGCGTCGAATACACGGGCAACGAGGAGATCGACCATGGCTGGTGATCCCGTCGTCGCGAAGTCCAATCCGAAGGTACTGGTGCAGACGAACAGCACGCAGAAGGACATGCAGGACGGCCGTCCCGCGCCGGTGGAGCTGGTGAAATACGAGATCAACACTCGCTCGTTTCATCCCAACAAAAAATTCGAACCGCTGGGTTTTCGGTTTCACGGTGACAATCGCGGATTCTCCCTGGAAGAGAGTTTTCACGCGATTTATCCGGTACGCCGGACCGGGCGTGTGACTTCCCGGGTGTGGCAGGTGCTCAGCCTGGATTTCTCGCAGGGTTCGCTCGACGGTTTCAAGGAGCGACTGGCGGATTCGGTATTCACGGCGTCGAACACGTCGTCCGGCCCGACGTTGTTTTCGGATGGCCCCGAACCTTATGTCGACCCGCTTTTTCGGCCGGAAGGAAAAGCGACGGCGAACGAGTTTTCCCAAGGGCACGCCGGGGAGCAGGTCGCCGACATGAATTTCCTGTACGACGGAAAGAATTTCGCGTTCAGGGGTTCCCGTTTCTCCCTGCGCGAAGCGGGGCGCACGGTCGTTCCGTCACTCGACGTGCGTGGTCACGTGAGGATCAAGATCGAGCGGGTGCGCAAGTGGATGGACATCGTCGTCCTGATCGAAGGCGACGGATTTCCGAACTGCGAAGCCTTCATCGAGGACCCTGCCGGGAACAAGCTGTTTCTCGGTACCCACGTTCGCATCGGCACGCCGGCCACCCACCTGTTCGGCGACAACCGCCGGATCATGTTCGCCAACGTGATGCGTGTGGAATTGACGACGGAAGGCAATTTCGGCTCGCGGATGTGGTTGTTTGCCCAGGTACTCGGCGGAACGCCCGATCGTCGGGAGGACTATCCGGCGGAGCGGGATATCAAGACGCGACCCGGATCGCCGACCGTACGAATGAGTGACGCCAGCCGGTATCCGATGGGGGGCGACATGCCGCCGCCGATCATCCTGCCCGGGATGGATCAGGTCGCATGGGCGGCGGATCCGATTACGAAAATCGGCGACGGCGTGAGCGGCGGCTTCGAGGTGCCGATGCATATTTCGGCCTACGAAGACGTGGGGCAGGTATGGCAGCGACTGCAAGACAGCGTGAAGAGCCCGCCCGTGACACGTCACCTGACCGTTTCAGCGTGGAACGACTACCACCTGCATCGTGATCCGAACGAGGGCCGGTCGAAAGACGGCGAGGATCTGGACCCGTCCTTATGGAAGAAGAAATAGTGTCGTCGAACAAGCCCGGGCGCCTTTCGCGCGCCCGCTACGTGTTGCTGGCTTTCTGTATCGCGGTCGCCATTGTCGCGGCCTGGTCTGGATTTGGAAGAGGTTCCCGCATGCCGCTCATTTTTCTGATTCCGTCGGATTACGTCGGTCCCGTCGTCGCGTTGTTCGACCAGAAGGATGGTATCGATCTGGTTCGCGCGAGCGATGGTTACGAAGTCAGCGTGCCTGCAAACGGCATCGTCAAGGTCAAGGGGCATCCGACCTTCGATCGGGGCGGCGGCTATCCGTACAGCAGCATCGTGTTCCTGCTGGTGGACCGGGACGGGCGCCGGCACCCGATGAGAGAGGCGATCAACCCGTGGCAGGAGTACGACAAGGACGACAACGCGCACTGGCTGGTGGGGATTCGTGACGCGCACGGAAATCTGCGCAAGATCCCGCTCTCGAATGCGGACGGGTTCGTCTTCGACGATTTTACGGAGGCAGAGAAGAACGAGAAGATGGTCCTGTGGCATGACACGTGTCAGGACCGCGTGTTCAGCCCCGACTACCAGGCCTATCAGGCCGGCGAAAAGACGGCAAAGGAACTGAACATTCCACCGTGCGGAGAGTTCGTCGTCGGTACGGTCGATCACGTCCGCACCTGGCCAGAGTGGATGTTTTTGCGCGGGAAGGGGAAGCAGGAGAAGCTGGGCATCCGGAATCCCGCGTATCGATCCGTTCAGCAACTGGTGGACGAAGCCAACGAACGCGAGGCGAAGAAAAAAGCACTCGGCATCGAGTAGGACCGCGCCGGGTAGCAGGAATTGACGCCTGGCCGGGAAGCGGGCCAGGCGAACGACTTGAACAAGCGGAATCCGCATGAGGGCAGGGGATTGAAATGGACGTCGTCGCGGCATTGAGAGGCTATTCGCAAGCCACTCGCCACATCCAGATCGATACGGTCATGACCGGTGCGTTCGCCGTCGAACGTTTCCATGGTCGCGAGGCAGTGAACGAATCGTTTCGTTTCGAAATCGATGTATTGTCGAGCGAGCCATTTCTCGATCTCGGGCCGCTGATCGGCAGTGCTGCGCGCCTGCGACTCGCGACGGGAGCCGGCGAACGCAGCTGGAACGGCTATGTCACGCACGCGGCCTATGCGGATACCGACGGCGAGATCACGCGTTACCGGCTCACGCTGGAATCGTGGCTCGCGTTCCTGCGCCTGCGCCGCAATTGCCTGTACTTCGCGGATCTCGATACGACGGGCATTTGCGATCGCGTGTTCGGCGACTACCCGGAAGCGCATTGGCGACACGACACGAGCGAAGCGCAGCGCACCTACGCGCTGCGAGGACAGTATCGCGAGACGGACTTTGCGTTTGTTCTGCGCCTGCTGTCGGAAGCCGGCCTGTCGTTTCACATCGAGCATGCGCAGGAAGCAGGCGGGTCGAGGCCGTCCGGAAACCATACGGTCGTGATTGCGGACCGCCGCGCGGAACAGAAGAAGGGCACGTCGATTGCGTTTCACATCCAGGACGTCGGCGATCCCGACGGCGTCATCACGCAGTTCACGGAACGCCACCAGTGGGTGCCCGACAAGGTCGTCGCAACGAGCTGGAAGGCAAGCGAAGTGCATGCGCTGGCGGGCCACGCCGAGGCGGCCGCGGATGCGGACGCCCCCGTTCTTCCGGTGCGCGAAGTGTTCGATGGCCAGCGGGCCGGTCGTTTCGATACGTCGGCGCAAGCGCAACGTTATGCCGAGCAGCGTCTCGACGCGCTGCGCCTGCCCAAGACGATTCACCACGGCGCGGGCACGGCGCGTACGCTCGAAGTCGGCAAGATTCACACACTGACGGGCTATCTGAACCGCTCGCACACGTTCGTGCCGCTGTCGATCGAACATGAGGCGGTCAACAACCTCGGGGCCGAGATCGGCGAACTGCTGAAGCGCGGAGAATTGACGGCCGGGCATTACCGCAATCGCTTTGTCGCAGTGCCCGATGGCGTGCCGATCATTCCGCCGCTCGTCGAGCGCCCGGTCGTGCATGGCGTGCAGACGGCGATCGTGGTGGGTGAGCCGCACACGCGCGTCAGCAGCACCCGCGATCACCAGGTGCGTATCCAGTTTCCGTGGATGCGGGGAACCTCGCCGCTGCCGGGCGGGCTGACCGACACCGCGAGCCGGTCGAATCCGGCCGGGCATGCGCCGGGCGATCACCGGTCCGGTGTGCTGGCGCGCATCGCAGAGCAGGCAGCCGGCCCGAATTTCGGGCATGCCTTTACGCCGCGCGTCGGGGCCGAAGTCGTCGTGGGGTTCGATTCAGGCAACATCGACCAGCCTGTCGTGCTGGGGCAGGTCTACGGCGGGCGAGTGAAGCCGCCGTTCGCGGCCGGCGATGGGAGTGGCGCCAATCATCCCGGCACGCTGACGGGCCTGCAGACGCAGACACTGGACGGACAGCCGGGAAGCCGCTGGGTGATGGACGATGCAGCCGGCCAGCTGCGCCACGAACTCGGCAATTCGGTTGCCGAGAGCCGCCTCGCGCAGGGTTATCTGATCGACCAGCAGGCATCGACACGCGGTGCCTATCGGGGCGAAGGCTTCGAGCTGTCCACGCAAGGATGGGCCGTCGCGCGTGCCGGCGAAGGGATGCTGGTGTCCAGCACGGCACGATCCGATGCCAGCTCCACGCAAATGGATCTGGCGGAAAGTGTCGGCCAGCTTGCCCAGGCCGTCGAGACCGCGAAGGGGCTCGACGCAGCGGCGACCGGGGCAAAGGCGCACGGTCTCGGCGGCAACCAGGCACAGGCCGATTTCCTCAAGGCGATCGATCCGGTCCAGGACGGCAAGTACACGGGGGCCGTAAGCGGGCAGGATGCGACCAAGCCAGCGGGCAAGCAGCGCAGCGGCGGTGATCCGGTCGAGCGGTTCGCCACGCCGGCCGTCGTGTTCGAATCGCCCGCGAATCTTGTCTTTACCACGCCGAACAGCGCCGTTGCCTACGCGGCGGAACACGTGCACGTGACGGCGCAAGGCGATGCGCACCTCGCCGCCGATGCAACGGTGGCCGGCGCGTCCGGCGACGCCGTGAGCCTCTACGCTGCGGCGGGCGGCTTCAGGATCGTCGCGAACCACGGCCCGGTTACCGTGGAGGCGCATACGTCGACGCTGGAGGTGCTGGCCGATCAATCGGTGCAGGTGTCGTCGACGGAGGACCGCATCGACGTGCTCGCAAAGGACACCATCGTGCTGCAGCAAGGTCCGAACCGGATCACGCTCAAGGGCGGCGACGTGACGGTCGAAACGCCGGGGCAATTCCAGGTGAAGTCGGGGGCGCATGCTTTCGTCGGTCCGGAGAGTGCATCGCCGGATCTTTCGCCATTGCCGGATTCCCGTCAGCGCGCCTTCGACGAGGGGTTCGTCCTGAAGGACCGCGACAGCGGCGTGCCGGCCGCCTTCCGGCGCTACCGGATCACGCTGGCGAACGGCGACGTTCAGCACGGCGTGACGGATGAACTGGGACACACGCATGTCGTGAAGTCCCTTGCTTCCGAAATTCTCAAGATCGACGTTGAGGGCTGACAGCGTGCCGGACGACTTCAAGACGGGGGGGCGTTCACCGACGACGCCCGTCGATAACAAGAAACGCAAGGAATTGCTGGTCGAAAGCGATCTGCTCGAGATCCAGGTCAACCACACACCGGGCGTCGACGACGACTACGTGCAGGTGAAGTGCGACTGTCCGGGCTGCCGCCATCGCGTGCCGTGCCGGATCCGCACGCGCAAGCCCGGCTTGGGGAACGTGCAGGTCGTGCTGACGAATCCGGATGGGCGCCTGCGATTCGCGGACGAGACTGACAAGACGAAATCACTCGAGGTACCTGGCGACGGCTCCTGGGTCGGCTTCGAGATTTCCGGCGAACAGGGCAGCAAGGCGCTGAACGACGCTGCCATCGAGGCGCACGAGGCGACCGAAGACGGAAAGGTGCTGGCGAAGAAGAAGCTGACGGTGTTCTGGTTCGACGAGGCGAAGATCGACCTGACGGTCGGTGGGGCCTATGGGCTTGACGGGCAGACGATAACGGTGCCCGACGGATATGCGATCAAGCACTCGGCCCAGGCCCGGATTCGACCGGAGGGCGTGAATTGCGCTGCACCGCAAATTTCGGTTCTTAAGATCGGGGTCATGCAGAACGATCGTACGGTCGGACCCGGCGTCGAGACGATATGGGGCTCGCCGGAGATTTCGTGGGATCCGTGGATTGCGCCCGGCACTACCGTAATTGCGTCTGTCCAGTCGCGCGTTTCCAACATGTTGCCGGTCGTCGCCAACGACACTTCGCGGGCCAGTGCGCCGCTGTATGACCAGCCGAAGGACCCGACGGCAAACCCCGACTCACTCAAACCGCCAATCGGTTGCAAAGGCGGTGGGCCAACGATGAGCGCCGACGCGCCTGCAGCCGATGTTAACGAGATCCATGATATTGCTGCAAAAACGGCTTCCGGCGCGATCGTCGGGAAGATCACCTATTCGCAATGGCGCAGGACGCTGATCCACGGAAAATTCCTCTGTTGGGTCGTCGTCTTCAATACGGAGACGAATGCGTTTTGCACGCTGCGACAGAGGGCCTGGACCGTGGAAATCGATACCGACAAGGGCGCCGGACAGCGAGCGACGGCGGAGGCAAGCGACTCGCCGGTCAGCGTCCAGCCGGTGTTGTCGCCGATCGCCAACGAGATTGTCGGTGCGGCCGCCAATCGACACGTGGAACCCTTCGGCACCGAGACGGTGACGTTTCGGAAATAGCATGGCAGCGGTCCGGCACGGCGTCGTATACGTGCCGGGAAGTCGTACGGATTGACACGATATCGAGGTAAGGAAGATGGTGGCCAATGATTGGTTGTGGTTGTCTCCGGGGTCGGAAATGACTGATGTTTCATCCAGATCTGCCTGGAGGGCGCAATGATGCCGGTTGATGCAAACCCCTTCGACTTCAAGGCGGACTTCGCGCTGATCGCGCAGGCGCGTACGGTGCACGATACGGCGACGCTGAATCTGTCCGATTACTACACGGCGAACCGGGCGCCGAGCTGGGCCGTGGCGGAGATGAGTCCGAAGAAAGGCAGCGGCGGTCTCGTATCGCCTGGCGTGATGGTTCAGGTCGGCGACAAAACCTTCGTACAGCCCGAAGAGGCGGGGGCGGTGGTTCAGATGAAAGGCGTGTGGCGGGCCGTTGCCAAGGCGGACGCGTCGGTGCCCGCCGGACGCGACTACGCGTGGATTCAGCCGCAACGCGTACGCATGCGCAGTCTGTCGCCGGACGATTTTTACTCGCCATTCATTTCCGGCGGCACGGTCGTTTTCCAATGGGACGCGTCGGCGCCGGATGACGCGCGATTCGTCGCCACGCGGATGATCTTTCCCGCATGGCAGCAGGACGTTGCGGATGCAATCAAGTCGGCGCCGCAACTCGAAACGGAACTCGCGAAGATCAGCGGCGGCCGAGCGGCGCTCGATACGGTCGACCGGCTGCTGTCGTCCGGCAACGATGTGTCGTCGATTCTGGCATATCGGGCGCTGCTGCGCGTGTCCGACCCGGACTTCGTCGCCAAGCACGCTGAAACGGCGCTGAAGACGACCGACGTCAACAAGCTGTCGATCATTGCATATCTGACCCTTGCGGCGTCGCAAGAGAAGGACCGTGCGCGGCTCCTCGAAGTATTGAAGTCGACGATCGGCGGGACGACGGACGCGAACCGGCTGCTGGCCGTTGCCTACGGTGCGTTCGCCGTGTCGGTGTTCGATCGTCGCGATCGCGACGCGGTGACCGCGGCGGTGAATGCGGTGCGCGCGCTGCGTCAGCGTACGTCGGCGCTGCATGTCGCGATGGACGAGCGATCGCCATGGTCGCAGATCTTCAGGAAGCTGAACCTGGACGGACAGTAACGAACGGAAGACAGCGTCGCGGCTTCTCGCGTGATTGCAGCGTGCGTGATGCACGTCGACACGGCTTTCGACGCGACGGCTAACCTCAAGGTGCAGAAAAGATGGCAACGAACAAGGACATCCTGCAGGCGCTGCTTGGCGGCTGGACGCAGCATGAACGTTTCCTGCAACTGACGACGCCGCTCGGCAAGGATGCCCTGGCGGCCGAGCGTCTCGACGGTTGGGAGGCGATCGACGGCGGCGGTTTCCGCTTCGAGATCACGGCACTTTCCGACAATCCTGCCTTGCCGATCGCGCGGCTGGTCGGCGGCCCCGTGCTCGTCGAGTGGCTGACCGCAGAGGGCGGCAGCCAGCGGCGCCCGTTCCATGCACACGTCGCCGCGGCCGAACTGGTGGGTTACAACGCCGGCCTGGCGCGCATTCGTCTCGTGCTCGAGCCCTGGCTCGCGATGCTGCGGCAACGTGTCGACAGCTACAACTTCAACGACGCCAGCGTCATCGACATCAGCGAGCAGGTTTTCGGCTATTACACACGCGGCGCGGTCGTGCCGGCGTGGCGATGGGAGCTGGCCGATCGCGAGCGATACCCGCGGCGCAGCCTGACCGTGCAGGCCGGCGAGTCCGATTTCGATTTTCTGTCGCGGCTATGGGCGGAAGAGGGGCTTTACTACTGGTTCGAACACACGAGCGATGCGGGGGCAACGAATCTCGGCAGCCACACGCTCGTGCTGGCCGACTCCAACGATCGCATGCTTCCGCGCGAACCGGAGCGTGTGCCGTTTCACCAGGCTGGCGAGAGCGACCCGGCCGGCGCCATTCGCCATTTCGCGCTGGCGAGGCGTTGGCGCATTGGCCGCGTCTCGCGTGCCAGCTGGGATTACCGGACCCTGTCTGCACGTCCCGCGGCGGCGCATGCGGGCGGTGCCGTGGTGCCTGGCGAGGATCGCGACGTTGCCGGGCCTTACGCGTACCAGACCGCCGCGGTGGGCGACCGGCGTAGCCAGCAGCAACTTGACGCCCAGCGTGTCGACGCCGCGACGGGCGAGGGTGACGGTACGCGGCGCGACTTGAGGCCGGGGCTTCGATTCTCTGTCGGCGACCATCCGACGCTCGGCGCTTCCGATGCGTTCATTTGCCTGCGTGTGCGGCACCATGCCCGCGCCAATGTGGCCGCCGAGATTCGCAGCGCGATCGAGGTGCAGTTGGGCCGCATCCCCGTGATGCGCGACACCGACGACGGCGACCTTGATTCGGCGCGGCACGGCGGCGTGTCCGGAGAGGACATGTCGACGGGAGATGACGCGGTGTACCGGAACGGCTTTCTTGCCATTCCGGCGGACCGTACTTACCGACCGCTGCTTGAGCATGGCCATGGTGGCCGCTCACATGCGGTCGCGATCGCACAGGGCGCGCAAAGCGCGATCGTGGTCGGCAGCGGCGACCCTGTCCATACGGAACGGGACCACCGGATTCGCATCCAGCACCACGCACAGCGCGGCGAGAATGCCGCGAGCCGGGAGGCGCATCCGCACGCGGCGAACGCGCCGGCGAATCGAGGGGCCGGCACGTGGACGCGCGTGGTGACACCGGTGGGCGGGGCGAACTGGGGCGGCGTGACGATTCCTCGCGTCGGTCAGGAGGTGTGGACGGAGCTTCTGGAGGGGCAGCCCGATCGTCCGGTCGCCGTGGCCGCGCTTTATAACGGACAGGGCAAGGTCGACGCGCAGCACAACGCACGGGTCGGCGGGCCGAGCCGAAGCACGGGCAATGCCGCGGCGTGGTTCGCCGGCAATGACCATCCTGCGGCACTGACGGGTTTCAAGACGCAGGACCTCGGGCAGAGCCAGACCGGTACCGGCGGCTATCGACAGTTCCTGCTGGACGATACGGCGGGCCAGTCGAGAGCGCACCTGTACACGACCGACCGGAGCAGCGGGCTGACTCTTGGCCACATCAAGCACCAGCAGGACAACCGGCGTATCGCCGATCGCGGCTACGGGGTCGAGCTCGCTACCGAGGCCGCGGGTGCGCTGCGTGGTGGCGCGGGTCTGCTGATCACGACGGCGACCGGCGCGAATCAGATGGACGCGCGTGCGCCGGGCCTGGATCTGGCCGAGGGAATGCAGCGCGTGCGCGATCTCGTCGAAGCGGCACAGAGCCAGGGGGCAGGTGTCGGCGCGTCGGGACAGGAATTGCCGCCGGACCAGTTGCCGGCGGTCGCCGGGTTGAAGCAGAGCCGCGACGCGCTCGAGGCGACCCGAAGCGGTGGCGTGGCGACCAACGGCGTCGGTGGGGGCGGCGGCAGTGCCGTCGCGTGGAGTCACCCGCACCTCGTCGCGCACGGCGTTGACGGCATTGCGGCCGTTTCCGCGAGGAGTCATGTCTGGGTGTCGGGCAAGGAGACGGTGCTCAGTGCCGGACAGGACTTGCAGGTGACGGCAGAAGGCAAGACGAGCGTGATCGCGAATCACGGCATGTCGCTCTATACGCAGGGCAACGAGGGTAGCGGGCGAACGGTCGACGGCAGGGGCATTGCGTTGCATGCCGCGTCGGGCGCGGTGAGTCTGCAGGCGCAGAGCGGCGGTACGTTGGCCGCCACCGCGCAGCGCGCGGTCACGCTTGCCAGTGTCGATGCCGGTGCGACGCTGCAGGCGAAGCAACGTCTGCTGCTGACGGCAGCCGATGCCTTTCTCAAGATGGAAGGCGGCAACATCGTTGTCGGCGGACCCGGCAAAGTCGAGTTCAAGGCGAGCAGTCATGTGTTGACGGGGCCGCAGAGCGCGTCGGGAGACGCGATGCTGGCGCGAAGTCAGGCGAAGGATTGTCCGCAGACGATGGGCGACATGATCGCGTCGAGCGCGGCCTGTGCGGATTTGTAATGCGGACCGATAGCGGATACGACAAGCAGCACAATGCAACCGGGCCGGGGAGCGCGACGTCGGAACACGCGCGACCGTCCGCGACGGTCGAGCAGTTGCAGGAGCAGTGCGCCGCGCTCGGCCTGTCGCATTGCCTGTTGCTGACAGGGCCGGCGATATTGCATCCGTTCCGGCAGGACGAACTCGATACGCTGAAGACGATCGGCGAGTCGGTCCTCGAGGTGCCGATCTGTCCCGAGCGGTTGTCGCCCGACTACTGGCCGTCTGTCGTCGAACTCGACCTCGACCACCCGACGGCGGCCGGGATGTGCCGGCATGCGCTCGAACGGGCGGTGGACGACTGGTCGCCGAATGCGCTTGGTGAAGGGCGCGGGCATCGCATCGGTGCTTTCCTGTTCACCGCGGAGCGCACGGACTCGATCGTTCGGCATCTGTCGGACGTCTTCGTACAGCAACGCGCGGACGGTCAGGGACAGCGATTGCTCGCGCTTGGCGATCCGGCTGCATTCGAAGGCATATGGCAAGTCTGCGACGAGGCGCAGCGACGGTTTCTGCTGGGGCCGGTTGCGCTGTGGCGCACGCTGGGGCGCTGGGGCGAGTGGATCGATTACGGCGTACCGGACGGAGGACGTGCCGACGATGAGCGGGCACCGTTCCCGCATTTCGACGACCGTCAATGGACGGCGTTGTTCGACGTGCGCCCGATCAATCGGGCATGGGCACGCATGCGCGCAGGCGGGCACGCCGTACAGCCGGGCGATTTCGCGAAGCTTCCCGAGATGCTGGCGCGCGCACGTGCGTACGGATTGAGCGATCCGGAGGATCTCGAACTATTTGCGGCGCATGCGCTGGAATCCGGCGCGGATTTCGATCTGCACCCGATCGTCCAGCGCGTGCTGCACAACCGGCCGGCGGACACGTATTACAGCCTGGCCGTCGCGGATCTGACCGAAGCCGACTGGGCGGAGCTTCGTGAAGCGCGGCCGAACGGGCGCACAAATCAATAAGCAAGGAAAGAACATGGCGGGAACCGACGATCGTTGTGCTGTCTGCAAGCTTCAGGGCCTGGCGGTGTACATGCCTCGATACGCTGTCGTACCGAAGGCATTTGCCGCGCCGGCGTTGGGGCCGTTCAGCGGCGCCGGCATCAAGGACGTGCCGCTGACCGAGAGCAAGTACGCGCTTCGCCAGTTGCGAGAAGGATTCGTCTACTTTCTTTACGAGCGCGGCCCGCGCGGAAAATTCTATTGGGAGGTCTACGCCTGCGCGGCCGATGGCACGCTCACGAAAATGCTCGATCCGGCCGCCGCGAGAAGCGCCGAGGCGCCGAAAGCCTGTTCGCGCACGGGGCACAATGCGCTGCGCGTGCAATACGTGGTCATCGAGAAACCGAAGGATTGCGGCAAGGTGTGGATCGCGTTCAGCGAGCGGCCATGGAGCGACGCCACCATCAAGCGCTACGGTGCCGACAGTCGGGAGGCGGCAGCCTTGCGCCAGAATCGCATGCAGGCGATCGACCCGGCGACGTGGGTCGCCGGCCCGAAGCCCGGGCCGCATGTCGCGCCGCTGAACGCGGCGAACCTGCAGCACGTGATCGAATACGCGGGAAACGTCGGGGAAACACCGCTCGAGGTCAGTGGCCTGCCGTACGATTTCCGCCCGGAGATCAGCCGCGGGGCGACCGGTGCCTGTCGCGACAACGTGCTGAACCTGTGTACGACCCGTTATGCCTGGGCGGTGCGTCAGGGCATCTGGAACAAGGCGGCATCGGCGCAGCTCGTCGAGGTTGCGCAGGCGAGCTCGGTGTCGGACGGCACACCCTGTCAGCCGATGATGCTCGCGCTGTGGGATGCGCTTGGCATTGCGCACGAACTCAACGGATTTCGCAACGATGCCGTGTCGTGGCTCGACCGGTATGTCGTCGAGCGCGCGCTTCAGATTACGGCGCTACGCGATATCGATACGGCCAAGGAGACGCTCGAGAAAGGTGCGGTCGACAGCGAGTCGCGTTTCCAGTCCGAGACCGGACAGGCGACGACCGCCGGGCTGAAGGACAGTGCGGCGGCGCTGCGCAAACGGGCGGCCACGCTGCCCGAAGGCCGCGAGCGCACACGTGCGCTGCAGACCGCGGACGACTACGACTATCTGTCGAAGAACGGACTGGGCGGCCCGTATGTGGCGCAGGTTCAGTCGTTCCGCTCGGACGCCGAGCGCCTGGCGTGGCGCCAGAAAACCGATGCGACGATCGCCGAAATCAACCGGACGAAGCAGAAGCGGCTGAAGGATGCGCATAACGACGCGTGGCCGCGTTACGAGGACAAGCTCAAACGCGCGGACATCGAGGCGTTCCGCAAGAAGTACTCCGAAATTCAGGACAAGGTGCAGGCGCTGCAGGAGGCGCGAACGGACGACGTGGGTCACTGGCTGAAGGCGAAGCTGTGGCTGGCGACGCTCGACGACTGTCACGATTCGGAGTTCCTGGACGGCATCGCGTACGAGGTCGCCGTGGGTACGGCGATCTTCGGTCTGAATTCGTCGCCGAAGGGACGACACCTCGTCGATTCGCTCGTCGCACTGGTCGATGCGACGAAGATCGAAAGCATCGTCTGGCGCGCGGTTGCGATGAACCAGAAGGATGGGCGCGTGCAGTTGACGCAGGCGCTGCAGAGCGCGCAAAGCAACAAGGAAACACCGCTGCAGGGCAATGTGGACAAGATCGCGTCGGTCGCCGCGAGCATCAACACGGTGGTCGGCTATTACAAGAAGCTGGCCGATCTCGCCGTGGAAAAGGACCCGAAGAACATCACGCCGGTCGGCAGGATGATCCGGAAACTCGAGATCGATCAGATTGCGATGACCGCGGGAGATTCGATATTCAAGAAGTTTCGCGTTAACAAGGGAGCGGACTTCGTCGGGGAAAAGATCATCCAGACCATTTTCCTGCAGCGTGCCGGCATCAGCGATGTCGACACGCTCAATCTCGTCAGGAAGCAGGCCGAACTGGAAGGATTGAGCCGCAAGGAGGTCCTGAGCACGATGCGCGTCGCGCACGGGTTTATCCAGGGCGAAGAAGCGTTGGGCGGCATGGGCAAGGCGTCGCGGTCCCGCGCGCTGTCCGAGGCATGGAACCAGCTCAAGCTGACCGAGGAGGGCAACGCGCAACTACGCTCGGCACGCGTGACCGTGGTCACCGGTCTTCTCGAGTCGGTGAATTTCTACAAGCTGATGGTGATGCCGCACGACGAAAACACCACGCTCAACCTGATCAGCTCGGGGCTGTCGCTGTGCTCGGCGATCATCGATATCAGTATGACGCCGTTCTTTGCGACGCTGCAAAAATCGACGAGATCGCAGGCATGGAAGCTGGCTGGCGGAGGATTGGGAGCGGCCGGTGCATCTATTGGCGCGTGGATGGATGGCGTCACGGCGATCAACACATGGTCGAAGCAACAGTACACTGTTGCGATCATGATCTCGGCCAAGGCGGTGACCGGCGCAGTGGCCGGCGTAGCAACCTTTATCAGTGCAGTCGGAAAGTCCGGACTCCTGCTGAGACGGGTGGCCAGTCGCTACGGAACGCGGGTCGTTGTCGGCTTTGTCGATGGCATGGCGACGCGCGCCGCAGCATTTGCAGCGCTGCGTGGCGTGGGCATGTTGTTGGGCTGGGAGGCGACGGTCGCGCTGCTCGTCGTGCAAGGAATGATTTGGTACTTTACGCCGAATGCACTCGAGGCATGGTGCACGCGAAGCGCTTTCGGTACGGGGCGAGAGACGGAATTGCGATTGTTCGAGCACGACGTGGACAAATACGTGGACCGAGACGTCAAGAAGCAGGTGGAAGATTTTGGGAAGGCACTGGCCGAAGTCAAGTGAGCGTGTCGGTCGGAGGCGAACGGGACGTGTTCGCATGACGATCCCGATGTCCCGTGCGCAATGTAGTGCGCGACGCTGCAGGAACCTACGAATCACGGAAATTCAGATATGCAGAAACAGATGACGTCGGAGAGGCTATTGCGAGGTCGAGTGCAAAACTTGCGGCGAACGAGGACGACGCGCGACTTCATGCGCACGGAAGCCGACAATGTCGCGACAGGTGCGGGTGCGGTTGCGCTCGGGTTATCGGGCATGACAGGCCTGGCGATGGGCATTGCGATCTCGGCGGGGAACAGTCGGGAGGAGGTCGACAAGGTATCGTTCGATGTGGGCGACACGCACGTCGAGGGATGGCTGTGGCGCTGCCCGTTTCGCGAGAACGACGAGGTCGAGGTTGTGGTGGAGCCGTCGGCTAACGGGGCGACATGTTTCGCGGTGAGGCGTGTCGATGACGGTCTGATCGCGGTCTACCCGCACTGCACGATCGGAGCGCGTGCGTATGTTCGGAAATCAACGAAGATCTGCACATCATTGGTGGCAATCTGGACGGCTGTCTGGGCCTATCTGTTTTTCTTGAAGGCAACCGGCCTGACCCTCGCGCAGAAGTTTATATTCGTTGGCTTCGCCGCTGCTGTTCCGGCAGCGATTTTGCTGTTTTTCGCGTTGTCTGCCTATCGGAAGGACCGGTCGTTCATTGCTATTTCCGAGCGCATATTCGGTGCCTTCGGCTGGCCGGCTCCGGAGGATATCGATCTGAAGCGGACATCCAAGGGGAAGAAGCGCGACGGTGATGGAGCGGAATATGGCCTGTGGATATTTCGGCGCTGAGGTGAAAGCCTTGACACCGGGAACACAACGTTTCGGGGCGTCTGACATCGGCTCATGAACGAATGCGGGACGCGATCGGTGCTGCTTCGCGGCCGAGTACGGAACTTCCGGCGCACGCGGACGACACGCGATTTCATGCGCACGGAGGCTGACAGGGCGGCGACGGGCGCGGGGGCGGTTGCGTTGGGTTTGTCGGGGATGAGGGGCCTGGCGACAGGCGTTGCCATTTCGGCGGGAAGCACGCGCGAGGAGGTCGACAGGGTCTCGTTCGACGTGGGTGATGCACGTGTCGAAGGGTGGCTGTGGCGCTGCCCGTTTCGCGAGAACGACGAGGTCGAGGTTGTGGCGGAGCCGTCGGCGAACGGGATGACGTGTTTTGCCGTGAGGCGCGACGGCGACGGCCCCAGTTACGGACTACGGATCTTTCGCTACTGACGAGACCACGGCGACATGGCGCTTGAGAGGCACGGCAGCACTTTCGTGACGCCATGCCTGCAGTCGTTCGAGTGAACCGGTGCATTTGGCGCGGGCAGAACAGAAGCTCCGCCCGCCCGCCGGCCTCCGTCAAAAATCCGTCGTCATCGACAGCCACACCGACCGCGGATCGCCCTGCGTCAGATACCCGCCGATCGTCGACGACCAGTACGACTTGTTCGCGACGTTGCGCACGGTCGCGCGGAACGTCGTCTTCTTGCCGAACACGTCCGTCGCGTAGCGCGCCCCGAGATCGAAGCGGTCCCACGCGTGGATCGACATCGTGTTCGCGACGTCCAGGTACTGCGGCCCCGTGTGGATCCAGCGTGCGGTCAACGTGAGCCCGTTCACGATCGGCACGTCGTATTCGGCGCCCGCATTGAACAGGAGCGATGGCACGCCGATCGGCCGGTTGCCGTCGTTCGCGCCGCCCGCCGTGTTCTGCAGCGTCGCCTTGAGGTACGTCGCGCCGGCAATCAGCCGCACGCCTTTCCACGGTTCGCCGTACACGGCCGTCTCGATGCCGCGGTGCCGTTGCGTACCGTTGGCGCCAAACAGCTGCGACGTCGGGTCGGTGTACGCCATCGGCTTCTCGATCTGGAACAGCGCAAGCGACGCACCGTACTTGTCGGTGTCGTAGCGGATCCCGGCTTCGACCTGCTTCGATCGGAACGGCGACAGCGACTGGCCCGCGTTGCGCGCGGTGCTCGGTGCGACTTCGCCTTGCGCGAGCGCCTCGCTGCGGTTCGCGAAGATCGACACGTTGCGCCACGGCTTCACGACGAGACCGAACACCGGCGTCGTGATCGCGTCGCTGTACGTGGTGGTGACCGCGCCCGTGTAGTCGAAGTTGTCGACCGAGATCGACTGGCGGCGCGCGCCGATCGTGAACAGCACGCGGTCGTCGAGGAAGCCGAGCGTATCGGATACCGCAAAGCTGCGCAGCCAGGTCTTCGTCACCGTGCCCGGATCGTTCATGTCGCCGCCCGTGTAGGCGGTCGCCGGGAAGGCGACCGGCGGCGGATCGTAGAGCGTCGTCGGGAACGCATTCGACATCGTGTACGCGGACTGGCTGTCGATGCGGATGAACGACGCACCGGCCGTCACGAAGTGCGACACGGGGCCGGTCGTGAAGCGGCCGCGCACGCCGGCTTCGGCCGACTGCGCGTCTTCCTTGTGCGGCACGCTCAGGCGCGAGCCGGTCGTGCCGGACGACGAGTAGGTCGGCGTGTAGTAGTCGCCGTGCTCGTTCGTATGGCGTGCGCCGGCCGATACATAGGCCGTCCACGCGGGCAGGAAATCGTATTCGGCGCGTACGATCCCGACCGTGTCCTCGAGCTCGCTGAAGCTCCACGGCTGCGCATAGTTGTGCGTCGCGGACGGCACGGCCGGCAACGAGTTGCCGCCGATCAGCACGACGGGGCGGCCGTTGTCGATCCGCGCCCGCTGATACAGGAAGTCGCCGTACAGACGCAGTTTGTCGCCGCGCCAGTCGACCGAGACGGCCGTCACGTTGTTGCGGTGGCGCTCGCCGTCGACGGCCGTGTCGCCGCCGCCGATCGACTGGTTCACGCGTACGCCGAACTGGCCTTCGCTGCCGAAGCGGCGGCCGATGTCCACGTGCGTGCCGAGCGAACCGGACGTGGCGCCGTCGACGGTGACGCGCGTGAGCGGCTTGTCGTCCGCGCGCTTCAACTGCAGGTTCACACCGCCGCCGATCGCTGAACCGTTCGGCGACGCCCCGCTCAGGAATGCATTCGCGCCCTTGAACACGTCGACGCGCTCGACCGCTTCCGTTTCGACGAGCTGTCGCGGCGTGACGCCGTACAGGCCGTTCAGCGACACGTCGTCGCCGGCGAGCTCGAAGCCGCGGATGACGAACACCTGCGAGAAGTTGCCGTAACCGGACGCACTGCGCACGGCCGGGTCGTTGTCGAGCACGTCGGCGAGCGTGCGTGCCTGCTGGTCTTCGATCAGTTTCGACGTGTAGGTGGTCATGCTGAACGGCACGTCGCTGGCCTTTTGCCGGCCGAGCACGCCAAAATCCGCACCGCGCGCGACCTGGCCGCCCGCGTAGGTCGGCGCGAGGTCGCCGGGCAGCGGCTCGACGGCGCCGGTCACGTTGATCGACGGCAGCACGGTCGCGTCGGACGCCGGGTTGACGGCGGAGGCGGCCTGCTGGGCCCGCGCGGCGGCGGGAAGGGTGCAGGCGAGCGCAATGCCGAAGGCAATCGGCGTGAGACGCCGGACGGGTAACGAAAGTGTCGACATGGGACGCAAATCGGTGTGGTCGGTGATCCATCCCAGGGCGGCAAATCGGAATCCGGGCGGCGTGACGCGTCCGTACTGTCGCGGACGTGTTTTTTATCGAGCGGCGGAGTCTAACGTAAACGAGAATGATTGTCGTTTACATAATGATCGGCTCACCATTCGGGATGACGGGGGGGCGCCGGGCAGGAGCGACGGCGCAGCACGGCCGTCGAGCGCGGATCGCGATGAACATGCGATCATTGATCGGCCGCATTCGTCGGAACAAATCGCGCGTGCCGATTTCTGTCTGCATAGCCAGCCGATGAACGACGATGCCATCCGCCCGGATCGCTCTCTTCAGAAGGAACGCCACGCCATGTCGCTCTCCGCCTTGTTCGCATTTGCCCTGATCCTGTCCGTCGGCGTCGCGACGCCCGGCCCGACGGTGCTGCTCGCGATGAGCAACGGTTCGCGGTACGGATTGCGTCACGCGATGGTCGGGATGCTCGGCGCCGTCACGGCCGACGTCGTGCTCGTCGCGCTGGTCGGGTTCGGCCTCGGCGTGCTGCTCGAGGCGTCCGAAACGGCGTTCGTGACGCTGAAGCTGCTCGGCGCGGCGTGGCTTGCGTACGTCGGCATCCGGATGCTGATGTCGAGCGGCAGTTCGACCGATGCGCACGCGTGCGTACCCGCAACGCCCGATCGCCGGACCGCTTTCCTGAAGAGCTTTTTCGTCGCGATGAGCAACCCGAAGTACTACCTGTTCATGTCCGCGCTGCTGCCGCAGTTCGTCGACCGGTCGCACGCGATCGCGCCGCAGTACGCGATCCTCGCGGCGACGATCGTCGCGATCGACGTGATCGGGATGACGGGTTACGCGCTGCTCGGCGTGCATTCGGTCCGCGTGTGGAAAGCGGCCGGGGAGAAGTGGCTGAACCGGGTCAGCGGGTCGCTGCTGCTGATGCTCGCGGGGTACGTCGCGTTGTATCGCAAGGTCGCGCACTGACGCGGCGATGCAGCGAGGGAGCGCGACGATGAAGCCGGTCGACCGCTTTGCGCTCGAGACGCACGACGGGCCGTATGAAACGTGGCCGTCGCGCACGCATGTGCTTGTCGATGGCGTGCGTTCCGCGCTTGCCGTTTCCGGCTACGTGCTGCTGCGCCAGTTCGAGACGCCGGCCGCGTATCTGCTCGTCACCGACTACGACTGTCCGTTCGAGGAAGCCGTCACGTTCACGCTCGTGTCGAAGGATCCGCTGAAGGTGCGCGCGCGGCGCACGGTCGGCGCGATGTATGCGTCGTGCCATCTGGACGACCTGACCTGGGCCGACGACCGACATTTCAGCGCGACCTTCGTCGCCATCGACGGGCGATGGGATTTCACGATTCGTGACCTGGCGGTGCCGTTCATCTTGCCTCGGCTCGGCATGCGTCGCGTGCAGGATCGCTGACGTGGCGACGGGCGCTCGCGCGCGTCTTTTCCCCGCATTCAAGTCGACTGAAATTCGCATATTCCGGCGATTTCAATTTTCTTTCACATTGATCGGACGTGTAAGTTTTCGCCTGCCCTGATTCTGCGCGACCAAGGCGCAGGGCGGCACGCGCGGCGCCGGGCAGGCATTGACGCTGCCCGTTTCATTACAAAATGAATGGAAATTGAAAGAATTCATTCCCTTGACGCGATGCACTCGTGCCATTTATTGTCCGTCTGCCGCCCGTGAGAGAGCACGACGGCAATCGCGGATGCGCGCCCTGCGCGCACGACAACACGTAGCAAAAAGCAGAAAAGGAAACGTGGTAGCCACATGAAGCCGCTATTCGATGACAAGAAATCCGATGCGGTCAGCGATCGTCCTTCCACCCCGTCTTTGTCACCCGTCGCCGTGCCTGCCGCCGTCGCCAACGTCGTCGTGCCGGCCGCGCAGCCGACGGGACACGCGCGCCTGATCACCGTCGACGAGATCGACCAGCTCGGCGCGACGCAGGGCACGCGGATCGCCGCCTTCTCCCAGCAGATTCTCGCGAGCGTCCGCGCGTCGGATGCCGACCAGTTCGGCGACAAGCTCAACGAACTGATCGCGACCGCGAAGGGGCTCGACCCGCGCGGCGCCGACAAGGGCGGGCTGCTCACGCAGGTCACGCGGCTGTTCCGCTCGACCAAGGAGAAGCTGCTGTCGCAATACGAGTCGGTCAGCAAGCGGATGGATACGCTCGTCGTCGAGCTCGAAAACCATGCGCAGCGGCAGAAGGCCGGCATCGACGAACTCGAGCGGATGTACAACGACAACTACGCGCTGCACCAGGAGCTCGCGCAGTCGAAGGCGCACGGCGAAACGGCGCTCGCGACGCTGCGTGCGCATCTCGCGGCCGGCCAGCAGCCGGCGGACGATGCATTCGCCGCGCAACGCCTGCTCGACGTGAAGCGCAAGGTCGACGCACTCGAAAGCAAGCTCGACGACCTCGATCGCGCGATGCTGATGTCGAAGCAGCTCGCGCCGCAGATCCGGATGGAGCAGGACCAGAAACGCACGCTGACGTCGAAGTTCATGACGATCAAGACCGTGCTGATCCCCGCGTGGACCAACGCGTTCGCGCTCTACCTCGAGCAGCTCAGCACGAAGCGCGCGGCAGCGCTCGCGAATGCGACGTACGACGCGGCCGACGAGGCGATCCGCGCGCAGGCCGACCTGAACCGCCAGAACGCGCAGGAAGTCGCGAAGCTCGGCCAGCGTCCGGTGATCTCGACCGACACGTTCGAATACGCGCAGCAGCAGCTGTTCGGCGCGTTCGACGACATCACGCAGATCATCGCCGACGGCAAGCGCCAGCGCGAACAGGACGCACCGCGCCTGCGCCAGCTCGAACAGGACCTGATCACCCGATTCGCTCCGAAGCACAACTGAGAGAACTGAGAGAACACCGCATGATTACGCTTGAGAAACGCGCGGCGAAGGTCGCGATCGTCCTCGAAAAACGCCAGATCCTGAAGCCGCCCGTCGTGCGTGTCGGTGCGGCGCTCGACATCTCGGGTTCCGCGAAGCCGCTGTACCAGTCGGGCGTGATCCAGGAGACGCACGACCGGATCCTCGGCATCGCATTGAAGTTCGACGACAACGGCGAAGTCGACACGTGGACCTTCACCGAAGGCTATGACCGCCTGCCGACCGCGACGCCGGACAACTACGGCTCGTACATCTCCGATCACGTGCTCGAAGCGCGGATCGAGAAGTGGGGCGGCACGCAGTACGCGCCGGTGATGAACGACATCGTCGACTTCTTCTTCCGCGCGCCGGAGCCCAAGCGCGAAGCAAAGCGCGGCTTCCTGAGCCGGCTGTTCGGCAGTGCGGACGACACGTCCGCGCCGGCTGCCTCCGCACCGGCGAACGGCCATCTGCCCGCATGGGTGCTGTTCGTCACCGACGGTCAGAACCCGAAGAACGACCGCAAGCGCGTGCGCCAGCTGCTGGCCGAGTCGCAGCACTTCCCGCTGTACTGGTCGCTCGTCGGCGTCGGCGATCCGAGCGAATTCGGCTTCCTCGCGGAAATCGCGGACGAAATGCCGAACGTCGGCTTCCTGCATCTCGAATCGCTGAATATCAGCGACGAACAGATCTACGAACAGCTGATCACGCAGGAATTCTGCGACTGGGTGCGCGCGAAGTAAGCGCGGCCCGCACGCCCATTTTTCTGAACTCGATTACCCCATCATGTTGAAAGACTTCAAGATCCCGTTGTCGCTCACGGCGCTCGCGCTGGTCGCGGCCTATCTCCTTGGCGGCGTGAAGGACATGCTGATCGTCGCGGTCCTGTGTGTGCTCGAAATTTCGCTGTCGCTCGACAACGCGGTCGTCAACGCATCGGTGCTCAAGAACTGGTCGGAGACGTGGCGCAACCGCTTCATGGTGTTCGGCCTGCCGGTCGCGGTGTTCGGCATGCGGCTCGTGTTCCCGCTGCTGATCGTCGCGGTGATCGGCCACATCGGCCTGTGGGACGCACTGACGCTCGCAATCGAATCGCCGGAGAAGTACGCGGCCGTGCTGACGTCCGCGCATCACGAGGTGTCGGCATTCGGCGGCGCGTTCCTGCTGATGGTGTTCTTCAAGTTCATGCTCGACACCGAGAAGGACGAGCACTGGATCGGCTTCCTCGAAGGCCCGATGCGCCACCTCGGCCGCATCACCGCGCTGGAAGTGGCGCTGACGCTCGCGATCGTGATCGTCGCGTCGTTCTACGTGCCGGCAGCCGAGCAGGTCAGTTTCCTGCTCGCGGGCGCGTTCGGCGTGATCGGCTTCGTGATCGCGCACGGCGTGGGCGACCTGGTCGGCGGCGGTGAGACGGGCACGCGCGTGGTGCGCGAAGGCGTCGCGGGTTTCATGTATCTGGAAGTGCTCGATTCGTCGTTCAGCTTCGACGGCGTGATCGGCGCGTTCGCGCTGTCGAACAACATCTTCCTGATCGCACTCGGCCTCGGCGTCGGTGCGGCCTACATCCGGGAGATGACGCTCGTGCTGCTGAAGAAGGGCACGCTCGCGCAGTACCGCTTTCTGGAACACGGCGCGTTCTGGGCGATCGGTGCGCTCGCAACGATCATGTTCCTCGGCGTGAAGTTCGAGGTGCCCGAAGTCGTTACCGGCCTGATCGGCGCAGCGATGATCGCCGCGGCCGTGTGGTCGTCGATCGTCGTGCAGCGCAGGGAAGACCGCACCGCGGTGGCGGGCGAATAAGCACGCGTCACACGCGGCACGGTTACACGCGGCACGCACACCATCAACGAAGGGCCGCATTTTGCGGCCCGGCATTGCCGCCGGCGCAACGGCGGTTCCAGCAGAAGAGGTTCAGATGATCAATTTGTCGAAAGGCGGTCGCGTCAACCTGTCGAAGGAAGCGCCCGGCACGCAGAAATTCCGCATCGGTCTCGGTTGGGACGCGAACGCAACGGACACGGGCACGGATTTCGATCTCGACGTGTCGGTGTTCCTGTGCAAGTACGACGCGCAGAGCAATCCGAGGCTGATCTCGGACCAGCACTTCGTGTTCTACAACAGCGAAGTGCGCACGATGGAGCGCAAGGACACCTTCATCCAGCCGGGCGACGATTTTCCGAAGCGCGGGATGCCCGCGTCGAAGTGCCTGGGCGTCGTGCATAGCGGCGACAACCGCACGGGCAGCGGCGGCGGCGACGACGAAGTGATCTTCATCGACGTGACGAAGCTCGCGGCCGACGTCGAGGAAATCTCGGTGGTCGTAACGATCGACCAGGCCGAAGCGCGTCGCCAGAATTTCGGGCAGGTGCGCAACAGCTACATCCAGATCGCCGACGAGGTGTCGGGCGCGGTGATCGCGAAGTACGCGCTCGAGGAAGACTTCTCGATGGAGACGTCGGTGCAGGTCGGCAGCTTCTATCGCCGCGACGGCCACTTCATGTTCAAGGCGGTCGGTGCCGGCTACAACCGCGGCCTCGGCGATTTCGTGCGCGCGTACGGCGGCGCGGTCTGACTGGCGGCAGCCCGGCGTACGGAACACCGCCGCGCCGGGCAGGAAGCAGCGATGACGAATCCGTCCGACGAGCCGAAGCGGCTCGAGTTCGATACGACGCCCGAGCGCATGCCCGGGCGTCTTGCGTTCGACGTACCGCCCGCGGCCGGTGCGCCGGCCGCGCGTGCGCCCGAGCGGCCCGCGCCGCAGGCGCTCGACCTCGGGCCGGCGCCCGCGACCGGTCACGCCGTGCGTGCGGCACCCGCCGAAGCGGTCGGCCGTGCGCTGTTCGGCGAATCGAACCACCCGCAGCTCGACGCGTGCTTTCGCGCCGCGCAGGCCAGCTTCCCGAATCTCTATCCCGACTACGCGCCGCGCATCGAGCGGCACATCCGGCAACTGGTGCCGCTGAAGCTCGCGACGGTCGCGACGATCGGCGACGGCGCGCTGGAAACGGCCGGCAACCTCGTCGAAGCCGTCGCGGCGACGACGCGCGAATTCAACGAACTCGGCGCGGCCGACATGATGGCCGGGATGCTCGCGCAGGCGACGCGCAAGGCCGGCATGTTCGAACGCTGGTTCGGCGCCGCGCCGGGGCAGGTCGACTATCGGGCGGCGATCGGCGTGCTCAAGCAGTCGCTCGGCTTCTTCCCGCGCCGCACCGAGGAGCTCGCCGCGAAGGTCCGCCATGCGGAAGAAAACCTCGTGGTCGTGCTTGCTGCATTGAGCGCGGTGTCGGACGTCGTGCGCGCGCCGGATGACGCCGGCGTCGAGCGCACGCTGTTCGACCGCCGCAACATCGTCGGGCAGGCCGTCCAGCAGATCCGGATGCAGCCGGCGCAACTGCGCGGGCTCGACGAGCGCGTGACCGACCTGCTGTCGCGCGCCGATCACCTGATGAACGTCGTGCTGCCGGCGGCGCTCGCCGCGCGGCCGCAGCGCTGAGCGAACGGCACGGCCACGCGCGCGGCGGCGGGTGTGGCCGCTGCCCGTACCATGCTGCGCCACGCCGTTTCGCGCGTGGCGCCGCGAGTCTGCTATCTTCCCGGGCATTCCATCGCTTTCCCGCCGATTCCCCATGACTGACCGCATCGTCGCCGCGTTCGATTTCGACGGCACCATCACGACTACCGACAGCTTCCGCCATTTCGTCCGCCATGCGGTCGGCACGCCGCGCTTCGCATGGGCCGGGCTGCGCGCGCTGCCGTGGATCGTCGCGATGAAAGCCGGGCTGCTGTCGCGCGGCGACGCGAAGGCGAAGTTCGCATCGTTCGCATTCGGGCCGATCCGCGAGGACGCGCTCGATGCGCAGGCGCGCACGTTCGTCGACACCTATCTGCCGAACCTCGTGCGCCCGGAGATGCTCGAGCGCATTCGCGAGCATCGCGCGCGCGGGCACGAAGTCGTGCTGGTCAGCGCGTCGCCGTCGCTGTATCTGGAAAAGTGGGCGAAGACGGCCGGCTTCGATGCGGTGCTCGCGACACAGCTCGCGTTCGAGCGCGGCACGTTCGCCGGGCGGCTCGACGGCGAGAACTGCTGGGGGCCGCAGAAGGTCGTGCGGCTGCGCGGGTGGTGGGGCAACCGGCCGCCGAAGCAGCTGTTCGCGTACGGCGACAGCCGCGGCGACAAGGAAATGGCCGAACTCGCGAACTGGTCGTGGATCCGCGGCCAGGGGCCGATGCCGCCGATCGGCGACTGATGGCGCGCGCGGCCGGCGTTACGCGTCTGCCTGCGCGTTGCGCGTGCCGCGTTGCGGACGATAGCCGCTCCAGCGATTCGCACGCGCGAACGTGCCGACGTCGTTGAAGCGCACGCCGACTTCGCGCAGCGCGGCATGCGCGGTGCGCGCGGTCAGCTGCCGGATGTAGAACGGATCGCGCACCACGAAGTGATGGATCGCGTGGGTGCTGCCGAAATTGAAGCAGAACAGCTGGAACGGCACCATCCACCACGGGTTCAGCACCTGCGTCTGCTGGATCACGTTGCGCGAATCGATGTCGCCGAAGTAGTGCATGTTCGAGCTGACGAAGTTGATGCAGAAGCTGCGCAAGAAGTTCGGCCCGAGCCACACCACCGCGAGGAAGTCGACGACATTCATCACGCGCTCGACGACGGCCGGCACCGTTACCGTATAGCTGAACGCATGCAGCGCGAACAGGCCGACGTGATAGACGATGAACGCGTGCCACAGCACGTAGTACACGTGACCGACCGGCATGTACGACGACACCTGCTCGACGCGCAGCTGCAGGCGTTCCGACGGATCCTGCACCGGCTGCGCGGCCACATACTGCTTCACCTTGCGGCGCATCGCGACCGGCCGCAGCACGACGGCGAGCATGCCGTCCGCGATCATCAGCAGGCGTTTCACGCCCCAGCGCTCGCCGTTGGTGATGCCGAATTCCTCGAGATCCGATTCGCCGCCCGACACCTTGTGGTGATGCAGGTGCATGCGCCGCCGCGTCCACGGGTTGATCGTGCCGGGCCGCGTGAGCCAGCACAGCGCCATCATCAGGTGATAGGCCCACGGCGTCTTCTTGAAGTACATCAGGTGGATCAGGTCGTGCTCGAGCTCGTGGATCAGCGACGTGACGAACGCGGCGAGCGGCAGCGCGACGTACCACGCGATCGCGCCGCGCGCATACAGCCATGCGATCGCGAGCATCGCGCTCACCGACACGGCCATCACGGTCGCGCCGACGAGGTTCTGGTTGTCGAGCAGCGGAAAGCGCACGCGGATCGCGTCGCTCGCGGCGTTGACCTCGCGGCGGACGTACGCGACCTTGTCTGCGTCGTGGCGAAAGACGGTTCGTGCGGGTTGGCTCATCGACCGGGATCCGTGCGGAAAGAGTAGGGCGCAATGCCGATGAGACAAGCATAGGCGCCCGCCGGACCGCACGCGAGGGCCGCCGGTGCCAATGACGGTGTCATTTCGGGCCACGTTGGCGGCGCGGCTAGAGTGCCGCCGCGGTGTCATTGCGGGCCAGCGACGCTACAATCCGCCGAAACCGTTCCGGAGTCCGCCGCATGGTCCTGTCCGTCCCGGATGCCGCGCGCCAGCTGAACAAGGCGACGGTGTCGTCCGCGTATGCGCTGTTCATGCTGATGCTGGCCGAGGAGCGCGGCATCGACGGCGGCCGCATTCTCGCCGGCTCGGGCGTCGAGCGCGACCGGCTCGCGCAGCCCGATGCGCGCATCACGCCGCTGCAGCAGGCGGCGATCGTGTTCAACCTGCTCGACGCGACGGACGACCCGTCGATCGCGATCGAGATCGGCCTGCGCAGCAGCCTGACGAAAGCGGGGCTGATCGGCTTCGGGCTGATGAGCTGCGCGACGCTCGGCGAGGCGATCGCGCTCGGCATCCGCTACCTGCCGACACGCGTGCCGTTTTTCTCGGTGCGGCTCGCGCAGCTCGACGGCATTGTCGACATCGACGTGCTCGAAGCATTTCCGCTCGGCCGGCTGCGCCAGTTCGCGGTCGAGAACTTCCTGGTCGAGACGGCGATCCTGTTCAATTCGCTGTTGTATCCGGCGCCGGGCCGCACGCTGCAGTCGCGTGCCGAACTCCATTTCGAATGGCCCGAGCCGCCGTGGTTCGAGCGTTATCGCGCGCGGCTGCCGCGCTGCCATTTCGACGCAAGCGCGAACCGCATCCGCTGCGACGCCGCGCTGCTCGACGAGCCGATCGGCACCGCGAACGCGCAGACCGCGCAGATGATCGTCCAGCAGTGCGAGGCCGAACTCGCGCGGCTCGGCTATGCGGAGAGCGTCGTCGAGCGCGTGCGCAATCTGCTGATCTGCGGCGATGACGGCTATCCGTCGGTCGACGACGTCGCGCGCGAACTCCATGTGTCGGCGCGCACGCTCAAGCGCAAGCTGGCCGAATTCGGTGCGACCTATTCGGCGCTGCTCGACGAGATCCGGCTGCGCGACGCGCTGCGGCTGCTCGAGGGTACGCGCCTGCCGGTCGACGAGATCGCGGCGCGCGTCGGCTATACGGACCGCGCCAATTTCACGCGCGCGTTCAAGCGCTGGACCGGCGTCGCGCCGAGCGAGCGGCGCTGAACGCCGGCACCGGCCGCTGCTTCAGACGATCGCGATCCAGTTCGCGCCGCGTCCGCCGGGCACGCGCGCGTGCGGCGTCAGCACGCCGTCGTCCGGCGCGATCGCGTACACCGCGACGTGTTCCGACTGTTCGCCGCAGGCGACGAGCCAGCGTCCCGACGGATCGATCGCGAACCCGCGCGGCTGCGTCTCGGTCGCCGTCGCGTGTGTCGGTTCGAACGTCCCGTCGTCATGGCGGCGATAGCAGAGCAGGCGGCTCGACGTGCGTTCGCTGACATACGCGAAGCGCTCGTCGGGCGTCAGGTGCAGGTCGGCGGCCCACACGGAGGGTTCGGCGGGTGCGGGCGGGCGCGCATGGCCAGGCGCGAGTTCGGCGACGGCCGGGTGGCGTGCGCTCACGCGGGCGTCGCCGAGCCGGCCGGTGTCGCGGTCGCGTGCAAAGGTGGCGAGCGTGGCCTGGAATTCGCTGACGACGACGAGCGTGCGGCCGTCGTCCGCGAACTGCAGGTGACGCGGGCCGAAACCGGCCGGCACGCGCGTTTCGCCGTGTTCGACCGCATGCAGGCCGGCCGCATCCTCGACGAGCGCGAAGCCGAACACGCGGTCCGAGCCGAGCGAGCTGACGTATGCGAAACGGTTGTCCGGCGACACGATCACCGCGTGCGCGTTCGCGATGCCGCCCGCGACCTGCAGCGGCGTACCGTCGCCGTCGCGGATGCGCGCGGCGTCGTAGAGGCTCAGCGAACTTCCGCCGTAGGACGCGCCGAGCAGCCAGCGGCCGCTGCGGTCGAGCGACAGGTACGCGTGGCTCGCGTCGATCGCGGTGGTGCCGATGCGCGCGAGCGCACCCGTGACGGCGAGGCGGAACGCGACGATCGTCGGCTGTTCGCCGCGCGTCGCGACGTAGAGCCGTGCGCGGTCGGCCTGCACGGCGATCGGCATCGCGACGTCGGCGGCGGGATAGCGCGCGAGCGGCGCGAGCGTGCCGTCGCCGGCGAGGGAGAACGTGGCGAGGTCGCCGTCGGTTGCATTCGAGACGACGACGGTCAGGCGGTCAGTGTTCGGCATGGCGGAGCATCGAAGCGTTCGTGAAGGAGTCGTCGGCCGGCAGGCCGCGCGGCGGATCGCTGCGCCGGTGCGTGCGCGCGAACAGCGCGGCGACCGCGGCGACGAGCGAAGCGATCGCGAGCGCATACAGGCCGCCCGTGATCGAACCCGTATGTTGCTTCAGATAGCCGAACGCCGTCGGCGCGACGAAACCGCCGAGGTTGCCGACCGAGTTGATCAGCGCGATCACGGCCGCGGCCACGCGCGTGTCGAGATAGCCCTGCGGGATCGGCCAGAACAGCGACGACGCGGCCTTGAAGCCGAGCGCGGCGAAGCAGATCGACGCGAACGACCACACCGGATCGTGCGACGTCGACGCGAACAGCCCGCAGGCGGCGAGCACGAGCGCGCACGCGAGCCAGCGCTGCGGATGCTTCCACTTCGACGACAGCACCGCGAAGCCGTACATCGCGCCGATCGCGATCATCCACGGAATCGTGTTGTACAGGCCGACCTGGAAATCGGTGAGGCCGCCCATCTTGCGGATGATCGTCGGCAGCCAGAACGTGGCCGCGTAGATCGTCAGCTGGATCGAGAAATACAGGAAGCAGAACAGCATGATCTGCGGGTCGCGCAGCAGCGCGGTCGCGCGCACCGGCACGTTCGCGCGCACGTCGCGTGTCGCGCGTTCCTCGTCGAGCGCGTTCTGGAGCGCCGTGCGTTCTTCGACGGTGAGCCACGTCGCGTCGCGGATGTGCGATTTCAGCAGCAGCCAGCTCGCGCCGCACAGCGCGACCGAGAACAGCCCTTCGATCAGGAACATCCACTGCCAGCCTTCGAGGCCGAAGCCGCGGATCGACAGCAGCGCGCCGGTCACGGGCCCGGACAGCACCGACGCGAACGCGGAGCCGCCGAGGAAGATCGCCATCGCCTTGCCGCGCTCCTGCGGCGGCAGCCATTGCGACAGGTACAGCACGACGCCGGGGAAGAAACCGGCCTCGGCCACGCCGAGCAGGAAGCGCAGCGTGTAGAACGACGTGTCGTTCCACACGAACGCCATCGCGGCCGCGACGATGCCCCACGTCGCCATGATGCGGGCGAGCCACACGCGTGCGCCGTAGCGCTGCATCAGCAGGTTCGACGGCACTTCGAACAGCGCATAGCCGACGAAGAACAGACCGGCGCCGAGCCCGTACGCGGCTGCGCCGATGCCGATCGACGCTTCGAGGTGGCGATCGACGAAGCCGACGTTCACGCGGTCGATGTAGTTCGCGATGAACATGATCAGCACGAGCGGCAGCACGTGCCACTTCACTTTCGAGACGGCGGACGCGAGCGGGTCGCGGCCAGGCAGGGCGGGCGAGGGCGGGTTCAACGGTGTCTCCGGTCGGACGGCGGTGGACGCGGCGGCAGCCAGCGTCCACGTCGAGGTGGCGGTCTATGTAGTATGTCGTCGTATAACATGGTACGCCTGAGCGCCGCCAAAGGGGTCGCGGGTTTACCCGAAATTTACCCAGATAATGGGGAATTTCATGCGATCGATAGGTTGATCGTTAATGTCTGATGACGTATAACATGAATTGAGATCACGCCGCCTGATCGGCGCCGGGGCGCGGGCCGCTACGCCATCGACACGACGCTGTTGAGCAGCGTCTTCACGAGCACGGCCTGCCGCGTCGCGCCTGTTTTCGCGAAGATGCCGCGCAGGTGCGCGCGGGCAGTGTTCTTCGTGATGCCCGTCGCGGCGGCCGCTTCGTCGAGCGTCAGCCCGTCGACGAGCAGCAGCGCGATCTCGGTCTCCATCGGCGTGAGCCGGAACAGCCGGTGCAGCATGTCGCGCGACGTCTGCGGCGACGACGCGGGATCGCGCACGAACACCGCGACGGCCGGCCGGTGCTGGCGGTCCTCGGCGCCGCGATAGGGCGCGAGCGGGCGCAGCAGCACGCTCAGCGGCATGGCGCCGCCGGGGCGCGACAGCGTGGTGGCTTCGATGCGCGAGAGCGCACCCGCGCGGAAATGCTCGAGCGCGGCCTGCAGCGCCTTCTGCAGCCGGCGCTCGTCGAGCGGGCACGACGCGTGGAGCCGCTCCTGGCGCACGCACAGCCCGTCCTGCTGCTCGATCAGCCGCTCGGCGATGCGGTTGCGCTTGATCACGCGGCCATCCTCGTCGACGATCGCGGTGCCGACATCGAGCCGGTCGACGGTGCCCGCGTACAGCGCGCGTTCGGCATCGAGCACGTCGAATGCCGCATGCAGCTCGACCGCGCGCTGCAGGTGCGGCAGCAGCGTCGCGACCTGCGCGCGCTCGGTGGCGTCGAAGTCGCGGCTGCCGTGCGCGCGGCTCACGAAGAACGCGCATTCGACGCCGCGTTCGCCGCGCAGGTTCGCGCCGAGGATGTAGCGCAGGTCGAGCGGCTGCAGGTATTGCCGGTAGAAGTCGTGCGCGCGCCATGCGGTTTCGCCGAACAGGCGATCGGCCGTGAAGACCTGGCCGGGCGGTTGATCGAGGAACGGGCACAGTGCATAGAACTGCTCGCTGTACGACGGTTCGCCGGGCAGCAGCGGGCCGTGCGTCGATGCGTTGATGATGAGCCCGTGCCGTGCGCCGCCCGGATTGCGCAGCACGAGCGTCGTGAAGCTTGCGTCGAGTTGCACGCGAGCCGCTTCGAGAAAGCCGGCCCACGGTGTCGCTTCCGACGGCCCCTGATAGACGAGCCCGAGCCACGCGCTGAGTTCGCGTGCCGTCCAGGCCGCGTCGTCGAAGCCGTCGTGCGTGGCCGTATCGCCGGGCGCCAGCGCGATCCGCATGCTCGTGTTCTCCTGGGTCGGGATGAAGGGTTCCCGGACCAGCATACCGACCGTCCGGCAGCTTGCGTCATCCGAACGGAGTAGATGACGCGGGCAGGCGGGCAACCGCCGGGCTGCCCGCCTGCGGCGCTTACGCCGCGCGCTCGCGCAGCAGGTACGCGACGATGCGGTCGGCCGCTTCCTCCGGCGACTCGGCCACCGTGTCGACGCGCAACTCGGGCTGCGCGGGCGGCTCGTACGGCGAGTCGATGCCCGTGAAGTGCTTCAGCTCGCCGCGCCGCGCCTTCTTGTACAGGCCCTTCGGATCGCGTTCCTCGGCGACCGCGAGCGGCGTGTCGACGAACACCTCGACGAACTCGTCGGGGCCGACCATCGCGCGCGCCATCTCGCGTTCCGCGCGGAACGGCGAGATGAACGACACGAGCGTGATGAGCCCCGCGTCGAGCATCAGCCGCGCGACTTCGGCGACGCGCCGGATGTTCTCCACGCGATCGGCCTCGGTGAAGCCGAGGTCGCGATTGAGCCCGTGCCGCACGTTGTCGCCGTCGAGCAGGTACGTGTGCTTGCCGAGCGCGTGCAGCCGCTTCTCGACGAGGTTCGCGATCGTCGACTTGCCGGCGCCCGACAGCCCCGTCAGCCACACGATGCGCGGCGTCTGGGCCTTCTGCACCGCGCGCGCGTCGCGATCGACGTCGACGGCCTGCCAGTGCACGTTGTGCGCGCGGCGCAACGCGAAGTGCAGCATCCCGGCGCCGACCGTGTCGTTGGTGAAGCGGTCGATCACGATGAAGCCGCCCGTATGACGGTTGCGGTCGTACGGATCGAACGCGACGGGCCGGTCGAAGCTCAGGTTGCACACGCCGATCTCGTTGAGCGCCAGCGTGCGTGCGGCGAGATGCTCGCGCGTGTTCACGTCGATCTTGTACTTCGGCGTCGCGCAGGTCGCGCCGACCGTCTGCGTGCCGAGCTTCACGAGGTACGGGCGGCCGGGCAGCAGCGGCTCGTCGTGCATCCACACGACCGTCGCCTCGAACTGGTCGGCGACTTCCGGCGGCGCGTCGGCGCGCGCGATCATGTCGCCGCGGCTGATGTCGATCTCGTCGGCGAGCGTGAGCGTCACCGCGTCGCCGGCGCGCGCGATGTCGCTGTCGCCGCTTTGCGTGATCACCGATGCGACGCGGCTCTCCTTGCCGGACGGCAGCACGCGCACGCGCTCGCCGACGCGGATCTCGCCCGACGCGATGCTGCCCGCGTAGCCGCGGAAATTCAGGTGCGGGCGGTTGACCCACTGCACGGGCAGCCGGAACGGTTCGTCGCGCGTCACGCGTGCGGCGAGCGGCAGGCGGTCGAGATGCTGCATCAGCGACGCGCCTGCATACCACGGCATCCGTGCGCTCGGCGCGATCACGTTGTCGCCGCGCAGCGCCGACATCGGGATGCTGACGATGTCCGCGAGCCCGAGTTCGGCCGCGAACGCGCGATAGTCGGCGTCGATGCGATCGAACACGGCCTGGTCGTAGTCGACGAGATCCATCTTGTTGATCGCGAGCACGACGCGCTTGATGCCGATCAGCGCGACTAGATGGCTGTGGCGGCGCGTCTGCGTGAGCACGCCTTTGCGCGCGTCGATCAGGATCACCGCGAGATCGGCGGTCGACGCGCCGGTGATCATGTTGCGCGTGTACTGCTCGTGGCCGGGCGTATCGGCGACGATGAACTTGCGTCGCGCGGTCGCGAAGAAGCGGTACGCGACGTCGATCGTGATCCCTTGCTCGCGTTCGGCCGACAGGCCGTCGACGAGCAGCGCGAAATCGAGTTCGCCGCCTTGCGTGCCGACTTTCTTCGAATCGGCTTCGAGCTGCGTGAGCTGGTCGTCGAACAGCATGTTCGACTCGTACAGCAGGCGGCCGATCAGCGTGCTCTTGCCGTCGTCGACGCTGCCGCACGTGATGAAACGCAGCAGGTCCTGGATTGGCGTG
This sequence comes from Burkholderia sp., assembly GCA_031253835.1. GTDB lineage: Bacteria > Pseudomonadota > Gammaproteobacteria > Burkholderiales > Burkholderiaceae > Burkholderia. Next base: position 25,005 of record JAIRVP010000053.1, on the reverse strand, counting down.
GCCGCGTCGCCGGTGGCGGGCGCGGCGGGGGCGTGGCGCGCGGGTTCGTCGGGCGCGATGAGGACGTGTGCCATCAGAAATATCCCTCCTGTTTCTTCTTTTCCATCGAACCGGCCGAATCGCTGTCGATCAGTCGTCCCTGGCGCTCGGACGTGCGCGTCTCGCGCATTTCCTGCAGGATGTCGTCGAGCGACGTCGCATCGCTGTCGATCGCGCCCGTCAGCGGATAGCAGCCGAGCGTGCGAAAGCGCACCTTGCGCATCTGCGGCTGCTCGCCGTCGCGCAGCGGCAGCCGGTCGTCGTCGACCATGATCAGCGCGCCGTCGCGTTCGACGACGGGCCGCTCCTTCGCGTAGTAGAGCGGCACGATCGGGATGTCGTGAAGCTGGATGTACTGCCAGATGTCGAGCTCGGTCCAGTTCGAGATCGGGAACACGCGGAGGCTTTCGCCCTTGCGCTTGCGCGCGTTGTACAGCGACCAGAGTTCGGGGCGCTGGCGCTTCGGGTCCCAGCGATGCTGTTCCGAGCGCAGCGACACGATGCGTTCCTTCGCGCGCGATTTCTCCTCGTCGCGGCGCGCGCCGCCGAACGCGGCATCGAAACCGTAGTGATCGAGCGCCTGCTTGAGCCCCTGCGTCTTCCACACGTCGGTGTGCACGGCCGAGCCGTGCGTGAACGGGTTGATGTCGTTCGCGACGCCGTCGGGGTTGACGTGCACGCGCAGGTCGAGGCCGAGGCGCGCGGCCGTCTCGTCGCGAAACGCGATCATCTCGCGGAATTTCCACGTTGTATCGACGTGCAGCAGCGGAAAGGGCGGCTTCGCCGGGTAGAACGCCTTCATCGCCAGATGCAGCATGACCGAGCTGTCCTTGCCGATCGAATACAGCATCACCGGGTTCTCGCTCTCGGCCACCACCTCGCGCAGGATGTGGATGCTTTCGGCCTCCAGCCGCTCCAAGTGGGTCAACATCGTTCGTCTCCTTGTTTCATGCCGGTGCCGCGCGACATGTGCGGCGTTTCGTGCATGACGCCAACGGTATCGACCGAGCGGCCTGCCGCTCTTCGTCCGGGTGGACTAAACCGGCACGCGGCAGGGGAGCGGATCTTTCCTTAGTCCACCCGGACGAAGTGGCGCGCGGCAGCGGCGCTTAAGGTGAGCGCTCGACCATCGGCGGAGACGACACATGACGGACGACACACGTGCCACACCCTTGCTTTCGGGCCAGACCTGGGCCGATTTCTGCGACACCCTGAAACGCAGCGGACAGCAGATCCTGCGCGCCGAAGCGCCGGACGATCCGCTGACGCGCGCGGAAGGTTTCCGCTACCTGAGCCGGCTGATGCGCATCGCGCTCGAAATGCACGTCGAATTCGCGGACGGCGCGTGGCCGGGCTTCTTCTCGCCGTCGCACGAGACCGCGAAGATCGGCGCGGACAATCCCGACAACCTGTACCGGTACGCACGCGTCGACGGCCGCTGCGAATACCGCGTGACGGGGCGGCGCGGCACGGTCGCGTACCTGAGCTTCGGCACGCAGAAGGGCGGCTATGAAACCGACGGCAAGATGCTGCAGACGGGTTTTCTCGACGCGAAGCAGCTCGAGATCGCACCGGACGGCAGCTTCGAGATCGTATTGAGCGAGACGCCGCGCGCGGGCAACTGGGTGCGCATGGAGCCCGGCACGAACGCGCTGCTCGTGCGCCAGACCTTCCTCGACCGGCGCACGGAAACGCCGGCGCAACTGAAGATCGAGCGCATCGGCGCCGGCGATCGCCCGGCGCCGCTCGACCCGCTCGTGCTGCAGGGCGGCCTCACGCGCGCCGCGCAGTTCGTCGAGCAGACGTCGAAGCTGTTCGCGGACTGGGCCGCGAGCTACCGGTCGCACGTGAACGCGCTGCCGCCCGCCGACCAGGCGCTGTGCCAGTCGGTCGGCGGCGACCCGAACATCTACTACTACCACTCGTGCTGGGCGCTGGCCGACGACGAGGCGCTCGTGATCGACGTCGACACGGTGCCCGACTGCGACTTCTGGAACGTGCAGCTCAACAACTACTGGATGGAGTCGCTCGACTACCGGCACTTCGACATCTGCGTGAACAAGCACAGCGCACGGTTGAATGCCGACGGCGGCGTGACGGTCGTCGTCGCGGCCGCGCGGCCGGGCGACGCGAACTGGCTCGATACGGCCGGGCATCGCACCGGCACGCTCTGCTGGCGCTGGGTCGGCGCCGCGCAACCGGTGCATCCGCGCACGCGCGTCGTGAAGCTCGCCACGCTGAAGGAGGCCGCATGAACGCGCCGCTCGACCGGATTCGTACGCTGCTGGCTCCCGACGGCCTGATCGCCGAGGCGGTGTCACGCACGAACGGGCTCACCGCGTTCGGCGACGGGCCGTATCGCGAGGCGCTCGACGTGATGTGCGCCTCGCTGATCGACGAAGCGAAGCTGTCCGCGCGCGGCGCGGAGATGATGCGCGAGAAGCTTGTCGGCCAGCTCGTGAACCGGCTCGTCGTCGAGGATTACTTCGGGCGTCATCCGGAGATCGCGGACATCGCGATCGACGATCCGCTCGTGATCGTCGGCCTGCCGCGCACGGGCACGACGCTGCTGCAGCGGCTGCTGGCCGTCGACCCGCGCTTTCATTCGGCCGCATGGTGGGAAACGCGCTACCCGGCGCCGCTCGCCGGCGAGACGCTCGACGCGCCGGCCGTCCGCATGGCGCGCGCGCAGGCCGAGGTTGCGATGATGATCGACTGCATTCCGCAGATCCTGACGATTCATCCGCTCGACGCGATGCTCGCCGACGAAGAGTTCATGCTGATGGAGCATTCGTTCGTGTGCGCGATGGATTCGTATGCGAACGTGCCGCGCTACACGGCGTGGCTCGCACGGCAGGATCTCACGCCGGTCTACACGTACCTGAAGCGGATGCTGCAGTTCCTGCAGTGGCAGAAGGCGCGGCGCGGCGTGGCGCCGGCGCAGCGCTGGCTGCTGAAGACGCCGCAGCACCTGCATGCGATCGACGTGCTGTGCCGCGTGTTTCCGCGCGCGCAGGTCGTGCTCACGCACCGCGATCCCGCGCAGACGATTCCGTCGATGGCGAGCATGGCGCACACGCTGTGGCAGATGTATGCGGACGCGCCCGATCCGCTCGCCGTCGGCGCGCAGTGGAACGCGGGGATGGCGCGCGCGATCGGCGCGGCGATGGCGGCACGCGACGCGCTGCCGGCCGACCGGTTCCTCGACGTGCGATTCGAGGACACCGTGTCGAATCCGCTCGGCGTCGCGGAGGCCGTCTATGCGTTTGCCGGCATGTCGGTCGATGCCGAGCAGCGCGCGGCGATGACCGGCTGGATGGCGCGCAACGGCCGAGACAAGCGCGCCGCGCACGACTATTCGATCGCGCGCTTCGGCTTCACCGACGCGCAGCTCGCGCACGACTTCGCCGCGTATCGCGCGCGGCACCTGCGGCCGGCCGGCTGAAAGCCACGCACGCGAGACGAACGACAACCAGGAGACAACCCATGTTGCTGAAGGACAAGATCGTCGTGATTTCCGGGATCGGGCCGGGGCTCGGTGTGAAGCTCGCGGTCGAGGCCGCGCGCGAGGGCGCGCGCGGCGTGGTCGTCGCGGCGCGCACGATGGAGAAGCTCGACGACGCGGAAGCGCGGATCCGCGCGCTCGGCGTCGACTGCGACGTGCTGAAGGTGAAGACCGACATCACCGACCGCGCGCAATGCCGGCAGTTGGCGACGCAGGCCGTCGGGCGCTTCGGCCGGATCGATGCGCTCGTGAACAGCGCGTTCGTGCACGGCACGTTTCCGGAGCCGGTGGAAGAAGCCGACCTCGACGGCTGGCGCGCGGTGTTCGACACCAACGTGTTCGGCACGATGGCGCTGACGCAGGAAGTCGTGCCGCACATGAAGCGGCAGCGGCGCGGCGCGATCGTGATGATCAACACGCAGGCGACCCGCAAGCCGTTTGCAGGGGAGGGCGGCTACGCTGTATCGAAGGGGGCGCTGTCGGTTGCGGCAAAATACCTGGCGCGCGAACTCGGCGTGCACGGCATTCGCGCGAACAGCATCCACATGGGCTGGATGTGGGGTGTGCCGACGCAGACGTATTTCCGGCAGGCGGCCGCCGAATACGGGATGACGGAAGAGCAGGTCATCGCGCCGATCGCGTCCGATATTGCGCTCGCGAAGCTGCCGACCGACGACGACTGCGCACGCGCGGCGCTGTTTCTCGCGTCCGACTACGCGAACGCGGTGACGGGCGCGACGCTCGACGCGAACGGCGGCGATTTCATGCCTTGACGATGGAGCAACGGATCATGCAGGACACCCCACACGCGCGGCATTTTTTCGCGTTCAACGGCGACGCCGACGGCCTGTGCGCGCTTCAGCAGCTGCGGGTCGCGGAAGGCATTCACGGCACGCTCGTGACCGGCGTGAAGCGCGACATCAAGCTGCTCGAGCGGATCGACGCGCAGGCGGGCGACCTCGTCACCGTGCTCGACGTGTCGCACGACCAGAACCGCGACGCATGCGCACGGCTGCTGCGCGACGGCGCGACGGTCCGCTATTTCGACCATCACTTCGCGGGCGAACTGCCCGACGAGCCGCGTTTCGACGCGCATATCGATACATCGGCCGACGTCTGCACGAGTGTGATCGTGAACCGCTATCTCGGCGGCCGGCACGCGCGCTGGGCGATCGTCGCGGCATTCGGCGACGAACTGCCGGCGCTCGGCGACGCGCTCGCGCGCGAGCACGGGATCGACGCGGCCGAGCGCTGCACGCTCGCCGAACTCGGGCTCTACCTGAACTACAACGCGTACGGCGAGTGCGTCGGCGATCTGCACTTCGATCCGGCGGCGCTCGCCGACGCGATGCTGCCGTGCACCGAGCCGCTCGACTTCGTGCGTGGGACGGCCGTGTTCGCCGCGCTGCGCGACGGCTACCGCGACGACATGGCGCGCGCGTGCGCGCTCGCGCCGCTGCGCGAGGTGCCGGGCGCGACGCTGGTCCGGATGCCGGATCAACCGTGGGCGCGACGCGCGACGGGGATGCTCGCGAACGAGCGGATGCGCAATGCGCCGCATGCGGCGCTCGCGGTGCTGTCGCCGCGCGCGGACGGCGGGCTCGTCGTCAGCGTGCGCGTGCCCGACGGCCGGCCGCTCGGCGCCGACGAGTTCTGCCGCGGCTTCGCGACCGGCGGTGGGCGCAAGCGCGCGGGCGGCATCAACCATCTGCCGGAAGCCGAGTTCGACGCGTTCGCCGAGCGTTTCGAGGCCGCGTTCCGGCTCGATTGATGCAGCGGCCCGCCACGTGCGCGCCGTGCGGCCATCGCACGAGGCGCACGTCGTGGCCGGCTCAGCCGGTCGCGCCCGCGAGCGCGGCCGGCACGTTGTGGCCATAGCAACGCTCCTCGACGCGTTCGGCAATGCGCCAGCCGTGCGCGGTGCGCACGAACCGGTCGACGTACCACAGCCCGAGAAACATCACCTGCGTGCCGCCGTCCGGCAGCGCGACTTCCATCGGATTGAAGCAGATCGTGCGGCCGCGCGCGGTGTCGCCATCGAGCCGGATCGACAGGTTGCCGACCAAGTGCTGGTATTGCGGAAACTGCGGCAGCACGGCGCGCAGCCACGCCTTCACGTCCGGAAAGCGGCCGGCGATGCCGCCCATCGCGCGATAGTCGATCGCCGCGTCGGGCGTGAACACCGCGTCGAGCGCGTCGAAGTCGCGTGCATCGATCGCGCTCGAATACGCGACGACCAGCTCGCGGATGTCGTGGTGGTCGGACAGCGTTTGCAGATCGGGCATCGGCCGCTCCCGGTCACGCGCGCTTGCGTGCCGCATGCAGCGCCTCGGCGCGCTGCTTCACGTCGCGCGCGCACTGGTCGAAGCCCTGTTTCACCCAGGCGCCGTGATTCTGCATGATCGTGTCCGCGTTGACGCCGAGGAACTGGTCGGTCGTGAAATAGCGGCAGCGCTCCGCGCCGTTCGCGTCGATGTACTGGTCGCGGCGCGCGGCGTCCTTGTTGTCGTCGGTCGGGCGCTGCTCCCACGACAGCAGGCGCTCGGGCTCGCAGGCGACGAGGATCTCGCTGACGGGAATCACGGTCTCCGTGCCCGGAATGCGCACCTGCATGTGCACGAAATCGCCGAGCGTGCCGGTCGTTTCGAAGCCGACGCAAAACGTGTTCCATTCGCCGTAGCGCGGGAAGTCGGTCAGTACTTCCCACACGACGGCGGCCGGGGCGTCGATGTCGACGGTGATCGAGGTGACGAGATTCGAGGGTTTGGTCATGGCGGCGTATCGGATGAGGCTGCGTGTGCCCGGGTGGCCGGACGCGGCGCAGCGGTCGGAAGGAGCCGCACCGGCATCGGCCGGCGCGCGTGACGGGTGCGGATCGGGCCGCGCAGCGGCGATGCACCCGACATCGAGCGTAGGCCGCTGCACGCGGCGGAGAATCGTCGGAATGGACTAAGGCGTTTCACCGGGCAGGGCGGTGCGATTGCCGCGCCGCGCCGCGCGGTGCGTCGAGCGTCGACACCGCGCGGCGCAGCCGCGACAATACGCGTCTCCTTCCGCTTTCGTCATCGAGGTGTCCGTGCCCGCCAAGTCGTCCGTTGCTCCCGCGATCGTCTGGTTCCGCGACGATCTGCGCGTGACCGACCAGCCCGCGCTGACACGCGCGGTCGAGTCGGGCCGGCCGCTCGTCTGCGTGTTCGTCGACGACACCGGCGACGGCGCCGGGCGCCCGCTCGGCGGCGCAGCACGGTGGTGGCTGCACGGGTCGCTGGCCGCGCTCGATGCCGCGCTCGCCCGTCATGGCGGATGCCTGCTGCTGCTGCGCGGCGACGCGCGGCGCGAGATCGAACGCGTCGTGCACGACACGGGCGCGGAAGCCGTGTACTGGAACCGTCGCTATGCACAGCCGCAGCGCGACGCCGACGCGGCGCTGAAAGTGGCGCTCAAGGCGCGTGGCGTCACGGTCGAGAGCAGCAACGGCAGCGTGCTGAACGAGCCGTGGGAGGTGCTGACGGGCAGCGGCGGGCCGTACCAGGTGTTCACGGCGTACTGGCGGGCGGCGCGCCGCGACCGCACGGTCGCCGCACCGCTGCCGGAGCCTGAGCAAATCGCGTTTCATCCGTGGCCCCCAACCGTGCGCGACCGCGCGCTGGCGCTCGACGCGCTCGCGCTGCTGCCGCATGCACCGGACTGGGCCGGCGGCCTGCGCGACGCGTGGCCGGCCCCCGGCGAAGCCGGCGCGCACGCGCAACTCGATGCCTTCCTGACGACCGCGCTCGCCGGCTATGCGGACGCGCGCGACCGCCCCGACCGCCCCGCGACGAGCCGGCTGTCGCCGTTCCTGCGCTTCGGCAACGTGTCGCCGCGACAGGTGTGGCACGCGGTGCAGGGCGCCGCGCACGCAGGCGGCGCGGCGTATGCGGCGGACGCCGACAAATTCCTGAGCGAGCTCGGCTGGCGCGAATTCAGCTACACGCTGCTGTATCACTTCCCGGCGCTCGCGACCGACAACTTCCGCGCGCAGTTCGACGCGATGCCGTGGCGCGACGATCCCGCCGCGCTGCGTGCATGGCAGCGCGGGCTGACCGGCTATCCGCTCGTCGATGCGGGCCTGCGCGAGCTGTGGACGACCGGCTGGATGCACAACCGCGTGCGGATGGTCGTCGCGTCGTTCCTCATCAAGCACCTGCTGATCGACTGGCGCGCGGGCGAAGCGTGGTTCTGGGACACGCTGGTCGACGCGGACCCGGCGAACAACGCGGCAAGCTGGCAGTGGGTGGCCGGCTGCGGCGCCGATGCCGCGCCATACTTCCGGATCTTCAATCCGGTCGCGCAGGGGCAGAAGTTCGACCCGGACGGCGCATACGTGCGGCGCTGGGTGCCCGAGCTCGCGGGCCTCGACAACGCGTCGATCCATGCGCCGTGGGACGCGTCGCCGCTGGAACGCGAGGCTGCCGGCGTGCGGCTCGGCGTCGACTATCCGGAGCCGCTGGTCGAGCATGCGGCGGCGCGTGCGCGCGCGCTCGATGCACTGGCCACGTTGCCGAAGCGCCGCTGACGGTCGGCCTGCTCGGCACCGTTCGCCCCGTCAGTTGCAGAACGCGACGTGTTCGAGCAGCGCGTACGCGACGTCCGGATCGAAGTAGGCCGCGCCGCACCACGCGACGAACACGAGCGTGCCGGCGGCCAGCGCCGCGCGGATCAGGCCCACGCCGTATTGCCCGACGCGGGCCGTGCGACGCGCGCGTCGTCGATCGGCAGGTGCAGCAGCGCCGCGAGCACGCCGAGCGCGATCGAACCGATCCACAGCGGCATGTACGAGTGCGTCGCGTCGTACACGACGGCCCCGAGCCAGACGCCGAAGAAGCTGCCGAGCTGGTGCCCGAAGAACACGAAGCCGAACAGCGTCGCGATGTAGCGCACGCCGAATACCTCCGAGATCACGCCGTTCGTCAGCGGCACCGTGCCGAGCCACGTGAACCCCATCACGGCCGCGAAGACGTACACGCTCGCCGGCGACAGCGGCGCGACGACGAACGCCGCCATCGCGAGTGCCCGCACGACGTACAGCACCGACAGCACGTACTTGCGTCGCAGCAGCCCGCCGAGGTGGCCGCACGCATAGGTGCCGGCCACGTTGGTCAGCGCGATCAGCGCGAGCGCGACGCTCGCGTGGCGTGCCGGCAGCCCGTGGTCGAGCAGGTACGCGGGCAGGTGTGTCGCGATGAACGCGAGCTGGAAGCCGCACGCGAAGAAGCCCGCGTTCAGCAGCCAGAAGCCGCGATGCGCGAACGCTTCGCGCACGGCTTCGCCGATCGACTGGTCGGGGCCGGCGGTGGCACTGGCCGCCTGCGCGGGGCGGTCGCGCAGCAGCACGGCGAGCGGTGCGAGCAGCGCCGCGACGAGCGCCAGCGCGATGAACGCATGGCGCCAGCCGATGCCGCCGATCAGTTCCTGCGCGACGGGCACCATGCAGAACTGGCCAAGCCCGCCGATCGCGCCCGCGACGCCGAGCGCCCAGCCGCGCCGGTCGGGCGGAAACAGGCGGCTCAGCGCGCCGTAGATCGACGCGAATGCCGAGCCCGACAGCGCGATGCCGATCACGAGCCCGGCGCCGACCGTGAACAGGCCGGTCGTGGCCGCGTGCGCCATCGTGACGAGCCCGGCCGCATACAGCAGCATCCCGGCGACGATCACGCGCACCGAGCCGAAGCGGTCGGCGATCATCCCGGTGAACGGCTGCGCGACGCCCCAGATCAGGTTCTGCAGCGCCAGTGCGAGCCCGAACGCTTCGCGCGACCAGCCGTGGTCGAGCGAGACGGGGGCAAGGAACAGGCCCTGTACGTGGCGGATGCCGAGCGCGACGCCCATGATCAGGCCGCCGGCCAGCACGGGCAGCCAGCGGCGTCGGACTTCCTGCTCGATCGGGGTCATGCGTGTCTCCGGACGGTGGCGCGCGGCGAAACGGCCGCGCTCGATCCGATTAGACGATCGGGCCCGCTGTCGCTCAAGCGATCATTCGGTCAGGTTGGCATGCGCGCAGGGAATGCGATGGCGCGGCAGGCACCGGATGCCGTCGGCGGCGCGTCCGGATAGCCTGCACCGGCTCACGCGACTGGCGTCGTGCCGTGCGCGCGCATTGCCGCATCGCATTCGGCGGCTTCGGCGCGCATCCAGTCGCGCACGTCGGCGACTTCGCGGCGCGGGGCCGGATCGTGCTGGAACAGCCAGTAGCCGTACGTATCCGTCAGCGCCTGCGTGTGCGGCCCGAGCACCGCGAGCCGCCCGTCGGCGAGCATCGGCGCGACGAGTGCAAGGCGGCCGAGCGCGACGCCCTGGCCCGCGATCGCGGCCTGGATCACCTGGTCGTACTGGTTGAAGCGCAGCACGCCTTTCGGGCGTGCGTCGCCGAGCCCAGCCGCATGCAGGTGCGCGTGCCATTGCAGCTGCGGTTGCGGCGGTCCGTCGAATTCGAGCAGCACGTGAGCCGCGATCGCGGCCGCGCTCGTGACCGGCTGCGCGGCGAGCGCCGGATGCGCGACCGGCACGACGATCTCGTCGAACAGGCGCAGCGCGCCGGCCGGCGCGCGGTCGCGCGGGCAGTAGCGGATGCCGAGGTCGATGCCTTCGGCGCGCAAATCGAGTACCTTGTCGTTCGCGGCGACGCGCAGGTCGATCGCGGGCAGCCGCGCCTGCAGCCGCCCGAGCCGCGGCAGCAGCCACAGCGCGGTGACACCGATGCTGGCGGTGATCGTGACGGGCTGGCGCTCGCGCGCGGCGGCGAGCGACGCGACGGTGTCCTGCAGGCCGTACAGCGCAGCATCCGCGACGCGGAACAGCCGTTCGCCTTCCGGCGTGAATGCGATCTTCCGGTAGCCGCGCTGCAGCAACGCGACGCCGAGATGCGTTTCGAGCGCATGGATCTGGCGGCTGACCGCCGACTGCGTGACGCAGAGGTCCTGCGCGGCGAGCGTGATGCTCATGCGGCGGCCGACCGCGACGAAACCGCGGACGAGATCGAGCGACGGAAGACGGACGAGCGGCGTTGACATGCGCGTGACTCATGCGAACGGAGCAGCAAGATTGGTTGAGAACGCGGCACGCGTCAAGTTCAATGGAGGCTTGACGTTCGGCACGGACCGACCGTGAAGCATGGGGTCTCAGTAAGCGCTAAAGCGCTAACTGAGACCGACAGGAGACAGGATGACGATTTCGAACGAAGCGAGCGGGGCGGCACCGGGCAGTCGCGCGGCAGGTGCATTGCCGCCCGAGCCCGTGACGCTGCGCGCAGCCGACGGTTATGAATTGCGTGGCCATGTGTGGCGCCATCGCGGCGGTGGCGCCGTGCGGCCCGTGACGGTCATCAATTGCGCGACGTCGGTGCGCTGCGACTACTACTTCCGGTTCGCGGCCTGGCTGTTCGCGCAGGGGCGCGACGTGCTCGTCTACGACTATCGCGGCATCGGCGGTTCGCGCCCCGCGCAGCTCGCGAAGCTGCACGCGAACTGGCTCGACTGGGGGCGGCTCGATTGCGAAGCCGCGTTGCAGTATGCGCGCGACGCATTTCCCGGCCAGCCGCTCGACGTCGTTGCGCACAGCATCGGCGGCTGCCTGCTCGGGCTCGCGGCATCGAACGTGCACGTGCGGCACGCGGTGACCGTCGGTGCGCAGTACGCGTACTGGCGCGACTACCTGCCGGCCGAGCGGCGCGGCATGTGGTGGAAGTGGCATGTCGCGATGCCCGCGCTCGCGGCCGTGTTCGGCTATGTGCCCGCGAAGCGGCTCGGCTGGATGGAGGACACGCCGCGCGGCGTCGCGCTGTCGTGGGCGCGCGCGCAGCCGCGTTTCGAGGACGGCTACATCGGCGGCGTGCTCGATGCCGGTACCGTCAGCCGCGCGGCGTTGCCCGCGCGCTTCGCGGGGCTGTCGGCGCCGATGCTCGCGATCGGCATCGACGACGACGCGTTCGGCACGGTCGAGGCGATCGAGCGGCTGGTCGGCTATTACACGGGCAGCCACGTCACGCACCTGCGGATCGCGCCGGCCGACATCGGCGTCGACGCGATCGGCCATTTCGCGTTTTTCCACAGCCGCTTCACCGACACGCTGTGGCCCGTCGCGCTGTACTGGCTGCAACACGGCGTGCTGCCGGCCGATGCGCCGGGCGCCGTGCATGCGCTTCACCCGGCGTCGCGCGGGCCGGTCGCGGCCGGCGGCGTGCCGGGCGTGGCCGCGAACGGGTGACGGGGCGCCCGCCACGCATCGCGCCGTCGCGATTCGCTGCCTGATCCTGCCGCGCCGGTTGCCGGCCGGCGCGATCGATTAACATCGGACGTTTCCGTTCACAGCACAGGCTGCGCGTGCCGATGCCCATTCCGTCCGATTCCGCTTCTCCGCTCGAGATCCCCCGCGCGTGGCGCGTGCACGCGCTCGACGTGCCGGCTGCCGCGTCCCGTGCCGGCGTGCGGGTCGTGCGTATCGATTTCGACTGGCGCGTGCCGCTGATGTCGCCCGCGTATGCGGCGCTGGGCGACGACGAACGTGCGCGGGCCGCGCGCTTCATGCGCCACGAGGATGCGGTGCGCAGCGCCGCGACGCGCGCCGCGTTGCGCGACGTGCTCGGCACGGCGCTCGGTATCGCGCCGCATGCAGTTGCGATCGTCGTCGACGCATCGGGGCGGCCGTCGCTGGATCGCGTGCATCGCGCGTCGCTCGACTTCAACGTGTCGCACGCCGGCGATCATGCGTTGATCGCGTGGGCGCCGGCGGGCCGCGTCGGCGTCGATATCGAGGGCTGCAACCGCGCAGCCGACTGGCGCGCGCTGACGCGTGAAGTCTGCGCACCTGCCGAGGTCGCGTATCTCGACCGCATGCCGCTCGCGGCGCGCGCGAGCGAATTCATGCGCGTGTGGTCCGCGAAGGAGGCGCTGCTCAAGGCGCTCGGCACGGGCATCGTCGGCGGGCTGCGCGCGTTCGCGGTCGTGCCGCCGCGCGATGCGGCGACGCCCGCGACGACGATCGTCGAGCCGGCCGCGCCTGCCGCCGGCGTCGCGGCGTTCGATGCGGCGTGGCTCGACGCGGCGCCCGGCTACGCGGCGTGCGTCGCGTGGACGCGCGCGTGAGCGGACCTCAGCGCACGGTAATCACTCGAGCGGCGCATCGTTCGGCGCCGCATAGCGCGCCCTGATCACGTCGCTCATGGGGAAGTCGAACGACAGCCCCTTCGGCGGCACCGGCTTCATGAACCACTTGTCGTACAGCGCGTTGATCTCGCCGCGCTTCATCAGCTGCACGAGCACGCCGTCGACGAGCGCCTTGAACTGCGGATCGTCCTTGCGCAGCATGAACCCGTAGGCTTCCGACGACTGCGGCGTGCCGACGATCTGCCAGTCGGCCGGTTTCGCGGCGAGCTGGCGCACGCCCGCGAGCAGCACGTCGTCCATCATGTACGCGGCCGCGCGGCCCGATTCGAGCGTGAGGCGTCCTTCGCCGTAGTCCTTCGCGCTGATGATCTGCATGTTCATCTTCTTTTCCTCGTTCATCTTGCGCAGCAGGCGTTCAGACGTCGTGCCCTGGTTCGTCACGACCGTCTTGCCGGCGAGGTCGGGGAAGTCGCGGATGCCCGACGTCGTGCGCGTCAGCAGCCGCGTCGTCGCGACGAAGAAGGTGGTCGAGAACGCGACCTGCGCGTGACGCGCGGCGAGGTTGGTGGTCACGCCGCATTCGAGGTCGACGGTGCCGTTCTGCACGAGCGGGATGCGGTTCTGCGACGTGACCGGGATGAAGCGCACCTGCAGGTCGGGCTTGCCGGTGCGCGCCTTCACGGCCGCGATCACGCGGTCGCACAGGTCCTGCGAGAAGCCGATCACCTTGCCGCTCGCATCGACGTACGAGAACGGCACCGACGTTTCGCGATGGCCGATCGAGATCAGGTTGCCCTGCCGGATCTTGTCGAGCGTGCCGGACAGCGGCTCGGCGGCGAGCGCGGCGCCGCACGCGAGCACGCACGCGGCGACGAGCAGGGGGCGGCCGAACCGGGCGGCGGATCGTGACGGGAAGGACATGGCGGGTCTCCGTGGCAAATGGTGATCCGTATGTTGCCAAAGAAAAAATAATTGCAACATCTGTTAAGCGTCGAATCCCGCCGACCGGTCTGGCGGGCCGCGCCGGGCATCAGGGAAACTCCCAAGTCGAAATCGGTGAAAAACGGGTTGTCTAGACAAGTTGACGTGGCTACACTTCAATCCATTCCGAACTTGTCTAGACAGGATTGCTCACATGATTACGTTGACCCCCGGCCACCTGACCCTCCCGCAACTGCGCCAGATCGCACGCGAATCCGTGCAGCTGACGCTCGATCCGGCCAGTTTCGCGAAGATCGACGCCGGCGCGAAGGCCGTCGCCGACATCGCCGCGAAGGGCGAGCCGGCCTACGGCATCAACACGGGCTTCGGTCGCCTGGCCAGCACGCACATCCCGCACGACCAGCTCGAGCTGCTGCAGAAGAACCTGGTGCTGTCGCACGCGGTCGGCGTCGGCGAGCCGATGGCCCGTTCGTCGGTGCGCCTGCTGATGGCGCTGAAGCTGTCGAGCCTCGGCCGCGGCCACTCGGGCATCCGTCGCGAAGTGATGGACGCACTGATCAAGCTGTTCAACGCGGACGTGCTGCCGCTGATCCCGGTGAAGGGCTCGGTCGGCGCATCGGGCGACCTCGCACCGCTCGCGCACATGTCGGCCGTGCTGCTCGGCGTCGGCGAAGTGTTCATCCGCGGCGAGCGTGCCAGCGCACTCGACGGCCTGCGCGTCGCGGGCCTCGCGCCGCTGACGCTGCAGGCGAAGGAAGGCCTCGCGCTGCTGAACGGCACGCAGGCATCGACCGCGCTGGCGCTCGACAACATGTTCGCGATCGAAGACCTGTACCGCACGGCGCTCGTCGCCGGCGCGCTGTCGGTCGACGCGGCAGCCGGCTCGGTGAAGCCGTTCGACGCCCGCATCCATGAACTGCGCGGCCACCAGGGCCAGATCGACGCGGCAGCGTCGTATCGCGACCTGCTCGAAGGCTCGCCGATCAATCAGTCGCACCGCGACTGCGACAAGGTGCAGGATCCGTACAGCCTGCGCTGCCAGCCGCAGGTGATGGGCGCGTGCCTGGACCAGATGCGCCATGCAGCCGACGTGCTGCTGGTCGAAGCGAACGCCGTGTCGGACAACCCGCTGATCTTCCCGGACACCGGCGAAGTGCTGTCGGGCGGCAACTTCCACGCCGAGCCCGTCGCGTTCGCGGCCGACAACCTCGCGCTCGCCGCATCGGAAATCGGCGCGCTGGCCGAACGCCGCATCGCGCTGCTGATCGACGCGACGCTGTCGGGCCTGCCCCCGTTCCTCGTGCGGGACGGCGGCGTGAACTCGGGCTTCATGATCGCCCACGTGACGGCGGCCGCGCTCGCGTCGGAAAACAAGACGCTCGCGCACCCGGCGTCGGTCGACTCGCTGCCGACTTCCGCGAACCAGGAAGACCACGTGTCGATGGCGACGTTCGCCGCGCGCAAGCTCGCCGACATCGCGGACAACACGAAGCACATCCTCGCGATCGAACTGCTGGCGGCCGCACAAGGCGTCGACCTGCGCGCGCCGTACCACACGAGCCCGAAGCTGGCGCCGGTGATGGAAACGATCCGCGGCAAGGTTGCGCACTACGAACTCGACCACTACTTCGCACCGGACATCGCGGTGATCGCGAAGCTCGTCGGCGAGCGTGCGTTCGCGAAGGTCGCACCGTTCTCGTTCGCATCGGAACAGTAAGCCGATGAGCGCGCCGGTCTACCAGGAGATCAAGGATTTCATCCTGGGCCGCATCCACGCCGGCGAGTGGGAGGAGGGCGACCAGGTGCCGTCCGAGAACGAGCTGGCGCGCGAATTCAAGGTGGCGCGCATGACCGTCAACCGCGCACTGCGCGAGTTGACGGCCGAGCAGGTGCTCACGCGCATGAAGGGCGCGGGCACCTACGTCGCGCGGCCGAAGTACGAGTCGACGCTGGTGGCGATCCGCAGCATCTCGGAGGAAGTCGGCGCACGCGGGCATGCGTATCACGCCAGCGTGCTCGGTCTCGACACGATCCGCGCCGACGAGGCGCTCGCCGACGAGATGCAGGTGGCTGTGCGCGCGAAGCTGTTTCATTCGCAGGTGCTGCACTTCGAGAACGACGAGCCCGTGCAGCTCGAAGAACGATGGGTGAATCCGGCGGTCGCGCCGGATTACGCCGAGCAGGATTTCACGAACACGACGCCGAACCTGTACCTGATGCGCGCGGCCCCGCTGCAGCGCGTCGAGTACAGGATCGAAGCGGCGGCCCCGGCGCCGGAGCGACGCGAGCAGCTGCGGATGGACGACGTCGAGCCGTGTCTGGTTTTACATCGGCGCACCTGGTCGCAGGGCGTCGTCGCCTCGGTGGCGAATCTGTGGCATCCCGGCAGCCGTTATCGCTTCACCGGGCATTTCTGATTCCTATTTGATAGTCATTTTCCTTCGGGAGCAGTCGTCATGAACCATCCGAAACACATCGATCCCCGTCTCGATCCGACGCGCACGATCCGCGCGCCGCGCGGCAGCGAGAAGACCTGCAAGACCTGGCTGGCCGAAGCGGCCTACCGGATGATCCAGAACAACCTCGACCCGGAAGTCGCCGAGCATCCGCATGCGCTCGTCGTGTACGGCGGCATCGGCCGCGCGGCGCGCAACTGGGAATGCTATGACCAGATCCTCGCGTCGCTGAAGGATCTCGAGGAAAACGAAACGCTGCTGATTCAATCGGGCAAGCCGGTCGGCGTGTTCCGCACGCACAAGGATGCGCCGCGCGTGCTGCTGGCCAACTCGAACCTCGTGCCGCACTGGGCGAACTGGGACCACTTCCACGAGCTCGACCGCAAGGGCCTGATGATGTACGGCCAGATGACGGCCGGCAGCTGGATCTACATCGGCAGCCAGGGCATCGTTCAGGGCACCTATGAAACGTTCTTCTCGGTCGCGAACCAGCACTTCAACGGCGACCCGTCGGGCCGCTGGATCCTGACGGGCGGCCTCGGCGGCATGGGCGGCGCGCAGCCGCTGGCCGCGACGATGGCCGGCTTCTCGATGATCGCGGTCGAATGCGACGAGACGCGCATTGACTTCCGCCTGAAGACGCGCTACGTCGACAAGAAGGCGACGACGCTCGACGAAGCGCTCGGCATGATCGAGGAAGCGAAGCGCGCGGGCAAGCCCGTGTCGATCGGCCTGCTCGGCAACGCGGCCGACGTGTTCGCGGAACTCGTCACGCGCGGCATCACGCCGGATTGCGTGACCGACCAGACGAGCGCGCACGACCCGATCAACGGCTACCTGCCGCAAGGCTGGACCGTCGCGCAATGGCGCGAAGCACAGAAGGTCGATCCGCAGAGCATCGTGAAGGTCGCGAAGCAGTCGATGGCCGTCCAGGTGCGCGCGATGCTGGCGCTGCAGGAACGCGGCGCGGCGACGCTCGACTACGGCAACAACATCCGCCAGATGGCGCTGGAAATGGGCGTCGAGAACGCGTTCGACTTCCCGGGCTTCGTGCCGGCGTACATCCGTCCGCTGTTCTGCGAAGGCAAGGGCCCGTTCCGCTGGGTCGCGCTGTCCGGCGATCCGGAAGACATCTACAAGACCGACCAGAAGGTGAAGGAGCTGATCCCCGACGATCCGCACCTGCACAACTGGCTCGACATGGCGCGTGAGCGCATCGCGTTCCAGGGCCTGCCGGCACGGATCTGCTGGGTTGGCGTGAAGGATCGCTATCGTCTCGGCCAGGCGTTCAACGAAATGGTCAAGAACGGCGAACTGAAGGCGCCGATCGTGATCGGCCGCGACCACCTCGACACCGGTTCGGTCGCGAGCCCGAACCGCGAGACGGAATCGATGAAGGACGGTTCGGACGCAGTCAGCGACTGGCCGCTGCTGAACGCGCTGCTGAACACGGCAGGCGGCGCATCGTGGGTGTCGCTGCACCATGGCGGCGGCGTCGGCATGGGCTTCTCGCAACACTCGGGCGTCGTGATCGTCGCCGACGGTACGGCTGAAGCGCACGAGCGTCTCGGTCGCGTGCTGCTGAACGACCCGGCGACGGGCGTGATGCGCCATGCGGATGCCGGCTACGAACTCGCGCAGCAGACGGCCCGCGAAGCCGGCCTGAAGCTGCCGATGCTCGGCCGCTGAGCATGACGGCGCTCGACCAGGCGCCGGTGAACGCGACGATGATCCGCGCGTCGGATCTCGTCGCGTCGCCGTGGAAGAACGGCGGCGGCGTGACGCGCGAGATCGGTGCATTCCCGCCCGGTGCCGCGCTCGATGCGTTCGCATGGCGCGTGAGCGTCGCGGACGTCGGCACGGCCGGGCCGTTCTCGCGTTTCGACGGGATCGACCGCACGCTCGTGCTGCTGTCCGGCGCGGGCATGACGCTGGCCGAAGCGGGCGGTGCACAGCACGTGCTCGACGCACCGCTGGCCCGCGCGGATTTCGCAGGGGAAGCGGCGATCGACGCGACGCTGCACGACGGCGCGACGCGCGACTTCAACCTGATGACGCGCCGCTCGGCTGCGCGCGGCGCGCTCGACGTGTGGCGCGCAGGTGCGCACCGTATTGCACATGCCGATACCGTGCTGCTGTTTTGCGCGACCGGCGCCGTCGGCGTCGACATCGACGGCACGCACTACGCACTGGAAGAAATGGACACGTTGCGGCTCGACGGGCCGCGGCGTGCGTTTGACGTCGTCGTGAGCGGTAGCGGCGCGCTGCTCGCCGTATCGCTCGCCATCGGCGAACGAGACTGAACGCATGAAACCGACTGTCTGGCATCACCTGAGGCTGTGTCCGCACGGCCATCCCGACGAGACGATCGACGACGCGGCGATCGCCGTCGACGAAACCGGCACGATCGTCTGGCTCGGCGCGTTGTCCGCGCTGCCGCACGGTTATGCGCACTGGCAGCGCGAAGACCTGCACGGCGCGTGGGTGACGCCGGGCCTCGTCGATTGCCATACGCACCTCGTGTACGGCGGCACGCGCGCCGATGAATTCGCACAGCGCCTCGCGGGCGTCAGCTACGAGGACATCGCGCGGCAGGGCGGCGGGATCGTGTCGACCGTGCGCGCGACGCGCGCGGCCGACGAGACGACGCTGTTCGTACAGGCTGCCGCGCGCCTGCAGCCGCTGCTCGCCGAAGGCGTGACCGCGATCGAGATCAAGTCGGGCTACGGGCTCGACCTCGCGAGCGAACGCAAGATGCTGCGCGTCGCGCGCCAGCTCGGCGAACGCTTCCCGGTCACGGTCTACACGACCTTCCTCGGCGCGCATGCGCTGCCGCCCGAATATGCGGGCCGCGCGGACGCGTACATCGACGAAGTGTGCGACCGGATGCTGCCGGCGCTGGCCGACGAAGGCCTCGTCGACGCGGTCGACGTGTTCTGCGAACGCATCGGCTTCTCGCTCGCGCAGACCGAACGCGTGTTCGAGGCCGCGACGCGCCGCGGGCTGCCCGTGAAGTTGCATGCGGAGCAACTGTCGAACGCGGGCGGCACCGCACTCGCCGCGCGCTACCGCGCGCTGTCTGCCGACCACCTCGAATTTCTCGACGAAGCCGGCATCGAGGCGATGAAGGCGGCCGGCACGGTCGCCGTGCTGCTGCCCGGCGCGTACTACTTCATCCGCGAAACGCAACTGCCGCCGATCGAGCTGCTGCGCAAGCACGGCGTGCCGATCGCGCTCGCGACCGATCACAACCCCGGCACGTCGCCGCTCGAATCGCTGCTGCTGACGCTGAACATGGGCTGCACGCTGTTCCGCATGACGGTGCCCGAAGTGCTGCAGGGTGTCACGTGCCATGCCGCCGCGGCGCTCGGCCGTGCGGATCGCCACGGCGCGCTCGAGGTCGGCCGCCAGGCGGACTTCGCCGCCTGGTCGGTCGGTTCGCTGTCGGAACTCGCGTACTGGATCGGCCGGCCGCTGTGCGAGCAGGTCGTTCGCGGCGGCTCGACCGTGTTTCGCCGGATGAACGGATAGTTTTTGCAGGGGCCGGGCATGTTGGCGCTTGATCCGGCCGCTCGACAAGGAATCAGAATGACCGACACCATGTTGTTCGCGGACCACGCCTACCTGCCCGACGGCTGGCGCCGCAACGTGCTGCTGCGCTGGGACGCGGCCGGCACGCTGACCGGCGTGACGCCCGATACCGATGCGCCGGCAGGCGTCGCGCGTGCGGCCGGGCCGGTGCTGCCCGGCATGCCGAACCTGCATTCGCACGCATTCCAGCGCGCGATGGCGGGGCTCACCGAATACCGCGCGAATCCCGCCGACAGCTTCTGGAGCTGGCGCGACCTGATGTACCGCTTCGCGCTGAAGATCACGCCCGACGCGCTCGCGGCGATTGCGCGCTGGCTGTATGTCGAGATGCTCAAGTGCGGCTACACGTCGGTGTGCGAATTCCACTACGTGCATCACGCACAGGACGGCTCGCGCTATCCGCAGCTCGCGGAGCTCGGCACGCGCGTCATCGACGCCGCGCGCTCGGCCGGCATCGGCATCACGATGCTGCCCGTGTCCTACCAGTTCGCCGGTTTCGGCAACAAGCCGCCGCGCGACGACCAGCGTCGCTTCATCAATACGCCCGACGGCCTGCTCGAACTGCTCGACACGATGCGTCGCGCGGCGCCCGAGCACGGCGGGCTGCGCTACGGCGTCGCACCGCACTCGCTGCGCGCGGTGTCGGAGGCTGGCCTGCGTACGCTGATCGACGGGCTGCCCGACGACGCGCCCGTCCACATCCATATCGCCGAGCAGACGGCCGAGGTCGACGATTGCGTGCGCGCATACGGCGCGCGTCCCGTCCAATGGCTGCTCGATCGCTTCGACGTCGATGCGCGCTGGTGCCTCGTGCACGCCACGCACGTCGATGCGGCCGAAACGGCTGCGCTCGCGAAGCGTCGCGCGGTCGCCGGCCTGTGCCTGACGACCGAAGCGAACCTGGGCGACGGCGTGTTCCCGGCCGTCGACTATCTCGCGCAGGGCGGCGTGATCGGCGTCGGCTCGGACAGCCACGCGTCGGTCGAATGGCGCTCGGAGCTGCGCCTGCTCGAATACGGGCAGCGGCTCGTGCACCGCGCACGCAACGTGCTGGCGAGTGAGTCGCAGGCGCATGTCGCCGATCGCCTGTTCGATGCGTCGCTCGCGGGCGGCGCACAGGCGAGCGGGCGGCGCGTCGGCGCACTGCGCGAAGGCTGCCGTGCCGACTGGCTCGTGCTCGATCCCGATCATCCGGCGATCGCCGAACACGGCAGCCCGTCCTGGCTGTCGGGTATCGTGTTCGCCGAGCATGGCGAGACGCCCGTGCTCGACGTCTACACGGGCGGCGAACGCGTCGTGAGCGGCCGCCGCCATCGCGACGAAGCCGCCGCGTATGCGGACTACCGCGCCGCGCTGGCGCAACTGCTGCGCTGACGCGCGGCAACCGGCGCACGCTGTGCGCGTGCGCCGGCAGACTCTTACGGTGATGCGACATGACTGAACAACCGGCTGTATTCACGCTGAAGCAGGGCACGCTGCCGCTGCTGATCTCGATTCCGCACGCAGGCACGCACATCCCCGACGACATCGCCGCGACGATGACGCCCGACGCGCGCTTCGTCGACGATTGCGACTGGCATCTCGAGCGGCTGTACGGCTTCGCGGCCGACCTCGGCGCATCGATCCTCGTGCCATCGCACGCGCGTTACGTCGTCGACCTGAACCGTCCGCCCGACAACGAGAACCTGTATCCGGGGCAGGACACGACGGGGCTCGTGCCGGTCGATACGTTCGACAAGGCGCCGCTCTATCCGGCCAGCGCGCTGCCCGGCAACGACGAGATCATGCGTCGTCGCGACCGCTACTGGCTGCCGTATCACGATGCGCTGCAGGGCGAGATTGCACGCCTGAAGCGCGAGCACGGCCGCGTGCTCGTATGGGAAGCGCATTCGATCCGCTCGCATGTGCCGCGCTTCTTCGAAGGCCGCCTGCCGGACTTCAATTTCGGCACGTCGGGCGGCGCGACCGCCACGCCGGGTCTCGCGGAGGCACTGGCCGCGCGCGTGCTCGCGCACGGCGGCTATACGGCTGTCGCGAACGGGCGCTTCAAGGGCGGCTACATCACGCGTCATTACGGCGTGCCCGACACCGGTGTCGAGGCCGTGCAACTCGAGCTGTCGCAGATCACCTACATGGAAGAGACGCGTCCGTATGCGTACGACGAAGCGCGCGCGGCGCGGATCGTGCCGCTGCTGCAGACGCTCGTCGAAACCGCGCTCGCGCATCGCTGAGCGCGGGCCGCACGCATGCGGCGGCGCGGCGGAGCAGGGCGTCGCGGCCCGTCGGCACGCAGCATGCGCGCCGACGCAATGCACAACACGGCATCGATCGCGGAGATCGATGCCGTTTTTTTTCGTCTGATCGATGTCGTCATCGGCACCTGAAAATTTGACGCAATTTTTAGGTGATATAAGCTGAATGTCAGGAAGTCGTCACGCGCGCACCGGCGGCGGGGGCATCGACGATGGCCGTACCGCGCCGGAATCCGCTGCGTGACACCTTGCCGACGTGTCGCCGCGCGGCGTTGCCGCATGCGCTTGATCGCGACGCGTGTCCTGCCTCCTTCAGTCAGTCGAGTACGATCGTGAAAGCCGCCAGCCCTTCGATACGCCGGACGCGAAGTCCGTCGGCGGGCGCGCCGCCTCAGGCCGGGCCGAACCGGCATGCTGATTGCGGTACGCGTGCCGCCTCTTTACGCGAGCCTCGTTTTTTCGCCATTTCCCATCGCGGCCTGCGCCGCTTCAACCTCGTGACCGCGCACGTGTTCAGCGCGGTGCAGTGCGACGGCAGCGCATCCTTGTTGCCCTAGCGTCCTTTTCCGCTTCCGTCCCGGGCCGCACCGCCGATTGCCGCATCGTCCGCGCGGCAGGGTCGCGCATGCGTACGTGCTGCGTGACCGTGCGCACGTGCGGTGCAGCCGCGGGCCTTCATCGTTCCGTGCGCACGCGTGTGGCGCGCGATTTCCGGAAAGGGAGGGACGCTCATGCGTGCGCGCCCGATCGTAGCCGTTACCGCCGACCGCATCCTGCGCGGTGCGCATCCGAATCACACGGCCGGCGAGAAGTACCTTGCCGCGCTCATCGACGGCGCCGGCGCGCTGGCATTCGTGCTGCCCGCGCTCGGCGCGCGCCAGCCGCCCGACGCGATCGTCGCGGCAGTCGACGGGCTGCTGTTTACCGGCAGCTACTCGAATGTCGAACCCCATCATTACGGCGGTGCCGCGAGTGCGCCCGACACCTTGCACGACCCCGCGCGCGATGCGACCGCGCTGCCGCTGATCCGCGCGGCGATCGATGCGGGCGTGCCCGTCCTTGCGATCTGCCGCGGCATGCAGGAGCTGAACGTTGCGTACGGCGGCACGCTGCATCAGCGGCTGCACGCGACGAACGGCTTCGACGATCATCGCGAACGGCCGGCCGATCCGCTCGAACGGCAGTACGGTCCCGCGCACCTCGTGCAACTCGCGCCGGGCGGCCTGCTGCAGCGGGTCGCCCGCGGCGCGCACGAGGCGACGGTCAATTCGCTGCACGACCAGGGCATCGCCCGCCTCGGCGCAGGGCTCGCCGTCGAAGCGAGCGCACCCGACGGGCTCGTCGAGGCCGTCAGCGTGCGCGGCGCGCGCGCGTTCGCGCTCGGCGTGCAGTGGCATCCCGAATGGCGCTACGCGGAACAACCGCTGTCGCGCGACATCTTCGCGGCATTCGGCGCGGCGTGCCGCGCGCGCATGACGCACCGCATTCATGCAGCGGGCGGCGCGATGGCGTCGCCGGCCGCATCCGACGTCGACTGAACGAGGCCGATCATGCAACCCGAACTGAGCGAATTCCTGCGACAGCACCGCATCACCGAGGTCGAGGCGATCATTCCCGACATGGCCGGCATCGCGCGCGGCAAGATCATTCCGCGCAACAAGTTCGAATCCGGCGAATCGATGCGGCTGCCGCAGGCCGTGATGGTGCAGACCGTGACCGGCGACTATCCGGAGGACGGCACGCTGACCGGCGTGACCGATCCCGACATGGTGTGCGTGCCCGATCCGTCGACGATCTGCCTGATCCCGTGGGCCGTCGACCCGACCGCGCAGGTGATTCACGACTGCGTGCATTTCGACGGGTCGCCGGTCGAGATCTCGCCGCGCTACGTGCTGCGCCGCGTGCTCGACCTGTACAAGGCGAAGGGCTGGAAACCCGTCGTCGCGCCGGAACTCGAGTTCTATCTGGTCGACATGAATGCCGATCCCGACCTGCCGCTGCGTCCGCCGATCGGCCGCACGGGGCGGGCGGAAACCGGCCGCCAGTCGTATTCGATCGAGGCCGTCAACGAGTTCGATCCGCTGTTCGAGGATATCTACGAGTACTGCGAAATGCAGGGGCTCGATATCGAGACGCTGATCCACGAAGTCGGCGCCGCGCAGATGGAGATCAACTTCGTGCACGGCGACGCGCTGCCGCTGGCCGACCAGGTATTCCTGTTCAAGCGCACGGTGCGCGAGGCCGCGCTGCGTCACAACATGTACGCGACCTTCATGGCCAAGCCGATGGAAAACGAGCCGGGATCCGCGATGCACATTCACCAGAGCCTGGCGGACATGCGCACCGGGCGGAACCTGTTCGCCGACGAGGACGGTTCGGTGTCGCCGCTGTTCCGCAGCTATCTCGCGGGGCTGCAGAAGTACACGCCGGCGCTGATGCCGATCTTCGCGCCGTACATCAATTCGTACCGCCGCCTGTCGCGGTTCATGGCCGCGCCGATCAACGTGCAGTGGGGTTACGACAACCGCACGGTCGGCTTCCGCATCCCGCAGTCGAGCCCCGTCGCGCGCCGCATCGAGAACCGGATTCCGGGCGTCGACTGCAACCCGTACCTCGTGTTCGCGGCGACCCTCGCGGCCGGCTATCTCGGGATGACGCAGCAGCTCGCGCCGACCGAGCCGATCGCATCGGACGGCTACGACCTGCCTTACCAGCTGCCGCGCAACCTGGAAGAGGGCATCTCGCTGATGGCCGCGTGCGAGCCGCTCGCCGGCATTCTCGGCGACAAGTTCGTGAAGGCCTACCTGGCACTGAAGGAAACCGAATACGAAGCGTTCTTCCGCGTGATCAGCTCGTGGGAACGCAGGCATCTGCTGCTGCACGTGTGAGCGTGCGGCGCTGTTTTACGGAGGAAACATGACCGATCGACACGAAGCCTTCTCGCCGCACTCGACCGCCGACTACCGCGCGCTCGACGCCGCGCACCACATCCACCCGTTCTCGGACATGGGCGCGCTGAACCGCGCCGGCAGCCGCGTGATCGTGAAGGCCGACGGCGTCTACCTGTGGGACTCGGACGG
>JAIRVP010000034.1 GCA_031253835.1 Burkholderia sp. | reverse complement strand
CGCGAGGTCCGCTACGAGATCACGCCGGCCGAACTGATCGCGGCGATCCGCTCGCACGGCGCCGAATTGCCCGGCGAAAACCACGGCGCGGCATCGCTCGCCCGCACCCCGTCCTGATGTCGACCGGTGAGCCGCGCGCAACGCACCGGCTCACCAATCTGCCCGCATCTCCCTTCCGCCGTCAGCCGCTTTTCGCCATTCCCCGCCGCCCGGTTGAAAATGGCCGATAATCGGCCCATCTGCGTATTCTCACCACGCGCTTCCTTTTCGGCCAGCCGTCATGCTTCGTGACCTCGTCGCCCAATACGGGCCGCTTCTCGTCTTCGCCAACGTGCTCGCGGCGGCCATCGGCCTGCCGGTGCCAGCCATGCCGACGCTCGTGCTGTTCGGCGCGATGGCCGCAATGCATCCGGCGATGATCGGCTCACAGCTCTTGACGGTGCTGGCAATGTCGGTGCTCGGCGCGCTGATCGGCGACACCATGTGGTACATCGCCGGGCGGCGCTACGGCGGCACGACGCTGAAGACGATCTGCCGGCTGTCGCTGTCGCGCGATACCTGCGTGAAGAAGACCGAACGTTTCTTCGGCCGCTATGGCGTGCGCGTGCTCGCCGTCGCGCGCTTCATTCCCGGGCTGTCGCTCGTGTCGGTGCCGATGGCCGGCGCGTTCGGCACACGCTATCGCACGTTCGTCGGCTACGATGCGCTCGGCGCCGCGCTGTGGACGATCGTCGGACTGGTGGTCGGGGTGATGTTCTATCGCCAGATCGACTGGCTGTTCGCCGGCGCGGGCCAGCTCGGCCGTGTGGCGCTGCTGGTGGCCGTCGCGGTGCTGGCGGTGTACGCGGCGCTCCGCTGGATGCGCCGCCGCGCGCTGATCCGCCAGCTCGCGAGCGCGCGGATCGACGTCGACGAGCTCGACGCGATGCTGCGCGATACGTCCGCGCCGGTGGTCCTCGACGTGCGCTCGCCCGAGCACCGCAAGCTCGACCCGTTCACGATTCCCGGCGCGCAGTTCGCGGACGAACGCCAGGTCAGCGACATCGTCGCGCGCTATCCGTTCACGCAGAAGTTCGTCGTGTATTGCTCGTGCCCGAACGAGTTCACGGCCGCGCTGATGGCGAAGCGCCTGCTCGATGCCGGGTTCACCGATGCGCTCGCGCTGCGCGGCGGCCTCGACGCCTGGCGCGATACGGGCCGCCAGCTCACGTCGCTCGTGGAAGAAATGCCTGCCGCGAACGATCCCGTCGCGGGGCTGCACAAGCCGGCCTGACCGCACTGCGGGCAGGCCGGCTGCGCGATGCGGGGGAACAAGTGTCCCCCGCCGATCAGAACGCGTGCAGCGGCAGGTTCACGACCAGGCGGTACTCGCGGTTCGTCGCGTCCGAGTAATGAGCCGAACCGTTGTGCCACATCGCGATGAACGTGACCTTCGTGTCCTTCAGCTTGCCGCTCTGGAACGTGTACGACGGGATGAAGCCGAACTCGTGGTGACGGCCCTGCACCGGCGCGCCGTTGCTCCAGTAGATGCTCGACTTGCTCGGGTCGTTGGCCGCGCCCGCGCTGCCGTCCGCACCCCAGCCCGTCACGCCCCAGACCATCGCCTTGAAGCCCGGCAGGCCCGCTTCCTTGCCGTAGAACGTGTAACGCAGCTGCAGCGACTTTTCGTGCGGCGCGTTGTAGTCGACGTCCATCGAGTTGGTCAGGAAGATGCCGTTCGTTTCGTTCAGGTAGTCGAAGAACTGGTCGCCGAGCACCTGCTGGAAGCCGAGCAGCAGCTCGTGCGGGCCGTGCTGTGCGGCCACCGACAGGCTGTATGCGTTGTTGTCGATCTTGCCCTGCAGCGCATCGCCCGTGTCGTGCGTCGAGTAGACGTTGCCGAAGCCGGTCCACTTGATCGTCTGCGGGCTGCCGATGCTGTGCTTCACCGACGCGTAGTACTGGTGCCACACGTCGTCGGCCTGGTTCGCATACAGCGCGACTTCGCCGTTCGGCGAGTAGTCCCACGTGCCGCCGACATACGACAGGCGGTTGATGCGCGTGCCGCCGTACTGCGTCGTCAGGTTGGTGAGCGTCGTGTGACCGCGCGCGTCGGTCTTCGTGAAGCTGCCGGCCTCGAGCATCACGTTCTTGAATTCATTGCTGACGATCGTTGCACCGAGGAACGTCGGCGGCAGCGCACGGTTGTCGTGCTGCTCCATGAACGGGTTGTCGACGGCCTGCAGACCGTACTTGACCACCGTGTTCGAGATCCGCGCCTTGATGTCGTAGATGCCCGGGTACGCCCATGCGAGCTGGTTGCCGCCGCCGCCGCCCTTCGCGATGTGCACCATGCTGCCGGCGCCCTGGCCGCCGTCGAGCTTCAGCGCCGCGTACAGCGATGCGTCGAAGCCGATGCCGATCAGGCCCGTCGTATAGCCCGACTCGAAGTTCGCCATCGCGCCCTGGACCCACGCGTGGCGATGCGGCCCGCCCTTGCTGTCGAGCACGTCCGAGTAGTTGCGGAACAGGAAGTCGAGATGGCTGTCGGCAATGAAGCCCTTCGACTTCGACTGCGCCGACGGTTCGTCCGGCGGCGTGACGGCCTGGTTCGCTTCGGCGTTGATGATCGCGTTCGGGGTCGATGCCTGCGCAACGGTCGTGGCCGCACCGGCGGCCGGTGCAGCCTGCGCGACCGTCAGCGGCGCGGGCGCCGCGTCGTCGGCGTGCGCCACGCCCGTCAGCGAGACGCCTGCGAGTGCCGGCAGTCCCCATGCAAGCAGCATCTTCGATGCCGTCCCGATCGTCTTCTGTTTTTTCATCGTCATTCTCGTCTTGTTTGATATCGTCCACGCCGGTCGCGATCCGCTCCCGGCCCCCCGGCGTATCCGGTTAAGGACGCGCCTGTACCCGCGACGCGAAGATCATTCGCGCCGCCACTGCCCCTGTTGACCTGCCTGGTTTTATTTGCCGCGTTACTTCACTTCACGCCACGCCCGCACGGATGCATGCGACACGCGCCGCCGACCCCTGCCGAACTTCCGGCAGCGGCACGTCCTGCGCGCACGCGTCGATCGCGACCGGGCAGCGCGTGCGGAACGCGCAGCCGGACGGCGGGTTGAGCGGCGAGGGCATCTCGCCCGCCAGCAGCATCGGACGGCGAGCACGCTCGCGCGCCGGCTCCGGCGTCGGCGCCGCATCGAGCAGCGCCTTCGTGTACGGGTGCTGCGGCACGCCATACACGTCATGCCGCGTGCCGAACTCCATCACGCGGCCGAGATACATCACGAGCACACGCTGGCTGATCGCCTTCACCACGGCGAGATCGTGTGCAACGAACAGATAGGACAACGACAGTTCGCGCTGCAGGTCGCGAAGCAGGTTCACGATCTGTGCCTGGATCGACACGTCGAGTGCCGACACGGGTTCGTCGCAGATCACGAGCTTCGGCTCGCCGATCAGCGCGCGTGCGATGCCGACGCGCTGGCACTGCCCGCCGGAAAATTCATGGGGATAGCGCAGCAGGTGATGCGCGTTCAGGCCGACGCGTTCGAGCATCGTGACCACGCGGCGGCGCACTTCGGTGCGGCCGAGGCCGGCCTGGTGCGTGACGAGCGGCTCGGCGACGACCTGTTCGATCGTCATGCGCGGATCGAGCGACGCGAGCGGATCCTGGAAGATCATCTGCACTTCGCGCCGCATCGTGGTGCCGCGCAGGTGATCGGGCGTGACGGCTTCGCCGCGCCATTTCACCGTGCCGGCCGTCATCGGCACGAGGCCGATCAGCGCGCGCGCCAGCGTCGACTTCCCGCAGCCCGATTCGCCGACGAGCCCGACCGTCTCGCCGCGCTTCACGTCGAACGACACGCCGTCGACCGCGCGCAGCGTGCCCTTCGGCGACCACGGATAGCCGCCGAGCGGCACGCGGAAATGCACCTTCAGATTGTCGACGGACAGCAGCGTGTCGTTCGTCGCGCCGGCATCGCGGCGTTCATTGACGCTCATCGCAGACCTCCCGTCAGATCGGTCACCGGGCGGTGGCATGCACGCACCGCGCCCACGGCGCCATAGGTTTCGAGCGCGGGGCGCGCCGCGCCGCAGCGTTCTTCCGCATACGTGCAGCGCTTCGCGAATGCGCAGCCGGCCGGCGCGGTGCCGGGCATCGGCGGATTGCCGGGAATCGCGACGAGCGGTGCATCGTCCGCATCGGTCAGGCGCGGCAGCGCATTGAGCAGGCCGATCGTGTACGGATGCGACGGCGCCGCGAAGATCGATTCGGCCGGTGCGTATTCGACGGTGCGGCCCGAGTACATGACCATCACGTCGTCCGCGAGGCCGGCGACCACGCCCATGTCGTGCGTAATCAGCACGATCGCGGTGCCGCGCTCGCGGTTCAGCTCGCGCAACAGGTCGATGATCTGCGCCTGCACGGTCACGTCGAGCGCGGTGGTCGGCTCGTCGGCGATCAGGATTTCCGGCTCGGACAGCAGCGCCATCGCGATCATCACGCGCTGCCGCATGCCGCCCGAGAACTCGTGCGGGTACATGCGGATGCGCCGCGCCGCGTCGGGAATGCGCACCGATTCGAGCGCCTCGATCGCGCGCTTCGTGGCTTCCTTGCGCGACAGCTTGCGATGCAGCTGCAGCGTCTCGGTCATCTGCCGCTCGATCGTCAGGAACGGATTGAGCGACGTCATCGGATCCTGGAAGATCATCGCGATCCGGTCGCCGCGCACTGCGTTCAGCGCGCGCGTGTCCATGTCGAGCAGGTTGTCGCCGCGGTAGCGCGCGGCGCCCGTCGTCGTGCCGTTGCCGGCCAGCAGGCCGAGCAGCGCCATCACGGTCTGGCTCTTGCCCGAGCCCGATTCGCCGACGATGCCGAGCGTCTTGCCGGCTTCGAGCGAGAACGACACGCCGCTGACGGCGTCGATCGGCGGCGCATCCTTGCGCGTGAAGCGCACGCCGAGGTTGTCTACTTCGAGTAGTGCGGTCATGCCAGCCTCCGCCGGGCCGCCCCAAGGAGGCTGGCCGCCCCCTCGGGGGGCAGCGAATAAAATGAGCGTGGGGGTCGTTTCATCTCAGCGATCCTTCGGGTCGAGCGCGTCACGCAGGCCGTCGCCGACGAAATTCACGCAGTAAAGCGTCACGCACAGCATCACGGCCGGGGCCAGCAGCAGCCACGGCATCGATTCCAGTTTCTGCGCGCCGTCCTGGATCAGCACGCCCCAGCTCGTCATCGGTTCCTGCACGCCGAGGCCGAGGAACGACAGCACCGACTCGGTCAGCACGATGCCCGGCACCGAGACCGTCGCGTACACGACGACCACGCCGAGCAGGTTCGGCACGATGTGGCGCAGCACGATCGAAGCCGGCGTCACGCCGATCGCGCGCGCCGCATCGACGAACTCGCGATTGCGCAGCGACAGCGTCTGGCCGCGCACCACACGCGCCATGTCGATCCACGAGAACGCGCTGATGGTCAGCACGACCAGCATGAACGAGCGGCCGAACAGGGTCATCATCAGGATCGCGATCAGCAGGTACGGGATCGCGTACATCATGTCGACGACACGCATCATCACGGAGTCGACGCGGCCGCCCGCGAAGCCCGCGGTCGCGCCCCACGCGACGCCGAACAGGCCCGACACGAGCGTGCCGAGCACGCCGACCTCGATCGACACGCGGCCGCCGATCAGCGTGCGCACGAGCAGGTCGCGACCGAGCTCGTCGGTGCCGAACCAGTGCTGGTTCGCCCAGGTCGGCGGCAGGCTGATCGCGCCCCAGTCGCTCGCGGCGGGATCGGCCGCGAGCAGCCACGGGCCGACGAAGCACGCGAGCGTGACCAGCGCCAGCAGCACGAGGCTGAACACGGCTGCGCGGTTGTGAAGGAAACGCGCCATCGCGAGCGCGAGCGGCGAACGCGAACGCGGCGGCGAATCGGTCTGCACGGGCAGACCGACGACGGGAGTAGTCGGAGTCATCGCGGTGCCTCGCTCAATAACGGATGCGCGGATCGAGCCACGCATACGCGAGGTCGACCAGCAGGTTGAACAGCACTGCGCAGACGGTGGTCAGTACGACGAGGCCGAGCACCAGCGTGTAGTCGCGGTTGATGGCGCCGTTCACGACGAGCTGCCCGAGGCCCGGCAGCGCGAATACCGATTCGGTAACGACGGCCGCCGTGATCGACGAGATGCAGACCGTGCCGAACAGCGACACGACCGGCATCAGCGCGGGCTTCAGCGCATGGCGCAGCACGATCGTCGAGCCCGGCAGGCCCTTGGCGCGCGCGGTACGGATGTAGTTGCTCGACAGCGTCTCGATCATCGAGCCGCGCATCACGCGCGCGAGCAGCGACATGTTGATGAAGGTCAGCAGCACGATCGGCAGCAGCCGGTACTGCCAGCCGCCGTCGCCCCAGCCGCCTGCCGGCAGCCAGCCGTTGCCGGCCGACGTCTTCAGCAGGATCGCGAAGATCCACACGAGCACGGGGCCGAGCACGAACGGCGGCACGACGTTGCCGATGTTGCCGATCAGCATCACGATGCGGTCGATGAAGCTGTCGCGGCGCACTGCCGCGACGGTGCCGAGCAGCACGCCGAGCCCGATCGAGATCGGGATCGACACGCCGCCCACGCCGAGGCTCACGGGCAGCGCCTTCCTCACGAGGTCGTTCACCGACCAGTCGACGTAGCGGAACGACGGACCGAGATCGCCATGCAGCAGCGAATCGAGGTACATCAGGTACTGCTTCCACAGCGGCTGGTCGAGGTGATACTTCGCGTTCAGGTTCGCGAGCGTCGCGGCGGACAACTGCTTTTCCGTATCGAACGGACCGCCGGGCGTGAAGTGCAGCAGCAGGTAGCAGACGGTGACGACCGCGAGGATCGTCGGCACCGCCCACAACGTGCGCCTCAATGCGTAGGCCAGCATGATCGCTCCGCTCAGTGCTTGATCAGGTACATGTCCTGCGAAGCACGCATGTCGATCACGTTCTTCAGCGAGTAGCCGCCCACATAGGGTTTCACCAGACGATCGGCCGAGTACTGGAACAGCGGCACCATCGGCGTGTCGTTCAGCGCCATGTCATGCGCCTGCGTGAGCAGCGCGGTGCGCGCCTTGTCGTCGAGCTTCTGGTTGCCTTCGTCGACGAGCGCATCGGCCTGCTTGTTGCAGTAGCCGACGGTGTTCTGCGCGCTGCCGCAGCGCAGCAGGTCGAAGAACGTCATCGCGTCGTTGTAGTCGGCGAACCAGCCGTCGCGCGCGATCTGCACCTTGCCGTCATGACGCTCCTTCATCAGCACCTTGAACTCGACGTTCTCGAGCTTCGTGTTGACGCCGAGCTTCGTGCGCCATTCCGACGCGGTGAACAGCGCGACCTTCTTGTGCAGGTCGTTGGTGTTGTACGTCAGCGTGAACGACAGCGGCTTCGCATCCGAGTAGCCGGCCTGCTTCAGCAGGTTCTTCGCGGTCTCGACGCGCTTGGCCATCGGCCACGACGCCCATTCCGGCGTGAACGGCTGCACGCCCTTCGTGCCGTTCGGCATCAGGCCGTACATCGGCTTCTCGCCGGCCTGCGTGAGCTTCTGCGTCAGCACGTCGCGATCGAGCACCATCGACAGCGCCTGGCGCACGCGCTTGTCCTTCAGCGCCGGATCGCTGTTGTTCAGGTAGTAGTAATAGGTCGCGAGCTGCAGGCCCTGGCGCAGTTCGCCGCCGAACTGCTTGCTGACCTGCTGGAAGATCCCCGACGGGATCGAGTAGCTGTAGTCGATCTGGCCGGCCTGGTACATGCGCATCGCCGTCTCGTCGCTCTCGATCGGCAGGTACGTGACCTTGTTGACCACGACCTTCGGCGCATTCCAGTACTTCGCATCCTTCGAGATCACGATGCGGTTGTTCGGCTGCCAGTCGACGAGCTGGTACGCGCCGTTGCTGACGATGTTGCCCGGGCGCGTCCACGCGTCGCCGAGCTTCGTCACCGTGTCCTTGTTCACCGGCGCGAGCGGCACCATGGCGGTCAGTTCCGGGAAGAACGCGACGGGCACGTCGGTCGTCACTTCCAGCGTGTACGGATCGACGGCGCGCACGCCGAGCGTCGACGGCGCCGCCTTGCCTGCGATGATGTCCTTCGAGTTCTTCACGAACTCGACGAGGATCGTGTACTTCGAGCCCGTCTTCGGATCGACGAGGCGCTGCCACGAATAGACGAAATCGGCGGCCGTCACCGGCTGGCCGTTGCTCCATTTCGCGTCGTGGCGAAGCTTGAAGATCCACGTCTGCGGCGTCTTGCGTTCCCACGACAGCGCGACGCCCGGCACGACCTGGCCGGCTGCATCGATGCGGGCCAGCCCTTCGAACAGGTCGAGGCCGATCGTGTTGCCGGTCCACGATTCGATGTGCGCGGGGTCGAGCGACTCGACTTCGGCGGGCACCTGTCGCGTCAGGTCCTGTTGAGGAGCGAGCGCGACGTTCGACGGGACGGTAACGGCGTGGGCAACAGGCGTCGTCAGGGCGAGCGCGGCCAGCACGGCCGACATGGCATGCAAGGATTTCATCGTGGCAGTCTTGAGAAGGTGTGTTCGGTGAGCGTCGCGCGGCGGATGCCGCGGATTACGCGTGAGACGCTGACGGGTGCAGCGATTGAGGAGGCCCGTGATTCTCGTGTAGCATTTTAGTATTCCTTACGTTTCTTTCGACAGGCATCCCGTCTTGGAAACGAAGGAATACCTGTGCGTTAGAACAGCCTTGGTGTACCGACCCAGACCACCACCGACTCGACTTTCGCAGTGTTGACCCAACTGTGCGGCACCGTCGACTGATAGTGCGAACTGTCGCCGGCCTGCAGGACGAACGTCTTGCCTTCCAGCGTCAGCGACACTTCCCCTTCAATCACATACAGGAACTCCTCTCCTGCATGTGTCGTCACCTCGGACCGCTTCTGCCCCGGCGGCATCCTCACGAGGATCGCCTCCAGCTGGCGCCCTTCGGACACGTTCGTCAGCCTCGCGAACAGGTTCGCCGAATCGGCAAACCCGAAGAAGCGCAGCTGATCGCCTCTGCAGACCGAGCGTTCTTCACTCGGCGTATCCACGAAGTACTGCACCGTCACACCGAGCGCGTGTGCAATACCGGCCAGCGACGTCAGTGACGGCGACGCGAGCCCGCGCTCGACTTGAGACAGAAACGGCTTCGAAATCCCCGCGGCGGTAGCGGTGTCGTCGAGCGTGCGCTTGAGTCGTTGGCGCAACGCGCGAATCTTGCTGCCCAGTGCGGCGGCAGCGTCTGCGGACCGCGAGTTTTCAGTGGGGGGAACCATAGCAGGCCGAAAAGTGATCGTCAAAAAATGTTTGATGGAAAATAACTAAGTTAGATCGATATAGCTTAGTCTTCGGGTTCGCACACGTCTTCGGTGTTGAGCCCGGTGCACTAAACAGGGCACGAGGCGAGCGAAACGACGCGCTATCTTGCCAGACTCGCCGGCTTCACAGGCAAGCTGCAAGCGGCTCTCCGGGAATCTTCGGAGGACCCGCGCGAATTCTTACAAATAGATGATGAGACGAATGTTCCTGAAAGCTGCTGCCACATCGGGAGTTTCCCTAGGTGGCGCGCACCTGTCGCACCGGACCGGCAACCGTTACCACGCGCGCGCCGGTCGGGGACCTTCCCCGCCCCATCAGGCGGTGTCCGACCCCGGCCCGGGCTAATCCGCCCGACTGTTCCATCGCCAGCGCAAAGCTTACCCGGCCTATTGCGCACCGGCGCCAGTTCGACCCCAAGACGACGCGCGATCCGTGCCGTCCGTTTCAACCGAGATTGATGATGCATTCACCTGTTTCACAAACCCGATCGTTCACGACGGTCTTCCTCATCGAAATGTGGGAGCGCTTCGGCTACTACGGCATGGCCGCGCTCCTGGTCCTCTTCATGGTCGACCGGCTCGGTTTCACCGACAGCCACGCGAACCTGACCTGGGGTGCGTTCACCGCACTCGTCTATGCCGCGCCGTCGATCGGCGGCTGGATCGGCGACAAGGTGCTCGGCGCCCGCCGCACGATGATCATCGGCGCGTCCGTGCTGTGCGCCGGCTACCTGATGCTCGCGGTACCGAACGACCACCTGACGTACATGTACGCGTCGCTCGGCGTGATCGTCGTCGGCAACGGCCTGTTCAAGGCCAATGCGGCAAACCTCGTGCGCCGCATCTACGAAGGCGACGACGCGCGCATCGACAGCGCGTTCACGATCTACTACATGGCGGTCAACATCGGCTCGACGGTGTCGATGCTCGCGACGCCGTGGATCAAGGATCACTGGGGCTGGCATACCGCGTTCGCGGTCTGCTGCGGCGGCATGCTGCTCGCGATCCTCAACTTCATGCTGATGCATCGCACGCTCGCGCACGTCGGCTCGCAGCCGGACGACCAGCCGATCCGCTGGAAGCGCCTCGGCGCGGTCGCGCTGGGTGGCGTCGCGCTCGCGCTGGTCACGCTGTACGTGCTGCAGCACAAGCAGCTCGCGGTCGCCAGCGTATGGACGGCAGCGTTCGCGATCCTCGCGATCTTCGCATACATGATCGCGAAGTCGGAGCGCTCGGAGCGCGCGGGCCTGATCGCGGCACTCGTGCTGATCGGCCAGGTGATCCTGTTCTTCATCTTCTACGTGCAGATGTCGACGTCGCTGACGCTGTTCGCGCTGCGCAACGTCGATCCGCGCTTCATCCTGTTCGGCACGACGCTGTTCACGTGGAGCGCCGCGCAGTTCCAGGCGCTGAACCCGATCTGGATCATGCTGCTGAGCCCGCTGCTCGTGTGGGTCTACAACGCCGTCGCGAAGGGCGGCCGTGACCTGCCGGTCGCCGCGAAGTACGCGCTCGGCTTCGGCGCGGTTGCCGCCGGCTACCTGGTGTTCACGATCAGCGGCCGCTATGCGGTGGACGGCCGCGTGTCGTCGTGGTTCATGGTGTGGGGCTACGGCCTCTACTCGCTCGGCGAACTGCTGGTGAGCGGCCTCGGCCTCGCGATGATCGCCCGCTACGTGCCGGCGCGCATGAGCGGCTTCATGATGGGTGCGTATTTCGTCGCGACGGGCGTGTCGCAGTATCTGGGCAGCGTCGTCGCGAACTTCGCGCAGATGCCGTCGCACGATCTGCCGGCCACCGAATCGCTGCCGCTGTACCTGTCGCTGTTCGAGAAGCTCGGCTGGCTCGCCGCGATCGGCATGGTGCTCGCCCTGCTGCTGCTGCCGCTGATGAACCGCCTGTCGCGCCAGCACCAGCGCTGTGCGGAAGAGCGTCGCGAGGAAGCCCTGCAGGCGCAGGGCGTCGCAGCGGCCCAGTAAGTACTATCCCTTGGCGTGCGTCCTGCACGCCACATTCTCCCGCCAGGCACGCGAACGCGTCCTACACTGGTTGCAGGACGTGCATCCGCTTCGCGCGATGCGCACTGGCGGGAGAAGACCATGAAAAGCAAGACAACGCGGCTGCTGAGAATCCTGTCGGACATCCGGCACGCCCAGCGCTGCACCGCGATGCGCGCCGCCCGGGCCGCTGCCGAAGCCGACGCGGTACTCGCGGAACCCGATGACCCGGAGCAGGACGAACGCGACGACGTCGAATCCGACGACGCAGCCGCCGTGCCCCGCTCCCGTATCGGCTCACCTCACTGACGCCACGCGGCACCTGCCGTGCCGCATGCGCTGTCTCCCGCGCCGTTCACGCGGCCGCGCCGCGCCACCGCGCGATCCACGTTCCCGAACCGGCCACGGCCATCATCAGCCCGAGCGCGCACGCATCGGCCACGAGGCCCACGCCGACATGCCGCAAGTCGGCACTGCGTACGACCGGATGCAGCAGCGAATCGATGACGAGCGAGATTGCCGCACCCGCGACGAAGCAGATCAGCCCGCGCTGGCCGACCGCCACGACGGGCCGCACGCCCTGCGCGATCCGCGCGATCCAGCCGAAGCGCACGCAGTCGGCCATCAGCCACGCGATGGCCGCGAAGCTCACGACACGCGGCAGCGCGAGGTCGCGCTTGAACACGCCTTCGGGCAGCGGCAATCCCGAGAACAGCTTGTAGCTCGCGCAACCGAGCACGACCGCGAACGCGAGCCCGGTGGCCGCCGCGCCCCAGCGCCCGAGCGCGATGCGCCGGTAAAACGGCTGGCAGCGCGCCAGCACGCCGGCGACGAACATCAGCTGCCATGCGAACGGGTTGAAGCTCCAGCGGAAACCGTCGGTATCCAGCAGCTCGGGGCCGAGCCAGCCCGCCGCGAGCCACGACGCGACACCGAGCGCGACGAGCAGCCACGGATGACGGCGCGCGAACGGCACGAGCACCGGCGACGCGAGCGCGAACAGCACGTACATCGGCAGCACCGACGCGAGATACGGCTGGCGCTGGAACGTCAGCAGTTCGGCGAGGCCCGTGAGCGGCGACGCGAGCATCACGCTGACGTCGTCGAGCGCGAGGTTCGGTGCGTCGATCCCGTAATGGTCGAGCACGGCCGACACGACCAGCATCAGCGTCGACGTCGCGAGAAACGCGCGGTAGATCTGCATCGCGCGATGCACGAACCGCTTCTGCGCGGCGCGCGCGCCGTGCCGCTCGGCGATCGCGCCGTATGCGCTCGCGGTCGCGAAGCCGCCGAGAAACACGAACACCTCGGCGGCATCGCACAGCGCGAACGCGTGCAGCGTCACGCGCGACAGCACGCTCGCGCCGATGTGATCGACGACGATCATCAACAGCACGAGCCCGCGGAAGAAGTCGATTTCGATCAGGCGGCCGCTGCGCGACGGCTGGACCGCGGCGGAAGTCGGCGAGCTCAACGACATGCGCGCACCGGCACGACGGCGGTGCGACATGCACCGGGGAAGGGATCGGGAAGAAGCAGGCGAGCGCGATCAGCGGCGATACGCGTATGCTCGCATCGCGCCAACCCGGCTGGCCAGGCACGGAGATGACCGTTCATTGAAAAGCTGCATACGAAGGGAAGTCGGTCAGGCCAGTCTAATGGCCGATCAGGGGAGACCCTAAGTAACAAAGTGCAACCGAATCTTCTGTTCGATTACAAGCGCGAGCCCTGTGGAGCAAAGCAGGCAGCGTCGCCAGATTCACGTCAGTACGACGCCAGTTTGCGGTCAGCGTCGATGCCTTCGACCATTGATCGATCGCGGTTCGCGCATTGCGTCGATCGATACGCGATGCGCGGCACGTTCCGTGCGGCCGCCGCATCGCGAACGATGCTTATCCGCGTGCGGGCAGGCGCCGCATCAGCATCGCGCTGTGCCACGCGGTAAGCGCGACGGCGACCCAGATCGGCCCGTACGTCGCGAGCTTCGCGACGCTCAGCGTCTCGCCGAGCAGCAGCAGCGACACCGCGACGAGCAGCACGGGTTCGACGTAGCCGAGGATTCCGAACAGCGCCATCGGCAGCATTCGGCTCGCCTTCAGGTAGCTCGCGAGCGCGAGCGTGCTGAGGATGCCGAGCCCCGGCAGCAGCACGGCCCACAGCACCGGATGCGTCGCGACGCGCGTCGTGCTCGTCGCGACCATCGCGAACGCGATCGGGCACAGCAGCGCGATCTCGACCGCGAACGCGGCCAGCGAATCGGCGTTGATCCGCCGGCGCAGCACGAAATACGGCGGATAGCCGAGCGCGACGACGAGCGTCGGCCACGCGAACGCGCGCGTCACCCACACTTCGTGCGCGACGCCGAGCGCGGCGCACGCGACCGCCGCCCATTGCAGCGGGTCGAGCCGTTCGTGATAGTAGAAGCGGCCGACGAGCACCATCGTCAGCGGCAGCAGGAAATAGCCGAGCGACACCTCGAGCATGCGGCCGTGCAGCGGCGCCCACAGGAACAGCCACAGCTGCACGCCGAGCAGCGCGGCGCTCACCGGCAGCGCGATCAGCAGGCGCCAGTCGCGCACGGTGCGCCGCGCGAGTTCGACGAGCGCCGGCCAGCGGCCGCGCAATGCGATCAGCGCGAGCGCGCCCGGCGCGGTCCACAACACGCGCCACGCGAAAATGTCGAGCCCCGTGAGCGGCGCGAGCAGTTTCGCGTAAGCCGACATCAGCGCGAACAGCGTCGACGCCATCACCGACAGCATGAGGCCGCGCCCGGCTTCCGGATACCCCGTCATGATTGTTCTGCGCCGCTTACTGCTGCTGGAAGCGCTCGAAGCGCCGTTCGGTCTGGCGCTCCTCGAACGTCACTTCGGTCACGCGCGCGGCCGGCGGCCCGTGACGCAGCCACGCGAGCATCCGGTCGATCTGCGCGCCGGGGCCCTGGATCATCGCCTCGACGGTGCCGTCCTCGAGATTCGCGACCCAGCCGCGCAGTTTCAGCGCATGCGCTTCGCGCACCGTCGCATGACGGAAGCCGACGCCCTGCACGACGCCGCGCACCCGCACGTAGTAGGTCTCGATCCGTTCGTCCAGTTCATTGCGGCTCATCGCGTCGCCCTCCCGTTGCATTCAAGCCCGGCATTGTAGTCGCGTCGGCCGCTTCGCACACGCGCCGGCCAGGCGTCGCCGCGCACGCCGACCACGTACAATCTCGCCGATGCTCAACCGCCGCGCCGCCCGCGCGCGGCCCTGAAGGAAACGCATGACTGATACCTCCCGCGATCTCGTTCTGGTCACCGGCGCGTCCGGTTTCGTCGGCTCGGCCGTCGCACGCATTGCGCAGCAGAAGGGCTATGCGGTGCGCGTGCTCGTGCGCCCGACCAGCCCGCGCACGAACGTCGCGGATCTCGATGCCGAGATCGTCACCGGCGACATGCGCGACGAGGCGTCGATGCGCGCCGCGCTGCGCGGCGTGCGCTACCTGCTGCACGTGGCCGCCGACTACCGGCTGTGGGCGCCCGATCCCGATGAGATCGAGCGCGCGAACCTCGAGGGTGCGGTCGCGACGATGCGCGCGGCCCGCGCGGAAGGTGTCGAGCGGATCGTCTACACGAGCAGCGTCGCGACGCTGAAGGTCACGAGCGCCGGCGATCCGTCCGACGAGAACCGGCCGCTGACGGCCGAGCAGGCGATCGGCGTGTACAAGCGCAGCAAGGTGCTCGCGGAGCGCGCGGTCGAGCGGATGATCGCCGACGAAGGGCTGCCGGCCGTGATCGTCAATCCGTCGACGCCGATCGGCCCGCGCGACGTGAAGCCGACGCCGACCGGCCGCATCATCGTCGAGGCCGCGCTCGGCAAGATCCCCGCGTTCGTCGATACGGGGCTGAACCTCGTGCACGTCGACGACGTCGCGCACGGCCACTTCCTCGCGCTCGAGCGCGGCCGGATCGGCGAGCGCTACATCCTCGGCGGCGAGAACCTGCCGCTGCAGCAGATGCTCGCCGACATCGCGCAGATGACGGGCCGCAAGGCGCCGACGATCGCGCTGCCGCGCTGGCCGCTGTACCCGCTCGCGGTCGGCGCCGAGGCCGTCGCGAAGTTCACGAAGAAGGAGCCGTTCGTCACCGTGGACGGGCTGCGGATGTCGAAGAACAAGATGTATTTCACGTCCGCGAAAGCGGAGCGCGAGCTCGGCTACCGCGCGCGCCCGTACCGCGAAGGGCTGCGCGATGCGCTCGACTGGTTCGGCTCCGCGGGCTACCTGAAGTAACACAAAGCGGCGCCCGTCGCGCCGCTTTGCGCACTTTGTTACACGTCCCACGCGGACCGGCACCGGCGCAGCGGTTAAAATCGCGGGTCTTACGCAGAGAAGACACGCATGAACCTGAACGATCAGATCGCTTCGCTCGCCACGGGCGTCGATCAGCTCCTCCACGATCACCACGCCGCGCAGCAGGCGGCACGCAGCGCGGAAGCCTTCGCGCGCGCCGCCGCGGCGGAAGCCCAGGCCGCGGCCGAGCGTCACGCCGCCGCGGAAACCGACGCGCAGGCCGCCGCGCAGCGCCACACGGCCGCTGCCGCCGACGCCGAAGCCGCGCAGCAGCGCCACGCCGACGCGACCGCCACCGCCGAAGCCGCCGCCCAGCGTCACACGGATGCCGCCGCGCAGGCCGAAGCGGCCGTGCAGCGCCATGCGGAAGCCACCGCGCTGACCGAAGCGCTCGCGCAGCGTCACGCGGATGCCGAAGCCGCGTCGCAGCGCCACGCGGCTGCGATCGCCGAAGCCGAGGCCGCCGCGCAGCGTCATCACGCCGCCGCGACCGAAGCCGACGCGGCCGCGCAACGTCATGCCGCCGCGACTGTCGAGGCCGGGGCCGCCGCGAAACGCCACGCGGAAGCGACGACCGAAGCCGAAGCTGCCGCACAGCGCCACACGGCCGCGATCGCCGAGGCCGAAGCGCTCGCGCAACGTCACACGCAGGCGATCGCCGAAGCCGAGGCGACCGCGCAGCGTCACGCCGATGCCGCCGCCGAGGCCGAAGCCGTCACGCAGCGCCACACGGAAGCGATCGCGCAAGCCGAAGCCGCCGCGCAGCGTCATGCCGACGCCACCGCCGAGGCCGAGGCCGTCACGCATCGCCATACCGAAGCGATCGCGCAGGCCGAAGCGGCCGCGCAGCACCACGCGAAGGCCATCGCCGACGCCGAGGCGCTGGTCGAGGCCGTCGTCAAGGAAGCGGCGACGAATGCGGTGGCGGGCACGGCCGTTGCGGCCGAAATCGTCGAACCGGCGTCGGCGGATACGCCGGCGGCGGAACCGGTCGTGAGCGCAGTGGCACCGGTCGAGGCCGAAGCGGCCGACGTTTCCGATGCGGCCGTGGCCGACACCGCGATCGTCCCGGCGGCGCAAGCCGAACCCGCGGTCGAGGTCGACGCCGCGCCGGTCCCGGCCGACAAGGCGACGCTGCATGTCGCGCGCCCGTCCCAGAACGAACTCACGCTGACCGTCAACGGCCAGTCGATCACGCTGCATCCCGAGCAACTGGGCCAGCTGATCGAGGAACTCGCGCACGCGCGCGCGTCGATGCAGCCGGAGCCGCCGCCCGGCATCCCGGCCGGCTGGCGTTTCGTGACGACGAAGAACCCGATGATGGCCGTGCAGAAGCAGGCGAACGGCGACCGCCTGCTGGTGGCCCGCCACACCGGCTACGGGTGGGTGCCGTTCACGTTCTCGCCGGACGTCGTCGTCCAGATGTACATGATGCTGACGCAGCGGTAAGCGCGCGCACCGGCAAGCGGCACCGCCGAAAACGAAACAGCCCGACCGGCTCGCACCGATCGGGCTGTTTGCTTTCCGGCTGCCGGGAGGCGCGCCTCCCGAACAATCAATACTCAGCGCTCCACCGGTGCCTGCACGCGCGCCTTCCACTGGCCGCCCTTGCCGCGCCAGTAGCGCCATGCCGACGCGAACGTCGCGCCCACATAGAACAGCGCGACGAGCGGCAGCGCGGGCGCCCACAGCGGCGAGCGCCGGTAGTAGCGCAGCATCGGTGCATACGCGGCGCACATCGACGCCCACGCGAGCCAGGCCGGCCACGCACGCGCGCCGTACGCGAGCGCCGCGACGGGCGGCACGAGATAGATGATCGTCATCCCGAGCAGCGTGCCGGCCAGCAGCAGCGGCGAATAGTGCAGCTGCGTGAACGCGGTGCGCGCGATCATGTTCCAGATGTCGCGCCAGCTGTCGTACGGGCGCAGCGACACGCTGCGGTCGGCCAGGTCGAGACGGATCGGATGGCGGCCGCTGCCGCGATGCTTGATCTGCGCGGCGAGGCTGCAGTCGTCGATCAGCGCGCCGCGGATCGACTCGATGCCGCCCGCTTCCTCGAGCGCCGTGCGCTTCACCAGCATGCAGCCGCCGGCGGCACCGGCCGTGCGGTTGCGCGGGTTGTTGATCCACGAGAACGGGTACAGCTTCGCGAAGAAGAACACGAACGCCGGGATCAGCGCCTTTTCCCAGAACGAATCGCAGCGCAGCCGCACCATCAGCGACACGAGATCGCGGTTCTCGGCCTGCGCGCGCGTGACGAGTTGCGCGACGGCGTCGGGCGGATGGCCGATGTCGGCATCCGTCAGCAGCAGGTAGTCGGCCGGCAGGCCGAGCGTCTGCACCGCGGCGATCCCTTGCGACTGCGCCCACACCTTGCCCGACCAGCCGGCCGGCAGCGGCTTCGCGCTCAGCACCGTCAGCCGGTCGGCGCGGTTGATCGCGAGCGCGGCCGCGCGGGCCGCGTCGGCGGTGCCGTCGTCGCTGTGGTCGTCGACAATGATCAGATGAAATTCACCCGGGTAATCCTGCTCGAGCAGCGAAGTCGCCGCGCGGGCGATCACGTCGGCCTCGTTACGCGCCGGCACGACCGCGACGACGGCCGGCCAGCCGGCCTCGGCAGCCGCCCCGCGCGCCTCGGGCGGCAACGGCCGTGCGGGCTGCGCGCGCCAGAAACCGCCGCGCGCGACGAGCAGCACGATCCAGATCATCAGTGACAGGCCGGATACCAGGAAAGCGATCACCAGCATCATCGGCATGCCTCCTGCCGGGTGCCGGCATGCCCGATATCAATAAGGGTCAGGAACAAAACACCCGAAACCGCACGGGCGGCCGGGCAATACGCGTAAGAATCGACGGTCATCGAATGGCCTTGAAATGAGCGCGACGCCGGGCAGCCGGAGCGGCTGCCCGCGAAACCGCGTAGTTTACTGGGTTCCGCGCGCGCCAGCGCCGACGCGGCTCTCCCGCAATTGCAACAGCGCCGATACAGCACCAGAGCAAGGACGGCGCGATAGGGTTAAAATGCGCGATTAATTCGGGGTTCCGGGGCCTGGCCGGCCGGTTCGTTCCTGCCTTCATAACATCAAGCCGGGGCGAGCGAGCAGGTGCCAGCTCCTCGAACCCCGGCGTCTGTCGTCGGAGTTCGCTCACCTATGCGAGTCATCCTTGCCCAGCCCCGCGGCTTTTGTGCGGGGGTTGTCCGTGCGATCGAGATCGTCGATCGCGCGCTGCAACAGCACGGTGCGCCGGTTTATGTACGTCATGAAATCGTGCACAACCGGCACGTCGTAGAAAATCTGCGTAATAAAGGGGCACGATTCGTTGAGGAACTCGACGAGGTGCCGCACGGCGCTGTCGCGATCTTCAGCGCGCACGGTGTCGCCCAGACGGTCGAACGCGACGCGGAAACGCGCGGGCTCGACGTGCTGGACGCGACCTGCCCGCTCGTCACGAAGGTGCACGTGCAGGGCCGCCAGTATGTCGGGGCGGGCCGCCGGCTGATCCTGATCGGCCACGCGGGCCACCCGGAAGTCGAGGGTACGATCGGCCAGATTCCGGCCGAGGTGATCCTCGTGCAGAGCGAAGCCGAAGTCGATACGCTGACGCTGCCCGTCGACACGCCGGTTGCGTACATCACGCAGACCACGCTGTCGGTCGACGATACGCGCGGCATCATCGAAGCGCTGCAGCGCCGGTTCACCGACATCGTCGGCCCGGACACGCGTGACATCTGCTACGCGACGCAAAATCGCCAGGCCGCCGTGCGCGAGCTGAGCGAACAGGTTGACGTGCTGCTCGTCGTCGGTGCGACGAACAGCTCGAACTCGAACCGCCTGCGCGAGATCGGCACCGAAAGCGGTGTGCCGAGCTATCTCGTCGCCGACGGCTCGGAAGTGAAGGCCGAATGGTTCGCGGGTGT
Organism: Burkholderia sp.; assembly: GCA_031253835.1. Taxonomy (GTDB): domain Bacteria; phylum Pseudomonadota; class Gammaproteobacteria; order Burkholderiales; family Burkholderiaceae; genus Burkholderia. Next base: position 144,176 of record JAIRVP010000034.1, on the reverse strand, counting down.
GCAGACGGTCGGCCTGACGGCCGGCGCGTCGGCGCCCGAAGAGATGGTCGAGGATGTAATTGGCGCGCTGCGCGCGTTGGGGCCCGTCGATGTCGCGACGATGGCGGGCCGTGAGGAAAAAGTCGAATTCAAGCTGCCGGCGAAGCTCACGCAAGCTGTCGCCCGCGAAGTTTAAGGAGGACATCCCTTGTCTATTCCGCTGCTCCAGCAAGTCCGTGTCGGCGCCTATATCGTGCGCCAGCACCTGTCCGGCAACAAACGCTATCCGCTCGCGCTGATGCTCGAGCCGCTGTTCCGCTGCAACCTCGCGTGCAACGGCTGCGGCAAGATCGATTATCCGGATCCGATCCTGAACCAGCGCCTGTCCGTCGAGGAATGCCTGCAGGCCGTCGACGAGTGCGGCGCGCCCGTCGTGTCGATCGCCGGTGGCGAACCGCTGCTCCACAAGGAGATGCCGGAAATCGTCAAGGGCATCATGAAGCGCAAGAAATTCGTGTACCTGTGCACGAACGCGCTGCTGATGGAAAAGAAGATGGACGACTACGAGCCGAGCCCGTATTTCGTCTGGTCGGTCCACCTGGACGGCGACAAGGAAGCGCACGATCACTCGGTGTCGCAGGACGGCGTGTACGACAAGGCCGTCGCGGCAATCAAGGAAGCGAAGCGCCGCGGCTTCCGCGTGAACATCAACTGCACGCTGTTCAACGATGCCGTGCCGGAGCGCGTCGCGAAGTTCTTCGACACGCTGGGCCCGATCGGCGTCGACGGCATCACCGTGTCGCCGGGTTACGCGTACGAACGCGCGCCGGATCAGCAGCACTTCCTGAACCGCGACAAGACGAAGAACCTGTTCCGCGAAATCCTGAAGCGCGGCGAAGGCGGCAAGCGCTGGTCGTTCAGCCAGTCGTCGCTGTTCCTCGACTTCCTGGCCGGCAACCAGACGTACAAGTGCACGCCGTGGGGCAACCCGGCGCGTACGGTGTTCGGCTGGCAGAAGCCGTGCTACCTGGTCGGCGAAGGGTACGTGAAGACCTTCAAGGAACTGATGGAAACGACGGAGTGGGACAACTACGGCGTCGGCAACTACGAGAAGTGCGCGGACTGCATGGTCCACTGCGGCTTCGAGGCGACGGCCGTGATGGACACCATCTCGAACCCGCTGAAGGCGCTGCGCGTGAGCCGCAAGGGCATCAAGACCGACGGCCCGTTCGCACCGGACATCTCGATCGCGAAGCAGCGTCCGGCCGAGTACGTGTTCTCTCGCCACGTCGAAATCAAGCTCGAGGAAATCCAGCGCGCCGGCAAGGGCAAGCTGCAGAAGCCGGCGAAGCCGGCAACGGCCGCTTAAGCGCGTTTCGCCACGTGGAGGCCATGCCTCCGCGCAGCGGATAAAAATAAAGCGCCACGGAGTTCATTCGCTCCGTGGCGCTTTTGTTTTGGGCCGTGTCGTGCCGTCACCGTGCCGCCGCGACAGCCGCGCACGCGTCGAAGCCGCGCGACTGCATCGGCCGTGCCGGTGCGGCCGGCCCTGTCTCCTCCATCCGCCCTGCAACACCGGTGTGCGGCGCTATGCGGCCAGCGGGTCGGACAGGTGCGCGCGCAGCTTCTCCGCCGCGCTCGCGACGAGCGCCGGCTGGCCGCTCGACGCGAACGTGCAGACATGACGCCACAGCTCGGCCAGCCGATGCCGCGTGAGCGTCGCGACGCAAGTGTCGTGCGCGGCGAGCACACGCTCGATCACCGCGCATTCATCATCGTGCAGCGTCCATGCGCCGCTTTGCGCCGCGCGCGCCACACTGGCTTCGAGCGCGCGCTCCGCGTCGACGCACAGATCGATGTCCGCTTCCGCGTGGCGCGTATCGTCGAGCGCGAGGAACACCAGGTAGACGCTCGTGCGCAACCGCATCAGCAGCGCTTCGTTGCCGTGCTCGCCACGCAGCGCGACGAGCGCCATATGGCATTTCAGCGAGATGTCGCGTGCATGCGCGGGTGGCAGCGGCAGCAGCCATTCGCGTGTCAGCGGCACGTGGCGACGGCTTTTCCGGGTGGTCTTCATGATGCGCGCCCGCTTGCGGATGCATCGCCGCGTGGCGACGCTGCTCGCGCGTCCCGCCACCGGTGCAGCGCCGACGCGCACACGACGCCGGCCAATCGGATCGGGCCTGCCATGCTCGTCTCCTGCATCAGAACGTGTTCTCGCCCTTCAGGTAATACGCGGTCTTCACGAAGAACGCCTTGACCGGATGACCGCCCTGCGCGTCGCGAGCGACGCGCGCTTCCATCGCGGCGCGCTCCTCGCGCGACCGGTCGGGCACCGGATGGTGGACGCGCTCGAGTGCGCGCTGCATCGCCAGCGGATAGTTCTGGTTGCCGGCCGTCGTCGCGCGATAGCCGGCGCGCGTCATCTGCATCAGTTGCGCGTCGGTTTCGGCACGCGCCGCCGACCAGGTCGATTGCGCGGCATTCGACGACCCGTCCGGGCCGGCCGACTGCGCAAAGCTGACGGCAGGCAGCGCAACGAGTGCGCAGGAAAGAACAGCAACGGGAACGAGGGATCGCATAGTGGCCTCCAGATGGTTGTCCCCGCATCGATCGTTTATCGTCGATGCGTTGAAATCATCGTATGTCGTGCCGCATGCCGCTTGAATAGACGAATCCGCAATTGATATTTTCGGCTTCGGAATCGGGCGTTCGAGCGCGTCGTTCGCGAATCCCTTCGAACGGGAATTTCTTTATTTCATTCAACGACCTGATCGCGCTTTTGCGCGCAACCGGAAGCACCGCGCATCCCGTTTTTTCAATTTCCGAAATGACGTGTTGCCGGTGTGATCCCCGCCTGCGCACCTGCCGGCAAAGGTTCCGGCGTGATATCGCGCACGCGGATACCGCAGAAGCGATTTCGTCGGACCAACGGTTCTCCTGATACAGGACAAGCCATCGGCACCGAATTGCCGGATCGCGACACGACGTGCCCGGCAGGGACGCGCGATAATCACGCATCGGCCCTTTGCTTCGTTTCGCACGGCCTCTCATGCATTCCCTTTTTTATCGAGTCCTCCCATGGCAGCCCTCGACACCACCGCCATCGCCAGCTGGCACGCGCACGTCTATTTCGATGCGGACAGCCGCGACGCAGCCTGGGCGTTTCGCCAGGTCGTCGACGAACGGTTCGGCGCGGTCATCGAACTCGGCCGCTTCCACGAGCGCCTCGTCGGCCCGCATCCGGCCTGGTCGTACCAGATCGCGTTCGCTGCCGCGCGCTTCGACGAGATCGTGCCGTGGCTCGTGCTGAACCACGGCGCGCTCGATCTCTTCCTGCATCCGAATACCCACGACGAACTGCGCGACCATCGCGATAGCGCAGTGTGGATCGGGAAGTCGTATGTGCTGAATCTCGACGCGCTCGCCGGGTAAGAGACGGCGACAACACAGCCTTCCCAAAGGCTGCATCCACGTTTCGGGCTGACGTGAAACGTCTCGCGGCGGTGCGCCCATACAGTGGGTTTCCGCCAATGACGCTTCCGGACACCCGCCATGACACCCGCAGACACCGACGCCGATGCCCGGCGCATCCATGAAACCTGGCACGCGGCCGTCGTCGCGCGCGACCTCGATGCGCTGATGGCGCTGTATGCCGACGACGCGGTGCTCGAAACGCCGCTCGTCGTCGCCACGCTGCCCGCGCACGGCTCGGGCGTGCTGCACGGTAAGGCCGCGATCGGCGCATTCTTCGCGGCCGGCCTGCGCAATCCGGGCAACCGGCTCGGCCGCTGGTACCGGACCGGCCTGTTCTTCTCGAACGGCCGCCAGCTCACGTGGGAATATCCGCGCGCCACGCCGGACGGCGACCAGGTCGATCTCGTCGAAGTGATGGATCTGCGCGACGGGCTGATCACGCATCATCGCGTGTATTGGGGATGGGTCGGCTTCGTCGCGCTGCGGGCCGCCACGCCGTCGCCCGACCGCGCATGACGGCCGCCGCGCCGGGCCGGGCCGCCGCCCGCCGCGTGCTCGCCGCGACCTGCGTGAGCTACACGCTCGTGCTGCTCGACGCGTCGATCGTCAACGTCGCGCTCACCGACATCGCGCACACGTTCGGCAGCCACGTGGCCGGCCTGCAATGGATAGTGAACGCTTACACGCTCGCGTTCGCGAGCCTGCTGCTGACGGGCGGCACGCTCGGCGACCGGCTCGGCGACCGCACCGTCTATGTCGCGGGGCTCGCGGTATTCGTCGCCGCGTCGGCGCTGTGCGGCCTCGCGCCGACGCTCGCGTCTCTCGCCGCCGCCCGCGCATTGCAAGGCGTCGGCAGCGCGATGCTGGTGCCCTGCTCGCTCGCATTGATCAACCGCGCCTTCCCCGCACCGGCCGCGCGCGCATCGGCGATCAGCCTGTGGATGGGCTGCGGCGGCATCGCGATGGCGTCGGGCCCGCTGATCGGCGGGCTGCTGATCGACCTGTTCGGGTGGCGCAGCCTGTTCTTCGTGAACCTGCCGTTCGGGCTTGCCGGCATCTGGCTCGGCCGCACGGTCGCGCGCGCCGCCGCCGACACCTCGCGGCAGTTCGACTGGGCCGGCCAGGCCGCTGCCGTCGGCGCGATCGCGGCGCTGATCGGCACGCTGATCGAAGGCCCGTCGCTCGGCTGGCACTCGGCGCCGATCGTCGGCGGTGCCGTGACGAGCATCGCTGCATGGATCGCGTTCATCGCGATCGAGGCGCGGCGCCGCGAACCGATGCTGCCGCTCGCATTCTTCCGCAACCGGCTGTTCGCGGGATCGACGTTCGTGTCGATGGCGTCGGCGTTCGTGTTCTACGGCCTGCTGTTCGTGCTCAGCCTGTTCTATCGGCAGGTTCGCGGCGCGAGCCCGCTCGACACGGGGCTCGCGTTCCTGCCGATGACCGCGATGGTCGCGCTCGGCGGGCTGGGTTCGGGACGGCTGGTGGCGCGCTTCGGCGCGCGCGGCACGATGTGCGCGGCGTTCGCGCTCTATGCGACCGGCGCGCTCGGGATGACGGCCATCGGCGCGACGACGCCCGCGTGGCTCGCCGTCGCGCCCATGCTCGCGATCGGCTTCGCATCGGGATTCATCTCGCCGGCCGCGACGGCGCCGGCGCTCGGGACGGTCGACCGGCACCGCGCCGGCGTCGCGGCAGCGGCGCTGAACGCGGCCCGGCAGAGCGGATCGGCGCTCGGCGTGGCGATCTTCGGTGCGTGCATCGCGACGCTGCAGCCGTTTCCGGTGGCGATGCGGGTGGCGCTGGTCATGGCGATCGCGCTGTCGGCGCTCGCCGCGGCAACGTGGTGGATCACGACGCGCTCGACGCCGGCGACCGGCGCAACGGCCGCGCCCCTGCAGGCGGCCGCGACGCGCCGCTAGCGCATTTCGCGGCAGGCACGCCGCCGCTCACGCGACATACATCGCGACGCTGACGAACTGGCACAGGCTGCCGGCCAGCACGAAAAGGTGCCAGATGCCGTGCCCGTGACGGATGCGTTCGTCGTTGATGAAGAAGTAGATCCCCGCGCTGTAGATCAGGCCGCCGGCCAGAAGCCACGCGGTGCCGACCGGCGGCAGCGCGTGGATCAACGGGCGCACCGCGACGAGCGCGAGCCAGCCCATGGCCACGTACAGGATCATCGACAGCAAGCGCGTGCGGCGCCCGAGCGTCAGCTCCTGCACGATGCCGAACACGGCGAGCCCCCAGCTCACGCCGAACAGCGACCAGCCCCACGGGCCGCGCAGCGTGACGAGCGTGAACGGCGTATAGCTGCCGGCAATCAGCAAGTAGATCGCCGAATGGTCGCATTTCTGCAGGATCGCCTTCAGGCGCGGGTTGCGCACGCTGTGATACAGCGTCGAGATCGCGTAGAGCAGGATCAGCATCGCGCCGTACACGCTGAAGCTCACCACCTTGTACGGATCGCCTTCGAGCGCGCCCATCGTCACGAGCGCCACGAGGCCGGCCACCGACAGCACCGCGCCGACGAGATGGGAAATGCTGTTGAAACGCTCACCGACATGCACGACGTGTTCTCCTGCGGGTCCATCGGGAAAAGAGAGAACCCTATGATACCGGCGGCCGGATTTCGCCGTGCTGCGCCCGGGCAAACGGCGAAGCGGCCGTCGCGCGATGCGTGCCGCCGCGGCCCCAAAGAAAAAAGCGCCGCGATTTCCATCGCGGCGCTTTCCTTTCGATTACCGAACGGCGGGAACAGCCCGGTTCAGCAACACTTTCCTGCTCCCGACCCGTACCGCGCATTCTGGCGTTCGCGGAAAAATTCCTCGTACGTCATCGGCTCGCGGTCCGGATGGGTTGCGCGCATGTGCGCGACGTAGGTGTCGTAGTCGGGAAGGCCGACCATCAGCCGCAACGCCTGCCCGAGGTAACGCCCCGCGCTGCGCAGGTCGCTGCCAAGATCGCTGAACATCGCGGCCTCCCCTTAGCGACCGCTGCCGAGCGCCTGCGCGGCCGGCATCGCTTCGTACGGCGTCTCGCGCACGGTCGGCTTCGACTCGCGGCGCGCGCGCAGCACGGCGATCACGCCGTACACCGCGATCGCCACGACGACGAAGATGAACAGCCCGGCCAGCGCCGCATCGATGTAGTCGTTGAAGATGATCCGCTGCATCTGCGCGATCGACTTCGCCGGAGCGAGCACCTTGCCTTCGTCCACCGCGGCCTGCAGCTTCGCGGCGTGCGCGAGGAAGCTGACCTTCGGGTTCGCGTCGAAAATCTTCTGCCAGCCGGCCGTCAGCGTGCAGATCAGCAGCCACACGGTCGGCACGATCGTCACCCACGCATAGCGTTCGCGCTTCATCTTGAACAGCACGACGGTGCCGAGCACCAGCGCGATCGCGGCGAGCATCTGGTTCGAGATGCCGAACAGCGGCCACAGCGTGTTGATGCCGCCGAGCGGATCGACCACGCCCTGGTACAGGAAGTAGCCCCACGCGGCCACGCACAGCGCGGTGGCGACGAGGTTCGCGGGCAGCGACTCGGTGCGCTTGAGCGCCGGGTGGAACGTGCCGAGCAGGTCCTGCAGCATGAAGCGGCCCGCACGCGTGCCGGCGTCGACGGCCGTCAGGATGAACAGCGCTTCGAACAGGATCGCGAAGTGATACCAGAACGCCATCATCGCTTCGCCGCCGATCACCTGGTGCAGGATGTGCGCCATGCCGACGGCCAGCGTCGGCGCGCCGCCCGCACGCGCGATGATCGTCGTTTCGCCGACGGCCTTCGCGGTCTGCGTCAGCATGTCGGGCGTCAGCACGAAGCCCCACTGCGTCACCGTGTTCGCGACGGCTTCAGGCGTCGAGCCGAGCACGGCGGCCGGCGCGTTCATCGCGAAGTAGATGCCCGGTTCGATCACGCAGGCCGCGACCAGCGCCATGATCGCGACGAACGATTCCATCAGCATCGCGCCGTAACCGATGAAGCGCGCGTTGGTTTCGTTGTCGATCAGCTTCGGCGTCGTGCCCGACGAGATCAGCGCGTGGAAGCCCGACACCGCGCCGCACGCGATCGTGATGAACAGGAACGGGAACAGGCCGCCCGACCATACCGGGCCCGTGCCGTCGACGAACTTCGTCAGCGCCGGCATCTTCAGTTCCGGTGCGACGACCAGGATGCCGATCGCGAGGCCGAGGATCGTGCCGATCTTCAGGAACGTCGACAGGTAGTCGCGCGGTGCGAGCAGCAGCCACACCGGCAGCACCGACGCGACGAAGCCGTAGCCGATCAGGATCCACGTGAGCTGCGTGCCGGTGAACGTGAACCACGCGGCGAGCGTCGGCGAATCGTGGACATGCTGGCCGAACGCGATCGACGCCATCAGCAGCACGAAGCCGATGATCGACACTTCGCCGATGCGGCCCGGACGGATGTAGCGCGTGTAGACGCCCATGAACAGCGCGATCGGAATCGTCGCGGCGACGGTGAACGTGCCCCACGGCGAATTGGTCAGCGCCTTCACGACGATCAGCGCGAGCACCGCGAGGATGATCACCATGATCAGGAACGCGCCGAACAGCGCGATCACGCCGGGCACCGTGCCGAGCTCCATCTTGACGAGATCGCCGAGCGAGCGGCCGTCGCGGCGCGTCGAGATGAACAGCACGATGAAGTCCTGCACCGCGCCGGCGAACACGACGCCGGCCAGGATCCACAGCATGCCGGGCGTGTAGCCCATCTGCGCGGCGAGCACGGGCCCGACGAGCGGGCCGGCGCCGGCGATCGCGGCGAAGTGATGGCCGAACAGCACGTACTTGTTGGTCGGCACGTAGTCGAGGCCGTCGTTGTACTTGACGGCCGGCGTCATCCGCAGCCCGTCGAGCTGCATGACCTTGCTGGCGATGAAACGGCTGTAGAAGCGATACGCGATCAGATACACGCAGACTGCGGCGATCACGATCCAGAGGGCACTCACGCGCTCGCCGTGTGCGAGTGCGATCGTTCCGAACGAGAACGCGCCGAGCAGCGCGACCGCGATCCAGAGCAGGGTACTGGAAGCCCGATTCATGGCGTCTCCTGGTCTCCAATGTGGTTTTAGATGGCGTGCGGCGCAGGGGCCGCACACACGTGACGTCGATGCGTCGTGCCACGGCCTCGCAAAGGCCGCGACGTTGGGCCGTAGTATTCCGTGCGACGGGGGCGGCTTACAAGCGGTTAACTACGTATGCGGAGCTACGTAGAATTACGTAGATGCGCACGCAACATTCAGAAAGCGTCCGTTTGCATGGGCGGGCGGCGCGCCCGTGCAAGGACCGGTGCCGCGCGCACGAAACTTTGAAAGTTCCGCTCACGCGACTTAAGATCGTGGCGCTCGATGCCGCACCTTTCTTCAACCTTCGACCATCCGTCATGCACTTCACTCGACTTGCCGTTTCGACGCTCGCCGGCTTCTGCGCCCTTTTCTCTACGAATGCGCTGGCGGAGGCCACGCTGCATCTTGACGTCGAAGCAGCCCATGTGGACGAAAATTCACCGCGCGTGTCGCTGCTTGTGAAGGTCACGGATACCGACGCCAGCAAGGACAACTTCGGTCAGGTTACCGGGACGTCGCTCCCTCCGCCGGGCACTTGCATTGCGCGGTTCGACGGTGACGAACAGCACCGGGTGGGGCCGTGTGCCGCAGTGCACGTCCGGGAAAACGGGAACCCTGTCAAGACGGTCAACGTGCGCGTTCTGGATACACACGGAGACCATAACTGGATGGTCTTGACGTGGAATTCCGAAGTTGCGGTTCCACGTTCGCAGCGATCGGTCAAAATGATCGTCGGTGTGGCCAACGGCTGGTTTTCCAACAATCCGGAAGAAGCTTTCCCGTTCGGCATTTTCCCGTCATTCGATCCCGCACGTCCCCACAACTGGCTCTATCAACGGGCCGATCGGGCGCTCAACGATACCTACCGGCGCATTCTTTCCCGCTACGCAAAAAACAACGATGAGACTCAGGCTCGCGGTTTGCGCCTCGCGGAGCGGATCTGGGTCGACCACAAGGAGGAAGAGTGTCGCGATGATGGCGAGCCCGAGCGTTGCCGCTGGCTGGCGACTGAAGATCAGCTCGGTATTCTCGAAGGCGACGACAAGTAGCCAATTCACCGTCACGCCAAGGCTTCCGCGCGCGGCATGAGGCAAAACGGCCGGCATCGGATGTGCCGGCCGCCAGCGCGAATCGAATGTATCCCGCGTCGCGGAACCGAGCGCGTGTCGAACCGGGGCGTCGACGCAACGACGTGACCGCCAATCGGGCAGCCCGCCGAACATCGGGCGCATCGAATCTTCCGGCGCCGCGCCGTGCCCGAACGGCATTGATCGCGGCCCGCGCACCCCGTACAGTGTTCACCTGCCTCGATTCCGGGACCGCCATGCCGATCGGATTTCAGAAGATGAACGCAAACGGCGACGACTTCGTCATCGTCGACCTGCGCGGTCAGGATCAGGATCACGCGCCGCGCATCGACCGCGGCCTCGTGCGGCGCATGGGCGACCGGCACAACGGCATCGGCTTCAACCAGCTCGCGGTGATCTCGGACTGCGACGACGCGGCCGCGCGCGTCGCGTTCTGGAATCCCGACGGCTCCGCGCTCGATACCTGCGGCAGCGCGACGCGCGGCGTCGCGTGGACGCTGATGCGGGAAACCGGCGCGGCGTCGGTCGTGCTGCGCACGAATCGCGGGCGCCTGCTGTGTTCACACGACGCTCACGGGCGGGTCAGGGTCGAGATGGGCGCGCCGCGCGTCGGCTGGCAGGACGTGCCCGTCGCCGAAGCGGTCGACACGCTCACGCTGCCGCTGTCCGGCGCGCCGGCCGCGTGCAGCATGGGCAATCCGCACTGCACGTTCTTCGTCGACGATGTCGATGCGATCGACCTCGAAGCGTTCGGCCCCGCGATCGAAACGCATCCGCTGTTTCCGCAGAAAACCAACGTGCATGTCGTGCAGGTCATCGACCGTTCGCACATTCGCCTTCGCATCTGGGAGCGCGGCGGCGGCGTGCCGCTCGGGTCGGGCTCGTGTTCGTGCGGCGCGGCGGTCAACGGTATCCGGCGCGGGCTGCTCGACGATACGGTACGCGTGACATGCGACGGCGGCGACGTCACCGTTCAATGGGACGGCACCGGCAGCGTGTTCCTGAGCGGGCCGGTGACGTTCGGGTTCAGCGCGGTGTGGGTGGACGGGGAGGCAGCGGCACGCTGATCGGCGGCATGCGTCGTGTGGAGGGGATCAGGATGCCGACACGCGCGCCAAGCCCGGACGCGCGGTCGGCCTGACCCGGCACAGGGCGTGCCGGGCCGCCCGCATTACTGCTTGGCGTCGAGCTTCTTCGGCTTCGGCGGCGACGGCACCTTCGCGTACTGGAACGCCGGCGTCGCCTTCAGCGCCTCCTTCGTCGCGCCCGGCAGGTAGATGTTGCCGTTGCGCACGTCGAGCGACGCGATCGGCACCGCGACGTCATGCGCGGCGACGCCGAGGAAGCCGCCGGCCGACACGATCGCGGCCGACACCGAGCCGTCCGGCGCAACGATCAGGTCGCGCACGGTGCCGACCTTCTGGTTGTCGTCGTTGTACACGGCCTTGCCGAGCACGCTCTTCTTCACGCTCCAGCCTTCGAGCAGCGCCTGCGATTGCTCGACAGTCACGCTGATCGGTTGCGCACCCGCGATCTGCGCGTGCGCGCTGACGCTCGAGGCGAGGATGGTTGCTGCGATGAGGGTCTTGTAGAACTTCATGTGTTTTGCACTCCGGTTCGATTGTTGTTGATTCCGGGAGCGAAGCGACGCGGGCGCAACGGCCGATCGGTGAGCACCCCTCGCTTCGTCGGTGGCGTGGCGGCCGGCCGCGCCGCCATCGCGTGTGTGCATGTCGGACCCGGCATGGCCGGGCCGCAGTGCGCAACACGAAGCTCATGGTAGCGGCATTCGCCGGATCGTGCGTTCAAGGCGCGGTGCCGCCAGCGGCGGCGAACCGGATGGAGATCAACGAACCTGCGGATAGGTGGTGAGTGCAGCGCGAAAAGCGGTGCTGCAACCTGTCGATCAGGCCGTCCGGCCTTCCTCGATCAGCTTGCGGGAGGCGAAAAGTTCGGCATCGCTACGAATGCCGAGCTTGCGAAACGCCGATTGCTTTTGCGCGCTGATCGTCTTGGGGCTGCGGGAGAACTTCGACGCGATGTCGGATACCGACATGCCGGCGAGAAAGCAGCGCAACACTTCGTGCTCGCGCGGGCTGAGGCGCAGGTCCAAGGACAAACCGGATTCGGGCGGCCGCGCGGCGTCGCCGCTTGCCGCCTTCGTATCGATCGTGCGCGGATCGGGCGTCGCGCTCGATTCCATCCGCGCGGCCAGTTCGGCGCTGATATACGGACGGCCGTTCGCCACGACACGGATGGCATGTGCAAGCTCGCCGAGATCTTCGCTCTTGCCGAAGAAGCCGAGTGCGCCTGCGCGCATCGTCATGTTGACGGTCGCGGGCGTATCGCTGCTCGAGGTCATCAGAATCCGGCAATCCGGGAAGCGCGTATTGACGAGCTTGACGAGATTGAGGCCGTCGATCTCGCCAGGGCCGAGCGTGTAGTCGAGCAGCACGACATCGGCGCGATTCGCCTCGAGCCAACGAATCAGGTCGCGCGATTTCGCGAAGCTCGCCGCGACCTCGATGCCGGTCTTCTCTGTCAGGTAACTGGCGATCCCGTGCTGGACGACGGCGTGGTCGTCCAGGATCACGACCCGGATCGGCTGGTGCTCTGGCCTCATTGCTAACCCTTTCTTTATTTCAGTGCGGCTGTGACGGGCTGCGCCCTGCTGCTCGTCGTCGCAGGCCGCCATCGATGCCATCGTTTATTGGGATTAGCTTACCGGCTTTCCGGCCGATTTTTAACCCCGTCGGATAAACCGGACCGGCCGTTACGGTCGGGTTTATCCGCAACAGGCCGACGTTGCGCTTCCCCGGCGCGCGACCTATGATGGCGAGCCCATTTTCCGGCGGTTTTCGCGCTCGTCACGACAGCCGATGCGGATCCGGCCACCGTGTGCCCCGCCGGACGGGAACCACGACGTCGGGGCGGGCCGGCATCGCCGCCGCCGCCCGGATAACGCGGCCGGTTCGGCTGAACCGGGCCGACAACGCGAGGGAGGGACGTGAGCATGATGAGTTTGAAGAGATGCGTCGTCCTGATCGGTGTGACGATCGGATTGATGCCGGTGCCCGGACGGGCGGCCGGCGCGCCGCAGTTTACCTCGGAAGAAAGGGCGTGGATCGCCTCGCATCCCGTGGTGCGGACCCGCGCCGATCCGAAATGGCGCCCGTTCGAATTTCGCGAAAACGGCAAGGTCGTGGGTGTGGTGCCGTCATTTCTCGATGCCATCGCGCAGATCAGCGGGTTGCGCTTCGAGTATGTCGACGACGTCACGTGGCGCGACTCGGCGGACGCCTTACGTGCCGGCAAGATCGACATCGTTCCCGACGTGACGTGGCGCAACGCGGCCGATGCGCTGAGCGCGGCGGCGAGCGGCGGTACCGCGGGGCTCCGCAGCTACGTCATCGTCAGCCGCCCCTTTTTCGTCGGCACGGTTTTCGTCGTGGCGTCCGAGCGCCAGAACCTGTTCGTCGACTCCCGCAATCTCGCCGGCCGGCGTGTCGCGATCAAGGGCGGCGGCGCACTGGAAACCGCGATCCGCCACGGCGACATCCCCATGACCGTGTTGACCTACGACGACGAGCTCGACGCGCTCGCGGCCGTCTCCAACGGTGACGCGGATGTCGCCATCGGCCCCGACATGTCGATCCTGCCGCTGCTGCAGCGACAATACCGCGACAAGCTGTTCGTGTCGGGAGGCCTGCCGGACCACCCGTATGCGCTGGCGATCGCGACGCGCCGCGACATGCCGGTGCTCGCGTCGATCCTCGACAAGTCGCTCGCGGCGATCCCGGCGCGCAACGCCGAGCACATTGCGCGTCAATGGGTCGAATCGACCGATTACGGCAAGCCGTCGCTGCAGTCGATCCTCTACTACCGGCGCTGGCAGGTCACGGCGGCCGGGGCCGGCCTGCTCGCGTTGGCGGCAATCGCATTCGTGTCCTGGCGCTCGCGCGTCGCGGCGGTGCGCAGCGAGCGCGACAAGGCGATGTTCTTCGCGTTCATCAGTCACGAGATCCGCACGCCGATGCACACGATCCTGTCGTCGCTGGAACTGCTGCAGCGCTCGAAGCTGCCGCCGAAGCAGGCCGGTCGCGCGGACGCGGCGGTGGCCGCATCGGAATCGTTGCTGACGCTGCTCGACGACATCCTCGAATACTCACGCCTCGAATCGCGCAACGTGACGCTCGCGCCCGAACCCACGCACGTCGAACCCTGGGTGCAGCGCAGCGCCGACATGGTGCGCTGGCGGGTCGACGAGAAGAAGCTGGGCCTCGCGCTCGAACTCGCGTGTCCGCCCGGGCTGTGCGTGCTGATCGACCCGGTGCGCACGCGGCAGATCGTGCTGAACCTGCTCGTCAACGCGATCAAGTTCACGTCGGCCGGCTCGGTCGCGCTGCGCATCGACTATCTCGCCGGCAAACCAGACCGTGCCGGCTCGCTCGTGATCGAGGTCCGCGATACCGGTATCGGCATTCCGCCCGAACGCCAGCGCCGCATCTTCGAGCCTTATCAGCGCGTCGAGCAGGCTGGGAACCGGCGTGTCGCCGGTAGCGGGCTGGGATTGTCGATCTGCCGCGAACTGGTCGACCTGATGAAAGGCGTGATTACCGTCAGCAGCAGCCCCGACAAGGGCACCGTCTTCACCGTGATCCTGCCGGCGCGGCGCATCGCACACGCACCGGCAGCCGGCACGACCGACGCGCGCGAGGCGACATCCGAACCGTCGCCACCGGTGCGCGCGCAGGCGACGGTGAACGCCGACACGCAGCCGGCCGGCAACGGCCCGATGATCCTGGTCGTCGACGACCACGAAGCGGTTCAACACGCGATCCGGCATCAGCTCGACGCACTCGCGTGCCGCTCGACCGTCGCCGACAGCGGCGAGCGCGCGCTCGCGCAGTTCGAGCGCACGGCGTTCGACATGGTGCTGCTCGACTGCGACCTGCCCGACATCGACGGCTATACGGTCGTGCAACGCATGCGCGACAGAGAACGCCGGCAAAAACAGGCGCGCACGCCGATCATCGCGATCTCGGCGTCGACCGGCGACGCGCATCGCGAACGCTGCTTCGACAGCGGCATGGACGGCGTGCTGGGCAAGCCGCTGCGGCTCGATGCGCTGCGCCAGATGATCGACCTGTGGTGCCCGGCCGGCGACGCGGACGAAACCACGCCGCCGGTGCCGGACCCGCAACCGGCGAAAACCGATTTCCGGACGATCTATCGGCAAAGCGTCGACACCGACCTGGCGACGCTCGGCGCTGCGTTGTCGAACGGCGATGCCGAGCGTGCGCGTCATGCGGCACACCGCATCAAGGGCGCCGCTGCAATTGCCGGCCATGCGGCGACGAGCGAACTGGCAGCCGAGCTGGAGCGCCGGCTGCAGTTCGCAGCCGACGGCGTGCCGCCGAGCATTCGCGCACTCGGAGACGAACTGTTGAACCTGCATCGCGCCGACATGGCCGGGCCGGACGCGCGCGAGCGCGAATCGGGCGATGCCGATGCATAGACGGCCTGCGTAGGCACACATCCGGCCGCCGGGACGCGACGTGCTCCTATCACGCGATCGACGCATCCGGTGCGTCGCCGTCATCGATCGGACACCACGTCGTGATGGACTGCCGGAGCGTTTCGAGCCGCAGCGGCTTGCCCAGCACGTCATCCATGCCGCTTTCCAGGCAACGCGTCTTGTGCGCATCGCCGGACTCCGCCGAAATCGCGATGATCGGCACGTGCCCGGCCTTTCGTGCGACTTCTTCCTGACGAATCATCCGCGCGAGCGCATAGCCGTCGATGTCGGGCAAATCGCAATCGAGCAGCACCATGTCGACACGACCATTCGCGAGGTGCCGCAACGCGTCCTCTCCTGCACCAGCGCCGACGCCGATGCAGCCGAGCGCGTCGCATTGATCCTGCAGGGCGGCCCGCACGGCCTCGTGATCGTCGACGATCAGGACGCGCGGTGCGTCGCGCTGCACCGGCGCGGCCATTGCGTCCATCGGTGCCGGCGCCGGCGCGACCGGCCGCGCCGGCGACACACTCTCCACTGCCATCACCGGCAATTGCACCGTGAATACCGTCTCGACGTGCGGCGTACTTTCGACCGCGATCGAGCCGTGCATCAACTCGACGAGCTCCCGGCAGATCGCGAGCCCAAGCCCGCAACCACCCATGCGCTGTTGCGACACCCGATCTGCCTGCCAGTAGGTTTCGAAAACCTGACCGGAGCGATCGGGCGCAATGCCGATGCCGGTGTCCCGCACTTCGACGCACAACGTGCCGTTGCGCCCGGGACGGGCCGCCAGATAGCGAACGCGCAGCGTCACGGTGCCCGCTGCCGTGAAATCGATCGCATTGACGAGCAGGTTCAGCGCGATCTGGCGCACTCGAACGGCATCGATCAGCACGTGCAACGACGGCGGCCCCGACACGTCGAGCGTCAACGCCAGTGCCTTGCGCTCGGCACGCCAGCGCACCATGCCGACGGTTTGACGGGCCCACACGTCGAGTCCGACCGCTTGCGGCGACAGCGTGACCTTGCGCGACTCGAGACGCGAGTATTCGAGGATATCGTCGAGCAGCGTCAGCAGCGTTTCGGAAGCCGACGCGGCCGCATCCACACGACCGGCCTGCTGCACGGGAAGCCGCGAGCGCTGCAGGAATTCGAGCGACGACAGGACCGTCTGCATCGGCGTGCGGATCTCGTGACTGACGAAAGCGAGGAACATCGCCTTGTCGCGCTTGCTGCGGATGGCCGCCGCGCGCGATTTCCACATCAAGTAAGCGAGCACCGCAAACGTCAGCACGGTCAAGGCGATCGCCAGCACCACCGGCGCGCGATAATGCACGATCGAGCGAATCGTCGGCTTGCCGTAGTCGCCCAGCTCGATCGAGTCGCGCGTGATCCCGGCCGTCTCGCTGACCGGAATGGCCGCGAGCGACTTGTCGATGATCGATGCGAGGATCGGCAGGTCGGCCCGCGTGAGCATCGCGAGCGACACCGGGCGGTCGGCCAGCATGCCGGACATGTAAAGCTGGCCGGTGAATTGCCGGCGCATGATCGGCAGGATCGTGACGTCGATGCCGAGCGCGGCGTCGGCTTCGCCGTTGGCGACTGCGGCCAGCGCGAGTTCTTCGGTGTCGAACGTCAGCACGCTGAGCGGCACGCCGCCGTGGCGGACGAAGTATTCGACGGCACCGTGCCCCTTGATCGCGATGCGCCGGCCCTTCAGCCGCTGCAGGCCGAAGATCATCGCGGAATTGTTGCGTGTCACGACGGTCAGCCGCCCGACCAGATACGGCGCGCTGACCCGTGCACCGGCGTCGGCGCGGTCCGAGGCCAGCTCGCGCCAGACGCCCGGCAGCAAATCGACCTTGCCGGACGCGAGCGCCTCGTACGCGTGCCCCCATTCGGTGCCGGGCACCGTTCGGAACGTGAGACCGGTCATCTTCGAGATTGCGCTCAGGTAACCCGCTATGAGCCCCGCATGCCTGCCGTTGCGCATGTATTCGATCGGGCGCCAGTTCGCCTCGACCGCGATATGGACAACCGGGTGATCGTGGATCCAGCGGCATTCCTCGGCGGTGAAGATCGGCTTCCGCCAGGCGGTCGCGGCGCCCGTACCGACCGAGACGGTCAGCAGCATCGTCGTCAACACGTGGCGAAACATGCGCCACACAGGGCGACGCGCGAAGAACCTTTCCATAATCGATTCGCTTGGGATAACAGCATCCGGCGCCCGTGCAGCGGGTGCCGAACGCGCTAGAGACTGGCGGACGACGGCGTAAACGTGATCGTCAGCTTGTGGCTGTACTTGCCCGGACGCTTCCAGACCGACTGGAATTCCGGCGTCTCGAGTGTCAATGGCGTCGGCGTGCAGACAACCGGCACCGAAATGCCCGGCAGCGCTACCGAGCGGCCGGCGCTGTTGTTCACGCCCTGAAGCCGCACCGTCTCGTTGTTCGGCAACGCGATCCTCTTGCCCGCGTACGTCAGGCTCACGGTGTAATCGACACGCGATTCGTAGTTGCCGCTCTTGTCCGAGTCGAGCAGGACGGAATACTGTCCCTGGTCGCGCCGGTCGACCGTCAGGCCGTCACTCGCGGACACGTCGAACCACGTGCTCTGCGCGTTGTAGCCGTCGTACAGGCACATGTCGACGTTCGACGTGCCCGCCATCCGGCTGCCGTTCGGCAGCTTGCGCAGCTTGAGGTCGACGGTGGGCGTCGCGCTCGTGAACTCCGGCAGGTAGATCTGGATGTTGTTCTTGTCGGTGATGTCCAGCGTGATCGCCGCCTGGAAGATGCCGATCGTCGTATCCGGGTCCCACTGTCTCAGGTTCAGCCGCAGGTTCGCCTTCCAGGTTCCGCCCGACGGGAGTTTCTTCAACTCCTCGGCGAGGATCGTGACGTAGAGCACACGCCCGTCCCAGCGGATGGTGTTGCAACCGGTGATGCCAGCGCTCTGCGCCATTTCAATCGGCCTTCGGGTAATCCCCACGCTCCCGGAAACGACACTGCCGCTGCAATCCTGGTGAAGTTGGTATCCGTTTGCGCCTGCGAGAGTCAGCACGGCCGTCGCCCCGGTCTTCTCTTCCTTGAACGAAAGCTGGATGTCGGTCGACGTGCCCGCCTTGGTCCATACCGGCTGGGTCGGACATGCACCGGTCGCCGTATCGGTCGACGATTGGCAAGTCCACGAATTTCGCCCCCATTTGCTGGGGTCGCTCGTATCGTAGCCGCCCGATGCCTTGTCGAAGATCACGACATTGCCCACTGGCGCACCACGATCGCGAACGGCCTGCACCGTATCGTCGCGCCCCGCCGGCTGTTCCATGGCCGCCGACGCATCGAGCGAGAGCACGCCCAGCGCGGCCGCCAGAACGATTGCCCCGCGGCGAATTCGATTGATCTGAAGCATATGAAAGTTGTTTCCTTATGTGTTCGGCATCGCAGCGGCAACGCACGGTGCCTGCCGGCGTACGTCTTGTGCATCATTGCGACGCGTCGGTCGTGCCCGTGGTCGGCTCCCGCATCGACATCACATAGCGATGCTCCAGCAGCTTGCGCACGCGGGCCTGCTTGCGCAGCGACTCCGGCAACGCGTCCGGCCCGGCCACTTCGCAGCGCACCTTGCCCACCATCATCAGCACGTCCTGCTGGCGCTGCACGTGCAGCGGGCAACGCATCAGCGTCGGACCATCGACGACGAAAAGTTCGCTTTCCTTATGGTCCAGCTCGGCAATGAAGCCGCCCTGGCTGTCGATCAGCGGCATCGCGCCGTTGAGAATCACGCTGTCCGACAGCGGCACGCCGCCCTTCGAAAAGGCCTGGCCGACATAGGTGTACGTCACCTTCGCATCGACGTCGCGCAACGCGAGCTGCCCCGGCACCATGAACAGCGTGCGCTTGCCGAGCCCCTCGGTTACGCTCGTCGCGCCCGCGGCCGACTGCGCACCCGCATCGTTCACTTCGGTCGTCACCGGCGTGAAGGCGGACACCGGCAGCAGCGCGCGCTGCCCGAAGCCGACCTTGATCCGGGCACTCGAATCGCTGTGCACCTCGGCCGCCATGCCGCTCGCCTCGTCGCGCTTGCCAACCCTGACGGCGAAGCCCGCGAGCGGATCCGACTGCGACGCGGACGCGCCGAGGAACACGCCCTGTCGCGCTACCGCGAACGACGACGAATAGCTCGCCGTCACCGACGGGTTGTTGCCGCCGCTGTCGCGGCTGTAGCTGTTCGCGACCGACCCGGCGACGTCGCCGTAGCGCCCCTTCCAGCGGCCCTGCATGGTGCCCGTCAGGCTGTCGGTTCCATATCCCGACAGGCCGAGCGCGACTTCGCGGTAGGTGTCGCCCTGCCAGTTCCAGTTGCGGTCGAGCGTGTAGTTCGTCGTCGTGCTGTTGCGATCCGTGCGCACGTCGACGCCCGCCGACGTATACGCGGACGCGCTCCCGGGTCGCATCGCGGGCTCGGCCATCGACAGCGTCACGCCGACGTAGCCGCCGTACTCGCTGCGGGCACCGGTGTTGCGGTTCGCGTACGCGCCGATGCGCAGGTTCGCGCTGATCTTGCGCCACGTGACGGATCGCGACAGCGATGCCTGCAGCGCGCGCGACACCTGGTCTCCCTGACGGAGCACGGGCGTTTCCCAAGGACGGTCGAGCATGCCGGGCTGCCAGTCCTGCACCCGCCCGACGCTCTTGTTGTACGTGTAGCCGAGCATTGCCGACCAGTTGCCGAGCGGGAACGACACGGTTGCGTTCAGCATGTCGTAGCAACCGATGTCGCGATACGACACGGCCGGGCCATTGCACGCCGCGCCGCGCATCTGGTAGCGGTACACGCTCCACGACACGCCGTCGGCGAACGAAATCTGCTGCGTGTTGCCGCGCGAACCGTCGTTCCCGACGAAGAACGAACCGCCGGCGGACAGCACGCCCAACGGAAACGCATGGCGCCACTCCAGCGCCGTTTCGTTGTACACGTGCTGGCCGACGCTCGCGATGCCGCTCGTCAGCGCCATTTCCCGCAACAGCGGAATCCGCACGCCGGCTGCCGCGGCCACGCCGTCGGGTGCATCCCGGTCGGACGGTCGGCCTGCCTGCGCGAACCATTGCGCGGTGCGCGAGTTGATGCCGCCGCCGGTCTTCGTGAACGGCGTCGTCTGCGTGCGCACCTGTACGCCGTTCTCGAACACGCGCAGCGTCAGCGGATAGGTACCTTCTGGAAAGCGCGACGTATCGAGCGCATTGACGCCGGCCCTCATGTAGATCGTGCCCAGCAGTTCCTGCCCGCGATACGCATCGATGCGCGAATCGCGCGGCAACAGCAGCGTGACCGGCGTGCCTTGCTGCGCAACTTCCGGATTCACATAGGCCAGCGTCGTGCCAACCCGCACGCCGTCGAGCGTGCCGACCGGCAGCATCGTGAACCCGAAGTTGCCGCCAAGCGCGCTCGCAAGGTTGCGGTTGTCCATCCGGCCAGCCTGCGCGTAGTGCTCGGTGCCGAGATCGTGGCGGTAATAGAGATCCTGAAGCTGGACATGGCTGTCGGATCCCCTCGAATAGCCCGTATGGGAAAAGTTCCAGTTCCCGCCGATAAAACTCTTCGGCGTGATGCCGAGTGCACCCGTGCCGGACACGGACAAGCTTTCGTAGCCGCGCCCGCCCGACAGATTGATCGTCTGTTGATGGATGAGGGCGTTTTCCGTCAGCGGCGACGGTTCGCGAAACCGCTGGTCGCGCTCTTCGGTGCTCACCCAATCGCGCGACAAGAACAACTCGATGCTCCCTTCGCCTTCGTCGTAGATCACGGCCGCGCTGTCCGTGTCGACATACCCGCAACCGTTCACGCCCGACTGCCCCGCGCAGGCCAGATTGCCGTTGCGCGCCATCGACTTCGACAACGCGTCGCCGATCGCCGACACGTCCGTCGCCGGTTTCACCTGCGAGTCGAGCGCCTGCAACAGGCGTGCGGGATCCTCGAAACGCACCATTTCCGGCGTCACGAACACGCGAAACAGGCCGAGCGGCTTGCCGAGGAAATTGACGTTGATGCGTTCTTCGTGCCCCGTCATGATGTCCTCGAAGCCCGGCGGCACAGCCGAAGCGGCCAGTGCGACGGACGCGATGTCCATCACACACAGAGCGCTCAGGCATGCGACAACGGTCTTCTTGAGGTCGAATGGAATCATGCGGAAACAGGAAATAGTTTCAAAGGACTACTACAAAAAATAGGGCGCGCCGTTCAGGCGCGCCCGTAGATACTGCGAAGGGCTTAGAGACCCGCCGCCGCGCTCTGCGTGACGATCACGCTAACGAGGCCCTGATAGCTGCCGGACGCCGTGACGGCTTCGACAGTCTTCTGGCCGATCGACAGCGGCAGCACGTTCGAGCCCTGCGCCAGTTCGCCGGGGAAGAGTTCCGCGGTCTTCAGCGTCGCCGCCGTCGTGCTCAGCTCCGTGTCGCCCAGCGAAACCGTCAGCGGAATCTCCTTCGCGCCCGGGCTCGTCTGGTTCTTCAGCGACGCGTCAGACGCGAGACGGATCTGCAGATCCTTCGCCGCGTCGTTCGTGAAGATCTTCGTGTTCACTACAGCTGCCTGAAGACCCGTACCCGGCAGATATTGCATCTGCATGGTCGTCGGCAGTGCCGAGCCGTCCGCCGACAGCATTTCGAGCGTCGTGTCGACGTTGGCGGTGACGGTAATGTCCTTCTGGACGGCGTAGGCCGACATCGACATCAGGGCGGCAGCAGCGATCGGAATGTATTTCAGCATGGGTTAGTCCTTCTGGTTGGTTGAAACATTGGTGCGGCCCGTTTGGGCCTCGTTGTTCGCGCTCGGCGCGGTCATCGCGTCGACGGAATGCGTGCGCACAACCCTCTGCTGCACATCTGCCATTCCCCCAACTCGATATCGGATTCGCACATAAGGTGCGGAATGCAGCCCCTCCAGCCTGAAGTGCTGGTCCGGGTAGACACTGCGGTCGAATTTCGTCCACTGGCATGAAGCATCGTCCTGCCCGGACCGGCATGCGCCAGCTTCGAGCAAGCCGATCCGGACGTTGCCGGTATTGGTCAGCGCGCCGTTCGACACGTCGAAATCGGGCACGGCCGTCTTCGGCAGCACACGGACGAGCGGCGCCCAGACGAGGCTGAAGTTGACCTTGCCCGACACATCGTCCTTCGCCGCGGAATCGTCGTCGGATGGCGCCGCCGCCGGCTGCAGGTAGACGCGATACAGCATCTCCTTCTGCGGCACGCCCAGCGGAATCACGCGCACGAGCCGCGTGCCGCCGGCCGGCAACGCAAACTTCGCCGGCGAGATCACGATCGCGTCGTCGCCGGAATTCATGCTGGCCTCCTCGCGCTCGTGATCCGTCGCCGGATCGATCACGCGCTTCGCGATCGCCCTCACGTACTGCGTCGCGTCGGATTTCGAATAGATGCGGAGCTCCGCGGCCGACTCCTTGCCGGCCCCGATCGACGCCGCCATCGGATAGACCAGCATGTTCGCGCTGGCGATCGACGAGACAAACGACATCGTGATTGCGGCAAGCGACATCCGGCACGTACGGAGTTTCTTGTAGAAAATAATTTGCATAACTTATCGATACAGAATCCATTTCACGTATTCACGTGCAGTCGCACCTCGCTCGGGTCAAATTCCAGGCGACTTCCCAATGACTGACGACATGCCTTGAACGGCTCGGTCAGTCATTTCCACCGCGATACGGAGCGAATCATGACGCCCTTCGTCGATGCGGGCTGCAAGCGGCAACCGATCATTCAAGCGACCGCGATATCTCCAGCGCTATTGCCTATCCGGTGCCTTGCCAAGTACACCGGCTATCGCAACGTATTGCTTGAATAGGATTCTGACTAATCGATGGGGTGCGGAATATAGGATTCGTCCTAAATTTAATGCTTCTACACCAATCACCCGCGCTAGTTCGTCTATAAGGGCCTAAATACCCGCGATCCGCATAGCGGGAAGAAACACGACGGACCGCAGCCAAAACTCGCTCACGAGAAGCTTCCGCATGGAGCAGCGCACGAGACTCCGGCCGTGGCCACCGGGCAATCGAGGGGGGATGATGCGCGTGCAGGATGCCGGCGCGCGATGTGATGTCGGAAGCGCGAGCAAGCGCGCATCCGACGTGATGAAACGACCTGTTCGGCACCCATCGTCGTTGGGGTGCCGCACATGACGACGGCGGGCGCTAACCCGCCGCCGTTACCTCACGCATTCCGCGAATGCACCCTGCGTTGCCGCACGGCCTCCGCCAGCACGTCGAGCACCGGCTCCGTCTGCGTCCAGCTCAGGCACGCATCGGTGATCGACACGCCGTACTTCAGCGGCACGCTCGGCTTCAGGTCCTGGCGCCCGGCCTCGAGGTGGCTCTCGACCATCACGCCGACGATCCGCTGCTCGCCCTGCGACAGTTGCCGTGCGAGATCCTGCGCGACGTCGACCTGCCGGTCGTGCGACTTGTTCGAGTTCGCGTGCGAGCAGTCGACCATCACCTGCTCGCGCAACCCGGCCTTGCGCAGCACCGCGCAGCAAGCCTCGACATGCTCGGCATCGTAGTTCGGGCCGGTCTTGCCGCCGCGCAGGATCACGTGTGCGTCGTCGTTGCCGCGCGTCTCGAAGATCGCGGCCATCCCCATCTTCGTCATCCCCATGAACGCGTGGCTCGCGGCGGCCGCGACGATCGCGTCCGCCGCGACCTGCACGCCGCCGTCGGTACCGTTCTTGAAGCCGATCGGGCAGCTGAGGCCCGACGCAAGCTGCCGATGACTCTGGCTCTCGGTCGTACGCGCGCCGATCGCGCCCCACGCGATCAGGTCGGCGATGTACTGCGGGCTCAGCAGGTCGAGGAATTCGGTCGACGCCGGCAGGCCGAGCGCATTGATGTCGAGCAGCAGCTGCCGCGCGGCGCGCAGCCCTTCGTTGATGCGGAAGCTGCCGTCGAGGCGCGGATCGTTGATGTAGCCCTTCCAGCCGACCGTCGTGCGCGGCTTCTCGAAGTAGACGCGCATCGTGATCAGCAGGTCGTCCTTCAGTGCATCGGCGGCGACCTTCAGGCGGCGCGCGTAGTCGAGCGCCTGGTCGTGGTCGTGGATCGAGCACGGGCCGACGACGAGCAGCAGCCGGTCGTCGCGGCCGTGCAGGATGTCGCCGATCGCGCGGCGCGTATCCTCGACGAGCGTCTGCGTACCGGCCGGCACCGGCAGCTCGTCCAGCAGCAGCGCCGGCGAAATCAGCGGGCGTACGGCGCCGATGCGGACGTCGTCGATGCGCGTGGTGTCCTGCGTCGCGTCGGCGCTGCCTACCTCGCGATCATGGGAGGGATTGTCGAGGTTCTGCATGGTGATTCTCCGGGGGACGTCTGGAATGATGGGCAGGCTCGATTATGGCACCCGGAGAAGGCGGCAGTGGACGACGGCGGGGGAACGCGGGCGGCAGCGGCGGAGGCAACGCGACCGAGGTCAAATCGTCGCAAAGAAAAAAGGCGACCCGTCGAAGGTCGCCCGGCCATGCGCCGTGTTGCGCCGCGCGTCTAGTGCAGCGTCTCGGGCGCCAGCGAATTGCTCGGCAGCAGCGACGTCAGCCAGCAATTGCTCGGCGCAGTCTTCCCGTTGAAGCGGTCGTAGAGCCAGGGCAGCATCCCGGCCACCCATGGCACGATCGCGCCCGCATGCTCGAGCGGATACTCGGTGTACGTGACCGGCGTGCCGCTCGCGCAGAACTTCTGCGCCAGCGCGCGCACGTCGTACGCGAGCATCACGCCGTCGCCCACCTGGCTGCTGAAGGTGCCGTCGAGCGCACCGGCCGTGCCTTGGCCGATGAACATCGGGATCGTCGGCGACGCGGCCAGCCCCGCATTCACCTTGTTCGCATACGTCACGTAGGCCGGAATGCTGTTGATGTCGTTCGCGTATTGCGGCTTGAACAGCGTGCTCCAGTGCAGCCCCGTGTACTTCGGCAGGATGGTCGCGAGCGACTGGCTCTGGATGTCCTTGAACACGGCAACGCCCGTGTCGCTGAGATACGGCGTCAGGTCGAAGTTGTAGCCGCGCGACAGCCCCGCCAGCGCGGCCGCCGCGACGCCGCCCCACACGATGCTGCCGTCGACGTAACGCAGGTTGTGCGCGGGATCGACCAGCACGCCGCCTTCCGCCGCGCCGACGAGCTGCTTGTTGATGTCGGGCGCATAGCTCGGCGCGAGCTGCGCGGCCCAGTTGGTCGCGATCGCGCCGCCGGAATAGCCGATCATCGCGACCTTGCTCGACGGATTCAGGCCCGTGGACGGCGTATTGAGCGCCGCGCGGATCGAATCGAGCGTCGTCATCCCGTATTCGGGGCCGGCCGCGAAGTCCGCCGTCTGGCCTTCCGTATCGGGCACGATGATGTTGTAGCCGAGCAGCAGCAGCGTCGACAGCGGAATCGATTCCGCGCTGTAGAGCAGCGTGCCGATGTTGATGACCTTGGTCACGTCGCGATCGCCGGCGATCACCTGCGACGGCTCGTCGTACGGGTTCAGCGAATCGTAGGCCGACTGGTACGAAATGGCCTGACCGTTGCTGACCTGGCTGCGGATCACCGACGTCACGTTGACGACGGGCTGGTTCTGCGCGTTGTTGGTGCGGTACAGCAGTTGCTGCGCGGTCACGGCGGTCGGAATGCCGGCCACGTGATAGGTGACGTTGCGCGTCTTGAGCACCGTGCCCGGTGGAATCGATGCCAGCGGCGTGGTGCCGGTGTACGTGTAGAACGGATCGGACACGGTCGGTGCGGCGGCGCCGGCCGACGGTGCGGCAATGGCCAGCGCGGCGCACACGGCGGCCGCGGCGGTCATGAATCGTCTGGAGGACATGGGTGGGAGCCCCTGGGATACCCTGCTTTCATCGAAGGAAGTTCGGCGGTGTTGCAGACCATCGCGCTTGCCGCATCAAAACCGTTTCCATGCCATCGACTGTCTCCTGTGAGTGAATGATCCGGCCTGTTCTGAATCTGTCATTTTAGTAGGAGTACAAACCGGATTCATTGAAGCACAACGCGAACGCGTTCGACGGGCGTTTTCGATTGTTTGAAGGTAAACGTCTAAAACCTGCGCCATGCGATGCGAATGCACCGGCCGTTCGGCCGACTGTTCGCGTTTCGCCGAAGTACCGTACGATCACGACTATCCGGTAACGAAGCGGCCTGCCGCACGACGCCGGACGCACCGTGCACCGCCTGCCTGCAACCGATCGTTCTGCCCGACCGACACGCCACGATGACCGTATCCGAACTGCTCCGCGCCATCCGCCAACCCTATGCCGACCTGCTCGCGAAAGCGGCCACGCAACCGTCGGTGATCGTCGAGCCGGCCTACCGGCAGGCCGACGGCACGCTCGCCACCGAAGGCCCGCTCGCGCTGCCGTGCCGCGCCGACACCATCGCGGCCGAAGGCGAGGCGGCCGGCCAGCCCGTGATGATCGATTCGACCACGCAGCTGGATTTCGACCCGTTCGAGTTCGACCTCGAAACGGCCGCCGTGTCGATCCGCCCGTTCGTGTGGGACTGGGCCGAGATCGAGGCCGGCGGCCTCGACGAAAGCGCGGCGGTCGACGCGTTCAAGACGTGGTTCCTCGCGTGGTTCGATGTCGACGACGAGAACGATCCGGCCGAAGACGGGCTGCACGGCATCGTGCATTACCTGTCGGAACCGGTTCGCACGGAACACGGGTGGCGCGTCAATGCGGATCTCGGTTCCGCGCCGGAGACGGCCGTCGAGGATCTGCTGTTCCGGCTCGTCGATGCGGGCGCGACGCAGATCAGTGTCGGTTGAAATGGATCACCATCGTTCACGCACGCTCATGAAGAAAGCGCTCGCCCTGCTGATGCTTTGCATCGCGCTGCCCGCATCGGCCGAAGTCAGCACGGAAGTGCTGTGCTTTCAGACGACCGGCGACAAGCCCGTGCGCTTCGAATTGCGCATGTACTACGACGATGTTGCGAAATGGTCAGGTGGCGTCGTCCGCTATGCGAATTCGAAGACGGCGATCCCGCTGCTGCTCAAACAACGGGACGAGGAAATACTGGCAGCGGACCGGCCGTATCAATACACGACGACCTGGTGGGAAATGGTCGACGGCAAGATCAACGGCGAATACGAAATGATGAGCCAGGGTGCGATGGTCTATTCGATGACCTACACCAGCACGCGCACCGGCAAGAAAACCGATTTCGCGTGGGCGCCGGATATCGACGCTTCGGCGAAATCGGGGTGCCGCTGGTAGCGAGGCACCCGCGGCGGAAGGACGATCAGCCGGCTTCGCCTGGCGCGTCGACATCGATGCCCAGTTCGCTCGCCATCCGCTGAACCAGCGCATTCAGCCGCGCCACTTCATCGGCAAGGCGCTTCTGCTCGGCCTTCAGCGCCTCGAATTCGGAAGGCGGCACCGAATCCGCGCCGCCGCCGGCCTCCGCGCTCGCGAAGTCGGCGAGGTTCACTTCACCGCACATCAGGTGCATCCAGCGGTTCTCGCGCGCGCCCGGCGCACGCGGCAGCCGGACGACGAGCGCCTGCGCGCGCGCCGCGAGTTCGTCGAGGAACGCCTCGACCGACGAGATATCCGCGAAACCATGCAGGCGCGCGCTGTTCAGGCGCAGCTCGGCGGCCGTCTGCGGGCCGCGTAACAGCAGGATCGTCAGCAGCGCGATCGCCTGGCTCGGGATGCCGAGCACGCGGTTCATGTTGTGCTCGAAACGCGGCACACGGCTGCTGCTGCCTTCCATCACGAGGCTCAGGCGCTTCAGCTCGTCGAGCGCGGTCGTGACTTCGTCCTCGCTGACGCTCATCACCGGCGAGCGCGCGGTTTTCTGGTTGCAGCCCGCGGTCAGCGCGTTCAGCGACAGCGGGTAGGTATCCGGCACCGTGTGCTGTTTCTCGACGAGCACACCGAGAATGCGGGCCTCGAGGGGCGTGAGTTCGCGCAGGGCGCGTGGCGTGGGCATATCCGGCGTGGTGTTCATGGGTGGCGTCGCAGCGTGCAGCAAGTGAAGGGAAACGATCGCGGCCCGTCCGGCATCGCGCACGGGCGAGCCATATGATAGCTCGCGACGCGCGGCCCGGCGCCGCTCGCCGCGCCGGCGCGCGCACTTGCCGCAGCGGGCTTTCGTCCAACCTGTCGGCGCGGCCGATACTGCGCGGCATCGCGCGGCGATGCATGCGTGCACGCCCCGGCGTTTGCGCGATGCGCATGCCGGCGCTACGATATGCGTTCACCCCGATATCCGTGGCGCCGTGCGCGACCGTCTTCGCACGCCGATGCCACGCATCGCCCGTCCTGAACGTGCTGCCGCCCGCGCATGCACGCCGCCCGTCAACATCGTTCACCCCTTCACCGGTTCACCGCCATGACTGCCTCCTCTTCCGCGCACGTGCGCGCCATCGTCACCGGACACACGCGCGGCCTCGGCGCGTCGCTCGCCGAACAACTGCTGCTGGAAGGCGTCGCCGTGCTCGGCGTGTCGCGCGGCCGCCATCCGTCGCTCGCGTCGCAAGCCGGCGACCGCTTCTCCGAAGTCGAGATCGACCTGTCCGACGCCACGGCCGTCGCAGCCTGGCTCGCCGGCGACACGCTGCGCCGCTTCGTCGACGGCGCGTCGCTCGTGCTGCTGTTCAACAACGCGGGCATCGTCGATCCGATCGGCCCGCTCGCCGCCCAGGACCCGGCGATCGTCGCGCGTGCGGTCGGCCTGAACGTCGCGGCGCCGCTGATGCTGTCGGCCGCGCTCGCGCAGGCGGCGTCGGCCACGACGGAATGCAGGATCCTGCATCTGTCGAGCGGCGCGGCACGCAACGCCTACGCGGGCTGGAGCATCTACTGCGCGACCAAGGCCGCGCTCGATCACCATGCACGCGCGGTCGCGCTCGACGCGAACGGCGCGCTGCGGATCTGCAGCGTTGCACCAGGCGTCGTCGACACGGGCATGCAGGCGACGATCCGGTCGACCAGCGAAGACTACTTCCCGATGCGCGAGAAGTTCGACCAGTTGAAGTCGAGCGGCGCGCTCGCGACGCCCGAGGCAGCCGCACGCCAGCTGATCGGCTATGCGCTGAGCGACGCGTTCGGCGCCGAGCCGACGGCCGACGTGCGGAACCTGCCGGCCCGATAAGCCGCGGCGCGGCCCGTCACCCTTCGAGCCGCTTCGTCCAGTCTTCGACCTGCCGCTCCGTCCGGCGCTTTTCGAGCATCCTGCGCCAGCCGGGCGGCAGCAACGCAACGTCGCACAGCGCGTCGAGCGCTGCCATGTCGAGCGTGCGCCGGTACAGCACGTCGAGCACCGCCGACAGCGGCCATTGCGGATACGGGCGCGCGTGCAGCGTCAGCACATCGCCCGCCGCTACCCAGCCTTCCTGCAGCACGCGGTAATACCAGCCGGTCCGGCCGCTCTGCTGCACGAGTGCGGCCATCCGCGGATGATCGAAGCGTGCGTTGAGCTTCCAGCACGGCTGCCGCGACTGCGTCACCTGAAGCGCCGCGCCGCCCAGCGTGAACACGTCGCCGAGACAGACGTCCCGCTCGGTCACGCCGTGCGTCGACAGGTTCTCGCCGAACGCGCCCGGCTGCGCGAGCACGTCGCGCACGCCGACCTGCTCCGACCACCACGCATAGTGGTCGTGTGCATAGTGGTGGACCGCCTTGTCGGGGCCGCCGTGATGCCGCGCATCGGCCTGCTCGTCGCCGGCAAAGCCGAGCACGCCCAGCCACAGGCGCGCATCGACCGGCTGCTTGTCGATCGCGCTCGCGTGCGGCGTGCCGGCCAGCGGCCGGCTCGTGCCGACCCGCACCGCGCCGATGGCGGCCGCGATCGCCGGCCGTGCGTCTTCGCTCATGCCGCCACACCGTCCGGCAGCGCCGCGAGTAGGCGTTCGAGTTCGCGCGTGCGGGCGTCGCCCAGCGGCAGCAACGGCTTCCTCGGCTCGCCGGCGTCGAAGCCGCGCAGCCGCAGCCCGGCCTTCACGGTCACCGGCAACCCGCCGTTGACGATGAACTGCAGCAACGGCAACTGCGCTTGAAACACCGCCCTGGCACGCGCCAGGTCGCCCGCCCGCATCGCGTCGACCAGCGCCAGCGGCAGCGCGGCATTCAGGTTCGGCGCGGCCGTGCACCATCCGGCGGCCCCCGCGGCCAGCGCCGCGAGCGCCATCGGATTGCTGCCGTTGTAGAACGGGATCGTCCCGTCGCTCAACTGCGCGAGCCGGTGCATCCGGCCGATGTCGCCGGTGCTTTCCTTGACCATCGTCACGTTGTCGACGGTCCGGCAGATCGTCGCGATCAGGTCGGGCGACATGTCGACGCCGCTCGTCGCCGGGTTGTTGTACAGCATGATCGGGATGCCGATCGCGTCGCCGATCGCGCGATAGTGCGCGACGATCTCGTCGTTGCCGAGCTTCCAGTACGACACCGGCAGCACCATCACCGCATCGGCACCGGCCTGCTCGGCAATGCGCGCACGGCGCACCGCACCGGCCGTGGTGAGGTCGGAAATGCCGACGACGGTCGGCACGCGCCGGCGCACCGCACGGATCGACGCGGTGGCGACAGCCTCCCATTCGGCGTCGGACAGGTACGCGCTTTCGCCGGTACTGCCCAGCGGCGCGATCGCGTGGACGCCGTCGGCGATCAGGCGATCGATCAGCGCGTCGAGCGCTATCAGGTCGACGCAGCCGTCGGCGGAGAACGGCGTGACCGGGTAGGCAATGACGCCTTGCAGCAGGATGGACACGATGTGTATTCCTCAATGAATGTCGGACGAGAGGGAAACGACGCGCACAGTCACGCGACGCAGTCCTGGTGCGTGCGCAGCGCACGGCGCGCGTAGTAATCGAACGTCACCGCATCGCGCTTCGGCTTCGAAATCCAGTCGTGCGCTTCGCGCGCCAGCGCCGGCGGCACCGGCTTGATCTCGCCGGCCGACATCGCGAGCAGCTGCAGCTTCGCGGCCCGCTCGATCAGCAGCGCGAGCACGCACGCTTCCTCGATCGTCTTGCCGACCACGAGCTGGCCGTGATGCGACAGCAGGATCGCGCGCTTGCTGCCGAGCGCCTTCGAGATGATCTCGCCCTCCTCGTTGCCGACCGGCACGCCCGGCCAGTCCTTCAGGAACGCGCAATCGTCGTACAGCGGGCAGGTGTCCATGTGCGACACGACGAGCGGCTGCTCGAGCATCGACAGCGCCGCGACATGCGCCGGATGCGTATGGATGATGCAGTTCACGTCCGGGCGCTCGCGATAGATCCACGTGTGGAACCGGTTGGCCGGGTTCGGGATGCCGTCGCCGTCGACGACGTCCAGATCCTCGTTGACGCGCAGCAGGTTCGCAGCCGAGATCTCGTCGAACCCGAGCCCGAGCCGCTGCGTGTAATACGTGCCGGCGTCGCCCGTGCGGCAGGTGATCTGCCCGGCCAGGCCCGAATCGTGGCCGGCGTCGAACAGGATCCGGCACGTGAGCGCGAGCTTCTGCCGCGCGGACCAGCCGCTGTCGCCCACCTCGTTCTCGAGACGCCGCTCCGCCAGCGCGACCAGCGCTTCCTTCGTCAAATTCAGCGTTTCCGCCATGTTCGTCTCCTGATTGGACCGGGTCTGCCGCGCCGTCCGCAGCCGTTTTCCCGGCGTCACGTGACACACGATACACCACAGGACACTTTGTGTCATGCGTTACAATCGGTTTTTCGAAGGACACCTGGCGCCCCATGACGATTCGCCTGAAGCTGCTCAGAAAACAGAAGGGCTGGACGCTCGATGTGCTGGCCGACGAGACGGGCCTCACCAAGAGCTACCTGTCGAAGGTCGAGCGCGGCCTGAGCGTGCCGTCGATCGCGGTCGCGCTGAAGCTGTCGAAGGCGTTGAGCGTCGATGTCGAGCAGCTGTTCTCGGAAAGCCACAACCGCGAGCTGATCACGGTCACGCGCGCCGGCGAGCGCACGGCGATGGGCGCGGCGGCCGACAGCCACGCGCACCGCTTCGAGAGCATCGCGGCCGGCGTCGCGCCGAAGAAGATGCTGCCGTTCGTCGTGCGCCCGCCGCACGAATTCGTCGCGTCGACGTCCCGCGAGCACGAAGGCGAGGAATTCCTGTTCGTGCACAAGGGGCGCGTCGAGATCGAATTTCCGAACGAGACGGTGCAACTCAAGACCGGCGATTCAGTCTATTTCAACGCACTCATCCCGCACCGCACGCGCAGCCTCGGCACCGCGCAGGCGGAGATCCTGGTCATCGTCAGTCACGACGACTAGCCTCGTCACTTCTTCGCGCAAGGATCCCCGATGGTCACAAAGGCCACCGCCCCGTTCCAGCAGATCAAGACGCTCGTTCGCCAGAACGTCGAATCCGGCGACTGGCGCCCCGGCGACCGCATTCCGTCGGAACTCGATCTCGCCGCGCAGTTCGGCGTCGCGCGCATGACGGTCAACCGCGCGCTGCGCGAGCTGACCGAGGAAGGCGTGCTGAAGCGCATCGCGGGCGTCGGCACCTTCGTCGCCGAGGTGAAGCCGCAGTCGAACCTGCTGATGATCGCGCACATCCGCGACGAAATCCGCGCGCGCGGGCACGACTATCGCTGTCGCGTGCTGAGCCGGTCGAGCGAGCCCGCGTCGTTCGATGTCGCGGCCGCGTTCGGGCTGCCGGTCAATACGCCGGTCTTTCACGTGGTGTGCGTGCACGAGGAGAACGGCCGCCCGATCCAGCTCGAGGATCGCTACGTGAACCCGGCCGCCGCGCCCGGCTTCATCGACCAGGATTTCCAGACCGAGCCGCCGTCCGAATACCTGTTCAACAACGTGTCGCACTACGAACTGGAAATCGAGCACGTCGTCGACGCGTCGCTGCCGACCGTCGAGCAGGCGCGCCTGCTCGACATGCGCGCCGACGAGCCGTGCCTCACGCTCACGCGCCGCACCTGGACGGACGGGCTGCCCGTCACGTTCGTGCATTTCCTGCATCCGGGCAACCGCTACCGGCTCGGCTCGCGCTTCAAGCCGGGTGCCGGGCGCCACCCGACCTGACCGTTATCACCCGCAAAAAGCACACGGCGGCCGTTTCGTGATGAAACGGCCGCCGTGTTCGTTAGCTGCATCGCTCAGATCGCGCCAACCTGCCCCGCGTCACGCGACCATACGACCGGGAACAGCGGGTGGTCGAGCGTCGCGCCATCGGCCAGCTGTTCCGCGAGGCCGGGGAACTCGGGCGACGTCTTCCAGCGGCGCGGCGCGTGACGGATATCGTCGCCGACGAAGCGGATCGAGAACGCGCGCCGGCGGTTCTGCGTGCCGCCCGACGCGTGCAGCGTGAGCATCCGGAAGCACACCATGTCGCCGGGCTCGAGCGCCCAGTGGCGAATCGGGAACGCCGCGCGGTCGGCCTCGATGTCGGGCAAGTCCGCCAGGCTGCCTTCCGGGAACCACTTCGCTTCCTTGTCCATGAACGTGCGCGGCATCAGCCACGGGCCGCGATGCGAACCCGCGACGAATTCCAGCGTCGATTCGAGCGGCACCGGATCGACCGGAATCCACATGCTGACGTTGTCGTCGCCTTCGATGTTGTAGTACGGCTGGTCCTGGTGCCACGGCGTGCGCTGCCGCGTGCCGGGCTCCTTCACGAGCAGGTGGTCGTGATGCAGCCGCACGTTCCCGGTCCCCATCAGCGCGGCGGCGACCGACGGCGCCGGCGAGCGCACGATGAAATCGCGATACGCGTCGTTGTGCTGCCAGTTGCAGAAATCCTCGAAGAACCAGCCGGGATCGTCGGGCCGGCTCGCGACTTTCGCGCGCTCGCTCGGCTGCGCGAGATTCGTATCGATGCCGGCCCGCAGCGCGGCCACTTCGTCGGGCGAAAAGATGCCCTTGATGCAGACCGCGCCTTCCTCGCGGAACGCAGCGATCAGTTCGGGCGTCACGGCTTGCGCGACGCGGTCGTGGATACTCGTCATGGTGTGCCTGTCGATGGAATGAGTCACGGAATCACGGTGCCGAAGTCAGTTGCTGCTTCGCGCCGTAGATGTCGAAGTCGAAGTATTTCGCGGCGATCTTCTGGTACGTGCCGTTCGCGCGGATCGCGACGATCGCGTCGTTCAGCCGCTTCTTCATGTCGGCGTCGCCCTTGCGCACGCCCATCGCGACGCCGTAGCCGGTGATGCGCACGTCGGTCACGTCGGGGCCCGCGAACGCGTAGCCCTTGCCGCGCGGCGTCTTCAGGAACGAGTAGCCGGCCTGTGTCTTGTCCTGGAAGGTCGCGTCGAGGCGGCCGGTGACGAGATCCTGGTACACCTGGTCCTGGTTCTGGTACGAGACGATCGTCACGCCCCTGGTCGCCCATTCGGCCTTCGCGTACGCCTCCTGCGTCGTGCCCTGGTCGATGCCGATGCGCTTGCCCGCGAGCGATGCGGCGGTCGGCAGCAGCTTCGAGCCGACCGGCGCGACGAGCGCGCCCGGCGACGCATACAGCTTGTTCGAGAAGTCGATCTGCTTGAGCCGCTCGTCGGTGGCCGTCATCGCGGACATGATCACGTCGAACTTGCGCGCGCGCAGCGCCGGAATCATCCCGTCGAAGCCCTGCTCGACCCACACGCACTTCGCATGCAGCTGCTCGCAGATCGCGTTGCGCAAGTCGATGTCGAAGCCGGCGAGCGAACCGTCGGGCTGTTTCGCCTCGAACGGCGGATACGTGGGGTCGATACCCCAGCGGATCGTCGACGTGTCCTGGGCGAACGACACGAGCGGCGCGAACGCCAGCGCGGTAACGAGGAGCTTTGCAGTGCGGTTCATGACGTGTCCTTGCAGGTCTCGACGCGGCGGGCGACGCCGGCGTCCGGTGGAAGGCGCCGCGCCGGAACGCCGGCACGGTGCGCGAAAGACGGGACTTCGATGAAACTGCGATGCAGTCTAGACCGCTCAATTTTCGAGCGCAAGCAGGGGAACGAAGGGGGCGGCAGATCGGCGGGAGATAGGAGCCTGGAAGGTGGGATCGCGCTTGATCGGCGGCCTTTTGAAGGGTTTTCTGGTGTTTACCCTGCACGACGCACGTCTGCCACAGAGCGCGTTTTTCCGGATATTCGCGAGATGAGGATGTCTATACCGGAAACCATGGCGATGCGTCACCCGATGTTTCTTCCACCGTACGGGTGATGCGCCCTATACCACTATGGAATATTTCAGCGACGATAGCTCACCTCAAGATGTAAGATATACCTTACATCAAGAAGCACGAATCCTCGTCGGGAGGTCGCCATGCAACTCTATGAAATCGGTCAGGCCGTCGCGAAACGGCGTGCCGAACTCGACCTCACGCAGGCGCAACTTGCCAAGCTCGCCGGGTTGTCTCGCCTCACCGTGAATCAGCTCGAAACCGGCAAGGTCAAGGATCTCGGCATCAACAAGCTGATCCCGTTGCTCAGCGTGCTCGGTATCGAACTGCTGGCACTTCCGCGGCAGGCTCAAAACGGTCTCTACAAGGCCGTCGTGAGCGCGAACGTCAGCTACAAGGGCGAACTGACCGAACGACTGCTGGCCGATGCGTTGACCACCGGACGAATTCCGGAGGGATTCGAATCACAGTTTTCCGTCATTCTCGATGAGGTGCCGCTGCCCGTCGTGGTAAAGGCGGCCGAGGAAGCCGCCGAGCGCTCGGGCACCCCGCTTCGGGCCATCTGGAAAAATCTTGCCGCTTGGTCGAAGGACCTTCATCTGTATCGGGAGGTGTGGGCATGACCGCACCATCCACGTTGCCCGACGGCCCGTGGCAAGGTCTTTTTCGCCACGCACTGACACTGATCGACGAGATACGGAAGCACGGCACGTCGAATCCGTTCTGGACATTTGGCGGAGGCACCGTCCTGATGCTCCGCCACGACCATCGCGTCAGCAAGGACGTCGACATCTTCGTACCCGATCCGCAGTATCTCGGGTACGTGAATCCCCGCATCAGCGACGCCGCATCCGACATCACGTCGAACTACGAGGAACACGCGGGGTTCGTGAAGCTGGTGCTGCCCGACGGCGAAATCGACTTCGTGGTCTCCCGGAATCTGACGTCTCCCGGCTACGACGAATGGACGCTGATGGATCGCGTCGTCAAGGTCGAGACTTCCGCGGAAATCGTCGCCAAGAAAATGTGGCATCGCGGCGATCGCCCGACCGCACGGGACCTGTTCGATCTGTGCCTGGTCATCGAGCGGGAGCCGGACAGCCTGATGGAAGCCGGTGCGTTCCTCGTTCGGCATCGCGACACGTTTCTGCGTCTGCTCAAAGCGCATCGCGCCTTCGTACAACCGCGCTTCGACGACATCCGGACACTCGGCTACACGCCGTCGTTCGACTATTGTGTCGAACTCGCCGAAGCATTCCTGCGAAAACTTCCCGGTAGCGCACCCGAATCAAAATCGCGCCCCCGCTAACCCCTACCGCGCCCCCGCCGCCGCCAGCACCCGCTCGATCGCGCCATACCCGCGCTGCCGCGCATGCTGGAGTGGCGTCACACCGTTCGAGTCGGCCAGATTGACGTTCGCGTGCCCGTCGACGAGCAACTGCACGATCCGCACATAGCGCTCGCTGCCGTCGCCGAGCATGATCGCCTCCAGCAGCGCGGTCCAGCCGAGCCGGTTCACGTGGTCGACGTTCACGCCCGCGTCGATCAGCGTGCGCACCGTCTCCATGTGGCCGCGCTCCGACGCCGGAATCAGCGCGGTGCCGCGATACCGGTTCGTGCTGCGCAGGTCGGCGCCGTGCGCGAGCGTCATCCGCAGGATGTCGAGATAGCCGCGCGCGCCGGCATACAGGTACGGACTGTCCTGGATCGCATCCTTCGCGTTGACGTCCGCGCCCGCGTCGATCAGCACGCGCGCCGCCTCGACATGATTGCCGTGCGTCGCGATCAGCAGCGCGGTACGGCCCTGCCCGTCGCGCGAATCGATCTGCGCGCCGCCTGCGAGCAGCGTGCGCACCTCGCCCGCGTCGCCGCGGTCGGCCGCGCTGCGCAGCCGGCCCTCGGGCGCGCCGCCGTCGGCGGCAGCCACGGCCGACGTCAGCGTGGTCAACGCAAACGAGCCGATGATCGCGATCCGTTTGAATAACATCCCGTTTCCTCCTTGCGCGCCGCGCACGCCGATGCGCGGCCGATGCCATGCGTCAGGCGCCGGCACGGCGCCACACCACGCCGCGCCGGGTCCGGCGAAACCGCGATTGCCCGCGGCGTCCGGTCATGTTAAAAGTCGTCGCACGCATTTGGAAATGAAATGTTCGAATCCGAAAAAGTGCAAAAATGAATAGACCCCTGTTCGACATCGACCTGTTGCGCGCGCTCGTGATGGTCGCCGACTGCGGCAGCTTCACGACGGCGTCCGCACGCCTGCATTCGACGCAGTCGACGGTCAGCCAGAAGGTGCGCCGGCTCGAGGAAATCGCCGGCCATCGGCTGCTCGACCGCGGCACGCGCGACGTCCGGCCGACCGACGCGGGCGTGACGGTGCTCAGCTATGCGCGGCGCATGCTTGCGCTGAACGACGAGATGCTGGAAGCGCTGTCGGGCGCCACGGTCGCGCTGACGATCCGGCTCGGCGTGCCCGACGATTTCGCGGCAGGCCGCACGACGCATGCGCTCGCCGCATTCAAGCGCGAGCATCCGCAGGTCAAGCTCGAGGTGATGTGCGGGCTGAGCCGCGATATCAGCGCCGCGTACGATCGCGGCGAACTCGACCTCGTGCTGATCAAGCAGCGGCGCGACAGCCGCGAGGCCGTCGTGCGCTGGCCCGAGAAGCTGCGCTGGATCGACAGCGCGGCGCATCCGTCGATCGATCTCGACCCGGTGCCGATCGTCGTGTTTCCGCCGCGCGGGCTCTACCGCGACGACATGATCAAGGCGATCGAGGAGCGCGGCCGCCGCTGGCGGATCAGCTTCACGACGTCGAGCCTGAGCGGCATCCAGGCGGCCGTCGCGGACGGGCTCGGCATCAGCGTGCTGCCCGCGCGCGTGGTGACCGACGAGCACGTCGTGCTGACCGCGAAGCAGGGCTTCGCGCCGATCGAGAACATGGACATCGCGATCCTGCACCGGCCGACGGCCGACCCGATGGTCAGCGAGCTGACGAAGACGCTCGCGGCGATGCTGGAACTCGAGCGGCAGTAAGCGACGCGGGTTTCATTCGGCGGCAGGGAACGGGCATCAGAACATCGTGTTGCCGTTCGCGGCCTGCTCGGGCACCGGCTGGTTCACGTCCCAGTGCTCGACGATCTTGCCGTGCTCGAGCTTGAAGATGTCCATGATCGCGCTGCCGCGCGTGCCGGGTTCGCGCACCGCGTGCACGTGCAGGATCACGTAGTCGCCATCGACGAACGAGCGCTTGATCTCGCTGTGCGACTGCGGATATTTGTCGCGCAGGAAGGCGACGAACTTGCGGAAGCCGTCGCGGCCGTCGGCCGCGTTCGGGTTGTGCTGCACGTAGCGATCGCCGACGTACGCGAGCGCGGCGTCGGCATCCTTCTCGTTCAGGCCTTTCTCGTAGAACGCCAGCACCGTCCGCCGGTTGGCTTCCTGCTGCGCGTCGGTCGGGCCTGCCGCCACCGCATGCGCGGCCGTCACGGCGAACAGGGCCGCCGCCATCCATCGTGCGGCCCGTGCCGCTGTCGTGCGTCGCATCGTCGTCCCCCCGGAAATCCGGCTGAAAACCGGATCATACCGGGGCGACGCCGCGCTCAGACGAGCGCGCCGTTGCGCGCGACGATCTTCCCGGACGACACGACGAGACGCCGCACCGGCCGCGCGACGACAGCCTCGGCGAACGTCAGCGCGTTCACGAGCACGACGTCCGCGCGGCTGCCCGGCTGCAGCCCGTAATCCGCGAAACCGCAACCGCGCGCCGCGCTGTGCGTCACGCAGTCGAGTGCGACTTCGAGTGCATCGTCGCGGCGGAAGTCGTTGCGCATGCCGATCAGCATCGCGCGTTCGAGCATGTCGGGCGAACCGTACGGCGACCACGTGTCGCGCACGCCGTCGTTGCCGCCGATCACCGTCACGCCCGCTGCGCGGCACGCGACCACCGACGGCACCGGCACCGCCGCCGGCGCGGTCGTGACGATCCCGACGCCGAGTTCGGCCATCCGCGCGAGCAGCGCATCGCGCTCGCGTTCGGCGATATCGCCGAGACAGAAGCCGTGGCTGATCGTCACCTTGCCCTGCATGCCGTGCGCGGCCGTGCGTTGCAGGATCAGGTCGAGCGAGTACGCGCCCATCGACGCGCGCTCGTGCAGGTGGATGTCGAGCCCGCGGCCGTGGCGCTCGGCGATCGCGAACAGCACGTCCACCGCCTCGACCGGATCGCCTTCGATCGCGCACGGGTCGAGCCCGCCGAGCAGGTCGGCGCCGGCGCCGAGCGCGTCGGACAGCAGCGCATCGGTGCCCGGCCGCTTGAGCACGCCCGATTGCGGAAACGCGACGATCTGGATTTCAACCTGCCCGCGCAGCGTCTCGCGCGTCGCGAGCACGCCGTGCAGATGGCGCAATCCGGCTTCGGTATCGACGTCGACGTGCGTGCGGATGCGCGTCGTGCCGGCCGCGAGGAACGCGCGCGCCAGCGCGAGCGATGCGGCGCCCGCATCATGGCCGCTCGTCGCGCGATAGTGGCGCTCGTTCTCGATGCGGTCGACGAGGCGCGGCCCGACCTGGTTGCGATACCACGGCATCCCCCAGTGGGTCTTGTCGAGGTGCGTGTGGCCTTCGACGAGGCCAGGCAGCGCAAGCGCGCCCGCGCCGTCCTCGATCGCGCAGCCGGCGGGCGCGTCGAGCGACGGGCCGACGCGCGCGATGCGGTCGCCTTCGATCAGGATATCGAGCGCAGTGTCGGCGCTCGTGCGGACGTTGCGGATCAGCAGGTTCGTCATGTCGGTTCCGGTGGGGTCGGTCAGTGCGAAGCAGGCACGGCGCATGCCGTGCCGCCGGTCAGTGGATCAGCGCGTAAAGCGCAGCGACGGGGCGAACGGTGCGCCCGTATCGCTTTCGCCGCGACGGAATACCCAGCGTTCGGCCGGTACGCCCGCGACGGCCGCTGCTGCATTCGGCGCGCGCACCGCGACGAAGCTCGCGTCGCAGCCGACCGCGATGCCGTAGTGTTCCTTGCCGATCACGCGCGCGCCGGCGTGCGTCGCCATGTCGAGCGCAACGCCGAGCGCTTCGTCGGTGTAGAAGCCCGACCGGTAGCCGACCATCATCGCGCGCTGCAGCATGTCGCCGTTGCCGTACGGCCACCACGCGTCGCGAATGTTGTCGTTGCCCGCGAACACGTGCACGCCCGCATCGCGCAGCTGCTGCACCGGCGGGAATGCGCAATCGCCCGGCGCATTCGTCAGGATCGACACGCCCGCTTCGGCCAGTGCCGCGGCGGTGCGCTGGACATCGTCATCGCTCACCTGGCCGAGCGCATACGCATGGCTCACGTTCACACGCCCGCCGAGCCCGGCTGCACGCGTGCGCGCCGCGATCCGCAGCAGTTGCGCGATGCCGATTTCGCCCGGCTCGTGCAGGTGGATGTCGATCTTCGCGCCGCGCTTCTCGGCGATGCCGAACACGATGTCGAGCTGGCCGTCCGCGTCGCCGTCGAGCGTCGTCGGGTCGATCCCGCCGACCACGTCCGCGCCTTCGCGCACGGCCGCGTCGAGAATCTCGGCCGTGCCCGGGCACGTCACGACGCCGGCCTGCGGAAACGCGACCAGTTCGATGTCGACGATCCCGCGCCATTGTTCGCGCGCGGCCATCACGGCCTGCAGGTTCGACAGGCCCGTCGTCGCATCGACGTCGACGTGGCTGCGCATCGCGATCGTGCCGAATGCGGCGGCCTGCGCGATCAGCGCGTTCGCGCGCTCGACGATCGGCGGCGCAGCGGCGAGCTGGCGCTTCTCGACCGCGAGCCGCTCGCGCAGCGAGCCGACCGATTCGTGCGGCACCCAGCGATCGCCGACGAAGCTCTTGTCGAGGTGGATGTGGCCGTCGACGAAACCGGGCAGCACGACGCGGCCGTCGAGGTCGATCGTCTCCGCACCGGGCGCGGCTGCGGCATCGGCACCGATCGCGGTGAAACGGCCGTCACGGACGGCGAGGTTGATGGGCCGGCCGCCGGCATCGACGGCGTTGATGAAAAGTCGTTCAGTCATGGCTTGGAAGGTGGGGCGGTCGCTGCGCGACACCGGCGCGGACAGGGGAAGGAACCGCAGCCGGCGCGGCGCGACCATTGGCAGGGAATGCGGCCACGATATCGGACGCTGCCGCCCCAGGCCAATTAAATGTCGCGATGCCGCGCATTCGATTTCGCGATGTGCGGTGCACATGCCCGCCGGGCCTGGCGCGGCGATGGGGTTCGATCGCCGCGGAAACGGTGGAAATGCCGCCAGAAACACGCCGGCCGCATTACCGGCACACGGCTGGCCGGAAGCCGCCGCGCGCCCTTGCCGGGCATGGCTCGAACGCCCCGCCCGGGCGGCGATTTACGCGGCAACAGACTTTACACGTTGTTACCCGGCCGCACCGGACGCGCATCCGGCCATTCCTTATACTCACGCCGAGTTCGCCACCCGTGACGGGAATCCATCGGCGGACACGTTGCCGATGCAGGAAACATCATGATGCGCATGCCTTCCACGAAGACCGTTCTGTTCGCCTCGCTCGTCGCCGTGGCGGCGCTTCCGCTGACCGCCTGTGTCGCGCCCGGCTACTACGGCGCGCAACCGGGCTATCCGCAGCAGCAGCAATACGCGACGCCCGGCTACGCGCAGCCCGCGTATTCGCAACCGGGCTACGTGCAGCAACAGCCGGCGTATCCGAACCAGGCACCGCAGCCGTACGATCAGTACGGCAACCAGCAGCAATACGGGTCGCAGCCGTATGACCAGTACGGCAATCAGCAGCAATACGGCAACGGCTACGGCACGCAGTACGGCACGGTCTCGAACATCCAGCCGGTCAACGGTTCGGTCGGCCCGTCGGGCGTGGCCGGCACCGTCGTCGGTGCGCTGGTCGGCGGCCTGGTGGGCAACCAGTTCGGCCGCGGCCACGGCCGCGATGCGGCAACCGTGATCGGTGCGCTCGGCGGTGCGGTGGCCGGCAACCAGATCGGCCAGCAGATGGGCGCCGCGCAAGGCCCGAGCAGCTACCGGATCGACGTGCAGGTCAGCGACGGCTCGATGCGCTCGTTCGACGTGCAGTCGCCGGGCAACCTGCGTCCGGGCGACCGCGTGCAGATCAACGGCAATCAGCTGTCGCGTTATTGATCGATGCCCGTTGCGTGCGCGCGGCCTGATCGCGCGCACGTTGGACGTTCGACGTCGTGCGCGGATTCGGCACGACGGCGCGCGCTTCACGTCCCCCTTCCTTCACGCCGGCGCAACGCGCCGAACGCGTTCACGCGCGATCCGGATTCCGATTAGGATAGGCACGATGCATCCCGCGGCCGCAGCGGCCCGCGTCGGCATGCACGACCTTCAACCGGAATCCTCCCGATGACGATCACGACCCGCCTGCTCGACGCGGCCGACGCCGCCCGTTTCCAGACCGTTCGCCTGCGTGCGGTCGACACCGCGCCCACGTCCTTCCTGCCGACGCTCGACGAGGAATCGCAGGTGCCGGTCGACGAATTCGCGACGCGCATCACGCCGACCCGCGAGCGTGCTGTGTTCGGCGCGTTCGACGGCGAGACACTCGTCGGCATCACCGGCGTGCGCCGCGATGCGCGCGCGAAGATCGCGCACAAGGCGACGATCTGGGGCGTGTTCGTCGATCCCGCGTATCGCGGGCAGGGCATCGCGCAGGCGCTGCTCGAAAGCGCGACCGCGCACGCCGCGCAGGCGTGGGCATGCAAGCAACTGATGCTGTGCGTGAACGAGGTCAACAGCACCGCGGAGCGGCTGTATGCGTCGCAAGGGTTCGTGCGGTTCGGCACCGAGCCGCGCTCGATGTTCGTCGATGGCAAGTTCTACGACGAGCACTACATGGTGAAGACGCTGGCATAACGCGATCGCGTTCGCGTGCATCGGCCGACCGCTCCGCACGCGAACGCCCCTCCTCCGTCACCTCATTGCGTCACCGCTTGTCGGTGATCGTCGTGTTGACCACCTGCCCGGCGATCGTCACGTTCGTCAGCGTCATCGCGCTCACGTTGAACGCATAGATCGGCCCCGGCGACGTGACCGTCGGCGTGCCTGACGCGACCGGCGTGCCGAAATCGCAGTTGCTGATCGTCACGCCGGAGATCGGCTGCACGGCAGGCGCGGGTGGCGTGCCGTTGTAGTCGAACGCGACGGGCCCCTGCGCGACGATCGCCTGGAAGCACGACGCGGTCACGCCGTTCAGCGTCACGTTGCTCGCCTTCACGTCCGAGATCGTCACGTTCTGCACGACCGGCGGACGCGTGCGCACCGCATCGTTCGCGGGCTGGTAGTCGCAGTCGAACGTGACGATGCCGCCCTGTGCCGCCGACGGATTGCCGGCCGACGGCGTCACGACGCCGAGCGGCACGCTCGCGTTGACCGGGCTGCCCGCGAGCAGCGCGCTGCCGTAGCC
This sequence comes from Burkholderia sp., assembly GCA_031253835.1. Classification (GTDB taxonomy): domain Bacteria; phylum Pseudomonadota; class Gammaproteobacteria; order Burkholderiales; family Burkholderiaceae; genus Burkholderia. Next base: position 100,439 of record JAIRVP010000034.1, on the reverse strand, counting down.
GCCGCCCTTCAGCGTCACGCCGTTCGGCAGCGTGACGCCCTTCACGTGGAAATCCTTCACGTAGCCGCCGCGGTTCATGTTGGTCTTCACGCGAATCGCGATGTTCAGCGGGTTGGTCTGCCAGTTCGCGTTCAGCATCGACAGGTTCGTCGCATAGATCTGCTCGACGCCGCCGCCCATCTCGCTGCCGAGCGTGATGCCGCCGTGCCCGCTGTTCATCGTGCAGTTGCGGATCAGGTGCCGCTTGGCGGGGCCGTATTCGGTGTCGCGGTCCTTGCCCGACTTGATCGCGATGCAGTCGTCGCCGGTGTTGAACGTGCAGTCCTCGCACAGCACGTCGATGCAGGCGTCCGGATCGAAGCCGTCGTTGTTCGGGCCGATGCTGTTGGTCGTCACGCCGCGAATCACGACGTTGCGGCTCGCGGTCGGATGGTGCTGCCAGAACGGCGTGTTCTGCGTCTGGTAGTTCGCCATCAGCACGTTCGTGCAGCCGATGAATTCGACCATGCACGGCCGCAGGTAGTGGCCGAGGCCGAAGATGCGTTTCTCGACCGGCACGCCGGCCTCGGACAGCGCGGGCAGGTAGTTCTGGTCCTGCTGCCACGGCGTGACCGGCGACGTCAGCAGCGCATAGAGCGCGTCGGGAATCGCCGGTGCGACGATCCGCAGGTCGACGTTGCCCGGATTCAGGTATGCCTGGCTCGGTACCGACGCGCTCGCGCCGTACGCGCCCGACGAGCCCTTGTAGGTCCACCAGCAGACGCTGCTGGCGCCGCTGCCGGCGAACGGCGTCATCGCCTGCCCGTTGAGCACCGACGTCGGGCCTTCGCCCGTCAGCGCGATGTTCGTCGCGTTGCGCGCGTAGACGGGCGCGCCGTAGTTCAGGCAATCGTTCGCCTGCCAGCGGCTGTAGTACAGCCGGCCGTTCGCGCCGCAATCAACCGGGCCGTCCTTCGCGTAGTCGGCCGGGTTCGGGCTGAAGTAGATCGTGCAGTTCGCGCTCAGGTGGAACGTGACGTGGCTCTGCAGCACGATCGGCCCCGCGCAGTACCAGGTGCCGGACGGCACGACGACCCGGCCGCCGCCTGCGCGCACGCACGCGTCGATCGCCGCGAGGAACGCCGGCCGCGAGTCGAACGCGCCGGGTGCGGTCGTCAGTTCGGAACCGGGGCTCACCGGCGATTTCGCCGCCGGGTACGGCGACGTCTGCGCGGCCGTCGCGCACGGGCGCGCGCCGAAGTGCGTCACGTCGAAGTCGCGCTCGCGCCGTGCGAGCCGCGACACATGCGCGAGCGATGCGGCGATGCGCGCCGCCGCGCCATGCTCGCCCCACACGAGATCGACCGCCGATGCATTGGACATGGGGCCTCCCGCCAGTGCCCGGGTCGCGGCGAACGGTCCGCCGAGCATCGCACCGCCGGCGAATGCGCCGGTCCAGCCGATGAAGGCGCGGCGCGACACCCGCTTCGACGGGGGCGGCAGGGCAGACGAAGACGGACGGCGGCGGTGGGCGGCCATGGGCACTCCTTCAGTGTAGGGGGTATCGATACGCCGGTTGGCGGATCTCGATTCATACGTCGTCGTACTACATCGCGCAGTCTAGACGCGATCGAAGCGACACACGTATTTGTCGTTTACCCTGTTCTCACTGACTTGATGCCATGAATGTGTGCGCATACTCACATTAGAAAGCGCATCCTTAGAGATAAGTTGTCGTATGTTTATGCGCAAAAACTTTAACTGAAAGTCCCCGGCGGAAGTTGTCCGCCGGGGCGATGTCCTACTCGCCAGCCGCCGCGACGGCCCCCGTCGCCGGCTCGCGCCCCGCCGAGGCGGCAGGCTCGAACACCAGCACGAGGTCGCCGTGATAACGCCCGTTCGGCGACGCCGCGTCACCGGCGGCCGGCACTTGCGCGCTGACCTTCACGTTGCGGGTTTCGTCGTAGCCGTCGAATCCATCGTGTGCTCGGCTCGCCAGCGTGATCGCGCGGGCGGCACCGGGCGCGATGTCCGCATTGGCTGCGCCGCCCGTCATCAGCACGACCTTCGCGTTGACCATGTCGTCGCGGCCGTTCGACAGCCGCAGCGGCTGCAGCAACGTGACGTGGATATCGGGATCCGTCGTACGCACGCGGATCGGCACCGTCGTCGCGAACGTCTGCCGCGTGCCGTCCGTCGCGGTCAGCTCGACCACGTCGTACGCGGTGTTGTCCGGCTTCGACGCGAACAGGCTGTCGCCGATATGCGCGACCAGCGTGATTGTCTTGACGACCGCTTGCGGCGACGTCGGGCCCGCGTGCGCGAGGCCGGTCAATGCACTGCTGGCGACGAGTGCGGCGAGATGGGTTCGGATTGTCATTGTGTAGTCCCGCATGCTGGAGGGTTGGAATTCGGGCGCCCGCGCCTTCCATCGCCGGAAAATCCGGGATGCAATTATCCCGAAATTAGCCGGCAACATCCCCGTGGCATTCGATGCACCCAGCCGCGTGCGCGCGCGATCGAGTCGGCCGACGTCGATCGCAAGCACGTACCGGATTCGCGCGCCGGCCAATACCGGCCGGCGCGCGCGAACCCGTCGCGCCGCGGCATGCAACAACGATAGGTCGCGCAAGGACCGTTAAACATCCATGGAAACCTTCACGGTTCGGTGCGGCTTCCATTCACCCGTGCCATCTTGAAATCAAATAGGACACGCCCGCGAATTCCTCCGTCAACCCGCCTCGGTAATTCCGCGTCTGTTCAGCCCCCTGCCGCCCGCGCTATCGTTTCCCCTTCGTCACAGCCCAGGAGCTGCCTTTGCCTTCCCGCCACGGAGTCGACCTCATCCGCGCCCGCGCGCTGTTCGATCGCGAGCGCCAAGCATTCACCGAAGCCATGCCGGTCTCCCGCGCGCTGTCCGCGGAAGCGTCCGAGCACTTGCTGTTCGGCGTGCCGTTGCACTGGATGCAGGACTGGTCGACACCGTTCTCGCTGGTTGTGAAGGAAGCACGCGGCGCGACGTTCATCGACGTCGACGGCCATCGCTACGTCGATTTCTGCCTCGGCGATACGGGCGCGATGTTCGGCCATGCGCCCGAACCGGTCGCCCGCGCGCTCGTCGAACAGGCCACGCGCGGCTACACGACGATGCTGCCGAGCGAAGATGCCGCGTGGGTATCGCGCGAGCTCGCGCGCCGCTTCAAGCTGCCGGTGTGGCAGTTCGCGTTGAGCGCGAGCGACGCGAACCGCTTCGTGCTGCGCTGGGCGCGCGCGGCGACCGGCCGCAACACGATCGTCGTGTTCAACGGCTGCTATCACGGCACGGTCGACGACGTGTTCGTCGATCTCGTCGACGGCCGGCCGGTGCAGCGCGACAGCCTGCTCGGCCAGTCCTACGACCTGCTCGCGAACACGCGTGTCGTCGAATTCAACGACCTGGCCGCGCTCGAAGCCGCGCTGAAGGATGGCGATGTCGCGTGCGTGCTCGCCGAGCCCGCGATGACGAACATCGGGATGGTGCTGCCCGACCCGGGCTTCTGGGAGGCCGCGCGCGAACTGACGCGCCGCTACGGCACGCTGCTCGTGATCGACGAGACGCACACGATCAGCAGCGGCCCCGGCGGCTACGCCGTCGCGCACGATCTCGAACCGGACATGCTGGTGGTCGGCAAGCCGATCGCAGGCGGCGTGCCGTGCGCGGTGTACGGGTTCAGCGCCGAATTCGCGGAACGCGCGAAGCAGGCGAAGCTGAACGCGCCGCCCGGCCATTCGGGGATCGGCACGACGCTCACCGCGAACATGCTCGCGATGCATGCGATGCGCGCGACATTGGCCGAAGTCGCGACCGACGCCGCGTATGCGCACATGTTCGCCCTCGCCACGCGGCTGGCGACGGGCCTCGAACAGGCGATCGCGAAGCACGGGCTGCCGTGGTGCGTGACGCGCATCGGCGCGCGCACCGAGTTCCAGTTCACGCCCGTGCCGCCGCGCAACGGCACGCTCGCCGGCGCGCAGCTCGACAGCGAACTCGAACACATCGTGCACCTGTACCTGCTGAATCGCGGCGTGCTGATCACGCCGTTCCACAACATGATGCTCGTGTGCCCGCAGACGACGGCCGACGATGTCGACCGGCTCGTCGCGCAGTTCGACGCGTGCCTCGGCGAACTGGTGTGACGTGATGCGCGCCCGGCTCGCGCATCGACGCGAACCGGGCGCATGCACGCAACCTACTTCGGCAGATCCGTCGGATCGACCTGCGTGCCGGGCACGCCTTCGGCATGGGCGCTCAGCTCGAGCTCGCGCGCGAGCGCCGCACGGGCATCGCCGCCTGAACCCTGCGCGGAAGCAGCCCCGCCATCGAGCGCCGGCAGGATGTAGCCGTTCACCATCCGGCGGAACAGCTTCACGTTCTCCGCGTCGCGCAACCCGCCGTCCACCGGCAGCACGCCCGTCATCACGACCACTGCATTGCGCTTCGGCAGCACCGCGATGAATTGCCCCTTGAAGCCCATCGCGTCGAATTCGGGCTCGCTGTCGACGATGTTGTTGATCCACCAGTAATAGCCGAAGTGCGGCGACACGCGCGGCGTCGTCATTTCCGCGATCCACTGCCGGGGAACGACCTGCCGCCCTTGCCAGCGGCCGCCGTCGAGCACGAGCATGCCGATCTTCGCCATGTCGACCGCGCGCAGCCGCAGGCCCCAGCCGGCCGACACGAGCCCTGTCTGGTCCGCGCGCTCCCATGCCGCACGCTTCATGTCGAGCGGGCCGAACAGGTGTGTCTGCGCATAGCGCTCGACCGGCTCGCCGGCGGCCGCGCTCAACATCGCCGCCGCGAGGATCGGGTTCACGTCGGTGTACTCGAACGCGGTGCCGGGCGCGACCTTCGGCGCGGCCGACGCGGCAAGCTTCAGCCGGTCGGGCGCCGTGTAGTAGATCGGATCGTCCTTCGGGCTGAAGTCGTAGTGCAGGCCGCTCGACATCGACAGCACGTGTTTCAACGCGATATCGCGCTTGTCCGCGAGCGCGCCGGCCAGGTCGGGACGCCATGCGGCGAGCCGCGCGGCCACCGGGTCGTCGAGCTGCACGGCGCGCCGCTCGACGAGGATGCCCGCGACGAGCGACGTCACGGCCTTCGTCACCGAGTACAGCTCGTAGGTCGCATCGCGCGACGCTTTCGCGCCGTAGCGCTCGAAAATCAGCTTGCCGTCCTTCACGACGAGCAGGCTGTACACGTCGAGCTTCTGCTCGCGAATCCAGCGCGACAGCTCGACAAGCTTGCGCGAATCGACGCCGACGTCCTCCGGCACGGCGGCTTCGACGCCCGTTTCATGCAGCGGCGGCAAGGCATCGGCCGCGTGTGCCGCCGACATCGTCGGCACCGGCGCGAGCGCACCGCTGCCGATCAGCAGCGTCGCCAGCCGCGCGAGCAGCCGGCGCACGAAAGGCACGGCGCGCGATGCGGGCCGCCGTGCGTCGGGCCGTCCGGCCGGATTGGCGCTTATATTCGTCATCCTCATCAAATCTCCGGCGCATCGTTGAACGCGGCGGCCGTACCGGGCACGCCCTTCGTCTCGCGGCTGCGCGCCAGTTCGTCGCGCAGCGCCTGCGTCGTCTCCGCACGCTCGACCGGCGGCTGCGCCGGCGTCAGCGCCGGCAGGATGTAGTCGCTCACCATCCGGCGATACAGGTTCAGGTAGGTCGCGTCGCGCAGCCCGCCGTCGGTCGGCAGCAGGCTCGTCATCACGACCACCGCGCGCTGCTCAGGCAGCACCGTGATGAACTGCCCCTTGAAACCCATCGCGCCGAATTCGGGCGTACCGTGCTCGACCACGTGATGAATCCAGCAGTAGTAACCGTAGTCGTCCGCGGCCGGCGACGGGGTCGTCATCTGCCGGACCCAGCCGGCCGGCACGACCTGCTTGCCGTTCCACTGGCCGTGGTCGAGCAGCAGCATGCCGATCTTCGCCATGTCGACCGCGCGCAGCCGCAAGCCCCAGCCGCCGGCCACCGCGCCCGTGCCGTCCGCCCCGCTCCAGCGGTAGTGCGCGAAGCCGAGCGGCTCGAACAGCCGCTTGCGCGCGAATTCGTCCTCGCGTTCGCGCGCGGCGATCGACACGGCCGTGCCGACCAGCACCGGGTTCACGTCGATGTAGTCGAACTGCGTGCCGGGCGGCTGCGCCGCGCGGCTCGTCACCGCGACTTTCAGCCGGTCGGGTGCTTCGTAGTACAGCGGATCGGTGCCTTCGCGCGTCGTGTAGCGCAGCCCGCTCGACATCGACATCAGGTGCCGCAGCTCGATGTCCTGCTTGTCCGCGAGTTCGCTCGCGAGATCGGGCCGCGCGGCCGCGATCAGCGGCGCGACCTTCGTCGACGGGCCGAGCTTGCCTTCGCCATCGAGCATGCCGGCGAGCAGCGCGGTAATCGTCTTCGTCACCGAATACAGCTCGTAGTTGTGGTCGCGCGTGAGGCCGTCGCCGTAGCGCTCGAACACGATCTTGCCGTCCTTCACGACGACGAGGCTGCGCACGTCCATCCGGTCGTGACGCAGCCAGGCCGACAGCCGCACGAGCGGCGCCGAATCGACGCCGGCCGCTTCGGGCACGACGCTCGGCATGTCCTGCGGCGCGCCGCCTGCGGCCAGCGCCGGGCCGCCGCACGAACCGGCGACGACGGCTGCTGCCGCGATACCGCGCATTGCGTGAGAAACGCTCATCGTTGCTCCTGTTGAAACCTGCGCCCGCGACATCGCGCGGGCCTTCACTTCAATCGACGCACGGCTTGCCGGCCGGCACGAACTGCCCGCGCCCGGGCTCGGCCGCGAGCAGCCGGCCGTCCTCGACGAGCAATTCGCCGCGCGACAGGCAATGGCGCGGCCAGCCCGTCACCTCGATCCCTTCGTACGGCGTGTAGTCGACCGCATGATGCAGCGACGCATTCGCGATCCGCACGCGCTTGTCCGGATCCCACACGACGATGTCCGCATCGGCGCCGACCGCGATCGTCCCCTTGCGCGGATACAGCCCGTACAGCTTCGCGGGCCGCAGCGACGTCAGCTCGACGAACTGGTGCAGCGACAGCTTCCCGTGGCGCACGCCGTCGAACAGCAGCGGCAGCCGCGTCTCGAGCCCCGGAATCCCGTTCGGGATATGGTCGAACGAGACGGCCTGCCCGCCCGGATGCTTGCCGCACGGATCGTCGTAGTTGAACGGCGCGTGGTCGGACGAGAACACCGAGAATACGCCCTGCTTCAGCGCCTTCCACACGGCCTGCTGGTTCGCCGGATCGCGCGGCGGCGGGCTGCATACGCACTTTGCGCCTTCGTAGCCGTGATCGTCATGGCCGAGATCGGCGGCCGTCAGGTACAGGTATTGCGGGCACGTCTCGGCGAGGATCGGCAACCCGCGCGACTGCCCCCAGCGGATCTGCTCGATCGCCTCGGCGCCCGACACGTGCACGATCAGGATCGGTACGTCGACGAGTTCCGCGAACGCGATCGCGCGGTGCGTCGCTTCGCGTTCGACCACGGCCGGCCGCGCATGCGCATGGAAACGCGGCGCGACGTGGCCGTCGCCGAGCAGCCGCTCGGTGAGCCAGCCGATGCAGTCCGAATTCTCCGCATGCACCATCACGAGCGCGCCGTGCTCCCGCGCGACCGACAGCACGTCGAGCATCTGGCGGTCGTTCAGCTTCAGGTCGTCGTAGGTCATGTACACCTTGAACGACGTGTAGCCGTTCGCGATCAGCCGCGGCAGCTCCTCGGCCAGCACGTGCGGCGTCGGATCGGCGACGATCAGGTGGAAGCCGTAGTCGACCAGCGCGCGCCCTTCGGCGCGCCGGTGATAGTCGTCGACGGCCGCCTGCAGCGACTGCCCCTTCGCCTGCGCGGCGAACGGGATCACCGTCGTCGTGCCGCCGCACAGCGCCGAGCGCGTGCCGGACAGGAAATCGTCGGCCATCCGCAGCCCGTCGGGCATCGGCTGGTCGAGGTGGCAGTGCGCATCGACACCGCCCGGCATCACGAGCATCCCGCTCGCATCGAGCTCGCGCGGCGCGCGCGGCAGCCCGTGGCCGAGCATGGCCACGCGCCCCGCGCGGATGCCGATGTCGCACGAGAACCGGTCCGCCGCCGTCACGACGTCGGCATGACGGATCACGAAATCGAGATCGTTCGACATGGCGCGCGCCTCAGATCACTTCGCTGAAGAGACGGCCCCAGCCCTTCACCTGCCGCGTGTCGTAGTCGGCGAGCTGCAGCGACTTCCACACGACGGTCGAGATCGTGTCGTAGATCGGGATGCCCGTTTCCTCCTCGAGCGCCGGCACCAGGTGCGCGGCGTTCAGGTTCGTGCAGAAGACCGAGATCGCGCGCGGGCCGGCCTTCGCCACTTCGCGCACCATCTCGCCGATCTGGTCGCCCGTCACTTCGGAGAACGAGAAATTGACCTTCAGGTTCAGGTGGCGCTCGGCGATGCAGTTCAGCCCGGAACGGCGATAGTTGTCGACGATCTTCGTCTGCACGTCGTCGAGATACGGCGTGACGAGGCCGAATTCGTGCGCGTTCGTCTTCTTCAGGATCTCGTTGAGCGCGAGCACCGACGTGGTGGCCGGAATGCCGGTCGCCGCGGTGATCCGCTCGCACAGCCGCTCGTCGGCCTCGAAGCCGAGCCAGCCCGACGACGTGCCGTTCCACGCGATCACGTCGACCTTCGCGTCGGCGAGCAGCATCGCGGCCTGGATGATCTTGTCGTCGTCGAACTGGCCGAGCGCCTGGCCCGTCAGCGAGATCTCGGTGACCGGAAAGCGCGCGAAGTGCGCGGACACACCCGGCAGGCCGGCGACCATCGCGCTCGTCAGCGGTTCGAGCGACGTGTTGGAGGACGGGGTGAGCATGCCGAGCAGCGTACGTTTTTTCATGATGATGTCTCTCTACCAGTGAAAGCAGTCAATGCAGGGAAAGGGGTCGGTCAGACGGGGAGCTTGTTTTCGTAGTCGATCGCGCTGGAGCACACGAGCAGGCCGACGCCGGCCGCCGCGAACACCATCAGCGCAAGGAAATAGGAACCGGTGAACTGCACGATCGCGCCGACGACGATCGGCACTGTGACGCCGCCGATGTTGCCGCCGAGGTTCATCAGGCCGCCGAGGAAGCCGATCTTGTTGCGCGTGCCGAGCGACGACGGGATGCACCAGTACAGCCCGCACCAGCGCAGGAAGAACAGCGTCGACGACAGCAGCGCGACGCACACGAGCGGGTCCTTCACATACGCGACCGAGAAGATCGACACCGTGGCGATCACCGCGGCGATGCCGAACAGCGTGCGCATCACGACGTTCGGGCGGCCGCCCGCGGCCTTCCACTTGTCGGCGATCCAGCCGCCGAGCAGTTCGCCGACGAAGCCGCTGAAAAAGATGATGAAGGTCGAGCCGCCCATCTGCTTGATGTCGAAGCCGTGCACCTTGTGCAGGTAGTTCGGCATCCACGTGAGCAGCCCGTAGAACACGCTGTTGAAGCACATCCAGCCGAAGAACATGCACCACACCGAGCGGTACTTGAAGAAGTCGCGCGAACGGCCCGACGCGCCGGCCGGCTCGGCCGCGAGGTCGCTCGCATGCGACGCCTCGATGTATTCGGCTTCGAGATCGTTGACGCCCGCATGCTCGCGCGGCGAGTTGCGGATGTAGTGCCACGCGAGCAGCCCGGCCAGCACGGTGCCGACGCCCGCCACCGCGAATGCGAGCCGCCACGAGCCGAGCACCGCGATCAGGCCGGCGATCAGCACCGCGCCCAGCGCGGCGCCGAGCGGCGCGCCGCCGTCGAGCAGCGTGGCGCCGCGGCCGCGCTCGGTCTGCGTCATCCAGATCGCGTTGAGCTTGCCGCCGGCCGGGTAGATCGGCGCTTCGGCCGCGCCGAGGCCGAGGCGCGTGAGCAGCAGCGACGGCGCGTTCGTGCACAGCGCGGCGATCGCCTGGAAGAAGCCCCAGAACACGGTCGCCGTCGCGATCACGATGCGCGGCTTGAACCGGTCGGCCAGCATCCCGCCCGGGATCTGCATCACCGCATAGGTCCAGAAGAACGAACTGAGGATCAGACCCTCCATCGCGGGTCCGATATTGAACTCCTGCGAGATGTAAGGCATGGCGACGGACAGCGACGCGCGATCGACGTAGTTGATCGCGATGAGGCTCAGCATGACGACGAATATCTTCCAGCGAACAGCGGATTTGCCGACCGTCAGGGCGGCGACACCGGAGGTTGAAGACATGGACGGACTCCAGGAGTGAACGAGGATGGTCAGGACGTCGCGCAACGTGGAGCCGAGTATAGGATTAGAAATTTATAATTACCGTTAGCGTAAACACTTGGTTTGATTGAGATTCTTATATCACAATCTTGGTGCAGGGTAAGCCCCGATATCGTGATAAGCTCGCACCATCATGAGCCAGACACCCCGCAATCCCCTGCTTCTGCGCACGCGCGGCATGGCCGCGGAGATCGCCGCGCGCCTGCGCGTGATGATCGACGAGGGCGAATTGCCGCCCGGCGCGCGGATCGACGAAAAGGAACTCAGCCTCGCGTTCGACGTGTCGAAAACGCCGCTGCGCGAAGCGTTGAAGGTGCTCGTCGCGGAAGGCGCCGTCACGCATCGCCAGTACATCGGCTATCGCGTCGCGTCGATCGACCTCGACGACCTGGTCGCGACGTTCGAGCTGCTGCACGGGCTGGAGGCGATGGCGGGCGAGCTGCTGCGCAAGCGGATCGGTGCGTCGACGCTCGCCGCGCTGCAGGCGAAGCACCGGAAGATGGTCGAGTGTCATGAAGCCGGCAAGCGCGTCGAGTATTTCCGGCTGAACCAGCAGATTCACCAGATGATCGTCGACGCGGCCGGCAACCCCGTGCTGTCGGGCATCTATGCGTCGCTGATGTCGAAGGTGCACCGCGCGCGCGGCGCGGCGAACACCGACACGCTGCGCTGGGCCGAGTCGCTGCACGAGCACGACGACATCATGGCCGCGCTCGCCGACCCCGACCACGCGGTGCTGCCGCAGGTGCTGCGCAGCCATTCGGAGAACACCGCGCGCGAGGTGCTGGCGATCCTCGATCGCACGGGCACGGCCGACGCGCCGGAACAGCGGTCGGCCGGCGCGTGAAGCGTGAAGGCTGACTGACGCCCCGCTATGCGGCCCGCAACGCGCGCCGCGCCACTTCCGCGAAATACCGCGCGCCGACCGGCAGGATCGCGTCGTTGAAATCGTAGGTCGCGTTGTGCAGCGGCACGCCGCCGTGGCCGGCCGCTTCGCCGTTGCCGATGAACACGAAATTGCCGGGCACCGCCTGCAGGAACGCGCCGAAATCCTCCGAGATCATCATCGGCTGCACGTCGGCGTTCACCGCGTCGGCACCCGCAATCTGCGCGGCGGCCTGCACGGCCGTGTCGACCCATTCCGGAGAATTCACCGTCGGCGCGAACTCGTGCGTGTACGCGAACGTGCAGGTCGCGCCGTGCGTACGGCAGATCCCTTCGCTGATCTCGCGCATCCGCGTTTCCAGCAGCGCCTGCACGTCGCGCGAATAGCTGCGCGTGTCGCCCTTGATCGTCACCGTCGACGGCAGCACGTTGCGCAGCCCGTCGGTGAGGAACTCGGTGCACGAGATCACCGCCTGCTGGCCCGGATCGAGATTGCGCGACACGATCGTCTGCAGCGCGAGCACGATCTGCGAGCCGATCACGATCGGATCGATGCCCATGTGCGGGCGCGCCGCGTGCGTGCCGCGCCCGTCGATCCGGATCACGAAATTGTCTTCGCTCGCCATGATGCCGCCGGCGCGCGTCGAAAACGTGCCTGCGCGCATGCCGGGCATGTTGTGCGCGCCGAAGATCGCGTCGACCGGGAAGCGCTCGAACAATCCGTCGGCCATCATCGCCTTCGCGCCGCGGCCGTGCTCTTCCGCCGGCTGGAAAATGAAGCGCACCGTGCCGTCGAAATCCTTGCGCTCGGCCAGCAGCTGCGCGGCGCCGAGCACCATCGACATGTGGCCGTCGTGCCCGCACGCATGCATCTTGCCGGGCGTGCGCGACGCGTGTTCGCGGCCCGGCGCGTGCTCGGCGATGTTCAGCGCGTCCATGTCCGCGCGGATGCCGATCGCGCGGCGGCCGGTGCCGGCCGTCAGGTTCGCGACGAGCCCCGTGCCGCCGATCCCGCGATGCACGTCGAGCCCGAGCGTCGTCAGGATGCGCGCGACGTAGTCCGACGTGTTCACTTCCTCGAAACCCGTTTCCGGGCACTGGTGCAGATGGCGGCGCCAGGTCTTCAGCTGGCCCTGCAGCGTGCTTTCTTCGATTGCGTCCATTGCGTTCGCCTCGTCGGTCGTCATGTCGTTCAGGCCGCCACCGCCGCGCGGTTCAGCCAGTCGCGCTGCCGCGCGAGCACGGCGTCGGCCGTCTCGCCGACGCAGTTGCGGTACACGGACGGCGCCGTCGCACCTTCCGTATTGATCGCCAGCACGCGCGCGTTCGCATCGAGCCCGACCTGCCGCGCGAGCGCCGGGTCGCGCATCAATACCTCCAGGCCCGCCACGCCGGCCGCGCCCGATTCGCCGGCGACGAGCGGCACGTCGCGTGCGCTGCCGGCCGCGAGGCCGCGCATCGCCTGCACCGCGTCTTCGTCGTCGATCAGCATGAAGTGGTCGATGCACATCTCGAGGAAGTCCCACGCGAGCGGCGACGCCTCGCCGCACGCGAGCCCGGCCATCACCGAATCGACGCTGCCGGTCGCCTTCGTCGCGCGGCCGGCCAGCGCGCTCTGGTACAGGCAATCGGCCTGGCGCGGCTCGACGACGACGAAGCGCGGCCGCTGCACGCCGTCGCGCTCCCAAAGATAACTCGCGACGCCCGCGGCGAGGCCGCCGACGCCGCCCTGCAGGAACACGTGCGTGAACGGCCGCCCGTCTTCCTGCGCCGCCTGCGCGGCCGCTTCGGCGGCGATCACGCCGTAACCCTGCATCACGTCGCGCGGGATCGCTTCGTAGCCGTCGTACGACGTATCCGACACGACATACCAGCCGTTCGCCTGCGCGAGCTGCGCCGCGCACACGACCGATTCGTCGTAGTTCCCCGCGATGCGCACGATCCGCGCGCCGTAGGCCGAGATCGCGCGGTCGCGCTCGGCGTCGACGTTCGCGTGCAGCACGATCACGCACCCGCAGCCGATCGCGCGCGCGGCGGCGGCCAGCGCGCGGCCATGGTTGCCGTCGGTCGCACTGATCACCGTCAGGTCGGCCAGCTCCGCCGCGTAGGCGCCGGTGACGAGCCCTTGCGGATCGAGATCCTGCGTGCGGCGCAGCCGCTTCACGAGCCGCACCAGCGCGATCGGCGCGCCAAGCGCCTTGAAGCTGCCGAGCGGCGAGCGGCACGATTCATCCTTCACGCTGACGCGCGCGACGCCGAGCCGCGCGGCGAGATCGGGCAGCGCGCGCAGCGGCGTGCGCGCGTTGCCGACGAGCGGCCAGTGCGCGAGCCAGGCGCCGCTTTCGTCGGCCGACGCGATGTTCATCACGCGACGCAGCGCGTTCGGGTAGGCGGTGCGCGACGCGCGCGGGTTGGCGATCAGCATGGCGGAAGGCTCCTGAGCAGGACCGCGCGCGCGGCCTATCGGGTGGGTCGGATCGGGCAAGCGCCAGTTGCGCTCGCCGTCGGATGGAAAAATAATATTGCGCACGCCGGTCAATAAAATCGCCAAATCGACGGCTCCAACGCAACAATTTCTCATTCTTTCGAGGTTCCACGCGCCATCATGACGACCCCACTCGATGCGTTCGACCGCAAGCTGCTGATGGAACTCCAGCGCGACGCGCAAACGCCGCAGGCCGAGCTCGGCGCGCGCGTCAACCTGTCGACGGCCGCCGTGAACCGGCGGCTGCGCCGTCTCGCGGAAGACGGCGTGATCGAGCGCTACACGGCCGTGATCGCACCGGACAAGGTCGATCATCCGCTGACGATCGTCGTGAACGTCGAGGTGGAAAGCGAGCAGATCGACCAGCTCGACGCGATGAAACGCGCGTTCGAGCGCTGCCCGCAGATCCAGCAGTGCTACTACGTGACGGGGGAATGGGATTTCGTGCTGATCCTCGCGGTGCGCAACATGGATCAGTACAACGCGCTCACGCGCGAGCTGTTCTTCGCGAACAACAACGTGAAGCGGTTCAAGACGCTGGTGAGCATGAGCCGCGTGAAGGTCGGGCTCGACGTGCCGGTCGATCCCGGCGAGTAAGTGAGCGCCCGCTTGCAGGAATGAAACGGCCGGCGCGTCACTGCTCGCGCCGGCCGCTTCCCATCGACGGCTACGTCAACGACAGCTGAAGCTCGCGGCCGAATTCACGTCGCCCGAGCCGTTGTAGCGCGCGACCTGCGGATACGGGCACAGCGGCCGCGTGCGTCCCGCGCCCCACGATGCGGGCACATCGGCGCTCGGCACCGCGTTCGTCGTGTCGCGTGCGGCAGCGACAATCGCCGCAGGCGCCTGCCCCTGCTCGACCCACGCGACGAGCGGCGTCAGCATGTCGAACTGGTCGGTCGCCGGCCCGCCCGAGCAATGGTTCATCCCCGGCACCGGATAGAAGCGCGCGAAATCGGACGCATCGCCGCCGTTCGCCTGCGCGACGTTCGCGTACCAGTCGCGCGTATCGTTGAACGAGAACACCGGGTCGCCCGTGCCGTGATACGCGATCAGCTTCGCGCCGCGCGACTTCAGCGCGGCCAGGTTCGTCTCGTCGGGCGGCGTCATGAACGTCCACGCGGATTGCGTGTACACGCCGTTCGTCGCGAAGATCGCCGGCGCGTCGTTGTCCATGTCGAAGCCGAGTGCGAAACCGGGCAGGTTCGCGAGCGTCGCGGCGGTTTTCGGCGGCGTCATGAACGTGAACGCCATCGCGGCCGGATCGAGCGTGATCGAATTCGACTGCTTCCATGCGGCCCAGCCGCTGCCGGCCATGCCCGGATCGTACGGAAAGCTCGCGTACAGCGCCGTGCCCGCGCTGTTGCGCGCACCGGCGAACACGTTCTCCACTGCAGTCTTCTGCGCGGGCGTCAGGCAGGCACCCGTACGCGCGCCGTTCGCGCAGGTCGGGATATCGGCATCGACGCTGAAGTGCGCCTGGCACGCGGCGACGTCCTGCACCATTCCGTCGGCCGCGCCGTCGAGTGCATCGCATTTGTCGAGGATCTTCGCGCCGACGAACTGCCGCTCCGCGTCGGTGAAGCCGCTGCGGATATCCGGCAGCCCGTTCGTGCCCGTCGCCGACGCGATCTTCGCGAACTGCTGCGCGCCGTACATCTCGCCGATCGCCGCCTTCGGCAGATGGAAGCCCGGATCGCCGACGATGATGCCGTCGTAGTCGGCCGGGTTGCGCACCGCCGTGACCATCGCGTGACGGCCGCCGTTCGAGCAGCCGCCGAAATAGCTGCGGTCGGGCGTCTTGCCGTACGCGAGCCGGATCACCTGCTTCGCCATCGGCGTCAGCGCATCGACCGCACCGTAGCCGTAGTCGATCCGCGCCTGCGGATCGATGCCGAACAGCGGGTTCTGCGCGGCGCTGTGCCCGGAATCCGAGCTGATCACCGCAAAGCCCTGGTTCAGCGCATTGGTCAGCGGCCCGCCGCCGCCCACCTCGCCGGTCGCGGCCAGCACGTTGCCGTCGAGCCCGCCGTTCGCCTGGTAGAAGAAGCGGCCGTTCCACGCTTTCGGCAAACGCATCTCGAAGCCGATCGCGTAAGTCTTGCCATCCACCGCGCTCACGCGCGCGTTCATCTTTCCTTCGATCACGCAGTGCTCGGCGATCGGCTTGCCGGCCACCGTCAGCGCGCCGGCGGCGGCCGTCGTCACCGACGTGAACGACGTGCTCGCGTACGCGAGCTTCGCGGCGAGCGCGTCGCAGGTCTGCGCCATCGCGGCCGGTGTCGCGGTGCTCAGGTGCGTGGGCGCGGAACTGACCGGATCGTCGCCGCCGCAACCGGCGAGCATCATCGCGGACAGCGGCGCAATGAAGAGGAATGCAGATTGTCTGTTCAAGATAACTCCCGTTCGTCGAACTGCCGGATCAGAACATGTGCTTGATGCCGACCATCGCACCGAGCTGGCCCATCCCCTCGCCCGGCGTCGTGCCGGCCCCGCCGCCGCTGACCGCGTAGCGCGCGTGTGCGCTGTTCCACAGATAGGAAGACTGTGCGTAGACCGACGTGCGCTTCGTCAGCAGGCAGGTCGCGCGCAGCGTCGCCATCGTCGCGCGCGTGTCGTGCGCACTGTTGACGATCCGGTAGCCTTCGCCGTCGACGACGAAATCGGGCTTCACCGCGTACGACGCGCCGACGAAGAACAGGTCGGAATGCGCGCCGGCCGCGGCCGGCGAACCGGTCGACACGCGCCGCCCGATCCAGCCCGCGCCGATCCGCGCACCGGCCGCCTGCGCATACGCGCTCACGTGGACGCGCGCGTCCTTGCCCGCGCTGCTCGTGAAGGCCACCGGCGCGACGCCGTCGAAGAAGTTCGCGGCCGCACCCGTGCCGCCGCGCTGTTCCTCGTACGATGCGGCCGCACCGAAATACGCGCTGTCGTACTTGAGCATCGCCGACCAGTTGCGGCATTCGACCGTATTGCCCGGCACCTGCCCCGCGCACGTGCCCTGCCCCGGCGAGTTGCCGGTCCCCGCGCCGTCGCGGCCGAACGAATAGGCCGCGCCGAGCGTCACGCCGCGATAGGTGCCGATGTAGGTCACCGCGTTGTCCGCGCGGCCGTTCGGGACATACGCGTCGAGCGAGCCGAGCCCGTAGATGTCGGGGCCGATGATGTCCGCGCCCTGTAGCGCAAGGTAGGTCATCGTGTACTGGCGGCCGAACGCGAGCGTGCCGAAGCCGCCCTTCAGCCCAACGAACGCCTGTCGACCGAACAGCCGGCCGCCCTGGCCGAGATCGCCGCCGCGCACGTTGAAGCCGCTTTCGAGCGTGAAGACGGCCTGATACCCGCCGCCGAGATCCTCCGCGCCGCGCAGCCCCCAGCGCGACGGCAGCTCGCCCGTCACGGCCGGCATGCGCACCACGTGATCGCCGGCCGCGTTCGCGTGCGACACGAACTCGACGCCCGTGTCGATGATGCCGTACAGCGTCACGCTCGACTGCGCGTGCGCAACCGGTGCGGCGAGCGCGCAGCACGCGCCGGCGGCCAGCAGGCCGTTCCTGGTGTTCCTGTTCATGTCGTAGTGTCTCCAGACCTTGCGTGATTGCGCGCTCTGACGGCGCGCATTGAAAAACCGGGGAAAATCAGTCGCGCGCCTGCGGGCGGCGGATCAGCAGCAGCGCGGCGACGGCCGCGACGAGCGTGACGGGGATGCTCGCGCCGATCACGACCGGCGCGCTGCGGCCGGCGGCCAGCAGCGTCGCGGCCGCGAGCGGCCCGACGACGGAACCGAGCCGGCCGACGGCCACCGCCGCGCCGACGCCCGTGCCGCGCATCGCGGTCGGGTAGTAGATCGCCGCGAGCGCATACAGCACCGACTGCCCGCCGATCACGAACATCCCGGCCGCGAACGCGGCCGCCGCGAGCGACGCGAAGCCCGGCGCCGCCGCCAGCGCGGCGAGCGACAGCACGATCCCGACGTACATGCCGCCGACCACGCGCGACGCGCGCATCCGGTCGAGCGCCGCGCCGATGCCGAGCGCGCCGAGCCCGCCGCCGACGTTGAACGCGATCTGCACGAGGCCGACATGCTCGCGGTCGAGCCCCCGCGCGGCCATCAGCGACGGCAGCCAGTTCAGCAGGAAGTACAGGACGATCAGCGTGCAGAAGTAGCTGATCCACAGCGCGAGCGTCGATACCGTGCGGCCGTCGCCGAACAGCGTGCGGGCGACGCTGGTGCGCGCGGCCGACGTGCCGGCGATGTCGAGGTACGCGCGCGATTCCGGCAGCAGCATCGCCAGCAACGGCAGCAACAGCAGCGGCCCCGCGCCGCCGACGTAGAAGATGTGCCGCCATTCGGTATCGCCGGCGAGCAGCACGCCGATCAGCGACGCGATCACGCCGCCGAATGGAATGCCGCAGTACATCGCGGCCACCGCGCTGCTGCGCGAGCGCGGCTCGACCGCTTCCGACGACAGCGCGATCAGGTTCGGCATCGCGCCGCCGAGGCCGATGCCGGTCAGCACGCGCACGACGACCAGCATCGCGAAGCTCGATACCTGTGCGGTCGCGATCGACAGCAGCCCGAACAGCGCGACCGACGCGATCAGCACGCGCTTGCGCCCGATCCGGTCGGCGAGCCGCCCGCCGAGCATCGCGCCCGGCAGCAGCCCGAACGTGCCCGCGCTGAACGCGATGCCCATCTGCGACACGGTCAGCCCGAATTCGCGCGCCATGCGCGGCGCGGCGACGCCGACCGACTGCAGGTCGAGCCCTTCGAGCAGCGCGATCGCGAAACACAGCGCGAGTGTCGTCGCGACGGCCGGTCTTTCGGCAACGTAGGTGTTCATTCTGTCTCCAATCCTTGTTGTGTCGTCGTCGGCGTGCCTCGCAGGGCCGCTCGCTGTGCGCGCCGCCGCCGGCCAGGGGCGGGCAGGCGCGCGATGGGTCCGTTGAACGGCCACCCTTGTTATCAGGCAGCCTGATCCACTGGCCGTAAAAAAGCCCGCCGGTCGCATCGCCGGCAGGTTGCTGCGTGTCCAGCTGGCTAAGCGCTGATGCTTACGCGTGCATCACGTCCGGATCGCTGCGTGCCGGGTCGTACAGTGCGTCGATCGTCGCCGCGCGATGCTGCTGCACGGCCGCCTGGTTCAGCGAACCCTTGTCGGTCACTTCGCCGAGATCGAGCGACGGCGGCGTGTCCATCAACCGGATGCGCGCGACGAACGTCGACCCGCCGCTCGCATGCCGGTTCAGCGCCGCGAGCCATGTCGCGAACACCGCGCGCACGGCCGGCGCGCGCAGCACGTCGGCCACGGATGCATCGGCGCCGAGCGCCGCGAGCGTACGGCAGGCATCGATGCGCGGAAACACGAGCAGGCCGATGTCGTCGCGGTTGATGCCGGTCACGACGACGTCCTGCACGTACGGCGCGCCGCTCGATACCGCGTTCGCGCGCAACGGCCCGACGCTGACGAACGTGCCGCTGCTCAGCTTGAAATCCTCGGTCAGCCGCCCGTCGAACTGCAGCCCGAGTTCCGGCCGTTCGGGATCGGCGAACACCGCCGCATCGCCGCTGCGGTAATAGCCTTCTTCGTCGAACACATCGCGCGGATCAACGTCCGCATGCCAGTAGCCGCGCATCACGTTCGGCCCCTTGAAGCGGAGTTCGAGCTTGCCGCCGCACGGCACGAGCTTCACGTCGCAACCGGGCGCGGGCAGGCCGATATAGCCGGAGCGCATCAGCGGCCCCGTCGTGAACAGGCACGACGGCGACGTTTCGGTCATGCCGAGCCCGGCCATGATCCGGATCCGCTCGCCGCAATGCGCGTGGGTCACGCGGTCGAGCCGGTCCCACGCGGCCTGCGACAGCCCTGCACCGCCGAAGAAGTACAGTTTCACGCGCGAGAAGAACGTGTCGCGCAGCGCGGCATCGCGTTCGAGCGCGGCGGTCAGTTCTTCCCAGCCTTTCGGTACGTTGAAGTAGATCGTCGGCGCGATCTCGCGCAGGTTGCGCACGGTTTCGTCGAAGCGGCCGGGCACCGGGCGGCCGTCGTCGATGTACAGCGTGCCGCCGTTGTACAGCGCGATGCCGAGGTTGTGGCTGCCGCCGAACGTGTGATTCCACGGCAGCCAGTCGACCAGCACCGGCGGCTCGCGCGTCAGCTCGGGCATCGTCTGGCGCAGCATCTGCTGGTTGCTGCACAGCATCCGGTGCGTGGTCGGCACGGCCTTCGGCCGCTTCGTCGAACCGGACGTGAACAGGATCTTCGCGAGATGATCGGGGCCGACCGACGCGTGGATCGCGTCGATCGTGCGCGGCGCCGTTGCCAGCAGGCGCGACAGCGGCACGGCACCGCCCGGTGCATCGGCATCGACATCGGCATCGCGTGCGACGATCAGCGTCGCGTCGGCCGGCCGTGCCGCGTCGAGTGCACGCGAGAATGCCATGCGTTCGGCGACGAACACCGCGCCCGGCCGCAGCACGTCGAGCGTGTGGCGCAGCTTGCCGTAGTCGGTCGATACCAGCGAATACGCGGGCGAGATCGGCGCGTACGGCACGCCGGCCAGCATCGCCGCGAACATCAGTTGCAGGTGTTCGAGGTCGTTGCCGGACAGCACCGCGAGCGGGCGGTCGGCCGACAGGCCGAGATCGACGAGGCCCTGCCCGAGCGCGCGCGCCCGTTCGAGCATCTGCGCGTAGGTGATCTCGATCCAGCGGCCGTCGTCGCCGCGCCGCGCGGCCAGCACGCGGTCGGGGTGCGCGTGCGCGCCGTTCACGAGGCAGTCGGTCAACCGTGCCGGGTACGCACCGAGCGGTTCGCGCGCACGCAGGTGCCACGTGCCGTCTTCGGTGCGATGCATATCGGCCGCGCCGTCCGCAACCGCCGCCGCGCGATAGCGCACACCGTCCGCGCCGCGCGCGACCTCGTTTGAAGGCTTCGATACGTTCATCGTCGCGTCGCTCATACCGGGTAGTGACGCGGCGTGGTCTGCACGGTGATCCAGCGCAGCTCGGTGAATTCGGCGATCGATGCGCGGCTGCCGAAGCGGCCGTAGCCGCTCGCCTTCGTGCCGCCGAACGGCATCTGCGCCTCGTCGTGTACGGTCGGGCCGTTGATGTGGCAGATCCCCGATTCGATCCGCCGTGCGACCGCCATCGCGCGTGCGACGTCGCGGCTGAACACGCTCGACGACAGCCCGAACTCGCTGTCGTTCGCGAGCGTGACCGCTTCGTCGTCGCTGTCCGCACGCAGGATCGCGACGACCGGCGCGAACGATTCCTCGCGATACAGGCGCATGTCGCGCGTCACGCCGTCGACGATCGCGGGCTGCATCGTCGCGCCTTCCACGCGGCAGCCGAGCGGCAGGTGCGCGCCGTGCGCACGCGCATCCTCGACCAGCGATGCCGCGCGCGCGGCGGCCGACGCATCGACCATCGTGCCGAGCGGATGGCCGGCCAGCGGGTCGCCCGCGACCAGCGTGCGCGCCTTCGCGGCGAGCCGCTCGACGAGCGCATCGGCGATCGGCCGCGCGGCGATCACGCGCTCGGTCGACATGCAGATCTGCCCCTGGTTGAAGAACGCGCCGAACGCGATCGCGTCGACGGCCGCGTCGAGATCGGCATCGTCCAGCACGAGCACGGGTGCCTTGCCGCCGAGTTCGAGCAGCACGGGTTTCAGGTGGGTGGCCGCGTGGCGCGCGATGATGCGCCCGACGTGCGTCGACCCGGTGAAGTTGATGCGCTTCACGTGCGGATGCGCGATCAGCCGCTCGACGAGCGCCGGCGCGTCGGCCGCCGCGTGCGTGATCACGTTGACCACGCCCGCGCCGAGCCCCGCTTCGTCCAGCACCGCGCCGATCAGCGCATGCACGCCGGGGCACGCTTCGGATGCCTTCAGCACGACCGTGTTGCCGCACGCGAGCGGCATGGCGAGCGCACGCGTGCCGAGGATCACCGGCGCGTTCCACGGCGCGATGCCGAGCACGACGCCGCACGGCACGCGCATCGCCAGCGCGAGGTTGCCGGGCACGTCGGACGGGATCACGTCGCCCATGATCTGCGTCGTCATCGACGCCGCTTCGCGCAGCATGTTCGCCGCGAGCGTCACGTTGAAGCCGATCCAGCCGGGCGTCGCCCCGGTTTCGGCGACGCCCGTCGCGACGAACGCGTCGATGCGCGCGTCCATCAGGTCGGCCGCCTTCAGCAGCAGCCGGCGGCGCTCGGTCGGCGCCAGCGCCGCCCACGCGGGAAACGCGCGGTGCGCGGCGTCGATCGCCGCGTCCGCGTCGTCAGGGCCAGCCGCCGGCGCGCGCGACGCGAGCGCGCCCGTCGCGGGGTTGAGTCGGTCGAAGGTGCGCCCGTCACGGGCGGCGCACCACTCGCCGCCGATCAGCATCCGTCTGTCGGTCATGTTGTCTCCTGCCATGCGAGGTCTCGTCCGGTCGCGTCAGCGCTTGTAGGCTTGCAGGCCCGGCTTGATCGCCTTGTCGTCGAGGAACTGCTTCAGCCCCTGCTCGCGGCCGTGTTCCGGATCGCGCAGCTGCGCCTGGTCGAGCTTCGCATACAGGTAGTCCTCGCACTGCTCCCACGTGAGTTCGCGCGAGCGCTTGAAGCCGTGCTTCGCCGCGCGCAGCACGACCGGGTTCTTGTCCATCAGCCGCGCGGCGAGCGCGATCGTCGCGTCGCGCAGCCCGGCGAGCGGCACGCTGCTGTTCACGAGGCCCATGTCCGCCGCGTCGACGCCGGTGAACGTGTCGCCGGTCATGATGTAGTGCAGCGCGCGGCGGTGCCCGACCGTGTCGGCCATCGCCTTGCTGACGAGGTTGCCGGGCGGGATGCCCCAGTTGATCTCCGACAGCCCGAACACCGCTTCGTCGGCCGCGATCGCGAGATCGCACGCGACGAGCGGCGAGAAGCCGCCGCCGAAGCACCAGCCGTTCACCATCGCGATGGTCGGCTTGCCGTACATCCGCAGGCGGCGCCACTGCCATTCCGACGCGTCGCGGCGCACCTTTTCCTGCAGCGCTTCCGGGCCGCCGTCGATCTCGCGGAAGTATTCCTTCAGGTCCATGCCGGCCGTCCACGCGGCGCCCGCACCGGTCAGGACGAGCACCTTCGCCTCGTCGTCGAACTCGACCGCGTCGAGTACCTGCAGCATCTCCTGGTTGAGCGTCGGGCTCATGGCATTGCGCTTGTCCGGGCGGTTCAGCGTGACCCACGCGATGCCGGCCTCCACCTTCACTTCAACGGTCTGCCAGCGGTTGTCGTACTTGCTCATGTCTGTTCCTGTCGTTCGTTCCTGTGCGATTCGGTGCGCAGCATCCCTGCTGCGGACGGCTTCATTTAATATCAGGCTACCTGATATTGCAAGCGGCACGAGCGCCGGTGTAAACCCGGATCGGAAAGCGGTACAAGCAGGGAACGACCAGGCGCCGCAGCGCCGACGGAAGGAGCAAGCGCGGGGCGGGCGCGCCCGCGCCGGGGGAGGATCAGCCGCGCAGGTTCCGCGCGAACAGTTCGAGCGCGCGCTGCACGTGCACGGCGTCGTCGGCGGAAAAATCGCCGAGCATGCGGGTCTCGAGCGGGCGCAGCACGGCTTCGCATTCGCGCAGCATCGCCGCGCCTTCGCCGGTCAGCGTCAGCAGGATCACGCGGCCGTGCGACGGGTCGGCCTCGCGCGTGACGAAGCCGCGGCTCGCCATCACGCTCATCACCTCGTTCGCCGATTGCGGCGTGATGAACGAACGCTCGGCGAGCTGCGCATTCGACGATGCACCGCGCGCCTCGAGCACCGACAGCGCCGTGTATTGCGCGAGCGTGATGCCGAGCGGCGCGAGCGCGTCGGTCATGTGGCGGCGCAGCAGCCGGTCGAGACCGCCGATCGCGTAGGTCAGGCGCTGCGATACGCGCGCCTTCGGCTTGTCGCCCGCCGCGCGGGCGACGTTCTTCGCGGCGTTTTTCGAATTCGCGGGCTTGGTCGGGGTGGAACTCATGGCGCGTGCTGGATGGAATTGCGGGCCATCTTACCAGCACGCGGAACGGCAATCTGTCCGGTTGCGCGCGACATCCTCGATACGCGCACGATCAGCGTTGCGACGTGTTCCTGCCCGCAAATCGCGCGGTCGGCAGCCCCGCATGCCGCGTCTGCGCGACGAACACGCCGCCCGCATGCGCGTCGCCCGCCAGCGCGTCGTCGCTCAACCCGATACGTGCACTCGTCACGTACAACCGGCCTTCGCCATCGAGCGCGACGCAGCTCGGCTGGGCAGTCGGCACCGCGACGCGTGCCGTCTCGACGCCGTCCGGGCCGTAGCGCACCACGCGCCTGCCGCCCCACTGCGCGCTCCACAGGCCGCCGTCGCGGTCCATCGTCGCGCCGTCCGGGTCGCCGTCGGCATCGGTCAGGCGCGCGAACGAGCGCACGTTCGACACTTCGCCGCCTGCCCGGTAATCGCAGACGAAAATCTCGCGCACGAGCGAATCGCAGAAAGTCATCTTCGACCCGTCCGGCGAGAACGCGATGCTGTTCGCGATCGCGGCCGGCGGCAACGCGAGCCGTTCGAGCGTCAGGTCGGCGTTGAGCCGGTAGAACCCGCCGACCGCGCGGGGCGGCTCGGCGCCTTCGTCCTTCATCCCGAACACGAACGCGCCGGACGGATCGCAACGCCCGTCGTTCAGCCGCGTCGGCAGGTCGGGCTCGACGTCGACGATCCGCGTGAACGCGCCGCTGCGCAGGTCGAAGAACGCGAGATGCGTCGCGAGCCCGACGAGCAGCACGTCGGGATCGTCGGTCAGCGCGAAGCACGCGAGCCGCTCGGGCATCGTCCAAGGCGTCAGGTCGGAGCCGTCCGCGCGGCAGCGCCACAGCTGCGCGCCTTCGATGTCCACCCAGTACAGCGCGTGCGCCTTGTCGCACCACGTCGCGCCCTCGCCGAGCGTGTTGCGGCTGTCGGCCAGCAGCGCCGCCTGCGCGGCCGGATGAGTCTGTTGCATGCCGTCTCCCGATGTCTGACCTGTCGCGTTCGCGGGCGGCCGCGCTGCCGGTCAGATCTTCATCGCGCGCCGCTGGTTGCGACGATACTGGTCGAACAGCACCGCGAGCAACAGAATTCCGCCACGTATCAGATATTGGTAAAAGGTCGGCACGTTCAGCAGGCTCATCGCGTCCTGCACGGCCCCCATGATCAGCACGCCGACCAGCACGCCGGAGATCGTCGCGACGCCGCCCGTCAGCGACACGCCGCCGAGCACGCACGCGGAGATCACGCCGAGTTCGAGGCCGACCGACGTCTTCGGGTCGCCGAGGCTCATCCGCGACGCGAGCATCACGCCCGCGAAGCCCGTCACGAGCCCCTGCAGCACGAACACCGCGATCTTGATGCGCATCACCGGCAGCCCCGCGAGCAGCGCGGCCTCGCCGTTGCCGCCGACGGCCAGCACGTTCTTGCCGAACACCGTCTTGCGCAGCAGGAAGCCGAACACGACGAAGCCGACGATGTTGCTCCAGATCGGATAGGAAATGCCGAGGAACGAACCCGACCCGAGTTCGAAGAAGCGTTCCTCGGAAATCATCACCGCGTCGCCGTTCGACGTGATGAACGCGAGCCCGCGCACGACTTCCATCATCGCGAGCGTGACGATCAGCGAGTTGATCCGGTAGCGCGCGATCAGCACGCCGTTCACGAGCCCGACCGCGCCGCCCGCGAGCACGCCAGCCGCGGTGCCGAACAGCACGCTGTGCGTCGCGGTGATCAATGTCGACGCGACGACGCCCGAGAACGCGACGATCGACGCGACCGACAGGTCGACCTCGCCGAGCGCGAGCACGAACATCATCGTCACCGCGATCGAGCCGATCAGCGTGACCGACAGCAGCAGGCCCTGGATGTTGCGCGGCGTGAGGAAGTCCGGCACCGTCAGCGACAGCGTCGCGAACAGCACGACGAACACCATCACGATGCCGGAGCGGTTGATTAGCTGCCACACGCCGCCGCGTGCGCGTGCGGGCACGGCGGCGGCATCGGGGGACGGGGAAGTGCGTTGGGGTTGCATGGCCTGGCTCATGTCGTATGCGTTCCGGTTGTTACAGCACGCCGCTAGCGCGGCAGCGCGAGCTTGATCAGCGCGTCGGGCGTCGCGTGCGCCTTCGCGACCTCGCCCGCGATCCGTCCTTCCTTCATCACGACGATGCGGTCCGACACGCCGATCACCTCGGCCAGATCGCTCGACACGAGGATCACCGTGCGGCCCGCTTCCGCGAGTTCGTAGAACAGGTTGTAGATTTCCGCGCGCGCGCCGACGTCGATGCCGCGCGTCGGCTCGTCCATCAGGAACACGTCGATGCGCTCGGCCAGCCAGCGCGCGAGCACGACCTTCTGCTGGTTGCCGCCGGACAGCGCGCCGATCGGCGTGTCGCCGTCGCGGGTCTTGATCGCCAGCCGCTCGATGTAGCGTTGCGCGAGTTCGCGCTCGCGCCGCGTATCGAGCAGCACGCGCGCCGGGCTGAAATGGCGGCGCGCACTGATGTTCAGGTTGTCGGCCACCGACGCGATCGCGACGATGCCTTCCTGCTTGCGGTCTTCCGGGCACAGCGCGATGCCGGCGCGCACCGCGTCGCGCGGGCTCCCGAACGCGACGCGCTTGCCGTTCAGCTCGACGTGCCCGGCGCTCGGGCGCACCGCGCCGTACAGCAGCTTCATCAGCTCCGAGCGGCCCGCGCCGACGAGCCCGAAGAAGCCGACGATCTCGCCGCGCCGTGCGGTAAACGACACGGGTTCCGCAAGCCCCGGCCCCGCGAGCCCTTTCGCCTCGATCAGCACGTCGCCGGCCGCACGCGGCCGGTAGCCGTACACGTCCTCGATCGAGCGGCCGACCATGCAGCCGATCAGCCGGTCGCGGTCGAGATCGGTGACGGAATCGAACGTGTCGATGCGGCGGCCGTCGCGGAACACGGTCACGCGGTCGCACAGTTCATACACTTCTTCCATCCGGTGCGTGACGTAGATGATCGCGCGGCCCTCCGCGCGCAGCGCCCGGATGATCCGGAACAGCTGCGTCGTTTCGCGCGCGGACAGCGAACTCGTCGGCTCGTCGAACGCGATCACGCGCGCGTCGCGCATCAGCGCCTTGCCGATCTCGATCATCTGGCGCTGACCGATCGACAAATACTTCACCGGAATGCCCGGATCGATGTGCTCGCCGAGCCGCTCCAGCGCATCGAGCGCCCGCGCGGCGAGCGCGCGCTCGTCGACCACGCCGAGCCGGCTCGGCAGCTGCCCGAGCATCAGGTTCTCCGCGACCGTCAGCTCGGGCACCAGATGCAGCTCCTGGTAGATGATCGCGATGCCGGCCTCGAGCGCCGCACGGGTCGACGCGAAGCGCTGCTCGACACCGTTCAGCATCAGCGTGCCGGCCTGCGGCGGGTTCACGCCGGACAGCACCTTCAGCAGCGTCGACTTGCCCGCGCCGTTCTCGCCCATCAGCCCGTGCACTTCGCCCGCGCGTACCGACAGCGACACCGCGTCGAGCGCACGCACGCCCGGGAACGTCACCGTGATGCCGTCGAGCGCGAGCAGCGGGCCGTCCGGCGGCGTGCCGGCTTCGGCGCCATCGTCGCGACCGGACACGGCCGTCATCGTCTGCATCGTCATCGCGTTCTCGCCTCGCGCGCTCAGATGCCGAGCTCGGTGCGCACGGCCTGCCAGTTCGCGCGCGTCATCAGCTTGCCGCTCGTCTGCGTGTCGGCCGGCGGCGTCTTGCCGTTGCGAATCCAGTCGACGAGGTTCTGCGTGCTGTCCTTGCCGTGATTCGTCGAGCTGACCGCGATCGTCCCGTAGAAGCCGGTCGGCTCCTTCTTCTGGAATTCGGCGAACGCCTCGCCCGCGCCGTTGATGCCGACGCCGATCACGTCGGCCGACGGGATATGCAGCTGTTCGGTCGCGCGCACCGCGCCGAGCACGGTTTCCTCGTTCAGCGCGTAGACGACCCACTTCTTCACGTTCGGATGGCGCGCGAGCACGGGCGCGGCCGCGCTGAAGCCGCCTTCGTCGTCGGTCGTCTTCTGCGGCGCGTCGAAGATGTTCTCTTTGCGGAAGCCGTTCGCGAGCAGCGCCTGCGTCGCGCCGTCGGTGCGCAGCTTCGCGGTCGGCAGCTCGTAGTTCGTGACCCGCAGCGCGCCGACTTCCTCGGGCTTCCAGCCGCGCCGCTTCATCTCGTCGGCGATCGCCTGGCCGACCTGGTTGCCGATCTTGGTCGCCGACATCCCGAGGTGCGGCACGTTCGTCAGCGGCTTGCCGGTCGAATCGACGAGCTGGTCGTCGACCGTCACGAACTTCATGTTGTAGCGCTTCGCGCGCGCGGCGATCGCCGGGCCGAGGCGCACGTCCGGCGCACAGATCACGAAGCCCTGCGCCCCTTGCGAGCCGAGGTTGTCGATCGCGGCCAGCACCTTCTCGCCGTCCGGCGTGCCGATCTTCACGACCGAGAAATTCTCCTTCTGGCCGAGCGCGGACGCCGCGTTCTGCTCGTTGATGAACCACGCCTGCTCGGGCATCTTCACGAGGAAGCCGATCTTCAGCGGCGCGTCGGCGCGCGCGGCGCCCTGCATGCCGAGCGGCGCGATGCAGAGCGCGGCCAGCAGCGCGCGCAACGTATGGCGGCGAATCGATTGAGTCGTGCGGTTCATGCGGTGTCTCCTATATGTCGGCTTAAGCCGTGATGTGGTGTGCCGTAAAGATTCGTCGTACGTTCAGCGGCCGAACGCGTCGGTCTGCACGCGCCGGCCGAACAGGAAGGCATCGGCGACGAGCCGCAGCGGCCGCGCGTCGACGTCGCTTTCGCCGCGCGCGATCAGCGCACGGAAGTGCGCATACAGCGCCGGATACTCGCGCTCGGGCCCGATCTCGACCGGCTCGCCCGCGATCGACAGTTGCGCGCCGCCGCGGCTGATCGCGAGCACGCCGTCGGCCGTGTCGACCGCGATCTCCCATTGCTCGACGGGGCCGTGCCGCCAGTCGAATTCCGCGCGCACGGGTACGCCGTCGGTATCCGCGCAATCGAGTTCGGCCGCGATCGGCGTCTGCACGTCGCTCGGCACGAACAGCGTCGCCTCGCGCAGCACGAGCTCGCGCGGCAGGATCCGCGTGACGATCGACAGCGCGTTGATGCCCGGATCGAACACGCCGAGGCCGCCCGGCTCCCAGATCCACTGCTGCCCCGGATGCCAGCGCCGCACGTCCTCTTTCCAGCGCACCTGCACCGCGCGAATCGTGCGCGTCGCGAGCCACGCGCGCGCGGGCTCGACCGCGCTCGCGCAGCGCGAATGCCAGGTCGCGAACAGCGTGAGGCCGCGTTCGCGCGCCAGCGCGTCCAGCGCCGCCACTTCACCGAGCGTCGCGCCCGGCGGCTTCTCGAGCATCACGTGCTTGCCGGCTTCGAGCGCGGCGCGTGCCTGCGCGTAGCGCACCTGCGGCGGTGCGCACAGCGACACGGCGTCGAGTTCGCGCTCGGCGGCCAGCAGCGCGCGCAGGTCCTGATAGTTGCGGACGCCCGCGACTTCCGCGTGGCGGCTCGCGCAGGCGGTCAACGCAAAGCCCGGTTCGGCGGCGATCGCCGGCAGATGCTGGTCGCGCGCGATCTTGCCGATCCCGACGACACCCAGCGAAATCGGATCACTCATCGTGCGTGTCTCCTTCGCGCATCGCTCAGTGCGCCCAGCGCAGCACGAGCGGATCGAGCCGGCGCGCGATCGCGAGCAGTTCCGCGCGCGTGTCCGGGTGCAGTTCCGGCATCGGATGCCGTGGCCGCTCGCACGCGATCACGCCGCCTGCGCGCATCAGCGCCTTCGCGGTGAGGATCCCGGACTGGCGGTTCTCGTGATTGATCAGCGGCAGCCACGCCTGGTAGCGCGCGTACGCGTCGTCGTGGCGCCCTGCGCGCCAGGCTTCCAGGATCGGCCGGATCCCGTCCGGATACGCGCCGCCCGTCATCGCGCCGGTCGCGCCCGCATGGAGATCGGCGAGCAGCGTGATCGCCTCCTCGCCGTCCCACGGCCCCTCGATCGCGTCGCCGCCGAGCCGGATCAGCTCGCGCAGCTTGTTCGCGGCGCCCGGCGTCTCGATCTTGAAATACGCGACCTGCTCGATCTCGCGCGCCATCCGCGCGAGGAACGGCGCGGACAGCGCGGTGCCGCTCGCGGGGGCGTCCTGGATCATGATCGGGATCGCGATCGCGTCGGACACGCGCGCATAGAAGTCGAAGATCTGCGCTTCCGGCACGCGGAACGTCGCGCCGTGATACGGCGGCATCGCCATCACCATCGCCGCGCCGAGCTGCTGCGCGCGCAGGCTGCGCGCCGCGCACACCTGCGTGCCGTAGTGCGACGTCGTGACGATCACCGGCACGCGGCCCGCAACGTGGTCGAGGATCGTGCGCGTGAGCACGTCGCGTTCGTCGTCGGTGATCGCGAACTGCTCGGAGAAGTTCGCTAGGATGCACAGCCCGTCCGAACCCGCGTCGATCATGAAATCGACCGCGCGCTTCTGGCTCGCGAGGTCGAGCTCGCCGGTATCGGCAAACGTCGTCGGGACGACGGGGAAGATGCCGCGATAGCGCGGCGTGCTGCTCGATGTCATGTTTCGCGTCCTGCGCCGGCCTGGGTGGCGACCGGCCGTCATGCGTTCACGGTTTCATGAAGCGCGGACCAGGAAGGTCCGCAACCGGCGGCAACGCACATCGCGCCGCGCGCCGCCTGCCGCTCAATGCGAATGGCTCGGCACGTCCGCGCCGCGCGTGCCGACCAGGAAGTCGAGGTCGCACCCCTCGTCGGCCTGCAGCACGTGATCGATGTACAGCCGCGCGTAGCCGCCCTTGCCGAGCTGGCCGGCCACGCCCGGCGCCGCGGTCGGATCGACATCCGACAGGCGGCGCTGCAGTTCGTCATCCGGAATGTCGAGATGCAGCGTGCCGGCGTCGCAGTCGAGTTCGATCCAGTCGCCGCTGCGCACGGCCGCGAGCGGCCCGCCGGCTGCCGCCTCGGGCGCCACGTGCAGCACGACCGTGCCGTACGCGGTGCCGCTCATCCGCGCGTCGGAAATCCGCACCATGTCCTTCACGCCCTGGCGCAGCAGCTTCGGCGGCAGCCCCATGTTGCCGACCTCGGCCATGCCCGGATAGCCGCGCGGCCCGCAGTTCTTCAGCACGAGCACCGAGCTGGCGTCGACGTCGAGCGCTTCGTCGTTGATCGTCGCCTTGTAGTGGTCGAGGTTCTCGAACACGACCGCGCGGCCGCGATGCCTGAGCAGTTCCGGGCTCGCCGCCGACGGTTTCAGCACCGCGCCGCGCGGCGCGAGATTGCCGCGCAGGATGCAGATGCCGCCGTCCGCGATCAGCGGCCGGTCGAGCGGGCGAATCACTTCGTCGTCGTAGTTCGGCGCTTCGCGCACGTTGTCCCACAGCGACTTGCCGTTCACCGTCAGCGCGTCCGGGTGCGGCAGCAGCCCGCCTTCGCCGAGCCGGCGCAGCACGGCCGGCAGCCCGCCCGCGTAATAGAACTCCTCCATCAGGAAGCGCCCCGACGGCATCAGGTCGACGATCGTCGGCGTGTCGCGGCCGATCCGCATCCAGTCTTCCAGTTCGAGCGGCACGCCGATGCGGCCCGCGATCGCCTTCAGGTGAATCACCGCGTTCGTCGAGCCGCCGATCGCCGCATTCGCGCGGATCGCGTTCTCGAACGCCGCGCGCGTCAGGATCTTCGACAGCACGAGCCCGTCGAGCGCCATCTCGACGATGCGGATGCCCGACATGTGCGCGAGCACGTAGCGGCGCGCATCGACGGCCGGAATCGCCGCGTTGTGCGGCAGCGCGACGCCGAGCGCCTCGGCCATGCACGCCATCGTCGACGCGGTGCCCATCGTGTTGCAGGTGCCGGCCGAGCGCGACATCCCGGCTTCCGCCGACAGGAAGTGATGGAGATCGATCTCGCCGGCCTTCAGCGCTTCGTGCAGCTGCCACACGGCCGTGCCCGATCCGATGTTCTTGCCTTCCAGCTTGCCGTTCAGCATCGGTCCGCCCGACACGACGATCGCCGGCACGTCGCAGCTCGCCGCGCCCATCAGCAGCGCGGGCGTCGTCTTGTCGCAGCCGGCGAGCAGCACGACCGCGTCGATCGGGTTGCCGCGGATCGCTTCCTCGACGTCCATCGACGCGAGGTTGCGCGTGAGCATCGCCGACGGCCGCAGGTTCGATTCGCCGTTCGAGAACACCGGGAACTCGACCGGGAAGCCGCCGGCCTCGGAGATCCCGCGCTTCACGTGCTCGGCGAGCTTGCGGAAGTGCGCGTTGCACGGCGTCAGTTCGGACCACGTGTTGCAGATGCCGATGATCGGCCGGCCGTCGAACTCGTGATCGGGGATGCCCTGGTTCTTCATCCAGCTCCGGTACATGAAGCCGTTCTTGTCGTTCGTGCCGAACCATTGGGCGGAGCGCAGCCTGGGTTTTGTTGCCGACATCGTCAGTCCTGTGGTGACGGGATACCGGCGCAGTCTAGGCAGAATTTTGATAACTGGCTAATGACGTTTTTGGCGATTACGATATCGATTCCGATATCGATATAAACCCGTACGATGCCCGAAGCCAGTCCGTGGGGAAACCGCGGCCGCCTGAAGACGCGCCAGCTCCTGCTGGTCGTCGCGCTCGCCGACGAAGGCAGCATCCATCGCGCGGCGGCCGCGCTGAACATGACGCAGCCGGCCGCGTCGAAGCTGCTGCGCGAACTCGAGGAATCGATCGGCGCGGTGCTGTTCGAGCGCCTGCCGCGCGGGATGCGGCCGACGCTGTACGGCGACGCGCTGATCCGCCACGCGCGCGCCGCGCTCGGCAGCCTCGACCAGGCGCACGAGGAGCTCGCCGCGCTGAAGGCCGGCCATCTCGGCCACGTGGCCGTGGGCGCGATCACGTCGCCGGGGCTGCGGCTCGTGCCGCCGGCCGTGGCCGCCGTGAAGGGCACGCATGCGGGCCTGCACGTGTCGGTCGAGATCGACACCAGCAACGTGCTGCTCGAACATCTCGCGCAGGAAAAGATCGACATCGTGCTCGGCCGGCTCTCCGCCGAGCACGACAAGCTGCGCCTGCGCTACGAGCCGCTGACCGGCGAATCGGTGGCCGCCGTCGTGCGGCCCGGCCATCCGCTGCTCGCGCAGGCGCCGCTGTCGCTTGCCGATGTGCAGCGCGCCGCGTGGGTCGTGCCGCCGGCCGGCAGCGTGCTGCGGCATCGCTTCGAACTGGTATTCCAGCGTGCGAGCCTCGCGCCGCCTGCGAATCTCGTCGAAACGGCGGCGCTGCTGTTCATCACGCAACTGCTCGAACAGAGCGACATGATCGCGGTGCTCGCCGAGGACGTCGCGCGCTATTACGCGCGGCACGGGATCGTCACGGTGCTGCCGCTGGAGATGGATTGCCGGATGGACGATTTCGGGCTCATCACGCGCACCGACCGGCTGCATTCGCCGGCCGTCGCGGTGATGGCCGACGCGATTCGCGCGGCCGCGCGGGCGGTGTACGGCGTCGCGCTGTGACGCGTTACACCCAGGGTGCGGCAAGCCCTTCCGTCTTCAACGCCCGCAGGATCGCCGGGCGCGCGAGCACCCGCTGCAGATAGCCGCCGAGCACCGGCCGTTGCCGCGCCGGCGCTGCAAAACCGCGCGTCCAGCGGCACAGCATCAGCGCGTACGGATCGAGCACCGTGTAGTGCTCCCCGAGCAGCCACGGGCCGCCGCTCGTTTCCAGCGGATGCTCGAGCTGATCCAGCAGCGTCGCGATCTTTGCCTCCGCATGCGCCTTGACCTGCGCGGCGCCCGACGCGTTGCCCGCATCGACCCAGCGCTCCGGATAGAAATACGCGATCAGCGTCGCCTGCAGCGTGTTCGTGAGCCACATCAGCCACTTGTAGAACTGCGCGCGGTCCGGTGTGCCGAGGTCGGGCGCAAGCCGTTGCTCCGGATGCGTATCGGCAAGATGCAGGCAGATCGCGGCGGTTTCGTACAGCACGAGGTCGCCGTCGACCAGCACCGGAATGAGTCCGTTCGGATTCAGCGCGAGGTAATCCGCCGACTTGTGCCGGCCCTGCGTGCGGTCGACGTATTCAAGCTCGAACGGCTCGCCGATTTCCTCGAGCACGAAGTGCGGCGCCATGCTGGCATTGCCGGGGTAGTAGAAAAGCTTCATCGTCGATGTCGTTCGGCGGGTGTCGGCGTCAGGCAGTGGCGAACTCGATCACGGGTTCGCAGCGGATCGGGAAGTTGACCGAGTTCGCGATATAGCACTTCGCATGCGCATCGTGATGCAGATGCTCGGCCAGCTCACGATTGTCGCCGGCCAGAATGGTCACGTGCGGGCGCAGCACGATTTCGGTGAAGCGGCCTGCCTCCGCGCTGTCGAGCATCGTGCCTTCCGCATTGTCGACATAGGCCGTCACGCGGATGCCGGCATCGGAACACAGGTGCAGATACCAGAGCTTGTGGCATGCCGATGCCGACGCGAGCAACAGGTCTTCCGGGTTCCAGCGCGCTGCATCGCCGCGAAACGCTGCGTCCGACGAACCGGGAATGTCCGGCTTCGAACCTGAGCGGATCACGTGATCGCGGCCGTACTCGCGATATCCCGACGTGCCGGTGCCACGATTGCCCGTCCACGCCACCGCGACGCGATACTTGTGTTCGCCAGATGCCATCTCGCTCTCCATTGATGTCGGTTGCTTCGACCGTGCCGGGCGCCGTTGTGCGGCGCCCGCCCGTGGCCGCCATTGTGGCACCGGATTTCCATTTGGTATACCATTATTCCAAATTGACGAAACATGCACGCATGGAAGCCAAACTCGACTCCACGGCAGACGCCGTCGCCGCCTCGCTGCGCGACATGATCATCAACGGCGAGCTGTCGGCCGGCGAACGGCTCGTCGAGCGCGACCTGGCCGAGCGGTTCGGCATCAGCCGGATTCCGATGCGCGAGGCGATCCAGCGGCTGGAACGCGAAGGCTTGCTGGACATCTTCAGGAATCGCGGCGCCGTCGTGCGGATGCTGAGTGCGTCCGACGTGCAGGAAATCTACGACCTGCGCGTGCTGCTCGAAGGCGACGCAATCTACCGGAGCGTGAAGCGGCTCGACGACGAGACGCTCGCGCGCGCCGAACTCGTGCATCGCCTGCTCGGCGATGCGACCGTGCCGCGCCGGCAAGGCGAGCTGAATCGCGAGTTCCACGCGTTGCTGTATGCGTGTTGCGGCAACGCGCGGCAGTTGAAGTCGATCGCCGAACTGCGCAGCCAGGTCGAACGTTACGAGCGCCTGCAGACGACGCTGCTCGCCGATACGCCGTCGTTCCAGGTCGAACACGAAGCGATTCTGCAAGCGTGCCGCGAACGCAATGCGCGTGCGGCACGCTCGATGACGGTCGCGCATCTGGAGTCGGCGAGAAGCATCGTGATGCGGCTCGTCGAAGGCGGTTGACGCCGACGCTCGACCGCCCGCACTCCGCTACGCCGCGCGCGGTACCTGCCCGGTCGTGCCGCGCACCATCAGCTTCGGCAGCGACGCAACGCGCACGCGCGGCGCCTCGTCACGCTGCCCGCCCGCCTCGCGCAACGTATTGAGCAGCTCGACCGCGAGGCCGGCTGCTTCGGCAGTCGGGATCGCGACGGTCGTCAGCGTGGGGCGCGTGTCGCTGGCCAGATGAATGTCGGTGATGCCGACGATCGACAGATCTTCGGGCACGCACCGGCCGCGATCGGCGGCCGCATGCATCGCGCCGATCGCCGGCAGGTCGTTGGTCGCCACCAGCGCGGTCAACTGCGGATGCGCATCGAGCAGCCGCCCCGCCGCGCGCACGCCGCCTTCGATCGAATCGGGTTCCGCCGCGACGATCGACGCATCGAGCCCCGCGTCGCGCATCACGTCGACGAACCCGTCGTAGCGCGCCGCCTGCACGCCGCTCGCCGACCCGCCGACGATCACGCCGATCTTCTCGTGACCGAGTTCGAGCAGATGCCGCGTCGCGATCCGTCCCGCCTCGCGGAAATCGATCGCCACGCACGGCAAACCGTCGGGCGGCGCCTCGGGCCGCTCCCACAGGCACAGCACGACCGGCACACCGCGCCGCGCGACGTCGAGCAGGTCCGGCAGGTGCAGGTTCGCGTTGGTCACGAGTATCCCTTCGGAGATCGTGCCGGCAATCTGGTCGAGATACGCGCGGCCCTGCAACGGATCTTCGTTCGTATTGCAGACGATCAGGAACTGCCCGTTGCGGCGCACCGCCCGCTCGACCGCCAGCGCGAACTCCGGGTAGAACGGGTTCGCGATGCTCGACACCATCAGCGCGACCGTCGGCGCGCGCCCTTCCGCCAGCGCGCGCGCGGCAAGATGCGGCCGGTACCCGAGCGCCTCGACGGCTTCCAGCACGCGCGCACGCGTCGCGTCGCCCACCCGGCCACGGCCGCGCAGCACGTTCGATACCGTGGCGGCCGTTACGCCGGCGCGACGCGCCACTTCATCCAGGGTTGCCATCGTTTGCTCACTATATGAGACGCTGATCCAATATTTGCTTCGCTCACCGAAGCGGCGCACTATCGCCGCACACCTTGCCGCCCGCCCGACGGGCGCGACTCGGCCGCGATCGCATCGCCCCTTTTTTTGATCGCGATGATTAAGCGCTTAATCACGCAGTAAGGCGCATTAAAACATGGAGCGGAGACAATGGCGAGCATCTCGATGCGACGCGTGCAGAAAGCCTATGGCGATCACGCGCCGGTCATTCGCGACGTCGATCTGGAGATCGGCGCGCACGAGTTCTGTGTGTTCCTCGGGCCGTCCGGATGCGGCAAGTCGACGTTGCTGCGGATGATTGCCGGCCTCGAGGACCTGAGCGCGGGCGAGCTGTCGATCGACGGCCGCCGTGTCGACGACGTGCCGGCCGCCGAGCGCGGCGTCGCGATGGTGTTCCAGAGCTACGCGCTGTTTCCGCACATGACGGTGTACGAGAACATGGCGTTCGGGCTGAAGCTCGCGCGTGTGCCGAAAGCCGAGATCGACCGGAAGGTGCGCGATGCCGCACGCATCCTGCAGCTCGACACGCTGCTCGAGCGCAAGCCGAAGGCGCTGTCGGGCGGCCAGCGGCAGCGCGTCGCGATCGGCCGCGCGATCGTGCGCGAGCCCGGCGTGTTCCTCTTCGACGAACCGCTGTCGAACCTCGACGCGGCGCTGCGCGGCCAGACCCGCATCGAGATCGCGCGGCTGCACCGGCAGTTCGAACGCGCGAGCGTCGTCTACGTGACGCACGACCAGACCGAAGCGATGACGCTCGCCGACAAGATCGTGCTGCTGCACGCCGGCGCGGATACCGCGCAGCACGGCAGCATCGCGCAGGTCGGCGCGCCGCTCGACCTTTACCACCACCCGGCCAGCCGCTTCGTCGCGGGCTTCATCGGCTCGCCGCGGATGAACTTCCTGCCGGCCGTCGTCACCGCGTGCGACGCACATCGCACGACCGTCACGCTCGTGCCGTCCGGCGAAACCTTCGTACTGCCACGCGACGGCTCGTCACTCGGCGCCGGCACGGCCGTGACGCTCGGCATTCGCCCCGAACACCTGACGCTCGGCGCCGCGCTCGACGCAACGACGCTCGCGCGCGACGTCGCGCTCGTCGAACGCCTCGGCGAACAGACCTACGTGCACCTCGACACGCCCGGCGGCGCGCCGCTGATCGCGAAGGTGCCCGGCGACGCGCAGGTGCGCACCGGCGAGCGCGTGCACGTGCATGCGCCGGCCGCGGCCTGCCATCTCTTCACCGAAGACGGCCGCGCGGTGCCCGCGTGCGCCGACGTCCACGTCCACCACTACGCATAAGGATCGGCATGCGCCTCGGAGTCTGCTACTACCCGGAACACTGGCCGGAATCGATGTGGGCCGATGACGCCCGCCGGATGAAAGCGCTCGGCATCGAGCAGGTGCGGATTGCCGAATTCGCGTGGAGCCGCATCGAGCCATCGCCGGGCGAATACGACTGGGGCTGGCTCGACCGCGCGGTCGACGTGCTCGGCACGGCCGGCCTCGAGATCGTGATGTGCACGCCGACCGCGACGCCGCCGAAATGGCTGGTCGACCGCCATCCCGACATCCTCGCGATCGGCGCGGACGGCCGGCCGCGCGCGTTCGGCTCGCGCCGCCACTACGACTTCTCGTCGCCGACCTATCTCGAAGCGTCGCGCCAGATCTGCACGGCGGTCGCCGAACGCTACGGCCGCCACCCGGCCGTGCGCTATTGGCAGACCGACAACGAACTCGGCTGCCACCAGACCGTCGTCAGCTACTCGCCGGCCGCGCTCGTGCGCTTCCGCGCGTGGCTGAAGGCGCGCTACGGCACGATCGACGCGCTGAACCGCGCGTGGGGCACCGTGTTCTGGAGCATGGAGTATCGCCATTTCGACGAAGTCGATGCGCCCGTCGGCACCGTGACCGAAGCCCATCCGTCGCATCGCCTCGACTACCGGCGCTTCGCGTCCGACGAGGTCGCGCGCTATCACCGGATGCAGGTCGACGTGATCCGCGCGCATTCGCCGGGCCGGCCCGTCGCGCACAACTTCATGCAGCTGTTCACCGAGTTCGATCACTACGAGGTCGCCCGCGACCTCGACATCGCGACGTGGGACAGCTACCCGCTCGGCGCGCTCGAGGAGCAATGGTTCGCGCCCGACGTGAAGGCGCGCTGGCTGCGCACCGGCCATCCCGATTTCGCATCGTTCAATCACGACCTGTATCGCGGCATGTCGAAGCTGCCGTTCTGGGTGATGGAGCAGCAGCCGGGGCCGGTGAACTGGGCACAGTGGAACCCCGCGCCGCTGCCGGGCATGGTGCGTCTGTGGAGCTGGGAAGCGTTCGCGCACGGCGCCGGTTGCGTGTCGTACTTCCGCTGGCGGCAGGCGCCGTTCGCGCAGGAGCAGATGCATGCGGGCCTGCACACGCCCGACGACACGCTCGACGAAGGCGGCCGCGAGGCGCAGCGCGTCGCGCGCGAGATCGCAGCCGTGCACGACGCAGGCACGGATGCGGATGCGGACGGCCCGGTGCGCGCACCGGTCGCGCTGGTCTTCGATTACGAAGCGAAGTGGCTGTTCGAAGTGCAGCCGCAGGGCGCCGATTTCCACTACCCGCGCTTCGCGTTCGAGTACTACTCGGCGCTGCGTTCGCTCGGCCTCGACGTCGACATCGTGTCAGCGCACGCGCCACTCGACGGCTACCGGCTCGTCGTCGTGCCGCCGCTGCCCGTCGTGCCGGGCGATTTCGCGGCACGGCTCGCCGCATCGGGCGCGCATGCGGTATTCGGGCCGCGTACCGGCTCGAAGACCGTCGACCTGCAGATTCCACCGACGCTGCCGCCCGGCCCGCTCGCGTCGATCCTGCCGGTGCGCATAGGGCGCGTCGAATCGCTGCGGCCGAACGTGACCGAGCGGATCGACGGCACGCTGCACGACGGTTCGCCGCTCGCGGGCAACGCGCGCCACTGGCGCGACTTCGTCGCGCTGCGCGACGACGACGACACGCACAGCGTCGTGCGCGCACGCTTCGCCGACGGTCATCCGGCCTGCGTGTCGCATGGCGTGCTGCACTACTGGGCCGCGCTGTTCGACGACGCAACCACCACGCAGCTGTTCGCCGATGTCGCGGCCGCCGCGGGCCTCGCGCCGACACCGCTCGGCGACGGCGTGCGCGTGAGCCGGCGCGGCGGCCTGACCTACGTTTTCAACTACGGCAACGCGCCGCACACGATCGACGCGGTGCCGCCGTCGGCGTTCGTGCTCGGCGCCGCGCAAGTCGGGCCGCAGGACGTGGCCGTGTATCGAAGCCGTTCGTAGCCCCCCCGCCACCGGCGCCACGCCGTGCCGGTCACGCACAACGACACACAGGACTGGAGACACGCATGACACATCGCCCCCTTCGCGCCGCCGCCCGGCTCGCCACGGCCGCCGCCGTCGCCTTCGCATCGCTCGGCATGACGGCGCCCGCCGATGCCGGCACACTCACGATCAACATCGCGTTCAAGGGCGCGAGCCAGCGCGCGGTCTGGCAATCGACGCTCGACGCATTCCACAAGGCCCATCCCGACATCGACGTGAAGGCGACCTTCGTCGACGAGGAAGCGTACAAGGTGCAGCTCCCCGCGTGGCTGACGACCGTCGCGCCCGACGTCGTGAACTGGCACGCGGGCGAGCGGATGGCGTACTACGCGAAGCGCGGGTTGTTCGAGGACCTGAGCGGCGACTGGACGAAAAACGGCTGGGGCGCGATGTATGCGTCGACGCGCGACGCATCGTCGTACAACGGCAAGCAGTACGCGGCGCCGACCGTCTACTACTCGTGGGGGCTGTTCTACCGCAAGGACCTGTTCCGCAAGGTCGGCATCGCCGACGAGCCGAAGACCTGGGACCAGTTTCTCGACGCGTGCAAGAAGCTGAAGGCCGCCGGCATCACGCCGGTCGCGATCGGCGGCCGCGACGCGTGGACGCTCGCCGGCTGGTTCGACTATCTCGACCTGCGCCTGAACGGCAACGCGTTCCACCAGCAGCTGATGGCCGGCGACGTGCCGTACACCGACCCGCGCGTGAAGAAGGTCTACACGACGTGGAAATCGCTGATCGATGCCGGCTACTTCATCGACAACGCGCTGTCCTACGATCTCGACGGCGCGCAGCCGTTCCTGTTCCAGGGCAAGGCCGCGATGATGCTGATGGGCACCTTCATCGCGGCCGGTTTTCCGCCGAGCGTGAAGCAGGAAATGGGCTACTACCGCTTCCCGATCATCGACCCGAAGGTGCCGACCGCCGAGGACGGCCCGGTCGAATCGCTGCACATCCCGACG
Organism: Burkholderia sp.; assembly: GCA_031253835.1. Classification (GTDB taxonomy): domain Bacteria; phylum Pseudomonadota; class Gammaproteobacteria; order Burkholderiales; family Burkholderiaceae; genus Burkholderia. The sequence continues at coordinate 59,886 of JAIRVP010000034.1, read as the reverse complement.
AAGGCGAAGAACAAGGCCGACGCGCACACGTTCCTCGCGTTCGTCGAAACGCCCGAGATGGGCGCGAAGCTCGCGGAAGGCCTCGGCTCGCTGTCGGCCAACAGCAAGTCGCCCGAGCCGGCCGATCCGATCTCGCGCATCGGCTTCCGGATCCTCGCCGACACGAAGGGCGGCGTCGCGCAGTTCTACGACCGCGACATGACGAAGGAAATGGCCGACGAAGGGATGAAGGGGATGCAGCAGTTCCTCGCGAATCCCGCGCAGCTCGATACGGTGCTCGCGCAACTCGAACAGACCCGCAAGCGGATCTACAAGAAGTGACCGCGTGACCTATTCGGCGGCCGCGCGCCGCCGTGTCCGTTCAGGAGGCTTGCCGTGTCCAGTCCGATCACGTCCACCCCGCCCGCCGGCACCGCGCCGCCGCCGCGCGGGACATCCGCCACCGTGTTGCCCGCGCGCCGCCCGTCGCCCGCCGTGCGGCGCCAGCGGCGCGCCGCGTGGCTGTTTCTCGCGCCGGCCTGCGCAATGGTTGCCGTCTATGTGATCTGGCCGATCCTGTCGACGCTGTGGCTGAGCCTGTACAACTGGGACGGCATGACCGAGCGCACCTTCGTCGGCTTCGCGAACTACGCCGAGTTGCTGCAGGCGCCGACGTTCTACACCGCGCTGCGCAACAACGTGATCTGGCTCGCGCTCTTCATGCTCGCGCCGCCGCTCGGCCTCGCGCTCGCGCTGTACCTGAACCAGGCGGTCGGCGGCATCCGGCTCGTGAAGTCGCTGTTCTTCGCGCCGTTCGTGCTGTCCGGCGTGGTCGTCGGCCTGATCTTCTCGTGGTTCTACGATCCGACCTTCGGGCTGCTCGCGCTGATCGCCGGACACGGCATCCCGGTGCTCGGCGACGCGCGCTATGCGACGCTCGGCGTCGTGTTCGCCGCGCTGTGGCCGCAGACCGCGTACTGCATGATCCTGTACCTGACCGGCCTCACGTCGGTCAACCCGGAACAGATCGAAGCCGCACGGATGGAGGGCGCGCGCGGTTTCGCGCTGCTGTGGCACGTCGTGCTGCCGCAGTTGCGGCCCACCACGTTCATGGCGATCGTCGTCACGGTGATCGGTGCGCTGCGCAGCTTCGACCTGATCTCGGTGATGACGAGCGGCGGCCCGTTCGAAAGCTCGACCGTGCTCGCGTATTACATGTACGACCAGGCGATCAAGTACTACCGGCTCGGCTATTCCGCGTCGATCGCGGTCGTGCTGTTCGCGATCATGCTCGTCTACATCGTGTTCCAGTTGCGCCGCATGCTGCGCAACGAGCAGTGACCTACCGGGGAGCCTTCATCATGTTTCCGACGCCCGTTGCCCAATGGAAGCCCGTCTCGCGCCGGCTGTACAAGCTGTCGCTGCCCGTCGCGCTGCTGATCTGGCTGCTGCCGATGATCGCCGTGTTCGTCACGTCGGTGCGCTCGACCGAGGAACTCGTCGAAGGCCACTACTGGGGGTGGCCGCGCCACTTCGCGATGATCGAGAACTATCGCGACGCACTGACGACGTCGCCGATGCTGCATTACTTCTGGAACAGCGTGCAGATCACGGTGCCGTCGGTGATCGGCTCGATCGCGCTCGCGGCGATGGCCGGCTTTGCGCTCGCGACCTACCGGTTTCGCGGCAATACCGCGCTGTTCGGCACGTTCGTCGCCGGCAACTTCGTGCCGGTGCAGGTGCTGATGATTCCGGTGCGCGACCTGTCGCTGAGGCTCGGCGTGTTCAATACCGTCGAGGCGCTGATCCTGTTCCATGTCGCGTTCCAGACCGGGTTCTGCACGCTGTTCCTGCGCAACTTCATCAAGCAGTTGCCGTTCGAGCTGATCGAGGCGGCACGCATCGAAGGCGCCGGGGAATGGACGGTGTTCTGGCGGATCGTGCTGCCGTTGATCCGGCCGGCGCTGGCTGCGCTGGCGATTCTCGTGTTTACGTTCGTGTGGAACGATTACTTCTGGGCGCTGTGTCTCACGCAGGGCGACGAGGCCGCGCCGATCACGGCGGGTGTCGCGGCGCTGAAGGGGCAATGGACGACGTCGTGGAATCTCGTGTCGGCCGGGTCGATTCTTGCCGCGCTGCCGTCGGTCGCGATGTTCTTCGCGATGCAGAAGCATTTCGTCGCGGGGCTCACGTTCGGCGCGACGAAAGGCTGAGTGCGCGCCGGACGCGTTTTCGGATCTCCCCCTCCGCATCGTGAGGTTGCCCGCTTCGGCGGGCTTTTTTCATTCCGGATCAGGGTTGGCGTTTGCCGCGGCCGCCAGCGGGTTTGCCCGCAGATTTGCCCGCCGGCTTGCCCGAACCCACACCCGCCTTGCCGGCAGGCTTGCTGCGCGGCTTCTGCACGCTGAACGGGCTGCCGATGGTGTAATCCACCCCGTTACCGGCCGGCTTCGCGTGCGGCGCCGTGGGCTTGCGCTTGCCTTCCCCGCCTTGCGCTTGCGGGCGCGGCTTCTTGCCCGCCAGCGGCTTGGCAACCGGCACCGCCTGCTGCACTTTGGGCTTCTTCGGCTTTTTGGGCTTCTTGATGATCTGCCCCGTCGCACTCGTTTCCGGCACGCGGTGTTCGGCTTCGAAACCCGGTTCCTCCTCACGCCGCAGCGTCTGCCGGATCAGCGCTTCGATCGCGGCCAGTTGCGGCGCTTCATCGGCGCACACGAGCGACACCGCCACCCCGCTGGCACCCGCGCGGCCGGTCCGGCCGATACGGTGCACGTAGTCCTGCGCGACGATCGGCAGGTCGACGTTGATCACCAGCGGCAGATCGTCGATATCGAGCCCGCGCGCCGCCACATCGGTGGCGACCAGCATCTGGACTTCGCGCGCCTTGAAGCGCTCCAGCGCCCGCAGCCGCGCGGGTTGCGGCTTGTCGCCGTGAATGGTGTCGACCGCATAGCCGGCTTCATCGAGCATCGCCGCCAGATAGTCGACGCCAACGCGCGTCTTGACGAACACCAGCGCGTGCTCCCAGTGGTTCTCGGCCACCAGGTGCATGAAGAGGTCGGGCTTGTTCCGCTTGTCGACCGTCACCACCCACTGCTTGATCTTGCTGGCCGTGGCATTGGGCGCGCTGACGCTGATATCGACCGGGCTGTGCAGGATGTTCGCCGCCATCGCGCGGATATCGTCGGTAAACGTCGCGGAGAACAGCAGCGTCTGGCGCCGAGCCGGCAACGCCGCGAAGACAGCGTCGAGTTCGCGCGCAAAGCCGAGATCCAGCATGCGGTCGGCCTCATCCAGTACCAGCGTCTGCACCTGATCGAACTGCACGGCGTTCTGGCGATTCAGGTCGAGCAGACGGCCCGGCGTGGCAACGAGCACATCGACGCCCTTGCGCAGCTTCATCATCTGCGGATTGATGCTCACGCCGCCGTACGCGGCCAGGAAGCGCAGATCGAGGCCCTTGCCGTACTCGACGAAGCTTTGCAGCACCTGTTCGGCCAGCTCGCGCGTGGGCACCAGCACCAGCACGCGCGCGCGGTTGCTCGACACCGCCGGGCCGTGCTGCACGAGCCGTTGCAACAGCGGCAGCGCAAAACCGGCCGTTTTGCCGGTGCCGGTTTGCGCCGCGGCCATGACGTCCTTGCCACTCAGCACGGCAGGAATCGCCTTGGCCTGCACCGGCGTAGGTGTCTGGTAATTGAGGCCCTGCAGATTACGCAGCAGCGGCTCGATCAGGCCAAGCGAGGCAAAAGACATGGACGTATTCCGGGCTAAAACCGCAATTCTAGCGGTTACGGCGCGGGTTGCGCCCCGTCCGCGCCGCCGCGCAGCCGAACATCCACCGCGCCGATATTCTTCTCGTGCGCGACCAGCATCAACGACAGCGCGTGATGCATGTCCCGATCGGCGAGCGTCGGCAGCAGCGTCTGCAGCTTGCGCACGACCCAGCGCTGGCCACGATTCAGGAACGCCATCCGCTCCGCCAGATCGTCGATCGCCATCGCCTTCTCGTAGAACGCGCCGGTCGCGCGCGTCGGCACCGCATCGAGCGACCGGATCGCATCGACGAGCACGCTGCACCAGTGCGCCTCGTCCTGGCGGATATGCGCGATCAGCCGATGCAGTTCGGGATCGTCGGTCACCTCGGCCGCCGTTTCGGAAGCGACGCGTGCGCCTGCACGCTCGGCCTCCAGCAGTTCGTCGAGCGTCGCCAGCAGCGCCGTGCGGTCTTCTTGCGGAATCGGGTCGGCGCGGGCGTCAGGCCCGTCGCCATGCGTCGGAATCGACATGCAGCATCCTCCTGTCAGGATCGATGGCGTAACACGTTCGACGGTACACGGCGCGTGTTGCACGAATGTGCAAATCGGAGCGCGCCGCGCGCCAAATACATCACATTATGATGCAATAGCCAATCAACCCGCATCGACAACGCACTTTGCTTGATCGACGTCATCGCACGAACGCACGCGTCGCTTGTTCAAGTCCACCCTTCGAGCCGCAGCGTCGAACGCACGAGCCGCTGTTCCTCCTGCTCGATCTCGCGCAGATACTCGACGCACTGGCGGATATGTTCGCTCGCGGCCTTGCGCGCCTGGTCGGGCAGCCGCCCCGTGACCGCGTTGTAGAGCCGCGCATGCTGGCGGTCGATCTGCTTCTTCAGCGGCTCGCGGTGATAGAGGTTGTTCACCGACGCGAACACCGAACTGAGCAGCAGGTCGGTCAGCGACTGCAGCGTGTTGACGAGCACGGGGTTGTGCGACGCCTCGCAGATCGCGAGATGAAACGCGTGATCGAGCTTCGCGCGCGCGGCGGGGTCGAGGTCCTGCGCATCGGCCGCCGTCATTTCCTCGTAGCGGCGCTGGATCAGGATGAAATCGGCCGGCGTGCCGCGCAACGCCGCGAGCCGCGCGGCTTCGGCCTCGAGCATCCCGCGCACCTCGAACAGGTCGTACAGCGTGCGCGGTTGCGAGCCGAGCAGATGCATCATCGGCGTGATCTCGCGTTGCGGGGTCAGGCTCGCGACGAACGAGCCCTTGCCGTGCGCCGTGTCGATGATCCCGCGCGCGTGCAGCAGCTTCATCCCTTCGCGCACGGCCGTGCGCGACACGCCGAGCTTTTCGGTCAGCCGCCGTTCGGACGGCAGCGCCTGCCCGGCCTTCAGCACGCCGTCGACGATCAGCTTCTCGATCCGCTCGGCGACGACGTCGGCCACGCGCCGCGCCGGCCCTTCTCGATCCTGCATTTCCATACTGGTATGACCACTTTGGACGGATACCGGCGATTTTCGCACAAAGCCTTGTTGTGATTGGCATTTCGTGATCTGGCGCGAATGCCGCAGATGGCTCGGCCGAAAAACTGGTATGACCACCTTGAAGACGTCTGGACATGCCCGCGCGGCCCGCCAAGAATCCTGTCCTTCCGGCGTGTCGCGCATTGCGCGGCCACCCGCATGGTGGAGACAGACCAATGAGTTTCATCTACGACGAACGGATCGACGGCCCGCTGGCGACCGTCGGCCGCGACACGCTCGTCGCCGCGCTGCACGCGGCGGCGCCCGGCCTCGACGTGCTGCACGAACGCGAGGCGCTCAAGCCGTTCGAATGCGACGGCCTCGCCGCGTACCGCACGGTGCCGCTCGCGGTCGTGCTGCCCGACACGGTCGACCAGGTGCGCGCGGTGCTGCGCGTCGCGGCCGAGCACCATGTGCCGGTCGTCGCGCGCGGCGCGGGCACCGGGCTGTCGGGCGGCGCGATGCCGCTCGAAAAAGGCATCCTGCTCGTGATGGCGAAGTTCAACCGGATACTCGACATCGACCCCGATGCCGGCATCGCGCGCGTGCAGCCCGGCGTGCGCAACCTCGCGATCTCGCAGGCGGCCGCGCCGCACGGCCTCTACTACGCGCCCGATCCGTCGTCGCAGATCGCATGCTCGATCGGCGGCAACGTCGCCGAGAACGCCGGCGGCGTGCACTGCCTGAAATACGGGCTCACGGTGCACAACATCCTGAAGGTCGAGATCCTGACGATCGACGGCGACACGCTCACGCTCGGCGCCGATGCGCTCGACGCGCCGGGCTTCGACCTGCTCGCGCTGTTCACCGGCTCCGAAGGGATGCTCGGCATCGTCACCGAAGTGACCGTGAAGCTGCTGCCGAAACCGCCGAGCGTGAAGGTGCTGATGGCGAGCTTCGACGACGTCGCCGAGGCCGGCGCCGCGGTCGCGCGGATCATCGGCGCGGGCGTGATTCCCGGCGGCCTCGAGATGATGGACAACCTCGCGATCCGCGCGGCCGAGGATTTCATCCACGCGGGCTACCCGGTCGATGCACAGGCGATCCTGCTGTGCGAACTCGACGGCGCGGCGAGCGACGTCGACGAGGATGCCGAACGCGTCGCCACCTTGCTGCGCGACGCGGGCGCCACCGAGATCCGCGTCGCGCGCGACGAAGCCGAGCGCCAGCGCTTCTGGGCCGGCCGCAAGAACGCGTTCCCCGCGGTCGGCCGCATGTCGCCCGACTACTACTGCATGGACGGCACGATCCCGCGCCGCGAGCTGCCGCGCGTGCTCGAAGGGATCGCCGCGCTGTCCGCCGAATACGGGCTGCCGGTCGCGAACGTGTTCCACGCGGGCGACGGCAACATGCACCCGCTGATCCTGTTCGACGCGAACCGGCCGGGCGAGCTCGACCGCGCGGAAGCGCTCGGCGGCAAGATCCTCGAGCTGTGCGTCGCGGCGGGCGGCAGCATCACCGGCGAGCACGGCGTCGGGCGCGAGAAGATCAACCAGATGTGCGTGCAGTTCAACGCCGACGAAATCACGTTCTTCCACGCGGTGAAGGCCGCGTTCGATCCGCAGGGCCTGCTCAATCCCGGCAAGAACATCCCGACGCTGCACCGCTGTGCCGAATTCGGCGCGATGCATGTCCATCACGGCAAGCTGCCGTTTCCCGAACTGGAGCGCTTCTGATGCGACGCGACATCGAATCGATCGACGACAGCGCGGCGCTCGTCGCGCAGGTCGACGCGGCGATCCACGACCGCCAGCCGCTGTACATCCGCGGCGCCGGCACGAAGGCGTTCGTCGGCCGCCCCGTCGAAGGCCGCACGCTCGACGTGCGCACGCATCGCGGCGTCGTCTCGTACGACCCGACCGAGCTCGTCGTCACCGCGCGCGCGGGCACGCCGCTCGCCGATCTCGACGCGATGCTCGACGCGGCCGGCCAGATGCTGCCGTGCGAGCCGCCGTCGTTCGGCGGCGCGGCGACGGTCGGCGGGATGTTCGCGGCGGCGCTGTCGGGGCCGCGCCGCCCGTGGGCCGGCGCGGTGCGCGACTTCGTGCTCGGCTGCCGCGTGATCACCGGCCACGCGAAACACCTGCGTTTCGGCGGCGAAGTGATGAAGAACGTTGCGGGCTACGACGTGTCGCGGCTGCTCGCGGGCAGCTTCGGCTGCCTCGGCGTCGTGACCGAAGTGTCGTTGAAGGTGTTGCCGAAACCACGCGCGACGTGCGATCTCGCGTTGCCGCTCGCGGCCGGCGAAGCCGTGCAGCGCGTCGCCGTCTGGCGACGTGCAGGGCTGCCGCTCGCGGGTGCGTGCCACGCGGACGGCGTGCTGCGCGTGCGGATCGAAGGCGGCGAAGGCTCGGTGAAGGCCGCGCGCGACACGATCGGCGGCGATCCGATGGACGACAGCGACGACGCGTTCTGGGCACGGCTGCGCGACCTCGCGCTGCCGTTCTTCGACGATCCGCGCCCGCTGTGGCGCGTGTCGGTGCCGGCCGCCGCACCGCTCGACGCATTGCCGGGCGCGCAGCTCGTCGACTGGGGCGGCGCGCAGCGCTGGCTGAAGAGCGATGCCGCGCCGGCCGACGTACAGCGGCTCGCCGCGCAATGGGGCGGCCACGCGACCTGCTTCACGCCGGGCGCCACACACGAGCCGTTCCAGCCGCTGCCGCCCGCGCTGCGGCGGATCCACCGGCAGCTCAAGGCGCAACTCGACCCGCACGCGATTTTCAATCCCGGCCGGCTCTACGCCGACTTCTGACGCGAACCCGATCCCGACCCGCCGATGCAAACCAATCTCAGCGAAGCAAGCCAGGCCCTCGCCCGGGCCGACGAAGCGGAAGCGATCCTGCGCGCGTGCGTGCACTGCGGCTTCTGCAATGCGACCTGCCCGACCTACCAGGTGCTCGGCAACGAGCTCGACGGGCCGCGCGGCCGCATCTACCTGATCAAGCAGCTGCTCGAAGGCGAGCCGTGCGGCGAGCGCACGCAGCAGCATCTCGACCGCTGCCTGACGTGCCGCAACTGCGAGACGACCTGCCCGTCCGGCGTGCGCTATCACACGCTGCTCGACATCGGCCGCGCGGAAGCCGAGAAGCGCGTGCAGCGGCCCGCACGCGAGCGCCTGCTGCGCGCGGGGCTGCGTCACGTCGTGCCGCGCCCGGCGACGTTCGCCGCATTGCTGAAGGCCGGCCGCGCGCTGCGCCCGCTGCTGCCCGGCACGCTGCAGGACAAGATTCCGGCCGCCGTTCCCGCGGCCGCACCGCGCCCGGCCGTGCGTCACGCGCGGCGCGTGCTGATGCTCGAGGGCTGCGTGCAGCCGTCGCTGTCGCCGAACACCAATGCGGCCGCCGCGCGCGTGCTCGACCGCCTCGGCATCAGCGTCACGCCGGCACGCGAAGCCGGCTGCTGCGGCGCGACCGAATATCACCTGAACGCGCAGGATGCGGGCCTTGCCCGCGCGCGCCGCAACATCGACGCGTGGTGGCCGGCGATCGAGGCCGGCGCGGAAGCGATCGTGCTGACGGCGAGCGGCTGCGGCGCATTCGTCAAGGAATACGGCGACCTGCTGCGCTCCGACCCCGTCTATGCGGAGAAGGCGCGGCGCGTCAGCGCGCTCGCGCGCGATCTCGCCGAAGTGATCGCGGCCGAGCCGCTCGACGCGCTGGCCGGTTCGACACGGCGCCGCGTCGCGGTCCACTGCCCGTGCACGCTGCAGCACGCGCAGCGCCTCGGCGGCGCGGTCGAAAGCGTCCTGACGCGGCTCGGCTTCGATCTGACGAATGTCGCCGACGGCCATCTGTGCTGCGGCTCGGCCGGCACGTATTCGCTGACGCAGCCCGAGCTCGCGACGACACTGCGCGACAACCGACTCGATGCGCTCGAAGCCGCGCGGCCGGACCTGATTGTCACGGCCAACGTCGGCTGCCAGACTCACCTGAACGGCGCGGGCCGCACGCCCGTGCGCCACTGGATCGAGCTCGTCGACAACCGACTCGTCAACTGACCTGATTCCGGAGGACTTCCATGCAGACGAAACCCGAACTCGAACTGGCCGATGCCGACCGCATGCTCGCCGCCGCCCGCGCGGAAGCGGAACGCCACGGCTGGGCCGTGTCGATCGCCGTCGTCGACGACGGCGGCCACCTGCTCGCGTTCGCGCGGCTGAACGGCGCGTCGCCGGCCAGCAGCCATATCGCGCAGGACAAGGCGCGCGCGGCCGCGCTCGGCCGTCGCGAGACGAAGGCGTATGAGGATATGATCAACGGTGGCCGCACCGCGTTTCTCAGCGTGCCGCTGACGGGGTTGCTCGAAGGCGGCGTGCCGGTCACGGTCGGCGGCCGGATTGCAGGCGCGATCGGCGTGTCTGGCGTAAAGTCGGAGCAGGACGCGCAGATCGCTCGCGCCGGCACACAGAGCGTCGCGGAATAACCAGCCAAGCCGCGCGCATTTTTCCCCGGGAGGATTCACGATGATCGACCAAGCAGGACTGCAAGTCGCGCCAGCGCTCAGCCAGTTCATTGAAAACGAAGCGCTGCCGGGCACCGGCATCGACAAGGCCGCGTTCTGGAGCGGTTTTTCGGCCCTGGTGCACGACCTGGCGCCGCGCAACCGCGAGCTGCTCGCGGAACGCGACCGCCTGCAGCAGGAACTCGACGCGTGGCATCGCGCGCACCCCGGCCCGGTGCGCGACCATGCCGCCTATCGCGCGTTCCTCGAACAAATCGGCTACCTCGTGCCGGTCCCGTCGAACGTCGCGGCAGCCACCGCGAACGTCGACAGCGAGATCGCCACGCAGGCCGGCCCGCAGCTCGTCGTGCCGCTGTCGAACGCGCGCTATGCGCTGAACGCCGCGAACGCCCGCTGGGGCAGCCTGTACGACGCGCTGTACGGCACCGACGCGCTGCCCGAAGACGGCGGCGCCGAACGCACCGCGGCCTACAACCCGACGCGCGGCCAGCGCGTGATCGACTACGCGCGCAACGTGCTCGACAACGCGGCGCCGCTCGCGAGCGGCTCGCACCGCGACGCGCTGCGCTATCGCGTGCAGGACGGCCAGCTCGCGGTCGAAACCGCGAAGGGCGCCGTGCACCTCGCCGAGCCGGCGCAGTTCGTCGGCTACCAGGGCGCGGCCGACGCCCCGTCCGCGATCCTGCTGAAGCACAACGGCCTGCACCTCGAGATCCAGATCGATGCGTCGACGCCGATCGGCCGCGCCGATCTCGCGAACGTGAAGGACGTCGTGCTCGAAGCCGCGGTCAGCACGATCATCGACTGCGAGGATTCCGTCGCGGCGGTCGACGCCGACGACAAGGTCCAGCTCTACCGCAACTGGCTCGGCCTGATGCAGGGCACGCTGGTCGAGGAAGTCGCGAAGGGCGGCAAAAGCTTCACGCGCCGCCTGAACGCCGATCGCGAATACACGACGCCCGACGGCGGCACGCTGTCGCTGCACGGCCGTTCGCTGCTGTTCGTGCGCAACGTCGGCCACCTGATGACGAACGGCGCGGTGCTCGACCGCGACGGCAACGAGATTCCGGAAGGCATCCTCGACGGCGTCGTCACGGTGCTGTGCTCGCTGCACGACCTGAAGGCGAAGCGCAATTCGCGCACCGGCTCGATCTACATCGTGAAGCCGAAGATGCACGGCCCGGTCGAAGTCGCGTTCGCCGATACGCTGTTCGCGCGCATCGAGGATCTGTACGGCCTGCCGCGCAACACGCTGAAGATGGGCATCATGGACGAGGAGCGCCGCACCAGCGTGAACCTCGCCGCGTGTATCGCCGCCGCCGCCGCGCGTGTCGCGTTCATCAACACCGGCTTCCTCGACCGCACCGGCGACGAGATGCACACCGCGATGGAAGCGGGCCCGATGATCCGCAAGGGCGACATGAAGTCGTCCGCGTGGATCCAGTCGTACGAGCGCAACAACGTGCTCGCGGGCCTGTCGGCCGGCCTGCGCGGCCGCGCGCAGATCGGCAAGGGCATGTGGGCGATGCCGGACCTGATGCACGCGATGCTCGAGCAGAAGATCGCGCATCCGCGCGCCGGCGCGAACACCGCCTGGGTGCCGTCGCCGACCGCCGCGACGCTGCACGCGCTGCACTACCACCTCGTCGACGTGCAGGCCGTCCAGCAGGAACTCGAGAAGACGCCGTACGCGAGCGAACGCGACACGCTGCTCGAAGGGCTGCTGACCGTGCCGGTCGTCGAGCGTGCCGCATGGAGCGAGGCCGAGATCCTGAGCGAAGTCGAGAACAACGCGCAGGGCATCCTCGGCTACGTCGTGCGCTGGGTCGAACAGGGCGTCGGCTGCTCGAAGGTGCCCGACATCCACGACGTCGGCCTGATGGAAGACCGTGCCACGCTGCGCATTTCGAGCCAGCACATCGCGAACTGGCTGCGCCACGGCGTGATCACCGAAGCCTTCGTGCTCGACGTGTTCAAGCGGATGGCGCGCGTCGTCGACCAGCAGAACGCCGGCGACCCGAACTATCGCCCGATGGCGCCCGGCTACGACCAGTCGACCGCGTTCAAGGCCGCGTGCGCGCTCGCGCTGCAGGGCACGTCGCAACCGAGCGGTTACACCGAGCCGCTGCTGCACCAGTTCCGCCTCGCATTCAAGGCGCAACAGCACGGCGGTTAAGGCGGGGGCGCATGCGGGCCTGATCCGCATGCCTGCCGGCGTCACGAAACGGGCGGCCCTCGCGGCCGCCCGTTTTCATATTCGCGCTCACACAGCCGTTGAAATCGTCCGCTGAAACCGATAATCGGTACATATCACGCGCATTCAAGTTTCGCGCGCACCCGCCGTTAAACCGGCGGAATCGCCGGCCATGCGCGGCGCGGATGCGTCCGCCATGCCGCAAAGCCTTGCGCTGCAACGCTCTGCCCGACATTTGCAAGTCCGGGAATTCACGGTAATTTGATCCGGATCAACGATTCGCAACATTTTCCGCGCACACGGACGCGCGCGTTATACTCCGTTGAATCCGCGCCGCCCGATTCGCCGGATCGTCGAATCGCGGCAGATGTTGCCAGTGAATAGTTGATTTACAGGTTTATCTGGCCGCGATTGCCGATAATCGGCGTCCATTTTCTTCGCTGAACGGCGGGAGGACGCCGGAAGGGCCGCGCACCGGATCGCCGCCGACACGTCATACAAACAATCGCATCGGCCCGCCGCCTGGCGACGATGCCCATCGATCCTCGGACCATGGCAGAAACCGACTACGCAATGCCCAGCGATTCCGGCCTGACGAGCCGTGTCGCCGCTCATTTGCGCAGGTTCCTGCTGCCGCACCTGATCTTCTATACCGGGCTGCTGATCGCGCTGCTCCTGCTGCTGCTGTGCGGGATCGTGCTGTACGAAGGCCGCATCGACGCGCGCGACCGCTCGATCGCGATGCAGCAGAATCTCGCGCTGATGGCGTCGTGGGACATCGAGCGCAACATCGAGATCTATTCGCTGTCGCTGCAGGCCGTCGTCGAAGGCGAGAACGACCCCGACGTCGTCAAACTGCCGATGCCGCTGCGCCGCCAGGTGCTGTTCGACCGGGCGACGACGGCCAAGTACCTCGGCGGCATCTACGTGCTCGACGCGAACGGCGACATCGAGGTCGACGGCAAGAGCGACGTGCCGCGCAAGGCCAACTTCGCCAACGAACCGTACTTCGCCGTGCACCGCACCCACCCCGACATCGGCCTGTACGTCAGCCCGCCGTATCATTCGCGGCTGCGCGGCGGCTCGCCGAGCATCGCGCTCAGCCGGCGGATCACGAAACCCGACGGGTCGTTCGGCGGCGTCGCCGTGATGTCGATCCGGCTCGAATATTTCCAGAACCTGTTCTCGCGGCTGTCGCTCGGCGATCGCGGCTCGATCGCGCTGATCAACACGGACGGCCAGATGCTCGCGCGCGAGCCGTACGACCCCAAGATCGTCGGCCGCGACATCAGCCATGCCAGCACGTTCCGGCGCTTCATGACGGCCAGCGAAGGCAGCTTCGCCGACACCGCGTCGATCGACGGCGTGCGGCGCCTGTACGTGTTCCGGCACCTCGAGCACCTGCCGCTCATCATCATGATCGCGCGCTCGGAAGCGGACACCTACGCCGCGTGGTACGACCGCGCGATTCCGATCGGCTCCGCGATGGCCGTGCTCGCGATCGGCTTCGTCGGCCTGTCGCTGCTGCTCGACGTGCAGCTGCGCAAGCGCCACCGCGCGGAAACCGAACTGCAGGCGCTCGCGCGCACCGACGGCCTCACCGGCCTCGACAACCGCCGGATGCTCGACGTCACGCTCGCGCGCGAATGGCGCCGCGCCGCACGGTCGCAGCACGCGCTGTCGCTGCTGTTCATCGACGTCGACTACTTCAAGCGCTACAACGACACGCAGGGCCACCAGGCCGGCGACGACGCGCTCGCCGCGGTCGGCCACTGCATCGCCGGCTGCCTGCGCCGCCCGGCCGACTATGCGGCGCGCTACGGCGGCGAGGAGTTCGTCGTCGTGCTGCCCGACATCGACACGGCCGGCGCGGTGACGATCGCCGAAACGATCCGCACGGGCATCCTCGATCTCGGCATCCGGCATGACGCCGGCACGGTCGGCCGCCTGACCGTGAGCATCGGCGTGACGACGAGCTATCCCGAACGCGACGACGACATGCAGGCCGCGCTGAAGCTCGCCGACGACGCGCTGTATCGCGCGAAGGAAGCCGGGCGCAACCGCATCGTCGTGCAGACGGCCGCGCCCTCCAGCCATTTCGAATCGCGCCGGGCCTGAGCGCCCGGGTGCCCGGGCCGCTGCCGCCCGCGCGCAAAATCGCCGACAATGTCGGCTCGATTCGCCACCGCGCCGCCGCTCGGCTGACGCGCCCGGCCGGCCCGCGCCGGTTCGCGGCCGCTTCGCACCACCATGAGACTCAAGGCAAAGATCTTCCTTCTGGCCATCGTGCCGTTCCTGCTCGCGATCGCCGGTATCGGCTTCGGCGTGCGCCAGCAGGCGACGTCGCTCGCGCGCACGCAGCACGCGACGATCCAGGCCGCGTACCTGTCGAGCAAGGAAGTCGAGCTGAAGCACTACGTCGAGCTCGCGACGAGCGCGGTCATGCCGCTCTACGACGCGAGCGGCCGCAACGCGCGCGACGACGCGCTGCTGCGCACGCAGGCGCTCGCGATGCTGCAGAAAATGGATTTCGGCCCGGACGGCTATTTCTTCGTGTACGACCTGCACGGCAATTCGCTGATGCATCCGCGCGAGCCCGAGCGCGTCGGCCACAACTACTGGTCGATGCGCGACCCGCAGGGCGCGCTGACGATCCAGAAGCTGATCGGCGCCGCGTCGAGCGGCGGCGGCTACGTGCGCTACGCATGGCAGCGGCCGTCGACGGGCCGCGTCGCGCCGAAGCTCGGCTACGTCGTCGCGCTCGAACGCTGGGGCTGGATGGTCGGCACCGGCATCTATCTCGACGACGTCGACACAGCGTTGCAACGCATCGATGCGCGTGCTTCCGCGAACATCGAGCGCACGATGAGCTGGCTCACCGCGATCGCACTGACCGGCGCGGCGGCGATCGCCGTGTGCGCACTGGTGCTGAACGTCAGCGAGTCGCGCAGCGCCGACGCGAAGCTCAAGCTGCTCGCGCAGCGCGTCGTCGAATCGCAGGAGCAGGAGCGTGCGCGGCTGTCGCGCGAACTGCACGACGGGATCAGCCAGATGATGGTGTCCGCGAAGCTGATGCTCGAATCCGCGCTCACGCGCTTCGAGCGCGGTACGGCGCGCGTGCCCGAGGCCGAGCAGGCGCTCGCGTCGGGTGTCGGACGGCTCGGCGACACGCTGCGCGAAGTTCGGCGCATCTCGCATGCGCTGCGTCCGTCGATGCTCGACGATCTCGGCCTCGCGGCCGCGCTCGAACAGCTCGTGCGCGAACTCGGCGCCGAAAGCGGCATCGACATCGGCTATACGCAGGTCGCGCACAGCGGCACGCGGCCGCTGCCCGAGGCCGTCAACACCGCGCTGTTCCGGATCGCGCAGGAAGCGTTGAGCAACATCGTGCATCATGCGCAGGCGTCGCGCGCGGCCGTCACGCTCGACGTCGGCGCGCACGCCGTCACGCTGACCATCGCCGACAACGGCTGCGGCTTCGACGCCGAACGCTCGCAGGCCGACGCACGCCGCGGCATCGGCCTGCGCAACATGCGGGAGCGCCTCGACGCGCTCGGCGGCATGCTGACGATCACGTCGCAGGTCGGCCACACGATCGTCGCCGCGCGCGTGCCGCTGCACAGCGACGCGTGACGACACGCCCCATGACAGGAGACCTTTCACCCATGAGCGCCCCCGACACCGCCCGGCCCGCCGCCCGACTGCTGCTCGTCGACGATCATCCGCTCGTGCGCGACGGCTTGCGGATGCGGCTCGAAGCGGCCGACCTGTCGGTGGTCGGCGAAGCCGGCAACGCCGACGAGGCGCTCGCGCTCGCCGCGTCGCTCGAACCCGATCTCGCGCTGATGGACGTCGGCATGAACGGGATGAACGGCATCACGCTCGCGGGCGTGTTCCACGATCGCTTTCCCGGCATCCGCGTGCTGATGCTGTCGATGCACGACAACGTCGAATACGTGACGCAGGCCGTGCGCGCCGGCGCGAGCGGCTATCTGCTGAAGGATTCGCCCGCGAGCGAGATCGTCCGCGCGATCGGCGCCGTGCTGGCCGGGCAGACGTTCTTCAGCGAAGGGCTGGCCGCGCGGATGATCCAGGCGAGCGCGACCGCGTCGCCGCTGGACCGGCTGACGCCGCGCGAACGCGACATCCTCGATGCGCTGGCGGAAGGGTTGTCGAGCAAGCAGATCGCGCAACAGACGGGGCTGTCGGTGCGCACGGTCGAAACGCACCGGCTCAACCTGAAGCGCAAGCTGGAGATCGAAGGGCAGGCCGAGCTGATCAAGTTCGCGGTCGAGCATCGGCGGCGTTAGGGTAAGCGCGTCCGGATTGCTCGCGCGACGCGCAATTCACCTTCAAATTTCATACTTGTCCAATCGACCTCACGCCGGGGGCGATGGAATCCTTTCACTTGCCGCAGCGGGTGACATCTTCATGAGCCGCGCATTCGAGTGCGTGACGTCGTCATGCGGCACACGGTATGGCCGACACGGGTTGGCAGCCAGAGCCGAGGAGCGAAATCATGATGCGCCGTATCGCGGTGGTCGGCGACGCGCTGGACACCGGGGGAAGCATTCTTGCCTACGCGGGGCCGACATTCACTTTCGGCAGCCCCGGCCGCCAGGTTGCGCTGATCGGCGGTCTGGCGTTCTGCGATGCATGCCAAGACACCGGACCGATCGCCAAATCCGGCGGGCCACGACGCCTCAAATTCATGCGTGAAACGGCCGCCGACGGTGACGTCGTCTTATGCGGCTGCCCGACACCGCCACGCATCGTCGCGGTTCTCGCCGGCGAATCATGGTGTGACGACATGGTGGAAACGGCAGGCGTCGTGACGTCCGGAAGAAATCGAGAAGGCGACGTCGTGTCGATCATCGCGGGCACTCATGACGAATCCGTTCACGCCATCGGAAGTGGTGCGTCGGCCGGTTATCCGTACGTTATCGAAACATCGGACGGACGCATCCACTCGGGCCACCTCGACGACAGCGGGCATCTGCCGCGCATTCACACTGCGAGTGAAGATGAATACATCGTCTACTGGGGTGACGAAGCCCTCGCCAGATCGAGCGGAGGCGCATAATGCCGAACCCAAGAACAGCCGTAAAGACGACCGCCGTGCCGAAGTCGCACAAGGAAGTCGAGTTGAAGTCCGTGACGTTTTCCGAGCTCTGGAACAACTATGCTCACGGCAATCCGTACGACGATCCAAACGGGCAGTATCAGAACCAATGCGCGATACGAATGAGCGTGACGCTGCATAACGTCGGCATCGAAATGAAGTCGTTTTCGCAGAAGCGGGTTCGGCCGATGCCCGGCAAACCAACGCTGGGCCGCCTCCTGATCGGAGGAAAACCGACAGCCACACGCGCGTATGAGTTCGCCGAGTGGTTGAAACTGCGGCCGGTCGCGGGCGTGCTGGCTCCCGAGAACATCACGGGACCCGATTGGGCAAGCAAAGTAGCGAGTCGAACCGGCATTGTCTTTTTCGATGGCTATTGGTTGCAGGACGGCGATTCGCCGGACAATTTGAGTGGCGGCCATATCGACCTCTGGAATGGCAGCAGACTCACCGGTTTCGCATCAGGCATTCGGATTTCATGGAATATTGTCATAGCGGGTTTCTGGTCTGATTTCCGCAACTCAAAAACCATCTTGTTCTTTCCCGTCAAATGAAATTCGTTGCCGCTGTAGCGAGCGCACTCGTCGGCGTAGCCTTCGCGACCTTGATCTGCTGGGGCTCTCTCTACGCATACGGAACATTCGTCCTGCATGGCAGAGGAAGTCTTTTCGATACGAACCCGGAAATCGCGAATGCGTTCTTTGCTGGATGGGGTGGACTGTCTGTCATCTTTGCGATCTTCTCAGCGATCATCGTGACTCGCAGGAATTCACGTTAGTCCTCGGACATGTGGCCAAGAATAAGGCGCGGCGGACTCTCGCTCTCCTACGGGATAGCAGGCCTGATCACAACCTGGCTCGCATACTGGATCGGGAGTCGGGTCGATTGGCGGATTCATACCGGTTGGCGACTACACTTCGGCCAGAATTCCTGCCGCGAAATCGACCTTTGCTCACCGCCCTGGCCAATTTTCGCGCTGCTCATCGCGCTTCTTGTCGGCCCATCACTGGTATTCGCCTTCGCGGGTTGGAGAATCGGTCGTCAGCGCACCACAGCACGAAAGTTGGTACTTTCGTTGATCGCCTTGGCGACTCCCACAATGCTGATCTACATCGCGTCGTATGTGATTCGATAGGATGCGAAAGTGATCGATCACGATCATTCCGGCCGTGATTGCGTCGCACATGGCCCCGGCGCAACGCTCCTTTGTCGATTGACTTCACGCCGCATCATCAGCATCACCGCAACGCCAATACTCAGGATTCCGGAGCACATCACCGCGATCGAAAACCCATGCGCCATCGCTTCCCGATACGCACCGATCAGTTCCGGCCGCCCGGCCGCGAACGCATGCTCCATCACGGCCTGCCGCGCGAGCGTATCCGCCTGCGCGCTACCCGCCGCCTGCATCGCCGCCGTCATCCGGTGCAGCGCAGCGACGCTCATCACGCTGCCGAGCACCGCGATGCCCATGCTCATCCCGGTCTGCCGCAATGCGTTCATCGTCGCCGACGCCATTCCCGCGCGCTCGGCCGGCGCCAGCGCCATCACGGCCATGCCGGTCGCGGGCACCGCGAGCCCCATGCCGACCCCGAGCGCCGCCAGCACGATGCCGACCGGCACGTACGGCGTTCCGACGCCGAAGCCGGCCATCACCGCGAGCATCGCGCCGATTAACCCATATCCGGCCACCATCAGCATGTGCAGCGGAATGCGCGATGCGATACGCCCGAACAGCATCGACGTGATCGCAGTCATCACGAACTGCGGCATCAGTTGCCAGCCGGCCTCGGCGGGCGCGCGGCCCTGCGCCTGCTGCAGGAACAGCGACAGGAAGAACAGGCTGCTGTACCCCGAGAACCCGAGCACGAACGACGCGAGATTGGCGCGCACCAGCCGCCGGTCGTGAAACAGCCACACCGGCAGCAGCGGCCGCTCGACGCGCGTTTCGACACGAACGAACAGCGCCAACGCCACCGCGGCACCCGCCAGCGGCGCCAGCACCTTCGCGTGCGACGCGCCGGCTTCGCCGATGCCGATCAGCCCGTAGGTGAGCAACCCGAGCCAGGCCACGCTCAGCATCTGCCCGAGCGGATCGAACGCCGCATGTTCCGGATGCCGCCGCTCCGGAATGCCCCATGCGCCGAGCAGCACGGCCAGGATGCCGATCGGCACGTTGACGAGGAAGATGTTCTGCCAGCCGCCATGCTCGACGAGCAGGCCGCCGAGCAACGGCCCGAGGATCAGCGCGAGCGCACTGAACGCGGACCAGCCGCCGATCACGCGCGCACGTTCGCGCGCGTCCGGAAACGCATGCGTGAGGATCGGCATCGCACCGGGAATCAGCAACGCACCCGCGAGCCCCTGGATCGCGCGCCCCGTCAGCAGCGGCCCGATGCTGCCCGCGCCCGCGCAGACCAGCGATCCGGCCGTGAACAGGATCACGCTCGCGAGCCACACGCGCTTGTGCCCGTAGCGATCGCCCAGCGGCCCGGCCGACAGCATGAACGCCGACAGCGCGAGCGCATACGCGTTGACGACCCACTGCAGGCCGCCGATATCGGTATCGAGCGCCGTCTGCAGCGTCGGCAGCGCGACGTTGACGATGCTGATGTCGAGCGTGGCGAGAAAGGTGCCGAGACAAGCGGCCAGAACGAGTGCGGCGCGACGGTAACGAGACATGGCGATCGGCCCTCGATGGATCCATTGATGAGAATGATTCTCATTTTATATATCGACTGACCGTCGGTCAATTAATTGCGTTGGCCCTGAACAGGGCACTGGCCTAAACTGCGGGCTTTGCACGAACGGGCGTCGAGCCGCGCGATGACGGACAGGACACTGGCAGGGACGAAGACAGCGAATGACGACGCGCCGGCGGGCAAGCCGCGCACGAAGCCGGCGGAAGTCCGCCTCGACGAACTGATGACCGCGGCCGAGACGCTGTTTCTCGCACGGGGCGTCGAAGCGACGACCATCAGCGAGATCGTCGAGCACGCGCAGGTCGCGAAGGGCACGTTCTATCACTACTTCGAATCGAAGTCCGACATGCTCGCCGCGCTCGCGCAGCGCTACACGGCGTCGTTCCTCGACCGGCTGCAGCACGCGGTGGACGCCTGCGCCGCCGACGACTGGCTCGCGCGCCTGCGCGCGTGGATCCGCGCCAATATCGAAACCTATGCGGCGACCTACCGCACGCACGACATCGTCTACACGAACCATCACCACCACGATCGCACCAATGCCGACAAGAACGCGATCCTCGCGCAGCTCGGCGCGATTCTCGACGGCGGCGCGCGGGCCGGCACCTGGCCGCTCGCGCACCCGCAGGTCACCGCGCTGCTGATCTATGCGGGCGTGCACGGCGCGACCGATCACATCATCGCGGCACCGGAAACGGATCGCGCGGCGTTCGTCGATGCGGTGGTCGACGATTGCCTGCGGATGCTCGGCGTCGGCGGTTGATACCCACGCAGTCAACACGCAGCAACGAAAAAGGGCGCCCGAGGGCGCCCTTCATGCATCCGGACTGCGGCCTTGCAGCGGCCGTCAGTTCGTCCGCGAATTGTGCTTCTGCAGGTAGGCGATCAGGCCGTCGATCCCGCCCGACGCCAGCTGGCTCTTGAACTGCCCCTGGTAGACCTGGATCAGCCACGCACCCGACATGTCGATGTCGTAGATCTTCCAGTCGTTGCCGACCTTGCCGAGACGATAGCCGACCGACTGGCTGTCGCCCGGCGTCGAGACCGTCGACTGCACGAGCGCGTCGGCACCCGACGCGCCGCCGGCCTTGAACGAGAACTTCGCGTCCTGGCTGCCGAGCTGCGCGAGCGACGCGGCGTAGGTGCGCGTCATCAGCAGCTTGAACTGCTTGTACAGCTCCTGCTGCTGTTGCGGCGTGGCCTGCTTCCATGCGTCGCCGACCGCGATGCGGGTCGTGCGCTCGAAGTTGGTCGCGGGCAGGAAGCGCTGCTCGACGACTTGCGAGACCTTCGCCATGTCACCGCCACGCGCGGCCGGATCGGCCTTCATCGCATTGACGGTGCCCTCGACCGCATTGCGGACGATGTCGACCGGCGCGCTCTGCGCGAAAGCGGAAACCGACACGGCGGCGGCCGCGACGAAAGCAAACAGATGACGTTTCATACGGATATCGCACTCGATGGGAAAAAACGACCGGCTCTTTGCATCGGCCGGTGAAGCAAAGTATACCGGGCCTGACGCCCGGGTGCCGCACGGTGACCGACTGTTACCTTTCAGCTTCATTTGTCACAGGCAACGCAGCCCCATGCCGATTATGTAAATATCCCCATACAAATGAACCGGTCACCGGTACCGATTCCGCCGCCGCAAACAAATCTCCTTCCCGCCCCGAAACCCCCAACGTCACGACCGCCGCCACGCCGCGCCGGTATACTTGGCTACTTTGCCCTTGCCAGCCGCTCCCCACCGCCACATGGTGACATCTCTCATCGTCCGACTCGTTGCATGGTCGGTGCGCCGCCCCGTCTGGGTCGTCGTCCTGTCGCTCGTCATCGCCGCCGTCAGCGGCGTCTACGTCGCGCAACATTTCAAGATCAACACCGACATCAGCAAGCTCGTCGATGCCGAACCGCAATGGGCCGCACTCGGCCAGGCCGTCGACAAGGCGTTCCCGCAGCGCAACGGCACGATCCTCGCGGTCGTCGAGGCGCCCGCGCCGGAATTCGCGAACGCCGCCGCGCATGCGCTGACCGAAGCGCTGCAGAAGGACGCCGATGCCGGCCGCATCGGCCAGGTCGCCGAGCCCGGCGGCGGGCCGTTCTTCGAGCACAACGGTTTGCTGTTCCTGTCGCCGCAGGAAGTCTCCGATACGACGTCGCAGCTCGCGAGCGCGCGCCCGCTCGTCAACGAACTCGCGAAGAACCCGAGCCTCACCGGGCTCGCCACCACGCTGGCCACCACGCTCGGCCAGCCGCTGCTGACCGGCCAGGTGAAACTGCCCACGATGGCGAAGCTGCTCGCGCGCAGCGCGGCGACGGTCGACGACGTGCTGGCCGGCAAGCCGGCCGCGTTCTCGTGGCGCGCGCTGGTCGACAACGATGCCGCGCGGCAGCCCGCGCGCGCGTTCGTCACCGTGCAGCCGGTGGTCAACTACGGCGCGCTGAAGGCCGGCGCGGAAACGAGCCAGGTGATCCGCGACGCGGCCCGCGCGCTCGACCTCGAGAAGCGCTACGGCGCGGCCGTGCGCCTGACCGGCGAACAGCCGCTCGCCGACGACGAATTCGCGTCGGTCGAAGACGGCGCCGCGCTCAACGGCGCGCTCACGCTGCTCGCCGTGCTCGTGATCCTGTGGCTTGCGCTGCGCTCGAAGCGGATGATCGGCTCGGTGCTCGTCACGCTGTTCGTCGGCCTCGTCGTGACGGCCGCGCTCGGCCTCGCGATGGTCGGCTCGCTGAACATGATCTCGGTCGCGTTCATGGTGCTGTTCGTCGGCCTCGGCGTCGACTTCTCGATCCAGTACGGCGTGAAGTACCGCGAGGAACGCTTCCGCGATCCGCGTATCGATCACGCGCTGATCGGCGCCGCGCACTCGATGGGCATGCCGCTCGCGCTGGCCACCGCGGCCGTCGCCGCGAGCTTCTTCTCGTTCATCCCCACCGCGTATCGCGGCGTGTCCGAGCTCGGGCTGATCGCGGGCGTCGGGATGTTCGTCGCGCTGCTGACCACGCTCACGCTGCTGCCCGCGCTGCTGCGCCTGTTCGCGCCGCCGGGCGAATCGAAGACGCCGGGCTTCCCGTGGCTCGCGCCGGTCGACGATTACCTCGATCGCCATCGCAAGCCGATCCTGATCGGCACGCTCGTGGTCGTGATCGGCGCGCTGCCGCTGCTCGCGTTCCTGCGCTTCGACTTCAACCCGCTGCACCTGAAGGATCCGAACAGCGAATCGATGGCGACGCTGCTCGCGCTGAAGGATTCGCCGGAAGCCGCCGTCAACGACGTGACGCTGCTCGCGCCGTCGCTCGCCGAAGCCGACGCGGCCGCGAAACGCCTCGACGCGCTGCCCGAAGTCGGCCGCACGACCACGCTGTCGACCTTCATCCCCGCCGACCAGCCGGCCAAGCGCGCGGCGATCGCCGCCGCCGCGAGCGACCTGCTGCCGGCGCTGACGCAACCGGCCGCGCCGCCCGCGACCGACGCGCAGCGCGTCGCCGCGCTCAAGCGCGTGTCGGACTTGCTGGGCTACGCGGCCGAAGATCACCCGGGCCCGGGCGCCGCGGCCGCGCAGCACCTGTCCGCGTCGCTCGCGAAGCTCGCGGCCGCCGACAGCGCGACGCGCGACCGCGCCGAGCGCGCGTTCGGCGACACGCTGCGCATCGCGCTCAACCAGCTTGCGTCGCTGCTGCAGCCGCAGGACATCACGCGCGAATCGCTGCCGCCGCAACTCGTGCGCGACTGGGTCGCGCCGGACGGCCACGCGCTCGTGCAGATCTCGCCGAAGGTGCCGAAGGGCGTCGACCCGAACGACGACACGATGCTGCGCCGTTTCGCGAAGACGGTGAAGGCCGCGGAACCGGGCACGACCGGCGGGCCGATCTCGATCCTGCATTCGGCCGACACGATCATCAACGCGTTCCTGCATGCGGCGCTGTGGTCGATCATCTCGATCACGATCCTGCTGTGGGTCACGCTGCGCCGCTTCGGCGACGTGCTGCGCACGCTGGTGCCGCTGCTCGTGTCGGGCGTCGTGACGCTCGAGATGTGCGTCGTGCTCGGCATGCCGCTCAACTTCGCGAACATCATCGCGCTGCCGCTGATGCTCGGCGTCGGCGTCGCGTTCAAGGTGTATTTCGTGATGGCGTGGCGCGCGGGGCAGACGGGGTTGCTGCACTCGAGCCTCACGCATGCCGTGCTGTTCAGTGCAGCGACGACGGCAACCGCATTCGGCAGCCTGTGGCTGTCGCACCATCCGGGCACGTCGAGCATGGGCAAGCTGCTCGCGCTGGCCCTGACCTGTACGCTGATCGGCGCCGTGGTGTTCCAGCCCGTCCTGATGGGCAAACCGCGCGTCAAACGCGCCAAGAACCAAACGCAAGGAATCAATGAATAAGGTGCGAATCATTGCGGCGACCGTCGCCGCCAGCGCGATGCTGACCGGCTGCGCGACGGGACCGAACCGCAATCCCAACGACCCGCTCGAGCCGATGAACCGGGCGATGTACAAGTTCAACGACACGGTCGACACGAACATCGCCCAGCCGATCGCGAAGGGGTACCAGAAGGTCACGCCCACACCGGTGCGTACCGCGATCAGCAACTTCTTCTCGAACCTCGGCGATCTCGGCAACATCGCGAACAACCTGCTGCAGCTGCGCATCACCGACGCGACGGAGGACCTGATGCGCGTGGCGATGAACTCGCTGTTCGGCGTCGCCGGCCTGATCGACATCGCGACGCCGGCCGGGCTGCCGAAGCACCACCAGGATTTCGGGCTGACGATGGCGCGC
Source organism: Burkholderia sp. (assembly GCA_031253835.1). Taxonomy (GTDB): domain Bacteria; phylum Pseudomonadota; class Gammaproteobacteria; order Burkholderiales; family Burkholderiaceae; genus Burkholderia. The sequence continues at coordinate 35,353 of JAIRVP010000034.1, read as the reverse complement.
TGGGGCGTGCCGTCCGGCCCGTACCTCGTGCTGCCCGTGTTCGGGCCGAGCACGATCCGCGACGGCGTCGGCCGTGCGGTGGACGTCCGTTTCAACCTGCTGAACTACATCGAGCCGGCCGCGCGCAACCCGATGTACATCGCGCAGTTCATCAGCGCGCGTTCCGACCTGCTCGGCGCGACCGACCTGCTGAAACAGGCCGCGCTCGATCCGTATTCGTTCGTGCGCGACGCGTACCTGCAGCAGCGCAAGTCGCTGACGTACCGCAGCCAGTCGTCGTCGGCCGCGCTGCCGACCTACAACGAACCGGGCGAATCGGGTAGCGCGCCGGCTTCGGCGCCGGCCGTGCCGGGGCTGCCGAACTACGAGGATCCGGGCGAGTCGGGCGGCGCATCGGGCGCCACGCCGAACAACGCGCCGGCCGCGCCGGGGTTGCCGCAGTACGACGATCCGGGTGCGGACAATGCGATGCCGGCGAGTGCGCCTGCTGCGGCACCGGCCGCGGCGTCGGCCGCCGTGCCGGCGTCGTCCGGTTCGGCGACCGTGCCGGCGGCACCTGCGGCACCGGCAAGCAGTCCGGCCGCGCAGTAACGCCGCAACGTCGACCGCGCAAAGACAAAGAGCGCTGCATCATGCAGCGCTCTTTTTTTGTCCGTGCGAAACGGAGAATCCGGAAAGAGGGGAGACGGTCGCGGCGCGTGCCGCTCAGACGATCCGCATCGCGCCCGTACGCTCGAACGCGTGGCGCGCCTGGATCAGCGTCGTGCGCGCCGCGCGCGCGTCGCTTGCGACCTGCAGCAGCGGGCCGAGTTGCGACGGCTGCTTCAGCAGTTCGCGCAGGATCGGCAGGATCGCCGTGCTGCCGTCGTCGCGCAGGCCGGCCGTCGCCGCGCGCGGCAGCGTGCGCCACGCCGGGTCGACGATCGCGCGGCACACCGCGAACGGCACGCCGCGCGCCGCCGCGAACGCCGCCGCGATGTGCGACTCCATGTCGACGGCCAGTGCGCCCTTCGCATGATGCAGCGACGTCTTCTCCTGCTCGCTGACGACCGGCGCGCCGACGGCCGCGATCGTGCCGCGCGTGACGCGCGCCCACACCGGCGTGTCGTGCAGCGAGGCAACGAGCCGCGTGCTCCAGCCCGCGTCGGTCTCCACACGGCCGAACGGCCCGTCGATCGCGTTCGCGATCACGAGCGCGCCGGGCGCCAGATCGGGCGAGAGCCCGCCCGCCGTACCGAAGCTGATGATGCCCGCGCAACCGCGTGCGGTCGCGTCGGCCAATGCGCGTTCGAGCCGGTCCGCGCGCGCGGCGAACACGGCCTCGACGCCATACCCGCGCGCGATGCGCGCCTCGAACGCCATCCCCGTCACCGCGATGACGGGCAATGCGCCGTTGTGTCGTGATACGCCCACGCGTTACATCCCGACCGTGACGCGCGTCGCGTTGTCGCGCTTCAGGTTGCGGTAGCGCGCGAGCGCCCACAGCGGGAAGAACTTGCGATAGCCGTGGTAGCGCAGGTAGAACACGCGCGGGAAGCCCGTCGCCGTGAAGCGCGTCTCGTCCCACAGGCCTTCTTCGTTCTGCTGCGCGACCAGGTAGTCGACGCCGCGTGCCACGGCCGGGTTGTTCACTTCGCCGGCCGCCATCAGGCCGAGCAGCGCCCAGGCCGTCTGCGACGCCGTGCTCGGCGCCTGCTCGAAGCCGCGATAGTTCAGCTTGTAGCTGTCGCCGTCCTCGCCCCAGCCGCCGTCCTTGTTCTGGATCGACAGCAGCCACTGCGCGCCGCGCTTCATGCGCGGATCGTCCGGCGTCAGGCCGGCCGCGTTCAGCGAGCACAGCGCGGTCCACGTGCCGTACACGTAGTTCATCCCCCAGCGGCCGTACCAGCTGCCGTCCGGTTCCTGTTCCTTCAGCATGTAGTCGAGCGCGCGGCGGGCCGGCTCGCTGTTCAGCGGCGTCTCGCCGAGCTGCGACAGCATCGACAGGCAGCGGCCCGACACGTCGGACGTCGGCGGATCGAGCAGCGCGCCGTGATCGGAGAACGGGATGTTGTTCAGGTAGTACTGCGTGTTTTCCGGTTCGAACGCGCCCCAGCCGCCGTCGCTGCTCTGCATGCCGACGACCCATTCGCGCGCACGCGCCATCGAATTGCGATACGCGTCCGACTGCTCGAGCTTCTGCGCACGATCCATCGCCATCACGACCACGGCCGTATCGTCGACATCCGGGTAGTGCGCGTTCGCGTACTGGAACGCCCAGCCGCCGGGCCGCACGTGCGGGCGGCGCGAGATCCAGTCGCCGCGCACGTCGAGGATCTGCAGCGGACGCAGCCATTCGAGGCCGCGCAGCACGGCTGCTTCCGCGCGCGCATCGCCGGTCTCGAGCAGCGCATGCGCGGCAAGCGACGTGTCCCACACCGGCGACAGGCACGGCTGGCAGTACGCTTCGTCCTCGTGCACGACGAGCAGCTTGTCGAGCGCCTTGCGCGCGATCGCGCGGTTCGGATGATCTTCCGCGTAGCCGAGCACGTCGTACATCATCACCGCGTTGGCCATCGCCGGATAGATCGCGCCGAGGCCATCCTCGCCGTTCAGGCGCTCGTCGACGAACGACACGGCCTGGCGGATCGCGCGTTCGCGCGTATAGCTCGGGAACAGGCCGTCGACCGCGCGCAGCGCATGGTCGACCACGCGGAAGAACGCGAACCAGCCCGCGCTCTGGTGGCCCTGGCGCGGCAGCAGCCCGGCGTTGACGGGCGGATCGATGAACAGCTCGTCGATGCGCACGCCGCGCGGGTTCTTCGCGATCGGGCGCTTCGCGTTCAGCACGAGCAGCGGCACGATCACGGTACGCGCCCAGTACGACACCTTCGACAGGTGGAACGGGAACCACTGCGGCAGCAGCATGATCTCGACCGGCATCATCGGCACCGCGCGCCACGGAATCGCACCGTACAGCGCGAGCTGGATGCGCGTGAACACGTTCGACATCTCGGCGCCGCCCATCGCGTGGATCGCCTTTCGGGCGCGCTGCATGTGCTCGGCGTTCTCGTCGTCGCCGATCACCTTCAGCGCGAAATACGCCTTCACGCTCGCGCTGATGTTCGGCGCGCCGTCGGTGAACAGCGGCCAGCCGCCGTCGGCCTGCTGGATGCGGCGCAGATACTTGCCGATCTTCTGTTCGAGCTCGAGGTTCGGCGTCTCGCCGAGATAGTGGACGAGCAGCACGTATTCGGCGGGAATCGTCGAATCGGCTTCGAGTTCGTAGACCCAGTGGCCGTCCGCTTGCTGCGCGGCGAGCAGCGCGTCGGTCGCACGCGCGACGGCCGCGTCGACGCCGGCCGGCACGGTGCCGGCGGACAAGGTAGCCATTTCGGTGAGATCGTTCATCGGTCCCTCTCTTATTGTGTCTGGAGCACGTCCGCGGCCAGCTGGCCGGAACGGATCGCGCCCTCGATCGTGGCGGGCAAACCGGTGGCAATCCAGTCACCCGCCAGCACAAGATTGGTCCAGCGCGTACGCACGGCCGGACGTTTCATTTCCTGCGACGGCACCGCCGCAAAGCCCGCGCGCGGCTCAACGACGAGCTGCCACGCGGGGATGGTTTCCGGGTTCGCGCCGGTCACGCGCGCGACGTCTTCCCAGATGCGCCGCGCGAGCGTGTCGCGCGGCGTGTCGAGCCAGCGGCCCGCATCGCGGATCGTCGCCGCGAGCTGGCCGCCGCCGGTGCGCACCGCATCGACGACGCCGTTGACGACGGTCGTCTGCAACGGATGGCCGGCCGGCGTATCGACCGCGAAATACGCGGTCACGACCGCGCTGAACGTGTCGGGCGCGGTGAGTTCGGGCACGAGCGGCTGCGCGACCTCGGGCGGCACGGCCAGCACGACCGCGTCGCCCGGCGCGAGATCGATGCGCTCGCCGCCGACCGACACCGCATCGACCGCGTTGCCGTGCTCGCCGAATTCGAATGCGTCGAGCCGCGAGTTCAGCCGGATCTGCGCACCGCCATGCTGCAGCATCCGCAGCGCCGGTTCGACGAATGCGCTGCCGAGCCCGTGGCGCGCGACGAGCGGACGGCTGCCGGGGCCGCCCGCGGCAAACGTGCCGCACAGCGTGGCGCGCGCAAGCTCGGCGCTGGCATGGCGCGGCTCGACGTTCAGCACACCGAGGAAATACGGCCGCAGCCAACGATCCCACAGCACGCCGTCGCATCGCATCGTCTGTGCGAGTGAGCGGCCCGTGCGCGCCAACGCGAGCGGCGCGAGCGCGAGGTAGTCGAGCGGCGTCGTGCCCGGCGCGCGCGACGCGGCATCGAACAGCCACGACGGCCAGCGCCCGTTGCCGAAGCGCAGCGTCCAGCGCTGCTGCGACGCGATGTCCACGACCGGGCATTCAGGCAGCGCGGGCCCCGTGAGCCGATCGGCCGCGCCGATCGCGCGCAGGTAGCGCTGCGTCGCGGGTTGCCCCGCGAAGACCGTGTGCAGCCCGCTGTCGAGCGTCGTGTTCAGCGTCCCGTCGAACCACGAGCGGCAGCGGCCGCCCGCATGCGCGTGCGCGTCGTGCAGCACGATGCGCCGCCCGCGGCGTTGCAGCTCGACCGCGGCCGACAGGCCCGCGAGTCCGGCGCCGATCACGTGGACGGTTCTGGGCATCGACTCGGTCGACTCAGAACAGCGCGTAGCGCGCGGCGATCATCAGCATGCGCGCCTTCGGCTTGCGCAGCGGCGCGCGCGGCGCGGCAAAGCCGCGTGCGATCGCGGCTTCGAGAATGCAGCGATATGCGCCCGACATGATGCGCGGCGCCTTCACCTGCGCACGCGGGCAGGTATCCATCACGGCATCGGCCTGGCGGAAGTGCTCGAGCGCGCGCTCGACGAGCGTCGCGCACACGCGCGGCAGCGCCGGATCGCGCACGATCGTCGCCGGATCGGTGATCGCGATGCCTTCGCGCGCGAGCAGCTCGCGCGGCAGGTAGCAGCGGTTGATCGCCGCGTCGTCGTCGATGTCGCGCAGGATGTTCGTCAGCTGGAGCGCGCGGCCGAGGTGGTGCGACAGCGTGATCCCTTCGGCTTCCGGAATCCCGAATATCCTCACCGACAGCCGGCCGGCCGCGCTCGCCACGCGATCGCAGAAGAGGTCGAGCGTCGGCTCGTCGGGCGCGCAGATGTCTTCGACCGCGTCCATCGCCATCCCGTCGATCATCGCGTGGAAATCGGCGCGCTGCAGGTTGAACGCGCGGATCTCGCGGTCGAGCGCAGCCAGGTGGCGCGGCGGGCGGCCCGCGAAGCACGCGTCGATGTCCGCGCGCCAGCGATCGAGGCCCGCGTTGCGCTCGGCGCGCGGCAGGTCGCTGTCGGCGATGTCGTCGACCGCGCGGCAAAACGCGTAGACCTGGAACATCGCATCGCGCTGCACGGCCGGCAGGATGCGCATCGCCAGATAGAAAGAACTGCCCGATGTGACGGCAGCGGCGTCGGTTTCTTGTTCGTCCACGACGGAATTGGAAACGGCCAAGACGTGCTCCACGGAGACACCCACGCGGGGCGATTGAAGAAGCCATGCCCGGCTGGGATGGTCAGGGTGTCAAATGCGTGCGAGATATGCGAACGATCGACGCAGACAGGCACAAATTACCGGCCGGAAGCCGGAATTGGGCGAAAGTATAGCAATCTTTGAAGTTCGATGGCGGACACGCGCCACGCCCGGCGGGGCGCCGGCGGCGGCCGGCAGCCCGGCGCGGCCGGCCTCGGCGGGAACCGGCGCCGCTGGCGCGTCAGCCGTAAACGATGTCGCGCTGCAGATCGAGCGCAATGAGCCCCATTTCGCGCGTGAGCTGCAGCATCGAGCGGCGTTCGAGGCGCGAGCCCATGAAGCTCGTCACGCGGCCGTCGGGCTCCGCGGTGAACTGGAACACCGCGCCGCCGGTGCCGAACCACGCGCCCGGCACGTCGGGCGATTCCTGCCAGTCGATCTGTTCGAACACGCGCGCGATGCCCGCACGCACGAGGTCGCCCGGGCCGATCGGCGGCGCGATGTCGCCCAGGTCGTCGAGCGAATAGGGGCCGGGTTTGTTCGGCTTCCGGTAGAAGAGATAGTCGACGTTCATGGGGCGCAATCGCGGGCAAAGCAACAAATTAGCGTGCTTCGGCACAAATTCAAATCGGATCCGGACGAAATGTGGCCTGCGCGAGACAAGAGGGATGGATCGCGGCCGGCCACGCAACCGCACCGTGCGTCCGCATCTGGATGCCGACCGGTTCGTCTAAGATGACACCTTTCTCGAAAAAATACGGACACCATGGAGACGAACGACACCGCCACCCCGCAGTCCGGCCATCCCGTTTTCGTGCTCGTGCACGGCGCCTGGCATGGCGCGTGGTGCTACGCGCACGTCGCGGCCGCGCTGGCCGCGCGCGGCCACCTGTCGATCGCGCGCGACCTGCCCGCGCACGGCATCAACGCCCGCTTTCCCGCGTCGTACCTCACACGGCCGCTCGACAAGGATGCGTTCGGCGCCGAGCCTTCGCCGGTCGCGAACACGACGCTCGACGACTACGCGACTCAAGTGATGCAGGCCGTCGACGACGCGTATGCGCTCGGCCGCGGCAAGGTCGTGCTGGTCGGCCACAGCATGGGCGGCCTCGCGATCACGGCGGCCGCCGAGCGCGCGCCGGAGAAGATCGCGAAGATCGTCTATCTCGCGGCCTTCATGCCGGGCTCGGGCGTGCCGGGCCTCGACTACGTGCGCGCGCCGGAGAACAAGGGCGAGATGCTCGGCCCGCTGATGCTCGCGAGCCCGCGCGTCGCCGGTGCGCTGCGCATCGATCCGCGCAGCGGCGACGCCGCATATCGCGACACGATGAAGCGCGCGCTGTATGAAGACGTGCCGCAGGCCGACTTCGACGCCGTCGCGAACCTGATGACCTGCGACGTGCCGGCCGCGCCGTTCGCGACCGCGATCCCGACCACCGCCGCGCGCTGGGGCGCGATCGACCGTCACTACATCAAGTGTCTCGAGGATCGCGTGATCCTGCCCGCGCTGCAGCAGCGCTTCATCGACGAAGCCGACGCGCTCGCGCCCGGCAATCCCACCCACGTGCACCAGCTCGACAGCAGCCATTCGCCGTTCATGTCGCAGCCGGCCGTGCTGGCCGGCGTGCTCGCCGACATCGCGAAAAGCTGAGCGGGGCGGGCGCGGTCTACGCGTAGGCCACCGAACGATCGCGCCCGAGCCGCTTCGCGCGATAGAGCGCGGCGTCGGCCTCGTTGACCAGCACGTCGCTGGTCGGCGCGCCCGTCTTCGCGCATGCGCCGCCGACGCTCGCCGTCACCGGCACGCTGACACCTTCGGCATCGACCGGCAGGCTGCCGATCGCGTCGCGCACCTTGTCGGCCACCCGCATCGCCTCGTCGAGATTCGTGCACGGCAGCAGCAGCGCGAATTCCTCGCCGCCGAAGCGGCCGAACGTATCCTGCGCGCGCACGATCGACGCGACGCGTCGCGCCGTCTCGCGCAGCACGGCATCGCCGGCCGCATGCCCGAAGCGGTCGTTGATCGTCTTGAAGTGGTCGAGATCGAACAGCAGCACCGACATGTCGCCACCGTAGCGCTGCCAGCGCGCGAATTCGTCGCCGAGCCGCGCCTCGAAGAAGCGCCGGTTCGCGATGCCGGTCAGCCCGTCGCGATTCGCGTGTTCGCGCAGCTTCGCGACCGCTTCCTCGCGCTCGCGCTGCATCACGCTCACATGCGTGACGTCCGAGATCGTCACGCACACGGCCTCGACGTCGCGGCCGCGCGTGAGCGGCATGAACGTGCAGTCCTGCTGCATGTAGTCGACGCCGCCGGTAATCGGGCGGTCGTGCTCGAAGCGGAACAGGTAGGGCCGCTGCTCCCACGAACTGAATGCGAAGCTGCCGAGCTGGAACACGCTCTCGAGCTTGCGCGACAGCCACGCGTGCGGCAGGTCCGGAAAGCGGTCGAACAGGTTGCGGCCGATCACGTCGGCCGCCGGAATGCCGCTGTGATCCTGCATGAAGCGGTTCCACATCAGCACGGTCATCGAGCGGTCGAGCACGAACAGCCCGAAGCCGACCCGCTCGATCACGAGGTCGCTCAGCGACGGCGCGGCGGCCGTCATAGCGCGGACAGCAACGCGTCGAGCGCGTCGCCCATCAGCCGGATCGAATCCTCGGCCATCAGCATCACGAAGTGAGCGCGGAACGTGTGGTCCTCGAGCCCGAAGTTCACCTCGAGCAGCAGCGCGACGCTCCATGCGAGCACGTTCGGCTCGAAGACGTCGTCGAACGACACGTTCGAACCGAGCAGCCCCGGCGGGAAGAACACGGGCTTGCGGCCGAGCTCGTCGAGGATCGACGCGACGCACGCGCCCATCAGCACGTTCGCGACGTCGAACACGAGTTCGTCCGGCGTCGCCATCCCGCCATAGACGCCGTCGCCGAACGTGCGGTCGACGACCGACATGAGGCGCGCGACGCCCGACGTGCGGCACAGCACGATCGCCTCGCCCTTGATGTCGGAACGGAAGCCCTGGCGCACGGCGGTCACGTTGTCGTGAATGCCCGTCATCTCGCGCAGCGCGTTGCCCGCGTCGGCCGCTTTCACGACGCGCACGCGCGGCACCGACAACTCGATGAAGCGCCCGAGCAACAACGCAAGCCGCGCGGCGGCGCGGCCCATTGCAAGGTTGGCGATCTCCTGCAACGCGTCGCGTTGCTCCGCCGTGAACACCGATTCAGGCATACAACCCATACTCCTTGAGAATGGGCAGCAATGCCTCCGACGTCACGGGCTTGGCTACGAATGCGATCGCGCCCAATTCACGCACGCGTGCTTGCGCCTGCGGCTGGATATCGGCGGATACCACGATCACGAACGTGTTCAGATCTTCGTGGCGCAGTGTCTCCAGGACCTGATATCCGCTCATGTCGGGCATCGTCAGGTCCAGAAACATCACGGAAGCTTTGCCGTCACGATAGAGCGCCAAGGCCTCGCGACCATTCGCGGCATACGCGACTTCAACGTCCCAGTCTCCCGGCAGCGCCTTTGTCAGAAGTTTGCGAGCGAGCAGCGAATCGTCGGCAATTACAATCGGCAAAGGCATGGGGCGATGCGGTATACGGAATGGTCTCTCTCGCGTTAACGACCGCGCGGCGCACTTCTTTAGGGGGCCATGCGTTCGGGCGCGGGCAACCGCCTTGCGGCCGTGCGCGGGCGTCGCGACGCGGGTGCGCGCGACGCCCGCGCGGCGATCGCCGGCGGGCGCATATATCTGTCATAGGGAAAGCAAGGCGCGATTCTCGGAGTAAACCGGAGGCGATGCAACTCGCCATTTTCACCATTTCGAACAGAATCGGTCCGATCGCACGCCATTCCGAAAACAGTCCCGATCATTTTCGAGATAAGCACGCAAAATTTTTCCTTGTGTACGTTTGCGCTGCCGGATTCGTCGCGTTTTCAATCTGACAGTTTCCCCCTGTCGGAACCGACAGGATCGCGTCGCTGCGGGGCTGCGCGGCGGGCCGTCGCAACTCGTTTATGATGGCAGGCACCTCCGCTTTACCCGCTGCTTCGATGACGTCCGACCGGCCTGCCGACTCCCACGCTCCCGCCTCCCCGCCCGCCGACGACTGGCAGGACGACGGCAACTTTGCGTCCGGCGCACCCGAACACGATTTCGCGGTCCGCCGCGTGACGCTGATCGTGCTGCTCGTCGCCGCGATCGTGCTGCCGTGCATCTACGTGGTGGTGATGGCGTACAACGACCTGACGACGCGCGAGGCCGCCGCGAGCGACGTGACGATGCGCACGGTGCGGGTTGCCGAGGAGCACGCGCTCAAGGTGTTCGACCTGAGCGAGACGCTCGATGCGCGCATCGTCGACCTCGTGCAGGACATGGACGACGCCACCGTGCGCAACAAGGAGTCCGACATCCACGAAGCGCTGAACACGATCGGCGGCGGCTATCCGCAGGTGGCCGCCGTGTCGATCTTCGGCGCGAGCGGGATGCTGCTCGCCAACAGCCTCTACTACCCGGCGCCGTACGCGTCGATCGCGAACCGCGACGACTTCGCCGGCATCCGCGACGGCAAGGTCATCGAGCACATCTCGCGGCTGATGATGGGGCCGCTCAAGCTCGAGAACATTCCGGTGTTCAACACGGGCGTCGCGCGCCGTCATAGCGACGGTTCGTTCGCCGGGATGGTGTCGATCGCGCTGAAGTCGTCGTATTTCAATGCGTTCTATCGCGACCTGCTCGGCGGCGCGAACACGCCGATGACGATGGCGCTCGCGCGCTCGGACGGCGCGGTGATCGCGTCGTATCCGCCGCCGCCGTCGCTCGCGCACACCGATCGCTCGGTCACGTTCGGCAACGCGCGCAACGATCCGCGCGCAGGCGTCGTGCGCGTGCGCCACGACGGCGCGAGCAGCGAGATCGTCGCGTACCGCCAGGTCGGCAGCTATCCCGTGTACGTGACGTGCGCGTACCGCACGTCGGCGATCTGGCATGAATGGTACGAACACCTGAGCGTGCTGTTCATCTCGATGTTCGCGCCGTCGATCGCGCTGTGGTCGGTGATCTGGCTGTCGCTCAAGCGGCTGAAGGCGGAAGAGGAGGCGTGGGATCGCTGGCAGGCCGAAGCATCGATGCGGCGTTCGATCGAGTCGGCGTACCGGCAGTCGCGCAAGATGCAGGCGCTCGGCAACCTCGTCGGCAGCGTCGCGCACGACTTCAACAACCTGCTGATGATCATCTCGAGCAACGTGCAGATCGCGCGGCGGCGCGGTGTCCAGCATCTCGACAAGGAGCTCGGCGCGATCGAACGCGCGCTGAAGAACGGGCAGTCGCTCACGCGCCAGTTGCTCGGCGTCGCACGCAAGCAGCCGCTGCACAACGAGACGATCGACGTCGGGCAATGGGTCGGCACGTGCCGCGAACTGCTGAAGACGTCGCTCGGGTCGAAGTCATCGCTGGTCGTCGCGATCGAGCCCGGCGTCTGGCCGATCCGCGTCGACGTCGCGGAGCTCGAGCTCGCGGTGATCAACCTCGCGGTCAACGCGCGCGACGCGATGGCGACGGGCGGCCGCTTCACGGTGGGCGCGCGCAACGTGACGCTGCGTCGCGAGGACGGCTTCCCGCTGACCGGCGATTTCGTGCAGATCTCGCTCGACGATACGGGGTCGGGCATGGCGCCCGACGTGCTCGCGCGTGCATTCGAACCGCTGTTCACGACGAAGGCGCAGGGGATGGGGACGGGGCTCGGCCTGCCGCAGGTGTTCGCGTTCTGCGAACGCTCGGGCGGCCTGGCGACGATCGACAGCGCGGTCGGCGCCGGCACGTCGGTGCGCCTCTACCTGCCGCGCGCACGCGCCGAGGACGTCGTCGCGCGGCCGCCGGCCGTCGCGCACGAAGCAGGCACCGGCGCGCTCGCGGGCCTGCACGTGCTGCTCGTCGAGGACAACAGCGAAGTCGCGGCCGGCACGGAGGCGCTGCTGTCGCTGCTCGGGCACCGCGTGACCTATGCGCCCACCGCCGACGACGCATTGCGCCTGATCGAAGGCGCGGCCGCGAACGATGCGTTCGACCTCGTGATTTCGGACATCCACATGCCGGGCCGCCTGAACGGCATCGACCTCGCGGAAGCGGTCGACAAGCGGCCGGGGAAGCTGCCCGTGATTCTCGTCACGGGTTACGCGGAAGAGCTCGACCGCACGCGCACCGTCAACGTCCGCGTGCTGTCGAAGCCGTTCGACATCGCGCTGCTCGACGAGATCCTGCTGGGCATCCGCGAGGCGCGCGACGCGCGGCACGCCGGCGCGTGACCCGCGGCATGCGGGCCGGCGCCGGCGGCTGAACGGGCGTGACGCTCAGGCCGGCATCATCAGGCCGATTTCAGCAGGCGCACCCAGCCTGCGTAGCGATCGACGAAGCCCTGCAGGAACTTGCGGGTGTCCTCGCTGACGATCTGGCCTTGATCGTCGATGCGTGCCGGATCGTGCTTGATGAACATCTCGGGCTGACCGAGCGTCTTCACGTCGAGGTACGCGAGCACGTTGCGCAGGTGCTGCTGCGCGAGCGCGGTGCCCACGGCGCCCGGCGACGTGCCGAGTACCGCGCCCGGCTTGCCCGACCACGAGTTGGAACCCCACGGGCGCGAACCCCAGTCGAGCGCGTTCTTCAGCACGCCCGGAACCGACCGGTTGTACTCGGGCGTGACGAACAGCAGCGCGTCGGCGGCTTCGATCGATTGCTTGAAGCGCTTCGCGACTTCCGGGAAATCCGCGTCGTAGTCCTGGCTGTACAGCGGCAGTTCGCCAATCTCGACGAACTCGAACGAAAAATCGGCGGGGGCGAGCGAAATCACGGCGTGCGCGAGCGCACGGTTCGTCGAAGCACGGCGCAGGCTGCCGACGACGACCGCAATACGATAGGACATGGCATTCTCCTTCCGGTGAGTGAGGAATCGGATCGATTGCTTCCGAATGGGCGACAAAGGTCTGTTTATAGGCAAGCCAGCCCGCGAGCCGTCCCACGGGGCCGTCGGGCCGACTTTCCACAAGGTTTTCCACAGAAATTGTGGATAACTCGACCGTTATGTTCTGACGTTACAGATTGCCCGCCGCGCGGCGCCGTCGACGCGCGAGCCGGGGTCCGGCAAGCATAGCGCAGCACGCCGGCCGGATTCGTGAAATCGTGACGGAACATGCGTTGCGGGCAAGCGTCGCGCCCAGTAAGCTGCTCGCACCGCGACGCGCGCGCTCGGTGGCGCAGGCGCGATCGCTTCGAAACACAGCAGAACCCATACATGCCGTCCGACTACGACGATCCCGTTTATCTCGCGCAACTGCGGCGCGACCTGCTGCGCTTCGCGCGGCTCCAGCTCCGCGATACCGATGCGGCCGAAGACGCGGTGCAGGAAGCACTGGCCGCCGCGTGGTCGCACGCGGGCGATTTCGCCGGGCTGTCGGCCCACAAGACGTGGGTGTTCGGCATCCTGCGCAACAAGCTGATCGACGTGCTGCGCGCGCGGCAGCGGACGGTCAACCTGTCCGCGCTCGACGCCGAACTCGACGGCGAATCGGTGCTCGATCGCGAACTGTTCAAGGAGAACGGGCACTGGGCCGCGCACGCGAAGCCGCGACCGTGGCCGAAGCCCGAGACGCTGTTGCAGCAGCAGCAGTTCTGGACGCTGTTCCAGGTCTGCCTCGACCACCTTCCGGAACAGATCGGGCGCGTGTTCATGATGCGGGAATTCCTCGATGTCGAGATTCCGGACATCTGCAGCGAATTGACGCTGACGACGAATCATTGCAGCGTGCTGCTGTATCGGGCGCGCACGCGCCTGCGAACCTGCCTGAGCGAAAAAGGACTGACGACCGAAGATGCTGCCGGGGAAATGTACTGACATCACGCGACTGCTGTCGGATGCGCTCGACCGGCATCTGACGCTGCACGAACGACTGCAGGTGCGCGTGCATCTGCCGACCTGCAGCGGATGCAGGGCCTATCGCGGGCAGATTGCGCTGTTGCGGACGGCCGCGAAAGCGGCGGCGGGGCGGGCGCCGGACGATGACGGTACGTCGTCCGGGGAGCGTTAGGACGCGGTTCGGGTTGCCGCTATCGTTCGCGTCGCGCGCAGTGGCGTGCTGCCCGGCGATCGCATTGGCATCCGATGCCGGTGTGCGCGCCGGGCTGATGCAATAAGAAAAATACGCCGGGCAAGAATTATTCGAACAGCACCTTCACCGATTCGGGTGGCCGGCCAATGGCCGCCTTGCCGCGATACACGACGATGGGCCGCTGCAGCAGAATCGGATGCGCGGCAATCGCGGCATAGGCTTCGGTGTCGGTCAGATCCGCGCGGGCCAGATTCAGCGTCTTGTACGGCTCCTCGCCGTCACGCAGCATGTCGCGAACCGGGCGGCCGAGCTGCCGATGCAGCGCTTCCAGTTCCTCGACCGTCGGCGACGTCTTCAGGTACTCGACGACGTTCAGCGGCGTGCCGGCGGCATTCAGCGACTCGACCAACGCAAGCGTCTCGCGCGACTTCGAGCATCGGGGGTTGTGGTAGATCGTAATCATCATTCAGGCCTGGATGGTAGAGCCCAGTATTGTAGCCAGTCTGTGTCGGGGGTTTCGGAGGGCGGCCTGGGTGCGATCGAAGGTGGATTCGGTATCTCGCCGAGGCGAGCCTGAGCGGTGGTGCATCATGGGTGCGAGTGACGAGAGGGGCGTGCGATCCCGAGCGAGCGCTTCAAAGAATGGATGTGTTTATGCGCATAAAGCCCAGCGGTACGCTATCGCGGGATGAGGGCTTTGGATCCGCGAGCCAATGCATCGTGACTGCCTTCGCCTTGAGATAGAAGTGCGGGGGATAGCGTGAGCCGGTTGGTTTATGCGCATAAAGCCAGCGATCGCTGGATGAGGTGCGTCACGACTCAAGGCTTGCTCGCATATCGATACCCACGGCGCCGAGGGACCGCTGTATCGATACGCGGCCTCGCCGCGGCGTCATCGCGCCTCGGATTCAGGCAGCAGGCTGCACGCGCCCATCGCTGCTCACCATCGAGCGTCGCCGGTTTATGCGCATAAACGTCGCGCCTGAACAGGCCGTCGCATCGATGCCAGCCCGTTCAACGACGCGCTCCACCGAAGCGAAATGCCCGGTCAGGGTACGCAGATCCCTTCGCTCGTGAATGCCCAGCTGTTTCACCGCGAGGTTGACCGCTCGACCGCTGCCGAGTTTATGCGCACAAACTCACCGGCTCTCCGGCAAGCCGCCTCCCCATCCATCGGAAGGGCAGTGCATCGGGATATCGCAGAGCGCGATCACGCACCCCGACGACACGGATCGCGATGACACATCCATCCAGTCGCTCATCAACCCCGCAAGGCATCAACCACACGATCCAATCGAGCCATCGAACTCTTCCGGCGCGTTTATGCGCATAAACCGATAGCCCGAATGGCTAATGCGTAGTTGTCGAACGACAATTTCATTGAAATCCAAATATCGTCCTGTAGAATTCCAACGACCAAAACAGGAGTGAAAATTGGCCGCGGAAATCATTGCAGTCACTCAACAAAAAGGTGGCGTCGGCAAAAGCACGATTGCCATGCACCTCGGCGCCGCGTTCCATGAAAAAGGGAAGCGCGTCCTCGTCATCGACGCAGACCGTCAAAACACGCTGGTTCACTGGTCGAGCGCAGCCGGCGACAGCGAAAACGGCATTCCGTTTCCGGTCGTCAACCTTGCCGAAGCCGACGGCCAGATCCATCGCGAGATCAAGAAGTTCATCAACGACTACGACATCATCGTCGTGGACTGCCCGCCGTCGATCACCGAGAAAGTCTCGGGCGTCGTCCTGCTGGCCGCATCGATTGCCGTGATCCCGACATCGTCGTCGCCGGCCGATTACTGGTCGAGCGTCGGGCTGGTCAAGCTGATCCAGCAGGCGCAGGTCATGAACGAAGACCTCCGTGCGGTCTTCCTGCTGAACAAGACCGAAGAGAAACGCATGCTGACCCGCGAGCTCAAGCGCGCGCTCGAGGAGCTCGGCTTCCCGTTGCTGAAAACGCAGATCCCGACCCGGGAAGCGTACAAGCAGGCGATGGCGCTCGGTCAGACCGTGCTGCAGATGAACGATCGCGGCGGCAAGCTCGCCGCCGCCGAAATTCGCGCATGTGCCGACGAAATCGTCGCCATGCTGCCCTGACTTTATGCGCACAAAGGAGTCACATGAAACCCTCCCAATTTGCCAAAGGATTCCAAGCGCGCCCGGATATCACGACGAGCGAGAAGCGCACGGCGCTTGATCGACTCAATGCGATCGACGGCATCGTCAAGTCGGAGACGCCCACGCCGACACCGACCAAATCCGCCAAGAAGGACATCGCGCCACCGCCCGCTCCCGAGCTCACGATCGATCCGTCGATCGACGAGTCGGCGCAATATCGCGCATGGCGCCTCGAGAATCGCTACGCACCGGGCCAGGTGATCGAGCTGTCGCTGAAGGCGATCAAGCATAGCCCGTTCAACCCGCGGCACTTCTACCTGAAGTCGTCGATTGCCGAACTCGCGGTCAACCTCGCGAAGCAGGGGCAGCAGCAGGCCATCCACGTGATTCCGGATTACGACACCCCGGGCACGTACTTCGTCAGCGACGGCGGCCGCCGCGTGCGGGCGCTGAAGGAAGCGAACAAGGAGTCGGTCAAGGCGATCGTGATCGACGTGCCGATCGGCATCCAGAGCTACAAGCTCGGCTACGACCTCAACGTCCAGCGCGATTCGCAGACGGTGTTCGACAACGCCGTCGTGTGGCGCCGCTTCCTCGACGACAAGCATTTCCAGAGCCAGAAGGAGCTCTCCGAGCACCTCGGCCTCGACGAGTCGACGGTGGCCGTCGCACTGTCGATCGGCAAGCTGCCGGAAGCGATCATGCAGGAAATGGTCGCGCGTCCCGACCGCTTCGGTTCGAACATGGCATATCAGGTCGGCCGCTATCACAACGCGCGCGGGACCGAGGCGACGCTGCGGCTGATCAACAAGATCGTGTCGGACGATCTCAGCACGCGCCAGGTGTCGGACATCGTCAAGGGCCGCGTCGCGGCGCAGGAAACGCCGAAGGCCGCGGGCCGCCAGCGCTATGCGCAGCGTCTCGAGATCAAGCTCGGCGGCAAGTCGGTCGGCGACCTGAAGTCGTATGGTGAAGATCGCATCGAATTGCGCCTGCGCGGCCTCCCGAAGGACAAGCGCGACGCGATCCTCGAGCAGCTCGAGCGGATGCTGTTGTCGGACTGAGGGAAACGGCCCGAAGGGCCTGGTGAGGACGCCGGGCCCGCCCGACCGAGGGGCGGGGCCGGCGGCGGCCCGTCAGCGGGCCTGAGCGGGCCTCAGGCGGCCCGCGACTGGTTCAGCGTAAACGACAGCAGGTCGCCGTCCGTCGGCTCGCCCCAGGTCTTCTGGGCCAGCCAGTCGAAAAAGGCCGTCTCGGCCAGCTTGGAATCGAGGCCGCGCTTGCGCCAGTCGTCGCGCAGATGCGAGCCCATCGTCGGCAGCGCCTCCGATTCGAACGACTCGCGCGCCACTTCGCGCTCCGCGTCGCCCTGCTCTTCGTAGAGCACCTTCGCTTCCTTGCGGCGGAACGCCGCGAACTCGCTCAGCAGCCGCGCCTTCAGATCGTCCGGCTGGGCCGCCACGACCTTCGCGGACGGCGTGCCGGCCGGCAGCGCATCGACCGACTCGACCGGCGGCGCATAACCCTTCTTCAGCGCATCCTTGAACAACGCCGGCGCGCTGCGCACCGGCGGCAGCGTCGTGCTGCGCATCCGCTGTTCGGTCATCTGCAGTGCGGCGCGAATCCGGTTCTCCTCGCTGTCCGCATAGAGCGTCTGCGCTTCCTTCAGCGGGATCCCGAGCTTCACCATCCGGTCGACCAGCGTGCTGTCGAACACGTTCGGGTGTTCGTCGAGCGCGAGCATCGGCTGCTTGCGTTCGGTCACGCGGAACTGGATCTCGGCCACCCGGCGCCCTTCGCGGTGCTCGATCAGCTCGACGAAGATGTTGGTGACCGCGTTGACTTCCGCGATCGCGGGGCGCAGGTAGTCGCGCTTGAAGTACTTGTACTCGCGCTTCGCCTCGTCGCCGGCTTCCGTGTCGGGCGTACCCGACAGGATCGGCCGCCACCATTCCCACGGCTCGCGCATCGTCAGGTGGCTCGGGTTCGTCAGGTAGCGCACGCAGATCTCGTACAGTGCGAGGCCGGCGCTGCTGCGCAGCTGGCTCTGGAACTGCAGGCTCAGGCGCGCATACTGGACCGGGTCGAGCAGCTTCTTCTTGATCTTCGGTGCGAACGAGAATTCGACCCACACGCGGCGAGTCGTCGGATCCTCGAGAATTTCCGCGTCGGCGATCAGCGTCGAGATCCCCCACTTGCGGCCAGGCTTCTGGCTCGACGTCCCCGTGCTCCATTCGACCTGCACCGACACCATGCGGCGCAGGTGCTCCTTCACCAGTGCGGTGTCGTTCGAATCGAAAGCGGAGTTGGCGACGATGTCCGACAGCAGCGCGCGATACGTATCGCCCGAGTCGTCGGCCTGCTGCGCGACGGCCAGCAGGACATTGAACAGCTTGCGAGTGAGGAGCGTGATCTTGCCGCTTTTCGGCTGAATGGCAATCGCCTCGACGGCCTTGCGCAATTCGGCTGAACTGGCACTCACCACATCCACATCGGTTTTCTTGGCGCGCTTCGTCGTGGCCATACGTCGGGTCGGAGGTGAAGTTTCCCGGAAGGATAGCGCCTGCGGTGATGTGCGTCCAGAACGACATGCTCACCGTAGCCGGTGAAGCGCGCATGCAAAACGGCACTCACCCCAACCGCTCCCGAAAACCCTCACCGGTCCGCCATTGCGGCGTTCCGGACTCTTCCAGACGTGCCGCGGGATGCGCCGATTCACAGAATTTCACCTGTGCATGACACGTGCGGAATTCGCTCCCGTATCGACTCACCTATCAATTTGTCGTAATTTTGCGACTGCACGGCCGTGCGTCCGGCACAGGGTTGCGATTGCCCCTCACTGTGCGCCCCCGATCGCCCCACGGCGGCCTGTATGCATGTACAGGCGCGGCTCGCAGGAAGATCGGGATCGGGCCCGGCGTTCGAACAGGCATCGTCGAAACCGGCCCGCGCGACCCGATCGGACCTGATTTGCAGGCCCGGGCGCGCATTGTACAGCGCACCCATCGGATCAGGTCCCGAAAATCCTCACCTTGAGCACAGCATGTTCTTTCGTCCGGATGCCGACGAACGCCCGGCTCGCGCGGATTTGGCTGGTGAAGCCTCCCGAAAACGCTCACCTTCCCGAAAAAATGCTGTGCCGCAGCGGGCACGGGAATGGCTCCCGAAAAACCTCACCGTAACCGCCGCGGTATCAAAAACCTCAATGTGTTCCGATACTTATGCACAGAAGGCATTAGGCTGTGCGCGGCAGACATCCCCCGAAAAGCCTCACCTTTCGACCAGAATCCTTCATACGACAACCGTATGTCAGCCCCCGAAAAATCTCACCTGTGCCAAAAAGTGGCACAGCAAAAATGAGATTTCTTCCAGTCCTGGCGGGCTTTTCGGCGAATCCGGCCGCTCACAGGTCCCGAAAAACCTCACCTTTGACCATTTTTCGGGCAAATTCCATTCCCGAAAAGCCTCACCTGTGACTAGGCGCACAGCCTGTGATCCATGCCCCGAAAAAGCTCACCTTAGGGGGATCAGGGCAGGAAAACCCGGATTTCCCTCCCGAAAACTCTCACCTTTAGGGCATCACCGGCCCCTGAACGCACTTTTGCTGTGCAAAATGGTGTCCGCTTCCCGGAAAACCTCACAGCAAAATCCCGCGGAGTCCCGTGAAACCTCACCTTTCGCCAAAACTGCCCAAAAGATGGGCAGAATCGGGGCGCGAAGAAGGTCCCGCAAGTTCTCACCTGTGTCTGCACAGGCAGAAAACTGTGCAGTCAGGCACAGTGCGGGTTCTGTGGCTGTGAGGCCCCGAAAACCCTCACCTTTGGGAATTCTCGTGTTTCACTGTGATCCCGAATCCGCTCACGATCTTTCCTGCAACGGCTCACGCTGCTCCCTGAACCCCATCACGTCAGCTCCCGCAGAAGATCACCTTGGCTCCCGTAAAACTTCACCTTGTCGGCCGGAAAGCCTTGCTACATAAGGCTGTGCCGTGGCGTTAACGTTTTTAACTAAGGGTTCAAGGGTGTTTACTTCTAATACTCTCAAGACATCGGCTGACGAGTTTTCCACAGACACCCCAACCCCTGAACACCCACAGGCAATCGGATCCGTCGTCATGTGAAACAAATGCCGAAATTCGGGGTCTGCAGGAAAATGCTGGTATTACAAGGACTTGGCTGACTTTCTTCGCTTTGTTTCACGAAATCCTGAACCACATTCATCCGGATAGGCTCACAGCTCCGATTTCTGCGAGAAACGACGTAAATTCACCACGTCGGCGCAAAATCAGTATCAATAAATACGTATTTCGTTATGATTGACACATTTCAATGTCTGTGAGCACAGTCATGACCCTGGACGAAATACGCCAAGTCATTCGCGACGAACTGGAATCGCTGCGCGCCAGCGGTGCACGCCGTCAGGAATTGTCGCTGCATGCGTGCAAGCGCTTGTTCTTCGATCTCGGCATCCGGCCGTCGGCCGCCAACGTCCGCGATCTCACCCAGACCGGCAGCGCCAGCGACATTCCGAAAGACATCGACCATTTCTGGGAGCGCATCCGATCCGCGTCCAAGATCCGGCTCGACGGCGCGGCCATCCCGAAGGCCGTCGAGGAAAAAGCCGGCGCATTGCTCGGCGCACTCTATGAAGAAGCGCTGAAAGCAGCCCGCGACAGTCTCGATGGCGATCGCGAACAGGTTCGCGCCGGCGTGGCCGACGCCGAACAGCGGTTGCGCGACGCAACCGTCCGCCAGGAGACGCTCGAAGGAGCGCTCGCCCGCGGCGAAACCCGAAACGAGCAGCTGCAGGCCCGCGTGACCGAACTCGAGGTCCAACTCGCGTCGCAGTCGACGCACGGTTCGGCAAGCGAAGCGACGTTGCTCACCACAGTCGCCCGACTGGAGAAGGAACTGGCCGCCGCAGCGAGCCGCGTCGACACCGAGCAAGCGCAAAACGCGACGCTGCGCGACCGGATCGATGCGTTGCAAGCCGAATTGCAGCAGCGCACCGAGCACTACGCGCAGCAAATCAAGGACGCCGTGGCCGAAGCCGAACGCCGGGTCAAGCCGATGCTGGTCGAGCTGGACTCGTTGCGCAGCATGGCGTCGACCTACCAGAGCGGTTTGCGCGACGTTCAGCGCAAGGAATTCGATTTCCTGCAGCAACTGAGTTCGGCCAAGGCCCGCGCGGATCGGCTCGAAGAACAGTTGCGCACCCAGGGCGATGAGCTGGAACGCGCGACACGCGACGTAAGCGCGTTGCGCGCGAGCCGAGGGATGAATCCGGAAATCGCCGCGCTGATCCGGCGCCTGGCCGACGCCGGGCAACTGGATGCGGAAGCGTTTTCCGCGATCGGCACCGCACTGGATTACGACATTCCGGTGCCGGCCCAATGCCCGCATTGCGACGGGGAGCCGGAGTTGTCACACGGTGAAGAGGGGTTTGAAGTGGCGTGCCCGGAATGCGAACACGCTTCGGGCGCATGGCCGTCTCGGTTCGAAGCCGTCGCGCGTTTTGCGCATTCCTGACCCGGAGATCGGCGGCACCTGCACAGGTGAGCGGATCCAGGACGTTTGAGGTGAGGTTTTTCGGGAGCTGTGAAACGGTGAGGCTGCGCCACGCAAGGCTGCTCACGGATCAGGTCGCGTGAGCAGCCGTTTCCCGATCAGTGAGTTTCGTCGCTGTCGGTCACGTCACCGTTGTGGTCGGCCAAACCATCGCGCCAGTTCTTCCATGCGCGATGCAGGCGGTTCGACGAGATCGGCCGCATGAAGCCGAGCCATTTGCCGACGCGCTCGGACGGCACGTCGTGTTCGAACAGCTCGGCCGCGTAGGTATTGCGCAGCGTTTGCGGGCTCGCGCGTGCGGTGCGCGACGACGTGAGCCCCGCCGATTCGACGATCGCATCGATCGCGCGCAGCATCGTCGCCTTGTGCATCGGCCGCCCGGCGTGCGATGCGGGGAACACGAGTTCTCCCGGAATCTCCTGGCGCTTGCGCTCGGTGAGCCATGCCTCGAGCAGCGCGATCGCGAACGAGGCCAGATGGGTTTCGCGCGCGTAATCCGGATGCGTCGACTCGATCTGCAGCGACGTGCCGCTCGTATTGATGCAACTAATCGTAAGCGCGCGCGCTTCGCCGGTCTTGATGCCGGCACCGAGAAACGCGGCGACGAGCGCGCGATCGCGCCGCTCTTTCCAGTAAGCGGAACCCGACACGCCGATCGGCGAAAACAGATAGGCGAGCAACGTCGCGCGCTCGGCCGGCGTGAGGAAGCCGGTCGGCTCGTTGTCGCGTGCCTTGCGCCAGTTCGCTTCGCCATCCTGAGCAATGAAACGGGCCGGGTTGGTCGATGCGTATTCGGTGCGCCGGATGTGGTCGAGCACACGCTCGATGAGTCGCAGATAGCGCATGCGCTGCGTTTTCTTGATCGGCAGCTCGCCGACGAAGTTCGCGATGGTTGCGGTGTCGACCGTTGCCAGATTCTTCTGGTGCGCACGCATCCACGTGAGAAAGGCGCCCCATTGTGCGCGATAGACGTCGGCCGACGAACGGCGATAGTCCTGCATGGCGAGCCAGGCGTCGAACGCGGCTTCGGGCGAGACGATCCAGTCGGATGCGCCGCGGTCGAACAGATCCTTTTCTTCCGGGCGTGCAGCGGTGTCGGGAGAGGCGGGAAGGGACATGGTATTTATTCCGTTAGTTGCGTATATGGTAGCCCTTTCCGCAACCTGTCGGGCAGCAAGAGACTGAACCGGCCGCCGTGCGCCGCGGCCGGGGCTTGGCCATCAGTCGCCCCAGGCCTTGGACTGACGGTGAGCGCGCTCGCGCGGCGCCGTGTCGTGCGACGTGGCTGCCGCTTCATATGCGAGGACCGCGAACGAAAAGACGGCGGGCAGCGCATTCGAGCGCCCGAAGTCGATCGGATCGTCCGTTTCGGGAAACGCCATGTCCGACGGCCGTTCGAACAGTTGACGCATGCCGGCTTCGTGCCGGCTGGCAAAGCCGAGGTCGGCGAGCGCCTCGGCTTCGATCGCGTGCAGCAGGCGCCACGTGAGCGGCACGCGCTGGCGGATGTAGCGCCCGGCGATATGCCGGACGATGAGCTCGAGATCGTGCGCGGCAGCCTTGAAGCTGAGCGCGGCCAAATCTTGTTCTTCTGTCATTGCAGGCTCCTGTCGACCGGGGCGGGCGTCTCGGTGCGCCGGCTCCGGCCCGTGCATGGCGGAATGTCCGTATACTGTACAAACATACAGTGTTTTCCGCAACTGGCCTGCGATTGACCTTTTGGCCGACTATCCGCGCCGTCAGCGATGGATCACGATCAGCAGTGCCCGCGCTTCGGCCTTGCCGGGGTTGCGGATCGCGTGCGGCTCGTCGGCCGGGTAGCGTGCGGTGTCGCCCACCTTCAGGCGCCGGCTGGCCGCCGCGGCTTCGATTTCCATCGCGCCCTGCAGCACGGTGAGGTGCTCGCGCGTGCCGGGCTCGTGTGCGTTCGATACCAGTGCGCCGCCGCCCGGCAACGTCAGCTCGTACCACTCGAACTTGCCGGCGAGGTCGATCGGGCCCCATACGCGCAGCTGGTACCGGCCGTCGTGGCCGGCGAGCGTCGGGATGTCGTGCGGGCCGTCCACGCGGATCGTCTCGGGCGCCTTCGGCTGCGAGAACAATTCGTCGAGCGTGATGCCGAGCGCGTTCGTCAGCCGCCACGCGACGGCGATCGTCGGGTTGGCCTTGTCGCGCTCGATCTCGGAGAGCATCGATTTCGATACGCCGGCCGCGCGCGACAGGTCGTCGAGCGTCAGCTTGCGCTCGTTGCGCAGCCGCTGGATCTGCTCGCCGACGCGCGGCGGCGTGACGGCCGGCGGCTGCGATGCGGCGCCGGCAGGCGTGCGCCGCGACCCGGATGAACTTGCCATTTGGATTCCGTTCGCTTAGAGTTGTTCGATATTTCGAATTCTAGTTCGGAATATCGGATAAATGCGGTCAACCGAACGACCGACTATAACAGTAGCAGGCCGCTGCGCCGCCGCCACGAGCGGTGCGCCGCGGAATGCGAATCCCTGTCAGGAGCTTTGCGATGCGTGATGCCTTTCTCGCCCAGGTGCGCGGGACGCTCGACCAGATCCGCGCCGACGGTTTTTACAAGACCGAGCGCGAGATCGCGAGTCCCCAGGCGGCGGCCGTGCGGCTCGCCGGCGGTGCCGGCGTGCTCAATTTCTGCGCGAACAACTATCTGGGCCTGGCGAACGATTCGCGCCTGGTCGATGCGGCGAAGGCCGGCCTCGACCAGGACGGCTTCGGCATGGCGTCGGTCCGCTTCATCTGCGGCACGCAAACCGTCCACAAGCAACTGGAAAGCGCGCTGGCCGCGTTTCTCGGCACCGAGGACAGCATCCTCTATTCGAGCTGCTTCGACGCGAACGGCGGGCTGTTCGAGACGCTGCTCGACGAGAACGACGCGATCATCAGCGACGAGCTGAACCACGCGAGCATCATCGACGGCATCCGCCTCTGCAAGGCGAAGCGTTTCCGCTACAAGAACAACGACCTCGCCGACCTCGAGGCGAAGCTCAAGGAAGCCGACGCGGCGGGCGCGCGCCACAAGCTGATCGCGACCGACGGCGTGTTCTCGATGGACGGCATCATCGCCGACCTGAAAGGCATCTGCGATCTCGCCGATCGCTACGGCGCGCTCGTGATGGTCGACGATTCGCACGCGGTCGGCTTCATCGGCACGCACGGCCGCGGCACGCCCGAATACTGCGGCGTCGAAGGCCGCGTCGACATCATCACGGGCACGCTCGGCAAGGCGCTCGGCGGCGCATCGGGCGGCTATGTCGCCGCGCGTCGCGAGGTGATCGAACTGCTGCGCCAGCGCTCGCGTCCGTACCTGTTCTCGAACACGCTCACGCCGAGCATCGCCGCGGCGTCGCTGAAGGTGCTGGCACTGCTCGGCAGCGACGAAGGCGCGAAGCTGCGCGAACGCGTGCGCGAGAACGGCGCGCGCTTCCGCCAGCAGATGACCGAAGCGGGCTTCACGCTCGTCCCCGGCGCGCATCCGATCATCCCGGTGATGCTCGGCGACGCGCAGCTCGCGACGAACATGGCCGACAAGCTGCTCGGCGAAGGCGTCTACGTGATCGGTTTCTCGTTCCCCGTCGTGCCGCGCGGCCGCGCGCGCATCCGTACGCAGATGAGCGCCGCGCATACGCCCGAGCAGATCGACCAGACGGTCGCCGCGTTCGTGCGCGTCGGCAAGTCGCTCGGCATCATCTGACGGAGGCGCGACCATGAAAGCACTGGCAAAGCTCGAACGCGGCCCCGGCCTGACGCTCACGCGCGTGAAGCGTCCCGAAGTCGGCCACAACGACGTGCTGATCAAGATCCGCCGCACGGCGATCTGCGGCACCGACATCCATATCTGGAAGTGGGACGACTGGGCGCAGAAGACGATTCCCGTGCCGATGCACGTCGGTCACGAATACGTCGGCGAGATCGTCGAGATGGGGCAGGAAGTGCGCGGCTTCGCGATCGGCGATCGCGTGTCCGGCGAAGGCCACATCACGTGCGGTTTCTGCCGCAACTGCCGCGCGGGGCGCCGGCATCTGTGCCGCAACACGGTCGGCGTCGGCGTGAACCGAGAAGGCGCGTTCGCCGAGTACCTGGCGATTCCGGCGTTCAACGCGTTCAAGATTCCGCCGGAGATCTCCGACGATCTCGCGTCGATCTTCGATCCGTTCGGCAACGCGACGCACACGGCGCTGTCGTTCAACCTCGTCGGCGAGGACGTGCTGATCACCGGCGCGGGCCCGATCGGCATCATGGCCGTCGCGATCGCGAAGCACGTCGGCGCGCGCAACGTCGTCATCACCGACATCAACGACTACCGGCTGGCGCTCGCGCGCAAGATGGGCGCGACGCGTGCGGTCAACGTCGCACGCGAATCGCTGCGCGACGTGATGGCCGACCTGCACATGACGGAAGGCTTCGACGTCGGTCTCGAGATGTCGGGCGTGCCGAGCGCGTTCACGAGCATGCTCGAGGCGATGAACCACGGCGGCAAGGTTGCGCTGCTCGGCATCCCGCCCGCGCAGACGGCGATCGACTGGAACCAGGTGATCTTCAAGGGGCTCGAGATCAAGGGCATCTACGGCCGCGAGATGTTCGAGACCTGGTACAAGATGGTCGCGATGCTGCAGAGCGGCCTCGACCTGTCGCCGATCATCACGCATCGCTTCGCGGCCGACGATTACGAAAAAGGCTTCGCCGCGATGCTGTCCGGCGAAAGCGGCAAGGTGATCCTCGACTGGACGGCCTGAGTCCCGTGTCGAGACGGGGCAGTGCGGCGCGTTTGCCGCCTGCCCCGCTTGCGTTTACACGCGCCGCGTCACTATCGAAAAGCGTGATTCGACGCTTGAGGTGAGATTATTCGGGAGCTGTGTTTGCAGGCCGAATCGTGACGCGATCACACATCGGTGACTTGCAATCGCACGTTCGCGTCACCCGTCGGCCTCTGCTTCGCTCTGCCCCTTCACGCCGTCCGGCGCCTGCCTCCCCCTTCCACACGCTGCCCTGCTTCATTGGCCGGCCGGTCGTTCGCGACGCACCGCATGCGATGCCGTATCGAATCGGGGCATCGACCGTGAGCCGCGAACCTCGTTGCGACTCACTCATGCGCATCGAGCGCGGCGTCCAACGGTGCGCAGATCGCTACTTGCTCCGTTCACCCTTCAACCATCGCGGTTCGAGCTGAAGATTCAGCACGACGAGCCAGCGCTTCGGGCACTGCGCCGCAACGTCGACCGGATCGCCGTGCGCGCCGGGAACCGTGACGAACCCGTGCTCCACCGCGTACCGATACGCGCGCAACGCATCGGCCTGCAGCCAGAAGCTGACGAGCGCGCACGTCACGAAGCGGAACAGCAGCACCGTCGCGGCGTCCGGCCCGAAACCGGCCGCGACCAGCAGGCTGTCGAACGCGAACGTCAGTGCATGCGCGACTGCGATCGTGACGAGCGTCAGCTTCATCACGCCCCGCAGCCGCAGCGCCGCACGCACACGTGCCTGCCGGGCGTCGAGCAGTGCGCGATCGTCGCCGTCCTCGCGCTTCGGTACCTCGTGTTTCATGACGCTGCACCGGCTTGCCGCGCGACATCGATCTGCGCCGTGTCGCAGCCGTACGCACGCGCGCGGTCGTTCGCGACGCTGACGGCCTTGCACAGGATCGTGCTGTCGTAGTTGTGTCCCGGAAAGCGCACGACGTCGACCGGCTGAAAGCCTTCTCGGCGATAGAAATCGATGAGCCGGACCGCCGCATGCGGTGCGTCGAGCGCGAGGTGCGTCGCGCCGCGCGCGGCCGCCCGATGCTGCGCGAACGCGAGCAGCGAACGGCCGATGCCGCGGTCCTGCCAGACGGGGTCGACGGCCAGCTGGGCGAGCGTCGCGACGCGCCGGCTGCGATACGGATCGCAGCGGGAATCGGGATCGTGCGACCGCATCGTCATCGTCGCGACGAGGTGCGCGTTGCCGAGCGCGACGAAGCACTCGCCGGTGAGCACGCGTTCGCGCGTCGCCGATGCCGGCTGATCGACGCACGGGCAATTGAAGCCCAGTGCGCCGAGCGGCGCGAACGCGCGATGCAGCAGCGCGGTCAGTGCGTCGTACGAATCGCTGCGCGGGTCGAAGCGCCGCACGACGACGCGGCCGTCGAGCCGCTTCGCGTAAGCCGCATAGGCGCGCGCGGGGCGCGCGGATTCCGGTCGCTGCATGATGTCCTTGTGCCCAGACAGGGTGACCGAAGTGTAGTGAGCGCCCCGTATCGGCTTCAAGAAAAAATGTCGTAAACGCGCGCCGCCAGGCCGTGCTTCAGCCCTGTCGGCGACAGGGCTTTTTCGCGTGGGTATTGACGACGGAGAACGATCGTTCTACCGTAAACCCATGAACACACCTCACGACTCCTCCGGCGAACCGGGCGTTCGCGACCGGCTGCTCGACGCGGCCGAAGCGCTGATCTATTCGGGCGGCATCCACGCAACGGGTGTCGATGCGATCGTCAAGCGATCCGGCGCGGCGCGAAAGAGCTTTTATTCGCATTTCGAATCGAAAGAAGCGCTGGTGGTCGCTGCGCTCGAACGCCGCGACGAACGCTGGATGCGCTGGTTCGTCGATGCCACGCAGGCGCGCGGCAAGGCGCCGCGCGCGCAGTTGCTCGGCATGTTCGACGTGCTGCGCGACTGGTTCGGGCAGCCGGACTTTCACGGCTGCGCGTTCCTGAACGCGTCCGGCGAGATCCCCGATGCCGACGATCCCGTGCGTGTCGTCGCACGCATGCACAAGGCACGCCTGCTGGCGTTCGTGCGCGAGTGCTTCGATGCGTATGCAGACCAGACGGGCATCGAGCGCCGCGGGCTTGCGCGCATCGCACGCCAGTGGCTCGTGCTGATCGACGGCGCGATCGGCGTGGCGCTCGTCAGTGGCGATGCAAACGCCGCGCGCGATGCGCGCGCGACGGCTGAACTGCTGCTCGATACCGTATCGCGGTAGCCGACGCAGCGAATCCGAACCGGCTGCGTTCGTGCGCAGCCAGAACCTGAACAGGAGCAACCCATGTCCGCTTCCCCCGAAGTCCGTCCGCCCGTTCCGCCCTTCACGCTCGAAACGGCACGCCAGAAGGTGCGCGCCGCTGAGGATGGATGGAACACGCGCGACCCGCAACGCGTGTCGCTCGCCTATACGCCGCAAAGCCGATGGCGCAATCGCGCGGAATTCGTGACGGGCCGCGACGAGATCGTCGGGCTGCTGCAGCGGAAGTGGGCGCGCGAACTCGACTACCGGCTGATCAAGGAGCTGTGGGCGTTCGACGGCAATCGCATCGCGGTGCGCTTCGCGTACGAATGGCATGACGATGCCGGCAACTGGTTCCGTTCGTACGGCAACGAGAACTGGGAGTTCGATGAAAACGGCCTGATGGCGCATCGCCACGCGAGCATCAATGATCTGCCGATTCGCGAAGCGGACCGTCTTTATCACTGGCCGCTCGGTCGTCGTCCGGACGATCATCCGGGGCTGTCCGACCTCGGGCTGTGAGGTTCGCGTCGATTCAGCGCAGCGGCGAACGCATCACCGAGGTTCAATGGTGAGGAAATTCGGGAGTCGATGCGCTGAGGTGAGATTTTTCGGGACCAGGTGAAATGTCGCGTCGAACTGTGCGTTCCGAACAGGTCGACGCGGCATGGCGCGGGTAAAGCAGGCACGTCGATGCGCAGCGGTGTGCTTCACTGCGTGATGCCTCTCACCGATCGCACCGTTCAAGCACCGACGATCGGTGTGCGTGAGCGTGACATGCAACTCACCGATCGAATCGACTTCACCACGCACGCTTCTGAAGAATCGGCATGCGTGCGCAAACGCATCGCGTGTTGCTCACCGCTGACGGATTCATGAAGTGACGCCCGGCACGAGCGCCGGGCGTGACCCTCGGCCCTTAGCCCGCGATCCGCGCGGCGATCGCCTCGCCCACTTCCTGCGTACCCGCCTGGCCGCCGAGATCGCGCGTATGCGGCTCCGTGCGCAGCACGTCCTCGATCGCGGCGACGATCGCGTCGTGCGCTTCACGTTCGCGGCCCGCGCCGTTGCCGAGGAAGTCGAGCATCATCGCCGCCGACCAGATCATCGCGACCGGGTTCGCGATGAATTGCCCCGCGATGTCGGGTGCCGAACCGTGCACGGGCTCGAACAGCGACGGGAACGTGCGGTCGGGGTTCAGGTTCGCCGACGGCGCGATGCCGATCGTGCCCGTACAGGCCGGCCCGAGATCCGACAGGATGTCGCCGAACAGGTTCGATGCGACGACGACGTCGAAGCGGTCCGGCTGCAGCACGAAGCGCGCGCACAGGATGTCGATGTGCTGCTTGTCGACGGCGATCTCCGGATAGCGCTCGGCCATTTCGGCCGCGCGCGCATCCCACCACGGCATGCTGATCGCGATGCCGTTGCTCTTCGTCGCGACGGTGAGGCGCTTCGCGCGCCGCTGCGCGAGCTCGAACGCGAATTTCAGCACGCGCTCGGTGCCGTGCCGCGTGAAGATCGACTGCTGCATCACGACTTCGCGATCGGTGCCTTCGAACATCGTGCCGCCGACCGACGAGTATTCGCCCTCGGTGTTCTCGCGCACGATCATGAAGTCGATGTCGCCCGCGCGGCGGCCGGCGAGCGGCGACGGCACGCCGTCGAACAGGCGCGCGGGCCGCAGGTTGATGTACTGGTCGAATTCGCGGCGGAATTTCAGCAGCGAGCCCCACAGCGAGATGTGATCGGGCACCGTTGCGGGCCAGCCGACCGCGCCGAACAGGATCGCGTCCATGCCCGACAGCTGCGCCTTCCAGTCGTCCGGCATCATCTTGCCGTGCTGCGCGTAGTAGTCGCAGCTCGCCCAGTCGATCTCGACGAAGTCGAAGCGGATGCCGAAGCGCGCGGTCACGGCGGCGAGTGCGCGCAGGCCCTCGGGCATCACTTCGCGGCCGATGCCGTCGCCGGGGATCACGGCAATTCTGTAGATCGTGTCGGTCATGCAAATCTCCTGGGCTGGTCGGCCCGGCTGCCGGGGAGGCAGCGGCCCGTCACGTCATTCTATTTATTTCCATCCGGATTAAAATCGCGTGAAAGGTTAATCGACTTTCCACGAATCGTGAATAAATCACCGAATCTCGACGACCTGCGCGTGTTCAGCCTGGTCGTCCGCCTGACGAGCTTCAGCGCGGCCGCCGAGCAGCTCGCGGTGTCGCCCGCGTACGTCAGCAAGCGCATCGCGCTGCTCGAGGCGCAGCTCGGTACGCGCCTGCTGCATCGCTCGACGCGCCGCGTGACTGTGACCGAAGCCGGCGAACGCGTGTTCGCGCGCGCCGAGAAGATTCTCGACGACGTCGATCATCTCGTCGAGGACGTGTCGACCACGCGCACGGTTCCGCGCGGCACGCTGCGCATCTCGAGCAGCTTCGGCTTCGGCCGGCATGTCGTCGCGCCGGCGCTGCTCGACTTCAGCGCGCGCTACCCGCAACTGAACGTGCGGCTCGATCTGTTCGACCGGCTCGTCGATGTCGCGGGCGAAGGCTACGACCTCGACGTGCGCATCGGCGACGAGATCGCCGATCACCTGATCGCACGCCGCCTTGCCGCGAACCACCGCGTGCTGTGCGCGTCGCCCGGCTATCTCGCAAGACGCGGCACGCCGCGCTCGCTCGCGGATCTCGCGTCGCACGACTGTCTTGCAATCAAGGAGCGCGACCATCCGTTCGGCGTATGGCGACTGAACGTGCGTGGTGAGACGGTCACGGTGAAGGTCGGCGGCGCGCTGTCGACGAACCACGGCGAGGTGGCCGTGCAATGGGCGCTGGCCGGACGCGGGATCGTGCTGCGCTCGATCTGGGAAGCCGGGCCGCTGATCGAGCGCGGTGAACTGTGCCGCGTGCTGCCGGACGCGATCCAGCCCGCGAACATCTGGGCCGTGTATCCGGAACGCGTCGCGGCGTCGGCGAAAGTGCGCGTGTGCGTGGATTTTCTGGCGGAGACGCTGGCGGGGATGAACGCCGCCGCGAGCGACGATACGGCCTGAAATCGGCTAAAGGTGAGCTTTTACGGGGGGGCTGCGCAGGCACCGACGCGACGCGGATCTGCGTGCACGGCAGACCTTAGACGGTGCCTGCGCGACACTCACGCCGCGCTCGACGCACCGAGCATCAGGTCGAGATTCTGCACGGCCGCGCCGGATGCGCCTTTGCCGAGATTGTCGAACACGGCGGACAGCAGCACCTGACCGTGATCTTCATTGACGAACACGCCGAGCCGCAGGTCATTGGTGCCGTTCAGCGCTTGCGGGTCGAGATGCGTGATCGCGCGTGCGTCGGCAAGCGGCGTGACTTCGACGTGACGCGCGCCGGCGTAATGGTGCGCGAGACACGCATGCAGCTGCTCACCGGTCACGCCGGCCGGAAGCAGGCGCAGTTCGATCGGGATGGTGAGCACGATGCCTTGCCGGTACGCACCGTAGGCCGGCACGAAGAACGGCCGGTGGGCGAGCCCGGCGTGCAGCCGGATCTCGGGCGCATGCTTGTGCTCAAGTGCGAGGCCGTACACCTGCAGCGGCAGCCCGCGTGCGCCGGCGTCACCCGATTCGAATGCTTCAACGGCCGCCCTTCCACCGCCCGAGTAACCGGAGACCGCGTGGATGCTCACCGGGTAGTCGCGCGGCAGCAGGCCGGCCTGTTGCAGCGGGCGCAGCAGGCCGATCGCGCCCGTCGGGTAGCAGCCGGGGTTGGTGACGCGCTTCGCGTGCGCGATGTGCTGCGCGTGGCCGTCGGCCATCTCGGGAAAGCCGTAGACCCATTCGGGCTGCGTGCGGTGAGCGGAGCTCGCATCGATCACGCGGACCGCCGGGTTCCGGATGAAGCCGACCGCCTCGCGCGCGGCCGCATCGGGCAGGCACAGAATCGCGATGTCGCAGGCGTTGAGCGCGTCGGCGCGCCGC
This sequence comes from Burkholderia sp., assembly GCA_031253835.1. Lineage (GTDB taxonomy): Bacteria > Pseudomonadota > Gammaproteobacteria > Burkholderiales > Burkholderiaceae > Burkholderia. Next base: position 3,069 of record JAIRVP010000034.1, on the reverse strand, counting down.
AGCGGATCTTTGCGCTCCGCAGCCGGAAGCGTGAGCAGCCGCACGTCGGTGCGGTCGCGCAGGCGCTCGTGAATCAGCAGTCCGGTCGTGCCCTGGTCGCCGTCGATGAAGACAGTGGGGAAGCTCATGATGGTCGTGTTCCTCGCGTTCGGTCGTCGGGGGAAAGCCGTATCGTCCGTCGAACGCCTAGAATAGGAAAAGTTGAATTTACTGACCATCTGATTCAGCTTTCCTGAACGAGAGGTGTTTGATGCGCGAGATCAGTCTCGACCGCCTGCGCACGCTGGTCGCGATCGCGGACCACGGATCCTTTGTCGCGGCGGCGCAATGGCTTCATCTCGCACCGCCGACCGTCAGTCTTCATATCGCCGAACTGGAAAGCCGCGTCGGCGCGCCGTTGCTGTCCCGCACGCGCGGAAACGTGCGGCCGTCGACGATCGGTGAAGTGCTGGTGGAACGGGCGCGGCGCCTGCTGGCGGAGGTCGAATCCACGCTGGACGACGTGCAGCGGCAGGTGCAGGGGTTGACCGGCCGCGTGCGCCTCGGCGCCTCGACCGGGGCGATTGCGCACCTGTTGCCGCAGGCGGTGGCGCGGCTGCGCGAACAGCATCCGGATATCGATGTGCAGATCGCGGTGCTCACGTCGCAGGACACGCTGGCGCGCTTGGCGCAGGGCGCGCTCGATGTCGGGCTGGTGGCGCTGCCGCAGGCGCCGGTCGCCGGGCTGTCGATCCGCGCATGGCGGCGCGATCCGGTGATGGCCTTCCTGCCCGCCGACTGGCGGCTTCCGGCGCGCGTGACGCCGGCCTATCTGGCTGCGCGTCCGCTGATTCTCAACGATGCAACCACGCGCCTGTCACGGCTCACGACCGAATGGTTCGCGCTCGGCGGCCACCGGCCCGAGCCGCGGATCGAACTCAACTACAACGACGCGATCAAGAGCCTGGTCGCGGCCGGTTACGGTGCGACGCTGCTGCCGCACGAGGCCGGTGCACCGCTGCCCGATGCGCGCATCGTCATGCGGCCGCTACGCCCGGCGCTGTGGCGCGAGCTCGGTATCGCCCATCGGGCGGGCCCCGTCGAACGGGCGACGCAGCACGTGCTCGATGCACTGTGGGCGCTCGGCGCGCGATAGCGGATCGTGGCGCGGTGGCCCGAGCGGGCCGCGCGCGCGTTGTTCAGAGGCGGTTGTCCTTCGCGAGCATCAGCACGCGCGCCCAGCGCTGCGCGTCGCGCTTGTCCGTCATCGGCAGCTTCCATTCACTGCGCACGGCGTCGCGCACGCGCACGACGAGATGCCAGCGGCCGCCGATCGGCGCGGCCTGGCAGCCGTCGAGTTGCGACAGCGTATAGCGGCCGTCGGCGCCGTCATGCGACAGCCACAGCAGCCCTTGCGTCGCGGACAGCCGCAACTCGCCCCACGCGCGATGCACGATGTGCGTCCAGCCGTCTTCCTTCGTATTCGGCGCGATGTCGCGGCGCCGCTTGATCCACCACGCGACCAGTGCGATCACGATGGCGGCGGCGAGCACGGCGGCCGCGATCGCGACCGGCTGGCCGAACTGCGAGGCGATGACGTGAAACAGGTGAACCGCGCCCCATCCAATTGCGATGAGCGCGAAGAGCGCAATGAAAATCGGCATGTTGAATCTGAAAGGAGAACGGCCCGGCGCATGCATCGCGCCGGGCCGCCGGACACGGCATTACCGGCGGCGGTGAATGTCGTGCGTGACGAAGCCCGCGTCGTTGTTGGGCAGCGCGAGGCCGTCCTTCACTGCGAGCGTCTTGCGGATGTCGTCGAGACCCGCGGACCAGTGGTCGCGCATCGTCGACAGACCGAACTGATAGTCCTTGTAGTGATGCTCGTACGCCTTCTGCTGGTAGATCAGGTGCTGGATGTTGTACTTCTTGCTGCACGACATCGCATCGGCCTCGATGCACCACGGATCGGCCTTGCGCTGCTCGTCCGGCACCTGGTCGAGCACGTGGCGCAGCACGTTGCGGTAGCGCTGTTCGCGCTGCAGCGTGTCGGTGACGAAACGCGTGCGGCTCGAATACTGCACGTCCTTCGTGCGTTCGGCGACATCGGCCATCGTGCGCGGCAGCGGCCCGCGTGCGCTCCACAGATCGACCTGGAACGCGAGCGTGTCGCGGCGCGGCCGGGCGCGGAGCACTTCCATCAGCGGCGTGTTCGACACGACACCGCCGTCCCAGTAGTACTCGCCGTCGATCTCGACGGGCGGGAACGCGGGCGGCAGCGCACCGGACGCCATGAAGTGCTCGGGCGCGAGACGGATGCGCGAGTTGTCGAAGTACACGAAGTTGCCGGTGCCGACATTGACCGCGCCGACCGACACGCGCGTCTCGCCCGAATTGATCCGGTCGAAGTCGCACAGTTTCAGCAGCGTGGCGCGCAGCGCCGACGTGTCGTACCAGCTGATCTTTTCAGGATGGTCGGACACGCCCGGCAGCGGCGGCGGGAAGCGCGGCACGAAGAAGCCTTGCTGGCCCTGCATCATCGCGCTGGCGGCCTGCGACGCGGTGAAGAACGTGCGGATCTGGTCGATGCTGTTGAACAGCGCGAATTCGAACGCGGCCGGAACCGTCGGGAAAAACGCCGGCTGGCAGATCGTTTCCCAGAATTCGCGCAGGCGCTCGACGCGATGCTCGGGCGCATTGCCGGCGATCAGCGCGGTGTTGAGCGCGCCGATCGAGATGCCGGCGATCCAGTCGAGCGGAACGCCCGCCTCGTGCAGCCCTTCGAACACGCCGGCCTGATACGCGCCGAGCGCGCCGCCGCCCTGCAGGACGAGCGCGATCGTTTCGTACGGCAGCGACCGCGCGGGGGCCGGTGCGCCGGCTTCGTGATGCAGGTCCGCCGCATCGACGGCCTGCTTTTCGGTGCGGGCGTGCGGCTTCATTGCATGAACCAGCCGTGGCTGACGATGAACGACTGACCGGTGAGCGCGGCGCTCGGGAACGCCGACAGGAACAGCACCGTCTGCGCGACGTCCTGCACCGTCGTGAACACGCCGTCGACCGTGTTGCCGAGCATCACCTTCTTCACCA
>JAIRVP010000033.1 GCA_031253835.1 Burkholderia sp. | reverse complement strand
CGCTCCAGCACCGCGCGGATCACCGTCGCGCCCAGCTCGGGCGCCGCAATCTTCGCAAGCGAGCCGCCGAATTTGCCGACCGCGGTCCGCGCGGCCGATACGATCACTACGTCCGTCATGTTCAATTCCTGCATCGAAATCAGTTCGTCGTTCTGGCGCCGGCACGCGCCGGCTGAAACGGGCGATGGCGCACGTCGGGCCATCCGGCGCGACCGCGTTCGCACGCCGCCAAAGGGCGGACAGCGCGCGCGGACACCGGCGGCACACCGGCACGGGCGCGTTGCGGCGAACCGGACGATCGTCGGACCCCGCGTGGCACACGCGGCGTCCGGCGCCGCCCGGCGCCGATCAAGCGTGTCGCGCTCGCACGCGACACGCTGTCATGCAGTTACGCAGCCGATTCGCGCGCGGCGGCGTCCTTGCGTGCGGCGGCAGCCGTCTGCTTGGCGCCGCGCGTGGCCGTCTCGCTGACCGCATCGAAACCGCTCTGCGCGGCTTCGATCGCCTGGCCCGTCGCTGCACGCACCGAGTCGGCCGCAGCCGTCGCCGCGGACAGCGCCGAATTCAGCGCGGCCACCACCGGTGCCGAGCCGGCCGGCGCATGCTTCGACAGTTCGCCGAGCGCGTCCTTCAGGCGCTTGTCGTTCTGTTCATACTGCGCCTGCGCGACCTTCGCCCATTCGGATTGCGTCGACACCGCGATGTCGAACAGATGGCGGCCGTACGACACGGCCTTGCCGGCCGCTTCCTGCGGTGCGGCGATCTGCTGCGCGAAGCCCGCGGCCGGATTGTTGCTGTTGAACGCGTTCTTCAGCTTGTCCTCGTACTCTTCGAGCGCCGTCCGGGCCGCTTGCAGGTTGAGTTCGACGACAGCCTCGAAACCGTGGATCGCCGGACGGGCAATCGCAAACCACGCGGCGATACCGGACTGATAATCGGCGCTGAGTTTTTCGGGGGCAAATACGGACATCGGGCACGCTCCTGTTAGCAATGCGAGAGACGACGTAAAGAAAAATGGAAGCTCGATCTGAAACCGCTTCCTTATTGACAACCCGTCACTTATTTGAGTACGGGAAGTTGAAGGAGGTCATTCTAGATCGATTAATTGTCAATTAAATGGCATTAATACTAGGTGTAAACCCTTATTATCACTTCCGACAGCCGCTGGAACCCGCGGCGCGCCGACATCGCAGAAGGGATTCCGCAGGGGTTCGGTCCCGCAATGCCTTTTTACCTTTTTACAGGATAGCGCATCGTGACGTCGCGCAACATTTACCAATCCATTATTCCGTTTATTAGAAAACCGGTGCGCATTGAAAATGGAGCGGTCACTTATGTAATCGTTTTTTCTGGATTTATTATGAAATCGTTTTCGGGATTATTAATGACGAAATCAATGATCGGACGAATTGCGGGTCGCAATGAAAATACGGCCGCGTGAAGCGGCCTCGGTCGATACGGGAAGGCGCGGAATCAGCCGGCCAGTTCGCGATGCAGTGCGCGGAATTCCTGCGCGAGCTTGTGTGCGGGTTCGAGGTGGATCACCGGCTTGGACTGCTGATGCGACTCGCGGATCTTCACCGATGCCGACAGCCGCGACGCGAGCACCGGCAGCCCTTCGTCGACGAGTTCGTCGACCAGCCGTTGCGGCAGGCTCGCGCGCGGCTGGAACTGGTTGATGACGATCCCTTCCACCTCGAGCGCCGCGTTGTGGTCCTGCTGGATTTCCTTCACGTTCTCGAGCAGCGTGTACAGCGCGCGGCGCGAGAAATCGTCGCAGTCGAACGGGATCAGGCAGCGCTCGACCGCGATCAGCGCCGAACGCGTATAGAAATTCAGCGCGGGCGGCGTATCGATGTACACGGCGTCGTACGTGTCGAGCTCGTTCAGCGCGTCGCGCAGCTTGTAGATCTTGTAGCGCGACTCGAGCTTGCCGTGCAGCGTGTCGAGATCCGGATGCGCGGGCATCACGTCGAGCCCTTCGAACGGGGTCGGATGGATGAACGATGCGACGTCGACCGGACGGAAGTTGAAGGTCAGCGCCGTTTCGAAGAAACCGGCGACGCCCGGTTGCGCGTCGGCCGCGGCATTGCCGAGCAGGTAGCGCGTGGAGTTCGCCTGCGCGTCGAGGTCGATGACGAGCGTGCGCAGCCCTTCGCTCGCGCTGATCGCCGCCAGGTTGCAGACGATCGTCGACTTGCCCACGCCGCCCTTCTGGTTGAATACGACCCGCCGCATGGTGTCCCCTCGATCGAACGTCGAAAGGACCAGCTTAGCCGGTCAATCATGGCGGCCGCGTGACGCAGGTCGAATTGCGTGCGACCTGTGTGCGGCACGCATCAGGTGCGCGGCAACGCCCCCGACACGTACCGGTTGCCGGGCACGCACCACCGCCACGGGAGATCCTGGCCGACACGAATGCCGATGCGCGGCCCGGCCGCCGGATTCGCGGGCGGTGCCATGCCGTCGTCGACGATCGCGAACCCTTCGCGCGCATCGACCAGGTCGACGCCGTCCTGCGCGCCGCCGATCCCCATCGCCTGGGTCAGCCGCGCCGGCCCGCGGCACAGGTCGCGATCGCGCGTCTGCGGCGGCCGCGCCGCCCGCATCTGCTCGAGCCCGCGCAGCGGCTCCAGCGCACGGATCAGCACACCCGTGCCCGTGCCGTCCGGGCCGCACACGCAGTTGCAGCACCAGTGCATGCCGTACGTGAAATAGACGTACAGATGCCCCGGCGGCCCGAACATCGTCGCATTGCGCGGCGTCCTGCCGCGATAGGTATGCGCGGCCGGGTCGATCGCGCCGGCATACGCTTCCACTTCGACGATGCGGCCGGCCCGGCCGTCCGCTGCCGCGAGGATCTTGTTGAGCAGTTGCGGCGCGACGTCGGTGGCCGTGCGGTCGAAGAACGCGCGCGACAGCACGGTGCCCGGCCAGAGGGAGGCCGACTTATTGCGCCGCATGCTGCGCCGCCGTCGTCGCGGCCCGATGAAGCTGGCGGTATGCATCGACCAGTTCGTCGAGGCTGAACGCGAGATTTCTCCCGCTCGGATTGGGGAGCACCCAGACACTCGCGCCCTGCATGCGGGCCGGTTGCCGCCCCCACTGGACCTCACGCTGTCCCGACAGCGCCGCGTACGCAGCCTTGCCGAGAAAGGCGACGAAGCGCGGCTGGTAATGCCCGATCTTCTGCTCGAACTCTGCGGCCGCGGCGACGAATTCCGCGCGCGACAGCTGGTCGGCACTCGCTGTCGGCCGCTTCACGACCGCCGTCAGGCCGCAGCCGTACCGGAGGATCGCGCGATCGTCCTGCGGCGAGATTTCCGCCGGCGTGAAGCCCGCGAGATGGATCACGCGCCAGAAGCGGTTGTTTCGCCCCGCGAAGTGATGCCCGGTCGCGGCCGCGGTCAGGCCGGGATTGATCCCGCAGAACAGCACGTCGAGATGGTCGGCGATGAGGTCGGGAAGTTCGTCAGCCACGTTATGTCCGGGGTGCGACGTGCAGGAACAGGAACGACGTAAACGAAGAAGGGCCCGAAGGCCCGGGCCAAGCTACCGGCTTGACTCGGACATTCGGGCCCATCGCGATGCGGGATGCCGACTGGGCGATCAGAACGGGATATCGTCGTCCATCTCGTCGAAGCCGCCGCCGGCCGGTGCGCTCGGACGGCTTTGCGCGCCGCCGCCTGCACCGCCGCGCGGTGCGCCGCCGGCACGACCGCCGCCACCACCGCCGCGTTCCATCTGCTCGCCGCGACCGCCGCCACCACCGTAGCCGCCGCCGTAACCGCCTTCGTCACCGCCACCGCCGCCGCCACCGCCCGCACCGCGGCCGCCGAGCATCTGCATCTGTTCGGCCACGATTTCGGTCGAGTAGCGATCCTGGCCGTCCTGGCCTTGCCACTTGCGCGTGCGGATGCGGCCTTCGATGTAGACCGACGAACCCTTCTTCAGGTATTCGCTGACGATTTCCGCCAGACGGCCGAAGAACGCGACGCGATGCCACTCGGTCATTTCCTTGAAATCGCCGCTCGTCTTGTCCTTGTAGCGGTCGGTCGTCGCGAGACGGATGTTCGCAACCGCGTCGCCGCTCGGCAGGTAACGGACTTCAGGATCGGCGCCGAGATTGCCGACGAGGATGACCTTGTTGACGGATGCCATGTGTTTCTCCAGTAAATTCGATGCCGGGCCGCCCGCGCATGTCGCCGGGAGGCCCGCCGGGCAAGCCGGCGCGCGGCCGGTGCCTGCCCGAAATAAGGTTCAGGCCTTGCGCGGCGGCGCTTTCATGTTGGCCGCGATTATAAGCCACGCGGCCACGAGCCCAGAGCAGGTGTAGAACACCGTGTTCGCGCCGCCGTGCTTCAGCAGCCAGCCGCCCACGATGCCGCCGAGCGCGAGCCCGATCGACTGCGTGGTGTTGTAGACGCCCGTGGCCGCGCCCTTGCGCGAACCGGGCGCGAGCTTCGACACGAGCGACGGCTGCGACGCTTCCAGGATGTTGAACCCGAGGAAGTAGACGAACAGGATCGCCGCCACAATCAGGATGGTATGCGGTGCGCTGCCGAGCAACAATTGGCCGATCAGGATAGCCAGAATGCCGCCGAGCAGCACCGGCTTCATCTTGCCCCGTTTTTCCGCGACGATGATCGCCGGGACCATCATCACGAACGCGAGCCCCATCACCGGCAAGTAGACCTTCCAGTGCGCGGCGACCGGCAGCCCGCCGTCGACCAGCAGGCGCGGCACGACGAGGAACAGCGCCGTCTGCGTCGCGTGCAGCACCAGCACGCCGAAATTCAGGCGCAGCAGCTCGACGTTGTGCAGCACCTCGGCGAACGGCGCGGGCACGTGCACGGGCTTCGCCGCGTCGGGCACGATCCACAGCACGACGCCGATCGCGAGGATCGACAGCACGCCGACGATCGCGAACAGCCCGCTCATCCCGACCCAGTGGAACACGATCGGCGCGCCGACGATCGCGACCGCGAACGACACGCCGATCGACCCGCCGACCATCGCCATCGCCTTCGTGCGGTTCTGCTCGGAGGTCAGGTCGGCGATGAACGCGAGCACGGCGGACGACACGGCGCCCATCCCCTGGATCACACGGCCGACGATGATCCACGTGATGTCGTGCGCGGACGCGGCGACGAAGCTGCCGATCGCGAAGATCACGAGGCCCGTGGCGATCACCGGCTTGCGGCCGAACTTGTCGGACGCCCAGCCGTAGAAGATATAGAACAGCGACTGCGTGACGCCGTAGGCCCCGAGCGCGAGACCGACGAGCAGCACGTTGTCGCCGCCCGGGATGGTTTTCGCGTAGACCGAGAACACCGGCATGATCATGAACAGGCCGAGCATGCGCAGCGCGAAGATCGCCGCGAGCGACGTGGTCGCGCGCAGTTCGGGCGCAGTCATGCGGGAAGACGTGGCAGACGGATTGGACATCGGGAATGAATTTCGAATGATCGGAGTGTCCGCCCGGCGGCGGGCGGCGGAAGATCAGGACCGGCGGCCCGGGAGGCCTGGCGGGCGACACGTCGGGGCAGCATGCAGACGGCCTGCGGGCCGCCCGGAATCGTGCGGCGCGACCGCTTTCCCCGGTGCGGGTGTCGCCTTGCTGCCACCTGCTGTAAAGGCTGGGGGCCGTAAACGACGGTCTCGAAAAGCCGTTATAGTAGCAGGTTTGGTTCCCTCCATTTTCGCCAGGTTCATGGAACAGATCCGTATCCGTGGGGCACGCACCCACAACCTGAAAAACGTCAATCTCGACCTGCCGCGCCACAAGCTGATCGTGATTACCGGGTTGTCCGGGTCGGGCAAGTCGTCGCTCGCGTTCGACACCCTTTATGCCGAAGGCCAGCGCCGCTACGTCGAAAGCCTGTCCGCGTATGCCCGCCAGTTCCTGCAGCTGATGGAGAAACCCGATGTCGACCTGATCGAGGGCCTGTCGCCCGCGATCTCGATCGAACAGAAGGCGACGTCCCACAACCCGCGTTCGACCGTCGGCACGGTCACCGAAATCCACGACTACCTGCGACTTTTGTACGCACGTGTCGGCACGCCGTACTGCCCCGACCACGAGATCCCGCTCGAGGCGCAGAGCGTGTCGCAGATGGTCGACGCCGCGCTCGCGCTGCCCGAGGAAACCAAGCTGATGATCCTCGCGCCCGTCGTCGCCGACCGCAAGGGCGAGCACGCCGAGCTGTTCGAGGACATGCAGGCGCAGGGCTTCGTGCGCTTTCGCGTGCGCTCGGGCGGCGGCACCGCGAACGAAGGCGTCGCGAAGATCTACGAAGTCGAGTCGCTGCCGAAGCTGAAGAAGAACGACAAGCACACGATCGACGTCGTCGTCGATCGCCTGAAGGTGCGCCCGGACATGAAGCAGCGGCTCGCCGAATCGTTCGAGACGGCGCTGCGCCTCGCCGACGGCCGCGCGATCGCGCTCGAGATGGATACCGACCGCGAGCACCTGTTCAGCTCGAAGTTCGCGTGCCCGATCTGCTCGTACTCGCTGCAGGAGCTCGAGCCGCGCCTCTTCTCGTTCAACAACCCGATGGGCGCGTGCCCGGAATGCGACGGCCTCGGCCAGATCACGTTCTTCGACCCGAAGCGGGTCGTCGCGCACCCGTCGCTGTCGCTCGCCGCCGGCGCCGTGAAGGGCTGGGACCGCCGCAACCAGTTCTACTTCCAGATGCTGCAGAGTCTCGCGGCGTTCTACGAATTCGACATCGACGCTGCATTCGAGGACCTGCCGGAAAAGATCCGGAAGGTGCTGCTGTTCGGCTCGGGCAAGCAGACGATCCCGTTCTCGTACATCAACGAGCGCGGCCGCACGACGATCCGCGAGCACGTGTTCGAGGGGATCATCCCGAACCTCGAGCGCCGCTACCGCGAGACCGATTCGGTCGCGGTGCGCGAAGAGCTGTCGAAGTACCAGAACAACCAGCCGTGCCCGTCGTGCGACGGCACGCGCCTGCGCCGCGAGGCACGCCACGTGCGGATCGGCACCGGCGACTACGCGCGCGGCATCTATGAAATCAGCGGCTGGCCGCTGCGCGACGCGCTCGGCTATTTCGACGGGCTGACGCTCGAAGGCGCGAAGCGCGAGATCGCCGACAAGGTGATCAAGGAAATCGTCGCGCGCCTCACCTTCCTGAACAACGTCGGCCTCGACTACCTGTCGCTCGAGCGCAGCGCCGAGACCCTGTCGGGCGGCGAGGCGCAGCGCATCCGGCTCGCGTCGCAGATCGGCTCGGGCCTGACGGGCGTGATGTACGTGCTCGACGAGCCGTCGATCGGCCTGCACCAGCGCGACAACGACCGCCTGATCGCGACGCTCAAGCACCTGCGCGACCTCGGCAACTCGGTAATCGTCGTCGAGCACGACGAGGACATGATCCGCACGGCCGACTACGTCGTCGACATGGGCCCCGGCGCGGGCGAGCACGGCGGCGTGATCGTGGCCGAAGGCACGCCGAAGCAGGTGCAGTCGAACCCGCAGTCGCTGACGGGCCAGTACCTGGTCGGCAAGCGCACGATCGAGTACCCGGACGAGCGGCTCGCGCCCGATCCCGAGCGGATGCTGCGCATCGTCGACGCGCACGGCAACAACCTGAAGCACGTCGATCTCGAGCTGCCGATCGGCCTGCTGACCTGCATCACCGGCGTGTCGGGCTCCGGCAAGTCGACGCTGATCAACGACACGCTGTATCACGCGGTCGCGCGCCACCTGTACGGCTCGTCGGCCGAGCCGGCGCCGCACGAGGCGATCGAGGGCCTCGAGCACTTCGACAAGGTGATCAACGTCGACCAGTCGCCGATCGGCCGCACGCCGCGCTCGAACCCGGCCACGTACACGGGCCTGTTCACGCCGATCCGCGAGCTGTTCTCGGGCGTGCCGACCTCGAAGGAGCGCGGCTACGATCCGGGCCGCTTCTCGTTCAACGTGAAGGGCGGCCGCTGCGAATCGTGCCAGGGCGACGGCGTGCTGAAGGTCGAGATGCACTTCCTGCCGGACGTCTACGTGCCGTGCGACGTGTGCCACGGCAAGCGCTACAACCGCGAAACGCTCGAAGTGCAGTACAAGGGCAAGAACATCAGCGAAGTGCTCGACATGACGGTCGAGCACGCGTACGCGTTCTTCAGCGCGGTGCCGGTCATCGCACGCAAGCTGAAGACGCTGCTCGACGTCGGCCTCGGCTACATCCGCCTCGGCCAGTCGGCCACGACGCTGTCGGGCGGCGAGGCGCAGCGCGTGAAGCTGTCGCTCGAACTGTCGAAGCGCGACACCGGCCGCACGCTGTACATCCTCGACGAGCCGACCACCGGCCTGCACTTCCACGACATCGCACTGCTGCTGGAAGTGATCCACCGGCTGCGCGACCAGGGCAACACGGTCGTGATCATCGAGCACAACCTCGACGTGATCAAGACGGCCGACTGGGTGATCGACCTCGGCCCCGAAGGCGGCGCCGGCGGCGGCCAGATCATCGCGCAGGGCACGCCCGAGCAGGTCGCGAAGACGAAGGCGAGCTTCACCGGCAAGTACCTCGCGCCGCTGCTCAAGCGCCCGACCCGCAAGGTCGCGGCCGGCTGACGGCCGCCGCCTTCCCGCGCGCGGCCGCCCGGCCGCGCGCGGCCCTCCGCGCCGTACAAGCGGCCTCCCCTCGTTTTCCCTGCTGCGTTTACACCATGCGCCAAACGGCCCCGTTGCGGACGATAATGGCGGCTATACTTTACGGTCGTAAGGTTCGCCGTACGCACCAATCCGGTGCGGCGCCGGGCGAACACGGCTCTGCCGCGCATTCCGCGGCATGACACACGAACGACAGGAATCCACGATGGAGAAGCAACCAGACTCGTCGCGCGATGCGCAGAATCGCGAACCGCACCTGCGCAGCGTGCGGCTGACGAGCGACTTCAGCCTGCCGAAGCTGTCGGCGCTCGAGATCGGCAGCTATGTGTTCGCGATCCTCGCGATGTGGCTCGTGATCGAGCTCAAGCTGCTCGGCGGGCTGCTGGCCGGCCTGCTCGTCTACCAGCTGATCCACACGATCGCCCCCGTGATCGAACGCCACACCACGAGCATGCGCGCGCGCTGGGTCGCCGTCGTGCTGTTGTCGATCGCGATCGTCGGCGGGCTGACGAGCCTGACGATCGGCATCATCGAGCACTTCGAGCGCACGGTGCCGAACCTGCAGAGCCTGCTCGACCAGCTGATGCAGATCGTCGAGCAGACCCGCGCACGCACGCCGGCCTGGATCGCGAACCTGCTGCCCGTCGACGTCGAGCAGATGAAGACGAAGGCCGCCGTGCTGATGCACTCGCACATGGATCAGCTCCAGCAGAGCGGCAAGAGCGTCGCGCGCGGCTTCGGCCACGTGCTGTTCGGGATGATCATCGGCGCGATGATCGCGATCGGCGTCGAGCACGGCAAGGTGCGCCGGCCGCTGTCGACCGCGCTCGTCACGCGCGTGTCGCGCTTCGCCGACGCCTTCCGCCGGATCGTGTTCGCGCAGATCAAGATCTCGGCGATCAACGCGGTGTTCACCGGCATCTACCTGCTCGTCGCGCTGCCGCTCTTCCACCAGCGGCTGCCGCTGTCGAAGACACTCGTGCTCGTCACGTTCATCGTCGGCCTGCTGCCCGTGATCGGCAACCTGATCTCGAACACGCTGATCGTCGCCGTGTCGCTGTCGGTCAGCATGGGCACGGCAATCGCGTCGCTCGCGTTCCTCATCGTCATCCACAAGCTCGAATACTTCCTGAACGCGAAGATCATCGGCGGCCAGATCGAGTCGCGTGCGTGGGAGCTGCTGCTCGCGATGCTGATCATGGAAGCCGCGTTCGGGCTGCCCGGCGTGATCGCCGCACCGATCTTCTATGCGTACCTGAAGCGCGAGCTGTACCTGCTGCGGCTGATCTGAAGACGCCCTCGCGCCCGCAGCGATAAAAAAACGCCGCACCCCGTCAAGGGTGCGGCGTTTTTGTTTGTCGGGGCCGAGCATCCGGCCGCCGGCAAATCAGCGGAACACGACCGTCTTCGTCCCGTTCAGCACGATCCGGTGCTCGACGTGCCACTTCACCGCACGCGCGAGCGTCACGCACTCGACGTCGCGGCCGATCGCGGTCAGCTGGTCGGGCGTCATGCTGTGGTCGACGCGCTCGACTTCCTGCTCGATGATCGGGCCCTCGTCGAGATCGGTCGTCACGTAGTGCGCGGTCGCGCCGATCAGCTTCACGCCGCGGTCGAACGCCTGGTAGTACGGCTTCGCGCCCTTGAAGCTCGGCAGGAACGAATGGTGGATGTTGATCGCGCGCCCGGCGAGCTGCTGGCACATGTTCGGCGACAGGATCTGCATGTAGCGCGCGAGCACGACGAGGTCGGCCTCGTGCTCGTCGATCACTTCCAGCACGCGCGCTTCCTGCGCGGCCTTCGCGGCGTCGGACGAACCGCCGATCAGCGGGAAGTGATGGAACGGAATGTTGTAGCTCGCGGCGAGCTGGTAGAACTCCTTGTGGTTCGACACGATCGCCGGGATCTCGATCGGCAGCTGGCCGGTGCGATAGCGGAACAGCAGGTCGTTCAGGCAATGGCCGATCTTCGACACCATGATCACGACGCGCGGCTTCACGGCCGCGTCGTGCAGCTCCCAGCGCATCGAGAACTGCGCGGCGAGCGGCGCGAATTCCTTGCGCAGCGTGTCGAGCGCCGTCGCGGCATCCGTGCCGTTGCCGTCCTGCTCGAAGTGCACGCGCATGAAGAACTCGCTGGTGCGGCTGTCGCCGAACTGCGCCGAATCGAGGATGTTGTTGCTGCGCTCGAACAGGAAGCCCGAGACCGCATGGACGATGCCGTGCCGGTCGGGGCACGACAGTTTCAAGATAAAGCTGTGATCGGTCGGCATGACCGCTACTCCCTTTGTTTCCGTATTCGTCAAATTGCCCGTTCGCCGCGACTGCGTCACGCGGCCGGTGCGAACAGCGCGTCGATGCCGGCTGCGTCGGCCGCCGGAATCCAGCGGTGGCGCAGCAGCGTGTCGAGCGTCGCGAGGCTCGCATCCATCGTCGCGCGGCCTTCGCGCAGCCAGCCGATCACCTCGGGCACGCCGGCCAGCAGGTGCTCGGCCACTTCGCCGTCCTGGTTGCGCGGCGCGAAGTCGTGCGGCAGCGGCAGGTCGTACACGAAGATCAGTTCGGACTGCGTGCCTTCCGGCAGCGAGTTCAGCACCTGCACCGCGCGGCCCGCGATCGCGCGCGCGGCCAGTTCGGGCGGAATGCCGGCTTCTTCCCAGCATTCCTTCGCGAGCGTCTCGTGAACGCCCAGGCCCCAGCCGATGCCGCCCGCGACGACATTGTCGAGCATGCCGGGGTCGGTGGCCTTGGTCTCGCTGCGGCGGCCGAGCCACATTTGCGGCACGGCCGCGGCGGGCGGCTCGCCCGGCGCAACCGCATATTCTACGATGCCGTTCAGATGCACCGCATAGGTCTGCGTGCCGAAGAAGCGCGACGCGGCGCGCTCGATGTACGCGAGCGGCGGATCGTCGAAGCGGTTGCGGATTGCGTAGATCTCGTCGCGCCAGCCGGGAATCGCGCCTTCGGCCGCGAGCGCGCCGATCGCGCTCGCCAGCGCCATGCTGCGCGCGTCGACCGAGTCGTAGCGCGCCGACAGCACGACGCGCTCGCCGGTCAGCTCGAACACGTCGGGCCAGCGCGCGAGCTTCGCGACGTCCTGGCGGCGCACCCAGCCGACCGCCTGGCCGGCGATCTCGAAACGCAGGTGCGCGGCCGGATCGAAGCGGCGCGCGGCCGCGATGCACGGAAACGTCATCGCGGTCAGTCCTTCAGCGCGACGCGGATGCCGATCGCGATGAACGTCGCGCCGGCAATGCGGTCGAGCCACACGCCGGCCTTCGGGCGGCGCTTCAGCCACGTGCCGATCATGCCCGCGCCGACGCCGAACAGCGAGAAGACCACGGCCGTCTGCAGCATGAACAGCGCGCCGAGTTCGAACATCTGCAGCGTCACGCCCTGCGTGCCGTGCGGATCGACGAACTGCGGCAGGAACACGACGAAGAACAGCGTGACCTTCGGGTTCATCAGGTTGCCGATCACGCTCTGCCGGAAGATCGTGCCGAGCGGCTGCGGCGGCCGCGCATGCGCATTCGCGAGGCCCTGGCTGCGCAGCGCCTTGATGCCGATCCACACGAGGTACGCGGCGCCCGCCAGCTTCAGGATCTGGAACGCGACCGGCGACGAACGCAGCACGGCCGCGACGCCGAGCGCCGCGAGCGTCGTGTGGAACAGGATCCCGGCCGTGAAGCCGAGCGCGGCGACGAAGCCGGCCGCGCGGCCCTGCGAGATGCCGCGTGCGAGCACCTGCAGGTTGTCGGGACCGGGCGCGAACGTGATCGCGATCGACGTGGCGAGAAACAGCATGAAGTTGGGCATCGTGACCTCGCTGCAGAACGTGAGCCCGGGCGGCAAGCGCCCGGGCGGGCCGGCGCTCAGTGGCCGCCGAATTCGGTGACGGTATAGACGGGCAGGCCCGCGTTGCGCAGCAGCGTCGAGCCGCCGAGATCGGGCAGGTCGATGATCGCCGCGCCTTCGACGACCACCGCGCCGAGCCGCTGCAGCAGGTTGCGCCCCGCCATCATCGTGCCGCCGGTCGCGATCAGGTCGTCCATGATGATCACGCGGTCGCCGGGGCGGCACGCGTCTTCGTGGATCTCGACCGTCGCGCTGCCGTATTCGAGGTCGTACGATTCCGAGCGCGTCTTGTACGGCAGCTTGCCGACCTTGCGGATCGGCACGAAGCCGACGCTCAGCTCGTACGCGACGATCGGCGCGATGATGAAGCCGCGCGCGTCGAGGCCCGCGACGTAGTCGAGCTTCGCATCGACATAGCGTTCGACGAACAGGTCGACGAGGATGCGCAGCGCCTTCGGGCTCTGCAGCAGCGTCGTAATGTCGCGGAACTGCACGCCCGGCTGCGGCCAGTCGGGCACCGTGCGGATCTGGCTGTGGATGAAGGCGACCGGATCGAGCGGTGCGCCCGACGACGAATGCGGCATGAAACTCTCCGAAAAAAACGGTGCGCGAAGATCGGGCACCGTTTCTGAAAAATACGGGTCAGGTTGTGAATCGCGACTCAAGCGGCCGCGGCCGGCGGATCGCGCCGATGGCGCGACAGCCGCTCCTCCGCGAGCGCGAGCGCCTCGGGCAGCCCGCGCAGCACGACGATGTCGCTCGCGCGCAGCTTGGTCTGCGGGTCGGGTTCGACGCCGCGGATGCCGTGACGGCGGATCGCCGTGACTTCCAGCCCGAGCGCATACAGCCCGAGTTCTTCCAGCGAACGCCCGACCGCGTCCGCGCGCGCATCGACCGGCACCGATTGTAGCCGCACCTGCTCGTGGTCGTCGTCGTCCGCGTCGTCCGCGCCGCGGAAATAGCCGCGCAGCAGGCTGTAGCGCTCGTCGCGCATTTCCTCGACGCGCCGCACGACCTTGCGCATCGGCACGCCGACCAGCACCAGCGTGTGCGACGCGAGCATCAGGCTGCCCTCGACGATCTCCGGAATCACCTCGGTCGCGCCGGCCGCGAGCAGCTTCTCGAGATCGGCATCGTCGACGGTGCGCACGATCGCCGGCAGCGTCGGCTCGAGCTCGTGCACGTGATGCAGCACGCGCAGCGCCGATGGCGTGTTCGCATAGGTGATCGCGACGGCCGCCGCGCGGTGGATACCGGCCGCGAGCAGCGATTCGCGGCGCGCCGCGTCGCCGAACACGACCGACTCGCCGGCCGCCGCGGCCGCGCTCACGCGATCGGGGTCGAGGTCGAGCGCGACGTACGAAATGCCTTCCTGCTCGAGCATCCGTGCCAGGTTCTGCCCTGCGCGGCCGTAGCCGCAGATGATCACGTGGCCGCGCTGCTTCAGGCTTTGCGTCGCGATCCGCGTCATCTGCAGCGACTGCTGCATCCATTCCGTCGACGACAGCCGCATCACGATCCGGTCGGCGTTCTGGATCAGGAACGGCGCGGCGAGCATCGACAGCAGCATCGACGCGAGGATCGCCTGCAGCAGCGTCGAATCGACGAGATGCCGGTCGAGGATCAGGTTCAGCAGCACGAAACCGAATTCGCCGGCCTGCGCGAGGCCGATGCCGGTGCGCATCGCGACGCCCGGCGTCGCGCCGAACAGCCGCGCGAGCCCCGCGATCATCGTCCCCTTGAACAGGATCTGGCCGATGAAGAAGCCGAGCACGAGGAGCGGGTGCTCCCAGATCACGCGCGGGTCGAGCAGCATCCCCGTCGTCACGAAGAACAGGCCGAGCAGCACGTCGCGGAACGGCTTGATGTCCTCTTCCACCTGATGGCGGAACGGCGTCTCGGAGATGAGCATCCCCGCGATGAACGCGCCGAGCGCCAGCGACAGGCCGAAGCGGTCGGTGATGAACGCGGCGCCGAGCGTGACGAGCAGCAGGTTCAGCACGAACAGTTCCTGCGAGCGGCGCCGCGCAACGACGTTGAGCCAGCGCGTCATGAAGCGCTGGCCGACGATCAGCAGCAGCGCGAGCGCGATCACGATCTTGACCGCCGCGAAACCGAGCGTGATCGCGAGGTCCTTCGACGATTCGGCGCCGAACGCGGCGATCACGATCAGCAGCGGCACGACCGCGAGATCCTGGAACAGCAGCACGCCGAAGATGTTGCGGCCGTGCTCGGTCTCGATCTCGAGCCGCTCGGCGAGCATCTTCGACACGATCGCCGTCGACGACATCGCGAGCGCGCCGCCGAGCGCGATGCTGCCCTGCCACGTGATGTGCACCCAGTGCTCGAACAGCGCGCCGAGCACGAGCGCGAGCACGAGGGTCGCGACGACCTGCAGCAACCCGAGCCCGAACACGAGCCGCTGCATCGCCCTCAGCTTCGCGAGCGAGAATTCGAGGCCGATCGAAAACATCAGGAACACCACGCCGAATTCCGCGAGGTGCTCGGCCCGTTCGAGATCCGCGGCGATGCCGAACGAATGCGGGCCGACCAGGATGCCGACGGTCAGATAGCCGAGCATCGGCGGCAGGTTCAGCGAACGGAATACGACGACGCCCACCACCGAGGCCAGCAGCAGCAGCAGGGTCATTTCGAGCGGGGAAATCACAGGCGAAGCGTCCTCGTTCGTCGGGGCCACGGCAATGCGGGCGCGGGTGGTGGCGGTGGACAGGCGACATCGGACGAGTCCGAAGGCCCGGCGCGGCGAACAAACGCCTTTGCTATACTCCGCGCATGATAGCGAAAATCAATGATGATCGGGCGCTCGCGCTCGCCCGCGACGTGCTCGACATCGAGGCGGACGCCGTGCGCGCGCTGCGCGACCAGCTCGACGGCGGCTTCGTCCAGGCCGTCGCGCTGCTGCTCGGCTGCCGCGGCCGCGTGGTGGTGTCCGGTATCGGCAAATCGGGGCATATCGCCCGCAAGATCGCAGCCACGCTGGCCAGCACCGGTACGCCGGCCTTCTTCGTCCACCCTGCCGAGGCCAGCCACGGCGACCTCGGGATGGTCACCTCCGACGACGTCTTCATCGGCATCTCCTATTCCGGCGAATCGGAAGAACTCGTCGCCATTCTGCCGCTCGTGAAGCGGATCGGCGCGAAGCTGATCGCGATCACGGGCCGCGCGGAGTCGAGCCTCGGCACGCTCGCCGACGTGAACCTGAACGCCGCGGTGTCGAAGGAAGCGTGCCCGCTGAACCTCGCGCCCACCGCGAGCACGACCGCCGCGCTCGCGCTCGGCGACGCGCTTGCCGTCGCCGTGCTCGACGCGCGCGGCTTCGGTTCGGAAGATTTCGCGCGCTCGCACCCGGGCGGCGCGCTCGGCCGGCGCCTGCTCACCTACGTGCGCGACGTGATGCGCTCGGGCGACGACGTCCCGTCCGTCGGGCTCGACGCGACGCTGTCGGACGCGCTGTTCCAGATCACCGCGAAGCGCCTCGGCATGACGGCCGTGGTCGACGCCGGCGGCAAGGTCGTCGGCATCTTCACGGACGGCGACCTGCGCCGCGTGCTCGCGCGCGACGGCGATTTCCGCACGCTGCCGATCACCGACGTGATGACGCGCAACCCGCGCACGATCGCACCGGATCATCTGGCGGTCGAAGCCGTGGAACTGATGGAGCGCCACCGGATCAACCAGATGCTGGTGGTCGATGCCGACGGCGCGCTGATCGGCGCGCTGAACATGCACGACCTGTTTTCGAAGAAGGTGATCTGATGAGCGCAGCGCTGACTGCGGCCGAACGCGCAAGCCGCGTGAAGCTGATGATTTTCGACGTCGACGGCGTGCTGACCGACGGCGGCCTGCTGTTTACCGCGGCCGGCGACACGATGAAGTCGTTCAATTCGCTCGACGGCCACGGCGTGAAGCTGCTCGGCGAAGCCGGCATCGCGACCGCGATCATCACGGGCCGCCGCTCGGAGATCGTCGCGGCGCGCGCGAAGGAAATGAAGATCGCGCACCTGTTCCAGGGCGTCGAGAACAAGCTCGCCGTGTTCGCCGACCTGATCGCGTCGCTCGGCCTCACCGCCGACGCGTGCGGCTACATGGGCGACGACTGGCCCGACCTGCCCGTGATGCTGCGCTGCGGCTTCGCGACGGCCCCCGCGAACGCGCACCCCGAGGTGATCGCCCGCGCGCACTGGGTGGCCGAGGCCCGCGGCGGCCAGGGCGCCGTGCGCGAGGCCTGCGACGCGATCCTGCGCGCGCAGCGCCGCTACGACGCGCTGCTCGCAGCAGCCTGCGGAGCCTGACGGATGACGACACATTTCCGCTGGACCCAGCTGCTGCCGCTCGGCGCGGTCGCCGCGCTCGCGGGCATCACGTGGTGGCTGCTGCAGGCCACGCTGCCGCCGCCCGGCGAGGGCACCGTGCAGCCGAAGCGCCACACGCCCGACTATTTCGCGGACAACTTCTCGGTCACCGAGCTCGACCAGTCCGGCTCGACCCAGTACCGGCTGACGGCCGCGAACCTGATCCATTACGAAGACACCGAAAACAGCGACCTGACCGATCCGGCCATGCGCGCGTTCCAGCCCGGCAAGCCGGTCGTGACGACCACCGCGAAGCGCGGCACCGTCAACGGCGACGTGTCGATCGTCGATTTGTACGACAATGCGCGCATCCTCCGGGTGGCCGGCGGCGGCGATCCGCAGATGCAGGCTGATTCCCAGCATTTCCGGATCTTCGTCAATGACGATGTGATCCAGACCGAAAAGCCGGTTAAACTTCAGCGCGGCCTGTCGCTCGTCAACGCGACCGACGGCATGAAGTACAACAACGTCACCCGGGTCATCGAGCTTTACGGCAACGTGCGCGGCACGATCGCCGCCGCGGACACGTCCGGCGGCTCGAAAGGTCAACCCAAGTGACGCATCCCTCACGTGACTGCATGAACGAACCGTTCCCTCGACAGATTTCCGGCGGCGCTGCGCGCGCCGTCCGCGCCGCGCTCGCCGCGACGCTCGTGGCGCTCCCGCTGGTCGGGCTGGCGCCGCTCGCCCATGCCGAGAAGGCCGACCAGAACAAGCCGATCAACGTCGAGGCCGACAACCTGACCTATGACGACCTGAAGCAGGTCACGGTCGCGACCGGCAACGTCGTGATCACGAAGGGCACGATCATCATCAAGGGCGATCGCGTCGAAGTGCGCCAGGATCCGGAAGGCTATCAGTACGCCACCTCGTTCGGCAGCGGCAAGAAGCACGCGACGTTCCGCCAGAAGCGCGAAGGCCTCGACGAATACATCGACGGCGACGCCGAGCGCATCGACTACGACGGCAAGCAGGACCTGACCACGCTGACGACCGCCGCGACCGTACGCCGCCTGCAGGGCACGTCGACGATCGCCGATACCGTGCACGGCAGCGTGATCACGTACGACGGCCAGCGCGACTTCTACACCGCGAAGGGCGGCAAGGACGTCGCCGCGCCGGGCAACCCGAACGGCCGCGTGCGCGCGATGCTCTCGCCGAAGAACGGCGGCCCCGCACCGCTGAACGGCGCGCCGGCGAAGCTGTCGCCGTCGACCACGATCCAGGGAGCGCCGGGCCAATGAACGCGCTACCGAACCGCCAGCCGGCCGGCACCACGAGCTCGCTCGTCGTCCGCAACCTGAAGAAGCGCTACGGCTCGCGCACGGTCGTCAAGGACGTGTCGCTCGACGTGAAGAGCGGCGAAGTCGTCGGCCTGCTCGGCCCGAACGGCGCCGGCAAGACCACGTCGTTCTACATGATCGTCGGCCTCGTGCCGCTCGACGCGGGCGAGATCTCGCTGAACGGCAGCTCGATCAGCCTGCTGCCGATCCACAAGCGCGCGTCGCTCGGCCTGTCGTACCTGCCGCAGGAAGCGTCCGTGTTCCGCAAGCTGACCGTCGAGGAGAACATCCGCGCGGTACTCGAGCTGCAGTACGGCGAAGACGGCAAGCGGCTGTCGAAGGATGCGATCTCGTCGCGCACCGAAGCGCTGCTCGACGAACTGCAGATCGGCCACCTGCGCGAGAACCCCGCGCTGTCGCTGTCGGGCGGTGAACGGCGCCGCGTCGAAATTGCACGCGCGCTCGCGACCAACCCGAACTTCATCCTGCTCGACGAACCGTTCGCCGGCGTCGACCCGATCGCGGTGCTCGAGATCCAGAAGATCGTCAAGTTCCTGAAGCAGCGCAACATCGGCGTGCTGATCACCGATCACAACGTCCGCGAAACGCTCGGCATCTGCGATCACGCGTACATCATCAGCGACGGTTCGGTGCTCGCCGCCGGCGCACCGAGCGAAATCATCGAAAACGAAAGCGTGCGCCGCGTGTACCTCGGCGAACACTTCCGCATGTAACTCCCCCTCGTGGCTGGCTGCACCCCGCCCGGCATCGCCGCGCGGGGCCGCGCCCTGCTTCGCGGCCATGCCCGCGGCCGGGCGGCGCGCCGCGCGTAATCGCGGATGGCTCAACGCGCCTGGGTCGTGGCACACTGCCGGTATGACTCCCTCCTCGCCATGAAAGCCAGCCTTCAACTCCGCCTGTCGCAACATCTGGCGCTGACGCCGCAGCTGCAGCAGTCGATCCGGCTCCTGCAGTTGTCGACGCTCGAATTGCAGCAGGAAGTCGCGATGGCCGTCGCGCAGAACCCGCTGCTCGAGAACGACGACGAATGGATCGCGAGCCCGCTGCGCGTCGCGGCGGACGGATCGCTGATCGCGCAGACGCCGCCCGCGCAGAACACCGAGCCGGCCCCGGCAAACGGCAGCAGTTCGTCCAGCGATCGCGCGGAGCGCGACGAGCCGGCCGGCGCCGACGAGTACGACGGCTACGGGTCCGGCGACGGCAACGACGGCCCGCAATGGAACCTGGATGAATTCGGCCGCGCGAGCGGCGCGTCCGACGACGACGACCTCCCGCCGCTGCAGGTGCAGGAAGCCGCGACGTCGCTGCGCGACCACCTGTCCGCGCAGTTGCGCGTCACGCAGGCCGGCCCGCGCGATCGCGCGCTCGTGATGTTCCTGATCGAGTCGCTCGACGACGACGGCTACCTGACCGCGACGCTCGACGAAGTGCTCGCCGACCTGCCGCCCGAGCTGGAGATCGACTGCGACGAACTGAACGCGGCGCTCGCGCTGCTGCACAGCTTCGACCCGGCCGGCGTCGGCGCGCGTTCGGCATCCGAATGCCTGAAGCTGCAGTTGCTGCGCCTCGATCCGTCCCCGACGCGCACGCTCTCGCTCGAGATCGTGTCGCAGCATCTCGAACTGCTCGCCGCGCGCGATTTCACACGGTTGCGCAAGCACCTGAAGGCGAGCGACGACGCGCTGCGCGACGCGCATGCGCTGATCCGCTCGCTGGAGCCGTTCCCCGGCGCCGCATACGGCAAGGCCGAGGCCGACTACGTCGTGCCCGACATCATCGTGAAGAAGGCCGGCCAGGGATGGCTCGCGGAGCTCAATCCGGAGGTCGTGCCGCGCCTGCGGATCAACAACCTGTACGCGAACATCCTGCGCAACAGCCGCGGCGATCCGTCGGCCGGATCGCTGAAGCAGCAGCTCCAGGAAGCACGCTGGCTCATCAAGAATATCCAGCAGCGTTTCGACACGATCCTGCGTGTCGCGCAGGCGATTGTCGAGCGTCAGAAGAATTTCTTTGCGCACGGTGAAATTGCCATGCGCCCCTTGGTTTTGCGGGAAATAGCTGATACGCTGGGCCTACACGAGTCGACTGTCAGCCGTGTGACAACCGGGAAGTACATGCTGACCCCGTTCGGGACGCTTGAATTTAAGTACTTCTTCGGATCTCACGTCTCGACCGACACCGGTGGCGCCGCCTCGTCGACCGCCATCCGAGCCCTGATCAAGCAACTGATAGGAGCTGAAGACCCAAAATCGCCACTTTCGGACAGCCGCATTGCCGAGCTGCTGGCAGAACAGGGTTTCGTGGTCGCGCGCCGCACGGTTGCGAAATATCGCGAAGCCCTCAAAATCCCGGCAGTGAATCTGCGCAAGTCTCTTTAGCCTGCTGCCTGCCCGGCGGCAGGCGTGTTCCGGCCACCGCGCACACGGGGAACAGGCCGGGCGACCTGTCCGCGATACGCCGCCTCGTGCGGCAGGGGCAAGTCGACCGGAGCGCCGCCTCGATGCGGCCGGGTGGTCACTCGCTTGGAGAAGCACTATGAACCTGAAGATCAGTGGACATCATCTCGAAGTCACGCCTGCAATTCGCGAATACGTGATCACCAAGCTGGACCGGGTGCTACGGCATAGCGATCAGGTGATCGATGGCACTGTGATCCTCTCGGTCGACAACCACAAGGAAAAGGACAAGCAGCAGCGCGCGGAAATCAATCTGCACCTGAAGGGCAAGGACATCTTCGTCGAAAGCGCGAACGGCAACCTGTACGCCGCGATCGATTTGCTGATCGACAAGCTGGATCGCCAGGTCGTCAAGCACATGGAGCGCCTGCAAACGCACGCGCACGACCCGATCAAGCTTCAACCGTCGATCGATCAGATCGAACTGCCGCCGCAATAACCTTTACCGCAACACGCACGCCGCCCGGTTCGCCGGGCGTTTTTTTTGCGACTCCGCGCAGAGGTGCAACCGGTCGGTCCGGGCTGCGCCACGCACGCGGCTGTGCTCTATAATGTTTCGGTTATCGCCGGGGGGCGTTGGGTGCGGTAGCTGCGTTGCAGGTTGCCGATGCCACATGCCTTGATATCGCCGAACATGGAAA
Organism: Burkholderia sp.; assembly: GCA_031253835.1. Lineage (GTDB taxonomy): Bacteria > Pseudomonadota > Gammaproteobacteria > Burkholderiales > Burkholderiaceae > Burkholderia. Next base: position 5,414 of record JAIRVP010000033.1, on the reverse strand, counting down.
ATCAGTCTGCCGCAGCAAGGAGACCCCAGGCCGCCCAATCGCCTGCCAACATGAATCGCCTAGCCAAAATCCTGCCCATAGAGAACGTCGTCATCGACCTCTCAGTCACCAGCAAGAAACGCGTCTTCGAACAAGCCGGGCTGATGTTCGAGAATCAGAACGGCATCGCCCGCAGCACCGTCACGGACAACCTGTTCGCGCGCGAGCGCCTCGGCTCGACCGGGCTCGGCGAAGGGGTCGCGATTCCGCACGGCCGCATCAAGGGTCTCAAGCACCCGCTCGCCGCGTTCGTCCGCCTCGCCGATGCCATCCCGTTCGAAGCGCCCGACGGCCAGCCGGTCGGTCTCCTGATCTTCCTGCTCGTCCCCGAGCAAGCCACCCAGCAGCACCTCGAGATCCTGTCGGAAATCGCGCAACTGCTATCCGATCGCGACGCGCGCGAGCGTCTGCACAACGAAACGGATATCGCCGAGTTGCATCGCCTGCTCACTCAGTGGCAACCTTGAGTTGATCCGGGCGGAATTTTTTCCGGTACGAGGCGGCACATGCCGCCGTCCAGGGCCGCCCGGCGCCGGCCCGGCATGGCGACGCCCGTCGCCGCGCGCATGCACCGGCTCATTGGAGTGACGAGAGTCATGGATACGTCCAGCATCAACGCCCAGAGCATCTTCGACGACAACGCGGCCACGCTGAAACTGAGCTGGCTGACGGGGCATGAAGGCTGGGAGCGCGGCTTTTCCGCCGACACCGTCGGCAATGCGACGTCGAGCGCCGACCTCGTCGGCCACCTGAACCTGATCCACCCGAACCGGATCCAGGTGCTCGGCGAAGCCGAAATCGACTACTACCAGCGGCAGACCGACGAAGACCGCTCGCGCCACATGGCCGAGCTGATCGCGCTCGAACCGCCGTTCCTCGTCGTGGCCGGCGGCGCCGCGGCCCCGCCCGAACTCGTGCTGCGCTGCACGCGCTCGTCCACCCCGCTGTTCACGACGCCGATGTCGGCCGCCGCGGTGATCGACAGCCTGCGGCTCTACATGTCGCGCATCCTCGCGCCGCGCGCGACGCTGCACGGCGTGTTCATCGACATCCTCGGGATGGGCGTGCTGCTGACCGGCGATTCGGGCCTCGGCAAGAGCGAACTCGGCCTCGAGCTGATCAGCCGCGGCCACGGCCTCGTCGCCGACGACGCGGTCGATTTCGTCCGACTTGGCCCCGATTTCGTCGAAGGGCGCTGCCCGCCGCTGCTGCAGAACCTGCTCGAGGTGCGCGGCCTCGGCCTGCTCGACATCAAGACGATCTTCGGCGAAACCGCCGTGCGGCGGAAAATGAAGCTGAAGCTGATCGTCCAGCTCGTCCGGCGCCCCGACGGCGAATTCCAGCGCCTGCCGCTCGAAAGCCAGACCGTCGACGTGCTCGGCTTGCCGATCAGCAAGGTCACGATCCAGGTCGCGGCCGGCCGCAACCTCGCGGTGCTGGTCGAGGCGGCCGTCCGGAACACGATCCTGCAGTTGCGCGGAATCGACACGTTGCGCGATTTCATGGATCGGCAACGACTCGCGATGCAGGATCCCGACAGTCAGTTCCCCGGCAAACTGGTGTAACCCGCACGCGCCGGCCGCGCAACGCCGACGCGTCGAGCCGGTGCTATGATGAAACGTCAGGATTCTCTGCTTCCCATGCGCATCGTCCTCATCACCGGCATCTCCGGCTCAGGCAAGTCCGTCGCGCTGAACGCGCTCGAAGACGCAGGCTATTACTGTGTCGACAACCTGCCGCCGCACGTGCTCCCCGAACTCGCCCGCTACCTCGGCCAGAACGGCCAGCGCCGGCTCGCGGTCGCGATCGACGCGCGCTCAAGCGCGTCGCTCGACGAAATGCCCGGCCTGATCCGCGAACTGTCGCGCGAGCACGACGTGCGCGTGCTGTTCCTCAACGCCAGCACGCAGGCGCTGATCCAGCGCTTCTCCGAAACGCGCCGCCGCCACCCGCTGTCCGGCTCGCTGTCGCACGATGCGGACGTCGGCCTGCTGTCGTCGCTCGAGGAAGCGATCGAGCGCGAGCGCGACCTCGTCGCGCCGCTCGCCGAATTCGGCCACCAGATCGACACGAGCACGCTGCGTGCAAACGTGCTGCGCACGTGGGTCAAGCGCTTCATCGAGCAGAAAGACAACGATCTGATGGTGATGTTCGAGTCGTTCGGCTTCAAGCGCGGCGTGCCGCTCGATGCCGACCTGATGTTCGACGTGCGCGCGCTGCCGAATCCGTACTACGACCACGAGTTGCGCCCGCTCACCGGGCTCGACCAGCCGGTCATCGCCTTTCTCGACGCACTGCCGATCGTCCACCAGATGATCGACGACATCCATGCGTTCCTGATGAAATGGCTGCCGCACTTTCGCGATGACAACCGCAGCTACCTGACCGTCGCCATCGGCTGCACGGGCGGCCAGCATCGCTCGGTCTTCATCGCGGAAACGCTCGCCGCGCGCCTTGCGCACGAGGCGAACGTGATCGTGCGGCATCGTGACGCGCCAGTGGATGTCGACGCGTCGTCGCGGCTCGTCTCCGAGGTCACCCGACCCTAGCGACGCCCGCTCCCTTGTCAGCGCGCCATGTCCTCCCTATCGACCACCCTGATCGACCTGCCGCTGTTTCCACTGCACACGGTATTGTTTCCGGGAGGCCTGCTCCCGCTCAAGGTGTTCGAGGCGCGCTATCTCGACATGTCCCGCGCGTGCCTGCGCGATGACGTGCCGTTCGGCGTGTGCCTGCTGAAGAGCGGGCCCGAAGTCGCGCAGGACGGCGCCGTGTCGGTGCCCGAGACCATCGGCTGCATGGCACGCATCACCGAGTGCGATACCGGTGAATTCGGGATGCTGTATCTGCATGCGGTCGGCACGCAGCGTTTCGAGCTGCTGTCGTATCGCGTCGAAGGCAACGGGCTGCTGGTCGGCATCGCGGAGCCGCTCCCCGACGACATCCCGCTCGAGGGCGAGCAGACGCTCGCGCAGTTCGGCTCGTGCGCCGAGGTGCTCGAGCGCATCATCAACGCGCTGAAGAAGTCCGATCCGGAGAAAATGCCGTTCGGCGAACCGTTCCGCCTCGACGATCCGAGCTGGGTGTCGAACCGCCTCGCGGAACTGCTGCCGCTCGACCTGCGTGCGCGGCAGAAGCTGATGGAGTTTCCGGACGTCGGTGCACGCATCGACGCCGTGCACCACGTGCTCGACCGGCACGGCTGGCTTTAGGCATCGCCGGCCCGGCGATGTTCAGGGCACGCAGCGCCCTTCCCCTTCGTTACAGCAGCGGCCCGCTCAGTGCGTCGAGCAGCTTGCGCACGGGCGCCGGCACGCCGTACGCATCGAGCCGGCTCAGCGGCACCCAGGCCGTATCGGCGTCCCGTGCCGATGAAGGCAATCCACCGCCGTCCGCCATGTCGCTCAGCCGCGGCTCGATCTCGAGCCGGAAATGCGTGAACGTATGCGTGAGCGGCGCGAGCGGCACCGTGCCGCCGCCGCCGAAGCCGCGCGCGAGTTCCGTGAGCGCGGCATCGCCGTCCGCTTGCGGCAGGCTCCACAACCCGCCCCAGATGCCGGTCGGCGGGCGTCGCTCCAGCAGCACGGCGTCGCCGTCGCGCAGCACGAGCATCCAGGTCTTGCGCGTCGGCACGGCCTTCTTCGGTCGCGCGGCCGGCAGTTCACGCTGGCGGCCCGTCGATTGCGCGACGCAGTCGCCCGCGAACGGGCAGCGCGCGCAATCGGGCTTGCCGCGCATGCACAGCGTCGCGCCGAGATCCATCAGCCCCTGCGTATAGGCGCTCACGTCGGCCGCGTTCGCGGCATCGGGCAGCAGTGATTCGGCGAGCGCCCACATGTCGTTCTCGACGCGCTTCTCGCCCGGAAACCCTTCGACGCCGAATACGCGCGCGAGCACGCGCTTCACGTTGCCGTCGAGAATCGTCGCGCGCGCGCCGTAGGAGAACGACGCGATCGCGGCGGCCGTCGAGCGGCCGATGCCCGGCAGTTCGGCCAGCGCGTCGGGCGTCGCCGGAAACGCGCCGCCGTGCTCGGCGACGACGACCTGCGCGCAGCGATGCAGGTTGCGCGCACGCGAGTAGTAGCCGAGCCCTGCCCACAGCGCCATCACGTCGTCGGTCGGTGCGGCCGCAAGCGCGGCGACATTCGGGTAGCGCTCGAGAAAGCGCGTGTAGTACGGAATGACGGTCGACACCTGCGTCTGCTGCAGCATGATTTCCGACAGCCAGATCCGGTAAGGATCGCGGGTGTTCTGCCACGGCAGGTCGTGGCGGCCGTGCTCGCGCTGCCACGCGACCAGGCGCGTGGCGAATGTGCGATGCAGCGGCGTGACGGGGAACGGAGCGGGGGCGATGCGGGGCGGCTTCAAGTTGTCTGATTGTGAAAAATGGGTTTCAACGCTGGCAGGTCGGGCAGAAATAGGTCGACCGCTGGCCCTGCACGATCTGGCGGATCGGCGTGCCGCACACGCGGCACGGCTGGCCCGCACGATCGTAGACGAAGCAGTCGAGCTGGAAGTAGCCGCTTTCGCCGTTGCTGCCGACAAAATCGCGCAACGTGCTGCCACCGCGCTCGATCGCGTCGGCCAGCGTCGCGCGCACCGCGTCGGCCAGCCGCTCGTAGCGCGGCAGCGAGACCTTGCCGGCGGCCGTCGTCGGCCGGATGCCCGCACGGAACAGGCTCTCCGACGCATAGATGTTGCCGACACCGACGACCATGTCGCCCGCGAGCAGCGCCTGCTTGACCGACACCGTGCGGCCGCGCGTGCGCGCATGCAGCAGTGCGCCGGTGAACGCGGGCGAGAACGGCTCGACACCGAGGCTCGCGAGGAGCGGATGCGCATGCACGTCGCCGGCTTCGCGCGGGTGCCACAGCACGGCGCCGAAACGGCGCGGATCGCGGAACCGCAGCACGAATTCGTCGAAGATCCAGTCGATGTGGTCGTGCTTCGCGGCGACCGGCACGCCGGCCGCGGGCAGCACGCGCAGCGTGCCCGTCATGCCGAGATGGACGATGAACCAGCCGGCATCGACCTCGAACAGCAGATACTTGCCGCGACGCTCGACGCCGAGCACCTCGCGCGCGCGCAACTGCTCGGCGAGCCCCGCCGGCACGGGCCAGCGCAGCATCGCGGTACGGACGTCGACACGCTCGACGCGGCGGCCTGCGACAAAGGGCTCGATGCCCCGGCGCGTGACTTCGACTTCTGGCAACTCTGGCATGTTTTGCGGGTCTGAGGCGAGGGTCTGTTTACGTGTGGAACGCGCATGCGTTGCCACGAGAACGGCCGCTCGCGAGGCGCGCGACGCCGCGAATACTGACGTATTCGCAAGGAGCGCAACGCGGCGAGCGGCCGTTCTCGTGGCAACCCCAAAT
>JAIRVP010000057.1 GCA_031253835.1 Burkholderia sp. | reverse complement strand
GACATCGCGGCGCTGGCGGCGATCGCGAAGTCGCAGCCGATCGCCGCATGCATGGTGATGCCGAACTTCCAGAACCCGCTCGGCTTCCAGATGCCCGACGAGCGCAAGCGCGAACTGGTCGAGTTCGCAACGAAGACGGGCATGCCGCTGATCGAGAACGGCGTGTACAACGAGCTGTATTTCGGCGAGTCGCATCCGAGTTCGCTGAAGTCCTACGACCGGACCGGGATCGTGCTGCATTGCGCGTCGTTCTCGAAGAGCCTGACGGCCGCCTACCGGATCGGCTGGGCGCTGCCGGGCCGCTATCGCGATCAGGTCGAGAAGCTGAAGTTCCTGAACACGCTGGCGACGCCGTCGCTGCCGCAGCTGGCGATCGCGGAGTTTCTCGAACGCGACGGCTACGAGCATCACCTGCGGCGCTTGCGCAAGGCGTATGCACAGCAGGCGAACCTGATGCGCGCGATGGTGTCGCGGTTCTTCCCGGAAGGCACGCGCATTTCGAGCCCGGCCGGCGGCTACGTGCTGTGGGTCGAGTTGCCCGCGCAGGTCGACGCGATGCGGCTGTATCAGCTTGCGCTGGAGCAGGGGATCACGATCGGGCCCGGCTACATGTTCTCGATCACCGACAACTACCGGAACTTCATCCGGTTGAACTACAGCAGCCCGTGGTCGCCGGAGATCGAGCAGGCGGTGATCGCGGTCGGGAAGCTGGCCGCGGCGTGCATGCGGTGAGCGGGCCCATGCGGTGTCGCGCGTTTCGATGATGAAGCCGGCCTTGTGCCGGCTTTGTTTTTTGCGGTCCGGTGCCGATGGGCGGTGCGGTAGCGGTGCTGCAAATGTGCCGTGCGATTCCCGAGTCCATGGAAGCCGCCCGTGCGTGACCTGCGCGTCGTGTCACCCCCCCGTCACCGGCGGGAAAAACGCGACCTCGCTGTCCTCCCGCACGACGAATTCCCCGGTCACCATCTCGAGGTTCACGGCCGCCCGCACGGGGCGGTCCATCCGCAGCGCATCCGCACTGCGCGCGTCGCGCGCGGCCAGCGTGCTGCGCAGCGCGTCGACGGTGAGTTCGCGTGCATCGATCTCGACGGTTTCCTCGTCGCGTTCGAGTTGTTCGCGAATGCTCGCGAAGTATTTGATCGTCAGTTTCATGGCGCTGTCTTGAATGGAGTCGGCGGAATCGGAAAGTGCAAAACGGATGCGGTCAGCCCCAGCGCCGCATCGCCTGGTCGTCGTGTACCTTCGCTTCGACCCAGCCGGATTCGCCGTCGTGCCGGATTTCCTTCTTCCAGAACGGTGCGTGCGTCTTCAGGAAGTCCATCAGGAATTCGCACGCATCGAACGCGGACGCGCGATGCGCGGCAGCCACCACGACCAGCACGACGGCCTGGCCGAGCGGAATGCGCCCGACGCGGTGCACGATCTTGACCGCTTCGAGCCGCCAGCGCGCGCTGGCCTCCTCGACGATGCTCCACAGCGCCTGTTCGGTCATCGTCGGATAGTGCTCGACTTCCAGCGCGACGACGTCGTCGACGTCGCCTTCCTTGCGCACGACGCCGAGGAAATTCACGACGGCACCGACATTCGGATTGCGAACGATCGGCGCGAGCTCGGCGCCTGCATCGATCGCCGCGTACTGCACGCGCACCTCGAAGCCGGCGGTAATCGCGGGCGGCGGTTCGGTGTGCGGGTCGGCCGCATCGGCGGGAGGCGGGTGGCCGCCGGCACGCAACGGATCGTCCGGCAGCCCGGCGCGGGATTCGGTGAAGGTTGTCATCACAGGTTCTCCTGTAGGCGGTGCGTCCTGTGTCGCGCGGTGGCCGGTCAGCCGCCGACGAGCGACATGCGCACGGTCGGATAGGTCTTGCCCGGCGCGCGGGCCGGCCGTGCGGCCCGGCGCTCGGAATAGCGGTCGTCGCGCCGCGTCCAGCGCTCGCGTACGGCAGCGGCGAGGTCGCCGGTCGACGCTGCATCGTCGAGCCACGGCCGCAGGTCGGTGCCTTGCGTCGCGAACAGGCACGTATAGAGCTGCCCGTCGGCCGACACGCGGGCACGCGAGCAGGTGCCGCAGAACGGATGCGACACGCTCGCGATGAAGCCGACTTCGCCCGCGCCGTCGATGTGCGCGCAACGGATCGCGGTCGCGTCGTGCCCCGGTTCGCCGACGAGCACGAGCGGGTAGTGTGCGTCGATCAGTTCACGCATCCGCGCGGCCGGCACGACCTTGTCGCCGGACCAGAAGCTCGCGCCGCCGACGTCCATGTATTCGATGAAGCGTACGGCCACGCCGGTATGCCGGAAGTGGCGCACGAGCGGCAGGATCTGGTCGTCGTTCGCGCCGCGCTCGATCACCGCGTTGACCTTGACCGGCGCGAGCCCGGCGGCATGCGCGGCTTCGATGCCGGCGAGCACGCGCGACACGGGCACGTCGGCGTCGCTCATCCGGTGGAATACGGCATCGTCGAGCGCGTCGAGGCTCACGGTCACGCGCGACAACCCGGCGTCGCGCAGCGCGCGCGCCTTCGCGGCGAGCAGCGAGCCGTTGGTCGTCAGCGCGATCTCGACAGGCTTGCCGTCGACGGTCGTCAGCGCGGCGAGCCGCTCGATCAGCGCTTCGAGGTTGCGGCGCAGCAGCGGCTCGCCGCCCGTGATGCGGATCTTCTCGACGCCGAGCGACGTGAACGCGCGGGCGATTTTTTCGAGTTGCGCGAACGACAGCCGCTCGGACGACGGCATGAACGCGTAGTCGGAACCGAAGCTTTCGCGCGGCATGCAGTAGCCGCAGCGGAAGTTGCACTGGTCGATCACGGACAGGCGCAGGTCGCGCAGCGGGCGCCCGAGCGTGTCGGACGGGCGGGAAAAGGCGCCGGGCAATGCGCCGCCGGATGAAGCGGCGGCGGCCGGCGCGGCTGAAACGATGGCATTCACGATCGGTTCGTCGGCCTGCATGAAGTAAGCGGAGGGGCATCGCCGGTTGGCCGCGCGTGTGCCGACGTGTCGGCGCACAGGTCGTGACGAGCCTCATCGTGAGCATAGTCCGCCGGGTTTTGCCGGCAGAGGCACAATCGCGCCCGAATTGCAGGAATACAGTTCACCGTGCGGGACGGGCGACATGTGCGGCGCATGCGCCGCTTCGGGCGCGTGATCGGCGTCGCGCTCATGCGAGCCAGTGTGCGAATTCGTAATATGGAACCGTGTCGCCGCGCGCGATCGCTCGCCCGGCCGGCAGCCGCGCCAGCCCGCTCGCCTGCACGAGCGACTGCAGCGTACCGGCGCCTTGCTGGCGCAGCGTATCGAGCAGGGGCACGCCATCGGCACCGACCGTGCAGCGCACCCGCACGAAGCGTTCGCGTTGCGCATCGGGTTCGAAGCCGGTGTCGATCGGCAGCGACGGCACGACCGGCACGCACGCGTCGCGCCCCTGCAGGCGGCGGATCAGCGGCGCGACGAACAACGCGAACGCCGTCATCGCGGCGCCCGGATTGCCGGGCAGCAGCACCACGGGCCGCGTGTCGAGCCGCGCGAGCGCGACCGGCTTGCCGGGCTTCATCCGCACGCCGGTGACGAGGAACGATGCATCGAGCGCGGTGAGCGCGGGGCGCAGCAGGTCCTTGTCGCCGACCGACGCGCCGCCGACGCAGATCACCAGGTCGCAACCCGCGTGCAGGTCGCGCAGCGCGCGATCGACGTCCGCCGCCGTATCGGCCGCATGCAGGTTCATCGCGACGCTGGCGCCGGTTCCCGACACCAGCGCGGCGAGCATCGGCGCATTGCTGTTGTAGATCTGCTGCGGCGCGCGCGGCTGGCCGCATGCGACGAGCTCGTCGCCGGTCGTCAGGATGCCGACGCGCAGCGCCGGGCGCACATCGATGCGTGCGAAACCTTGTGCGGCGGCCACGCCGATGTGCATCGCGCCCATCCGCACGCCGGCCGGCACGAGCAGGTCGCCGGCACGCACTTCCTCGCCACGGCGGCGGATGTGCGATCCGCCGCGCTGCGGCGCGTCGAACGCGACCCAGCCGTCCTGCTCGCGGGCATGCTCCTGCATCACGACGGTATCCGCGCCGGGTGGAATCAGGCTGCCGGTAAAGATGCGCGCGGCCGTGCGCGGGGCCAGCGGCGCGGGCACGTCGCCCGCATAGCAGCGCTGCGCGACGCGCAGCGGCTCGCCATGCGCGAGATCCGCGTGACGCACGGCATAGCCGTCCATCGCGCTCTGGTCGGCCGGCGGCTGGTCGAGCACGGCGGTCAGCGGCGCGGCCAGCACGTGGCCGGCTGCTTCGGCGGCCGGCAGGGAGGCGGTGGCGGCAAGCGGCGCAAACGCACCGGCGAATTGCTGCTGCGCGGTATCGAAATCGAACAGGTGTTTCATGACGAGAGGGCCGGGTGCGCGGGCGCAAGCGCCGGCGGGGCGGGGTGAACGGCGTCGGGCGACACGTATTCGACGAAGCCGTCGTTGCGGCAGAAGCCGAGCAGCCGCACGCCGGATTCGCGGGCGACGTCGATCGCGAGCGACGTCGGCGCCGAGATCGTCGCGATCATCGGGATGCCGACCCGCGCGGCCTTGCGCACCAGCTCGTAGCTCGCGCGGCTCGACAGGAACACGAAGCCGGCGCCCAGGTCGGCGCGGCGCCGCGCGAGATGCCCGATCAGCTTGTCGAGCGCGTTGTGGCGGCCGACGTCCTCGAACACGTCGAGCACGGCGCCGTCGCGGTCGCACCACGCAGCCGCGTGGATGCCGCCCGTCTCGCGCATCAGCGTCTGGCGGGCCGGCAGCGCGCGCGCGGCGCGTGCGATCGCGTCGGCGCCGATGCCGGCCGCCGCGCCGGCGGCCGCGATGCGCGACGGGTGCAGGTCGAGCTGCGCGATGCTTTCGATGCCGCAGACGCCGCAACCGGTGCGGCCGGCCAGCGCGCGGCGGTGCGCCTTCAGCGCCATGAACGCCTGTTGCGACACGGTGAGCCGCACCTCGGCGCTGCCGGGCCGGCATTCGCTTTCGATGTCGAATACGTCCGACGCACGCTCGACGATGCCTTCGCTCAGCGCAAAGCCGAGGCCGAACGCGTCGAGGTCGATCGGCGTCGCCATCATGACCGTGTGCGAGATGCCGTTGAATACGAGTGCAACCGGCGTTTCGTCGACGACGCGATCGACGGTGTCGCGCGCGTCGCCGGCGCGATGACGCGTCACATGACACGCGGTGCTGCCGGTCGGCGCGTCGGGTCGGGTGCTGGACTCCATGCGGTGTTTCTCCAGGCGGGGCGGCCGGCGTGTAGGCCGGACGACGGGAATCGATGCTGCCGGGCGGGCGCCGGGGGGCGGCGCACTACCGCCTCGGGCAGGCGTTGCATAACATGTTAAGTGGAGTGAACAGCGCGCCGGAGGCACAGCGCCGCAACGCGGAAAGCAGTACAGCTGACCATCCCGCGGGCACGAAATGTGTTTTCCGTGCACACATCTTCGGCGACGGATGCAGCACAGTTTCAGCGCACGTTCGAGTGATTGCGAGTATCGTTGCAAACGCGATATCGTCATTCACGCTTCGATGCCATGCGAGTGACCGTTTGTGTTCGCATGTGTTGTCGCCAAGCCGTCGCGCGATTTCCTGCTTCGGGCGTACGTCCTCACAACCACGAGCAAATTACGGTCATGGAAATCTTCGATGCGTTCCATCTCGCCCGATTGCAATTCGCATTCACGGTGTCGTTCCACATCGTGTTTCCCGCGATCAGCATCGGCATGGCGAGCTTCCTGGCGGTCCTGGAGTGGCGGTATCTCGTCACCGGCGACGCCGCCTACAAATCCATGTTCCAGTTCTGGTCGAAGATCTTCGCGATCGGCTTCGGGATGGGGGTGGTCTCCGGCGTCGTGATGGCGTACGAGTTCGGCACCAACTGGGCCGGCTTCTCGCGCGTCGCGGGCAACATCACGGGGCCGCTGCTTACGTATGAAGTACTGACGGCGTTCTTCCTCGAGGCCGGCTTCCTTGGCGTGATGCTGTTCGGCTGGCAGCGCGTCAGCCCGCGTGCGCACTTCTTCGCGACGCTGATGGTCGCGGTCGGTACGCTGATCTCGACGTTCTGGATCCTCGCGTCGAACAGCTTCATGCAGACCCCGCAGGGCTACAAGATCGAGAACGGCCTCGTCGTGCCGGTCGACTGGTTCAAGATCGTCTTCAACCCGTCGTTCCCGTACCGTCTCGTGCACATGACGATCGCGGCGTTCATCGTCGCGGGCTTCATCGTCGCCGCGTGCGGCGCATGGCACCTGCTGAAGGGCCGTCGCGACGAGCCGGTGAAGCGCAGCTTCTCGATGGCGCTGTGGATGCTGCTGGTGCTCGCGCCGATCCAGATCGTCGTCGGCGATGCGCACGGGCTGAACACGCGCGAATACCAGCCGGCGAAGATCGCGGCGATCGAGGGGCTGTGGGAAACCGAGAAGGGCGGCACCGCGCTGAACCTCGTCGGGCTGCCCGACATGCAGGCCGAAACCACGCGCTATGCGATCCAGGTGCCGCACCTCGGCAGCCTGATCCTCACGCACAGCTGGGACGGCGAGATTCGCGGGCTGAAGGAATTCCCGCCGCAGGATCGCCCGTACTCGCCGATCATCTTCTGGACGTTCCGGATCATGGCCGGCCTCGGGATGCTGATGCTGCTCACCGCGCTGCTCGGGCTGCTGCTGAGAAAGGGCGGGCGCCTCTATGAAACGCGCTGGTTCCAGTGGTTCGTGGTGGCGATGGGGCCGTCGGGCATCGTCGCGCTGCTGGCCGGCTGGATCACGACCGAGGTCGGGCGGCAGCCGTGGACCGTCTACGGCGTGCTGCGCACCATCGATTCGGTTGCGCCGCTCAGCGCGCAGCAGGTCGGCGTGTCGCTGCTGATCTTCGTGGTCGTCTATTTCCTGGTATTCGGGACGGGTATCTACTACATGATGAAACTGATGAGGCGCGGGCCGGCGGCCCAGGCCGGGTACATCGAGCTGCACCGGCATCCGGGGCTGCGCAAGAGCGCGCTGTCCACGCCGCTGAACGTCACCGAAGCGGAGTAAGCCATGCACATCGATCTTCCTGTCGTATGGGCCGCGATCATCGGCCTCGGCGTATTCATCTACGTGATGCTGGACGGCTTCGATCTCGGTATCGGCCTGCTGTTTCCGTTCTTCGATGCGAAGGCCGAGCGCCAGGTGATGCTCGACACCGTCGCGCCGGTATGGGACGGCAACGAGACGTTCCTCGTGCTCGGCGGCGCGGGCCTCTATGGCGCGTTTCCGGTCGTGTATTCGACGCTGCTGCCTGCGAACTACCTGCCGCTGGTGCTGATGCTGGTCGGCCTGATCTTCCGCGGGGCGGCGTTCGAATTGCGCGCGAAGGCCACCCGCACGCAGCACATGTGGGATCTCGCGTTCATCGGCGGTTCCGCGCTCGCCGCGTTCTGCCAGGGGATCGTGCTCGGTTCGCTGCTGCAGGGCATCAAGATCGAGAACAACCAGTTCGCGGGCGGGCCGTTCGACTGGCTGTCGCCGTTCAGCCTGCTCTGCGGGATCGGCGTGCTCGTCACGTATGCGACGCTCGGCTGCGGCTGGCTGATCCTGAAGGTCGACGGCGAACTGCAGCGCAAGATGCGTCAGCTGATGAAGCCGCTCGCGGGCGTGCTGCTCGCGGTGATGGGCGTGGTGAGCCTGTGGACCGTGATCGGGCTGCCGGCCGTCGCGCACCGCTGGTTCGGCAGCGGCAACCTCGGCTGGTTCCTGCCGGTGCCGATCCTCGTCGTCGCCTGCGTGTGGGGCATCTTCCACACGGTGAAGCGCGCCCATGAAGCCACGCCGTTCCTGCTGACGCTCGCGCTCGTGTTCCTCGGCTACACGGGGCTCGTGATCAGCATCTGGCCGAACATCGTGCCGCCTTCGCTGACGATCTGGGACGCGTCGTCGAGCCATTCGAGCCAGTTGTTCGCGCTCGTCGGCACCGTGATCGTGCTGCCGATCATCCTCGTGTACAACGCGATGCAGTACCGCGTGTTCCGCGGCAAGGTGCGCGAGGGCGACATCGGCTATCACTGAGCGGCATGCGATGTGACGGGGCGCGGCGTGCGCGGGCGTATCATCGCGCGCAGCGCGCCTCAGCACCCGACCGACAGCGGCCCGCCACGCGCGGGCCGTTGCGCATCGAGCGCGGGTGTGCCGCGCAGCGCATTCCTTTGGCAGTCGAGAAAACATCATGATCGTCAGACCACGACAAAACTGGCTCAGGATGCTGTTCGTATGGAACGGCTCCGTGCTGCAATCGATCATTCCGCAGCTGGTGTTCATGGCGATCGTCAGCACGCTGGCGGTCTTCACGAACGGGCGCATCTTCGGCGAGAAGATTCCGCTCAACACCGCACCGTTCACGCTGTTCGGCCTCGCGCTCGCGATCTTCCTCGCGTTCCGCAACAACGCGAGCTTCGAGCGCTTCAAGGAGGCGCGCCATCTGTGGGGCAACCTGCTGATCGCCGCGCGCGCGGTGACGTCGCAACTGAACCGCTACCTGCCCGACGGCGTCAGCGACGCCGAGCGCAACCGGCTCGCGGATCTGCTGATCGCGTTCACGTATGCGCTGAAGCATCAGCTGCGCCATACCGATCCGACCGAAGACCTGCAGCGCATTCTCGGTGCGGCGCGCACGGTCGAGCTTGGCGGCAAATGCTTCAAGCCCGTCGCGATCCTCGACGAATTGCGCGGCGGCATCGTCCGTGCGCTGGGCCGCGCGCCCGGCAGCGACACGACCTGCTGGATGTTCGAGACCCAGCTCGACGCGCTCGGCAAGTCGGTGGGGGGGTGCGAGCGCATCCTGTCGACGCCGATCCCGTTCTCGTACAGCGTGCTGCTGCATCGCACCGTGTATGCGGATTGCGTGCTGCTGCCGTTCGGGCTCGTCGATTCGACGGAGTTCTTCACGCCGTTGATCTGCGTGTTCATCTCGTACACGCTGATCGCGCTCGAAGCGATCGCGAACGAGGTGGCCGAACCGTTCGGCCTCGCGCCGAATGCACTCGCGCTCGATGCGATGACGCGCACGATCGAGCGGTCGGTGCTCGAACTGGGCGACCGTCCGATACCGGAGGAGTTCGAGCCGGCGTCGACGTACCAGATCACGTAAGGGGGTACGCGAAGCGGGGCGATCATGCGAGGTTGCGCCCGGCGCTAGAATGGCGCTTGCCCGTTTCCTGGAATCAGGACCCTTCGCGATGACCCTCGTCGATACCTATCTTGCCGGCCTGCGCGCCGCGCTGCCCGATGCCGACAACACGGCGCTCGCCGTCGCCACGGGCGCGACGCCCGCGCAGCTCGACGCGCTGCGCGCGGCGTATCCGCAGTGCCCGGCCAGCCTGCTCGAACTGCTCGGCAAGCTCGACGGTACCTACTGGCGCGACTACGGCGGCACGACGATCAACGTGCTGGTCCTGGGCTCCGACGTCTACGAATATCCTTATTACCTGCTGTCGGCCGGGCAGGTGCTTGAAGAAGGCGCGAAGTACCGCGACAGCATCGCGGCGATCTACGGCGACGACGCGAACGACGACGGCGAGCTCGTCGATCCGCGCATCGACATCGCCTTGCCGATGGGCCGGCGACTGTGCTTCTCGCATTGCATGAACAACGGCGGCACGTCGCAGCTTTACATCGATTTCGAGCCGGCGCCCGGCGGCAAGGTCGGGCAGGTCGTGCGCTTCCTGCATGACCCCGACAGCTACGCGGTGATCGCCGACGACTTCGACGGCTACCTGCGCAAGCTGATCGACGGCGGTTATGCGTTTGTCATCGATTTCGACGAAGAATAGAGACGGGCGCCGATTGCCGTCGGCCGCTTCAGGAGCGTGACATGCGAATCTACGTGACGAGTATTTTTGTCGACGACCAGGACAAGGCGTTGACGTTCTATACCGACAAGCTCGGGTTCAAGCTGAAGAACAACGTGCCGGTGGGCGAGTTCCGCTGGCTGACCGTCGTGTCGAAAGACCAGCCGGACGGCACCGAGCTCCTGCTCGAGCCGAGCAACCATCGCGCGGTGGGGCCGTACAAGCAGGCGCTGTACGAGGACGGCATTCCGGCCGCGTCGTTCCAGGTCGACGATCTCGACGGCGAATTCGCGCGGCTCACGGCGCTCGGTGTGCAGTTCACGCTGGAACCGATGGACGCGGGGCCCGTGCGCGTCGCGATCGTCGACGATACGTGCGGGAACCTGATTCAACTGATGCAGATGAAGTAACGCGCCGCGCGGGCTTCTCACAGTGCCGCGCCCGGCGGCGCATTGTGCATCCGGCTGCGCTCCTGCATGCGGCCGTGGATCCGCCACCCGCATTCGGTTTGCACCGGCTGTCCAGCCGGTCGATCGTTTCCTGGGGCGTCATGGTGTCGTGAACTGGGTGGATGACGGGGAAACGATGGCGGGTGCGCCGGGGCGTGACATCGGCGGAGTGGACCAAGGGCTTGGCCGCCATGTGCGAGGGGGCTTCGGCGCAATACGTGGCGCTTGTGTAGACTCGTGCACGTTCAACGGAGCCCATACCATGCAACTGCTTGACCACGTGTCCATCGGCGTGCCGGATATCGACCTGGCGCGGCCTTTCTACGATGCCGTCATGGCCGCGCTGGGTGCGACCAAGGTCTATGATCGGGCCACTGCGCTCGGTTATGGCGAACGTTGCAACGCGAACGACACCGCCTCGACCTTTCTCGCGGTATATCTGGATCCCGCCGAAGTCGGGACGAACAAGCGGCACTGGTGTTTCAAGGCTTCTACGCGCGAGCAGGTGCACGCATTTTTCGAAGCCGGCCTGTCCACGGGCGGCCAGTCTGACGGCGACCCCGGATTGAGGCCGCACTACCACGACAACTACTACGCGGCGTTTCTCGTCGATCCGGCCGGCAACCGGATCGAGGCCGTGTGTCACGCCGCTGTGCCGGAGCGCGAGCGGCCGTGACGGTGTGGCTCAATCGAAATACGTGAGCCCCATCGCGCTCTTCACCTCTGCAATCGTCGCACCGGCCACTTCCCGCGCGTGCAGCGTGCCGCGCTTCAGGATCGCCATCACTTCGGCCTTGTCGGCCTCGAACTCGCGGCGGCGCGTGCGGATCGGCTCGATCAGCGCCTGCAGCCGCTCGTTCAGCACGCGCTTGACGACGCTGTCGCCGAGGCCGCCGCGGCGATAGTGGGCCTTCAGCTCGTCGACCTTCGCGACGTCCGGCTCGAATGCATCGAGGAACGTGAACACCACGTTGCCTTCGACCTGGCCGGGATCGTTCACGCGCAGGTGGTTCGGGTCCGTGTACATGTCCTTCACGGCCTGCGCGATCTCGTCCGGCGTCGAGCCGAGCGTGATCGCGTTGCCGAGCGACTTGCTCATCTTCGCCTTGCCGTCGATCCCCGGCAGCCGCGTGACCGACGACAGCACCGCTTCACATTCGACCAGCACGGGCTGCTCGACGGTCGCGTTGAAGCGGCGCACGAGTTCGTTGGTCTGTTCGATCATCGGGAGCTGGTCGTCGCCGACGGGCACGTGCGTCGCCTTGAACGCGGTGATGTCGGCCGCCTGGCTCACCGGGTAGGTCAGGAAGCCGGCCGGGATGTCGCGTTCGAACCCGCGCAGGCGGATCTCTTCCTTGATGGTCGGATTGCGTTCGAGGCGCGCGACCGTGACGAGGTTGAGCAGGTATTGCGACAGTTCGGCGAGTTCGGGTACCTGCGACTGCACGACGATCGTCGAGATCGCCGGATCGATGCCGACCGCGAGATAGTCGAGCGCGACCTCGATCACGTTCTCGGTGACGCGCTGGCGGCGGCCCATGTTGTCGGTCAGCGCCTGCGTATCGGCGAGCAGCAGGAATTGCCGCGCTTCGTGCTGCATCTGCACGCGTGCGCGCAGCGAGCCGATGTAGTGGCCGAGATGCAGCGGGCCGGTCGTGCGGTCGCCGGTGAGGATGATCGGTCGGTTCGGGTGGGGCATGGTGGACGTTGGCTCCGGGTTATCGAAGCCGCCAGCCATGATGTCGGCGCAGAAACGCAAATGCCGCCATGGCTGGCGGCATCACGTTTGGGACATGCAAAAGGAAACGGGCCGCCTGGGTCAGGCGCGCCACCAGCAATGCACGATCGGCGAGGCAGGTTTGATTTCCATCGCGCAAGTATAGCGCAGTGCGCGGCCGGCCGCGCGCGTCAGCGGATCATCGATTCCATCGCGAGGTACGCGGTTTCGGCGGACGGCCACAGCAGGTACAGCAGGCCGGCCATCAGCAGCAACGCGCCCGCGCGTGCGAGCGGCGTGCGGTCTTTGTCGCGCGCGGGACGGGTGGGCTGCTTCGAGTTCTTCATGCTTGCCGGCGCGGGATGCGCCACTCCAACGGTTACTGCAACGGGTCGCGCGGGGCGATGCCGGGGTGTTGCGGGGTTCAACGGGGGCGGTTAGTTTGTCGCCGGTGGGGCGTACTTGCGGTCATCTGGCCGTATGGTCTGCGGGTGGCCAGATGACAACGCGGCAGCCTACACGGTTTCAAAAGGGGTGCGATCAATCGTCCCGAGCGGGCTTCGTGGCGCCCGGCCGGCGGCCCTTGCCGCGTATCGCCTGTTGCGAGGCGACACGCATGCTACCAGTTCGGCGGCTTGCGGACCGTCAAGAATTGTCGGGTCAACCCGCCAGCACGAAAAATATGCCGAATCGGCAGGTTGCGTAGTGTCGTCGAATGCGGACATGGTGGAGGGCATGAATTCCGGGGCGATCGGCGCGACGGTATCGGGAGCGGGATTCAACGGAAATGGGGGGGGGAATTGAAGCTGGCGGAGAGGGTGAGTGCCAGTCTGGCATCGGCCATTGTGGGTGCGATATCGATCGGCTTGTCGTCGATAAGGGATTTCGGGACGATGTCGATCCTGTTTGCCGGAATCGCCTTCGCCGTGACGTTTCCGTGTGCGCTGATCGTGTCGTGGCCGATCGACCGGATGTCGAAGCGGATTCCGAAAAGGGTGGTTCTCTGCGTCACGGTATTGATCGGCGGGCTTGGCGGCGTGGTCATCGCCGGAATACTGGCGAACGGGATCGCCATCAACCGGATGACGTTGGGGTACGCCACATGCGGCGTGCTGTGTGCGCTTGCCGCATGGGGCTATACCGAGCGAGCCTTGATCGTCGGGAAATCGACACACATTTCGGATTAGAGTGCCACGCGGAACGGAGTCTCGTACGGTCAGATCACACGATCAGTACATCAGATAGGTCGCAGGGCAAGAAACAGGAAGCGCCGTCGTCAATTCCACGGACCATCGTCCTGTTGCGAGCAGCGTAGCCGGCGGGGCCACTACGGAGCGAGTGGCGGGATTCGTTTTGCCCTGCCGTGCTCAAAAGGTTGCCGGACCTCCGGTTAGAATCGCCCGCTCCATTTTTTGAACACGGCATCGATTACCCGATCGGCGTGACCATCCGGAACGTGTATGGCCATCGAACCCGAGGATCTTCTACCGTATTTTGAGCGCGAGTTGGGGCTGCTGCGCCGTTCGATGCGCGCGTTCACTCGGCATTACCCCAAAATCGCGGCCCGCCTTGCGATGTCAGGCGAGCATTCGGATGATCCCCACGTCGAACGGCTGCTGCAATCGTTCGCGTTGATGTCCGCCCAGCACGACATCCGCCTCGAGGACGATGTACCGGAATTTACCCACGCGCTGATCGATACGGCGCATGGCGTCTTCCTGCGGCCGTTTCCGTCCTGCGCGATTGCGCAATTTCACGGGGATCGGGAGGGGAAGCAGACCGAACCCCGCGTGATTCCTCGCGGCACGCAACTGATAGCGCCGAATTCCCGACAGGTGTTCTGTACGGCGACCGACGTCACGCTGGTGCCGCTGGCTGTCTCTGCCGCGCGTTACACGACTTCGGCCGTCGCGCCAATGCAGGCGGCACTGCCGCCCGAGACCACTGGCCTCTTGTCTTTCACGCTGGAACTCACATCACCGTCAGTCCAGTTTGAGATTGCACCGGACAGGCTGCGCCTGCATTTGACCGGCGGCAGGGAAGTCGTCGCGGCCCTTGCCGATGGGGTGTTGCTGCATACGGCACGCTCGTTCGTCGAGCTCGATGGCAGTGGGCGCTGGAGCCGTGTGGACATGCCCCTTGCGGCCGCAGGCTACAGCGACACCGACGCGTTGCTCCCGATGCCTCACGGCGGGTCAATTGCGCCGTTTCATCTACTGATGGAGTACGGCGCATTCCCGGCCCGCTTTGACTGTCTCGACCTGAATCTGGTGCGACTGAAGCGGATGGCGGCAGGTGCCAGGCAGATCACGCTGCATTTGGCGCTCACGGGCATCCATCCCGATTCACATCGCGCCCAGCGTCTGGTCGCCGCTTCGGCCAACAATGTCCGGCTGTTCTGCACGCCGGTGGTCAACCTTTTCTCGAGCAACGCCGAACCGATCGAAACGAAGGCAGGGCTGCCGTACTACGCGCTCAAGCCGTTTTTGCTCAAAACTGCGGTCACGACGGAGGTGTGGTGGGTTGACCAGGTGCGCATGACGGGCGCCGACGGTGTCGCGATTCTGCCGCCGTTCGAGTCGCTCCAGCACGCGCTTGGGGCAGCGCCCGGGCCGTACTGGATCATCTTGCGCGACGAGTCCCGGCGAGCACCGAAGGGCGCTGCGGAACCGGCCAGGCATGGTCAGGAGGTGCCGCACGAACGGGGGGGCGCGGCGAACCGTGATGCGCTGCGTGGTTTGGAGCTCGCGCTGGTGAGCGCCAGCGGTCAACCCGTCTATCCGGCCGGGCGGCTTCAGCTCGACATTACTTTGTCTTGCACGAATGGCAATCTGTCTGACATGCGCGAGCGGAAACTGGCGCTACGGGATGGGGACTCCGCTGACGAGATTGTGCTGCTGGATCCACCGAGTGCGAGTCCCGCACCGGTGTTTCGTCGCGGCGAGCTTTGGGAATTGTTGTTGTGGCTGGTTCCGCAGGCGATACGGCTGAACGACGACGGCCTTGCGCAATTCAAGCGGTTGTGTACGCGTTTCGCGATGTTCGCGCCTGACGGCGGCCGCCGATTCGATGCCCTCGTCGCGCTATCAACCACCCGCGTGCGACGTTGGATGCCAGGCAAACCCGCTTCGGCATTTGTTCAGGGCCTTGAAATCCGGCTCGTGATTGACGAGCCGCGCTTTCTCCAGTTCAGCCTTGATGGATTGGGGCGAGTGATGGAGCAACTGTTTACTCCCTACGTGCCGGTCACCAGTTTCGTGCAAATCTGGTTGCTGTCGGCCAATACGGGGGCGGTGCTCCGCGCTGGCAGACCCTGCCCAGGCACTCAGCCGCTTGTTTGACGCTCGACACGAACGAATGCGGGCGAAAAGAACCCGAGAAGGCGTTCAGGTATCTTTCACTCGCAAACGTTTTGTCCTACAGTAGCGTGGCCTCGCGCTGGCAAGCCAGTTGGGGACAGAACCTGAGACGAAAATAAAGGGAATTGAAATGAGTTTCGCCCCGAATGGAGGTATTCCGGCAGGTTCCGGCGGGAATCTGTTGGGCTCGCTGAGCGCGCTTGGCGGCCTTGCCGGGCCGGTTGCGTCCACGGTGGCCGGCCAGATCGGCCCGCTCGCTGGCGTCGCCGGTCATCTCGACACCGTTCAACGTGCTGTCCAGCTTGCGCAGACGGGCTTCTCCCTCATGAACAAGACGCCCGCTGCGATTGCGGACGCGCTCAACAATGCTGCTGGCGGCGCCGCTCGCCTGACGCAGCTGAACCGATACGTCACGATCGACTCGCCGCTGGGTCCGGACGTGCTGCTGGTCAGCACCGCGGTCATCGATGAACACGTGAACCGGTTGCCGGAAATCCACCTCGATCTGCTGTCGCATCAGCATGACCTGACGCCCGATCACCTGATCGGTCAGCCGATCAAGATCCGGCTCGACCAGAACGGGCGGCAGTCGACGCTTGAGCGCATCGTGTCCTCGGGGGGCGGCGACACCATCCGCTACTTCGATGGCTACGTCACGTCGTTCGATCGTGCCGGAAATCCTGGTCAGGTGACGCAATACCAGATGACGGTGGCGCCCTGGTTCTGGTTTCTGACGCGTTCTACCGATTGCCGGATTTTCCAGAACAAGACCGCGCAGGACATCCTTGGCGAGATCTTCCAGGACCACGGGTTCACCGATTTCGAGTTTGACATCCGGACCGCGCAGAAGCCGCTCGAGTACATCGTGATGTACCAGGAGTCGTACTACAACTTCTGTGCACGGTTGATGGAGCAGGAAGGCCTGATCTGGACGCATCGCTACGAGAAGGAAAAGCACATCCTTGTCATCGGCGACACGAATTTCGTGTTCCGTCCGATCGAAGGGCAGGCCAATTTGCCGTACGCTGCCGGCGCGGCGAGCGAAGACAACGGTATTGACCAGTTGCACGAAGGGCGGCGCTTCGGCATCGGCAAGATCGCGTTCCGCGATTTCAATCACCAGAATCCTTCGTCGCCGCTGATGCTGGCACAGGCCGAGCCGGAGAATCTCCGTCATGCCGGTCTCGACACCACCGAGCGTTTCGAGCACCAGTCACTGTTCGACCACGGCGATGACGGCGATCGCTACGCCCGCATTGCGATGCAGGCGGAAGAGGCGAGCGCGCATCGCTATACGGGCGCGGGTCATGCGTGGCGGATGACGTCAGCCGGCAGCGCGACGGTGACGAACCATCCGGTGATGGCGAACAATCAGGAGTACGCCATTCTGCATGTTCGTCACGAGGCCGTGAACGATTACACGCAGCACAGCGCAAAACTGCCGTATCGCAATACATTCGCGTTGCTCCCGAAGAAAATTCCGTACCGCTCGCCGCGCAATACGCCGAAGCCTGTCATCCACGGCACGCAGTCGGCGATTGTGGTCGGGCCGAAAGGCGAAGAGATTCACACGAACGGGAGCGCGGTGAAGGTCCACTTCCTGTGGGATCGTCGCGGTCAGATGGATGGCTCGGATTCGATGTGGGTTCGCGTGTCTCAGCCGTGGGCGGGTGACGGGTGGGGCGCAGCCGCGATCCCGCGGATCAACCAGGAGGTCCTGGTCGCCTTCAATCAGGGGGACCCTGATAACCCGGTCATCGTGGGCCGCGTCTACAACGGCGAGCAGGGCAATCCGTACCACGGCGCCGCAGGGCAGACGATGGGGATCAAGAGCCAGACGCACAAGGGTGCGGGCTCGAACGAGCTACGGTTTTCCGACGTAAACGGCGGCCAGGAAGTCTTTCTGCATGCGCAGAAGGACATGAACACGGTGATCAAGGATGCGGAAACGCACACGGTCGAAGCCGGCGCGCGTACGGTGTCGCTGCTCAAGGGCAGCGAGACGAAGCAGATCGCGCAGGGCGGGTTGAAGGAGACCATCGCCCTGACGCGCGACACCACGGCGAACGTCATCAACACGAAGGCCATCGCGAGCAAAGCCGGGCCCGGCATGCAAAGCCATCAGGCCAGCGACGGTATCGAGCATCGCGTCGGGGAAGGCGTCGTGACGATGACGCCGGACAGCATCAAGCTGACCTTCGGTTCTTCGACGATCGTCATCAACGCGAACGGCATCTATCTCGACGGTCCCGTCATCCATCTGAATCGGGGCAGTGCGCAGTCCGCCGAGCAGGCGCTCGCGCTTGAGTGGGCAGCAGCGCAAGCGATGATCGCGAAAGGACTGGCGAGTCCTGATCCCGCGACGCGGGCGGCCGCAGCCAAGCTCGCGAGCTCGATGAAAGCCCAGCAACTGGCGAAACTCGCCGATCACGTGTATCACCCGAACGATCCGCCGCCGACCGGGTGGAAGATGGCGTCCAACGATCCGGAAGCGCTCAAGGCATTCGGTCTCAAGCCGAGCGATTTCGAAAAGACCGGCAGCAACTTCGGGTCGCAATTGTATGTTCCCGATCCGAATGTCTTCGGTGACAGCATGAAGCCGTCGGTTGCGTTCAAGGGTACGCAGCAGCTCTTTGGCGAAGACATGGGCAACAACATGGCCCAGGGGCTGGGGGCCGATGCGCCGTATTACCGCAACGCGGTCTCGATCGGCAAGAACATCGAAAACGCGGGCGCGTCGTCCGGCGTCGACTTCACCGGGCACTCGCTCGGCGGGGGGCTGGCGTCCGCGGCGGCCGAGGCCAGCGGCGGTTCGGCGGTGACCTTCAATGCAGCCGGCCTCAATCCGGGGACGGTTGCGCAATACGGCGGGACCGCCCAGGCCGCCAACGTCACGGCCTACCGGGTCGATGGCGATATCCTGACCGGCCTGCAGGAAGGCCGGCTCGGCCCGATCAGTGACGGTACGGCGGCGCTGATGCCGAAAGCAGTCGGCAGCCCCGTCACGCTCGACGGCGAGAGCGTGACCACGGTCGGACGTCACCTGATGGGTGACGTGACGAACGGGATCAACCAGCAGGTCGCGAAGGATCAACTCGACCTCGTCTCCCAACTGAATTCATCTCACTGATGCGATACAAGAATGCAATAGCCGCTGGCGCGATTGCCGCACTCGTCGGAGTGACGTCGCCGCTCTGGTGGCCCACTCAAGCCCAAGGGACGAACATGACTGGCTTCAAACGTTACGCACCGGAAGATTTCTTTTCGGGGCAGCAGCTCACGTTGGCTCAGGCCATTCATGACGGCGATCTCGCCCGTGTTCAGCAGCTCGCGCCGAAGACGGACCTGAATGCGCCGGGCGCGAAGAATACGACGCTGCTGTCATATGCGGTGCAGGAAATCGTCCCGGTCAAGAACGATGCGTCGAATCCGCGCTACCAGATCATTTCGGTGCTGCTGAAGAACGGGGCGGATCCCAAGGTACCGGTCGGCGCCAATGGCGGATCGGTGGCCGACATCGCGTTGCGGGCCGACACGCCGAACCTGCTTCGCGTGCTGCTCAACGGCGGGCTCGATCCCAACTGGTTGTATAACGGCGACACGCCGATGATTTTCGCGGTGGCCGAGAATCGGCTGCTACCCCAGCTGAAGTTGCTGATCGAGCACAAGGCGAACGTGAATGCCCGCGATTCGCTCGGAAAGACGGCGCTTTTCGAGGCGACGATGATTCAGCAGTGGGACGTCGTCGATTATCTGCTTGCGCACGGTGCCGATCCGAAAGTCGCCAGCCAGCTCGGCGTGTCGTACGGGTGGGTGCTGCAGAACGAGTTGAAGAACCACACGACTGCAGATTCGCCGGCGCGTGCGCGCATCGAGGACATTCGCCGCAAGATCGTCGCGGCCGGCGCGCCATGGCCGCCGCTCGACCCGAAGGCGCAACGGACTGCGATGCGCGCGCGTGGCGAAAAAGTCGTGACGCCGGCCGGTCAGACGGACTGAACGCGCATTCGGAAAATGATGAGCGCTTTCGATGCGGCGCCGCGTGTGAGGCGAGAGACGGTTCTTGGCGTGTCCGGGGCGCTGTATGTCCTCTCGCTGACGATGCCGGCGATGTATTTCGAAAAAGAAGCGTCGCTTGGCGGCGTGTCGGTTCTCGTTCAGGGCTGGTGGGGCGTGTTCATGCTGAACCCAGCATGGCTCGCCAATCCTCTCTTCGTGGCCGCGGCTGTTCAGCTTGCCCGGAACCGGTATGCCCGCGCGAGCCTGTTTTCGGCTGTCGCGCTCGCCTGTGCGCTGTGTTCGCTGTTCACGACGAAATGGTATTTCAACGAAGCGGACGCGACACCGATTGCCAGCTTCGGGATCGCGTTTTACGTCTGGTTCATCGCACAGCTCGTACTGCTGCTGGGCAGCTTGCGCTTGCGGCGGGAAAGCGCCGTTGCGCTGCAGGGCAAATGAGTATCGGCGAGCGCGGACGCTGATTACGACAACTTCCAATTTCCACGCATGACGAGAGAACCAGCATGACGGATTCCGAAAACCGTATCCGGATTCACGAAGGCAGCATTGTTCTGCCGGACGGTTTCGAGGATCGCACGACCAACCTTTTCGTGCCGGCTGATACGGCCATGCAGCCGAACCTCAGTGTTGCACGCGACTGGCTCAAGGACGGAGAGACCCTCGCGCCCTATGTCGATCGTCAGGTCGCGTTGCTCAAATCGCGGTTGCAGGGCCATCGGGTGCTTTCGCGTCAGGCCGAGCGGCTTGGGCCTGAAGCCGACGGCTTGCCCGGCGAGCGCATCGATGCGGCTTATCGGAATGGCCCGAAGACGGTGTTTCAACGGCAAGGCGCGTTCATTGTTGCTCCGGGACGCGTGCTGATCTTTACCGCGTCGAGCGCGAAAAGCTTCGGCGAAACGCTCGACGCACTGTGGCGCAGCTGGCTCGACGGCTACCGTCCGGCCGAACAAGAGTCGGCATAACAACAGCAAAGGACCATCATCGTGTACGAAGCCGCACGAGTCACTGATCCGATCGATCACACCAGCGCGCTCGCAGGCTTCCTCGTCGGAGCCGTGCTGGGCATCGCGCTGATCGCCGCGGTAGCGTTTGCCACGTTCACATGCGGATTTGGCGTGGCGTTGCTGGCCGGTATGGCGGCAGGGATCGGCGCACAGGCTCTCCTGTCAATAGGAGAGTCGATCGGCAAGATGTTCAGCTCGCAGTCGGGCAACATCATTACCGGGTCGCCGGATGTCTACGTCAACTCCATGTCTGCGGCCTATGCGACGCTGAGCGGCGTGGCGTGCAGCAAGCACAATCCCGTCCCGCTCGTTGCGCAAGGCTCGACGAACATCTTCATCAACGGGCGGCCCGCGGCGCGGAAGGACGACAAGATTACCTGCGGCGCGACGATCGCCGATGGATCGCACGATACGTTCTTTCATGGCGGGACGCAGACGTACCTGCCGGTCGATGATGAAGTGCCGCCGTGGCTGCGGACCGCGACCGACTGGGCGTTTGCGCTGGCGGGGCTGGTCGGCGGGTTGGGTGGGTTGTTGAAGGCGTCTGGTGGGTTGTCGCGGGCGGTATTGCCTTGTGCTGCGAAGTTCATTGGGGGCTACGTGTTGGGTGAGGCGTTCGGCCGTTACGTCGCCGGCCCCGCGATCAACAAGGCGATCGGCGGGATGTTCGGCAACCCGGTTGACGTTACGACAGGGCGAAAGATCCTCTTGGCGGAATCGGAAACCGATTATGTGATCCCGAGCCCGATGCCGGTAGCGATCAAGCGGTTCTATTCAAGCAGCATTGACCATGCGGGAACGCTTGGCCGCGGCTGGGTGCTGCCGTGGGAGCTTCGCTTGCATGCCCGTGACGGGCGCCTCTGGTACATCGATGCACAAGGGCGCGAGAGCGGCTTTCCACTGCTGCGGGCGGGACAAGCGGCGTTCAGCGAGGCCGAGCAGCGATACCTGACCTGCACGCCCGATGGGCGCTATATCCTGCATGACCTTGGCGAGACGTATTACGACTTTGGTCGATACGATCCGGAATCCGGCCGCATTGCTTGGGTTCGGCGTATCGAGGATCAGGCGGGGCAGTGGTGCCAGTTCGAGCGCGACAGCCACGGCCGCGTCAGCGAGATCCTGACGTGCGGCGGGTTGCAGGCCGTGCTCGACTATGAGCCGGAGCACGGGCGCCTTGGCACGGTCACGCTCGTCCACGGCGATGAACGTCGGCTTGCAGTCGCCTACGGATACGATGGAAATGGCCAGTTGGCGTCGGTGACGGATGCGAACGGTGCGATCGTGCGCCAGTTCACCTATGCCAATGGCCTGATGTCGAGTCATGCGAATGCGCTGGGCTTCACGTCTAGTTATGTCTGGAGCGTGATCGACGGGCAGCAGCGGATCGTTGCGACGCGCACCAGCGAGGGCGAAAGCGCGACATTCGAATATGACGTCGAAGGCCGGCAGACCCGCGTTCGGCACGTTGACGGCCGTACCGCGCACTGGTGCTTCGACGCGCAATTCCAGATTGTCGAGTACACGGACCTCGATGGCGGCCTGTACCGGATCAAGTACGACGATGCCGGCATGCCGGTGATGCTGATGCTGCCCGGCGAACGTACTGCTGCGTTCGAATATGACGATGTTGGCCGGATCGTCGCTGAGACGGATCCACTTGGCCGTACAACCCGCATCACCTACGACGGCAACAGCATGCGGCCCGTGGAGGTTGTTGGTGCCGATGGCGGTGCCTGGCGTGCCGAGTACGACCCGCAAGGGCGGTTGCTTTCGAGTCGCGATCCGCTTGGTCGAGAGGGGCGCTACGAATATCCCAAGGCGCTGACCTCGCTGCCGATCGTGCATGTCGACGCACGTGGCGGACGCAAGACGCTGGAGTGGAACTGTCTTGGTGAGCTGGTTGCGTACACGGATTGCTCCGGAAAAACCACGCGCAACAGTTTTGATGTATTCGGTGTTCCGCTCTCGCGCGAAAACGCGCTGGGCCAGCGCATCCAGTATGACATGCGCCCCACCGGGGAGCCGCGCCGCATCATGTATCCCGATGGCAGTTCGGAATCCTTCGAGTACGATGCGGCCGGACTGATGGTGCGAAATGTCGGCGTTGGCGGGCGCATCCAGCAGTCGCTGCGTAACGCACGTGGCCAACTCATCGAGGCGATCGATCCTGCCGGGCGGCAGATTCACTATCGATACGATATCGAGGGTCGGCTTCGCGAACTCCAGCAGGGCCATGCACGCTATGCATTCACGTACAGCGCTGGCGGTCGCCTCTTGACCGAGACGCGCCCGGACGGCGTCGAGCGGCGATTCGAATATGGAGATGCCGGCGAACTGCTGGCGATAGACATCGTGGGTGCACCTGACGGGCATTCGACGTCGAATCGCCCGATTCGCACGACGCGATTCGAACGTGACCGGATGGGCAAGCTGAAAGTCCAGCATACCGCGACCGAAGTGACCCGCTACGAGCATGACAAGGGTGATCGGCTGGTGAAAATCGAGCGCATCCCGACGGCGGCCGGTACTGCACTGGGCATCGCGCCGGATGTCGTCGAGCTTGAACACGACAAGGCTGGCCGACTTGTCGCCGAGCATGGTGCGAACGGCACTGTCGAATATTTGCTCGACGAGCTCGATAACGTGACGGCACTTGCGTTGCCGCACGACCAGACCCTGCAGATGCTGCGCTACGGTTCAGGTCACGTGCACCAGATCCGCTGTGGCGATCAAGTGGTCAGTGACTTCGAGCGCGATGATTTGCATCGCGAAATTATGCGTACACAGGGTCGACTGACTCAGCGTTCTGCCTATGATCCTCTCGGTCGGATGGTCTGGCAGTCGGCGGGATTCCAGCCCGATGCGCTGGGCCGGGGGCGCGGCCAGTTGTGGCGTAACTACGGGTACGATGTCGCCGGGGAACTGATCGAGACGAGCGACAGCCTGCGCGGCAGCACGCAGTACAGCTACGACCTGGCCGGACAGCTGACCAGTCGCATGAACACGATGGATCGGCAGCTCGAGGAATTCACCTGGGATGCCTCGGGCAACCTTCTCGACGACACGCAACGCAGAAGTCGCGGCTATGTCGAAGGCAACCGCCTGCGCATGTGGCAGAACCTGCGCTTCGAGTACGATCCGTTCGGCAATCTGACGACGAAACTGCGCGGGGCGAATCAGACGCAACGTTTCAACTACGATGGACAAGACCGCCTGATCGCGGTTCGCACGCAAGACGTGCGCGGCGTAGTGGAAACGCACTTCGCATACGATTCGCTCGGTAGACGCATCGCGAAGACCGATACTGTTTTCGATGTGGGCGGCGTGAGGTTGCGCAGCGAGACGAAACGGTTCGTGTGGGAGGGGTTGCGACTCGCGCAGGAGGTGCGCGAAACCGGGGTGAGCAGCTATGTGTACAGTCCCGATGCACCTTACTCACCTGCGGCACGTGTCGACGCTGTAATTGCGGAGGCGCTAGCGGCCGCAGCGATCGACACGGCGAAAAAGTCGGCACGGATCTACCATTTCCACACGGATCTGGCGGGGGCGCCGCTGGAGGTGACCGATGCGGCGGGTGAATTGGCGTGGAGTGGGCAGTACACGGCGTGGGGTAAGGTCGAGCCGAGTAGTCGACAATCAACTACGGCGCGAATGGATCAGCCGCTTCGCTACGCTGGGCAGTATGCCGACGAAAGTACTGGCCTTCACTATAATACCTTCCGGTTCTATGATCCGGATGTGGGGCGTTTCATCAACCAAGATCCGATTGGGTTAATGGGAGGCGACAATCTGTATCAATATGCAGACAACCCCATTGGCTGGACCGACCCTCTTGGGCTTGCCCGGATGCCGGGGCATTTCCTGGAATGGATGTGGCAGCGACCATCTACCGGGGAATATATGGAAGGAATCGAATTTAGTGGATCCGATAACCCTAAGCCTGGGCGATTGACTTTTTCGCAACAGCTTGATGTTCACACCGAGGCAAAAGTTCTTGGCAAAATGGAAGAGGTGGTGCAGCCGGGCGACAAGCTGTATTTCCGTGGTACCAAGGATCCATGCAATCCAGGTGGGCGGGGTTGCTCCGCGAAAATGAGCAAATTTGCCCAGAAACACGGTGTGGAAATCACGTATGAGAACAAGACTACAGGCAAGGTGCACAAATATGGCTGCTAGGACAATCGCGTGAAAGATCGAGTCGACATTTCAGGCCAGAATTTCGAGTTTGCAGGATATGCTGCGAACGGGTGCCCTAGGTTTATACACGTACAGAGTGGTATTCCGTTCCAGTATGTGCCGGGGGGAAGTTTTATGATGGGTCTCTCCGAGGCAGAAGAACGCGCGGCGTTGGCGATATCCGATGTTCTCCAACTTACCGTCGAAGAAATGCGGCCGGTGCGGCGCCGAGTTGTTTATTCAATGCTGGTTTCAGTAACTCCGGCCCTCGATTTTCAGTGCTTTGGCGATAAAGGTGAATTGCTCACCAATCCTACATATTTGAGCCGTGAGGCAGCCGAAAAATTTGCAAGTGAAATTGGGTGTCGGCTACCTGGCGAAGCTGAGTGGGAATATATGTATCGGGCGGGTACCCAGACGCTGTTTCCGTTCGGTGATAGCATTCCATCAGAAGATGAGTTGGAAGAATGGCTGTCTTCCGACTTCGCATCGGTGAAGGCATATTTCGAGTCTCGCCCGACGTTTGAGCCTGCTCCAAACTTAAGATGCAACGCGTTTGGTCTTTACGGCATGACCAACCCTGAATGGTGTCTGAACCGCTTTACAACGAGTCTGGCGCCTAATGCCCCCCAACTGGATGGGAGCTACGTAATTCGCGGGGGCGGAGCTTATTTCTGGCCCTGGCAGGACCAAGAATGGGTGTGGTGTGTATCGGCTATGCGTTCACCTTCCTCTGGACTTGAGGATGGATTGGCGTGTCTCCGACTAGTACTCAACGTCCGAGCGGGCCAGTTGCGCGCCGCGATTCAGAATGCCGGATTTGACCTGCCTTCTGAAGGTCATATGGCTGATGATAGCTACGACGAGTGAGTAACAAGTTTGATATCTCGCGTGTCCGTGTCGATTGAGCAGGCGCATTAATCGAGACCATAGCTGGGTCTGTAGGCTTATCTTTCACCGTTCGATAGAGTTAAACGGTTGGAGGCTCTTGGTTGTGCACGCTGGTCGGTCATCCTGCCGCATGCCAACGGCAACACCAGTCTTCACTACAACCTTCGGGTTCTATGATTCGGATGTGGGGCAGTTTATCAACCAAGATCTGATCTGGGAATTTGACTTATAAAATGCCGCTCTTCAATTGATTATGCTTTAAATGTCGCTGCGAATTCTAATGATTTCGGGGGGGCGGTTTCCTTGGTTGAATGAATGAATGAATGAATGAATGAATGAATGAGTGGAAGAGTAAATATCATAAGATTATAATTTCGGTATTCTCGGGGGCGGTGATATCGACTCGATCAAGCAAGCTGCCAAGGTGGATTTGGAAGAAATTTTTGATAAATCTTGCATAAAAGGGGGGCTGGCAGCGTTTGGATATGGTAAATGCAGGATGGCCTGCAACTTGCGATAAGGGTGGAGATAAAGTGTTATTGTGTGACAATAATGAAAAGAACCCGATTTTTGAATGCGTGCAAAATGTCGATGGTGGATGGGTGATAAGGTTTCACATGAAGAATGTGGCAGGAAAATGGATGATCGGAAAGGTGGGGAATTTCGATGATTTGAAGAGCTCATGGAGGCGGCGCGTTTTGTGTGATGAGCAAGGGGCAATGCTTTGGCGTTTTTGATTGGATAACTATTGCTTTATAAGCATAAGGTGCCATTTAATGGATTTTCGGTGAAATGAATGACATCTATGGTTTAAGGCAGGGTGATGAGTTTCAAGCGTTGGTTCAGGTCGATGATGATGGTGAAATCGCGTATGACGCGAGCGTAGCTATACGAGCAACCGCTTTGTGTGGCCAGGAGTTTGGGGAAGACTACGAGCCTGTTAAACTTACATGGGGTACATCGCGAAGAAAAAAGACTAGTGATGTCCAAGCCATGTTGTCGCCGTTTCTCGTTTTCAGTGAGAAGGCGTTCGATGCTTTGGCTCCTTTGCTTCAGGGAAGTGGGCAGATATTGCCGGTCGAGGCTCCAGTGGAAGGTATGCATGGATTTCACGTAACTCGAGTGCTCGAAGATGCCGTCGATATGGAAGCGTCAAAATACAAGGTCTATCCTCAAGCAACAGTTTTCAATAAGATTGTCATTCTGAAAAATCGAGTTGAAGGCGTCGATATATTTCGCTTAAAAGAGAGTCCTGAAACAGTATTTGTCTCTGAAAGATTTAAGAGTGTTGTGCACGAGCATAAGTTGAAAGGATTTGATTTCGGGGAAATAATCTCGCTATCTTAAGAGCCAGGCTGATATCTGCAAGATGGTGCTGGGAGCGCGGTATGGTCCCAGTAAGGATCGGCCCTGTATTCAGGCGCTGGGCCCTGGATGTGACCAATTGGCATGCAAACCGGTTGGCTGCTGACCTTTTTGACATAGCCTGGATGCTGGGGTAGTTTCCAAACTGGATGTGGCAGTGCATGTCAGCTGTGTCCTCACCTTCCTCAGGACTTGAAGATGGATTGGCGTGTCTCCGACTCGTGCCCGACGTACGGGCGAGCCAGTTGTGCGCCGCGATTCAGGATGCTGGATTTGACCTGCCTTCCGATTGCCATATGGCTGATGACAGCCATGACGAGTGAGTAACAAGTTGGCTGACGTTCAGCGCATCATGTCGTTCAAACGGTTCTGATTGCCACCTGGAGTTTTTGCGGTGACATGATTGCAACTGAGCAATCGAGAGCAGCATCACGCTCAAACCAGCCGCTCTGTTACGCAAGGTAGTATGCCGACGGCAACACGGACCTGCACCGGACATCTTCAGGTTCCATGATTCTGAATCGTATAGACAGGTTGCAGCACTCGGTGCTGTAACCGCATGATTCGAAGATCTTGTCTCGAGGAGGCGATGTGCCAGTATTGTATGGATCAAGACCCGCGGAGCCGTTCCTTGCCATCTTGGAAGCTGAAATTGGATTCGGCGTTCCACTGGAGTACGCGAATTTCCTGAGAAAATGGAATGGCTTGTTTATCGACGGAGGCGATTATCTCGATTTTAATTTTCCCAGTGTTGGAAGTCGTATCATCTCTTTTTCATCTCTCTTCGGTCTGGATGTCGCGAATAAGAATTTTGATGTGATTGATCAAAATCAGCGGGTCAAGGGTGAGGCCGGAATCCAGGGGGAATTTTTTGTGATCGGAGATGATCCCGGTGGCAATTATTACGTCCTCGCGAAGATCGACGATGTGCATAAGGTTCTTTATTGGGATAGAACGCATCTGCATGCCGGCAATACGTCCAGACCGGATATCGCGGAGGTGGATGAAGGTGGCAATCTCTACTATGTTGCGGATGGATTTTCGGCATTTTTGATCATGATTGTCGACGGAACAAAGCACATGCAGTTCATCTCCCTCGATATGTGGCCTGGTTGATAGCCGCTTGTCACAACATCCTGATGGGCGCGACATGCATGCGCGAGGCTGCATCGGACGGCGGGTGATTTGTCGTTCGCCATACCTGTTCGGGGCCACAGGTGAGCCGTGAGCAGCCGCGATCGATGTGAACAACGTAACCAGACTCGAGCGTGAATGTGTCCAGGGCCATCGACGGTTCGCCGCAACCTAATACGATGCGACGTGGCGCCAATGATGCGCTCGACGTAATTTCTTCGGCATCACGGCAATCGAAATGACGCTTCGCAAGCCGCGGCATGAAGCAATCCGAAAATGTGCCTCGCTGCCGAGAGCACGCTCGTGATCCCCATTCCCGACCTGGACGCATTCCGGTTCAGGCTTGCGACCATCCCCCCCCGCCCCAGCTTTTTTCTCGTCAACACCAACAAAAAACATCATTTCGCCCCAAGCGGCCTGTCCGCAGAATGTCTCCATTCCAACTCACGCGACAGCCCGCGCTGCCGCATGAGCCGTACTTCAGAAGGAGACAGCCGTGGCAGTCGAAACAACCTCAATCGATACGCTCGTCGTCGGCGCCGGGCAGGCCGGCGTGGCCATGAGCGAGCACCTGGGCAAGCTGGGCGTACCTCATCTCGTGCTGGAGCGCAGCCGCATCGCCGAACGCTGGCGCACCGGGCGCTGGGATTCGCTGGTCGCGAACGGCCCCGCATGGCACGACCGCTTCCCGGGGCTCGAATTCGACGGTCTCGATCCCGATGCGTTCGCGTCGAAAGATCAGGTCGCGGACTACTTCGAAGTGTATGCGCGCAAGTTCGACGCGCCGATCCGCACGGGGGTCGAAGTGAAGAGCGTCGTGCGCAACACCGGCAAGCCGGGCTTCGTCGTGGAAACCTCCGACGGCACGATCGAGGCGAACCGCGTGGTCGTCGCGACAGGGCCGTTCCAGCGCCCGGTCATTCCGCCGATCGCGCCGGACGACGCGCGCCTCGTGCAGATCCATTCCGCCGACTATCGCAACCCGGGCCAGCTTCCGGAGGGCGCGGTGCTGGTGGTCGGCGCCGGCTCGTCGGGCGTGCAGATCGCCGACGAACTGCAGCGCGCGGGCCGGCAGGTCTATCTGTCGGTCGGGCCGCACGATCGCCCGCCGCGCGCGTATCGCGGCCGCGACTTCTGCTGGTGGCTCGGCGTGCTCGGCGAATGGGACAAGGAAATCGCGACGCCCGGCCGTGAACACGTGACGATCGCGGTAAGCGGCGCGCGCGGCGGCCACACGGTCGATTTCCGTGCGCTCGCGAACCAGGGCGTGACGCTCGTCGGGCTGACGAAGTCGTTCGACGGCGGCGTGGCCGTGTTCGAACGCGATCTCGCGGTCAATCTCGCACGCGGCGACGAGAACTACCTGTCGCTGCTCGACGCGGCCGACGCCTACGCGGCACGCAACGGCCTCGACCTGCCGGAAGAACCGGAAGCACGCCGCATCCTGCCGAACCCCGAATGCGTCGCGCATCCGATCCTCGCACTCGACCTCGCCGGTGCCGGCGTCACGTCGATCGTCTGGGCGACCGGCTATGCGGTCGACTACGGCTGGCTGAACGTCGACGCGTTCGCGCCGAACGGCAAGCCGCAGCACCAGCGCGGCGTGTCGAAGGAGCCCGGCATCTATTTCCTCGGGCTGCCGTGGCTGTCGCGACGCGGCTCCAGCTTCATCTGGGGCGTGTGGCACGACGCGAAGCACATCGCCGATCACATCGTCACGCAGCGCAAGTACCTCGCTTACCACGACGCGTCGCAGCACCGCGCGGCCGCCCGGCCCGCACCGGCCGACGCGCGCCCGCTCGCCGAAGCGACGAACTGCCCCCTGACACGACCCGCCGCGCCTGCTTCCGGCGCGGCGGGCGAACACCCCGACCCTCGAAGGACCTCGATGAGCCAGCCTACCCATACGCGTATCCGCATGTTCAACACGAAGGATACCTACCCGAACCAGACGCTCGACAACGACCTGTGCCAGGCCGTGCGGGCCGGCAACAACGTCTACGTGCGCGGCCAGGTCGGTACCGATTTCGACGGCAACCTGATCGGCCTCGGCGATCCGCGCGCGCAGGCCGAGCAGGCGATGAAGAACGTCAGGCAGTTGCTCGAGGAAGCCGGCAGCGACATCACGCACGTCGTGAAGACGACGACCTACCTGATCGATCCGCGCTACCGCGAGCCCGTGTACCAGGAAGTCGGCAAGTGGCTGAAGGGCGTGTATCCGATCTCGACGGGGCTCGTCGTCTCGGCGCTCGGCCAGCCGCAGTGGCTGATGGAGATCGACGTGATCGCGGTGATCCCTGACAACTGGCAGCCGAACCGCGCTTAGGAGGCGACATGACTTTCTCCATCGTCGGGCGCTGCCCGGAGACGGGCCAGCTCGGCATCGCGATCAGCTCGTCGAGCATCGCGGTCGGCGGGCGCTGCCCGTGGGTGCGCGCGGGCGTCGGCGCCGTCGCGACGCAGAACATCACGCTGCCGGCGCTCGGCCCGCAGATCCTCGACCTGGTCGAGCACGACCAGCTCGCGCCTGCCGCGGCGCTCGACCGCGCGCTCAGCGCGAACGGCTGGAGCCAGTACCGGCAGGTCACGGTGATCGACGGGCAGGGGCACACGGCGTGCTTCACCGGCAAGGAAGCGCTCGGCACGCACCACGCGGTGCAAGGCGAGCAATGCGTGGCGGCCGGCAACCTGCTGGCCGCGCCGGCCGTGATCGACGCGATGGTGCGGGCCTTCGAACAGGCGCCCGGCCTGCTTGCCGATCGCCTGCTGGCCGCGATGCACGCGGCGATGGCGGCCGGCGGCGAAGCCGGGCCCGTACATTCGGCCGCGCTGAAGGTGGCCGGCGACGTGACCTGGCCGATCGTCGACCTGCGTGTCGACTGGGCCGATAGCAGTCCGATCGGGCAGCTCGATGCGCTGTGGCGCGCCTATCGGCCGCAGATGCAGGACTACCAGACGCGCGCGTTGAACCCGACCGCCGCGCCGAGCTACGGAGTGCCGGGCGATGAGTGAGATGTCGAGCACGTCGAGCCGCGCGCTGCTCGAACGGCTGATCGGTTTCGCGACGGTCAGCCGCGAGTCGAATCTCGAGATGATCGGCTTCATCCGCGACTATCTCGCCGGCTTCGGTGTGGAGAGCGAACTGTTCTACAACGCGGAACGTACGAAGGCGAGCCTGTACGCGACGATCGGCCCGCGCGATCGCGGCGGCATCGCGCTGTCGGGCCATACCGACGTAGTGCCGGTGGACGGGCAGGCGTGGACGGTCGAGCCGTTCCGGCTGACCGAGCGTGACGGCCGCCTGTACGGCCGCGGTACGGCCGACATGAAGGGCTTCATCGCGTCGGTGCTCGCGGCCGTTCCGGCGTTCGTCGCACGGCCGCTGAGCCGGCCCGTGCATCTGGCGTTCTCGTACGACGAGGAAATCGGTTGCCTCGGCGTGCGGCCGATGCTCGAAGCACTGGCCGCGCGCGAGCATCGACCGCGGCTGTGCCTGATCGGCGAACCGACCGAACTGAAGCCGGTACTCGGTCACAAGGGCAAGCTCGCGATGCGCTGCCATGTGAAGGGCGCCGCCTGCCACTCGGCGTATGCGCCGTCGGGCGTCAACGCGATCGACTATGCGGCGAAGCTGATCGGCCGGCTCGGCGAGATCGGCGCGGCGCTTGCGCGACCCGAGCGGCACGACAGCCGTTTCGATCCACCGTTCTCGACCGTGCAGACGGGGCTGATCAAGGGCGGCCGCGCGCTGAACATCGTGCCGGCCGAATGCGAGTTCGATTTCGAGGTGCGCGCGTTGCCGGATTTCGATGCGCACGACGTGGCGAGGAAGCTGCAGGACTATGCGGAATCCGAACTGTTGCCGAGGATGCGCGCGGTGCAGCCCGATACCGACATTCAACTGCAGCCGCTGGGCGCGTATCCGGGGCTGGCCACCGCGCCGGACAGCGAAGCCGCACGCCTACTCGCGATGCTGAGCGGTTCCGACGCGTTCGGCACGGTCGCATTCGGCACCGAGGGCGGGCTGTTCGGGCAGGCCGGCATTCCGACGGTGGTGTGCGGGCCCGGCAGCATGGACCAGGGCCACAAGCCCGACGAGTTCGTTACGCTCGAACAACTGCAAGGATGCGACGCGATGCTGGGCCGCCTGGCCGAGCATCTCTCAACGGCGGCCTGAGCCTGCAGCCCACACGCACGCACTGCACCCTGCGGCGCGTGCGTGTTTCATTTTCCTATCGAGCCGATTCCGCGACGATCTGCGCGAGCCGCTCGCGGCAGAAATCGACGAACGACTGCGCCTGCTTCGTGAGCTGTCCGCGCCTCAGCCGTGCGCTCACGAGCCCCGACGGACTCACCGTTTCGCTGAGGCCGATCGTCACGACGCGCTGGCCGTCGTACGTGTATTCGGAATGCGGGCGCGTGACGAGCAGCGAGAAGCCGAACCCCTGGCCGACCATCCCGCGCACCATCTCGATCGACGGCGAGCCGAACACGATGTTCGGCGTGAGCCCGAGCTCGTGAAACAGGCTGACGAAGTAGGTGCGGCTCGGCTGCACGTCGAGCAGGATCATCGGCTCGACGCACAGGTCGCGCAGCGACACGTGCGACTGGCCCGCGAACCGGTGGTTCTCCGGCAGCAGCACGTACGGCTGCTGCGGCGGCATCAGCGGCTCGGTCTCGATCGTGCCGTCGAGATCGTGGTCGTACATGAGCGCGAGATCGAACGTGCCCGAGGTCAGGCCCTGCACGAGTTCCTGCTGGTCGCCGTCGCGCAGCCGGATGTTCACGCCCGGATAGCGTTCGCGAAAGCCGGCGATCAGTTGCGGCAGATAGAGCGGCGCGACCGTCTCGAAGCAGCCGATGTCGATTTGCCCGGTGATCACGTCATTGTCGGCGAGCGCGTTCTGTTCGAACTCGTGCGCGATACGCAGCAGCTCCTGCGCTTTCCGGTAGAAGCGCGTGCCGCTCGGCGTCAGCGACACGCCCTGTGCGTGATGGCGGATGAACAGCTTCACGCCGAAGCTTTCCTCCAGCCCCTTGATCGCGCTGGAGATCGACGGCTGCGCGATGAACAGCTGACGCGAGGCCTCGGCGACGCTGCCCGATTCGACCGTCGTGATGAAGTATTTCAGTTGCCGCAAAGTGTAGTGAGCCACAAGCACCTCTGATACGCGCGCCGGCGTGCCGCCGCGGCGCGAAATCTGTCCATGGTTTCGCGTAGCACCTTACCTGAAGTCGATCGGCGCCGGAATTTCCGCTGCAGAGCTTTTTCGTATGTCGCGGAAATATTTTTAGTATTTTCCGGCCGCGATGGTCGTGGCGCACCATCGTCTCCAACCTGGATCACGAAGATCGCGAAGCGGCACGCACGCGCCGGCGGGACATGCCATCCGTCCCCGCATGCGCGCATCGTCCGCTTCGTACGACACCGCCGCGCATGCACGCGGCGCGTCGTCGCTCGCGTATCCGGACCCGATTGCCGGCGCGCACCCCGACGCGCGCCGGCGGACACGGCAAGCGCGCATCGGCGCGCAGGACAGGAGACATCACCATGACGAACGCGGAACGCAATGCGTCCCCGATGATAGAGAAGCACACGATCGGCTATGTGCCGCCCGCGGAGCGCCACGGCAAGGTGCGCGACCTGTTCACGCTCTGGTTCGGCGGCAACATCGCGCCGCTGCCGATCGTGACGGGTGCGCTCGGCGTGCAGATGTTCCACCTGAACCTGATGTGGGGCATCGTCGCGATCGTCGTCGGCCAGGCCGTCGGCGGCGTGCTGATGGCGCTGCACTCGGCGCAGGGGCCGCAGATGGGCATCCCGCAGATGATCCAGAGCCGCGCGCAGTTCGGCTCGTGGGGCGCGCTGCTCGTCACGGTGATCGCGGCCGTGATGTACGTCGGCTTCTTCGCGTCGAACATCGTGCTCGCCGGCAAGTCGGTGCACGGCATCGCGTCGTCGGTGCCGGTGCCCGTCGGCATCGTGATCGGCGCGGTGGGCTCGGGGCTGATCGGGATCGTCGGCTACAAGTTCATCCACATCCTGAACCGCATCGGCACGTGGGTGCTGGGCATCGGCATCGTCGTCGGCTTCTGGATGATCCTCACGCACGTGACGACCGACGATTTCCTGACGCGCGGCGGCTTCAACTTCGCGGGCTGGCTCGCGACGGTGTCGCTGTCGGCGTTGTGGCAGATCGCGTTCGCGCCGTACGTGTCGGACTATTCACGCTATCTGCCGGAAAACGTCGGCGTCGCGTCGACGTTCTGGGCGACCTATCTCGGCTGCACGATCGGCTCGACGCTCGCGTTCATCTTCGGCGCGGTCGCGGTGCTCGCGGTGCCGGCCGGCGCGGACACGATGGATGCCGTCAAGCAGGCGACGGGCCCGCTCGGCCCGCTGATGCTCGTGCTGTTCCTGCTGAGCGTGATCAGCCACAACGCGCTGAACCTGTACGGCGCGGTGCTCGCGGTGATCACGTCGGTGCAGACGTTCGCATACAAGTGGATTCCGACCGCGCGGGCGCGCGCGGCGGTGTCGGTCGTGATCTTCGTCGCATGCTGCTACGCGGCGATCGGCGCATCGACGAACTTCGTCGGCAACCTCGTCGATCTCGTGCTCGCGCTGCTCGTCGTGCTGGTGCCGTGGACGGCGATCAACCTGATCGACTTCTACGTGATCCACAAGGGAAAGTACGACATCAAGTCGATCTTCATGGCGGACGGCGGGATCTACGGCCGCTTCAATCCGCAGGCGCTGCTCGCGTATGCGATCGGCATCCTCGTGCAGATTCCGTTCATGAACACGCCGATGTATGCGGGCCCGATTCCCGCGCACCTGGGTGGTGCGGACCTGTCGTGGGTCGTGGGATTGCTGCTGACGTCGCCGCTGTACTACTGGCTCGCGACGCGCGACAGCGCGTATCGGCGCCGGCAGGGCGGTGCGCATCTGCCGCCGACGGCAGCGCGTTAAAGGAAGGGGAGGGCCGCGGTGGCGCAGCGGCGGCCGAGGGAAGGAACCGGGCAGGCGCGCGGCGAGCTACGCACCGCACGCCTGCCCGCTCGTCAAACGACCGCCGAGCGCGCGACGCGCACCGGCACCGACTTGTACGACGGCGTGCCGCTTTCCTTGTCGATGTAGTCGAGCGGCACGAGCACGTTCGCT
Organism: Burkholderia sp.; assembly: GCA_031253835.1. Lineage (GTDB taxonomy): Bacteria > Pseudomonadota > Gammaproteobacteria > Burkholderiales > Burkholderiaceae > Burkholderia. Next base: position 10,719 of record JAIRVP010000057.1, on the reverse strand, counting down.
TCCGGGTAGTACGCGCCGACCGACCCCGGCGCGATGTCGTACTCGATCGCGGTGATCTTCTCGAGGCGCAGCGTGCGGCCCGACGCGGCGACCGTCTCGATGTCGACGAGGTCGCCGTGTTCGAGCCCGTACTTCGCGAGGTCGGCCGCGTTCATGAACAGCACGTCACGCCGTCCGAACACGCCGCGATAGCGGTCGTCGAGCCCGTAGATCGTCGTGTTGTACTGGTCGTGGCTGCGCAGCGTGATCAGCCGCAGCACCTGCTCGGCGCCGAGCACGTCAGCGTCCTCCTTCACGCCCTTGTAGACCGAGAACATCGCCTTGCCGGTCGGCGTCGGCCACACGCGCTCGGTGGGCGGCAGCGGCAGCCGGAAGCCGCCCGGCGTGCGGATGCGCTCGTTGAACGCCTCGAAGCCGGACACCGTGCGGTCGATCAGGTCGCGGATGCGGTCGTAGTCGGCGATCAGGTCGAGCCACGCGACCTTGCTGTTCGGCAGCGTCGCATGCGCGATCCCCGCGACGATCGCGGGCTCCGAGCGCAACTGGTCGGACGCGGGCTTGAGCTTGCCGGCCGACGCGTGGACCATCGACATCGAATCCTCGACGGTAATCGACTGGCGGCCGGTGGCCTGCATGTCGAGCTCGGTGCGGCCGAGCACCGGCAGGAGGAAGGTTTCCTTGCCGACCAGCAGGTGCGAACGGTTCAGCTTCGTGCCGAGATGCACGCTCAGGTCGAGCTTCGCCATCGCGGGGAACGACAGCTCCGGATCGGGCAGCGCGACCGCGAAGTTGCCGCCGAGGCACAGCAGCGCCTTCGCGGTGCCGTCGATCATCGCCTGCATCGCCTGCACGGCGTCGTGCCCGTGATGCGCGGGCGGCGTGAAGCCGCACACGTCCTCGATCTTTTTCAGGAATTCGGCCGATGGCTTCTCGGTGATGCCGACCGTGCGGTTGCCCTGCACGTTCGAATGGCCGCGCAGCGGGCACACGCCGGCGCCGGGCTTGCCGATGTTGCCGCGCATCAGCAGCAGGTCGGCGATCAGGCGCACGGTCGCGGTGCCCTTGTTGTGCTGCGTGACGCCCATCCCGTACGTGATGATGGTCGCGTTCGACTTCGCGTACGCGAGCGCGACCTGTTCGAGCTGCGCCTGGCTGAGGCCGCTTGCGCGTTCGATGTCGTCCCACGACGTGGCTTCGAGATCGGCCGAGAACGCGTCGAAGCCGTTGGTGTGCTGCGCGATGAAGTCGCGGTCGAGCACGTCGCCGCGCTCGGCCTCGAGCTGCAGCAGTGCCTTCATGATGCCCTTCAGCGCGGCCGCGTCGCCGCCTGCGTCGACCTGGTAGTACGTCGATGCGATCCGCGTCGAGCCGAACGACGCCATCTCGATCATGTCCTGTGGATCGGCGAAGCGCTCGAGCGCGCGTTCGCGCAGCGGGTTGAACACGATGATCGGCACGTTGCGGCGCGAGCACTCGTGCAGCGTGCCCATCATCCGCGGGTGGTTGGTGCCGGGGTTGTGGCCGATCGAGATGATCAGCTCGCAGTGGTCGAAATCCTCCAGCGATACGGTGCCCTTGCCGATGCCGATCGACTGCGGCAGGCCGACGCTGGTCGGCTCGTGGCACATGTTCGAGCAGTCGGGGAAGTTGTTGGTGCCGAGCTCGCGCGCGAACAGCTGGTACAGGTACGCGGCTTCGTTCGACGCGCGGCCCGACGTGTAGAACTCGACCTGCTCGGGCGGCAGTGCGCGCAGCACTTCGCCGATGCGCGCGAACGCGTCGTCCCATTCGATCGCGCGGAACGTGTCGGTCGCGCGGTCGTAGACGAGCGGATGCGTGAGCCGGCCCATGTTCTCCAGTTCGTAGTCCGACATGCGCAGCAGCGACGACACGGTGTTCGCCGCGAAGAACTCGGGCGGCACGCGCTTGGTCGTCGCTTCCCACGTGACGGCCTTCGCGCCGTTCTCGCAGAACTGGAAGGTCGACTTGTGTTCCTTGTCCGGCCACGCACAGCCGGGGCAGTCGAAGCCGTCGGGCTGGTTGGTCCGCATCAGCACGATCGGCGCCTCGATGGTTTCCATCTGCGTACGCACCGCATCGGCTGTCGCGCGAAGCGCGCCCCAACCGCCGGCGGGCCCATCGTACTTCCTGATGCCTGGCACTTCGCGTCGATTTGTCATGTGAATCTCCAAGAGCCGGGCCCGGTGCGGGCGGCTCGGTTGCGCCATGTCGCGGCGTGGGGCGGCTCCGTCCGGTGGACGGAGCCGGTCATGCGTGCCCCGGGCTGCAGGGCACGCGTTTTTTAATGCGCGTCCTTCTTCGCGCCGGACGACTTCTTGCCGGATTTCGCCGCGGGCGGCGGTGCGTCGGCGGGCGTGTCGTCCGCCTTCGCGTCGCCGGATGCCTTGGCGGCCTTGCCGTTCGGCTTGGCCTTGCCGTCGGCGTCCTTCTTCGCGTCCTTCGTGTCTTTCGCTTCCGGCGCGGCGAGCGTGTTGAACTTCACTTCGTCGCTGTCCTTGTCGAAGTCGACTTCGCACCGGTCGCCCGATTTCAGCCGGTCGGCGAGGATTTCCTTCGCGAGCTTCGTTTCGATGGTCTGGCGGATCTGGCGCTTCAGCTCGCGCGCGCCGAACTCCGGCTGGTAGCCGACTTCGGTCAGGTGATCGACGAGCGCGCTCCCCATCACGAGCGTGATGTCCTGCGCGGCGGCCGTACGCACCACGCGGTCGAGCTGGATCTGCACGATCGAGCGGATGTTGTCCTTCGACAGCGCGTGGAAGACGATCACCTCGTCGATCCGGTTCAGGAACTCGGGGCGGAAATGGCCCTTCAGCACCTGCATCAGCTCCTCGCGCACGGCCTTGTCGGTCTTGCGCGCGGCTTCCGGCTGCGTGAGGTTGTCCATGATGATCGCCGCGCCGAGGTTGCTCGTCGCGATGATGATCGTGTTGCTGAAGTCGACCACGCGGCCCTTGCCGTCGGTCAGCCGGCCGTCGTCGAACACCTGCAGCAGCACGTTGTAGACGTCCGGATGCGCCTTCTCGATCTCGTCGAGCAGGATCACGCTGTACGGGCGGCGCCGCACGCGCTCGGTGAGCTGGCCGCCTTCGTCGTAGCCGACGTAGCCGGGCGGCGCGCCGATCAGCCGCGCGACCGCGTGCCGCTCCATGTACTCGGACATGTCGATGCGGATGATCGCCTGCTCGTCGCCGAACACGGTCTCGGCCAGTGCCTTCGCGAGCTCGGTCTTGCCGACACCCGTCGGCCCGAGGACCAGGAACGTCGCGATCGGCCGGTGCGTCTGGCCGAGCCCCGCGCGCGACAGCCGCACGGCGTCGCTGACGGCGACTACCGCATCGCTCTGGCCGACCACGCGTTCGCGCAGCTGCTCTTCCATCTGCAGCAGCTTCTGGCGCTCTTCCTGCGTGAGTTCGGAGACCGGGATGCCGGTCAGGCGCGACACGACTTCGGCCACCGATTCGACGGTCACTTCGAGCGTCTCGGAGCCGGTCTTGCGCTGCCACGCCTCCATCATCTCGTCGACGGCCTTCTGCTTCTCGGTGATCTGCTCCTCGAACTGCTTCGCCTGGTCGAAGCGCTTGCGCGACGTGGCGTAGTCCTGCTCGCGCTTCAGCTGCGCGATCTGCGCCTCGCCTTCCTGGATGTCGACCGGGCGCGACGTCGCGCCGATCCGCACGCGCGCGGCGGCCTGGTCGATCAGGTCGATCGCCTTGTCGGGCAGGAAGCGCGACGTGATGTAGCGGTCCGCGAACTCGGCGGCCGCGACGAACGCGTCGTCGGAGAACGTCACCTGGTGGTGCGCCTCGAGGCTGTCGCGCAGCCCGCGCAGGATCACGATCGTCTGCTCGACGCTCGGCTCCGGCACGAACACGGGCTGGAAGCGCCGTTCGAGCGCCGCATCCTTCTCGATGTACTTCTGGTATTCATTGAGCGTCGTCGCGCCGATCAGGCTCAGCTCGCCGCGCGCGAGCGCGGGCTTCAGCACGTTCGCGATGTCGAGGCCGCCTTCGCCGCCGCCCTGGCCCGCGCCGACGATCGTATGCAGCTCGTCGATGAACAGGATCAGTTCGTCCTGCTTCGCAGTGACTTCGTCGATCAGCTGCTTCGCGCGCTCCTCGAATTCGCCGCGATACTTCGCGCCGGCCACCATCGAGTTGATGTTGACTTCGACGAGCCGCTTGTCGCGCAGCACCTCGGGCACGTCGCCGTTGACGATGCGCTGCGCGAGCCCTTCGACGATCGCCGTCTTGCCGACGCCCGGCTCGCCGATCAGCACCGGGTTGTTCTTCTTGCGGCGCGCGAGCACCTCGATCGTGCTCTCGATTTCCTGCGCGCGGCCGAGCACCGGGTCGAGCTTGCCCTGGCGTGCGATCGCGGTGAGGTCGCGGCCGAACTTGTCGAGGTTCGGCGTGCCGGTCGGCGCGTCGACGCGGCCGTCCTCGGCACCCTTGCCGACCACCTTCACGACTTTCTGGCGCAGCGCCTCGGGCGTCACGCCGTATTTCTTCAGCAGCGTGCCGGCGATGCTGTCCGGCACCGACGCGAGCCCGATCAGCAGGTGCTCGGGGCCGATATACGAGTGGCCGAGATCGCGCGACGCCTGGAACGCGTACTGCACGGCCTTCTTCACGCGCGGCGAGATCGACAGCTTGTCGAGCGGCGCGTCAGGGTCGGCCGTACCGGTGTGCGCGTGCTCGTCGATATACGACTTGATGTCCTGCGGCGACAGCTTCAGTTCCTTCAGCAGCGCGGCGCATACGTCGGTGTCCGCGAGCGCGTACAGCAGGTGCTCGGAGTCAAGCTCGCTGCGGCGCAACTCGTGCGCCTTCTCGGCCGCGCGCTGCAGCAGTTCGAGCGTCTGTTCGCTGAACGCGTCGGTCGGGTCGACCGATTCGCGCGGAATCTCGGCGGCGAGCGGCGATTCGTCGCCGGGCTCGCCGAACAGCGACGACGAGCCGCCGCCGCCCAGCAGCGAATCGAACGGGTTCAGCATGCTCTGATGCCGCATCAGCTGACGGAAGTGGTAATCGCAGATCGAGATCGTCTTGCGCTCGCCGTCCTGCATCACGGTTGCGCGCGCGACGGCCGGCCGGGCGTGGCAGATATCGCAAAGTGCGGGCATGGTGGTCTGGCTCCTGTCGGTGAAGGTGGGTCGAAGGGTGAAGTCCCGATGCGGTGCGGCGCTCGCGCGTCCCGACCGCGCACACACGACGCGCGGCGCGGCGGCGCGCGTGCCGCGCCGGTACGGTCGCGCAGCGCACGCCGGCGTGGCGCACGGTCGCGGTCGGGGCGGGAAGCGCGAGTGCTGCGAGGAGCCCACGGCATCGCTTCGACTGCGTTCAAAATAGCGAATCGGCGAGAGCCATCCAAGACACAGTTCCGCGCCGGACCGGCCGTGAATTGCACCCTCACATCGATGCGTACGCGGGTGCCAAGGAGTACAGACGGGCGCGCGCGCGGTGGCGCGGGCGTGTGCGGCGGGCGGGGGAGGCGGTGCGCGGAAGCGGGGGCAAGCGGAACGCGAACGGCGCGCGGTGCGACATCGGCGCGCAGGGGGCCGGGCGCGGGTGGTCGGACGGTGCTGCGAAGGGGGGCGCGCGGCATCACGCGCACACCGGTGGCGTGTGCGAACCGGTTACGTCCGCCCGTACACGCACCGCAACCGATGCGTGCCGTGGGGCCGGCGAAGGAGAGGGCGGGTTGCACGGATCGGGCCGGACATGGCGCAACCGTGGGGAACCGCGATCAGTCGGAGAGTTTCATCGCGAGCCGCTGCCGGGCGATCTGCTTCACGTCGGTCGACAATGCCGCATTCGGCAGACCATTGGCCCAGACGGAGAACGAATCCTCGATCAGGTTGCGTGTGTCGGGCGGCAACTCGGCCAGCATCAGCGACACGACGGTAAACAGCACGGCGGTGTCGCCGGCCTGGCTGCCCGCGTTCGCGTCGACGGTCTGCTTCAACGTGTCGACCGACGCTTGCAGCGCCTGCAATGCATCATTCGTATCGCTCATGACTCTCTCCATGCAAGATGGGATCGATCGGCGACGAACATGCGGCCGGCAGTGCGGCCGGTCGCGCGCGACGCCCGGGTTCGGAGCATCGCGCGCGGGCAACCGCGCTCAGGCCGCCGTGCCGACCTGCGGCGCCACGGCCACCGATGCCTCGCTCGTCAGCATCAGGAACGTTAACGTTTCGCGCAGGTACAGGCGGACGCCCTTGTCGCTATGGCTCGTGTAGCCGATCGATACGTCTTCCCCGAGGTGCAACTCGTAGTCGCCGCCGCGCATGGACAGCACGCAGCCGCCGCTGATCGCCGGCGCCCAGATGATCTCGCCGCTGACGATGCGTTTGATATGGCCGAGGACCGGATAGCCCTGGTCGCGCGCTTCGCTGAGCGCGGTGTAGGCGTCCGACCCGAGCACGACCGAGTACGGGCCGTCGACGCCGGCCAGGCGCAGCGCCTCGAGCGCGTCGCTGATCGCGTCCGGATACGCGCTGACGTCCGCCGGCAGCGTGAGCTTGCGGTTCGACGTGCCTTCGCGGATGCCGACGATGCCGGCCGCCTGGTAGCCGTCGAAAATCGCGTTGTCCTCGGCGAACGCGAGCCGCTGCGCGGCTTCCTTCGCCGGTTGCCAGTCGGCGTCGCGCGCGCCGCGCTCGACGCTGTCGATCGCCTCGCGGCTCAGTTCGAACGGCACCGTCAGCTCGACGATCGTGCGGACTTCGCGCAGCCGTGCGCTCACGTGCTCGCGCGGCGCGGCAACCTCCAGCAGGTGCCCGGTGCCGACGGCCGACAGTTCGGGCCCTTCGGGGCCATCGACGTCGACGACGCGGCGGCCGGCCACCGAGCGCTTGAAGGTGCGCGCCACTTCCTCCTCGATCTGCTCCCAGGCGGACGACGAGATCGGGGCGAGTTCGCGGTGCAGGTTATTCATAGGTTTGGGTTCCTTTCAGCGAGCCGATTTTCAGCGAGCCGTCGCGATGCGGCGCGGACGACGAGGATTCGGGTGGTGCGGCGTCGGCGGCCGGCGCCGCGCGGTCGGCGAGCGCTTCGAGCAGGTCGGCCGACGGCACGAAGAACAGCGAGCCGGTGACCGCGCGGCTGTAGTCGAGCAGGCGGTCGTAATTGCCCGGCGGGCGGCCGACGAACATGTTCTCGAGCATTTGCTCGATCGGCGCCGGCGAGCGCGCATAGCCGATGAAATAGGTGCCGAATTCGCCGGCGCCCGGGCGCCCGAACGGCATGTTGTCGCGCAGGATCTTCACTTCCTGGCCGTCTTCGTCGAGCGTGGTCAGCGAGCTGTGCGAGCACGACGGCTTCACGTCCGGCGCGAGCTCGATGTCGGCGAGCTTGGTGCGGCCGATGATGCGTTCCTGCGTCTCCACCGCGAGCGCGTTCCAGCCGGCCATGTCGTGCAGGTACTTCTGCACGATCACGTAGCTGCCGCCCGTGAATGCTGCGTCCTCGTCGCCGATCACCGTGAAGTCGACCGCCTCGCGGCCTTCCGGGTTCTCGGTGCCGTCGACGAAGCCGATCATCGCGCGCTGGTCGAAATTGCGGAAGCCGTGCACCTCGTCGACGACGGTCACCGCAGCGCCGAGCGCGCCGAGCAGCTGGGTCGCGAGTTCGAAGCACAGGTCCATCGCTTCGGCGCGGATGTGCAGCAGGATGTCGCCGGGCGTCGCGACCGCGACGCGCTGGCCGGCGCCGAATTCGCGGAACGGATGCAGCGACGCGGGGCGCGGATCGCCGAACAGCGCATCCCACGCGTCGGCGCCGAAGCCGCAGACGCACGTGAGGTTGCCGCCCGGCACGCGCTTGCCGACCGAGCGCACGAGCGCGGCGATGTCGCCGCACCATGAACGAATCGTGTCGGCGTGATCGGCACCGGGATTGATCGTCGCCACGAGGAAGATCGCGCTGCGCGTGATCGTGCTGTGAACGGCCTGGGAGAGCGGGGGAGGAGTCTGCATCGCGGCCTGCCGGTCAGTCATGTCGGGACGGACGGGCCGCGGCTGCCGCGGCGCGCGAAGGCGAACGGTTGAACTGTGTCATGCGACTGTTCTCTTTGTGACATGCGGATGAAGGACGTTGCGCGGGTATCGCGCAACGGGCCGCAGCAGCGGCGGCCGGCCGCCCGGCGCGTGACCCGCCCGCACCGCGTAACGTCGTCGAGCATGCAATCTAGCAGCTTCAGCGGGTCTTTGGAACACGTATCGTCAATCTGTCATTCGATTGCGTCAAACAGGGCCGGATTTTGCGCGGCGCCCGCGCAGCTGTACTCCTGGCGCCTGCGGCGCTGTGCTCTTGAGCGTGCGTGCCGCGTGCAGTAGATTAGGTCCCGCTGCGCCGCCGACGAGGAGCGTCACCATGAACCTGCTGGAAGCGATGCGAGTATTTGTCGCGGTGGTCGAGCAGGGCGGCCTGTCCGGCGCCGCGGCCGAACTGAAGCTCGGCGAGGCGCAGGTGAGCGACCGGATCGACGCGCTCGAACGGTATCTCGGCTGCCGCCTGCTGCTGTGCCGCGAGCACGACGACGTCGCCTGCACCGATGCAGGCGATGCGTTCCACGTGTGCTGCCGCCGCACGCTGTCCGCGGTCGAGCAGGCGACCGGTGCGGCTCATGTGCCTGCGCCGGAAGCATGCGACGCCGTGCATGACCCTGCGCATTGCCCCGTGCATTGCCCCGCGCATTGCCCCGATTTCCCGCCGCCCGGCGCCGCTTACGCACCCTCACACCGACTGTCGCCTTGAATACGTCTACCGTTTCCCGTTCGCCGGCCGAGCGCATCCGTCGCCGTTTCGGTCACTTCCTTCACGCGGCCGAACTGGCCGGGCTGATCGTGATCGGGCTCGCGACCGCGTTCGCGATGACGCAGGAAGCGTGGAAGGTCGTGCTCGCGGGCGAGGTGTCGCTGACCGACCTGCTGCTGATGTTCCTGTATCTGGAAGTGCTCGCAATGGACGTGCGCTACCTGCGGCTCGGCCGGCTGCCGGTGCGGTTTCCTCTGTTCATTGCGATGACGTCGCTCGCACGCGACCTGATCCTGCGCGGCGCGACCGACAGCCCCGAGCGGATGCTGATGACGACCTTCGGGATCGTGCTGCTCGCGGTGGGCGTGCTGATCCTCAGTTTCGGCCAGCATCGTTTCCCGGCCGACGTCGACGATGTCGAGGACGACGTGCACGCACGCAGGTAACCGGCAAGCGGCACGATGCTTGCGCCCGTCCCATGTTTACGCAGGAGGTGTTGCATGAACCCGCAATCCGTCGCAACGACACAGGCCGTCGAATTGCAGCGCGCAGCGTCGGTCGCCGGGCTGCAGCAGGCGGCCGCGCATGGGTATGCCGATGCGGCCCGTGCGCGCATCGCGGCAACCGGTATCTGAATGGGAACGCCGGCATGCCGCACGCGTTGCAGCGGCTGTACCTGATTATCCAACCGAGCGAGGTGTCGAATGACCCAGCAACTGATCGTCGCCGTGTTCGGCAGCGTCGACACGGCCCATCAGGCCGTGAACGATTTCGAGGCGCTGTCGGAGAAGAATGAAGGATTCCACATCGAGAACGGCGTCGTCGTCGAGAAGGACGCGGCCGGCAAGCTCGCGGTGCTCGCGGCCGAATCGCGGCCGTTCAAGGGCGGCGTGATCGGCGCGATCGCGGGCGGCCTGCTCGGCCTGCTGGCCGGGCCGCTCGGCGTGGTCACCGGCATGGCGGCGGGCGCGGGCGCCGGCATCCTCGCGGATGCGGCCGGCAATGCGCTGCTCGACGGCACCTTCGTCGAGGCGGTGGCCGCGCGGCTCGCGCCCGGCAGCGTCGCGGTCATCGTCGAGGCGAAGGAGGACACGCCGTTCTCGGTCGACAACGTCGTGACGGGATTCGGCGGCAAGGTCTTCCGCCAGACGCTCGATTGAGCCCACCCTTTTCGAACTGCTTCGGGAGAACCGCATGCGCATCGATAAATCGTACCGGCGCTTCGACATCGCGGCGACGCTGGCGCCGCTGCCCGGCAACGGCAAGCGCGCGATCGCGGCCGTCGACGTGACGACCGACGATCCGGGCCGCCTCGCCGATCTCGGCACCGGCCAGTTCCTGCAGATCCGCAAGTGGGTCGAGGCGAACGACATCGCGCTGCTGACGGTGGTGTTCGACGAGTGCAAGGTTGCGATCGACCACTACGCGGACAACGTCGACGACGCGTGAGTGCACGCGGGCCCGTGCAGGCCCGCGTCGTCGGGTGTGCATCTGTTCACCACACGCGCCGGATTTGACGTTTCCTCGCCAAACTGTCACTTACATTCGTCGAAATGACGCAGTAGGATGCCGAACCTTGTCTTGATGAGATTCGCATTGCTATCCGCCTTCAATTTCGATAACGGACGAGGTTCGCACCGGGACACCCGCGCCCGCGCACGGCTATCCGGCTTCGTGTGTCGGCGCGGCCGTGCCGCCCACGCATCGCAGGCCGGTTCACCGCTGGCGGGGCGAGGCGGATGAAGCTCTACGAGAAATTTGCAAACGACATAGAGAGACTCATCCGGCAACGCGTATATCGACACGGCGATCGCGTGCCCTCGGTGCGGCAGGCGAGCCAGCAGCACCGGATCAGCATCACGACCGTGCTGCATGCGTATCTGCTGCTGGAAAGCCGCGGGCTGCTCGAAAGCCGGCCGCAGTCGGGCTATTTCGTGAA
>JAIRVP010000042.1 GCA_031253835.1 Burkholderia sp. | reverse complement strand
GACCATAGCGAGTCGGTCCCACCCCTTCCCATCCCGAACAGGACCGTGAAACGACTCTACGCCGATGATAGTGCGGATTCCCGTGTGAAAGTAGGTAATCGTCAGGCTCCCTAAGCCAGAAACCCCCGCCCGAAAGGCGGGGGTTTTTGCATTTCGGCGACGGAAATGCAGGTAGAGCGGCCGAAAGGTGCTCGACTCTTCGCGTCTCGTCACCGTCCGCCAGATCCGCCCACCTTCCATCCTGTTGCCAACTCCGATCGCGGAACGAAACCGCATGATTTGATACGATCGACATGTCGTCGGCGATGACATTCGTCGACGTTCACGGTCGAAACCGGGGTTTGATGGAGAGGGCAGGGAATGAATATCGGCGACGCGTCGCGCGAATCCGGAGTCAGCGCAAAAATGATCCGGTACTACGAACAGGTTGGCCTTCTTGCCCCGAGCAAGCGTACCGACGCCGGCTACCGGATCTACGGCGCGGATGAAATCCATATCCTGCGCTTCATCCGTCAGGCCCGGCGGCTTGGCTTTCTCGTCGAGGACATCCGCAAGCTGCTGATGCTCTGGCAGGATCGCTCGCGCGCGAGCGCCGAAGTGAAGTCGATCGCCCTCGAGCACGTGGCCGAACTCGACAAACGCATCGCGGAGCTGAGCGACATGCGCGACACGCTGGCCGACCTGGCCGCGCACTGCCATGGTGACGGGCGACCCGAATGCCCGATTTTGGCGCGCCTGGCCGACCCCGTCGGTGAACCAAATTAGTGCGTGTACTCGAGCCTCAAAATGGGCTCGGATTCAATATCTATAAAAATCAACAGGTTAGGGTCATTTGGCGATTGTTCATTCCGATTTGGAATGGTTTCCATGCAAGTATTTCACTAGCATCTTGGTGCGGCATCGCTATAATTCGGGATAACCCTATACGGGAAATCCCTGAATCTCGGTTCACCAGGGGTCCCTCTTCCTTGGAGAATGTCATGATTGCCTACATCGTCGAAAAGCTGAGCAACTGGTTCGAATCCGCAGAACGTGAGCGCCGTGAGGCTTACCTCGCCACGTCGTCGGACATCGTCCAGCTCGAGAGCCGCATCCGCTCGCTGGAAACCAACGGCTACTCGCTGTAATCGGAGTCACCGTCAGGTGCCGTGTGGCACCTAGCGATAAGCAAGCCCCGTATTTGACGGGGCTTTGTTTTTTTGTGCGCCGGATCTGGCGAAATCGTCAGTGCAGCGCTATGGTATGGGCCTGCTTTTCATCGTGAAGGACACAATCATGCGTTTGCGTCTCGATGTGCGTCGCAGTGCCCGCGCGCGTCTCGTTCTGGGCGCGGCCGTGCTTGTCCATGGCCTCGCGGCCAGCGCCGCGACGTCGTCCAAACCGCTGGTTCTCGATACGCAACGCGGTATCCAGGACGGCAAGGGCGGGTTGGTGTTGCAGACTGCACCGTTGTCGTCGGAGCCGATCGTCGAGCCGGCGGGCATGCGCGCCCCGGCCGGGCAGGCGCCGAACACGTCGGTTCCGCTGTTCGTCGCACCGTATATCAACGTGCCCGCGTGGGGCGGGCAGCCGGCCAACCAGCCGCGGCTCGCGCCGAGACCGCAGCCGTAACGTCACGGGGGCCGGTCGCCCGATCAGTTGCCGCGGTGCTCGATCTGACAGCGGGCGCCGCTATCCTGTCCCAGCATCTCGACCAGATAGGGCAGTGCCTCGTTCATGCTCTGCGCGAGCGTGTACGGCGGATTCAGAATGAACATCCCGCTGCCGTAGAGGCCCAGGCCATCCGTCGGCGGATTCGATACCGTTAGCGTCAGGTGCAGCCAGTTGTTCGGCTGCAGGCGCTTCAACTGCTCGGGAAAGCGCTGCGACTCGAGCCGCGTGACCTGCGGGTACCAGATCGCATAGCAGCCCGTCGCGAATCGCTTCAGACATTCCGTCACGCAGCTCACCGTGCGCGCGTAGTCCTTCTTGTCCTCGTAGGACGGGTCGATCAGCACGAGTGCACGTCGCGGCGGCGGCGGCAGCAGCGCCTTGATCCCTTCGAAGCCGTCGCCGGCGAAAATCATCGCGCGTCGCCCCGCATCGCGGAAATTGTGGCGCAGCACGTCGATTTCGGTCGTGTGCATTTCGAACAGGCGCATGCGGTCCTGCTCGCGCATCGATCGCCACGCGATGTACGGCGAACCCGGATAGAAGCGCAGTTCGCCATCGTCGTTCAGCGCGCGGACTTCATCGATATACTCGCCGAGCGCCTCCGGCAGGTTCTTCTCGTTCCACAGCCGGCCGATGCCGGTGTCGAATTCCGACGTCTTCGCCGCATAGCCGTCGCGCAGCGAGTACACGCCGGCGCCTGCGTGCGTGTCGATGTACCAGTACGACTTGTCTTTCTTGTTCAGGTAGCGCAGCAGCTGGACGACGACGGCGTGCTTGAGCACGTCCGCGTGATTGCCTGCGTGAAAACCGTGACGATAACTGAGCATGGCGGGCTGCCTGAAACGAAAGGTGAATCGATGAAAGCGGTCGATCGCGCGCGGCCGTCAGGCCGGGCGCCGATGCGGCCGCGTATTGTACGCGAGTGGCCGTGCATCGCCTTATTCGAATGCGTTGCCGACCACCTCCTCGATGCGTTGCTTCACGTCCGGCGTCAGCTTCGCGGCAACGTCGAGTGCGCGCATGTTGTCGCCGATCTGCTCGATCCGCGACGCGCCGGTGATGACCGAACTCACGTGCGGATTCGCGAGCACCCACGCGATCGCGAGCTGGCCTGTGCTGCAGCCGAGCTCGGCCGCGATCCCGCCGAGCCGCTCGACGATGTCGTTGGCGGCCTGATCGGTCAGGCGGTCGCGCATCCAGTCGTACCCCTGCAACTGCGCGCGGCTGCCGGGCGGCACGCCGTTGCGGTATTTGCCGGTGAGCAGGCCCGAAGCCAGCGGGCTCCAGGTCGTGAGACCGAGGCCGTAATCATCGTAGAGCCGCGCATATTCCTGCTCGACACGCGTGCGGTGGAACAGGTTGTACTGCGGCTGTTCGACGACGGGCTTGCGCAGGTGATGCCGTTCGGCGATCTCGCACGCAGCGCGGATCTCGTCGGCACTCCATTCCGACGTGCCCCAGTACAGCGCCTTGCCGCGCGCGATCATGTCGCTCATCGCCCAGACGGTTTCCTCGATCGGCGTGTCCGGATCGGGGCGATGGCAATAGACGAGGTCGACATAGTCGAGCTGGAGCCGGCGCAGCGAGCTGTCGATGGCGTTCAACAGGTATTTCCGGTTCAGCGTGTGATACTGGTTCGGCGCTTCGGCAAGCCCCCAGAAGAATTTCGTCGACACGATATAGCTGACACGCGGCCAGTCGAGCGACTTGAGCGCGTGGCCCATGATTTCCTCGGATTTGCCGCCGGCGTAGACCTCGGCGTTGTCGAAGAAATTGACGCCCGCGTCGCGCGCCGCGGCGAGGCATTCGCGCGCGACCCGCTGGTCGACCTGGTTGCCGTAGGTGACCCACGAGCCGAGCGAAAGCGCGCTGATCTGCAGGCCGGAGCGGCCTAGTCGTCGATAGTGCATGCGAATCTCCTGCGTGACGGAACCGACCTTAAGCTTAGACGTTTTGCGCGCGAACGGCGGGGCCGATCGTGCACAATGACGGCTGGCCCGCCGCGTCGATCTTGCGACGAACGTCGAGGCGGCCGGCACGTACTTTTTCGATCCGATAACGGGAGGAGACGGACATGGCAGCAGATCTGAACGGCAAGACCGCAGTCGTCACGGGCGCCGCGAGCGGCATCGGCAAGGAAATCGCACTCGAGCTCGCCAAGGCAGGCGCGGCCGTCGCGATCGCCGACCTGAACCAGGACGGCGCAAATGCGGTCGCCGACGAGATCAACAAGGCAGGCGGCAAGGCGATCGGCGTCGCGATGGACGTGACGAACGAGGAAGCCGTGAACAGCGGCATCGACAAGGTGGCCGAAGCATTCGGCTCGGTCGACATCCTCGTGTCGAACGCAGGCATCCAGATCGTCAACCCGATCGAGAACTATTCGTTCTCCGACTGGAAGAAGATGCAGGCGATCCACGTCGACGGCGCGTTCCTGACGACGAAGGCCGCGCTCAAGCACATGTACAA
>JAIRVP010000028.1 GCA_031253835.1 Burkholderia sp. | reverse complement strand
GTCGACTTGCCGCAGCCCGAGCTGCCGAGCAGTGCGAACAGTTCGTTCTTCGCGATCGTCAGGTTCACGTTGTCGACGGCCGTGCTGTCGCCGAACTTCTTCACGACGTTCTCGATGCGCACGAAGGCGCCCGCGTCATGGCGTGCACCGGCCACGGCCGGGGCAGCGGGGAGCGTCTGGATCATCGTCGTCTCCGTCAACCGCCCGACTTCAGCTGCAGCCACAGACGGTTCTGCATCCGCGCGATGTCGGCGCTTCTCGGCATCGCGAGCGACGTCTTCGCGATCGTCGCGTCGGACAGGTAGACGCTCGGGTCCTGCACGATCGCCGGCGTCACGAATGCGCGCGCGGCCTTGTTGGCGCTCGGATAGAAGATCTCGTTCGTGATCGCCGCGTTGGTCTTCGGATCCTCGATGTAGTTGATCCACTTCAGCGCGGCTTCCGGATGCGGCGCGTCCTTCGGGATCGCCATCACGTCGAACCACAGCAGGCCGCCTTCCTTCGGATTCACGTAGCGGATCTCGTACGACCGCTTCGCGTCCAGCGTGCGCCGCCGTGCGATGCTCACGTCGCCCGACCAGCCGAGCACGACGCACACGTCGTTGTTCGCGAGATCGTCCGCATAGCCGGCCGAGCTGAACTGCGTCACGTACGGGCGGATCTTCTTCAGCACGTCGTAGGCGGCCTGGTAGTCGGCCGGATTCTTGCTCTCCGGATCCTTGCCCATGTACTGCAGCGCCGCCGCGAACGCGGCGTCCGGCGCATCGAGCAGCGAGATGCCGCAGCCTTTCAGCTTCGCCGCGTTCACCGGGTCGAACAGCAATGCCCAGCTGTCGGTCGGTGCGCTGTCGCCGAGCCGCTTGCGCACGGCCTCGACGTTGTAGCCGATCCCCGTCGTGCCCCACGCCCACGGCACGCCGTACTGGTTGCCGGGGTCGGCCTTCGCGATCATCTTCATCAGCACCGGGTCGAGGTTCGCGAGGTTCGGCAGCTTCGACTTGTCGAGCTTCTGGTACACGCCGGCCTGGATCTGCTGCGCGAGATAGTTCGACGTCGGCACGACGATGTCGTAGCCCGAGCTGCCCGCGAGCAGCTTCGTCTGCAGCGTATCGTCGCTGTCGTAGCTGTCGTAGCGCACCTTGATGCCCGACTGCTTCTCGAAGTTGGGCACCGTGTCCTTCGCGACGTACTCCGACCAGTTGTACACGTTCAGGTTGGTGTCGCCCGCGCGGGCGGACAGGCTGGCCGCGAGGGCCAGCACCGCCGACGCGACGAGCGCGGCGCGCAAGGCCGGTTGACGACGGATACGGATACGCATGGGGATTCTCCTTGTGATGGGGATCGGCCGTTGCGCCCGGTCCGGATCCGGACTCGCGTCAACGCCGTCAAGCGGTGTTCAGCACAAGGGGCAATGTAGAGATCACGGCCCGCACCGTCAGTCCCGAAAACCGGGACAAACGGCGACGTCGTTTCGGGCCGTTTGGGTAGATTCCCGCGTAGGCAGTCGAAAATATTCGTGATACCTGTAGCGCCACCTGAAATCTTCGACACCCGACGCCATGAGCGCTGCGCTGCCCGCCCCCGATCTCCCGCTGAGCCACGTCGCGTTCGTGACCGAAACGCTGGGCGATATCGCGCAAACGGTCGGGACGCCACAGTTCATGCGCGCCGTCTACGACACGCTCGTGCGCTACGTCGACTTCGACGCCGTGCATCTCGACTACGAACGCGGCGCGGCACCGGGCCGGCGCAACGTCGGCTGGATCGGCAGCTTCGGCCGCGAGCCCGAGCTGGTCGCTCAGGTGATGCGCCACTACTACCGCAGCTACGCGAGCGACGATGCGACGTACGCGGCGATCGAAACCGAAAGCGACGTGCAGCTGCTGCAGGTGTCCGCGCAGCGCGTCGCGAGCGAACTCCGGCACCTGTTCTTCGACGCCGGCGACATTCACGACGAATGCGTGATCGCGGGCGTGACGGGCGGCACGCGCTACTCGATCTCGATCGCGCGCTCGCGGCGGCTGCCGCCGTTCTCGCTGAAGGAGCTGAGCCTGCTGAAGCAGCTGTCGCAGGTCGTGCTGCCGATGGCGTCCGCGCACAAGCGGCTGCTCGGCGCGATCTCCGCCGACGACGCGCCGCGCGACGCGCTCGATCTCGACCTCGTCGCGCAATGGCTGCCCGAATGGCAGGAGCGGCTGACCGCGCGCGAGATGCACGTGTGCGCGTCGTTCATCCAGGGCATGACGTCGGCCGCGATCGCGCAATCGATGGGGCTCAAGACGTCGACCATCGACACGTACGCGAAGCGCGCGTTCGCGAAGCTCGGCGTCGAGTCGCGGCGTCAACTGATGACGCTCGTCCTGCGGAACGCATCGCGGCGGCACGACGCGTAGGCGGCCAGCCCGTTGCGCGCGCACCCATCGCCGTACCGCCTCATAACGATTCGACAATTTATTGGTTCCCTTGACGATGTGCCGTCCGTATCGTTCACCGACTCGTCAGACCAATCGACCAACGGGGGAATCCAACCATGCAACGAATCCGGTCATTCGCGCTGCTCGCACTGCCGGCCGCGCTCGTCGCAGCCGGCGCGCACGCGCAAAGCAGCGTCACGCTGTACGGCATCACCGACGCGGGCATCGCCTACGTGCACAACGCGCAGAACGCGAACGGCAGCAACGCGTCGAGCCTCGTCAAGTTCAGCAGCGGCAACCTGTCGGGCAGCCGCTGGGGGCTGCGCGGGATCGAGGATCTCGGCAGCGGCCTGTCCGCGCTGTTCCAGCTCGAGAACGGCTTCAACATCGGCACCGGCGCGCTCGGCCAGGGCCAGCGCGAATTCGGCCGCAAGGCCGTCGTCGGCCTCGCGAGCAGCACGTACGGCACCGTGACGCTCGGCCGCCAGTACGACCCGGTCGTCGATCTCGTACAGGGCCTCACGCAGGACAACTATTTCGGCGGCGTGTTCGCGACGCCGGGCGACCTCGACAACTACGACAACAGCCTGCGCGTCAGCAACTCGGTGAAGTACACGAGCCCGCTGATCTCGGGCTTCCAGTTCGCGGCGCTGTACGGCTTCGGCGGCGTCGCGGGCTCGACCGGCAACGGCCGCACGTACAGCTTCGGCGCGAGCTACGCGAACGGACCGCTGTCGCTCGGCGCCGGCTTCTTCTACGCGAACGGCGGCACGACGGTCGCGAACGGCGTGCGCACGTGGTCGAGCAGTTCGGACACGCTGTTCAATACCGTGATCAACCAGGGCTTCTCGAGCGCGAAGTCGATCCAGATCGTGCGCGTGGCCGGCCAGTACGTGGCCGGGCCGGCAACCTTCGGCCTCGCGTATTCGAACACGCAGTACGGCGCGGACACGCTGTCGGCGTTCAGCCAGAACGCGAAGTTCAACAACGGCTCGGCGTTCTTCAACTGGCAGTTCTCGCCGGCGCTGCGCGCGGGCGTCGGCTACAACTACACGTCGCTGACGGGCCCGGCTTCCGCGCACTACAACCAGGTCAACCTCGGCGCGGATTACGCGCTGTCGAAGCGCACCGACCTGTATGCGCTGTTCGGCTATCAGAAGGCGAGCGGCAACACGCTCAACGCGAGCGGCGCGACCGTGAAAGCGGCCGCGTCGGTCGGCTCGTACGGCGTGAACTCCGGCACCGATACGCAGGAACTCGCGATCGTCGGCATCCGCCACAAGTTCTGATCGCGTCGCCGCACGACGACTGCCCGGCAGGCGCGCACCGCGGTGCGCGCCTGCGGCGTTTACACTGTCCGACTTCAGGTTCCGCACGACGCAAGGAGACCGGCATGCTGACGGTATGGGGACGACGCAACGCGTTCAACGTCCAGAAGGTGATGTGGCTCGTCGACGAGCTCGCGCTCGCGCATCGGCACGTGCCGGCCGGCGGCCGGTTCGGCGTGCTCGATACGCCCGAATTTCTCGCGATGAACCCGCATGGGCGCGTGCCGCTGATCGACGACGAAGGGACCGTCGTATGGGAATCGCACAGCATCCTGCGCTACCTCGCCGCGCGCTACGGACGCCCCGGCTTCTGGCGCGACGACCCGGCCGAACAATCGCGCGCCGACCGCTGGATGGACTGGGCGCAGACGACGCTGCAGCCGACGTTCCTCAACGGCGTGTTTCGCGGCTACTACCGGACGCCGCCCGAGCAGCGCGACACCGTGCGCGTCGAGCAGAGCATCGCGCAGTGCGCGCAGTATTTCCGGTTGCTCGATGCGGTGCTGGCCGAACACCCGTTTCTGGCCGGCGACGCGATCACGCTCGCCGACATCGCGGCCGGCACGCATCTGTATCGCTACTTCGAACTCGACATCGCGCGGCCGGACCTGCCGCACGTGCAAGCGTGGTACGCACGCCTGCAGGCGCGGCCCGCGTATCGCGCGAACGTGATGATTCCGTTCGACGACCTGCGCGGCAAGCTCGACTGACCGGCATCGCGCCGGCAGCGGAACGGCTTGCCGGACGGTCGCAGGCACCGCTGATCGCCGGCCTAATGTCGCCGCATGCCGCCCGCCCCGCCCATGCCGCCGAACCAGTGCATGCCGCCGAATTCGTGACCCGTACCGACCGGGAACGCGCCATGGCGAAAGCCCGCGCCCATCGGGACACCGAAGCGGTGATGATCGATCGGGTTGAAATGGTTGAAGTGGTTGACGTGATCGAAGTGGTGGAAGCGATGGAATCGATCGACGAAGATGAAGCTCACGCCCGCGCCGATGAATAGCGGCGGCCCCCAGTACCACGGGTCGTCATACGGATAGGCTGCCACCGGATACCACATCACGCTGCCGTCGGCACTTTGCACGATCTGCCAGGTGCCGTCGCTTTGCAGGCACGCGCGCCCGACGATTTGCTGCGCCGTGCCGTCGATGTCCGCCTGCGCGACGACCGCGCGACAGTTCGTGCCGTCGCCCGACGGATCGTCGATCATTTGCGCAACGACGGACGCGGAAAGACCGAGACAGACGACGCCTGCCACGGATCGAAACAGGTTGCACATGATCGGCTCCTGCGTTGTTGCCCCCGACCACTTGATTCCCGGCGTCGCTGGCGACGCCCGGTACACCGGTTTGCTGGCGCACGATTGATCGCGCGGCGGTCTTGGCGCGCCGCTTCTTCGTGCAGGTCTCCTGACGGCTAAACGATGTGGCCTGTCGGGTTATTCCTGGGGTCTGGATGCGAATGGCCGTGGCCGGAACCGTCGGCACTCGCTGCCGTGGTCAGTGCACGACCTGGCGACTGGCGACGCGGTAGACAGCCGCCGCCGTGACCCCGAATACCAGATGGGCCACCAGCGTGATCGCGCCGCGGACCGGGATGAACCACGGGAAGATGGCCGTGAAGGCGTACAGGTTGACGCCGTAGAGGATGAGACCGAACGCGCCGCCGGCGAGCAGCGTGGCGCCGCGCGGCAGGTGACGGACCAGCCGCGCCAACACGGCGGCATAGGCCAGCGAAAGCGCGGCATGCACGAGCGTCGCCACCCCCATGACCAGCGGATCGAAGCCGCCGGACGAACCGAGCACGCTGCGCCCCATCACGATGGCCGCCGTGAGGCGCGCGTCGCGAAGCAGGTTCCGAATGGCGTCATCGCCGACGATCGCCCAGAGCAGCAGCTCGATGACGGTCGAGCCGACCGCCGCGCCGCACGCTGCCCAGAGTATCGGGACCGGACTGGTTCGTTTCAATGGTCGTCCACCATGGCGACCGGCGGATGCATGGAGCCGCCGTGCAAGGTTCCGGAGGTTACGCCGCGCGTTCGCAATCCGACCAGTAAGCAAACGGGTCGCGATGCTTCGGATAGTGCTCGTCGAGCCATTTCAGCAACGTCGCACGCGCGTTGTCCATATCGGCTTTCAGCGACGACGTCGTGAGTTCGTGCACTTCGACGGACTTTTCGCGGTCGATCACGAAGCAGTTCCAGTCGGGGCCGTCCAGATCCGGATCGTCGGATGCCTTCGACGACTTGGTCCAGCCGAAGCGCTTGCGCGCGTCGATGTAGTAGCGCGGATGCACTTTCAGATACGACATCTCGCCGCCCTGCAGGCTGCTCTCGGCGCGCAGCACGTCGCGTTCGTCGACGATCTGCGTGACTTCCGGAAGGCGGCGCGACCGCCATCCGGCCGGCAGCGTCGCCACGGCCCGGATGCTGTCGTACGTGCCCCATTCCAGCCCCCATGCTTCGGCCATGCGCTTCATGAACGCATCGGCGCTCGGATAGCCGCGCAACTGGATCCGGGTCGACAGCGTGACTTCGACACGGCCGCGGCCGCCGGACGCACTGGACACCTCGTCGTCCGCCGCTTCGAACGGATTGCCGGCACGCGGCGATGAACGCGTCGCGTCCGCAGGCGCCATGCCCGAAAACAGTTGATCCAGCGCCGCACGCGCTTTCGACGACTTGTCTGGTCTATTCATCGGTTCCCTTTTCAGCAAATTTGAACCCGTACTGCAATGGTTGGAGAGTGGCTCGCCGCCGGCCAAAGGCGCGATTTTGCCTCATTGCGGCGATCTCGCCATATTCCGCGGCTGCATTGTAACGATCTGGCGACGCCGGTCGGGCGAACTGCATGCGCCCGGCACGGTCAGGCGCATCCACGGCAGGCTGCACGCCTACCCCAGCGCCCTCACCATCCGCGCCGTCGGCACCCATTCGCTGATGCCGCCGGACCTGACCGTTAGTTGCATTACAGTCCGCGCAACCGGTGATGAAGCCAGCGGACGCAACCGGATCCGCCATCGTGCGTGCCCAAACTGTGCAGACAAATCGACCGAACAGTTCCGGATTGACCGCGCGTCAGTGTCCATGGCTTCGCCCCGGCGACCGGCCGAATAATGGATACGGCCGTAAGGCCATCGACAGCGAACCGCAGCTTGCGGCCCGCCGCAGCGCACGATTTCCGGCCTCCGGAGCCTTCGAGAGCCGGGCGCCGGCCCGCGTCGCACCGGCCCGCTACGCGATTCGCCGCAGCGCGCAAAATCGGCTTCATATATATTCATACGAATTGCATGACGCTCGGCGACGATTCGCCCGCTCGCCCGGGCGGCCCGTCACCCCGCCGGACGCCATGCAAGTGAAGCCCGTGATGGGTATGGAGACTCGTCCGATCGCCCCGGCGCCCCAGCCGGCCGGTCGAGACGTCAATAGAAAGACATTCAATTCGGAGATGGCAGATGGAACGAAGCACTGTCGGCATGCGCTGCAAACCCCTGATCACCGTTGCACTGGCAGCCGCCGCGTTCGCGGCCGCGTCGACGGCAATGGCCGACCAGGTCGTGAAGATCGGCAGCGTCGAACCGACGACGGGCGGCATCTCGCACCTCGGCAAGGACAACGAGAACGGCGCGCGCCTCGCGGTCGAGGAAATCAACGCAAAGGGCCTGACGATCGGCGGCAAGAAGATCACGCTGCAGCTCGACGCGCAGGATGACGCGGCCGACCCGCGCCAGGCCACGCAGGTCGCGCAGAAGCTCGTCGACGACAAGGTCGTCGCCGTCATCGGCCACCTGAACTCGGGCACGTCGATCCCGGCCTCGAAGATCTACAGCGACGCGGGCATCGTGCAGATCTCACCGTCGGCCACGAACCCGACCTACACGCAGCAAGGCTTCAAGACGACCTACCGCGTCGTCGCGACCGATGCGCAGCAGGGCCCGGCGCTCGCGAGCTACGCGCAGTCGAAGGGCGTGAAGAGCGTCGCGGTGATCGACGATTCGACCGCGTACGGCCAGGGCCTCGCGAACGAGTTCGAGAAGAAGGCGAAGGCGCTCGGCCTGAAGGTGCTGTCGCACGACGCGACCAACGACAAGGCCGTCGACTTCCGCGCGATCCTGACGAAGGTCAAGGGCGAAAACCCCGACGCGATCATGTACGGCGGCATGGACGCAACCGGCGGCCCGCTCGCGAAGCAGGCGAAGCAGCTCGGCCTGCGCGCGAAGATCCTGTCCGGCGACGGCGTGTGCACCGACTCGCTGGCCGAGCTGGCCGGCCCGGCCGCCGACAACGTGCTGTGCTCGCAGGCCGGCGCGGCGCTCGAGAAGATGCCGGGCGGCGCGGACTTCCTCGCGAAATACCAGAAGCGTTTCAACCAGGGCATCAAGTTCGATGCGCCGTTCGCGTACGACGCGGTCTACATCGCGGTCGACGCGATGAAGCGCGCGAACTCGACCGACCCGGCGAAGATCCTCGCCGCGATGCCGTCGACGAAGTATGAAGGCGTGATCGGCACGACGACGTTCGATGCGAAGGGCGACCTGACGCACGGGATCATCTCGATCTACGGCTACAAGAGCGGCAAGAAGACCTTCCTCGACCAGGTGAAGATGTAACCCGTCGCGGCGCCGGCACGACGGGAACGCCACCCGTCGGCGCCGGCGCCACGCGGGCCGATTCCTGATTCACGGAGACGAAGCATCATGTGTGCAATGGCGTATGCAGAATTTCAACAGGAGTTGAAGAAAGCGCAGTTGACGGCGCGCGAGTTCGCCCGCCTGATCCGGATGAACGAAAGTTCGATCACGAACTATTCGAGCAAGGGCACCGTCCCGTCCCACCTTGCGGTCATCGCGAAACTGATCGGCACGCTGGCCGCGCACGAGATCGATTTCCGGCGCGTGATCCGGCAGATGCGGATCGAGCCGAAACGGCCGCGCGGCGTCGGCGTGTTTCCTGCGGCGGAAAAACCGCGTACGCGGAAGGCCAGCGACGCCACGTTGTGAACCGTCCCGTTCATCGCCCGCCCGCCTCGATTCCCCCTGCGCACGGCAGCGCGTCAACCCGTGTGCTGCGCGCTCAGGGACTGCCAGGACGGCACATGCCCGATGCCTTGCAGGAAGTGCTCGAAGTCACGCCGCGATAACGCGATCGTCGCGGTGCTGTCGAGCGGATGAAACAGGAAGACCGGTACGTCGGCCAGGTCGGTGTCGATCACCAGTTGAACCCTGCCGTCGCGGTCATTGACGAGCGCCAGCGGACTCAGCGATCCGGGCCGAACGCCGAGCAGATCAAGGAGACGCTCGGGTGAAGCGAACGACAGGCGCTTGCTGTTCAGCGTGCAGGCCATGGCACGCAGGTCCAGCGCCTTGTCCGCGACCGTGACGATCAGGTACAGGCCGCCCTGCTTGTCCTGCAGCAGCAGATTCTTGCAGCGGGCGCCATCGAGCGACAGCGCGAGCGCCCCCGATTCAGCCATGTTGAGTACTGGCCGATGGTCCTCGCACTCAAACGGTACGCCACGTTGCTCGAGCAGTTCGAGCAATTCGTCCCGATCCATCATTTCCCGCCCGATTCAGAAGATGGGTAAAAACCGGCCGGCGCGCCGCACGCGCGGCCGGCGGCCGGCCCCGGTTCACCGCGGCTCGAAGACCGGATACGAAGCCTTGTCGATCTCCATCAACGCATCCTCCCTGGACAGCAGGCCGGATTCGTCGAGGATGACCGCCAGCGGGCGGCCCTCCGTAACCGACTGGCGCGCGAGCTTGCTCACGCGTGCGTAGCCGAGCGTCGGCACGAGCGCGGTGGCAACGGCCATCGACTCCATCAGGTGCTGCTCGTTGCGCGCGATATCCGCCGTGATGCCGGCGACGCACTTCCGGGCAAACCGCTCAATGCCGTGGGTCAGCAACGTAATGCTGTCGAACACGCGGGACGCCACGACCGGCTCGAAGTGATTGATCTCCAGCTCGCCATACTGGACCGCCTGCGCGACCGCGACATCATTGCCGATTACCGCAAAGCTCAGCTGGATCATTGCCATCGGCAGGACCGGATTGACCTTGCCCGGCATGATCGACGACCCGGCCTGCGCTTCGGGCAGCCGCAGTTCGCCCAGGCCCCCTGCCGGGCCGGACGACAGCACGGTCAGGTCCGACGCGACCTTCGCGAGCGACGCCGCGCAGGTCCGAAGCTCGCCCGAGACGCGCGAGAACACGTCCATGTTCTGCATCGCATCGAACGGGTTGGCCGGCGCGACATAGTCGACGCCGGCGATCTCCGACAGATGTTCGAAGACAGCCTGCCGATACCCGGCAGGCGCGCCGAATCCCGTACCGATCGCCGTGCCGCCCAGCGGAAGCGCACGCAGCTTGTCGCGCACGGCCGCCAGTTCCCCGGCCAGGCGCCGGGTCAGCGACGCGTAGCCGCCGAACAGCTGGCCAAGCCGCATCGGCTGGGCATCCTGCAGGCACGTCCGGCCAAGATGCAGGACATCGGCAAACTCGGCCGCCTTGTCGTCGAAGCGATCGGCCAGATGGCCCAGTGCGACGATCAGCGGCCCGAGCAGCGCGTACGTCGCGATCTTCATCGCGGCCGGATAGACGTCGTTGGTGGACTGCGAGCGGTTGACGTGGTCATTCGGGTGAATCACGTCGTACGAACCGGCGGGATAGCCGAGGATCTGCTGGGCGCGATTGGCGATCACCTCGTTGAAGTTCATGTTCGTCGACGTCCCGCCGGAGCCCTCGAGCAGATCGACGATCAGCGAGTCGGACAACCTGCCGTCGATGATTTCCCGGCACGCCTGGCCGATCGCATCGCATTGCTGCGGCGTCAGCACGCCGTTGTCGCGATTCGCGAGCGCGGCCGCCCATTTGCATTGCGCGAACGCCGTCGGGAACGCCGCATAGTGCGCGATATCGAGCGGCGAAACCGTCAGGTTGTCGACGCCCCGCACCGAATTGACGCCATACAGTTTGTCGGCCGGAATCGCGACTTCGCCGACATAGTCGCGTTCCGTACGGGTTTCAGCTTTGTCCTGGCTGTTCATGTGAGTTCCTGTTTCCAGCATGGATGAGTTGTTCGATGTCCTGCCCGAGTGCACGTTTCACGCGCGGCAGGAACGACTGTTCGATGACTTCGCATGCCGTATCGCATGCATCTTCGAAGAAAGCGCCGTATTCGTCCCGGCGCGCCACCAGATACAGCGACCGCTCGAGACCGAGCCGGTCGACGACGTGGGTCTTCACCTGGTCCGCATAGGCGGCCCCTTGCAGCAGGCACATCGGCGACGTCACGGCCCATCCGATACCCTCGGCCACCATCGAGGTCAGCGCGTCGGCATTGTCGAGTTCCAGCCGGGTCGGGGCACGGACCTCGATGCGCCGCAAATAGCGCTCGATCTGCATGCCGACCTGCGACTTCCGGTTGAAGCGCACGATGGGCAATGCGTCGGCCAGCGCCCGGATGTCGTCGACGGTCCGGATCGACCGGCGAAAATCCTTCGGCGTGACGACCAGGTACCGCTCGGAAAGCAGGCGGAACCGCACGACGTCGTTGGCATCGACGAGCGCGTCGCTCGTGACGATCAGGTCGAGATCGCGCCGCAACAGCGCTTCGCCTTGCTGCGGGCTCAGCCCGGTCCGGATCGACAGATGCGACACCTTGCCCAGCAGGCGCTTCGTGAAGACCGAGCCGCAGGTCGCCGCGAACGAATCGACCAGCCCGATGCGCAGGTCGGGCTTGATGCCCTGCCCGGCTTCGACGACCTGCGCCCGCAGATTCGCGATCTCCTCGCTCAGCACCGCGCCCCGGTTCCGCAACGCGATGCCGAACGGCGTCAACGCGAGCGGGCGGGTCGTGCGGTTGACGAGCACGACGCCCAGTTCATCCTCGAGCTGCCGGACGATCTGCGACACGCCCGATTGGGAGATGCCCATCCGCGCGGCCGCCCCCGACATGCTGCCCTCCTCGGCAACCGCGACGAAGACCTGCACGGCATACATATCGATGGGCTTGTTGGCGGACATGACGGGCTCCAGGGGGCGATCAATGGTTGCGATGCGCAGCCTGCAGGCTGGCGTCGTGCTGGCCGTCGAGCGCCGCTTCGTCGCTGCCGTGGCCCGATCCGAGGTCCGACAGATTCGCGCGGCCGGTTTCCGGCGCAAACAGATGGCAGAACACGCCGCCGAACGCCAGCACGGCCACGCACGCGCCGAGCGCGGCGTGAATGCCGACGTGCTGCACGGCCACCGGCAGCAAAAACGTGCTGATCGCCGAGCCGAACCGGCTCGACGCAACGGCCAGCCCGACGCCCGAGGCGCGCAGGTGGGTCGGGAACAGTTCGGGCGGATAGACGAATTCCAGGTTCGCCGCGGCGGACAGAATGCAGGCGAAGATACCGAACGCGAGTATCGTGCCGAGCGGACCGAAGCCGGCATAGGCCAGCACGGCAAGGCCGAGCGCGGCAAGGTAGAAGCTCCCGACGAGGAACGCGCGGCGCGACAGCCGGTCGGCGATCAGCAGTCCGAAGATGGCGCCGGCAAAGAGCAGCGCGTTATAGACGAGGCCGCCGACGAAACCGTCCTTGACCTGCAATGCCTGAAGCACCTTCGGCGCAAACGTGCCGAGCGCAAAATACGGAATGACCTGGCACGTATAGAAGATGCAGCCGACCAGCGTGTTCCTGCGCCAGCGCGGCGAGAACAGTTCCGACCACGCGCCGCGACGTTGCGCAGGCGCCGCCGGCGAGACGGGCAGGACGGTCTGCTCGCCCAGTCTTGCACGGACGATTGCCAGCGCCTCGTCCTTCCGCCCGCGCTTCATCAACCACATCGGCGACTCGGGAATGCCCAGGCGAAACGGCAGGATCAGCAGCGCAGGCAGGCCGCTCGCGGCCAGCATGATGCGCCACGCGTCGGGGCCGATGTCGCGCAGCGCGAACCCGGCGAGGTAGGCGCCCACGTAGCCGGCCGCCCAGGCTGCAGCGAGGACGCTCAGCAGCCGGCCGCGATAGCGACGCGGCGCAAACTCCGTGACGAGCGATTTGCTCACGACGTAGTCGGCGCCCAGGATGAGGCCCAGGAGCACGCGCAACACCAGCAACTGGGCCGGCGACGTGACGAAATACTGCGCGGCCGATATCGCCGCGAAGAGCAGCATGTCGAAGGCGAAAATCGTCCGCCGGCCATACTTGTCCGCCACGGGCCCCGCGAACATGCTGCCGAAAAACAGACCGGCCAGCGATGCCGCGCCGAGCGCCCCCATCCAGAGCGCATCCAGATGGAGCGCACCAGCCGCCATGCTCACGGCGATCCCGATGATGCCCAGCACGAAGCCGTCGCTGAACTGCCCGCCGGTGCCGCTGAACGCCACCCGCACATGGAAGCCGCGCAGCGGCACATCCTCCATCAATATCTGCTTGCTCACTTTCGTCTCCTGAAACACTGGTCGTCATCGACGCGTGTGTTCGCGCCTTCGGAAACCAGTGTAGGGACGCAACTTCACAATGGCAGCATGTTGCCGCTCAGTATCAGGAATTCTAATGATAGGTCACGCAGTCCGTGAAGGAACGCTTCGTTCGCGCTCGCATGAAGCGTTCGACACGTCGCGCGCAATCGCGTCCGTCAATGGCGCCGGGCGCGACGATGCATCACCGGCATCGTCGCGCCCGGACAGGATCGCGTCACGCGCACGTTGGATCAGAACCGATGCAGCATGGCCTGAATGCGGGACGGATCCTTCGTCACCGTCAGTGCGAGCATGAGGAGAATGCGGGCCTTCTGCGGATTCAGGTCATCGCCGAGCAGCCCGGAGTAAGCCGGATCGGCCGGCACGAATCCGCCTCCGGTTCGAGACGAACGAACCACGATCACGCCGTGCGCGATCGCCTGCCTGATCGCGGGAAGCGTCAGCAGCGATTCACTGCCGGCTCCGACGCCGGCGACGACGATGCCCTGCGCGCCGTGCGCGACGGCCGCGTCATACATGAACCCGCCGTCGTTCTGGTAGCCGTACACGATATCGACCTGCGGCAGCGCGTCGAGCTTCGACACGTCGAACGGCGTGGCCGTGGTGTGCGCCTTCAGGACGGACGTTTCGAAATGCGGCACCTGGTCGACCAGCGTGCCCAGGTAGCCGGCATCGTTCCCTTTGAACGTATCCAGGGTGGTGCCGTTGGTTTTCGTCGTGTAGCGCGCGGCGCCGATCCGGTCGTTCAGCACGATCATCACGCCGCGGCCGCGCGCATCCGGAGAAGCGGCCACGGTCACCGCCTGCAGCAGGTTGCTCGGTCCATCCGCGCCGATCGCGGTCGACGGCCGCATCGAGCCGGTCACCACCACGGGCTTGTCGCTCTTGACGACGAGGTCGAGGAAGTACGCGGTTTCCTCGAGCGTATCCGTGCCGTGGGTAATCACGACACCCGCGACATCCGGACGGGCGAGCAACTGGTTCACGCGCCTGGCGAGCGTCAGGAGAATATCGTTCGTGATGTTTTCGCTGCCGACATTCGAGATCTGCTCGCCCGATACCTGCGCAATCCTGCCCAGCGACGGCACCGATGCGAGCAGCGCGCCGGCGGTCAGAACGCCCGGCTTGTAGCCTGTCGTTTGCGTTTCGCTGCCGGCGGTACCCGCGATCGTGCCGCCGGTCGCCAGCACCGCGACGTGCGGCAGTACGCCGGCCGCGTTCGATTGCGCCATCGCCGGCGCCGCCGACAGCAAGCCAAGCGCGAGGCAGGCGCATAGCCGGCGCATGAAGTGGTACGCAAAAGCGCGATTGTGTCTCACAGCGGCCCCCGAATTCGAGAAGGACGAAACAGGGATGGCGCGCCGGCATCGCGCACCACCCGACCTCGGAAATCGGCGAGTCCATGCTTGACACACCGTCCGACGCGAACGAGTGTAGTGACTCATTCGCGCGTCCAAATTCGCGCGCCGGCATCATTAGAAAAACTGAATGTTCAATGCACGGATGATGAAGAGCGGTGCGCCGCCGCGCGGCCCGAAGGCCGCGCACGCGATCCGGCTGGTCAGACGATTCGTCCGCCGCTCACTGCGCCGCCCGCACGTGATCGAGCAGCGCCTGCAATGGATGGCGCACCTGCTTCGACGACATGCGCTTCACCTGGCTGCGACAGGAATACCCGGTCGCCAGCGCCTCGCCGTCATCCTCCGGCCCGTCGACGTGCGCCGCCCACGACTGCCCATAGATCGTCTTCGACGTCGCGAGATTGCGCGCCTCGTGCCCATAGGTGCCGGACATCCCGCAGCATCCGGTCGACTCGACCTTCAAGCGCAGCCCGCGCCGCGCGAACACCTGCGTCCATTGCTTGCCGCTGTCGGGTGCGTTGGTCTTCTCGGTACAGTGTGGCAGCAACCGGTACGAACCGGCCATACCGCCCGCGCCGGCTTCCGGCAGCACCTGCAGCAGCCACTCCTGCGGCAGCGCCACTGTCGGTACGTCGGTGAGCCCCGTCACCTTCAGGTATTCCTGCCGGTACGTGAGCGTCATCGCCGGATCGAGGCCGACCAGCGATACGCCCGAGCGCGCCAGCGCGGCCAGTTGCGTCGCATTGCGGATCGCGGCCTTCTCGAATGCCTGCAGAAAGCCCTGCACGTGCAGCGCCTTGCCGTTCGGCGCGAGCGGTGCGAGCCACACCTGGAAGCCCGTGCGCGCCGCCAGCTCGATCAGCGTCGCCAGTTGCTCGGGTTCGAAATAGCGCGTGAACGTGTCCTGCACGATGACGACGCTGCGGGCGCGCTGCGCGTCGCTCAGCGCGGCAAGCGCGTGCGGGTCGGCCGGCTTCACGTTCCACTGCCGGATCACGGCCGCGAGATCGAAGCGGCTCAGCAGCGGGCTGTCGACCATGCCGACCTGCCGCTCGAGCAGCGCGCGCACCCATCCCGCACGCATCAGCCCGTTGTACAGCGCCGGCACGCGCGCCATCCACGGCATCGTGAATTCAAGCGAGCCGATCAGGTAGTCGCGCAGCGGCCGCAGGTAGCGCTGGTGATACAGCTCGAGAAAGCGCGAACGAAACTCGGGCACGTTGACCTTCACCGGGCACTGCCCCGCGCACGACTTGCACGCGAGGCAGCCGGCCATCGCGTCGTACACCTCGTGCGAGAAATCGGCGTCACCGTCGCGCGCCGCGCGGCTGTTGCGCCAGCGCTCGGCCAGGCCGCGCAGGAACGGCTGCCGCGCACGCGCCGCCGCGACGACGTCGATGCCGGCCTGTCCTTGCAGGCGCAACCATTCGCGCATCAGCGACGCGCGCCCCTTCGGCGACTGCACGCGTTCGCGCGTCGCCTTCCACGACGGGCACATCGCGTCGTCCGGATCGAAGTTGTAGCACGCGCCGTTGCCGTTGCAGTGCATCGCGGTGCCGTA
The DNA here is from genome assembly GCA_031253835.1 of Burkholderia sp. Classification (GTDB taxonomy): domain Bacteria; phylum Pseudomonadota; class Gammaproteobacteria; order Burkholderiales; family Burkholderiaceae; genus Burkholderia. The sequence goes on along the minus strand of JAIRVP010000028.1, from coordinate 58,402 downwards.
GCTCTGCCACACGCGCTCGTCGATCTGCCGGTCGTGGTCGCCGCGCGTCGGCACCTCGTCGATCTTCAGCAGCCGCATCGTGTGGTCCGGCGGCGTCGCGATCTTGCCCGGGTTGAACTGGTTGTACGGATCGAACGCGGCCTTCAGCTGCTGCAGCGACGGATACAGCTCGCCGAAAAACGCCGGCGCGTACTCGGAGCGCACGCCCTTGCCGTGCTCGCCCCATAACAGGCCGCCATGCCGCTGCGTCAACTCGGCCACCGCATCCGACACGGGCCGCACCAGCGCGGCCTGCTTCGGGTCCTTCATGTCGAGCGCCGGGCGCACGTGCAGCACGCCCGCGTCGACGTGACCGAACATCCCGTACTGCAGCCCGTGGCCGTCGAGCAGCGCACGGAACTCGGCGATGTACGCGGCGAGGTTCTCGGGCGGCACCGCGGTGTCCTCGACGAACGGCTGCGGGCGCGCCTCGCCCTGCACGTTGCCGAGCAGGCCGACCGCGCGCTTGCGCATCGCATACACGCGCTTCACCGCATCATCGCCGGCCGCGAGCGTATGGCCGAGGCGCTCCACGCTCGTATCGGTGCGCAGATGCTCGACGAACGCGCGCACGCGCGCATCGACGTCGGCCGCGTCGTCGCCGCTGAATTCGATCAGGTTGATGCCGAGCGTCGGCCGCGGGTCGTCCTGCGGGAAATACTCGGCCACGCTGCTCCACACGAAGTCCTTCATCGCGAGCATCAGCACCTTCGAGTCGACCGTCTCGATCGACAGCGGCTTGAGCTCGAGCAGCGCGCGCGCGTCGCGCAGCGCGTCCATGAAGCCCGCATAGCGCACGTTGACCAGCACCGAAACCTTCGGGATCGGCAGCACGTTGAGCTTCGCCTCGACGACGAAGCCGAGCGAGCCTTCCGCGCCGCACAGCACGCTGTTCAGGTTGAAGCGGCCGTCGGGTTCGCGCAGGTGCGCGAGGTCATAGCCGGTCAGGCAGCGGTTCAGTTTCGGAAACTTCGCGTCGATCAGCGCGGCCTTGTCGTCGCTGATGCGGCGCGCGGTGCGGTAAACCTTGCCGATGCGGTCCTGCTGCGCGCACCGCCGTTCCAGCGCGTCGTCGTCGAGCGCGTCGCTGTGCAGCGTCTCGCCGCCCATCAGCACGAAATCGAGTTCGAGCACGTGGTCGCGCGTCTTGCCGTACGTACAGCTGCCCTGCCCGCTCGCATCGGTGTTGATCATCCCGCCGACGGTCGCGCGGTTCGACGTCGACAGCTCCGGCGCGAAAAACAGCCCGTGCGGCTTCAGCGCCGCATTGAGCTGATCCTTGACGACGCCTGCCTGCACGCGCACCCAGCGCTGCTCGACGTCGATTTCGAGGATCCGGTTCATGTTGCGCGACAGGTCGACGACAACGCCGTCGGTCAGCGACTGCCCGTTGGTGCCCGTGCCGCCGCCGCGCGCGGCCACCGCGACGTCGCGGTGCGCGGGCTCGGCCAGCAGCCGGGCCACCAGCTGGACATCGCCCGCGTGCGCGGGGCAGATCACCGCCTGCGGCAGGCGCTGGTAGATCGAGTTGTCGGTGGCCTGCACCGTCCGGTTCGCATGATCGGCACGGATCTCCCCGGCGAATCCGGCGGCCCGCAGCGCGGCGAGAAAGTCGCGGTACGCGTTGGCGGGCAGGCTGGCGGGACGGGGCAACGGGGCGATCGACATGGATAAAGGCGCAGTGTGGGTGGAGCCGGCCGGTTCGCGCGCTCCGAAACATGATTTTTTAGCAAGTTTCCGCGCGACCGGGAATTCCAGTATCTTTGGATCTTCCTCGAGAAACAAACGAATTCTCGTCCGGCGAATATTGCATAAAACTCATGAATTACCGTCGTCTGACCCCATCGATGTCATTGCTGCTCGTGTTCGAGGCCGCCGCGCGGCATGAAAGCTACACGCGCGCGGCCGAGGAACTGTCGCTGAGCCAGAGCGCGATCAGCCGGCAGGTCCAGACGCTCGAGGATCAGCTCGGCGTGCCGCTGTTCCGGCGCGAGGGGCGCTCGGTGAAGCTGACCGAAGTCGGCCGCCGCTACTTTGTGGAACTGAGCGGCGCGCTCGGACGCATCCGCGGCGCGACGCTGCAGGCGATGTCGCATCAGGCGGGCGCCGGCACGCTGCGGCTCGCCACCTTGCCGACGTTCGGCTCGAAATGGCTGCTGCCGCACCTGCACGACTTCTACGCCGCGCATCCGGGCGTGACCGTGCACCTCCATTCGCGGATCGGCGCGATCGATTTCCTCAACGACGATCTCGACGCGGCCATCACCGTCGGCGCGGGCGACTGGCCCGGCCTGCACGCGCACCGGCTGTACAACGAGTTCCTGATCGCGATCGCGCCGCCCGATCCCGGCAGCGGCCGCAAGGCCGACGCGCGTACGCCGGCGTGGGCCGCGAAGCAGACGCTGCTGGGCGTGACGAGCAACCAGCAGGCGTGGGCCGAATGGTTCTCGCACTGTCGGCTCGACCATCGCCAGATGCGTATCGGCCCGAGCTTCGAGCTGACGTCGCACCTGATCCAGGCCGTGCGTGCCGGGATGGGGATCGGGCTGGTGCCGAAGGTGCTGGTGGAGGATGAATTGAGCCGCGGCGAGCTCGTGTCGATCGGCGACGCGATTACCAGCCAGCGCAGCTACTACCTCGTCTATCCGCCGGGCAACGAGACGCTGCCGTCGCTCGTCGCGTTCCGCGAATGGCTGCTGGCGTCGTGCTGACGCGCGGCCGGCAGCCTGCCGGTCAGGTGCGCCATTCGCCGAGGATCTGCTCGGCCAGGTAGTCGCACGGCGGGCGCGCGGACTGCGCGCTGCGTGCGAGCACGACTTCGAGTTCGCCCAGCGGCGGCAACCCGTGGCTTTCCGACAGCTGCGTCAGGTGATCCGGAATGCAGCAGCGCGCCAGCGGCGCGACCGCGAGCCCGGCCTCCACCATGCTCAGCAGCCCGAGGTGGCTCGGGCTTTCGTACGACATCCGGTACGGGATCTTCTGCCGGTTCAGCGCCTTGACCGCCTGATCGCGCGCCATGCTGCCGCCGTGCGTGAAAAACGCCACCGGCAGCGGCCGCTCTTCCCATACGTTGCGCTTCGGCGAGCCGGCCCAGACGAGCGGCTCCATCCGGATCAGCTCGCCGGTCACGCCCTTGATCCGCGTGAGGCACGCGAGGTCGACCGTGTTGTCCTTCAGCATCGGCACGAGCGCGCTGCTCGGCTGGCCGATCACGCGCACTTCCACGCGCGGATGCATCGCGGCGAATTTGCCGAGCACCTGCGGCAGCAGCGACGAAATGTAGTCGTCCGGCACGCCGATCGTCACGCGGCCGCGGATTTCCGGGCGCACCACCGACGCCCACGCCTCGTCGCGCAGCGCGAGCATCCGGCGGCCGTACTCGGCGAGCATCGTGCCGTCGCCGGTCGCCGTCACGTTGCGCGTGTCGCGGATGAACAGCGGCTTGCCGAGCGCGTCTTCCAGCGCCTTGATCTGCATGCTTACCGCCGACGGCGACCGGTGCACGGCCTGCGCGCCCTGCGCGAACGATCCGGTTTCGGCGACGGCCACCACCATCGCGAGCACATCGAGGTCCAGCTTTTTCATGTCGATTCAGGAAATCTGATTAATCAATTCAGTTTATCCCGTTTTACTGTTCGCTTCCACGGCCGGACAATGGTTCCCGTCAGCACTCACTCGATGCAGGAAGCGCAAACATGCAACCCTCCGGATCGCTCTACGGATTTCTCGCCATCGGCGGCATGCTCGCGGTCACGCCGGGGCCGAACATGGTCTACGTGATGTCGCGCTCGATCGCGCAAGGCCGCACGGCCGGGCTCATTTCGCTGGCCGGCGTGATGATCGGCTACCTGTTCTACATGTTCGGCGCGGCGTTCGGCATCACGACGCTGTTCATGAGCGTGCCCTATGCGGGCAGCGTGCTGGGCGCGGTCGGTGCGGTCTACCTGCTGTACCTCGCATGGCAGGCGGTCCGGCCCGGCGGACGTTCGCCGTTCGAGGTGCAGGCGCTGCCGAACGAGCAGCCGATGCGCCTGCTCGCGATGGGCGCGACGACCAGCGTGCTGAACCCGAAGCTCGCGATGCTGTTCGTGTCGCTGCTGCCGCAGTTCATCGACTACCGGCAGGGCAGCGTGTTCGGCCAGTCGCTGTTTCTCGGTTCGCTGCTGATCGCCGCGTTCGCGTCGGCCAACGGGCTGGTGGCGATCTGCTCGAGCAGCATCGCGAAATTCCTGCACGGGCGCCCGATGCTGCTGCTCGCGCAGCGGTGGGCGATGGGTGCCGTCCTCGGCGGCCTCGGCGTGCAGATGGTGATCGAAGCGTCGAAGCTGGCCGGCGTGGCGTGAGTCACACGCCGGCGACGCGCGGGCCCGCGTGATCGCGAGCCGCGCGCTGTCGTCCCGCGATCGTCACGCGGCAAGCGCCTGCCGCTGCGCTTCGAGTTCGCGCACGAGCGGCAGCACGCGCCGGCCGAAGTACTCGACTTCCTCGATGAAGTGCAGGAACCCGGCGAGCACGAGATCGACGCCGATCGCCTTCAGCGCGACGATCCGCTCGGCGATTTGCTGCGGCGTGCCGATCAGGTTCGTGCGGAAACCGTCGTTGTACTGCACGAGATCCTCGAACGTCGATTTCGCCCAGTTGCCCTCGCCTTCGGGCGATGCCTTGCCGGCCTCCTTCACTGCATCGCCGAACGCGTGCACGGCCTCGACGTGCGCATGCCGGATGATGTCGTCGAGCACGGCCTGCGCCTCTTCCTCGGTGTCGCGCGCGATCACGAACGCGTTGACGCCGATCCGCACGCGATGGTTGTTCGCGGCCGCCTTCGCGCGGATGTCGTCGATCTGCGCCTTCAGGTTCTCCGGTGTATTGCCGTTCGTGAAATACCAGTCCGACACGCTCGCCGCGTTGTCGCGCGCCGCGCGCGAGCTGCCGCCCTGGAAGATCTCCGGGTGCGGCTTCTGCACCGGCTTCGGGCTCAGCGTGTAGTCGTTGAAACGGTAGAAGTCGCCCTTGAACGTGAAGTTGTCCTGCGTCCAGATGCCCTTCAGCGCCTGGATGAATTCCTTCGAGCGCCGATAGCGTTCGTCGTGCTCGAGCCACGGCTCGCCGATCGCGGTGAATTCGCCCTTGAACCAGCCGCTGACCACATTGATCGCGATGCGCCCGTTCGAGATGTGGTCGATCGTCGCGAGCTGCTTCGCGACCACGGCCGGATGCCACGGCCCCGGCAGGATCGCGGCGAGCACCTTGAGCTTCGTCGTCGCATGCAGCAGCGCCTGGCTGAACGACACCGACTCGTGCTGGTATTCGGCGCCGTAGCCGGCCGTGAAGCGGATCTGGCTCAGCGCGTAGTCGAAGCCGGCCGCCTCGGCCGTGCGCGCAAGCTGCTGGTTGTATTCGAGGCTCCAGTCGGTGCGCTGTTCGATCGTGCTGACGACGAGGCCGCCGCTGACGTTCGGCACCCAGTACGCGAATTTGACGCCGTCGGCGGATGGGTCGATAAGGCTCATGAAGGTGTCCTGGTCGAAGGAGAAACGGAAGCGGCCTACGCGGCCGCGGCGGAAAGCGCATGCGGGCGCAGTTGCGGCACCGCGCGATCGACGGCGAGCGCGATGCGTTCGCGCAGCGCCGGGTTCGCGATCCGGTACGCGTCGAAATCGCTTTCGGATGCGTATACGCCGATCGGCAGCGTGCGCGCCTGGAAGAAGCTGAACAGCGGCCGCAGCTGATGGTCGATCACGAGCGCATGACGCTCGCTGCCGCCGGTGGCCGCGAGCAGCACGGGTACATCGACGAGCGCGTCGTGGCGCACGAGGTCGAACAGGTGCTTGAACAGGCCCGTATAGGACGCGCGATAGACCGGGCTCGCGACGACGAGCGCGTCGGCCGTCTCGATCGCGCGGATCAGTGCGTCGAGATCGGCCGGCACCTGCGCGCGCGTCAGCGCGCCGGCCAGCCGGCTGCCGATGTCTCCAAGCTCGATCAGCCGCGTGTCGATCGGCAGCGCGGCGCCGAGTGCCGCGACGATCTCGTGGGTCAGCGCCAGCGTGCGCGACGGCCGTTGCAGGCTGCCCGATATCGCGACCACGTTGAGGGTGTTGCTCATGCGATGCGTTCCCGTTGTCGAGCCGCGTGTCGATGCGGCGATACCGTTTCGGGTCAGCAAGGAGCGTGCCATTTGCACGGCCGGGCCGCGGCTCGATCGTCTGCATCGCGAAGTTTTGTGCGATCGCCCGCCTGGCATGGTGTTCGCTCAAATGCGCGATCGTGGCAAGCGTTCGGACCAACGCGTCACATCGATATTCCGCCACGTGATGAACCGGGTGAAGCGGTCGTGCTGGCGCGCTGCTGCTCAGGCAGCAGTACCTCGCATGCCATGACATCGAATTCGACGCCTCGACAGCGGAGCCATCCCGCTCACCCGCACCGTTGCAGGTTCCGCAGCAATCGCGCTTTGGTTATCAGAAATCGATGCTTTTCGCGCGCGGCGAAACGTTGAACACTCTGCTGACCACGCAGCAGCGCGGACCACACCGCCCGTCGGCACGGGTCCGCTTCGCACGGCCATCCAACGGTTCATCGCCATGACTTCCATATCCGCCTCGCCGCGCCCGCTCAACCTTCGCGTCGTCGCCACGGCCCGCAACGCGTCCGGCGCGCGCGATCCGGCCGACCTGCCCGCTGCGGAACGCACCGCATCCGTCCTGACGTTACCCGGGCACCGCGCACGGGTCCGCGCGCGGGCGCAGGTGTTCGCCGATCCGCGTTCGCTCGCACTGCTCGAACAGGTGCGCCGCGTCGCACCGAGCGACGCGAACGTGCTGATCGTCGGCGAGACGGGCACCGGCAAGGAACTGATCGCGCGCCACGTGCACGATCTCGGCGATCGGCGCGACGGGCCGTTCGTCGCGGTCAATTGCGGCGCGTTCTCCGACACGCTCGTCGACAGCGAGTTGTTCGGCCATGAGAAAGGCGCGTTTACGGGTGCCTTCAGCGCGAAGCCCGGCTGGTTCGAAGCCGCACATGGCGGCACGCTGTTTCTCGACGAGATCGGCGACCTGCCGCTGTCGATGCAGGTCAAGCTGCTGCGCGTGCTGCAGGAGCGCGAGGTCGTACGGCTCGGTTCGCGCACGGGCATTCCGGTCGACGTGCGCGTGGTCGCAGCGACCAACGTCGATCTGCAGCAGGCGGTGGCGGCCGGGCATTTTCGCGGCGACCTGTACTACCGGCTCAACGTCGTGCAGCTCGCGGTGCCGCCGCTGCGCGAGCGGCCGGGCGACATCCTGCCGCTCGCGCGTCACTTCTTCGACGACTACCGCGCGCGCGTCGGCGACGGGCCGCGCAGCATCGATCCGCGCGCCGAGCGCAAGCTCGTGTCGCATCACTGGCCCGGCAATATCCGCGAACTGGAGAACGTGATCCATCACGCGCTGCTCGCAAGCCGCCACGACGTGCTGCACGACACCGACCTGCACCTGGCATCGCCATGCACGCCGCCGGCCGTCGTACCTGCGCCGGCATCGTCCTCCCACGCGCAGGCCGCGTTCGAACGCGCGCTGCGCGACCTGTTCGACGACGGGCACGGCAACCTCTTCGAGCACATCGAGGACACCGTGATGCGCGTCGCGTTCGATTTCAGCCACCGCAACCAGATCCGGGCCGCGCAACTGCTCGGCATCAGCCGCAACGTGCTGCGCGCGCGGCTGATCCGCGCGAAGGAAATTGCGGCGCTGAAGTAGCCGCGCGCGAGGGCGCGATCGCGCCGCAATCCGTGCATTGACGTCCGAACCTGATGTATCGTGGCGCGAAGCCCGTGCTTCGTTGCCGCTCCCGCATCCGGTTGCCCGTCACGCAACCGTCTGCGCCCGGCGACCGGGCACCCGCACGATTCTCCGCAACACGAAAGCCGGCCAGCGCCGTGCAGGCCCGGCCGCGCCCCGTTCACCCGTCCGGAATCCGTCGCCATGAAAAAGCTTGTGAACCGCCCGTCCGATGTCGTGCGAGAAATGCTGGAAGGCATCGCGCGGCAATCGCCGCATCTCGCGATCCTCGGCGACGAGCACGTGCTCGTCCGCCAGCCGCTGCCCGAACCGTCCCAGCGCCCGGTCGCGATCCTGTCCGGCGGCGGCAGCGGCCACGAGCCCGCGCACGGCGGCTACGTCGGCGAAGGGATGCTGAGCGCGGCCGTGTGCGGCGAAGTGTTCACGTCGCCGTCCACCGACGCCGTGCTCGCCGCGATCCGCGCGAGCGCCGGCCCGAACGGCGCGCTGCTGATCGTGAAGAACTACACGGGCGACCGGCTCAATTTCGGGCTTGCCGCCGAACTCGCGCGCGCGGAAGGCATTCCGGTCGAAACGGTCATCGTCGCCGACGACGTCTCGCTGCGTGGCCGGGTCGACCGCGGCCAGCGGCGCGGGATCGCCGGCACCGTGCTGATCCACAAGCTCGCCGGCGCGGCCGCCGCGCGCGGGCTGCCGCTTGCGCGTGTCGCCGCAATCGCGCGCGACGCGGCGGCCGAGCTCGGCACGATGGGGGTCGCGCTCGACGGCTGCACGCTCCCGGGTGCCGACAAGTCGGGCTTCAGCCTCGGCGATCACGAGATCGAGCTCGGGCTCGGCATCCACGGCGAGAAAGGTGTCGAGCGCCGCGCACCGCTGCCGGCCGACGCGCTGGTCGACACGCTGCTCTCGAGCATCGCCGCCGATCTCGTGCTCGACCGCGGCGAACGCGTCGCGCTGTTCGTCAACGGTCTCGGCGCGACGCCGGACATGGAACTCGCGATCGTGCTGCGCGCCGCGTACGACAACCTGGCCCGGCGCGGCATCGTCGTCGCGCGCGCGTGGGCCGGCACGTTCCTGTCCGCGCTGAACATGCCCGGCTGCTCGATCTCGGTGCTGCGGCTGAACGACGAACGCGCATCGCTGCTCGACGCGCCGACGCAGGCGCGTGCGTGGCCGGGCGGCGGCGCCGTGAATGCGCAGATCCGCGTGGCCGCGGCCGTGTCGCACGACGCACCGCTGCCGCCGCTCGACGCGCCCGGCCGCGCATGGGCCGCGCGCCTGCAGCCGGCGCTGCACGCGGTCGCGCAGACGCTGATCGACCACGAGCAAACGCTGACGGACCTCGATGCAGCGGCCGGCGACGGCGACCTCGGCGCGAGCATGCTGCGCGCCGCGCAAGCGATCCTCGCGTTGCCCGACACCGCGTACGCCACGCCGGCCGGCGCACTCGCGGCGCTCGGCGCGGCGTTGCGCCGCGCGATCGCCGGCAGCTCCGGGCCGTTCTATGCGACCGCGTTGCTGCGTGCGTCGCGCCGGCTGGCCGATCTCGCCGAGCCGTCGGCGCGCGACTGGGCCGCGGCATTCCGCGCGGCCGTGGATTCGATCAGCGAACTGGGTGGTGCGCACGCCGGCGACCGGACGATGCTCGATGCGCTGGTGCCGGCCGTCGACGCATTCAGCCGCGCGCTCGACAGCGATCGCGATACCGCAAGCGCATGGACGGCGGCCGTCGAAGCGGCCGTGGAAGGCGCGGAGGCAACTGCGCAAATGACGCCGCGCGCGGGGCGCGCGAGTTATCTCGGCGAGCGCGCGATCGGCACGCCGGATGGCGGCGCGATCGCCGTGTCGTACTGGTTGCGCGCGTTGCAGCCGCACGTGCGCTGAACGACTGCCCGCGCGATGCAGGAGAGGGCGGCCGCGCCGCCCGCATCAGCCTGCCTTCGTCCGCCCCGGCAACAGCATCGCACCGACCAGCGCGGCGCCGAAACTCGCGAGCCAGCACCAGTAGCCGATCGCATCGAGATGAACGGGCTCGACGGTGCCCGCTTCGTTCACGACGATCTGGTGCTGCGACAGGAAGCTCAGTCCGGACAGCAGCGCGAGCGCGGCCAGCACGGCCGCCTGCACGCGCAGGCGCTTCACGGTCAGTAGCCACGCGCCGAACACGAGCGGGTTCGCGAGCCACGCATAGATGCCGCCGAGCACGCCCATCCAGCCCGTCAGCAGCACCTGCCAGCCATCGGCCCACGGATGCGGGTCCGGTGCGCCGACGCGGAACGGCGCGGTGAACATCGCGACGAGATAGCACAGCATGCTCGCGGCAAGCAGCGCGGTGGCCGCGCGGCCCATCGGCGGACGGATGGGCGCGGAGGAAGGCGTCGTCGGGTTCATGGCGTCATCGCGTGCGGAAGATCGTCGCGATTCTGCCATACGCGGGCCGGCCGACCGCCAGCCCAACGGTTCCCGTCGAACCGGTATCGCGCCGCCCGTTCAGCGGGACGCGGCAGCGCCCGCCGCCGCCCGGCTCGCCCGCGCGCGCTTCGCCGGATGGGTTTCCGGCATCCGCCAGTACACGAGCAGCGAAATCGCCGCGCAGGCCGCGACATACCAGAAGAACATCGTCTCGCTGCCGCTCGCCTTCAGCCGCAGCGCGACGAACTCGGTCGTGCCGCCGAGGATCGCCGTCGTCAGCGCATACGGCAGCCCGACCGCCAGCGCACGGATCTGCGGCGGGAACAGTTCGGCCTTGACCAGCATGTGGACCGACGTGAACCCGCTCAGCACGACGAGCCCCGCGAACACCAGCGCAAATGCAGCGAGCGGATCGTGCACGTGCGCGAGCGTCGTGAAGATCGGCACGGACAGCAGCGTGCCGCCGATCCCGAACCACAGCAGCACGGGCCGACGGCCGACGCGGTCCGACACGAGGCCGAACAGCGGCTGCAGCGGCATGTACAGCAGCAGCGCGGCCGTGCAGATCCAGGTCGCCGTCTCCTTGTGCAGCCCGACCGAGTTGACGAGGTATTTCTGCATGTAGACGGTGTACGTGTAGAACGCGACGGTGCCGCCGATCGTGATGCCGATCGCGAGCAGCAGTTCGCGCCAGTGGGCCGCGAGATCGGCCGACACGCGCGTCTTCGCCGCCCGCGCACGGCTGGTGATGAACGCGTCGCTCTCGACGACGTTGCGGCGCATGTACAGCGCGAACAGCGCGAGCGCGCCGCCGACGAAGAACGGGATCCGCCAGCCCCAGCGCTCGATGTCGTGCGTGCCGGCGAAGATCCGCTGCATCGCGAGCATCAGGGCGAGCGCGACCAGCTGGCCGGCCACCACGCTCACCTGCAGGAAGCCGACGTAGAAGCCGCGCCGGTTCGGCGGCGCGATCTCGCTCAGGTAGGTCGCGCTGGTGCCGTATTCGCCGCCCATGCTGAGCCCCTGCAGCAGGCGCGCGGCCACGAGCAGCACCGGCGCGAGCACGCCGATCGTCGCGTAGCCGGGCGTGACGGCGATCAGCATCGAGCCTGCGCACATCGCGAGCACCGACTTCGTCAGCGCGGCCTTGCGCCCGTGGCGGTCCGCGTACAACCCGACGAGCCAGCTTCCCGCCGGCCGTGCGACATACCCGACGGCCGCGATCGCCGCGGTGTTCATCAGCTGCACGGTCGGCTTGTCGGCCGGAAAGAACGACGGCGCGAAGTAGATCGAGAAGATGCTGTAGGCGAGAAAGTCGTACCACTCGATCAGGTTGCCGGCCAGCCCGCCGACGATCGAACCGATGCGCGGCGGTTCGCCGGCGGTTCCGGTAGAGGAAGATGCCACGGTTGTCTCCAGGTTTTGTTGGTATGGGCCGGGCGGCTGCCGATGCCGCCCGGGCCGGCTGCTAATGCGCGTTATGCACGTTATGCGCGGTCGGCCCCGTAGCGGGCGTCGAGCGCGTCGAAGCGCGCCTTGTCGACGAGCCGCTGCCGTTCGGCGAACGGCGCGACGAGCGCGGGATTCTCGTCGAGCCGGCCCGTGTCGCGCAGTGCCGTCAGCGCGGCCTGCATCCCGTGCACCGCGCCCTGCAGCGCCGCGTTCGCATACAGCACCACGCCGTAGCCGAGGCGCGCCAGTTCGTCGCGCGAACGCGTCGGCGTCTTGCCGCCGATCACGATGTTGATGAGCTGCGGCGTGTCGAACAGCGCGGGCAGGCGCTCGATGTCCTCCGGCGACTCCATCGCCTCGATGAACAGCACGTCGGCGCCCGCTTCCGCATAGCGATGGGCGCGCTCGATCGCGTCGTCGATGCCGTGGACCGCGGCCGCATCGGTGCGCGCGACGATCAGCAGGTTCGGATCCACGCGCGCGTCGACGGCCGCCTTCAGCTTGCCGACCATCTCGCCGGCCGCAATCACTTCCTTGCCCGCGAAATGGCCGCACTTCTTCGGCAGCACCTGATCCTCGAGCTGGATCGCGTCGGCGCCGCTGCGCTCGAGCGTGCGTACCGCGTGCAGCACGTTCAGCGCATTGCCGAAGCCCGTATCGGCGTCGACCATCAACGGCAGCTCGACGGCGTCGCGCACGCGCGCGGTGTGTTCGGCCAGCTCGCCGAGCCCGACGAAGCCGAGATCGGGCAGGCCGAGCGACATGTTGGTCACGCCCGCGCCGCTCAGGTACAGCGCGCCGAAGCCGAGATCGGCCGCGATGCGGGCGCTGAGCGCATTGAACGTGCCGGCGACGAGCAGCCCCTGGCGGGCGGCGATGCTGCGCCGGAATCCGGCGCGACGAAGTGCGGTGTGATCGGACATGCAGGGCCTCACTGGTCGAAACGAAACAGGGTGCGCGGCGAATCGCGCAGCACGCGCAGGCGCTCGCCGGCGTCGGGCAGCCAGCGCGCGAGCGACGCATACGTGGCGTCGAAATCGACGCGCTCGCGGTGCTGCGTGTGCGGCCAGTCGCTGCCCCACACGAGCCGCTCGGCCGTGAACGCGGTACGCAGCGCGCGCGCGGCGCCGAACGCGTCGATCGCGCCGTCGCCGGTCACGCTGTTGCGATACGCAGCCGACAGCTTGACCCAGACGCGCCCGGTATCCGCGAGCAGCAGCAGGCGGCGGAAGCTGGGCGCACGCTCGGCGAGCGCAGGCGACGGGCGGCCGAAATGGTCGATCACCAGCGTGCACGACTGTGCGAGCAGCGGCGCGGTGATCGTGTGCAGGTCTTCGATGCCGCGATGGATCTCGACATGCCAGCCGAGCGCGTTGATGCGTGCGAACATCGCGCGCCATGCGGGTGCGCCGAAATCCGGAATCGGCAGCCCGACGAGATTCAACCGCATGCCGACCACGCCCGCGCGGTGGAGCGCATCGAGGTCATGATCCGAAATCGCCGGATCGACCATCGCGACACCGCGAAAGCGGCGCGGGTAGCGGCGCAGCACGTCGACGAAAAACGTGTTGTCGGTGCCGAGAAAGCTCGGCTGCACCAGCACCGCATGCGAGATCCCGTGTTCGGCGAGATGCGCGACGTACGTGTCGAGCGACGCGTCGTAGTCGGGCGCATGCCGGACCACGGGCGCGAGCGGCAGGCCGCGCGTGAATACATGCGCATGCGCATCGACGGCGGCAACGCCCGGGTCCGCTGAATACCACGCGTCTATCGAACGCGCAGCCGGAATCTGTTCGACGAGGTGAGTCACGAGTCGATCCATGATGAGTCTGCAGGAGGTGCCCGGCTGCTGTGCCGGGCAGTTCGATGCCGGCGCGGCGAACGCTACAGCGACGCCTCGGCGCGCGGCCGGCCTTCCGCATCCGCGTCACCGCCGGGCGCCGCGCCGGACACCCGGTGGCTGCGCGTTTCGGGCAGGAACCACACCGCGATCACGACGAGCCCGTACGCGATGCCCGCATCGATGCCGAGCGCCGTGCCGAGCGGCAGCGACTCGCCCATCCGACCGACCAGCACCGGGAAGCCGGCCGACACGATGCGGCCGAAGTTGTAGCAGAAGCCGACGCCGCGCCCGCGCACGTTGCGCGGGTAAAGCTCGTTGAACAGCGTGCCGAGCGTCGCCGGGATGCCGGCCGAAAACAGGCCGAGCGGGAAACCGAGCAGCAGCATCGCGACATCGTTCAGCGGCAGGAACACGTACAGGTTCACCATCACCGCGCAGCACGCAGCGAACAGCATCACGTTGCGGCGTCGGCCGATCCGGTCCTGCAGGTACGCGCTCAGGAAACAGCCGCAGATGAACGCGACGATCACGACCGCGAGATACGCGCCGGTGCCGAGCACCGACAGGTGGCGCTCGGTCTTCAGGTAGGTCGGCAACCAGATCGTGATCGCGTGATAGCCGCCGTGCGCGCCGACGCCGATCAGCCCGCCGACCACCGTCGCGCGCAGCACCGACCGGTCGAAGATGCCGACGGTCGGCCCTTCGTCGGCACTCGCCTGCGCCGATGCCTGGACCGGTGTCGCGTGCGGCGGCTCCGGAATCGCACGGCGGATGTACAGCACCAGCAGCGCGGGCAATGCGCCGATCGCGAACAGCACGCGCCACGCCCACTCGGCCGGCACCCAGGCGAACACCAGCATGTACAGCAGCACCGCGCCGCCCCAGCCGAATCCCCACGCGCTCTGCACGACGCCCATCGTCTTGCCGCGGTGGCGCGCGCCGACCGTTTCGGCGAGCAGCACGGCGCCCGCGGTCCATTCGCCGCCGAACCCGAGGCCCTGCAGCGCCTTCAGCACGAGCAACTGCTCGAAGTTCTGCGCGAACGCGCTCAGGAACGTGAACAGCGAAAACCAGCACACGGTGATCTGCAGCGCGCGCACGCGGCCGTAGCGGTCGGCGATCATGCCGGCCAGCAACCCGCCGAGCGCACCGGACACGAGCGTCGCGCCGCCGATCAGGCCGGCCTGCCCCTTGCCGATGCCCCAGGTCGTGAGCAGCACGGGGATCACGAGGCTGAACATCTGGGTGTCGAGGCCGTCGAGTGCCCAGCCGGCAAAGCAGCCGCGCAACGTGCGCCGTTCGGTCGTCGATAGCTCGCGGGTCCAGTTCAATGCGGGTCTCCTCGTGTCGTCATGCCGCCGCGGCGCACGGCGATGCCGTGGCCCGATGTGCATCCTATGAAGCGTGGAGATAATTCGCTACTATGTTTTGAATAATTATTCATAACGCAAGCTTATGGAAATCAGGCACGTCCGCTACTTCCTCGCGATCGTCGATACCGGCAGTTTCACGCGCGCGGCCAACGAGCTCGGCATTGCGCAGCCGGCGCTCAGCCAGGCGCTGAACCGGATGGAGAAGGAACTGGGCGTCCGGCTGTTCGACCGCTCGCGGCGCGGCGCGGCGCTGACGCCGGCCGGCCTCGCGATGGTCGACGACCTGCGGCTGAGTCTCGCGCGGCTCGACGCGGCCGCGCACCGGGCCGGCGAGATCGGCGCGCAGCGCGCCGGGCGCCTGACGATCGGCTTCGTCAGCGCCGCGCTGTTCGACACGCTGCCGCGCGCGATCCGCGCGTTGCGCGAAAGCGCGCCCGACGTCGAGCTCGTGATGCGCGAGATGAGCAATGCCGAACAGGCGATCGCGCTCGAGCGCGGCGAGATCGACATCGGGCTGCTGCACACGCCGGTGGCGGTGAACGGCCGGATGCGCGAGAAGCTGATCCGGCGCGACCCGCTCGTCGCCGTGCTGCCGAAGGATTTCCGGCGCCAGCCCGACGGCACGGTGACGCTGGCCGATCTCGCCGCCATCGGCCTCGTGTGGTTTCCGCACGATCAACTGCCGCTGATCCGCGCGGGCATCCTCAGCGCGTTCCGTCAGGCCGGGCATCCGGTGGACATCGTGCTCGACGTGAACCGCACGCTGACCGTCGTCTCGTGCGTCGCCGCCGGATGCGGCGTGTCGCTGCTGCCGCGCTCGATCCACGCGTTCGCATTCGACGGCGTCACCTACAGCGCGATCCGCGACGGCGCCGCGCTGCCGAATTTCGAACTGAGCGCGATCTGGCCCGCCCGGTCGCGCCCGACGCTCGCGGATCGTTTCGCCGCGCTGCTGCCGTCAGACGATACGCGTGCCTGAGCGCCGCGTCGGACGCGGCGATCGCCTGAGCGTGGAGCACGAAACATCGGCGGCGCGTCCTCCGCGCGGCAAGGCGTGACGGGGCACGCCCCGGGGGCTTGCCCGCCGTCTTTTACGTCGCCCTAAAACTATGTCATTCGACCTGGAAAGCGTTATACGCACGGGAATTTGATGTCACAAGTCGCGCGAAACCCTCGCCTTATGGAGGGGTGTCTCGTGCCGTACGCACAAGCCGATTCATTTGATGTTTCGCGAAGTTATCGAATATTTCGGCCGCCTTGCGTCGCACAAAGGCAAGTCGCGCCGAAGCGGCTGCAGCGGGCGAAACAACGGACCTCGCGCCAGCCGGGCGAAGCCGGAAACACGCGTGGAATTTCGCGCGGCGCCGTTCGGGCTGACCTGACGCCGGCCGGCTTCGGCAGCGTGCGCTGTCGCGGTCAACGCACGAGTGAAGCCCGCACGGCTTGAGACACTAGGTCGGATAACCTACAATCGGCGTTGCATCCGCAAGACCCGGGCAAGCGTTGCCCGCCGGAGGAGAAACTTCGATGGAACCGAAATCGACGCGCCCTGACGACATTCACGCGGAACCCGCGTCGCCCCGCCGGCCGGAGCCCGCGCCAGACGCGAAGGTGGCCGACGGCACACGTGCGCTGACCCAGCGCGGCCGCAACACGGTCGGCCGCATTCTCGAGAGCGCGATCGAGATCTTCGTCGTCGACGGCTATGGCGGCCTGACGATGCGCAAGGTCGCGACCGGCGCGGGGCTCGCGCTGTCGAACCTGCAGCATTACTTCCCGTCGCGCGAGGATCTCTACGCGGCGATCATCAGCGAGACCATCTCCGAGTATTCGCGGAACTACGACGGCGTGCGGACCGACGAGTCGCTGTCGCCCGCCGCGCGGCTGGAGAAGGTGGTCCGGATGCTGATCGAGGATGCGAAGCTGCCGCGCACGCAAAGCCTGTTCGTGAACATCTGGGCGCTCGCGCACGCGCACGAGTTCGCGCGCCAGGCGATGGAAGAGGCGTACCTGTTCCAGCGCCAGATGATTGCCGACTTCGTCACGGCCGTGAACCCCGGCCTGACGCCGCAGCAACTCGCGCGCCGCTCAGCGCTGATCACCGCGCAGATCGAAGGCCTGAGCGTATTGATCCCGCAGCGCAACCGCTTTCCGTCCGACATCAAGGGAATGGAGGACGAAGCGGTGAAGGCCGTGCTCGCCGTGGCGTCGCTGCCGGGTTGAGTGTGCGCGGGCAGGCGTCCGTCGCTGCAGGCGAAAACGCCGCCTTACGCGGCTTCCCGACGCACCCGGGCCGATCCGGCCGTCACGCCGATGCCGCCGGAAACAGCGTGCCGAGCGCGTCGCATGACGCAACCTGCCACGCGTCGGCAACGAGCCGCTCGACCTCGCCGGCCGACGCGGCACCCGAGAACGCGGCGAGCTTGCGCACCTTCCGCGCGATCTCTTCGCGCGACAGCGTATTGCCGGGATCGCCCTTCGGCTCGTCGACTCGGCCCGCGAACGTGCGCCCGTCGCGCGTCGTCACCGTGACCTTGCCGATCCAGCGCGCCGGATACGCACGATCGACCTCGTCGTCGAACGCCATCGACACGCGATCGCGGAACGCGGCAACGTTCGCCGCCGCGTAATCGCGCTCGAACTCGTCGACGCCCGCGTGCCCGTGCAGCGCGGCCAGCGCGAGCACGGTACCCATGTTGAACTTCGCCTGATGCACGGTGCTCGGCACCGTGACCGCGCCGAGCACGTCGATCGCGCCCTGGTGCACGTGCGTGACGACCGCTTCGATGTCCGTCATCGCGAGCCGCTCGCGCGCCATCACCGTGAGCAGCGCATCGGCGGCCGGATGCGTATGGCGGCACGACGCGTGATACTTGAACGAGGTTTCCGCCGTCGCCCAGCGCTCGCCGAGCCGGTCGGTCAACCGGGCCGGGTCCGCATCGGTCGACATCCCGGCGGCCATCCCCTGCGCGCCTTCGAGTATCCGCGTCGCACCGCGAAACCCGTCGCGCGCGAGCTCGGCCGCCATCAGCCCGTTCGCGGCGGCCATCGCCGTATGGAGCTGCTTCGAATCGGCCGCGTCGCGCAGGAACTCCCACAGTCCGCTCGCCTGCGTGCCGGCCGAACCGAACGCGTCGAGCATGCGTGCCGGCGACAGCCCGAGCAGCCGCCCGGCCGTCGCGGCTGCGGCGACCGTGCCGGCGGTGCCGGTCGTATGGAACACCCTGTAGTGCGAGCGCCCGAGAAACTCGCCGACGCGGATGCCGACCTCATAGCCGGCCACCGCCGCCTCGATGAATGCGCGCCCGCTCGCGCCGCGGGCCTGCGCCAGCGCAAGCGCGACCGGAAACACGACGGTCGCCGGATGAAACACCGAGCCGTTGTGCACGTCGTCCTGCTCGGCGAAGTGAGACGCCGCGCCGTTCATCATCGCCGCGAAGTACGGCGTCGCACGCGTACGGTCGATCAGCACGTCGGCCGTGCCGGGCCCGCTCGGCGAGCCTCCGGCACGGCGTGCAAACGCGGCGATCGTCTCGACCGGGCGCGCGCCCTTGCCGGCCAGCGCGGAGCCGAGCCAGTCGACATAGAGGTTGACCGTGCGCGCGACGACGTCGGCCGGAATCGCGTCGAAGCGCAGTTGCGACGCAAACGTCGCGAGCGTGAGGCCGGGAGCGGGAAGCGTGGTCGTCATCATGGGTCGTGGAAGCGGAATCAGGTCGTGCCGTTCGCGCGGCGCGTCAAGCCAGCGTCGCAGTGGCCTGCATCGTCAGCCAGCCGTCGCAATCCTTCGCCCACAGCTCGATCGTGCGGCCGTCATCCGACGGCTTGCCGCACAGCGTGAACGGCTCGCCGTCGAAGGTCGGGCGCACCGCGCGGAACGCGAAGCTCGCGAGCGTCGCATCCGGCCGCTCGCGCTGCACGAGATCGACGAGCAACGTCGCGATCAGCGGGCCGTGCACGACGAGCCCCGGATAGCCTTCTTCCTGCGTCACGTAGCTGCGGTCGTAATGAATGCGGTGGCCGTTGAAGGTCAGCGCCGAGTAGCGGAACAGCATCACGGCGTCGGCCGTGACGGTACGCGCCCACGCTTCGCCCGTGGGGGCCGCGACCGGCTTCTGCGCCGGCGCACCCGGCTGCGGCGCGTCGCGATAGACGATGTCGTGCTCTTCCTCGACGCAAAGCACGTCATCGGACTCGATCCTGTGCTGCACCGTCACGAACACGAGCCGCCCGGTGCGGCCCGTCTTGTCCTCGACGTTCGCGATCGTCGATTCGCGCGTCGCGCGCCGCCCCGCGCGCAGCGGCGCATGAAACGTCAGCCGGCCGCCGGCCCACATGCGGCGCGGCAGCGGCACGGGCGGCAGGAAGCCGCCGCGCTTCGGGTGGCCGTCGGGGCCGACCTCGGCCAGCGGCGCGACCGGCAGGAAGTAGAGCCAGTGCCACATCGGCGGCACGACGTCGCCGGGCGACGGGCGGTCGAGCGTGGCGGCCAGCGCGTTCAGCGGGAACGCGGTGATGTCGTCGCCGAGCGTTTCGGTCTTGCCGACCCACGCGTCGAGTGACGCGGGTGCGGCGGGCTGCGAGGGTGAGTTCGACACTGCTGGAGTCTCCGGTGCGCTGGCAATGGCCCTAATATGCACGCCGCACGCCGTTTCGCGAAGTCGGCATTGCCGAACCGGGGCTTCGACTTTGCTTAACGCAGGCGGCCTGCCCATCCTGCCGGACGATTTTCGTCTGACCATTCCGTCCATCCAATATAGTCGCCGCACGCGATTCCTGGCGCCAACCTTACAGCTTGACCACCGCCGGCACGCCGCCTAAATTGCTTCTGACGGACCGGCCGCGCCACGAGCGACATGTCATCCGGGCGACAAAAACGATAGTTTGCTATCGAATATTTTTGCCCCTATCATCTCGGCCATGACCAATCTGCACGACCTCCGCCTCGCCGTCAGCAGCCTGCTCGTGCTGTCCGCGCGCAAGTGGCGCCGCACCAGTGACGGCGTGCTGAACGCGTACAACGTGTCCGAGGCCTGCGCGACGCCGCTCCTGATCGCCGGCCGGCTCGGCGAAGGCGTGCGGCAGGGCACGCTCGCCGAACATGTCGGCATCGAAGGGCCGTCGCTCGTGCGCCTGCTCGACCAGCTGTGCGCGGCCGGCCTCGCGCGTCGCGACGAGGATCCGCACGACCGCCGTGCGAAGACGATCTCGCTGACGGCCGCCGGCCGCGCAGTCACCGCGAAGATGGAAGAAGACCTGCGCATGCTGCGCGCGCAGGTGCTCAAGGGTGTGTCGCGCGCCGATCTCGAAACGACGCTGCGCGTGCTCGAAGCATTCAACGCGTCCGAGTCGCACTCGCCCGCCACGCGCCTCCCCCACGCCGGCGACACCGCGTCATGACCTATCCGAGCCTTCGCGACTGGCTGTTCTCGGGCAAGACGTTCGCCGCGTCGATGCTGGCGCTGTACCTCGGCCTGTATTTCCAGCTGCCGCGCCCGTACTGGGCGATGGCGAGCGTCTACATCGTGTCGAACCCGTTCGTCGGCGCGACCCGCTCGAAGGCGCTGTACCGCGCGCTCGGCACCGCGCTCGGCGCGGCCGCCGCGATCTTCTTCGTGCCGCCGTTCGTCGAGACGCCGCTCCTGTTCAGCATCATCGTCGCGACCTGGTGCGGCACGCTGCTCTACCTCGCGATCTCCGATCGCACCGCGCGCAGCTACGTGTTCATGCTCGCCGGCTATACGATGCCGCTGATCGCGCTGCCGACCGTGACCGATCCGTCCACCGTGTTCGACGTCGCGATCGCGCGGACCGAGGAAATCGTGCTCGGCATCGTGTGCGCGAGCGTGGTCGGCAGCGCCGTGTTCCCGAACCGGCTCGCGCCGACGCTGATCGAGCGCACCGACGCGTGGTTCAAGGACGCCGCGTTCTACGGCCGCGAGACGCTGTCCGGGCATATCGCCGGCAAGGCGTTGTCGGCCTGCCGGCAACGGCTCGCCGCGACGATCACCGGCCTCGAATTCCTGCTGAGCCAGCTGAGCTACGACCATGCGCACCCGCGCATCCTGGCGCGCGCGCAAGCGCTCGCGGGCCGCATGCAGTTGTTTCTCCCGCTGATGTCGTCGCTCGCCGATCCGCTGATCGCGCTGATGCGCGACCTGCACGTGCGTCCGCCCGCACTCGACGCACTGCTGGCCGACGCCGCGAAATGGTTCGACGCGCCGCTGCCGGCCGTGAGGGCCGGCACCGACGGCGACATGGCCCATGATCCGGTCGCGGACAACCTGCGCGAGCGCATCGCCGCGCTGCAGCCTGCCGACAGCGCGCTGGCGAGCTGGGACGGCGCGCTGCTGTCCAACGCGCTGTGGCGGCTGCGCCAGGTCATCGACATCTGGCAGGACTGCCGCTCGCTGCGCGCGCTGATCGCGAACGAATCGGGCGTGTGGCAGCCGCGCTACCGGCACTGGCGGCTCGGCGGCACCGAGCGCTTCTTCGATCGCGGGATGATGCTGTTCTCGACGCTGACCGTCGTGCTCGCGATCGTGTTCGCGTGCTGGCTGTGGATCTCGTCCGGCTGGCACGACGGCGCGGCGGCCGTCACGCTCGTGGCCGTGTCGTGCAGCTTCTTCGCCGCGCTCGACGAACCGGCGCCGCTGGTGTTCAAGTTCTTCCTGTCGACTGCCGCGAGCGTCGTGTTCGCGGGCCTGTACCTGTTCGTCGTGCTGCCGCACGTGCATGATTTCGCGATGCTCGTGCTGATGTTCGCGGGCCCGTTCATCCTGATCGGCACGCTGCTGCCGCGCCCGCAGTTCAACATGGTGACGATGCTCGTCGCGGTGAACACGGCTACCTTCATCAGCATCCAGAGCGCGTACGAGGCCGACTTCTTCGTGTTCCTGAACAGCAACCTCGCGGGTGTCGCCGGGCTGCTGTTCGCGTACGTCTGGACGCGGGCAACGCGGCCGTTCGGCGCGGAGCTCGCGGTGCGGCGCCTGTTGCGCTCGGGCTGGGAAGACGTCGTGCGCTCCGCGTCGACGCAGCCGCTCGACGACCAGCGCAACCACGCATCGCGGATGCTCGACCGCGTCACGCAACTGCTGCCGCGCCTCGGCGCGTCCGACGACCACCGTCACCCGTCGATCGAAAGCTTCCGCGACCTGCGCATCGCACTGAACGCGCTCGACCTGCGGCGCTCGCGCCGCCGGCTGTCGGGCGACGTGCCCGACGCGATCGACCGCGTGCTGGCCGGCGTCACCGATCACTACGCACGCTGCGCGGCCGCGAACGCGCGCCAGCCGGCGCCGCCCGCGCTGCTCGCGACGATCGACGACGCGCTGCACCGCGTGGCCGGCCGCAACCTGCCGGGCGCCGCGCCGGCCGACGGCGGCACCGCGCCCGCCACGCCTTCCGCTCCTGCCACGCACCGCCGGCTGCGCGACACGCTGCACGCGCTCGTCGGGCTGCGCCTGTCGCTGTATCCGGCCGCGGCCGGCCAGGCGCCTCGGGCCCCGGACGGAGCACGCGCATGATCCGGCTTTCCAACCTGTCCTTCCGACCGCGACCATGATCGGCGAAATCGACATCTTCGGCGTATTCGTGCCGGCTCCGCTCGTGCTGATGCTGATCGCGTACCTGATCAACATCGTCGTGCACGCCGTGCTCGAGCGCGTCGGCTTCTACCGCCTCGTCTGGCACCGTTCGATCTTCGACCTCGGCATCTACGTGTTCGTGCTTGCCGCCGTCGTCATCGCTTCCCACCATCTCGTGGCTACCTAACGTGAAAAAATCCTGGCTCTCGGCAGGACAAATCCTGCTCACCCTGATCGTCGTCGTCGTGGCCGGCCTCGTGCTGTGGCGGATCATCAACTACTACATGTTCTCGCCGTGGACACGCGACGGGCACGTGCGCGCCGACGTGATCCAGGTCGCGCCGGACGTGGCGGGCCTCATCACGTCGGTGCAGGTCGCCGACAACCAGGAAGTCAAGCGCGGCCAGGTGCTGTTCGTGATCGACCAGGCACGCTACACGCTGGCGGAACGGCTCGCCGAAGCGACGCTCGCGCAGCGCCGCGCGACGCTGGCCCAGGCGAAGCGCGAATACGCGCGCAACCTGCAGCTCGGCAACCTGGTCGCGAGCGAACAGGTCGAGGAAAGCCGCACGCGCGTCGAGCAGGGCGAGGCCAATGTCGCCGATGCGCAGGTGTCGCTCGACACCGCGAAGCTGAACCTGCAGCGCACGACGATCGTGAGTCCCGTAGACGGCTACCTGAACGACCGCGCGCCGCGCGTCGGCGAATACGTGCCGTCCGGCCGCGCGGTGCTGTCGGTCGTCGACCGCAACTCGTTCCGCGTCGACGGCTACTTCGAGGAAACCAAGCTGCGCGGCATCCATATCGGCCAGCCGGTCGACATCATCGTGATGGGCGAGCCGCACACGCTGCGCGGCCACGTGCAGAGCATCGTCGCCGCGATCGAGGACCGCGACCGCACGCAGGGCGCGAACCTGCTGCCGAACGTGAACCCGGCGTTCAGCTGGGTGCGGCTCGCGCAGCGCGTGCCGGTGCGCGTCGTGCTCGACGAAGTGCCCGACGATTTCCGGATGATCGCTGGCCGGACCGCGACCGTGTCGATGCGCGGCGCCGACACGCGCCGCAACGACAACGCGAAGCCGGCGGCCGGCGCCAGCGCGGCCTCGGCGGCATCCGGGGCAGCCGCGAGCGCGGCGGGAGCATCGCAATGAACCGGCATGGTCTGCGCGTCGCGGCGGCACTCGCGCCGCTTGCACTCGCCCTCGGCGCGTGCAAATCCGTCGGCCCCGACTACACGCTGCCGCAGCAGGCGTACGTGAATGCGCCGCTCGCGAACCATGCGCTCGACGACGCGAACGGTACGCTCGTGTCGCGCGACGCGGTGCCCGGCAACTGGTGGCAGCTGTACGACGATCCCGTGCTCGACGCGCTCGTGCGCGATGCGCTGAAGTCGAACACCGACCTGCGCGTCGCCGCGGCCAACCTCGCGCGTTCGCGCGCGGCGCTGGAAGTCGCGAGCCAGCAAGGCGGCTTCTCGGGCGGCGCCGAAGCCGCCGTGCAGCGCGCGCAGGAATCGGCCGAGCAATACCTGCTCGAGAACAAGCTGCCGGTCGTCAACGAAGGCGCGGTCGGCATCAACGTGTCGTATGAAATCGACCTGTTCGGCAAGCTCCGGCGCGGCGTCGAAGCCGCGCGCGCGGACAGCGACGCCGTCAAGGCGGCCGGCGACCTGGCGCGCATCACGGTCGTCGCCGACGTCGTGCGCGCGTACGTCGAATCGTGCTCGGCGGGGGACGAACTGGCGATCGCGAAGCAGTCGCTCGCGCTGCAGAAGCAGCGCGTCGCGCTGTCGCAGCGGTTGCGCGATGCCGGGCGCGGCAACCAGACCGACGTGACGCGCGGCGTGACGCAGGTCCGCACGCTCGCCGCCGACATCCCGCGTTTCGAAGGCCGCCGCAAGGTCGCGCAGTACCAGCTCGCCGCGCTGCTCGCACGCTCGCCGGCCGACCTGCCGAAGGCCGTTGCCGAGTGCGAACGGCTGCCGAAGCTGCGCCAGCCGATTCCGATCGGCGACGGCGCCGCGCTGCTGCGCCGCCGCCCCGACGTGCGCGAAGCCGAGCGGCAGCTCGCCGCCTCGACTGCGCGGATCGGCGTGGCGACCGCCGCGCTGTATCCGTCGATCAGCATCGGCGCATCGGCCGGCTCGGTCGGCCTCGCCGCCGACCTGTTCTCGTCGACGACGAATCGCTGGTCGTTCGGTCCGCTGATCAGCTGGTCGTTCCCCGTCAACGGCCAGCGCGCACGCGTGCGCGAAGTCGAGGCCGCGACGGGCGGCGCGCTCGCGCATTTCGACGGCGTCGTGCTGAACGCGCTGCGCGAAACGCAGTCGAGCCTCGCGACCTATGCAGCCGACGTGCAGCGCACGGATGCGCTGCGCACGGCATACGAATCGGCACGCAATTCCGCCGACGAAACGCATCGTCTCTATGCGGCCGGCCGCGAGTCGTTCATCTCCGATCTCGATGCGACGCGCACGCTGACGAGCGTACGGGCGCAGGTTGCGGCGGCCGAGGGCCAGGTCGCGGCCGACCAGGTGCGGCTCTTCCTCGCGCTGGGCGGCGGGTGGGACGGCGACGGCGCAGCAGTTGCTCGGGATGCCCGCCCCGCCAACGCGCGTGCCGCCGCGACACCCGCCGGCAGCGAATAATCACCGCACCGTTATCGCCTTCACCACATAACGCATGTGCGGCGAAACGCCCTGTGCTCGCGGGTTTCCCTGATTCGCGCCATAGCATCCGGAGGGCGACGGGCACCCGCGTTGACGGTAAACTGGTCGATGCATTTTCATTCATCTACCGTTGCCGCTCCGGCAGCGGCATCACTTGGAGATCCATCATGCGAACCAGCGCCCGCAACCATTTCGCCGGCCAGGTCGGCGCCGTCAAGCCCGGTGCCGTCAACGACGAAATCACGCTCCGCACGCAGGACGGCCTCGACATCGTCGCCGTGATCACCCACGGCAGCGCGGCTTCGCTGGGCCTCGCGGCCGGCACGAAGGCCTTCGCGCTCGTCAAGGCGTCGTCGGTCATCGTGATGGTCGACGTCGACAGCAGCAAGGTCTCGGCGCGCAACTGCGTCGCGGGCACCGTCGCGTCGGTCACGAAGGGTGCGGTCAATTCGGAAGTCGTGATCAAGGCCGCGGGCGGCGCCGAGATCGTCGCGATCGTCACCAACGACAGCGTCGATCGTCTCGGCCTCGCGAGCGGCTCGGCCGCGTCCGCGATCTTCAAGGCATCGAGCGTGATCGTCGGCGTCGAGTGATCGCGTGACGGTCGCGATCGCGAACCGGCTGGCGTCGCGCATCCACGCGACTTGGCTGTCATCCGGACGCATGCGATGACAGGCTCGTTCGATCGCGCACAGGAACAGGCGTTGCGGTCGCTGCTGGCGGCAGCGGCCAGCGCCGGCACCGACGATGCGCGCCTGTTCGGCGCACTCATTGCGGCACGCGCGTGCCGCAACGAACTCTCGCTGCTGGGCCTGTCTCCCGGTCAGTTCGCCGGCCTGCTTGCCCGGCAGTTTCCGCACCTGGCTTCCGTCGTGAACGACACATTCATGCCGACGGTCGCGTTGGCCCTGTTGCCCGCCAACCACGCGGCGTTCGTCGCGACGCTGCACACGCGGCTGATGGGCGACGCGAATCCCGCCGTCGCCTGCGGCGATGCCGACTGCCTCGCCTCGATCATCGCGCATGCGTGCCTGCGCCCCGACCATCTGTGGCGCGATCTCGGGCTCGACGGGCGCGACGCGGTATCCGCGATGCTCGATCGCTATTTCCCCGCGCTCGCCGCACGCAACGTCACCCACCTGCGCTGGAAGAAATTCCTCGCCCAGGAAGTGGCGGCCTCGCTCGGCGTGGCGCCGGGCCCCGCACCGGGATGCCCGGGCTGCGAAGATTTCGGATTCTGCTTTCCTCACGCGCGATAGCCATCACGGCGACCCGGGCAGGCCACCGGCTTCATCGCCGCAATGAACGGGCGCGCGACGCATCTCCCATAAGCGGTCACCTTGCGGCGCGCGTCGTCCGCCGTTCATGATCGGTCAATGCCGATGCCGGTGATGAATGTCCGGAAAGTGCGCGTGACTGTGCGTGATCGGCAGATGCACGTGCGGATGCGAGTGCGGCTCGTCCCCGTCGTACGCAAAATCGTGCGCATGCTGATGATGTTCGTCGTGCCGATGGCGGTGCGTGTGCTCGAGCCGCTCGTGCTCGTGCGTGTGCTCATGCCGTTCGCGCACGTGCAGCCAGATGCCGAGCGCCATCAACGCGGCAGCGGCCCAGAAGGTTGCCGGCGGCAGCGCGGGCCAGATCAGCAACGACAGCACGACGCCGAACAGCGGCGCGATCGAGAAATACGCGCCGGTGCGCGCGCTGCCGAGATGGCGCAGCGCGACGACGAACAGCACGAGGCTGATCCCGTAGCCGCCGAGCCCCGTCAGCATCGCAGCGGCCGTGACCGGTACGGCGGGCACCGTCGCGCCGGTTGCCAGCGCGATGCCGATGTTCACCGGCCCCGCGATCAGCCCCTTCACGCACGCGATGACCATCGCGTCGTTCGCGGCGACCTTGCGGGTCAGGTTGTTGTCGATCGCCCAGCACAGGCATGCGCCGACGATCAGCAGCGCGCCGACCGGCACGCCGGCCCGACCCGGCACCCACGACAGCAGCGTGCCGCCGGCGACGATCGCGACCATGCCGAGAAACACCTGCGTATCGACGTTCTCGCGAAACACGACCCACGCGATGACGGCCGTCAGCACGCCTTCGAGATTGAGCAGCAGCGCGCTCGTCGCCGCCGGCGTGCTCGACAGCCCGAGCATCAGCAACGCCGGGCCGGCCACGCCGCCCGCCACGATCGCGCCGGCCAGCCACGGCAGGTCGGCGCGCTGGAGCGGCGCGGCATCCGCGGCTGGTGCGCGGCGGTTGTGCAGCCTGCGCAGCAGGATCCCGATGCCGAGCCCGACGCCGCTGCCGAGATAGAACAGGCCGGCGACCATGAACGGCGACATCGCACCGATCAGCGCCTTGGCGAGCGGTGTCGCGGCGCCGAACAGCGCGGCGGCGGTGAGTGCGACCAGAATCGCGGAATGTCTCGGGTTCATGATCCGGCTTGAATTGACGTTGAAAATCGGTGGACGTGACTTCGGATCGTGTCGGCACCGGCCTTTCGCACCTTTCGACATGCAAGCTGCATCGTGCGGCCCGACGATTCAGTCGGGATTATCGCGCGTCATTGTGTCGCGATGACCCCAACCGAATCGTTCGCATCCCCGCCGACGATATCGGCATTATTATTTTAGGAAACCGAATTATTTTGCGAACGCATCGATACATTCAGGTATGCAAATCATTAACCTGAAAAATCGAGCGCATGCAGTTCCGATTGACGAGTGTGCTTCGTCCGGTTGCGTTGCCTGTCTGACGCGGGATAGGTGTGTGCTGGCCGGCAAGCGCCGGGAAGGCAGTCCTGACCTGCCTCTGTCGAGGCAGGCCAGTCCGTCGTGTCATGCGCCGCATGCGACGTGCATGCGGGTACGCGCCGTGCAGTAGACGGCGGCGGCGTTACTCGTTGCCGGCCACTTGCTGCTCGACCTGCGGTGCGGCGTCGGTCTGAACTTCTGCTGCGTCCACCGCCTGCGGTGCGGCAGCGGCCTCGGCCGGCTGCTCGGCCTTCGGCTGCTGCGGTGCGCCCTTGGCCGCTTGCGCGGCACCCTTGCCGGGACGGCGCGACTTCAGCCGGCGCGCCCGTGCTGCGTCGTCATGCGTGACGCGCCCTGCTTCGTTGCCCTGCAGGTCGACGCGCACCGCGTCTTCGACGAGGCACGACCAGTAGCGGTTGCCGCGGCACCACGTCGACATCGCTTCGCGCAGTTCGGCTTCGGTGAGGCCGACAGCCTGTGCTTCGCGCGCCAGGTCGTCCCAGATGCCGACCTTGAGCGGCACTTTGGGGGCCGGATTCTTCGGGAACGCGTTCGGAAACTTCCGCTGCAATTTGCCGATCGCGACGATGACCGGATCGACCGGTGCCGACGGCTTGGCCGAAGCAGGCTTCGCGCGATGCGGTGCCTTCGCACCGGCACCCGCCTTGGCGCCAGCACCCGGCTTGGCACCACGAGACGGCTGGTCGCCGGACTTCGGCTTCGCACCGGTGTCCGCCGGCGCTGCCGGCCGCTTCGCGTTGCGCTCCTGCTTGGCCTTCGCTGCGAGCTGCGCCCGCAATTCGGCAAGTTGTTCAAAACCCATAAATTCAATCCACCAGGAATATAAGGTGTGGTTCGTGCGGCCACGCCGCGCGGTTCGAAAGCTTCGCCGCCGTGCGGGCGGCCCGTCTGCCGCCGAGGCGGAACACTACGGGGCCGCATCGCGCACGCCACTCTGTTTTCAGGCACCCGGCCACGATGCCGGACAAGGCAGGAGTGGAAGTATACCGGTACGCGCGGTGGCCGGTTGACTCGCCGGTCTGCATTTGCCCGACCCCGGAGGCCGAAAAGGCGTCCGTGCGGTCATGTTGCGCATTATATGGATACGTTTCCGGATGTCACGCCATTCGAGGACATCGCCGAAATCGGGCCAGTCCCGGCTTCGGCACAGGTCCGCTTCCCGCATGCGGCATTCCGCGTAATGGACGCCGAACCACGTCGCGCGACAGGTCACCCGAACACCCCGCGGCTGTACCGGGCACACCCCCGACTCGTTGCGTCCGCATCGATCGCGTCGCATACGAGGATGCCGAAAAATGCGTAGTATGGCCGGATCGACGTCGTCGGCAGCGCGCCTTGGCCCGATTCGCTGCACGCCCGGACAGCCGGCGATGCGCCCCTTTGCCTGCGAAAAGAACCGGTTGTACGAAACGGAGCGGATACATGGTTCCCCGACACACCATCGCGCACGACGGCATCACGCGCGAGGAAATTCACCATCGGCACATCGACATGCGCGGCTATCGGCGCAGCGACGGCCTGTTCGAAGTGACAGCCTGCCTCGCGGACCGCAAGACCAGCGATTTCACGCCGCCGGGCGGTACGCGAACGGTCGCGGCGCTGTCGCCGATCCACGACCTCGGCGTGACGCTGGTGTTCGACGCCGACATGGTCGTGCGCGCGGTATCCACGTTCATTCGCTCGCATCCGTATGCGCAGTGTCCGGGCGGCGGCGACTCGCTGCAGGCGCTCGTCGGGCTGAACATCGGTGCCGGCTGGAACAGCGAGGTGCGCAAGCGCCTGCCGTCCTGCGACACGTGCACGCACCTGAAGGAATTGCTCGGCCCGATCGCCACCACGGCCTATCAGACGACGGTCGGCGTGCGGCGATCGTCGCTGGACTCCCGCGACAGCGCAGGAAAGCCGCTCAAGATCGACAGTTGCCACGCGTATGGCGCATCGCGCGATCTCGTGAAACGTCTTTGGCCTGAATACCACCGGCCTGCGTCAGCGGCAAAAGGCAGCTAGGGTTTCGGTATCCGGCCGGTTGCGTGTCCGCACGGCAGCGTGAACTGTCCGCACGAACCGCGCCGGCATGTCGTCGCAACGACACCCGTCGTCAAAAGACGCCCAGCGCGAGCCCCGCGGCGAGACCTGCACCCAGTTCCGCGCAGCGCGCGAGATCATCGCCGTCGATCGTCTTCGCCGCGAGGATACGCTCCGGTGTCTGCGCGTGAGTACAGACGATCAGGCCGGGCGCCACGTTCTTCAGCCGCCATCCGGTCGCGATCCGGTCGATCTGGCGCAACGCGTTCTGTCCGTCGCTGCCCGCGCAGATCATTGCCGCGTACGGGCGACCGTTCACGCGATCGAGCGCCGCGTAGTAGCAGCGATCGAAGAAGTCCTTCATCATCCCGGACATCGCCGCGAGGTTCTCCGGCGTCGCAAACAGGTATGCGTCGGCGGCCAGCACGTCGGCGGCGCTCGTCGCGTCCGCGCGCTGCAGCCTGACGTCGATGCCGGATTGCTCGCGTGCCGCGCCGGCAGCCGCTTCGGCCATCTGTTGCGTGCCCCCGGTCATCGTGTGATAGACGATCAACAGCGTCTTCATGCGTAGTCGCTCGCGTTCGGCTTCAGGTGCGCCGGCTCACCGGTGCCGCGTGCGCCGCTCGTGCGCATCGAGCCGGCTTCGATCCACGCAGCGCATCCCGATGCAGGGTCAGTCCTGCGTGGTGCGGATTGCATCGCCGTCGTCCGGCCGCGCGTAGTACGCGAGGAACATGTCGGCCGCGGATTCCGCGACTTTCCGTTGCTCCTGCGCCGTGAGCGGCGGCTGGCCCATCGTGATCTGCGGCCAGAACGCAAACGCCTTCACGACGCCATGCAACTGATGCGCGGCGAACACGGGATCGGTGACCGACAGACGGCCGGCCGCTGCGGCCGCACGCACCCAGACCGTCATGTCTTCCTCGCGCTCGCCGAGACGCTCGACCATGTCGCGCGCGCGTTCCGGCGAATGAATCGCAGCGCCGATCGCCACGCGCGCGAGTGCGAGAAACGCCTCGTCGTTCAACAAGCGCAATTTGCGGTCCAGCAACGCGAGCAGTTGCTCGCGCAGCGGCACGTCGGCGCGATAGGTCGGCGAACCGCCGGTCCGCGTCGCCTCCCATAGCTTGTGCAGGATCGCGGCGAACAGCGTTTCCTTACCCGGGAAGTGGTTATAGACCGTGCGCTTCGACACATCTGCGCGCGCAGCGATACGATCCATGCTGGTTGCGTCGTAGCCCGCCGCGAGAAATTCCTCGATCGCCGCATCGACGATGGCCGCGCGCTTTCGATCGGTCAGGCGCAGAGGGGGAGTGCTGGTATCCATACGAAAATTTTACACCGGACAGTTTACTTATCCAAAAAATAAACTACACTGTTTAGTTTACTTTATCCTCCGGACGAACCGACATGGCATCGCCTCTCGTTTTGATTCACCGCATTCTGGGTTTTGCCGCCGCCCGGCGCGGCCGCGCGCTGTCCGGCGGTTCGCCGCAGCACAACGGCGAACGCTTCGCCAATGTCGCGCCACGGCCTGTCGAAGGCTTCGGCAAGACGCTCGGGATCGCGTGGAACATGCTGGTCAACAAGCCGCGCAATACCGTGCCGACCGGTGCGTTGCCCGTCGATTCGCTGACTCGCGCGGCGCTCGACGCAGCCCCCGATCGCAGCCTGTACCGGCTGGGTCATTCGACACTGCTGCTCAAGCTGCGCGGCGAATTCTGGCTGACCGATCCCGTCTTCGCCGAGCGTGCGTCGCCGTTCCGGCGCATCGGCCCCAAGCGCTTCCACGCCCCGCCGATCGCGCTTGAAGATCTCCCGCCGCTGCGCGGCGTGATCCTGTCGCACGATCACTACGATCACCTCGACCGCGATACGGTGCTGGCGCTTGCCGCAACCACCGATGTATTCGTGACCACGCTGGGTGTCGGCGACCGCCTGATCGAATGGGGCATCGACGCCACGAAGGTCCGTCAGCTTGACTGGTGGCAGAGTGTCGACGTGGCCGGCCTGACGCTGACCGCGACCCCCGCGCAGCACTTTTCCGGGCGCAGCCTGTTCGACGGCAACAGCACGCTGTGGGCGTCGTGGGTCATCGTCGACGACGACCTGCGCGTGTTCTTCAGCGGCGACACCGGCTACTTCGACGGGTTCCGGACGATCGGCGAGCGCCTCGGGCCGTTCGACGTGACGCTGATCGAAACAGGCGCCTATGATCCGCAATGGCCGTATGTGCACATGCAGCCGGAAGAAACCGTGCAGGCGCACATCGATTTGCGCGGACGCTGGCTGGTCCCGATCCATAACGGCACGTTCGATCTTGCCATGCATCGCTGGCAGGAACCGTTCGAGCGTGTCACGGCGCTGGCTCTCGTGCGCGGCATCGAGCTGTCGACACCCAGGATCGGTGAGCGCCTCGATCTCGACACGCCGCACCGCGGCGAGCGGTGGTGGCGCATGGTCGACGAGCGCGCACCGGCGCCAGCAACGAAATCGCGCCGCTGGCAGCTTTGCGCGTCGCAAGCGACGAAGTAGGTCCACCGGTCGTTGCGCCTTCCGTCCGGGAGCGCAGCCGTGCCGCGATTCCCGACGGAAGGCGCATGCATTGCCGGGGCGCCCGCACACCGACGGCACGCCTGACCACCCGCTTACCTGAATAGAGAAGTCATGCATCCGGCACCTGTCCGATATCCCCCCGGTCAACGAGACGACGACGTCTCCATCGCTGCACTCGACCAGGCAGACCAACGGCCGACCGACCGCAACCGCATGTGCGATCTGCGCCAATCGCTCGCAGCGCGCGTCGCAAGATGGACCGAAGGCGCCGACCACGTCACCACGTCCATTCCGAACCTGAGCTTCCATCGCAGGGAAGCGCCGACGCAGCCGATGGAGTGCATGGTCGAGCCGAGCTTCGCTCTCGTCGTTCAGGGTACAAAACGAGTCATTCAGAGCGGCGACGCTTATATCTACGACGCCAACCGTTTTCTGATCACGTCGCTCGATTTGCCCGGCTCGACGCAAGTCATCGAGGCCAACCACGAGAAGCCGTTTCTCGGGATCGGGCTCAGGCTCGATTTTCACGTCCTGGCGGACCTGATGATGCAGGTCGCACCGGATCACGACGATGCCCCCGTGGGGCGCGGCCTCGTCGTCGGCGACATGACCGAACCGCTGTACGACGCACTGAACCGGTTGCTGGCGTTGCTGGAAGATCCGAACGCCATTCCCGTTCTCGCACCGTACGTCGAGCGGGAAATCTACTATCGGCTGCTGACGAGCGACCAGGGCGCTCGCCTGCGTCAGATTGCGTCCGCCGGTAGCCAAGGTAACCGCGTGTCGCGCGCGATCCAGTGGCTGCGGGCCCACTATGATGAGTCGTTGCGGGTCGACGATCTCGCGGCGCAAGTCCAGATGAGCAGTTCGACCTTCCATCACCACTTCCGCCAGCTCACGGGCATGAGTCCGCTGCAGTACCAGAAATGGATTCGACTCAACGAGGCACGCCGGCTGATGCTGTCCGAGCGACTCGACGCTGCGTCGGCGTCGTTCAGGGTCGGGTATGCGAGTCCGACCCAGTTCAATCGGGAATACAGCCGGTTGTTCGGCAATTCGCCGCGGCGAGATATCGACAGCCTGCGCGGCGGGACGGATGTCGTTCTGTCGATCGCGGCAAGTTATTGATCGATTTCTCCTGAGACGCGACATTTCAACGGATCGTGCAGCTGACGCGATGCGTTGTCACGTGACAACTCGTGTTGGATATCAGCCTACGCGGCGAATCTGGACGTCGATACGGTCCCATGATGGGTCCGACCAGCTGCAAATCTGCCTTCCTCAGGCTTGGATCACGAAAGAACGTTTCATTAACTACGAAATACGTATCTAAAAATACAAATCGCGTATCTCGTGAGCGTGTCGGCGGCAACGGCGGGCGGAAATATCATGCGCCCCTATTTCCACCAGCAATCTCGCCCATTTCGCGTGAAACAACATGAAGAATGTGGCGCAAGCCATTGCCACACAAGGATTTCCGAGAATGCCCCATTTCTCGAAAATGTTTCACGATAGGGTTTGCTGCGTTGTCGCAGGTACTTTCACGTGTGAATTCCCACTGATTCAGCCCGCTCCCGTGCGCCACGGCCGCAGATCGACGCCGGGATATGTTGGGCAGCGCCGGCGCCCGACGAAGCCACACCCCTCCCCTGCTGACTGTTGGACGAGGTCAAACCATGGCGCAGGCCTCTTATAAATGGGGCCATATCAATGACATCCGCAACGCGCTTGGACAGGGCATCGATCCAAGTGACTGCGGAGCTCATGCGAGGACAAATGCGTGCGTGGGCAGGTAGCCGATGGTAACCGCGAATCCAAAACGATAGGACACGTGTCGACGCGCCCTCTTCGGGCGCGTGCCCACGGCGACAACTGGGTGCCTGTTATCAATTAACCGATCAAGCGGCCACGTCCGGCGTTTCAGTTGTCACGTGACAACTCACCAGCAAACCGCGGTTAGCGGCAAGCCACCACCTGCGAAGCTTCTCCTTAATAGACCACGTCTACGTTCTGAATGCTGTTCGATCTCACCATCTTCGGCAGATGCTACGAAGCCAACCCTGTCCCACGCCACGGGTCGTTTGTCACGTGACAACTCTCCTCGTCGGCAAGTATCCGCACAAGACTCAGAACCATAAATCGAACGTAGAAGCGGCGTTGCCGAAGCCGGTACGACAGCCAGATCAAAAACCACCTAGCGATGGAAAGCGACATCACGGATTGATTTTCAGCGACTTGTCACGTGACAACTAGAAACCTCGTCGACGTTCGCGCTTCCAATCACTCGGAATCGCAGTGCGCTGAGCGAGAAATGGACAAATATCGTGACGGTCAGCTTCCATGCTTCGCCTTCGTCATCGACATTAAAACAAGTGGATTTCTTCCAGACTCCAGTGAATGCGTCAGCAATGCGATCGGAAATTTTATTTTTACTCGTTAATTTTTCGCTGGTACCAAGTAGGCCATTTGGCCCACTTGTCACGTGACAACCACATTGATCTTCAAGATATGCATTGCATCGAACGCTTTTCTGGACATTTCACCAACAACTGCATATATTACGCAAAACTCCTTGGAGGAATTTAATGGCTTTCAAGATCGCCGTCAGTAATCAAAAAGGTGGGACCGGGAAGACGACCATCTCCGTCAACATCGCGGCTGCGTTCGAGGCCGGCGGCAACAAGGTCGCCCTGATCGATGCCGACCCTCAAGGCACTTCTGTCCGCTGGGTAACGAGCGGCGAGAACACGCTGCCGATGACGGTCCTTTCGCTGGCGCCCGCCGGCCGCGGCATCGGCGGCGAGATCAAAAAGCAGGACGCAAACTTCGACGTAATCGTCGTTGACTGTCCCGGCAACCTCGAAGATCCGCGCATCGCATCCGTTCTTGAAGTCGCCGACTTTTGCCTGGTGCCGTTGTCGCCATCGCCAGCCGACCTGTACAGCACCGTCGCGATGATCCGCATGATCGAGTCGATGCGCTCCGTTCGAAACCCTAATCTTTCTTCTGCATTGATGCTGAATAGTGTCAATGGAAAAACTAAAATGCGTGAAGAAATTTTAAAAATTCTAAGGGCTGAAGAAATAGGGGAGCATTTGCTCGACAGCCAGATCGCGCAACGCGAGGTCTACCGGCAGACGTTCGCGCTCGGCACCACGATCCACCATCACAACCGATACCTGAAGGGCCTGAAAGAAGCCCGCGCGGAAATCGAAAAGCTGGTCACGGAAATGGCCCAATACATCGCGTCGACGCGCGCTACCGGAGCCGCCCATGGCTAAGGACACTTCGAAAGACAAGAAACCGACCGGCAACCTGCACCTCGCGGCCGGCCTGTTGCGCGGACTCGCGCAGGAAAATGCGGCGCTCGAAACGCGGCTGCCCGAACCGGCGGCCGCTGCGAATGTTGCCGTCGAGGCGGCGCCTGCCGGCGCTCCTGCCGCAGCCACGCCCGCCGATGCGGCGGATCTTGGCGCGCCGCAGAAAGTGCTGGTCAAGGACTGCATTCCGAACCCGTTCAACCCGCGCGTGTTTTACTCGGAGTCGAGCCTGCACGAGCTCGCGCTGACGTTGAAACGGGAAGGGCAGATCGAGCCGATCAAGGTCACGCGGCTCCCGGAGTTTCCCGGCAAGCTCGTCGTGATCGACGGGCAACGCCGGCTGCGCGCGACCAGCATCAACGGCGACGAGACCATCAACGCCACGTTCCGCACGGATCACACGCCCGAGCAGCTCTACACGATCGCGTATCGCGCGAACCACGACCACGAACGCCAGACGATCTTCGACGATGCGGTTGCGTGGAAGCGCCTCCTCGACGAGAAGGTCTTTTCCGACCAGAACACGCTGGCGGAAAAGATCGGCAAAGACAAGGCATCGATCAGCAAGACGCTGTCGCTCAACGCACTGCCCAACACGCTGCTGGAGCGGATGGCCAGCGCGAACGACGTGGTCGGCCTGCAGGCGGCGTACTTCCTGAAGCTGATCTTCGAACGCCTGGGCGAGCCGACGGCCGACCGGCTGCTGACAGCCGTGATCGACCGGAAAAAATCGGTCCGCGATCTCGAGAATTTCCTGCGGGCGCAGAGCGACGGCAACAAGAAGACGGGCCGCACGCGTTACAGCGTGCGTCACGACTTCGCGCTCGAATCGCGCGCGATCGGCCAGTTGAAGACCTACCCGGATGGCCGTCTGGATCTGCAGCTCAAGGGCGTCGACGCGTCCCATCAGGAAGCGCTTGCCGACCAGCTCAAGACCGTCATCGATGCTTACGTCGCGGAGCTGGCGACGGCCGCGCAAAAGTAACGCACCCAAAGCAACAGGCCTCGCATCCGCGTTGCATCGCGAAGCCGGACGACGACAAAGTCCGGCGCGCGACGCACCCTCGGCTGCGAGGCCTTGATCAGTTGCCTGCGAGACTGCTTTTGAGCAGGAATTCCAGCAGGTCGTCCGAGGTCGGCTCGCCCCAGGTGTCCAGTGCCAACCATCGGAAGAAGCTGGTCTGCGCGAGCTTGCTCGCCTTCTTCTTCGGCGACAGCGTCAGGTCCTTCGAGCCGACCACCGTCTCGTTGTAGCGTTCGAGCAGCTTGGTCTGGTCGTCGATCTCCAGCTCGCGGAAATACGCGCCGGCTTCCTCGACCTTCGCCGCCAGATACTTGTCGCGAATCTGCTCCTGCTTGCTCTGTGCGGATTCCTTCGCCGGTGCGGCCGCCTCGGTTCCCTGCCCGTCGGCCAGCGTATAGCCGTGCGTCAGTGCCTTGCGGAAATACGCGGCCACGTTGTCGACCGGCGCCGCATTCTTCTTCGTTGTCCGATTGAGCGTATAGGCGATCGCCGCCTTGATGCGCTGCACGCCGTATTGCGTGATCAGCCGGCGCGCTTCCGAACGCGGAATGCCGAACTTGGCGACTTCCTCGACCAGCGCTTCGTTCTTGACGTCGCCGTCTTCCACCGTATCGGCGCTCTGCTTGCGCGTCACCTTGAACTGCACGGCTTCCACGCTGCGGCCGGACTTGTGTTCGATCAGCTCGAGCGTGTGATCCGATACTTCGTTCACCTCCTGAATGCACGGCACCAGGACCTTGCTCTTGAACAGCTTGTATTCCTTGTACGACTGCGACGCCTTGTCCTGGCCGAGAATGAGGTCACGGAATTTGGGCAGCGGGATCTTCGCGGTGATGCCGATGCCTTCGTAGCGCACCGTGTTTTCCCACAGCGCGAGCGAGTGCGACCGCCGGAACTCGCGAGCGATCCGCATATCGATCAGCGCATAGATCTCGGGGTTCAGCAGTTCGCTGCGAATCTGGTCGGAGAAGCTGTACTTCAGTACCGATTGCTCGAGCTCCGCGCCGGCGAGCAGGCCCGACGCCTTCCAGACCGTCGAACGGTCCGCGGCCAGGTAGTCCCAGTTGACGACGGTACTGATCAGCGAGTTGACCGTGTCCTTCACGTACTTCGTGTTGTTGCTGTTCAGCCCGCTCTCGTGCGAAAGCGACGCGATCGAGATCGAGAAGCTGGTCCGGCCGGGCTCGAACGCCTCCTGCCGAAGTGCGTTCTTGATCAGCGAGCTGAACATCTTGCGCTGCTGCAGCCCGATCTTTCCCGACTTGGGCGCGATATGAATCGCCTGGACCGCCTTGCGCAGCAAGTCGGGAGGCTCGGGTGTCTGAAACAGTGAAACCTGTTTGTCTGAGCCTTTGCTTGCGGGCTTGCGCGGCATCGTGATGTCCGGATAAGGTGACCTTGTTGGTAGCGGACTTTATACCTTTTCTCGTCTCGGAGCAACGTCCTTGCTCCAGCATCACTTTCACTATCGCGTATAACTATCAGATATGAAAGGAAAATTGGCGATTATGCGACTTGCGAAGAACCCCATATCCATCTACCTTTGGAAAAAAATGCTTCCCAAAAGCCGCTACCTTTGATGTCCGGACACCGAAACCCGGCACGGGATTTGCCCCCAGGAAGGTAACCATCCATGGGAGACAAACGGGCGGAATCGAGATCGTCGACCGGATTCGTGGTGCCCTGCAGCACAGCCGCATTTTTCTCCCATAACTTGCTACCTTCATCGTTTCCCATAGAGGGGTACCTGTCGGTTTCATCGATTGCGTCGTTTTCGATCCTGACGGCAAAAATCGCCCCCATAAATGGCAACCCTCCCTTTCCCCCATAGCAGGTAACCTGTCTGCGGCAATGATCCAGTTCATGGGAAAGGTTTCCGGCGCGCCGTGGCGAAAGGCAGCCGGTCGGCCCGGACTTCTTCCCATAAACAGCAACCTTGGCGATTCCCCATAAAAGGCTACCCGAAGAAAATCGCTGTGCCCCAAGGCATTCCAGGATCAAGAAATCTTCCCCATAAAGGGCTACCTTCATGTGTTCCCATAGACGACTACCCGATGCGATTTATGACTGCTTTCCCATAACCGGGTACGCTCGCCCCATATCCACAACCCCGATTCCCCACAACGCGGTACCCCATTCCCCAAATCCACAGACCTGAAACCCCAGACCCTTCCACCTGTGCTCCCATAAATGGGTACCGAACACCGCTCAAACCCTTGTGGCATAAGGCTGTGAGCCGTCTAAAAGTAGTTAAAGAAGTAAACGTGGTTTACAAAAGATGTAAACACACGTGTGCTGCCACAGAAAGACGAACCCCATAAACCGCTACCAATGGGAGCCGTCTGTGGTACGGAAAACCCGTCGAACTGTCGATCCAGGCGTGCCGAACATGAGGTTGACGCCTTGTTCCGCGAGGGCTTCAGGCCTGACAAGGCATCCCCGAGAGGTGAGTGCCTACTCACAAACACCGAAACGTAGAAACCTATGGGAGGAAATCGCCAAGAAATCCTCCGATTCGGCATACAGGTTCCCGTTTATGGGACCGAAAAATCCGCTTCGCAATCACCCGCGCAGCTGTGATTGACTCGCAGAGCAGGTTCGCAACCAGGGCGGCCGATGTCTTCAGATTGGCCCGCGGCAGTTCGAAATCATCGTGGATGGCATGCGAGTGGTTTTTTGTACTCGTGCTTCCACCTCCGCAGACAAGTATTTACCGATCGCCTGCCGGTGCGTTTCGACAAATTTAGCCTGTGGACCGTGCACAGAGGAAATCGCCCCGGGGCTGCTTCGCCACGCGGCAGCCTTCCAATTTTCTACCTTTGCATCAACCGAGGCGTCGAGCTGTGGCCCTGGCAAGCGACGAGAGGCCCGCACAACCGACCGGGAGCGATCCGGATGCCGAAACGCCATCCGCACAGGTCGCCGGCTCCTGGACCGATCCCGAGATCGTTGCAAGCCAACGTGAAGATTCGGACGATGACGAGGCTCACCGTAGTCGAATGGCGAGTGGCTCCCGAACATGCTCACCCTCCGGAATGTCCCGATCCCGTAAAAGCTCACCGATCTGCATTGCGGCAGGTATCAGCAAGCTGTGAAGATCACGGGACCGTTCAGCCACCGGGCCACCGGAGCGATCAAATGAAAAGCCTGTGGCGAACGCACGCTGTCAGCGATGCATCCGCAGACACGGCAGCACGTATCGACAAGCTGTCTCGCGACGGCGACACCACAACAATGTCAGCCAGGCGAGTGCCATGCATTTGCGCAGCCCGTCGACGCATGCGTGAAGCGATGTCGGCCGAGGTCTTCACTCCACGCACAATGTTCGGCTTTTCGTCATACCTGCCGGTCGATGACGATCCTCGCCTCGACAGGTAACCAAAGCCACAGGTAACCACCGACATCACAGCGCGGCGACTCGACGCGATCGCGTTGACTGCCGGAGGAACCGAATCGTGGTCGTTTATGGGAGGAACCGTCGCTCGAGCCGCGTCGAATGACGACGTGGCGCACAGGCCGACTGCTGCTGTGGTGATCATGGATGCGCGAGGCGACTCACGGCACGCATGAGCGTGTCGGCATCACCACCGGTGAAACAGCCGTCGATGTCGTGCATCGTACTGTGCGTGCACAACCCATCGACGTTACCGACGTGTGCGATACAGCGTCCCTGTCGTCTCCCATACGTGTATCCCGATTCCTTCATCACGTTCACGCCACATTTTTCGCGACGCGGTTATGATGCACAGGTCCTGATCGCGACATGACGACCGATCAGGACAGGGGCGGTATCTCGATGGTTCTTCAATCCGTGATAGTCATCAAAAAAGAGAGTTCAGCAATGCAAATCCAGATCAGAAAACTCGCGCTGGCTGCTACTGCAGCTGCTTTCCTGCTCGGCTCGGCAGCTCCCGCGTTTGCACAGACCGACGCCGCCAGCGCACCTGCTGCGCAGGATGCCAAGGCAGCGAAGAGCGAGGCACGCAAGGCGGCCAAGGCCAAACGCAAGGCCGAGCACAAGGCGGCACGCGCGAAGAACACCGCCGAGCTGAAGAAACTCGAAGATGCCGGTTACAAGCCGGCGGCCAATGATCCGAACTATCCGCAGAACCTGCAGAACGCAGAGAAGAAAGCCGGCGCTGCAGCAAGCCAGTAAGCGTCGCCAGGCGGCAAGCCGCGGCTCGCACCGCGGCTTGCCGCGTGCATCACGATGACACGAGGCACACCGGAAATCACGTTCCGTGAATTTTCGTCATTTGATTCGGAATCCTTCCTTTCTCGCTGCGCACGACCGACTCCTCGAAGCGGTCAGTGCCGCCCGTCCGGCGCAGTCGCGTTCCCCGTCACTTTCAGCCAGTCCTTGAATGCACGCACGGCATCGTCGTTCGCACGCGCGGATGCCACGTACGTGAAGTAGCGCCACGGCGGCAGCGCCGGTTCACTGAACGGCTGCACGAGCCGGCCTTCGGCGATGTCGTCGGCGACGAGCGCGATCGGTCCCATTGCGACACCGAGCCCGTCGAGTGCGCCTTGCAGTGTCAGGTAGAAATGCTCGAGCGTGAGCGAGTGTCGCGGCACGAGATGCGGATGCCCGGCCGCCGCGAGCCACTCGGGCCACATGCCGGGATAGGTTGCCGCGTGCAGCAGCGTAAAGCCCGCGAGATCGGCGGGTGTTGCCAACGGCCGGCCTTCCAGCAGCTTCGGCGCGCACACCGGCAACCGCACTTCGGACAGGAATTCCTCGGCGACGTACCCGTCGATCGCTTGCGGGCCACCGCGCACGATCAGGTCGACGTTGTCGCGCAGTTTCTCGATCGGCTCGTTCGACGTCGACAACCGCACCTCGATGGCCGGATGGGCGACCTGGAACGACGACAGCTTCGGCACGAGCCAGCGCAGCGAAAACGTCGCGGGCGCGCTGACGCGCAGCACGCGCTGCTGCGCGTGACCGAAGTGCTGCGCGGTGGCGAGCGCGATCCGGTCGAACGATGCGCCGACCTCGGCGAGATACGCACGGCCGGCGTCGGTCAGCTCGACGCGCCGGTTGTGGCGCTCGAACAGCGGCCGCCCGAGCCACGCCTCCAGTTGCTGCACGTGCCGGCTGATCGCGCCGTGCGTCACGCACAGCTCGTCGGCGGCCAGCGTGAAACTGCCGAGCCGCGCGGCGGCTTCGAACGCGCGCAGTGAATTCAACGGAGGGAGTCGTCGGGCCATTGCATCGTTTCACGTGATATTTACTCACGCGAAGGTTCAGGTTTAATCGTTTGATCGGGCAATCCAGCTCCGCCAATATGGCACACAAACGGCCGGCTCGGCCGAACGAGTGTCTGAATTTCTCACATGGAGTGCGGAGCATGCCGAACGTGGTGGTAGTGGGCGCCCAATGGGGCGACGAAGGGAAGGGGCGCGTCGTGGACTGGCTGGCGGCCCAGGCCGATCTCGTCGCGCGCTACAACGGCGGCCACAACGCGGGCCATACGCTGGTCGTCGGCGACAAGACGTACAAGCTCGCGCTGCTGCCGAGCGGCGTCGTGCGCGGCAAGCGCGGCGTGATCGGCAACGGCGTGGCGCTCGATCCGGAAGCGCTGCTCGCGGAAATCGGGCGGATGGCCGAGCTTGGGCTGTCGGTGACGCCGGACAATCTGTCGATCGCCGAGAACGCGACGCTGGTGCTGCCGATTCATCGCGCAATCGACCAGGCGCAGGAGCGTCTGCGGCGCGAACCGATCGGCACCACGCTGCGCGGGATCGGGCCGGCTTACGAGGACAAGGTCGGGCGTCGCGGGCTGCGCGTCGGCGATCTCGCGGAACCTAGCCGGCTTGCCGCGAAGCTCGACGTGCTCGTTGACCACCACAACGCGTGGTTTCGCGGCCTCGGGCTCGACGAGCAGGACCGCGACGCGATGCTGGCGACGCTGGTCGCGCTTGCACCGCAGATCCTGC
The DNA here is from genome assembly GCA_031253835.1 of Burkholderia sp. GTDB lineage: Bacteria > Pseudomonadota > Gammaproteobacteria > Burkholderiales > Burkholderiaceae > Burkholderia. The sequence continues at coordinate 15,603 of JAIRVP010000028.1, read as the reverse complement.
CGTTCGTGCGCCCCGTCTGGGCCGACCTCAACGACGCGACCGATCGCGGCGAGCGCATCCTGTTCGAGGGTTCGCAGGCCGTGATGCTGGATATCGACTGGGGCACGTACCCGTTCGTGACGTCGTCGGGCACCGTGGCGTCGGCCGCGGCGGCCGGCACCGGCCTCGGCGCATCGAAGCTCGGCCATGTACTGGGCGTGACCAAGGCGTATGCGACGCGTGTCGGCGGCGGCCCGTTCCTCACGGAGCTGAACGACGCCACCGGCGAAACGCTGCGTGCGCGCGGGCAGGAATTCGGCGTCAACACGGGCCGGCCGCGACGCTGCGGCTGGCTCGATGCCGCACAGCTGCGCCAGGCCGTCAGGATCTCGGGCATCGATTCGCTCGCGCTCACGAAGCTCGACGTGCTCGACGGCTTCGCGTTCATCGAGCTGTGCGTCGGTTACGAGCTCGACGGTGCGCGTGTCGATCATCTGCCTGCGAGCCTCGATGCGCAGTCGCGCGCGACGCCTGTATACGAACGATTCGACGGCTGGCACGGCACCGTGAAGGGCGTGCGCGAGCGTGCGGCGCTGCCGCGCGCCGCGCAGGAATTCATCGCGCGCGTCGAAGCAGTTGCGGGCGCGCCGGTGTCGATGATCACGACCGGCGCGGAGCGTGACGACACGATCGTGCTGCGCAATCCTTTCGATGGGGCAGCGGCTGCGTAACGCGCGAGCCAGGAAGGACGTAAATTGCGCTGCGGCTTCGCGGACGGCGAGTAGTTTTTGCCGGCCCGATGCCGTCTGCCTGCTGGCCCATTCGGTCGCGTGCACGCGTGGCCCGGAAGCAGCGAGACAAGCGGTTCCGCGACACGATTCGGCATCCGGATCACGCCGCGTACGGCGAACTGGACACGCCTGCAGCGCTGCTGTACTGTTCCGCACAATTCGCGCCAGACCGGCCGGTGCCGGAGCCGCCGGCACCCAGGCCGCACGGCGGCGCGACGTGATCTCAATCCCGGGGACAGGTCGATGGACACGTTACAGATGATGCGCATTTTCGTCCGGGTCGCGGAGGAGGGCAGCTTCACGAGCGCGGCCCACCGCCTGGACATCACGACGGCCTACGCATCGCGCTCGGTCGCGCAACTCGAAACGCATCTGCGCACGCGCCTGCTCAACCGCAGCACGCGCCGCATCGCGCTGACCGACGCCGGGCAGCGCTATCTCGACCGCTGCCAGCGCATCCTCGGCTATATCGACGAAGCGGAAGCCGAGGCGGCCGACGCACAGGCGAAACCGTCGGGACGGCTGCACGTTCACGCGACGACGAGTTTCGGCCAGTCCTACGTGGTGCCCGCGGTCGTGCGCTACCGCGAGCGCTATCCGTCGGTTGCGGTCGAGCTGACGCTGTCGCAGCACGTGCCCGACATCATCGACGAAGGCTACGACGTATCACTGCAATTGAGTACGACCGAGCTGCCCGATTCCGGGCTTGTGTCGCAGCGGCTCGGCGACGTGGGCAGCGTGCTGTGCGCGTCGCCCGCGTACCTGAAGGCGCGCGGCACGCCGCACACGGTGAGCGACCTCGAAGGGCATGCGTGCCTGCAGATCGTCACGCCGCTCTTTCCGCGCGACCGCTGGCATCTCGACGGCCCCAACGGACGCGAAACGTTCGACCTGCCGTTGCCGGATTTCCAGGTAAACATCGCCGATGCGCTCGGCGCCGCGCTGCGTGCCGGCCTCGGGATCGGCTCGCTGCCGATGTCGGCCGCGCTGCCCGGGCTCGCGAGCGGTGCGCTGGTGCGCGTGCTGCCCGAATACCGGTTGCAGAAGCTGACGGTCTACACGCTGTACGCGTCGCGCCAGTATCTCGACGCGAAGATCCGCACGTTCGTCGACTTCCTGCGCGAATGCGTGCCCGAGTTGCTGGCAGCCGACGAGGCTGCACTGACCGCGTCCTGCGCATCGCGCAATGCCTGACCGGTAAAGATAATTTGCAGTCCTGTATTTTAGACGGGTGCCGGCTACGAGCGTGCGCCGGTCCGGGAAACGTTCCCCGTGCAACCGGCGCGCCCTTATGAAAACGCTTGCTTTCGATATCGAACATCGTTGGTTCGATGCGCGGCGCCGGCCTTCTAGAATCGGATCGACCTGCCTCCTGGCAGGCGCGTGCCCATCCGTGCACGCGTCATCGAACCCGAAACGACATGGCAGATCGACACTCCAGAACCCGCCGCCGGCTCCTTCATGCCGGCCTGGCGATGGCGGCAGGCGCCGCGGCGCTCCCAGGCTTGGCGCTGGCGAGCGCGGCGGGCACGCGCACGTTGCGCATCGGATATCAGAAAGGGCCGCTCAGCCTGCTGAAGGCGCGCGGCACGCTGCAAGGCAAGCTCGCGACGCTCGGCGTGAATGTCACGTGGACCGAATTCCCGTCGGGGCCACCGCAACTCGAGGCGCTGAACGCGGGATCGATCGACTTCGGCGACGTCGGCGAAGCGCCGCCGATCTTCGCGCTCGCGGCCGGCGCGCCGCTCGTCTATTACGCGCAGACACCGTCCGGTCCCGCGGCCGAGGCGTTGATCGTCCCGAAGGATTCGCCGGTCAAGACCTTTGCGGACTTGCGTGGCAAGCGTATCGCGCTGGTGAAGGGATCGAATACGCATTTCCTGCTGGTCCGGCTGCTGCAGGCCGCGAAGCTCAGCTATGCGGACGTCACGCCGGTCTGGCTGTCGCCGTCCGACGCGCGCGCCGCATTCGAGAACCGCTCGGTCGATGCGTGGATCATCTGGGATCCGTTTCTCGCGGTCGTCCAGCAGGCGTTCGGCGCGCGTATCGTCGCGGACGGCACGGGGCTCGTCGAGAATCGCGGCTACTACTTCGCGTCGCGCACGTATGCGCAGCACAATGCCGACGTGCTCGACGTCGCCGTGTCGGAATTGACGACCGTTCAGCGCTGGCTCGATGCGAACCGCGCGCAGGGCGCGGCAGAGTTCTCGAAACTCTGGGGGATTCCGGAGCCGGCCGTCGCGCTCGCGTTTCGCCGCGCGCGCTTCGGCGTCGAGCCCGTCACGCGCGACACGCTTGCGTATCAGCAGCGCATCGCGGATGTATTCTACCAGGCCGGCATCCTGCCGAAACGCGTCGACGTCAGCCAGGCTGCACCGCCCGCGCTCGCGTGACGGCGCTGCATTGCGTGCTCAGCGGCGGAACGGCAGCGCGACGTCGTCCGGAATCGGGCACACGTACGGCCGGCCGCCGCGCCGTTCGAGCAGTTCCGCCTTCGCCCTGGCGAGCGTGTCCGGTGCGCCGAGCAGGTCGATCGCGGTCGCGGCCATCGTCTTTGCGGCGAGCAGCATGCCCTTGTGCGCGAGCGCCGTCTTGCCTTGCGCAACCCACTGCCACGAGTGCGGCGGCGTGCCGAACGCGTAGCAGCTCGTGTGGCATTGCGCGGTCGGCGTAACCCAGCTTACGTCGCCGACGTCCGTCGAGCCGCAGATCGGGCGGCCCTTGCCGGGCTCGTACGGATCGATCCCGTCGAACAGCGCCTTCGGGTCGCGCCACGCCTGGTTCAGCGAACGCGACGACGTTTCGATATCCTGCGCAGTCAGCGTCTGGCGCTGGTAGGCATCGGCGAGCGCCGCGTCGTCCGCGTCGAAGCCGGCCGTGCCGATCGCCTGCAGGTGGCCGTACATGACCTGGTTCAGCACCGCGTTTTCCAGCAGGTTCGAGCACGCCTTGTCGAACACGATCTCGAGCTGGCAGTCGGTCATCAGCGCCGCGCCGCGCGCGACGTTCTTCACGCGTTCGAACAACTCGGCCGCCTGGTCGTTACGGGCCGCGCGCACGAGGTACAGCACTTCCGCGTTCGCCTGCACGACGTTCGGCGACAGGCCGCCCGTGTTCGTCACCGCATAGTGCACGCGTGCCTCGGGCAGCATGTGCTCGCGCAGGTAGTTGACACCCACGTTCATCAGTTCGACCGCATCCAGCGCGCTGCGGCCGAGATGCGGCGATGCGGCTGCGTGCGACGCCTTGCCGGTGAAGCGGAAGTACGCCTGGATGTTCGCGAGCGAGCCGGCCGGAAAGATGCCGGTGTACACGTGCGGATGCCACGACAGTGCGGCGTCGAGATCGTCGAACACGCCCGCGCGTGCCATGAAGGTCTTGCCTGAACCGCCTTCCTCGGCCGGGCAGCCGTAGAAGCGCACGGTGCCGGGCTGGCCCGTGCGTTCGAGATGCGCCTTCACCGCGGCGGCGGCGAGATGCGCGGCCGTGCCGAGCAGGTGGTGGCCGCAGCCGTGGCCGTTGCCGTTCGAGATTTCGCCCGACGGCCGGCACGTGAGTGCGCCGGCTTCCTGGCTGAGCCCGGACAACGCATCGTATTCGCCGAGGATGCCGATCACGGGGCCGCCTTGGCCGGCTTCGGCCACGAACGCGGTCGGGATGTCGGCCACGCCGCGCGTCACGCGAAAGCCGGCTTCCTCGAGCATCCGGACGTGCAGGTCGGTCGACGCGAATTCCTCGTAGCGCAGTTCGGCGAGATTCCAGATCCGGTCGGACAGCTCGGTGAATTGCGTACGCTGGCTGTCGATGAAATCGAGGGCGAGTGAAGTCATGAATTGCTCCTGTGAAGAGTCTGGCGCGGTCAGAATTTCTGCCGGAGGCCAAGGGCGAAGACGGTGCTGCTCATGCCGGGTGCGGACATCGGTGCGGAGCCGAACGACAGCGCCGACTGTCCGGTGTTCTTGAAGCCGCCGATTCGCACATACACGCCGGTGAGCTTCGAGAACTGGTAGTCGTAGCCGAGCAGCGCGCCGAGTGCGTGGCTCGCCTGGCCGGCGATCGTGCGGTACGCGAGATCGGCACGCAGTGCATGCGGGCCGCGCTGCCAGATCGCGCCCAGCGAGTAGACCTGCGCGACGAGCGTACCGGGCGCGGTGGGGCGCATCAGCGTGTACGCGAACGACGCGAGCGTCGGGCCGAACGTGTACGACGCGCTGGCCATCACCGAGTCGGTGCGCGGGCCGTCGGGCGCGCTGCCAGGTGTCGACGACGTGGCGGCCCACATCGCGTTGTATGCGCCGCTCAGCATCACCGGGCCGCGCGCGAAATTGGCGACGGCGCCTGCATTGCTCGCGATCGGGCTCGCGCCCGCCGCGTTGCGAAATGCGTAGAGCACGGTGACGTCGAGCCCGCCGTAGGTCGGCGTCTTGTAGCTGATTGCGTTCTCGATGCGCCCCGGCAGCGATGCGGCGCCGCGCCCGAGGTCGCTGCCGATCAGCGCGGTGCTCGCGAACGGCGACAACTGGCCGACGAGGTAGAACGGATCGGCCGCTTCCGGCACGATCGCCGGATACTGCTTGCCGAGCTTGATCGTCCCCCAGTCGGCCGAACCGATCGCGACGTTGGCCTCGCGGTTGTAGAACGATGCCGCGCTTTGCTGACGGCCGGACATCAGGTCGAAGCCGCTTTCGAGGCGGAAGCTCGCACGCAGGCCGCCGCCGAGATCCTCGCTGCCGATGAAGCCGAAGCGCGACGTCGATGCGCCGCCGCTCATCAGGCCGACGCTCGTCTGGCTGCCGACGCGTGCGTATTGCAGGAAGCTGTCGAGCGCGCCGTAGATCTGGACGTTCGCGCGGGCCGGTGCGGCCCACATGCAGGTTGCCGCGCAGCACGCGGCCATCAGGGTTGAATTGCGCACGTTTGTCTCGTGGTGTCGCGATCGTCGGCGCGCGCATCGCAGGCGTGCAACGGCCCGCCCGCGCACGCGTCGACGTCGCGGATTCTGTTGTCTGTCAGGGAGTGACGGAGCCGGTGCCCGGCGTCGCCGTGAATGAAGCGGTGCGCCGGTCAGCGGCTGTCGTCGTGCGAATCGGCCGGGCGTTCGCGGAAGCGCCACAGCGCGATCATGCTGACGGTGCCGCACGCGAGCACGTACCACGCGGGCGACATCGGGTCGCCGGTGCGATGCAGCAGCCACGTCACGTTGAACTGCGCGAAGCCGCCGAAGATCGTCACGCCGAAGCTGTAGATCGTCGCGAGCGCGGTGGCGCGCACGCGAGGCGGAAACGCTTCCATGATCAGCAGCAGGAACGCGGAACTGCCGGCGGTAGCGAAGGCCATCACGACGGTGACGATCGCGACCATCAGCCCGACCGACGGCGCGGCGATCAGCAGCCGGAATGCCGGATACACGCACGCGAGCGACAGCAGCCACGTGACGGCGATCATCGGCTTGCGGCGCGGCAGGCGATCGATGATCCACAGCCCCGACACGAGCGCGGCGACAATCATCGCGAGCCCCGACGCACAGCCGGCGAGCAGCGACGTCGCCATCGGCAGGTGGAGCATGCGTACCGCATAGGCCGGCATGTAGAACACGAAGATGTACAGCGTCGACGTGCCGCCGATGATCATCAGCGTGCCGAGCACGACGCGGCTGAGGTAGCGCGTGAACACTTCGCGCACCGCGCTGCCGCCGGCGCCGTGCGTCGACACATGCGTTTCGTCGAGATGCCGGCGGATATAGAAGCCGACCGGGCCGAGCAGCAGGCCGAGCAGGAACGGCACGCGCCAGCCCCAGTTTTCGAGCGCGTCGGCCGACAGTACGGCCGACAGCAGCGCGCCGCTGAGCGCGCCGAGCAGCGCCGCGATGCCCTGGCTGATCATTTGCCAGCTCACCATGAAGCCGCGGCCGGACAGCGGGCCCGATTCCATCAGGAAGGTGGTCGATGCGCCGATCTCGCCGCCGGCCGACAGCCCCTGCAGCAGCCGGCCGATCACGACCAGCACGGGTGCGACGACGCCGATGCGCGCATACGACGGCGTCAGTGCGATCAGCGCGGTGCCCGCGATCATCAGCTGGATCGTCAGCGTCAGCGCCGCGCGCCGGCCGGCGCGGTCGGCGTAGTTGCCGATCAGCACGCCACCGAGCGGGCGCATCACGAAGCCGACGCCGAACGTCGCCATTGCGAGCAGCAGCGGGCCGGTGCCCGAATCGACCGGGAAAAACGTCTTGCCGATCAGCGCGGCGAAGTAGCTGAACACGGTGAAGTCGAACATCTCGAGCGCGTTGCCGGCCGAGGTGGCGATGATCGTCCTGGTCTGCGCCGAGCGGCGGCGCGGGGCCGGCGGCGCGTCGACGAGCGGCGTGGCGGCGTCATGCATCGGGGGTGTCTCCATGGGTATCGGTATCGTGAGCGCCGCATGGATCGTCAGGCATCCTGCGAGAGCTGGCCGCATGTTAAGACCGGGGAAAACATCGCGATACGCGCAAATTTTTATCCTGATAACATCTGTTTATCCCCTGATGCCTGCTGGCTGCCCTATCGGCCGCCGCCTCCATTCGTCGCATGAAACTTCACCAGCTCCGCGCGCTCGTGGCCGTCGCCCGTTCGGGCAGCATCCATGAAGCCGCGCGCACCCTGCACCTCACGCAACCTGCCGTCACGCGCTCGCTGCGCGATCTCGAGGACGAGCTCGGGCTGATGCTGGTCGCGCGGAGTTCGTCGGGCGTGACGCTGACCGATGCCGGGCGCGCGATGCTGCAGCGCGCCGAGCTGGTCGTCAACGAGGTCGCGCGCACCGAGGAGGAAATGGCGCAGCTGCGCGAGAACCGGCAAGGGCGGCTCGCGATCGGGATGACGCCGCTGGCCGGCATCACGGTGCTGCCGGCCGCGTACAACCGCTTTCGTCGCGCGATGCCCGACGTGCAGCTCGAATTCGTCGAGGGCAGCCCGTCGCAGCTCGTCGAGCAGTTGAAGAACGGCGCACTCGATTTCGCACTGGGCGCGGGTGCCGATGCGCAGGACTTCACGTCCGTGCGCTGCCAGCATCTCGACACGTTTCCGATGTGGTTCGCGGTGAGCGGCAAGGGCAAGCTCGCCGGTGCGAAGTCGCTTGCCGACCTGCAGGACGCGGAGTGGCTGCATACGGGGCTGTCCGCCGAGTTTCGCGCGTATCTCGCCGAACTGTTCGGGCAGGCCGGCCTGCCGGTGCCGCGCCGCGTGACGCGTTGCGCGTCGCAGACGTTGTTCTACGCGCTGGCCGTCAACAGCGACGTGGTGACGGCGTGGACGCAGCTCGCGCTGCGCGGCGATGCCTCCGATACGCTGAAGACGCTCGATCTCGTCGGGCAGCCGCCTGCGCGCAATCTGTATCTGCTGTTTCGCGACAGCGCGGTGCTCACGTCGTCGGCCGAATACTTCGTGCGTTGCATCGACGAAGCCGTGCAGGCCGAGCGCGCGAATGCGGGCGGGAAGAAAGGCGGGGCACGCTCGCGGCCGAACCGTGCGTGAAGCGGCCTACGGCGCGACGCGCGACAGCGGCACCGCTTCGCCGCGCAGCCTCGCGACGTCGCGGCCCGGCGCATCGCCGAACAGCCGCGCGTATTCGCGACTGAACTGCGACGCGCTGACATAGCCCACGCTGCGGCACGCTTGCCGCGCATCCATCGCCGACAGGCACATCAGGCGGCGCGCTTCCTGCAGCCGCAGCACCTTCTGGCATTGCAACGGACTCATCGACGTGACCGCACGGAAGTGGTGATGGAACGTCGACGGGCTCATGTCGACCTGCCGCGCGAGCGAGTCGACCGTCATCGGGTCGAGGTAGTGGTCGCGAATCCATGCGACCGCGCGCGAGATGCGCTGCGTCGTCGACCCGGCCTCGCCGACCTGCGCGACGCGCGCGCCCGACGGACCGCGCAGCAGCCGGATGAGGATTTCGTCGACGATCAGCGGTGCGATCAGGTCGAGGTCGCCGGGTTGCGCGATCAGCTGCATCAGCCGCGCGACGGCGTCGACGATTTCGGGCGTCGCGTCGAGCGTGTCGAGCGCGCCGTAGTCGACGGCCTTCGGCAGTCCGCGCGGAAAGACAACCGGTGTGAGCGCCGCGATGCGCGCCGGATCGAGTTCGAGCTGCGCGTAAAGGAACGGCTCGGCCGGGTTCGCGCGCATCACGCGGCCGGTGACGGGCACGTCGGCCGTCGCGACCAGCATCCGCGCTTCGTCGATCGCGTAGGTGTCGTCGCCGACCCGCATCGATTTCGCGCCCTGCGCGACGATGCTCAGGCACGCGTGGTGCACGCCGTGGTTCCACTGCGGCGGCGTGCCCGATGCGCGCGAGATGCGCATGCCGCGCACCGGGAGGTCGAACGCCCCGTCATGCGGCGCGTACGCGGCGATCAGCGCCGCGAGCCGGGCCGCGTGCGGCCGTGCCGGCGACCGGGGGTCGTGATCGGGCAGGGGGCGCGGTTGCGGTGGCGTTCGGGCGTCGATTTCCATGTTGCGTGAGCGGATGGCGAAGTGAGCGATGCGAGGTGCGCGGCTGCGATTCCTCGTCGAGGTGCAGGCAGGGGCGCCGGCACGGCGGTCACATCGTACGGCCAGTTGCGTGCGCGGGATTGCCCAAACCTGTCGAAAATTAGCCCGATCATCCGGACCTGCACGGTCGGCGGCCGCATCGCCCGTCGTGACGTGGTGTGCAGCGCACAAATTCGGAAATTAAGGCAAAACAATCGCAGGATCGGGCAAGCCATTTTCCGGTGGTTTTCATACCATTGCACCTGCTGAAAGAAATGTGTTCCAGCGTGTTCGGGTGACGCGGGCCAGACCGTCGCACGATGCGCGGCCGCTGCCGCGCGTGTTGCCGTCGCGAACCGCTGGAAAAGACTCAGGACTGCTATCGAATGATCGTGCATCGGGCCAGCCGAGGCCGGCTTGCGTCCGTTGCATGCCGGCGCGCACCCGTCGCGAGCGTACCGACCGACCCGGCGTGGCCGGCGTCGGCGCCGCTGCATTGGCCGGGCCGATGCGGATCGGCCGCGCCACGATGGCGGGCGCGGGTGGAACGGCAGCCGTCCGCGCAGGGGAATCCGGACAAATGGACCAACTTCAATCGATTCGGGCATTCGTGACGGTGGCAAGGGAAGGCGGGTTTCGCCGGGCGGCGACGCGGCTGCGCGTGTCGACGGCGATGGCGAGCCGGCTGGTCGATGCGCTCGAGACGCGGCTCGGCGCGCGCCTGCTTCAACGCAGCACCAGCCACCAGTCGCTGACGGAAATCGGCGAGCTGTATCTCGCGCGCGTCGAGCGGATTCTCGGCGCGATCGACGAGATCGACGGCCGCTTCGTCGCGATGGGCAGCAAGCCGGAAGGCGTGTTGCGCGTGGCCGCGCCGGTCGCGTTCGGGCTCAGCCAGCTGAGCGCGTTGCTCGATCGTTTCGTGCATCGGTTTCCGGACGTGCGGCCGACCGTGACGCTGACCGATGCGCACGTCGACCTGACCACCGAAGACATCGACGTCGCGTTCCTGACCGACGGCATGCCGGTGTCCGGTGCGCACGCGCTGCATACGCTGGCCGCGTACGAATCCGTGCGCGTCGCGGCGCCGGGTTACGTCGCCGCACACGGCGGCGCGGCTGCGTCGGGTGACTGGCCGGACCTCGCGACCGTGCGGCTCGAACTGCCGGCGGCCGACGACGACCCTGCGGCCGCGATTCGACCGGGCCCGGTGCCCGGCAATGCGGGCGTCGGCCATCTCGAGATGGCGCGACGGCTGGCCGTGGCCGGCATGGGCGCGGCGGTGCTGCCCGCGTATCTCGTCGACGCCGATCTGGCGGCCGGCACGCTGGTGCGTATCGCGCCGGTCCGCCCGCTCGCGCCCGTCACGCTGAAGCTCGCGCACGCGCGTGCCGCGCATTTGCCGGCCGCCGCGCGCGCATTCATCGAATTCGCCGGCGCCGCGTTCCGGCCCGCGCGCTAGCGGCCGGGCTGGCCGCCACGGCAACGCGTGCCCGCCGGGGCCGCGGGCTCGCCGTTCCTTTTTACGGAAGCAGTTCGGAAAACGAACGCTCCGCAGGGTGCAACGCACACCCGAAGCAAGCGCCTGCATGGGTGGCGGACCGGAAGCGACAGCATTCCGCCCGCGCATGCAGGCCGTGAGGAGATCTGGTGATTCCCATTGAAGGTCGTCTATTTGTGAGAGGTCGCTCCATGCGCGTCGAACGGGTTCCATACCGCTTAATCACTGCCGCAACGGCTGCCGTTTTCCTGGCCGCGTGCGGGAAAAGAGAATCGGCGCCGCCGCCGCAAACGCCGGAAGTCGGCGTCGTTACCGTCCAGCCGCAGGCCGTGCCGGCCGTGACCGAACTGCCGGGCCGCACCAGTGCGTTCCTGGTCGCGCAGGTCCGCGCGCGGGTCGACGGCATCGTGCTGCGCCGTGAATTCACCGAAGGCACCGACGTCAAGGCTGGCCAGCGTCTGTACAAGATCGACCCGGCACCGTACGTCGCCGCGCTGAACAGCGCGAAGGCGACGCTTGCGCGGGCGCAGGCGAACCTCGTCACGCAGAACGCGCTGGTCGCGCGCTACAAGGTGCTGGTCGCCGCGAACGCGGTCAGCAAGCAGGACTACGACAACGCGGTGGCCACGCAAGGCCAGGCCGCGGCGGACGTCGCGGCCGGCAAGGCAGCGGTCGACACCGCGCAGATCAACCTCGGCTATACCGACGTCGTGTCGCCGGTCTCGGGCCGCGTCGGCATCTCGCAAGTGACGCCGGGCGCCTACGTGCAGGCGAGCCAGGCGACGCTGATGTCGACCGTGCAGCAGCTCGATCCGGTGTACGTCGACCTGACGCAGTCGAGCCTCGACGGCCTGAAGCTGCGTCAGGACGTGCAGAGCGGCCGCCTGAAGACGAGCGGCCCGGGCGCGGCGAAGGTGTCGCTCGTGCTGGAAGACGGCAAGACCTATTCGGAGGCGGGCAAGCTGCAGTTCTCGGACGTGACGGTCGACCAGACCACCGGCTCGGTGACGATCCGCGCGATCTTCCCGAACCCGGGCCGCGTGCTGCTGCCGGGGATGTTCGTGCGCGCACGGATCGAGGAGGGCGTGAACGAGAACGCGTTCCTGGTGCCGCAGATCGGCGTCACGCATGACCAGAAGGGGCAGGCGGTCGCGCTGGTCGTGAACGCGGCCAACAAGGTCGAGACGCGTCCGTTGACGACGACCGGCACGTACGGTCAGGACTGGATCGTCGAAGGCGGTCTGCAAGCGGGCGATCACGTGATCGTTCAGGGCGTCGACAAGGTGCGCCCGGGCGCGACCGTGAAGACCGTCGCGGCGCAGCTCGCACCGGCGCCGGATGCGGCGTCCGCTGCACCGGCAAGCGCCGCGCCGGCGAGTACCGCCACCAATGCTGCTGCGAGTTCGGCCGCCGCGTCGGCCGCGCAATAACTGGGAGTCCGTTTCATGGCCAAGTTCTTTATCGATCGCCCGATCTTCGCGTGGGTGATCGCGATCGTGCTGATGCTGGCCGGCGTCGCATCGATCTTCAAGATGCCGATCGCGCAGTATCCGACGATCGCACCGCCGACGATCCAGATCCAGGCGAACTATCCGGGTGCTTCCGCGAAGACGGTGGAAGACACGGTGACGCAGGTGATCGAGCAGCAGATGAGCGGTCTCGACAACTTCCTGTACATGTCGTCGACGAGCGACGACTCGGGCAACGCAACGATCACGCTGACTTTCTCGCCGGGCACGAATCCGGACGTCGCGCAGGTGCAGGTGCAGAACAAGCTGTCGCTCGCGACGCCGAACCTGCCGCAGGTCGTGCAGCAGCTCGGCATGCAGGTCACGAAGTCGAGCAGCAACTGGCTGATGTGGTTCGCGTTCAACTCCGAGGACGGCCGCATGTCGAAGGAGGATCTGACGAACTACGTGGCCTCGCACGTGCTCGATCCGTTGAGTCGCGTGAACGGTGTCGGCCAGACGCTGCTGCTCGGTTCGCAGTTCTCGATGCGGATCTGGCTCGACCCCGTCAAGCTGACCAACTACAGCCTCACGCCGATCGACGTATCGACTGCGATCACGCAGCAGAACGTGCAGATCGCGGGCGGCCAGATCGGCGGCACGCCGGCGAAGCCGGGCACGATGCTGCAGGCGACGATCACCGAATCGACGCTGCTGCGCACGCCCGAGCAGTTCGGCAACATCCTGCTGAAGGTCAACCAGGACGGTTCGCAGGTCCGGCTGAAGGACGTCGGCCGCGCGGCGCTGGGTTCGGAGAACTACACGTTCGACACGAAATACATGGGGCAGCCGACGGCCGGCCTCGGTATCCAGCTCGCGACCGGTGCGAACGCGCTGGCGACCGCGACGGCGCTGCGGGCCAAGATCGACGAGCTGTCGAAGTACTTCCCGCACGGTCTGGTCGTCCACTACCCGTATGACACGACACCGTTCGTGCGCCTGTCGATCGAGGAAGTGGTCAAGACGCTGATCGAGGGCATCGTGCTCGTGTTCCTCGTGATGTACCTGTTCCTGCAGAACCTGCGGGCGACGATCATCCCGACGATCGCGGAGCCGGTCGTGCTGCTCGGCACGGTCGCGATCATGGGTGTCGCCGGCTTCTCGATCAACACGCTGTCGATGTTCGGCCTCGTGCTCGCGATCGGCCTGCTGGTCGACGATGCGATCGTGGTGGTGGAGAACGTCGAGCGCGTGATGGCGGAAGAGGGCTTGTCGCCGAAGGAGGCGACCCGCAAGGCGATGGGCCAGATCACCGGCGCACTGGTCGGCGTGGCGCTCGTGCTGTCGGCCGTGTTCGTGCCGGTGGCGTTCTCCGGCGGATCGGTCGGCGCGATCTATCGCCAGTTCTCGCTGACGATCGTGTCGGCGATGGTGCTGTCGGTGCTCGTCGCGTTGATCCTGACGCCGGCACTGTGCGCGACGATCCTGAAGCCGATCCCGAAGGGCCATCACGAAGAGAAGAAGGGTTTCTTCGGCTGGTTCAACCGGACCTTCGATCGCAGCCGCGATCGCTACACGGGCGGCGTGAATCACGTGATCCGCCGCTCGGGCCGCTGGCTCGTGATCTACCTGGCCGTGTTCATCGCGGTCGGCGTGATGTTCGCGCGCCTGCCGAAGTCGTTCCTGCCCGATGAAGACCAGGGCTACATGTTCATGATCGTGCAGACGCCGTCCGGCTCCACGCAGGAGACGACCGGCAAGACGCTCGACAACATCAACACGTACCTGACGACCGCGGAGAAGGATGTGGTCGACTCAGTGTTCACGGTCAACGGCTTCAGCTTCGCGGGCCGCGGCCAGAACGCGGGCCTCGTGTTCGTGAAGCTGAAACCGTACGAGCACCGCCAGCGTTCGGACCAGAAGGTGCAGGCGCTGATCGGCCGGACCTTCGCGCACTATTCGACGTACAAGGACGCGATGGTGATTCCGTTCAATCCGCCGTCGATTCCCGAACTCGGCACGGCCGCCGGCTTCGACTTCGAGCTGACGGACAACGCCGGTCTCGGCCACGAAGCGCTGATGGCCGCGCGCGGGCAGCTGCTCGGGATGGCCGCGAAGGATCCCGCGCTCGCGCTCGTGCGTCCGAACGGCCTGAACGACACGCCGCAGTACAAGGTCGACATCGATCGCGAGAAAGCGAATGCGCTCGGCGTCACGGCCGCTGCGATCGACCAGACGTTCTCGATCGCGTGGGCCTCGCAGTACGTGAACAACTTCCTCGATACCGATGGCCGGATCAAGAAGGTGTACGTGCAGTCGGACGCGCCGTTCCGGATGACGCCGGAAGACATGAACATCTGGTACGTGCGCAACAGTGCGGGCGGGATGGTGCCGTTCAGCGCGTTCTCGACCGGCCACTGGATCTACGGTTCGCCGAAGCTCGAACGCTACAACGGCGTGTCGTCGATCGAAATCCAGGGGCAGGCCGCGGAAGGCAAGTCGACCGGCCAGGCGATGGCCGCGATGGAAGCGCTCGCGAGCAAGCTGCCGGAAGGCATCGGCTACTCGTGGACGGGCCTGTCGTTCCAGGAAATCCAGTCCGGTTCGCAGGCGCCGATCCTGTACGCGATCTCGATCCTCGTCGTGTTCCTGTGTCTGGCGGCACTGTATGAAAGCTGGTCGATCCCGTTCTCGGTCATCATGGTCGTGCCGCTCGGCGTGGTCGGCGCACTGCTCGCGACGATGCTGCGCGGCCTCGAGAACGACGTGTTCTTCCAGGTCGGCCTGCTGACCACCGTGGGCTTGTCGGCGAAGAACGCGATCCTGATCGTGGAATTCGCGCGCGAGTTGCAAGCGCAGGAGAACATGGGGCCGGTGCGCGCGGCGATCGAGGCGGCGCGCCTGAGGTTGCGCCCGATCCTGATGACGTCGCTCGCATTCATGCTCGGCGTGCTGCCGCTCGCGATCAGCAACGGCGCGGGTTCCGCCAGCCAGCACGCGATCGGTACGGGCGTGATCGGCGGGATGATCACGGCGACATTCCTCGCGATTTTCATGATCCCGATGTTCTTCGTGCGGGTTCGCGCGATCTTCAGCGGCGAGACGGAAAACGTCGATGATGCATGGCGTCTCGTGCAGGGTGACCTGCAGCGCGGTCACGACGACGCACACGATTCGAAGGGGCAGTAACGATGCAAAAACATGCTTTGACCGCAACGGTGGCGGCACTGGCTGCCGCGCTGTTCGCCGCGGGCTGCACGATGGCGCCGCATTACAAGCGCCCCGATGCACCCGTCGCGCAGGCGTTCCCGGCCGGCGGCGTCTATGCGACGCAGCCGGGCGCTGCCGGCGCGCGCAGCGCGAACGGC
>JAIRVP010000022.1 GCA_031253835.1 Burkholderia sp. | reverse complement strand
GAGCGCACGGGCAAGAACCCGAAGAAGATCGAGCCGCTGGTCCCGGTCGATCTCGTCGTCGACCACTCGGTCCAGATCGACTACTTCCGCCAGAAGGACGCGCTCGACCTGAACATGAAACTGGAATTCCAGCGCAACAACGAGCGCTACCAGTTCATGAAGTGGGGCATGCAGGCATTCGACACGTTCAAGGTCGTGCCGCCGGGCGTCGGCATCGTCCACCAGGTGAACCTCGAATACCTCGCGCGCGGCGTCCACAAGAAGGCGGAAGGCGGCGACACCGTGTACTACCCGGACACCCTCGTCGGCACGGACAGCCACACGACGATGATCAACGGCATCGGCGTGGTCGGCTGGGGCGTGGGCGGCATCGAGGCGGAAGCCGGCATGCTCGGCCAGCCGGTGTACTTCCTGACGCCGGACGTCGTCGGCGTCGAGCTGAAGGGCAAGCTGCGCGAAGGCGTGACGGCCACCGACCTGGTGCTGACGATCACCGAAATGCTGCGCAAGGAGAAGGTCGTCGGCAAGTTCGTCGAATTCTTCGGCGAAGGCACGAAGTCGCTGTCGCTGCCGGACCGCGCGACGATCGGCAACATGGCGCCGGAATACGGCGCGACGATGGGCTTCTTCCCGGTCGACGAAAAGACGATCGACTACTTCGAAGGCACGGGCCGCACGAAGGCTGAAATCGCCGCGTTCGAAAACTACTTCAAGGCACAGAAGCTGTTCGGCATCCCGAAGGCCGGCGACATCGACTACACGAAGGTCGTGACGCTCGATCTGACGACGGTCGCCCCGTCGCTGGCCGGCCCGAAGCGCCCGCAGGACCGCATCGAGATCGGCCACGTCAAGTCGACGTTCACCGACCTGTTCTCGAAGCCGGTCGCGGAAAACGGCTTCGCGAAGAAGGCAGACGACCTGGGCGCGCAGTACACGACGAGCAACGGCGTCGACGTGAAGAACGGCGACATCCTGATCGCCGCGATCACGTCGTGCACGAACACGTCGAACCCGAGCGTGCTGCTGGCTGCCGGCCTGCTCGCGAAGAAGGCCGTCGAAGCCGGCCTCACGGTCGATCCGAAGATCAAGACCTCGCTCGCGCCGGGGTCGCGCATCGTCACCGAGTACCTGACGAAGACGGGCCTGCTGCCCTACCTGTCGAAGCTCGGCTTCGAAGTCGCGGCCTACGGCTGCACGACCTGTATCGGCAACGCGGGCGACCTGACGCCGGAACTGAACGAAGCGATCACGAAGAACGACATCGTCGCGGCAGCCGTGCTGTCGGGCAACCGTAACTTCGAAGCGCGTATCCACCCGAACATCCGCGCGAACTTCCTCGCGTCGCCGCCGCTGGTCGTCGCGTACGCGATCGCCGGCAACATCACGCGCGACCTGATGACGGAACCGGTCGGCAAGGGCAAGGGCGGCCGCGACATCTACCTCGGCGACATCTGGCCGACGAGCGATGAAATCCACGCGCTGCTCAAGTTCGCGCTCGATCCGAAGAAGTTCGAGGACAACTACTCGAAGCTGACCAAGAAGGGCGACCTCTGGAGCAAGATCGAGGGCGAATCGGGCCAGGTCTACGACTGGCCGAAGTCGACGTACATCGCCGAGCCGCCGTTCTTCGGCAACGACTTCTCGATGGAACCGGCTGCATCGATCCCGACGGTCAAGGGCGCGCGCGCACTGGGCATCTTCGGTGACTCGGTCACGACCGACCACATCAGCCCGGCAGGCTCGATCAAGGAAGACTCGCCGGCAGGCAAGTGGCTGAAGGAAAACGGCGTGCAGAAGGCCGACTTCAACAGCTACGGCTCGCGCCGCGGCAACCACGACGTGATGATGCGCGGCACGTTCGCGAACGTCCGGATCAAGAACCTGATGATCCCGGCGAAGGCAGACGGCACGCGTGTCGAAGGCGGCCTGACGATCCACCAGCCGAGCGGCGAACAGCAGTCGATCTACGACGCGGCGATGCAGTACGTCGGCGCCGACACGCCGACCGTCGTGTTCGCGGGCGAAGAGTACGGCACGGGCTCGTCGCGCGACTGGGCCGCGAAGGGCACGCAACTGCTCGGCGTGAAGGCCGTGATCGCACGCAGCTTCGAGCGGATCCACCGCTCGAACCTGGTCGGCATGGGCGTGCTGCCGCTGCAGTTCAAGGGCTCGGACAGCATCCAGTCGCTCGGCATCACCGGTGAAGAGACGTACGACATCGAAGGCCTCGGCGACGACTTCAAGCCGCAGCAGGACGTCACGCTCGTGATCAACCGCAAGAACGGCGACACGCAACGCGTGCCGGTGCTGCTGCGCATCGATACGCCGATCGAAGTCGACTACTACAAGCACGGCGGGATCCTGCCGTTCGTGCTGCGCTCGCTGCTCGCAGCGTAAGCGCCCTGCTTTTGCAGGTGCCGCAGCCGCCTCGCGGCGGTTGCGGCCGATTTGGATGCCCGACCTCGTGTCGGGCTTTTTTTTGTCTGCGCTTTACGCCGCGTTGCGCCGCCCTACGCCGCCGTGTCGCTGCGCGCCTTCGCCGCCGCACCGCGCGCGTTCTTCTTCAGATGCGTGCGGTTGTATTCGATCGCCGCGCGCACGAGGTTCTTCAACGCCCGCTTGTCGATCCGGTCGCCTTCGAACAGATCGATCGCGCGTCGCGCATTGCCGTCGAGGCCGTCGTTGAACAGCTTGTCGGGATCGGGAAGCTGCGCGCCGTGCATGAAGGTCACTTTCACCTTGCCCTGGTGCGCGTTCGCCACCGCGATCATCCCGTCGCACGACCAGACGGGGCTGCCCATCCATTTCCATTCCTCGACGATGCCCGCCTGCGCGGCAAGGATCGTCTGGCGCAGGTCGGCGAACGTCTTGCCGCGCCAGTCGGCGATGCCGGCAATCAGCGCATCGATGCGCGCCGACGGCGTGGGGTCCGTGGCACTCATGCGCGGGCCTCCGTGCCTTCATCGGGGCGCGCCAGCACCTGCTCGAGCGACGCGAAGAATCGCACCCAGCCGTGCTGCGCGCCACGGTACGCCTGCTCCTGATCCGCGCGGAAACCGACCTGCTCCATGCGCAGGTGCGTGCCGGCCGGCGTCGGCGTGAGCGTCCACGTGACGACGCTTTCGAGGCCGTACGCGGCCCACGTGTAGGACAGCGTGTGCGGCGGCTCGATCGCCAGCACCGTGCAGTCGACCGAGCCCCAGTCCGCGCGGAAACTGAAGGCACGGCCCGCGACGGGCTCGAAGTCGCTCTTCATCAGCCACGCCTCGATCAGGTGCGGTTGCGTGAGCGCGCGCCAGATCTTCTCCGGCGGATGAGGCAGCTCCCGGTCGACGACGACGGAGCGCGTTTCGGTAGAGGCTTGGTTCATTACTGATCCATCCTTTTAAGGAGATCTTCGAGGGCATCGAACCGGCTCTGCCAGAAGCCTGCCATCTGGCTCGTCCAGTCGATCAACGGGGCCAGCGCCCGCGGCTGCGCGCTGTAGTGCGTCTGCCGGCCTTCGTGGCGGTCATTCACGAGCCCGGCCTGCTTCAGTACACCAAGGTGCTTCGACACGGCCGGCTGCGAGACGCCCGCATGGGCCGTCAGCGCGGCGACCGTCAGCTCGCCCTCCTCGCACAGCCGCTCGAAAAGCGCGCGGCGCGTCGGATCGGCAAGCGTCCTGAAAAGCATGTCGTGAGCGTTCTGCATGTCGTCCAAAATCCATAACCCGTTGGTTATGAATTGAAGGATATCCGCCGATCGGCGCGTGTCAAGGCGGAATTTCGCGAACGGTGTCGCTCGATCCCGGGCGGGTGGCATGTGCGTCGCGCCGGCGCGCGCCCGTCGCCGGATTCGAGCGTTTCCTCTAATTCGCCATCGCGGCACGCGATCCGAAAGCCGCCTGCAAGACTGCCCGGCGCACCGTTCCACAGTTCGGGAAACGTTTGCGCTCAACCGGCCCCGTTTTTGTGCACGCGCGTATCCGTTCCTGCCGCCTCGCTTCGTTTGACCACATAGTGCGATTCGGCGCGCGGCAACGGACACGCGACCGTCATGCATTCACGCGCCCATCCGCTCCGCGATCGTGCACGTTCCGACGTCGCGACGAGCGACTCGTGCGTACCGACGTCATGCGTCGCCGCGCTGTCGTGCCGCGAACCGGTTCCGTTCTCCCGGCTCGCCATCGCATGCGCGTACGACACCACGCCTGCATCGGCATGCGCCGATGTCAGAACTGACAGCTGTGGAAAATGGCAGCTACCCGAACGGCACCGACGCCCTACGCTCGTCACCGCTCGCGGCCCCACAAGGGCCGGGGGTTCCAGTAACGTCGCCTCTCCTAAAAAAGGACTCCCGATGAAAAGGAATGCCTGGTTCGCCCTGCCCCTTCCGTCGCCCCGCCGCCTCGCGTGCGTGGCGCCGTTCGTGTTCGCCGCCGCTGCGGCGCATGCGACGACGGATTGGGTCGATACCCATACGAAGGCCTTTCTGACCGGCCCGCAGTTGATGGCGCGCAGTGCGGCGCCGTCGCTCGAACTGGCAGCCGGTGAAACGACCAACGTCGTCGTCAGCCTGAAGCTGCGCAACGCCGCGCAGCTCAAGCAACTGGCGCGCGACGTGAACCGGCCCGGCAGCGCGCATTACCGCAAGTACCTGACGCACGAGCAGTTCCTCGCGAACTACGCGCCGACCGAAGCGCAGGTGAAGTCGGTCGTCGACTATCTGCACAAGAGCGGCTTCACGAACGTCGAGGTCGCACCGAACCGGTTGCTGGTCTCCGCCAGCGGCACGGCCGGCACCGTGAAGACGGCATTCAACACGTCGCTGGTGCACTTCCAGTACGCAGGCCGCTCGGGCTTCGCCAATGCGTCGACCGCGCAGGTGCCGCGTGCGCTCGGCGACGTCGTCGGCTCGGTGCTCGGGCTGCAGAGCGTCGCGCATGCACGGCCGATGCTGCGCATCGGCAACGTTGCGAAGCCGCAGGCGCTCGCGGCCGGCACGGCGACCGGCCACTATCCGAAGGAATTCCCGGGCCTCTACAACGCGACCGGCGTACCGACCGCGGCCGGCGTGACCGTCGGCATCATCACGATCGGCGGCGTGTCGCAGACGCTGCAGGACCTGAAGCAGTTCACGTCGAGCAACGGTTACGGCGCGGTCTCGACGCAGACCGTCCAGACCAACGGCTCGGGCGGCAGCTACACCGACGACCAGGGCGGCCAGGGCGAATGGGATCTCGACAGCCAGTCGATCGTCGGCTCGGCCGGCGGCCAGGTCGGCAAGCTCGTGTTCTACATGGCGGACCTCAACGCCGCCGGCAACACGGGCCTCACGCAGGCGTTCAACCGCGCGGTGTCGGACAACACCGCGAAGGTGATCAACGTATCGCTCGGCTGGTGCGAAACCGACGCGAACGCGGACGGCACGATCGACGCCGAGGAGCAGATCTTCACGACGGCAGCCGCGCAAGGCCAGACGTTCTCGGTATCGTCGGGCGACGAAGGCGTGTACGAGTGCAACAACCGCGGCTACCCGGACGGCGCGAACTACACGGTGTCATGGCCGGCCTCGTCGCCGCACGTGCTCGCGATCGGCGGCACGACGCTCTACACGACGTCGGCAGGCGCGTTCTCGAACGAGACGGTGTGGAACGAAGGGCTCGACGGCAACGGCAAGCTGTGGGCGACGGGCGGCGGCGTCAGCACGATCCTGCCCGCACCGTCGTGGCAATCGGGCAGCAACCGCCAGCTGCCGGACGTCGCGTTCGACGCCGCGCAAAGCACGGGCGCGTACATCTACAACTACGGCCAGTTGCAGCAGATCGGCGGCACGAGCCTCGCCGCGCCGATCTTCACGGGCCTCTGGGCGCGCCTGCTCGCGGCGAACGGCACGGGCCTCGGCTTCCCGGCCGGCAACTTCTATGCGGACATTCCGTCGAACCCGTCGCTCGTGCGCTATGACGTCGTGTCGGGCAACAACGGCTATCAGGGGTATGGCTATACCGCCGGCACCGGTTGGGACCTGACGACCGGCTTCGGCAGCCTGAACATCGCGAACCTCAACCAGCTGATCAAGTCGGGCGGGTTCTGAGCGATGCATGAAGGCCGGTGCGCGGCGGTGTTTGCCGCGCGCCGGTTTGTCTCTCCTACTCCGCCGCCGGCTCCTTCGCGCGTTCCGTCGCGGCCGGCACGCCCGCGCGATGCGACGGCGCAAACAGCCGCAACCCGCTCGCGACGCTCGCCGCCCCGGCGAACCCTGCGCCGAGCATCAACGCCAGCGTCGGCCCGTGACGCCCCGCGATCCCGAACGACAGCGCGACCAGCGCCGCGCCCGTCGCCTGCCCGATCAGCCGCGCGGTCGCGATGATCCCGCTCGCGCCGCCGCTGCGCTCGGGCGGCGCACTCGACATCAGCGCCTTCAGGTTCGGCGACTGGAAGAAACCGAAGCCCGCGCCGCACAGCATCATCCGCCAGCCGATGTCGACGACACCCGGCGACACCGGCAGCGCGGCGAGCGACACCATGCCCGCGCTCAGCAACGCGAGCCCGATCGCGCCGAGCAGACCGGGCGGATAGCGATCCGACAACCGGCCCGCGATCGGCGCGGCGAACGCGACCACCGCCGACCACGGCGTCATCAGGAAGCCCGTCTCGACCGCGCTGCGATGCAGGACGGTTTCGAAATAGAACGGCAGCGACACGAACGCGAGCCCCTGCGCGGCGAACGCGCACACGGCCGTCAGCGCGGACAGCGTGAACACGGGCCGGCGAAACAGGTCGACCGGCAGCATCGGCGCCGGGTGCCCGGCCTGACGGCGGATCAGCAGCCAGCCGAACGCGAGCGCTACCGCGGCCGACGCGAACACGATCGACAACGGCCCGCGCTGCGCGAATTCGCCGAGCGCGAAGATCAGCGACGCGAACGTGATCACGTTGAACAGCGCGGCGACCGGATCGAACGCATGCTTGCCCCGCGCCGTCTGCGGCAGCGACGGAATCGCTACCGCGAGCGCAATCACGCCGAGCGGCACGTTCACCGCGAACAGCCACGGCCACGCGGCGACCGACAGGATCAGCGACGCGATCGTCGGCCCCACCGCGAACGACACGCCGACGACGAGCGCGTTGAAGCCGACGCCGCGCCCGAGCCGGTGCGCGGGAAACAGGCCGCGGATCAGCGCGACGTTGACGCTCATGATCGCGCTCGCGCCGAAGCCCTGCACGATCCGCGCGGCCGTCAGCATCGGCAGCGTCGACGCGAGCGAACAGCCGAGCGAGGCGAGCGTGAACACCGCGAGCCCGGCGATGTACACGCGCTTGTGGCCGACGATGTCGCCGAGCGACGCGAACGGCAGCAGCGTCGCGACCATCGCGAGCTGGTACGCGTTGATGATCCAGACGGACGCGGCCGGCGACGCATGCAGGTCGGTCGCGATCGCAGGCAGCGCGGTGTTCGCGATCGCGGTGTCGAGCGTCGCGAGCGCGACGGCCAGCAGCACCGCGGACATCGCGCGCCAGTTGACGGCCGGCTCATGGGCGCCGGCGGGGGAAGCGAATTCGGACAAGATGAGGCTCGGCTGACGAGCGACGCGTTGCGCCGCGTCGCGGATTGGACTCGCGGCGGCGTTCCGGTCGCACCGCACGGAACGCACGCCGCCGCGCCCCGTATTGTTGCAGAGCCGCATCGAACGTGCAGGCAACCGCTGAGCCGGTCAGCTAAATGAAAGCAAATGCGCCGCGTGCCCCATGCGCGGCGGCGCATCGTGCCGAGCGTGACGGGTCAGCTCACCGCGCGCCGCGCATTGCGCCCGCGCAGCCATTCGAGCGCCAGCAGCAGGCTCGTCGAGAAGATGATCAGGATCGTTGCGAGCGCAGCGATCGTCGGGCTGATGTTCTCGCGAATCCCGGTGAACATCTGGCGCGGCAGCGTCGTCTGGTCCGCGCCCGCGAGGAACAGCGTGACGACCACTTCGTCGAACGACGTCGCGAACGCGAACAGCGCGCCCGACATCACGCCCGGCGCGATCACCGGCAGCGTCACGCGGAAGAAGGTCGACACCGGGTTCGCGCCGAGCGACAGGCTCGCGCGCACGAGGTTCTGGTTGAAGCCCTGCAGCGTCGCGGCAACCGTCGTCACGACGAACGGCACGCCGAGCGCCGCGTGCGCGGCGATCAGCCCCGTGTAGGTGTTCGCGAGCCCGAGCGGTGCGAAGAACAGGTACATGCCGACGCCGACGACGACAACCGGTACGATCATCGGCGACAGCAGCACGGCCATCAGCAGCCCCTTGCCGCGGAAATCCGCCTTCGTGAGGCCGATCGCGGCGAGCGTGCCGAGCACGGTCGCGACGACGGTCGCCGACGGCGCGACGATGAAGCTGTTCTTCGCGGCCATCCGCCACTCGTCCGACGCGATCAGGTTCTCGTACCAGCGCGTCGAGAAACCCGGAATCGGATAGACGAGGAACGTGCTCGACGAAAACGACAGCGGCACGATCGCGAGCACCGGCAGGATCAGGTACAGCAGCGTCAGCACGATGAGCACGCGCAACGCGACGTACCACGCGCGCTCGACGAACGACATGTGCGGCGCGAACAGCGGCCTGGCGAGTTTCATGGTCCGAATCCCTTTCCCGTTTCGTGACGTATTCCGGCTCGGGCGCTCAGCCGAGGCTCACGTTGGTGCGCGTGAAGCGCCCGTACACCGCGTACAGCACGAGCGTCGCCGCGAGCAGCAGCCCGCCGAGCGCACACGCCATGCCCCAGTTGATCGTCACGTTCGTGAAGTACGCGACGTAGTAGCTGACCATCTGGTCGTTCGGCCCGCCGAGCAGCGCGGGCGTGATGTAGTAGCCGATCGCGAGGATGAACACGAGCAGCGCGCCCGCGCCGACGCCCGGATAGGTCTGCGGCACGTACACGCGCCAGAACGCGGCGAACGGATGGCTGCCGAGCGACACGGCCGCGCGCTGGTAGGTCGGCGGGATCGACTTCATCACGCTGTACAGCGGCAGGATCATGAACGGCAGCAGGATGTGCGTCATCGAGATGTACACGCCGACGCGGTTGAACAGCAGCGTCAGCGGATGCGAGATCAGCCCGCTGCCGATCAGCGCCTTGTTGATGAGCCCTTCGCTCTGCAGCAGCACGATCCACGCGGCGACACGCACGAGCACCGACGTCCAGAACGGAATCAGCACGAGGATCATCACGAGGTTCGCACGCCGGTCCGACAGCGTCGAGATCCAGTACGCGAGCGGATAGCCGAGCAGCAGCGCGAACAGCGTGACCGCGATGCCGATCACGAACGTGCGGCCGAAGATCGCGAGATAGATCGACTGGTCCGGATCGGCCTGCACGATGTGGCCGAAGCCGTCCTGCTTGTGGTCGAGCGCGGCGAGCAGGTAGAACGGCGACACCTGGCTGCCGTTCTTCGCGATCGCCTGCCAGTACGCGACGTCGCCCCAGCGCGAATCGAGGTCGACGAATTTCGCGTGCATCTGTGCGGGCGTCAGCGCCGCATCGTTGTCGCCCTTCAGCGGCATCGCGCGCGCCGTCTTCGCGACGAGCGAGCGATAGCCGGGAATCTCGGTATTCAGGCGCCGTGCGAGCGCCCCCATCGCCTCGCTGTCGGCCACCTTCGTCATGTCGGCCGCGAGCGCGACATACGCGGCGTCGGCCGGCGGCGCCTTGCGGTCCCAGCCCGACAGCGCGGCGACCGTATTCGGCAACGCGGTAGCGATCTCGGGGTTCTGCACTGCACGCGTGAGCAGCGTGCCGATCGGCACGACGAAGATCAGCAGCAGGAAAATCGCGAGCGGCGCGACCAGCAGCAGCGCCATCGTGCGCTTGCGGGCCTCGGCAGCCTTCAGCTCGCGCTTGAGCGCGGCGTTCGACGGCGAGGAAGGCGCGATCGTCATCGTATTCAACGGTTCTCTCCGGCCGGGCACGATCCGGCGGAATGCCGCGCGACACGATCGACGCGTCGCGCGGCCGGTTGCATCAGGGCACCCTTCAGGATGCCTGACCGGTTACTTCGTGGCCCACGCGGCGAAACGCTGCTCGAGCTCGTCGCTGTGATCGGTCCAGAAACCGATGTCCTCCAGCACCGCGTTCTTGCCGTTGGCCGGCGAGTTCGGCAGGTTCGCGAGCGTCTTCGCGTCGAGCGACTTGATCGCCGCGATGTTCGCCGGGCCGTACGCGATGTGCTGCGCATAGGCCTGCTGCGGCTTCGGCGTCAGCGAGTACGCGATGTACTGCTCGGCCAGCGCCTTGTTCGGCGAGCCCTTCGGAATGGCCCAGTAGTCGAGGTCGTAGATGCTGCCGTTCCACACGACCTTCAGGTTCTTGCCTTCCTTCTGCGCGGCATCGATGCGGCCGTTGTACGCGGTCGACATCACGACGTCGCCGGCGACGAGGAACTGCGGCGGCTGCGCGCCCGCTTCCCACCACTGGATGTACGGCTTCAGCTCGTCGAGCTTCTTGAACGCGCGGTCCTGGCCGGCCTTCGTGCCGAGCACCTTGTAGACGTCCTTCGTCGCGACGCCGTCGGCCATCAACGCGAATTCGAGGTTATAGCGCGCGCCCTTGCGCATCCCGCGCTTGCCGGGGAATTTCTTCACGTTCCAGAAATCGGCCCAGCCCGTCGGCGCCGACTTCAGCTTGTCCGCGTTGTACGACAGCGCGGTCGACCACACGAAGAAGCCGACGCCGCACACCTGCGGCGATTCCGGAATCAGGTCGGACTTCTTCGCGATCTTCGACCAGTCGAGCTTCTCGTACAGCCCTTCGTCGCAGCCGCGGTTCAGGTCGCCCGATTCGACTTCGACCACGTCCCAGTTGACGTGCTTCGCCTCGACCATCGCCTTCACCTTCGCCTGCTCGCCGTTGTACTCGACGGCCGTGACCTTGTTGCCGGTCGCCTTTTCGAACGGCTGGTTGAACGCGACCTTCTGCGCGTCGCCGTTCGCGCCGCCGAAGTTGACGACCGTGAGTTCCGCAGCCGATGCCGATGCACCGAACGCGACCAGTGCCAGCGCGAGTGCCGTGCGGCGCGCGGTAAAGCTTGCTCGTTTCATGATGGTTCCTCTCCTCTCGTGGTGGAAGTGGGCTTTGTTGTTGACGACGTGCTGCGGAAAAGCGGGGAAACCGGGGTTACGCGAACACGCGCAGGTGTTCGGGGGCGAATGCGAGCGAAACCGGCGCGCCGGGCGAGAACGCGTCGAGCGCGCCGGTGCCGAGCGGCACCTTCACGAAGCATTCGTCCTGGCCGGGCAGCGCGCAGCGCATGCGCACGTGATCGCCGAAATAGATGAGGCTGCGCGCTTCGCCGCTCAGGCGGTTCGCGGCGGCGCCGTTCGCGTGGCCATTGGCCGCGAGGCTCATGCGTTCGGGGCGGATGCACGCGACGGCCGACGCGCCCTCGGCAGCTTCGCCGATATGGCGGCCGACGAGCTTCGTGCCGTCGTCGAGCCGGAATTCGCAGAATTCGCCGTCGACGCGCGCGATGGTGCCGCGCAGCCGGTTGCTGTCGCCGATGAAATTCGCGACAAATTCGTTGCACGGCGATTCGTACAGGCGGTCGACGGTGTCGAGCTGCTGCACGATGCCCTTGTCGAACACGGCGACGCGGTCGGACATCGTCAGCGCCTCGCCCTGGTCGTGCGTCACGTACACGAAGGTCACGCCGAGCTTTTCGTGCAGCGCCTTCAGTTCGTACTGCATGTGTTCGCGCAGCTGCTTGTCGAGCGCGCCGAGCGGCTCGTCCATCAGCACCAGCTTCGGCTCGAACACGAGTGCGCGCGCCAGCGCGATGCGCTGCTGCTGGCCGCCCGACAGCTGCGCCGGATAGCGTTTCGCGAAGCGCTCCATCTGCACCATCTTCAGCGCATGCGCAACGCGCTCCGCGCGCTCGCCGGCCGGCAGCTTGCGCACGGTCAGCGGATACGCGACGTTCTGCTCGACCGTCAGGTGCGGGAACAGCGCGTAGTTCTGGAACACCATGCCGATGTTGCGCTTGTGCGGCGGCACGGTGTTCAGCAGCTCGCCGTCGAGGCGAATCTCGCCGCCGGTCGGGAACTCGAAGCCGGCAAGCATCATCAGGCAGGTGGTCTTGCCCGAACCCGACGGCCCGAGCAGCGTCAGGAATTCCCCGCGGTGGATGTCGAGGTCGAGCGATTTGACGACCAGCGTCTCGCCGTCGTAGGTCTTCCGCACGCCGCGAAAGCTGACGATCACATCATCGGACTTCATCGTGGCTGTCCCCTTGCTTCGCGACAATTGATTTTGAGATGCGAGCCACTATACGGCGCGCACGGTTCTATACTAGGGAACCATTTCAATATTCCAAGTAGGACCACTTTGGATACCGTGATCGTCGCCGACTGGCTCTCCGCCCGCCTCGACCGCAGCTCGCCGGAGCCGATGTACCGGCAGTTGCTGCAGTTGATGCAGCAGGCCATCCTGACCGGGGAATTGGGGCCAGGGACGAAGCTGCCCAGCTCGCGCACGCTCGCGGGCGACCTGTCGATCGCGCGCAATACCGTGCTGCACGTGTACGACCAGCTGACGGCCGAAGGCTACGTGCTGACGACGACGGGCAGCGGCACCTATGTGGCCGACACGCGGCCGGACGCCGCGGCGATCCACGCACCGGGCACCGCGCCGGCGCCGTCGGCCGCCGACGAACTGCCGCCGCCGGACGCGCAGGGCAGCCTGTCGGCACGCGGCCGGCAGCTGATCGAGCATGCGGGCGTCTCGCGGCGCCAGTGGGGTGCGTTCATGCCGGGCGTGCCGGACGTGTCGGAATTTCCGAGCCGCACGTGGAGCCGCCTGCAGGCGCGGCTGTGGAAGGAAGCCAATCCCGAACTGCTGACCTACGCGCCGGGCGGCGGCTACCGGCCGTTGCGGCGTGCGCTGGCCGATTACCTGCGCGTCGCGCGCTCGGTCAAATGCTCGCCGGACCAGGTGATCATCACGACCGGCATCCACCAGTCGATCGATCTCGCGGTGCGGCTGCTGTCCGACATCGGCGATCGCGCTTGGGTCGAGGAGCCGTGCTACTGGGGCGTGCGCAGCGTCCTGCAAGCGGCCGGCCTCGCGCTCGCACCGGTGCCGGTCGACCAGGAAGGGCTCGACCCGCGCGCGAGCGACATGCAGCATCCGCCGCGGCTCGTGCTCGTCACGCCGTCGCATCAGTACCCGCTCGGGATGGTGATGAGTCTCGCGCGGCGCCGGATGCTGCTCGAATACGCGCGCCAGCACCGCTGCTGGATCATCGAGGACGACTACGACAGCGAATTCCGCTACGGCAGCCGCCCGCTCGCGTCGCTGCAGGGGCTCGACGACGGCGGCCGCGTGATCTACGTCGGCAGCCTCGGCAAGATGTTGTTTCCGGGGCTGCGGATGGGCTACATGGTCGTGCCCGAGCATCTGGTCGACACGTTCCGCACCGGGTTGTCGGAGCTGTACCGCGAAGGCCAGCTGATGCAGCAGGCCGTGCTCGCCGAATTCATCATGGACGGCCACCTCACGTCGCATGTCAGACGAATGCGGACGCTGTACGGCGAGCGCCGGCAACTGATGATCGACGCGATCCGCGCGCGCTTCGGCGAGGCGCTCCCGGTGATGGGCGACGAGGCCGGCCTGCATCTGGTGCTCGGCCTGCCCGACGCGTGCGACGATCGCGCGGTCACGCAGAGCGCGTTCGACGCGGGCGTGATCGTGCGCCCGCTCACCAGCTACTACAGCAGCGTCGACACCGCGCGGCAGGGCCTGCTGCTCGGCTATGCGTGCGTCGCGCACGAAGGCATCGGCCCCGCGTTCGACACGCTCGCCGATACCATCGAGCAGCATCTGCCGCGCGACATCACGCGCGCTGCATAAGGCCGCATGAGGGCGGCCACACGCGGCGACGCCCGCGTCACTGCGCGCGGCCGGCCGCGCGATCGAGCGATGCCGCGCGCACGGCTTCGCCGGGCTTCGTGAACACACGCTGCCGCAACGCGGCGATCTGCGCGTCGCGATCCTGCTGCGACAACCCCGCCGATTCGATCTGCGCACGCTGCGCCGCGTAGTCCGCATAGCGGCTCTGCCACGACGCGTCGTCCTGCTGCATCTGCGCGACGCGCGCGGCGGCGTCGGGGCCGAGCGTCTGCGTCAGCTGCGCGCGCATCGCATCGGGCGTCGCCCCGCTCTTCTGCAACTGCGCGATCTGGTCGATCGCGGCGCGCTGGCGGTCGATCCGCTGCTGCGCCGCCCGTTCGTCGGCCGGCATCTGCTGTTCGAGTGCCGCGAGCCGCTCGGCCTTCTGCGCATCGGTCAGTGAGCGATCCTGAGTGATTTTCAGCCGCGCAAGGTCGTAGCGCTGCCGCCACTGCTCCGCACCGAAGAACGGCTGGCTCCAGTCGCCCAGCGTGCGGTACGCGATCGACGCGCGCTGATCGAGTGCAAGCTGCAACGCGCCGAGGTCGGACTTGTCGACCGCGCCGGCATCGCGCAGTTTCGCGAGCGCATCCAGATACGCGCGATAGCGGTGCCACACGTCGAGCGCCTCGGCCTGCGCGACCGTACCGTCGAGCTGCGCGGCGATCTCGCGCACGACGAACGCATCGAGCGCGGCCGCGCTCAGGTCGCTCTGCGCGGTCAGGCAATAATCGAAGAAATCGCGCACCGCGCGCGACTTCGCGAGATGACCGCCGGCATCGAGCGGCAGCCGCGGCGCGCTGGAACCGGCCAGCGACGGCGGCAGGCCCGTGCTTGCCGGCACGGCGGCCTGCGGCGATGCGGCCGGTACGCCGCCCACCGCTGCCGCATCCGGTGCGTCACCGGCGGCACCCGACCCGCGATGCCAGCCCGCCCCGCTCCACATCGCGACGCCGGCGATCGCCGCCAGCCCCACGACACCGTAGACCGCTGCGCGCCGCGCCAGCGGCGCGCGCCCTTCACGTGCGGTCATCGATTACACGCCCGCGAGCTGCAGCCGGTTCGCATGCGTGCGGATCACCGCGACCGGATCTTCCGCATACGCGCCGCGCACGCCGAGCAGCTGGTTGATCTCGTCGATGTGGTTCCACTTGTAGCTCGTGCTCAGCACCTTGCCGTACAGCGCGCTGCACTTCGATACGAGCCCGTCGTTCTGCCCCGACCCGCGGTTAATCATCACCGTGCCGGTGCCGAACAGCGCGAGCGTCGACGGGTCGAGCGCGTTGGCGGGATCGACGAGCGGAATGGTGCTCGTGTCCTGCGCGCCCGTCACGCCGAACAGCGAAAGCGTCGGCTGGATCGCGGTGCCGGCCCACGAATACAGCAGATGCGTGTTGCCGCCGACCGTTTCCATCGGTGCGCCGGTCTGGCAGCTGCCCGGTGCGCCCAGGCCCGCGCTCGGATAGTTCTGGTTGTAGGTCGCCGCCTGCGCGGTCGTCAGCGTCTTCAGCGATGCGAGCGCGTCCTGGTTCGTGTTGTGGCTGCTGCTCGTCAGGATCCCGAACACATTGACGAACGCGGCGATCACCGTCGACGACAGCCCGGTCGGATCGTACGCGAGCACGCTCTGCACGAAGTCCGCGAATTCGGAGCCGCGATGCGGCGTGCCGATCGTCGTCACCGACGCGACGAGATCGGGCGCGACGGCCGCGACATAGCGCGACGTCAGCCCGCCCTGGCTGTGCCCGACGAGATTGACCTTGGTCGCCCCCGTCGCGGCGAGTACCGTCTTCACGTAGGCGAGCAGCTGTTCGCCGCGCCCGTTCGGGCCGTCGTCGCTCTGGAAACCCGACAGGTTCGCGACGTAGACGGTCGCGCCATGCTGCTGCAGATCCTCCTGGATGCCGTACCAGTACTCGAGCACGCCGGCGTACTTGTCGGTGCCCGTGAGCCCGTGCACGAGGATGATCGGATAACGCGTCGCCGCGTAGTTGTCGGCGGGCGCGGTTGCCGCCATCGCCGCGTGTGTCGTCGCGAGCGTCATCAGTGCGGTCGTCCCCGCGAACGGCGCGACGCTCATCGCGCATGCCACTGCCCCTGCCATTACCCTGGAACGCATCGATCTGGCCATGCATGTTCTCCTGATTATTGTGCTGCCGGTGCGAATGACACCGGATCGACACGCACGCCGCATCGCGCGCAGCATGTGCGTCGAATGCGGGAGTGAATCACGAGTCGCGAACGTTTGCGCCCTGACTAGATACGGTTCTCTAATCGGTTGACGCGCCCCGCCCGTTCGGGCGGGGCTGCGTTCGCGCGCATGCATGCTGCAATGCACACGCGCCGCGCACTACAGCTTCGCGCTCACGCGCACCCATGCGGTCCGGCCCGGCTCCATCACCGGCGCGTTCGCCGGATAGCCGAAGCCCGCGTTGCCGGCGAGGTTCAGGTGCTCGGTGTAGGCCTTGTTCAGCACGTTGTCGACGCCGACCGAGATCTGCACGGTCTTGCTGACGTTGTATTGCGTATGCAGCGACAGCACGCCGAATCCGGCGCTCGGGCCGAAGTCCTTGCCGACCACGTTGCCCTCGTTCAGTGCATAGCGATGCTGCGGCGCAACGATTCGCCACAGGCCGCCGGCCGACCATGCGCCGCGCGTGTATTCGAGCCCGATGCGTGCTTCGAGCGGCGGCATCTGCGGCAGCGGATCGCCGTTCGCCACGTTGCGCCCCCACGCGTACGCGAGCGACGTCTCGACGCGCAGCGGCGCAACCGGCCGCCACGACACGCCCGCTTCGCCGCCCATGATCTGCGCGTTGACGTTGGTCGCCTGCGTGGTCGGCCCCATCATGCCGGCCGCATAGTTGAACAGGATGAAGTCCTGCACGTAGCCCGCGTACGCCGACACCCATGCATCGAACCGGTCGCTCTTGTACTGCGCGCCGATGTCGATCTGCGTGGTCTTCTCCGGCCGCACCGCCGAGAACGCGTTGACCGACCCGGCCGGCCCGCGCGACGCGGAGAACAGTTCCCAGTAGTCGGGATACCGCTCCGCATGACCGATCCCCGCGTACCACGTGACGGGCAGCGACGCGAGATCGCGCTCGTAGCGCACGAAGCCGCTCGGCAACACGCGCGCGCGATCGTCGTCGAACGTCGGGTTCGGCTTGCTCGTCATCATCCCGCTCTTCATCGCGCGCTTGTCGCGGGCGCTCGCGTAGTCGACGCGCGCGCCGCCGATCACACGCGACACTTCGCTCGCATACCACGTCAGCTCGCCGAACACGCCCGCGTTCCACATCGCCGCCTGCGCATCCCACGGCTGGTCGCGATAGTTCTGCTGCCCCATCGACGAACGCGAATCGAGCCGGTTCGATTGCGCGTCGACACCCGTCACGAACTTGAAGTCGTCGCCGAAACGGAACGTCGCGGCCGCACGCGCACCGACCGTGCGGCGCCGCACGTCGGCCGCCATCCGCATCGGCATGCTGCTGGTCGGGTCGGGCTGCCGCAACGTGTAGTTGTCCATCACGTGATCGGCTTCGTTGTAGTACACGCGCGCCTCGATCCGGTCGAGCACGTCGCCGAGGTGCCGCTTGTCGAACGACAGCCCGAACGTCTCGCGGCGGAAATGCGCACCGTCCATCCCGCGGCCCGCGTAGCGTGCGTAGCCGTCGCCGGTGCCGGCGGTCAGCTCGACGCGCGTGTGGTCGTCGGGCGTCCAGCCGAGCGCCGCGTCGGCGTTCCACTTGTCCCACTGCGACGGCACCGTGTTGCCGTTGCCGTCCTTGTAGTCCTGCGAATGCGCGTGGTTCGCGGTCACGCGGCCATAGACGTCCGGCGTGCCGGCCGTCAGGTCGATGTTCTGGTCGTTGCGGCCGAACGATCCGCCGACCAGGCTGCCGTCGAAACGCATGCCGGGGCGCTCGAAACGCGGCGTCACGCGCTCGAACAATACGGTGCCGGCCGACGCGCCGGGACCGTACAGCACGGTCTGCGGCCCCTTCACGACGGTGACCTTGTCATAGCTTTCCGGCGCGATGTACGACGTCGGCGCGTCCATCCGGTTCGGGCAGGCGCCGAGCGTCGGCATTCCGTTCGCCAGGATGTTCAGCCGCGAACCGAACATCCCCCGCAGCACGGGATCGCCGTTCGTGCCGCCGCTGCGGATCGACGTGAAGCCGGGGATCGTCTTCAGGTAATCCGCGCCGTCGCTGGCGGGCAGCGGCTGGCGCGGCGCCTTCGGATCCGTGACGACGACGAGCGGCGTCGACAGCGGCGACGCGACGACCTCGACGGGCGGCAGCAGCGCAGCCGACTCGTTCACGGGCGCGACGTCCGCGCGCGCCGCTTCGGCCGCCGCGGCGCTCGCGGCCAGCGCGCCGGCGGCCAGCGCAGGCACGGTAAGTTTCAACATTCGCGGCACGCGCCGCGCACAGGCATTGCGTGACGCCCGCGGCGCACGCAACTGGAAATTGGTCATGATCGAAAGCCCGAGTGACGCCCTCCGCGCGGCCGCGACGGGCCGCACGGATATCGGCGGTAGTAAGAACGGATAACGGCGCGTCAGGCGCGCTCGGGCGGTGCGCGTGGATACGCGCGCGGATAGCGGTCGGCGCGCGCCGCGGCGGCGGACGGCGCGGCGGCGGAAACGGAAACGGCGGGGATGGACGCGAACGACGCGGCGGCAGGCGCGCCGATCGCGGGGCTATGGGCGAAGAAGCCGCAGTAGCCGCACGCGTCGAGATGCAGCGCGTGATCGTGCAGGCTGCCGGCACCGGCCGACCGATGCGCGCCATGCTCTGCACTGCAGACGATGGCTTCCGGCGTGGCCGCCTGCGCGATGCGCCACTGCGACACCAGCGGCGCCGCGATCGCGATCCAGATCGCGAGCACGCCAAGCCAGGCGGTCAGGTGACGATGTCGGTGCAGCATGCGCGGCGACGAGTAAGCGGAATGTAAAAACAGCCGAGATGTTACAGAATGTTCAACGTGATGACCAGTCACGCATGCCGGTAAACGGACCGGGGGCGCATGGTTGTCCGCACAACCATGCGCCCCCGCCTGCGACGCGCGCCACGCACGTGGCGATCAGGGCGCCATGCGCCGCAGCACGTCGTCGCGCCGGATGAAATGGTGGTACAGCGCGGCCAGCGCATGGAGGCCGATCACGAAGTAGAACACGTTGCCGATCAGCTCGTGCGCTTCCTTGATCGTCGGCCGCAGCGCCTTGTCGGGGCCGAACAGCGTGAACGACACGCCGAGCCAGTCGAGCGACACCGGCTTGCCGCCCATGTTGATCATCATGATGCCGAGCAGCGGCTGCGCGATGATGAACACGTAGAGCGCGAGATGCGCGAGCATCGACAGCCAGCGCAGCAGCGCCGCCTGCGGCAAGGCTTCCGGCACGCGGCTGACGACGCGCCACAGCACGCGCAGCACCGACAGCACGAGCACGAACGTGCCCGCGGTGAGGTGCACGTTCATCCAGAACACGCGGCTGTCGCTGCCTTTCGGGCCGCGGATCTCGACGGCCAGGTAGGCCAGCGCCACCAGCACGAAGATGGCCCAGTGGAAGAAGATCGCGGGCGAGCTGTAGCGCGTCTGTTTCGCGAGGATGTTTCTCATGCTTCGTCTCGTGTTGTATGCGGGGAGGAGCGCGGGCGGCCACCGGCCCAGCGCCCGGCAAGGCTTGCACGATTGTAGCCGCACGCGCGTCCGGTTTTTCGCGGCGCGGTCAAATATCCGACGAATCGTCGACGCGCACGGCGCGCGTCCCTCATATGGAAAGTCCGCATCGCGCGCACAAACGGCTGTGGCACGATGAAGCTTTGGTGCGACGGCGCGCGGGCATCATGAGCAAAGCGTTCTTCGTTGCGGCCTACCGGCTGACCGCCGCGTTGCTCGCGGTGTCCACCACGCTGCACAGCGTCGCCGATTACTGGCGCCTGCCGAACTTCCACCTCGGCAACTATCTCAGCTACTTCACGCAACTGAGCAGCCTCTACGCGGCCGTGATGCTGGCCGCGGGGTTGTGGCGCATCGCGCGCCCCGGCTCGGCCCGCTACGAATCGATGCGCGGCGCGGCCGTGCTGTACGTGCTGATCACCGCGATCGTCTACGAACTCCTGCTCGCGCGGCTCGATGCGCTGCGTCATGTCACGCCGGCGTTCAACAACTGGGTGCTGCACCGGATCGTACCGCTCGTGATGCTGTGCGACTGGCTGTACGTGGAGCCGCGCCGGCCGATCGCGCGCAGCAGTGCGTTCGCATGGCTCGGTTTTCCGGTCGTCTATCTCGGCTATACGCTCGTGCGCGGTGCAGTCGAGAACTGGTATCCCTACCCGTTCGTCGATCCGCGGCCGCACGGCTACCTGCCGGTCGCGATCCAGTGTTCGCTGATCGCGCTGGGCGCGGTGGCGCTCGCATTGGGGATCCGCTGGCTCGGCAATCACGCGAGACAGCCCGGTACCACGACACTCAAGGGGGGATGATGGCGGGAGCGTGTGCGCCGGGCGGCGCACACGCGGTACTGCGGATCGTCAGCCGCCGTTGCGCGGCAGGAAGTTCATCGGATCGACGACCTTGCCGTTCTGGCGGACTTCGAACTCGAACGTCGAACGGCCGCTCGCATCGGTGCCCATCTCGGCGACCGGCTGGCCCTGGCGCACCGCGTCGCCTTCGTTGACGAGCAGCTTGCCGTTGTGACCGTAGGCCGTGATGAGGCCGTTGTCGTGCTTCAGGATCACGAGCGGGCCGTACGCCTTGACGCCGGACCCGGCGTAGACCACGCGCCCGTTCGCCGCGGCCCGCACCGAGTGGTCGGGCCCGGATGCGGCGATCACGACGCCGCGCGTCTTGCCGGCCGCGAACGGCGTCGCGACGACACCCGTTGCCGGCCAGGCGAGCGAGCCCGGCGCGGCAACAGGCGGCTGCCCGGGCGACGGTGCGGCGGACGGCGGCGCCACGCGCAGCACCTGGCCGGGCGACACGGCGTCGGTCGGCGCCATGTGGTTCCAGCTGGCCACGTCCTGCACGCGTTGCCCGTAGGCACTCGCGATGCCCGCGAGCGTATCGCCCGGGTTCACGCGGTAATAGCCGGCGATCACGCCCGGCGTCGCAGCCGACATCGGGGTCGACTGGCGCGCCGGTTGCCAGTTGTCGGTCCACGGTGTCAGCGTGCAGCCCGACAGCGCGACGGCTGCGGCAATGAGCGCCGCCTGCGGCAACCAGCGCGTCAGCGCATCGTGGATGGGAATAG
The DNA here is from genome assembly GCA_031253835.1 of Burkholderia sp. Lineage (GTDB taxonomy): Bacteria > Pseudomonadota > Gammaproteobacteria > Burkholderiales > Burkholderiaceae > Burkholderia. The sequence goes on along the minus strand of JAIRVP010000022.1, from coordinate 62,338 downwards.
TTTCTCTCAAGGGTCCTCCCGGATTTGCTTCGTGGCGCCGCCTACCGCCCCCCGGTGCGCGACGCACGATGTCCGGCCGGACGGCCGGACCAACCAGTATCCGACCGCTCTCGCGGCCGTCAGTTTCCACAGCGGAACGTCGGTGCGAATGGGCTCACCGGCCCCTTTTTCGCACTTTTCAGTGGCGTCCCGACCGGCAAAGATACCATTTGTCGCGGTCGGGACTGCGTCAGCTGCCTGTTCCGGCAACAATCTTGCAGCGCCGCACGGGCGTGACGGCAGCCCGCGAGCCGCGCCGCGCGGGCCGTCCGGCGGGCCGGGCGCGGGTTTCCGGCCCGTGCCGCCGGCGCGCCGGCCGTCTCGTCCCCGTCACATTCCCTGCTTCGATCGCCGCCTATACTCGGTGATGCAGCGCGATCCAACGACAACGAGGAGCATGACAATGAACAACGCGACGTTTCTTTCCGTGCAGCTCGACGCCGACGATTTCGCCGGTTCCAGCGGCCTGGTCGAATTGCTCAACCGGCACCTGCTGTTCGCGACCGATGTCGCCGAGGCGGCCGATGCGCTCGTCCAGCTGGCGAGCGTCGCGCACATGACGGGCGCCACGCGCCACAGCGTCGAGCTGCCGGTCCTCGCGATCGAACGGTTGCGCGACGCACTCGACACGCTGAGCGGCTACGACGAAACGTGGCTGCAGGTGCTGGAACCGGCGGAAGCGCTGTTCCGCGACATCGGGCGCGGCCGCCGCCCGCTGCACTGAGCGCCGGCGCGTGACGCGCCGCCAATGAAAACAGCCCGTCGTTCCGCATAACGGAACGACGGGCTGTTTGTACTACAGAGGGTCGGATCCGGCCGTCGGAGCGGCCGCCCCATTAACGACCCTTGTAGACCGGTGCGCCGTCAGCGATACGCTTGACTTGCCAGCCGGTCTTTGCAGCAGCCGGTACGCCCGATTCCTGCGCGGCGGCCGGTTGCGCGCCGTAGCCGGTCGTGTCGGCAGCGGCGACGTTTTGTTGCGGGTTCAGACGGGCTTCAGCGGCCTGGATGCCTTCCGGGTAGTTCGTGCGGTCGCTGCCCAGCTTGTAGCCGGCCTGCTGGACGGCGACGAGATCGGCCTTCACCTGTGCACGGGTGACGGGCGCGTTCTGTTGGGCGAACGAGACGGCGGGAACGGCGAGGACAGCAGCTGCAGCGAACGTTGCGATCAGCGATTTCATGATTACCTCCGGGATTTTTTTGCTCCGCCGCACACACCATGTCTGCAGCGATGGAACAGAGTTTAGTCCCGACGGCACCTAGGGAAAACCATGAAAGAACGAAAACACTGTTTCCCCGGAGCCAACAATGTCGGCATCCGGGATAGAAAAACCCTATTCAAAGAATAGATTTTCGCAACAATGCTGCCCCCGCGGGCCGGTTACGACCAGTTGGCGTGGAAGCTGCCCGGCTTGTCGGTACGCTCGAACGTGTGCGCGCCGAAGAAGTCGCGCTGCGCCTGCACGAGGTTCGCCGGGAGCCGCTCGGAACGGTAGCTGTCGAAGTACGCGACCGCCGACGCAAACGCCGGTACCGGCACGCCGGCCTTCACCGCGGCGACCACGACGTCGCGCAGCGCCGTCTGGTAGTTCGCGGCGAGGTCCTTGAAGTACGGATCGAGCAGCAGGTTCGCGAGCGCCGGATCCTTCGCATAGGCGTCCGTGATCTTCTGCAGGAAGCGCGCGCGGATGATGCAGCCCGCGCGGAAGATCTTCGCGATCGTGCCGAGATCGAGGTTCCAGCCGTACTCTTCCGATGCCGTGCGCAGTTGCGCGAAGCCCTGCGCGTACGAGATCACCTTGCTCAGGTACAGCGCGCGGCGCACCGCTTCGACGAACGCGGCACGATCGCCGTCGAACGGCGCGGCGGCCGGGCCCGACAGGATCTTGCTGGCTGCAACGCGCTCGGTCTTCAGCGACGACAGCACGCGCGCGAACACCGACTCGGTGATGAGCGGCAGCGGCACGCCGAGATCCAGCGCGTTCTGGCTCGTCCACTTGCCGGTGCCCTTCTGCGCGGCGCGATCGAGGATCACGTCGACGAGGTGCTTGCCGGTCTCTTCGTCCTTCTTGCCGAAGATCTTCGACGTGATCTCGATCAGGTAGCTGTCGAGTTCGCCCTGGTTCCACTCGGTGTACACCGCGCCGAGCTCGTCGTTGGTCAGGCCCGCGACGTCCTTCAGCACCGAGTAGCTCTCGGCGATCAGCTGCATGTCGCCGTATTCGATGCCGTTGTGGACCATCTTCACGTAGTGGCCCGCACCGTCCGGGCCCATGTACGCGACGCACGGCTCGCCGTCCGACGGCGCCTTCGCGGCGATCTGCTTGAGGATCGGCTCGACGAGATCGTATGCGTCACGCTGGCCGCCGGGCATGATCGACGGGCCGCGCAGCGCGCCCTCTTCGCCGCCCGACACGCCGGTGCCGATGAAGTGCAGGCCCGATTGCGCGAGTTCCTGGTTGCGGCGGATCGTGTCGGTGAAGTGCGTATTGCCGCCGTCGATCAGCACGTCGCCCTTCTCGAGCAGCGGCTTGAGCGACGCGATCGTCGCGTCGGTCGCTTCACCGGCCTTCACCATCATCAGGATCCGGCGCGGCGTTTCGAGCGACGCGACGAATTCTTCGAGCGTATGGGTCGGCACCAGGTTGCGGCCGGGGAATTCGGCGATCAGTTCGTCGGTTTTCTCGCGGCTGCGGTTGTACACCGACACCGCGTAACCGCGGCTCTCGATATTGAGTGCGAGATTGCGGCCCATCACCGCGAGCCCGATCACACCGATTGCTTGTTTGCCCATTAGTCAATTCTCCGGAAAAAACGGGGCGCGACCCGAACCGGGCCGCGCGCACAGGCGAAAGGATAGTGGAAACCCGGCGTCGCTGCGCGCCTGCGTGTCATTGCTCCGCGTGCGGCAGCCGCCGGAACACGACGCTCAGGTTGTTCGCCGGCATCTCGACGACCTCGATGCAGTCGAGCCCGCGATCGAGGCCGAGCGCGACGACGGTCTCGAGATCGCGCACGCCCCACGACGGGTCGCGGCTGCGCAGCTGCCGGTCGAAAGCCTCGTTCGACGGCGCCGTGTGCCGGCCGTCGCGACGGTACGGGCCGTACAGGAACAGCACGCCGCCCGGCCGCAGCAGCCGCGCCGCGCCCGCGAACAGCGCTTCCGTGCAGGCCCACGGCGAGATGTGAATCATGTTGATGCAGACGATCGCGTCGAGTGCCGCGACCGGCCACGCCGCATCGCGCACGTCGAACGCCAGCGGCCCGGCGACGTTCGCGAGGCCCGCATGCGCGACCCATGCGGCGATCGAGTGCCGCGCCTGTTCGTCGGGGTCGCTCGGCTGCCAGCGCAGGCCCGGCAACGCCTGCGCGAAATGGACGACATGCTGGCCGGTGCCGCTCGCGATCTCGAGCACGCTGCCGCTCGCCGGCAGCACGCGGCGCAATACGTCGAGGATCGGCCCGCGGTTGCGTTCGGCCGCGGGCGCCAGCAACCGCGCGGAAGGATCGGGCGAACGGGTAGCGCCGGTCACGATGCAGGCTCCATGGTGTGGTTGCCGCCCAGGCCGAGGCGGGCCGTCAGTGCGTCGAGCGCCGGAGCGCAGTGCGCCTCGACCTTCAGCGTCAGGATCGGATCGGCGCGCGTATGGCCGAGATTGAGTGCGGCGACCGGCTTCTGCTGCGCCTGCGCCCACACGCAGAAGCGGTAGCCGGAATACACCATCAGCGACGAGCCGACGACGAGCAGCGCATCGGCCGCGTCGAGCGCCTGCGACGCCAGCGCCACGCGTTCGCGCGGCACGTTCTCGCCGAAGAACACGACCGCCGGCTTCAGCAGGCCGCCGCACGCGGGGCATGCCGGGATCCGGAACGTGTCGAGCGCGGCCCATTCGAGGTGCGCGTCGCCGTCCGCGGCCGGCTCGGCCTGCGCGCCCAGCAGGTCGGGATTGTCGGCTTCGAGCACCGTCTGGATCGTCGCGCGCGCATGGTGCGCGCCGCATTCGAGACAGGTCACGCCGTTGATTCCGCCGTGCAGTTCGATCACGTCGTCGCTGCCCGCGCGCTGGTGCAGGCCGTCGACGTTCTGCGTGACGAGGCGCTCGATCCGGCCCGCACCGCCGAGCCGTGCCAGCGCGACGTGCGACCCGTTCGGCTGCGCGCGGCCGACGACGGGCCAGCCGATCATGCTGCGCGCCCAGTAGCGTCGCCGCGCGGCATCGGAGCCGAGGAATTCGTGAAGCTGGATCGGCGGCGAGCGCATCCACTGGCCGTTGCGGTCGCGATAGCCGGGAATGCCGGAATCGGTACTGATGCCCGCGCCGGTCAGCACGAGCAGGCGCGGATGACGCTCGACGAACGTGTGCAGCGCATCGAGCGCGGCCGGGTCGACGCCGGCGGTTGAGGGATCGTGCAAGGCTTTGTCGTTCATGTTGGCAACGCGTGATCGGGCGCGCCGGCTGGCCGTGCGACCGCACGAGCGGCCCGCGCGCCAACACATGATACAGAACGCCGCACGATCCGGCCGGCGGCCCCGGCGCAAAACCGGCGCACAAAAAAAGACGCCCATTCGCCGCTCGGCGATGGGCGCTTCAACAATTGATCCATCGGGGTAGTGGATCAACTGACAGCACAAAGTTGCGACGTCCACCATGCGGCCACCGGCGAACGCTCCCCCTGGACTACGCGTGTTCCACGATGCTGCGCGCTGCGTCGCGCCGCCGGCTCTTTCGTACGATCCGGGTCATGTCCGCCACGCCGCAACGCGCGGCGCGCGAACGCATCCGCTGCGCGACGACCTGCGTCGCGCTACGGCATGACGATCCGGAATCCAGGCCGGGGCCATCCGCATGCATTCGGGGCTCATCCCCGACGGCCGACCGTCGCCGGTCGGCCTCGTGCGTCAAACAGGCACGTTGTCGTTCAGAACGAACCCGATTTCTCGGATGGAACGGAAAGCCGCGCGCTCACGTCGCCGCAATCAACGGCGAAGCGACTACCCTGGCAGGTCGGCGATTCATGTTTGCAACACGCCACGTTGCGATTCGGTCTCTTTTCATTCTCTTGTCCCCGTCTCCGATACATCCGACCCACTGAAGCGATCGTCGGGCCGACTGCACCCCGCGATCGCACTCACGGCCCATACAGATATGCAAGGAGCGCACCATGCTTCGTGCCGCAAGGCCCCGCGGGCATCTGCAAGGCCGCCGGAAGGGATCGCGCACCGTCAGGAAGCGCGAACGTTTCGAAACTGAAACGCCCTCCGGCACGACGGTGGCCGGCCACGCGTGCCGTCGAACTGCAGCTGCCCGGTCCGGGCGGAGGTCGATACGTTGCGTCCGCACGCCACGGACAATCGCCTTACAATCGCCCGACAGTGACCGCCCGCCACCTCCCGACCGGAACCCGCCCCCGACGCATGTCCGACCCACAAGACTGGCTGGAAATCGACTGCCGCACATTGTTCCGGCTGCACGCGGATCGCCGGATCGATCGCGAGAACGATCCGGACGGCTCGCCCGGGCCGCGCTTCTGGCTGGGTCGAGGCGCTCACGGCAACCTCGCCGGCGTACGCGCCGACGTATCCGACTCCATTGCGGACGAACTGGCGCGCGTGGCCGGCAGCGAACCGCGTTTCGCGGATCGCATCGAGCCCGTGCCTCTCGAACGCTATCTGGCGCTCCTCGCGCCCGTTCCGCGCTGGAACCTCGGCCTCGTGTACGCGCTGCCGCCCACGCCCGGCTTCGACACCGACGCACGCATCGCGCTGATCGGCGTGACGCTGCGGATCGCGTAGCGCCGGGAACGGCACATGCCGCGCGGCTCGCGCCTTGCGCAAACACGCTAGCATTCGGACACGGAACATCGCGTCTCCGCCTCGCATCGCCCTCAAGGATCCGACATGACCACGCCCGCCCCTGCCCGCCCCGACGTCGCCCATCGCGTCTTTTCGGACGGACGGCTGTCGATCGGCCTCACGCTGCCGCTGCTTCGCGGCGGCCATATCGTCGCCGACTTCAACGAGCAGCTCGAACTCGCCGCGCTGGCCGATACGCTCGGCTTTCGCGCGCTGTGGATTCGCGACGTGCCGTTGAACAGCGCCGACTACCCGGACCCGGTCGGCCATCTCGACCCGTGGGTGCTGCTCGGCGCACTGGCGGCGCGCACGCGCCGGATCGCGCTGGCGAGCGGCGCGATCGTCCTGCCGCTACGTCATCCGCTGCATATCGCGAAAGGCGCGCTGTCGGTCGCGACGCTGTCGGGCGGGCGCTTCATCCTCGGGCTCGGCTCAGGCGACCGGCCGCCCGAATATGCGGCGTTCGGCGTCGATGCGGAAACGCGTCGCGACCGTTACCGCGCGCACTGGGACGTCGTCGCGGCCGCGCTGGGCATGCCGCCCCGCGTGCTGCCCGACGAAGCGCCGCCCGACGCGCCCGAATTCATGCTGCTGCCGCGCGGCGACGACGCGGTGCCGATGCTCGCGGTCGGCTCGGGCGGACAAAGCGTCGACTGGATCGCGCGGCACTCGATCGGCTGGATGACGTACCACCGCGATCCGGACACGCAGCGCGCACGCCATTCGATGTGGCGCGCGGCGGTCGATCGCCTTCCCGCGCCGGAATTTCGCGCGTTCGGCGTGTCGATGCGGCTCGACCTCGCAACGGACCCCGACGCACCGGCCAGCGCACTGTCGCTCGGCTACGCAACCGGGCGCCGCGCGCTGGTCGACATCCTGCAGGACATGCGTGCGGCCGGCACGCATCATGTCACGCTGAACCCGGGATCGGACCGGCCCGTGCGTGAGGTCATCGAGGAAATCGCCGAGCATGTGCTGCCGGTCTTTCACGGCGAACATTCGTGATTCATCAGGAATCCGAATTCATCTAATGCGTCATGCGTGATCGGGCAGGTGCTCGCGTGGCAGCGTGCTGCTCGTCTCCGACGAGCAAACGGGTGTTACAAGCACCTTACGATTCAGCAAGCATGACGCTCCCGACTATCGAACCCTCTGCAGCCTGCGTCAGACACTTGCCTGCGTGAGCGCGCCGCAAACGCCCGCACCGCCTCGCGCATGCCCGATTCGAATAGTCGTCGACGGAACTATTCGGCTCCGGTCGCGATCATGTTAACTTCCGTCCCTCGTTCAGCCCGGCGGGCCGCGCGCCGATGCGCACCCGCATGCCTACTCCATGCGACATTTCCTCCTCGGCTGGCTGCTTGCCGCCGTCGTATCGGCCGCCCATGCGGCCACGCCCGCCCCCGCCGCTGCGTCCGCCGCTTCCGGCACCGCGCCCGCGCTGACGCCGCAACAGGCCCAGCAGGCACTCAATGTGCTCGAAAATCCGCGCGATCGCGCGCAGGTCGAAACGACGCTGCGCGCGATCGCAGCCGTCGGGGCATTGAGTGCGCCCGCGGTCACGGCCAGCGAAGCGGCCGCGACCGGCAGCGCATCGGCCGCCGCGGCCCCGACTGCCCCGACTGCCCTCACGTCGAACGGCCTCGCGTCGATGCTCGTCCGCCAGGGGTCGCGCTGGACCACCGAAATCGGCGGCGCGCTGAAGGAATCGCTGCGCTCGCTGCTCGATGTCGGCTCGGTCGGCAGCTGGTGGCATGACCGGCTGGTGCGCGCCGACGAGCGCGCCGATCTCGCGCACGCGATCTGGATCATCCTCGCCGTGCTCGTGCCCGCGCTCTGCGTCGAATGGTTCGCGAAGCGGCTGTTGCGACGCGCGCTGGCTGCCGTGGCCGCGCGGCGCGCCGATACATCACGCCGCACCGTGCCCGATTCCGTCACACCCGACGACGACGCCCCGCCGGACACATCCGTCCCGCCCGGCGCCACCGATGCTGCCGAAGCCGCGCCGGCTTCATCCCAAGGTCAAGGCCACGCGCGGCGTCACTCCACGCTGCTGTACCGGATGCCGCGCGCGCTCGTCAGCCTCGCGCTGCGCGCGGTGCCGCTGCTCGTGTTCGTCGGCGTCGCGAGCCTGACGATGTCGCTGATCGGCGATACGGGCACGCCGATCGAATCCGCGCTCGAAGCGCTGATCGACATCTACGTGATCTGCCGGCTCGTCACGATCGTCAGCCGGCTGTTCTTCCAGCCCGATGCGCGGCAGTTGCGGCTCGTGCACATCAGCGACGCGTGGGCCGATTTCGCGCAGCGTTCGATCGCGCGGATCGTGATCGTGGTCGGCGCGTGCACGGCCGCGATCGAGATCGCCGCGAACTTCGGCCTCAGCGAAGCCGGTCACGTCGCGCTGCTGAAAGCCGTCGCGCTCGTCGGGCACGTGATGATCTCGATACTGATCCTGCAGTGCCGCCAGCCGGTCGCCGCGCGGATTCGCGCGGCCGGTGCGGACCGTCCGGCCTTCGCCGTGATCGGCAACGCGCTCGCGGACGCCTGGGCGCCCGTGTCGGTCTTCGTCGTGATGGCGCTGTGGTTCGTGTGGGCGCTCGACGTCCACAACGGCTACCGCGTGCTGATCACGCTCGGCGGCCGCTCGATCGCCGTGATGATCGGCATGCGGATGGTGTCGATCGTCGTGTTCGGCGCGCTCGCGCGGCTGTTCCAGGGCCGCGACGAAGACCGCACGCTCGTCCATCTGCACGCGTACCGCTACTACCCGCTGCTGCGCCAGATCGTCTCGGGCGCGATCGGCATCGTGACCCTCGTGCTGTTGCTGCAGATCTGGGGCGTGCCGGTCTTCCGCGCGTTCGAGACGGGCACGATCGGCCACCGGCTCGCGTCGGCGTTGGTGACGATCGCGATCGCGGCGATCGTCGCGCTCGTCGTCTGGGAGGCCGCGAACATCGCGATCGAGCGCCGCCTGCAGCGCTGGACACGCGAAGGCAACCTGGTGCGCGCGGCGCGGCTGCGCACGCTGCTGCCGATGCTGCGCTCGCTGCTGTTCGTGATGATCGCGCTCGTCGTCGTGCTGACGGGCCTCAGCCAGCTCGGCGTGAACGTCGGCCCGCTGCTGGCCGGTGCGAGCATCTTCGGCGTCGCGCTCGGCTTCGGCTCGCAGAAGCTCGTGCAGGATTTCATCACCGGGATCTTCCTGCTGATGGAAAACGCGATGCAGGTCGGCGACTGGGTCACGCTTGCCGGCGTGTCGGGCACGGTCGAATACCTGTCGATCCGCACCGTGCGGCTGCGTGCGGGCGACGGGTCGCTGTACACGATCCCGTTCAGCTCGGTGACGACCGTCAACAATACGAATCGCGGGCTCGGCAACGCGGCCGTCAAGGTCAGCATCGCGTACGGCGAGGACATCGATCGCGCGATCGCGACGCTGAAGGAAATCGGCGCCGCGTTGCGCGACGATCCGAAGTACCACGACGGCATCCTGTCGGACTTCAGCTACTGGGGGATCGACCAGGTCGACGGCGCAGCGCTCGCGCTGGCCGGTCAGATGCAGTGCACGGACTCGACGCGCTGGAGCGTGCAGCGTGAATTCAACCGGCGGATCGCGGAGACCTTCCGCGAGCGCGGGATCCGGATCGCCAATCCGCAGCGCAGCCTGGTTGCCTATGCGGACGGATCGCGGCCTGCGGGCAACGGTGACAATGAAGGCGAAAACGGCGCCGGCCATGCCGCAGGAACGCCGCCCCGGCCGCCATCGCCCGGCAACGGGGAGCGCAAGCCGGGCTGACCGTTCAGCGCGCGTGGCGCGCCGTGCTCAACGCGCGGCGGGTTTCTTCACGCGCGCCGTGCTTTTCGCCGCGGGGGGCACCGTCCCCGGTTTCGCCGTGCGTTTCGACGCGGCGGCACCCTGCCCGCGCTTCGCCGCGCTTTCCGCACCGGCCGCCGGCGCGTCGCGCTGCGCGTGCCATTGTTCGAGCAGCACGCGCGTCTGGTCGGCGATCGTCTCGATCAGCAGCGCCGAACGCTCGCCGTCGAACGCCTCCCACTCGAGCAACTGCAGCGCCGAACGCTGCGCGATGTGGAATACCGTGAGCTGCCCGAACAGGCTCAGCGCGCGCAACCGCGTGACGGGATCGTCGGCCGGCCGCCCCGAAATGCGGCCGATCAGCTCGGCGGTCACGTCGTTGAGCGGCTTGCGCATGCGCGTCATCAGGATTTCGCTCGCGCTCGCCGGCTCCTGGCCACCCTGCTCGCGCGCGAAGAACATCCGCTGGTTCATCGTCTTCGGTGCGGTGAACATCCGGTCCGACAGTGCGCGCAGCAACCCGATGAACGCGTCGATCAGCACGTCGATCTCCGCGTCCGCGTCGAGCATCGCCCACGCATGGCCGACCGCGGGCGCGAACACCTCCCAGCCGTTCTCCGCGATCGTCTCCACGCACGCGCGGTACACGCCTTCCTTGTTCTCGAAGTAGTACTGGAGCGCAGGCGCGTTCACGCCCGCCATCGCGGCGATCTCGCGCGTCGACGCGCCCGCGAACCCGCGTTCGCCGAACAGTTCGATTGCCGCCTCGATGATCCGCTGGCGCGTTTCGTCGCCGCGCGCGTAGCCGCCCGCCGACGTACGGCGCAGCTTCTTCGCTTCGTTCATGCCTTCCTCGTCATTCGATCGATCGACATTCTACTTGACACAATTTTATCAACTGGAATAATTATTCCACTTGGAATAAATTGGATCCCGCATGTCGACGCCGCAAGACCCGCCACAGAAAGCAGATCGTCAGGAAAACGGAACAACGCCGCGCAACGGAAACGGCGGATCGAAGCTGCGCATCCTGCTCGCCGTCGCCGTGCTCGCAGCCATCGGCGGTGCCGTCTGGCTCGGCCGCTGGTGGACGGTCGGCCGCTTCATCGAAAGCACCAACGATGCGTACCTGCAGGCAGACAGCATGACTGCCGCGCCGAAGGTCGCCGGCTACGTGACCGACGTCTACGTGCGCGACAACCAGCCCGTGAAGGCCGGCGATCCGCTCGTGCGGCTCGACGTCCGCCAGTACCAGGTCGCTCTCGCGCAGGCGCTCGCGACCGTCGACGCCCGCCGTGCGGACATCGCGCGCGCCGAAGCCGACATCAGCCAGCAGCACGCGAATCTCGAACAGGCCGATGCGCAGGCGAAGGTGTCGCGCATCAACGCGCAGCACGCCAGCGACGAATACACGCGCTATGCACCGCTCGCGGCGACCGGCGCGGAAACGCACGAACGCGTCGCCGACCTGAAGAGCACGCGCGACCAGGCCGCCGCGACGCTGGCCGCGAACAACGCGTCGATCGCCGCCGCGCGCACGCAGATCGCGTCGTTCACCGCGCAGCGCCAGCAGGCACGCGCGCAGCTCGAGGCCGCACAGGCCAGCGCCGCGCAATCGCAGCTCGATCTCGACAACACGATCGTGCGCAGCACGCTCGCCGGCCGCGTCGGCGATCGCACGGTGCGCGTCGGCCAGTACGTGCAGCCCGGCACGCGGCTGCTGACCGTCGTGCCGGTCGACTCGATCTATCTCGTCGCGAACTTCAAGGAAACGCAGATCGGCAACATGCGCATCGGCCAGCCCGTGTCGCTGCATGTCGACGCGCTGCCGGACGGCGCACTGTCCGGCGTCGTCGACAGCTTCGCGCCCGGCACCGGCGCGCAGTTCGCGCTGCTGCCGCCCGAGAACGCGACCGGCAACTTCACGAAGATCGTCCAGCGCGTGCCGGTACGCATCCGTCTCGATTCGAACGCCCGCACGCAACGCATGCTGCTGCCGGGGCTGTCGGTGACGGTCGACGTCGACACGCGCTCGGCCGGCGACGAGAAGCGCCATGGCTGATACGTCCGCCACGATGCCCGCGCCGCCGCACGAGGGCCGCGCGAGCGTCACCGACTGGATCGCGGTCGCGGCCGGCGCGCTCGGCGCGCTGATGGCGACGCTCGACATCTCGATCACGAACTCCGCGCTGCCGCAGATCCAGGGTGAAATCGGCGCGACCGGCACCGAAGGCACGTGGATCTCGACCGGCTACCTGATGTCGGAAATCGTGATGATCCCGCTCGCCGCATGGCTCACGCGCGTGTTCGGGTTGCGCAATTTCCTGCTGACGAACTCCGCGCTGTTCATCGCGTTCTCGATGATGTGCGGCTGGTCGCACTCGCTGCCGATGATGATCGCCGGCCGGATCGGCCAGGGCTTCACGGGCGGCGCGCTGATCCCGACCGCGCAGACGATCATCCGCACGCGGCTGCCGCTGTCGCAGTTGCCGGTCGGGATGACGCTGTTCGGCCTGATCGTGCTGCTCGGGCCGCTGTTCGGCCCCGTGCTCGGCGGCTGGCTCGCGGAGAACGTGAGCTGGAGCTGGTGCTTCTTCCTGAACCTGCCCGTGTGCCTGCTGCTGATGGCGCTGCTGGTGTTCGGGCTGCCGTCGGACCGACCGCAATGGCATTCGTTCTTCAACGCGGACTGGCTCGGCATCTTCGGCCTCACGATCGGCCTGAGCTCGCTGACCGTCGTGCTCGAGGAAGGCCAGCGCGAGCGCTGGTTCGAGTCGCAGATGATCGTCACGCTGAGCATCGTGTCGTTTGCCGGGATGGTCCTGATCGCACTGTCGCAGCGCTTCGCGAAACGGCCGATCATGCGGCTGTCGCTGATGCGCAACCCGCGCTACGCGAGCGTGATCGTGATCGTGTCCGCGGTCGGCGCCGGGTTGTACGGCGTGTCCTACCTGCTGCCGCAGTTCCTCGCGATCGTCGCCGGCTACAACGCGGAACAGGCCGGCGCGATCATGCTGCTGTCGGGGCTGCCGGCCTTTCTCGTGATGCCGATCCTGCCGCGCCTGCTCGGCAAGGTCGATTTCCGCATCCTCGTGATCTCGGGGCTGTTGCTGTTCTGCCTGAGCTGCATGCTCGACATCAGCCTGACCGCGCAGAGCGTCGGCCACGACTTCGTGTGGTCGCAGCTGATCCGCGGCGTCGCGCAGATGCTCGCGATGATGCCGCTCAACCAGGCATCGATGGCGGCCGTCGCGCGCGAAGACTCGGGCGATGCGGCCGGGCTCTACAACATGGCGCGCAACCTCGGCGGCTCGATCGGGCTTGCGATCATCGGCACCGTGATCGACCGGCGCACGACCTTCCATACGGCCGCGCTCCGCGAATCGGTAACCGCGAACTCGCTGATCGGGCAGGACCGGCTGTCGGCCTATGCGTCCAACTGGTTTTCACATACCGGCGATCTCGCATATTCGAACATGCGCGCGCTCGGACAGCTGGCACAGCAGATCCAGATCCAGGCCGTCGTGATGACCTACTCCGAAACCTTTTATCTGCTGGGCCTCGCGCTGCTCGCCTGCGTGCCGCTCGCGCTGCTGCTGAGAACGCCGCGCGGCCCGCAACCGATGTCGTCCGGCCATTGAACCGTCTTACGCGATGAAACCCTTCTCCCTGCCCCGCCGCCCTGCGCTCACGCTGTGTGCGGCCGCGTGCCTGCTCGCCGGCTGCACGGTCGGCCCCGACTATCGCGGCGCGCCCGCCGCACCCGATGCACCGACCTTCGTGCGCGCGCCGGCCGCCGGCATCGACTCCACCGCGCCCGCACCGAGCGCGTGGTGGCACGCGCTGAACGATCGCCAGCTCGACGACCTGATCACCGCCGCGCTCGTGTACAACCCCGACCTGCACGCGGCACAGGCACGCTTGCGCGCATCGCGCGCGCAGCTGTCGCAACAGCGCGCGGCCCAGCTGCCGAAAGCGTCGGCCACCGCCGCGGCCATCCGCATGCGCGAACCGGACGTCAGCGCGCTCGGTTCGCTGCTGCCGTCGAACGGGTCGAACCCGTCGAGCGGCACGTCGCCGTCGCTGGGCGGCTCGGGCCCGCTGCAGCTCTATTCGGCCGGCTTCGACGCAACTTGGGAAATCGACCTGTTCGGCGGCACACGTCGTGCGGTTGAAGCCGCATCCGCGCAGGCCGAAGCCGTCGATGCCGATCTCGCCGATACGCAGGTGTCGATCGCCGCCGAAGTCGCGAATGCGTACGTCGACCTGCGCGACCAGCAGCAACGGCTCGCACTGTCGCAGCGCACCGCCGAGTTGCAGCAGAAGATGCTCGAACTCACGCAGCAGCGCCGCGCGCGCGGCGTCGCGGCCGATGCGGACATCGAGCGCCTGACGACGCAGGTCGAGAACACGCGTGCGTCGCTGATCCCGCTCGACGCGCAGGTGACGGAATCGCTCGACCGGCTCGCGATCCTGACGGGCCGCGCACCGGGCGCGCTCGACGCGGCGCTGTCGACCGCGGACGCGCCGCTGCCGACGCTGCCCGGCAACGTCGCGATCGGCGATCCGGCGACGCTGCTGAAGCAGCGCCCCGACATTCGCGCGGCCGAGCGCCGGCTCGCGTCGAGCAATGCGCAGATCGGCGAGCATGTGGCCGACTACTTCCCGAAGGTCACGCTGCTCGGCGATCTCGGCTTCAGCGCGACGGACCCCGGCCACCTGTTCCGCAAGCAGAATTTCACGTGGGTCGGCGCGCCGTACCTGCAATGGAACATCCTCGACTTCGGGCGTACGCGCGGCGCAGTACGGGCAGCCGAAGCGTCGCGCGACGAAGCGGAAGCGAATTATCAGAAGGCCGTGCTCGGCGCCTTGCAGGATGCCAACACGGCATTGCAGCGATACGGGCATCAGCGCGAGCACGTCGTCGCGTTGACGAAGGTGCAGACGTCGGCCGTGCATTCGCGCTCGCTGATGGACGAGCGCTATCGCGCGGGTGTCGCGTCGATGATCGACCTGCTCGATACGCAACGTGAAGCGCTGTCCGCGCAACAGAACGTGATCGCCGGGCAAGCCGAGCTGCTCAAGGACTACGTGTCGGTGCAGAAGAGCCTCGGGCTCGGCTGGCAGGCGAACGCAGGGTAACGATGCCGGCGCGCATGATGCACGATCGCTGCATCACGCGCGCTGCAACAACTCATTGCGCGCGCAACAATACTGATTCGTTTCGTTCCCAACGAGCACGGCCCGCGCCACTTCGACACCTCGGCTATCGAAAACATATCGAATATCAATTAGCCAATCATCTGACGATCTCTTCTAATTCAGTCGGCTTCCCCACCACCGATCGGATTCAAGGAGTTCCATCGTCATGTCCTCATCCTCCCATCGCGTGCTGCGGCACGCAGTTGCCGCAATCTGCGTTGCCCTCTCCGCTTCTCCGTACGCCGCCGAACTCACGCGCGACACGGGTGCGCCCGTCGGCGACAACCAGAATTCGCAGACGGCCGGCCCCGCCGGCCCCGTGTTGCTGCAGGACTCCGCGCTCATCGAGAAACTGCAGCGCTTCGACCGCGAGCGCATTCCGGAACGCGTCGTGCATGCGCGCGGCACCGGCGCATTCGGCGAGTTCGTGCCGAGCGCCGACATCTCCGACCTGACGAAAGCGAAGGTCTTTACGCCAGGCACCCGCACACCGGTGTTCGTGCGCTTCTCCACCGTGATGGGCTATCGCGGCTCGCCCGAGCAGGCGCGCGATCCGCGCGGCTTCGCGGTGAAGTTCTATACGCAGCAGGGCAACTGGGACATGGTCGGCATCAACCTGCCCGTGTTCTTCATTCGCGACGGCATCAAGTTCCCCGACTTCGTTCATGCGAACAAGCCGAGCGCCGTGACCGGCGTGCAGGATCCGAACCTCGCGTTCGACTTCTTCGCACATACGCCCGAAGCAACCCACATGCTGACGATGCTGTACACGACGGCGGGCATGCCCGATTCGTATCGCCGCATGGACGGCTTCGCGGTGCATGCGTTCAAGTTCGTCAACGCGCAAGGCGACGTGCACTACGTGAAGTTCCACTGGAAGAGCCAGCAAGGCGTGCACGGCCTGCGTCCGCAGGACATCGCCGCATCGATCGGGCGCGACTGGAACATGATGACCAACGACCTGTACGGCACGCTGAAGCAAGGCGATTTCCCGAAATGGGACCTGTATGTGCAGGTGCTCGCGCCGAAGGACCTGAACCGCTTCGACTTCGACGCGCTGGACGATACGAAGGTATGGACCGGCGTACCTGAACGCAAGATCGGCACGATGACGCTCAATCGCGTGCCCGACAACTACTTCCAGTCGACCGAGGAATCGGCGTTCGCGCCGTCGCGGCTCGTGCCGGGCATCGAGCCGTCGGAAGACCGGATGCTGCAGGATCGCCTGTTCGCGTATGCCGACACGCAGATGTACCGCCTCGGCGCGAACTACCAGGACCTGCCGATCAACCGCCCTGTCGTGCCGGTGGTCAACAACAACCAGGACGGCAGGATGAATGCCGGCGACCGCAAGGGCGAGGTGAACTACGAGCCGTCGACGCAGCACGAACTCGCGCAGGATCCGCAGTACAAGTCCGTGCGCATGACGCTCAACGGCACGACGCAACAGGAAGCGATCCACAAGAAGCTGCTGTTCCGTCAGGCCGGCGAGTACTACCGCGGCCTGTCGCAACAGGACAAGGACGATCTCGTCACTGCGTTGTCCGGCGATCTCGGCCAGGTGAAGAACGCGCAAAACCAGTACGCGATGCTGTCGTACTTCTACAAGGCCGATGCCGACTACGGTACGCGTCTCGCACAGGCCGTTCACGCGAACGTGCAGCAGGTGCAGTCGCTCGCGGCGAAGCTGGGCGAGAACTGATCCCGCGACGCCAGTCGCTGCCGACGTGCGCAGTTGTGCCGCGCACGTCGGCCTGACCTCTTCATCAGGACATTCCCATGCGATCGGAACGCTTCACACGCGCGCTCCGCGCAGCCGCGACGGCGCTGGCGCTGGCCGCGATCGCCGGCTGCGCGCACCTGCCCGACCAGCCTGCGTACGGCAACGCCGATCCCGCCGCACTGCGCCGCTACGACGGCGACTGGTTCGACGCCGCACGCGTCGGCCGCGTCGACATCCTGCGCGCGCTGCACGATGCCGGGTATCCCGTCGACGCCACCGACAGCCGCGGCTTTACGGCCGTGATACTCGCGTCGTACGACGGCCAGCCTGCCGCGCTCGACTACCTGTTGTCGGCCGGCGCCGATGCATGCGTCGGCGATCGTCACGGCAATACGGCGCTGATGGGTGCGCTCTTCAAGAACGAGCCCGACATCGCGCGCCGCCTGATCGACACGCGCTGCCCGATCGACCAGGCGAACGGCGCCGGCGAAACCGCGCTGGGGTTCGCGACGCTGTTCAATCGCTTCGAGCTGATTCCGCTGCTCGTCGCGCATGGCGCGAATCCGAATCATGTCGATCGGCGCGGGCAGTCGCTGCTGCAGCTCGCGCTGACGCACGACAACGCCTATGCCGCGGATGCGCTGCGGCAAGCCGGTGCCAGGCAGTAGCGCGACGACGGATCAACCGTCTGAACAATGCGAATGCACCGTGCTATCGTGCCGTTGGTTTCATCGCACGGAGACAGGAAAATGCTGAATCGCTTCGCCATTGTTCTTGTTGCCGCCGGCGCGGCAACCAGTCTCGCGGCCGCTGCCGCGAGCACCCAACCGGACAGCGCCAATTCGTATCGTCAGTTGCGCACGCGGCTCTTTGCAGGCGTGACGGTCACCGCGATCTTCTCGCCGAACCAGTGCCGGAGCGCGCAGCAAGCCGCAACCAACGCACCCGTACCCACCGTATCGGGCGGCTTCGCGATACGCGACTTCATGGAAGTCGGCGGCAATACGCTCGCGTTCGCCAACCAGCACCTGACCGTCCAGCCGAGCGGCGCGACGGTGCTCGAGCTGATCCAGTACCGCGTGATGCAGGATGAAAGCGCGACCGTAACGGTGCGCTCGCTTTCGCCCACGACGTACCAGCCCGTCGCACCGGCCCAGGTGTTCCAGTGCACGCTCGGCGACGGCCTCCGTTTCGCTTATGCGTCGCGGGATCGCGACTGACGCAGGAAATTCGTAGCGAACACCAAAATCCACGCACAAACAGCAGGAGTACTACGAAACTCGAGAAGCGCACGGATCAAGGAAACGATTCCGTGCGCCGCCCTTCCCGTGAACGCCTGCGGACTCAGAAGAACTCGTCAAGCAGCCGGTAGAGCATGATCCGCTCCGGATCGGGGTGTTCGATGCCGTACCGCGCTAAAAATGGCGTAATCCATTCGCTGCCGAGATCCGCTTCGGTATCGCGCGCGGCCGGCGCCAGGTCCTGATAGCGATCGGCGACACCGAGGCGCCCGCAGTCGATGAAGCCGGAGAAGCGGCCATCGTCGACCATGAAGTTCGGCTGGCATGCGTCGCCGTGCGTGACGACGACGTCTTCGGTCGACGGCCGGTGCGCCAGCAGCCTCGTCGCGCAGTTCGCCCAGCGGCCCCGCCGGCTCGGTCTTCACGAACCGGCGCGAGCCGTCGCGCGCATCGCGCCGGAACACCGCGGCGTCCGGCTGGCCGTCCGTCCGCCGCGTCCATCGGCAGCCGGCCAGCGTGGCCTGCCACGCCGCGGGCACATCCTTGCCGAGCCGGTCGTTCTCGATCACGTCGCGGTCGGGCCTCGTTGCCTGGGCCGACAGGCGGAATGCCGAGGACACCGCGCGCACGATACAGCGCCGCGTCCATTCATCCGACCATTCGGGCGCTCGCCGCCCCCCTCTTTTCGGTTCCTTTCGCCGACTCCATCGAATCTCCATCTTTCCTCATAAAAGCCCCCAACTAACCCAAGCAAACTCCGCCCCGTCAAAGCAGGCAGTGGGCTGCCTGCGTTTCCTGGAGTCGCTATGAAGAATCAGAAACGATGCTGCTACAGCGCGGTATGCGCGCTGGCGGCGGCAATGCTGGCGGGTTGCGGGCCCTCCGAACAGCAGGCCGCCGCACCGGCCACGCCGGTGGCAGCCATGACCGTGGCAGCCACGCCCCTCGACGTGACCGAGGACCTGCCGGGCCGCGTCGCGGCCGTGCGGGTCGCCGAGATCCGCCCGCAGGTGAGCGGCATCGTGCAGCGCCGCCTGTTCGAGCAAGGCACCGAAGTACGCGTGGGCCAGCCGCTGTTCCAGATCAATCCGGCGCCGTTCAAGGCCGAGATGGACACGGCCGCGGCATCGCTGCAGCGTGCGCAGGCCGCGCTCGAACGCGCGAAGGTGCAGACGGCGCGCTTCAAGCCGCTCGTCGAAGCCGATGCGATCAGCCGCCAGGTGTACGACGACGCCGTGTCGCAACGCGACCAGGCCGCGGCCGACGTCGCACAGGCCCGCGCGACGCTCGCACGCCGCCAGCTCGACCTGAAGTTCGCGACCGTGGAAGCGCCGATCGCCGGCCGCATCGACCAGGCGCTCGTGACCGAAGGCGCGCTGGTGTCAAGCAGCGACAGCCAGCCGATGGCGCGCATCCAGCAGATCGACCAGGTCTACGTGGATGTGCGCCAGCCGGCCGCGTCGCTCGAATCGCTGCGCGGCGCCCTCGCGGCACAGCCGCAAGCGTCGGAAGGAAACGGCCTGCCGGTCGACGTGCTGCGCGATGACGACACGCGTTACGACGTGAAGGGCCGCATGCTGTTCTCGGGCGTCAACGTCGATCCGGGCACCGGCGACGTGCTGCTGCGCGTGCTGGTCGACAACCCGAAGCGCCAGCTGCTGCCGGGCATGTACGTACGTGCCCGCATTCCGCGCGCGCACTACGCTAACGCGGTGCGGGTGCCGCAACAGGCAGTCGTGCGCGCCGGCGGCAAGCCGCAGGTGTGGGTGCTCGACGCGAAGGGAACCGCGCACCTGAAGGCGGTCGAGGTCGGCGAGCTGACGAACCGCAGCTACCGCATCAAGTCGGGCCTGCAGGCCGGCCAGAAGATCGTCGTCGAAGGCATGGAACGCCTGATCGACGGCGCGCCGGCCGCCGCAACCGACTGGAAGTCGCCTGACGCGGCCGCCACCGCGTCCGCGCACTGAGTCACGAGGAGCCTCCAGCCATGGCTGAATTCTTTATCCGACGCCCGGTGTTTGCATGGGTGATCGCGCTCTTCATCATCCTGACGGGGCTGATCGCGATCCCGCAATTGCCGGTCGCGCGCTACCCGTCGGTCGCGCCGCCGTCCGTCACGATCACCGCGAGCTACCCGGGCGCCACGCCGCAGACGATGAACGACGGCGTGCTGAGCCTCATCGAGCGTGAACTGTCCGGCGTCAAGAACCTCCTGTACTTCGAATCGTCGGCCGATACGTCCGGCTCTGCGCAGATCACCGTGACGTTCAAGCCCGGCACCAATCCGGAGCTGGCGCAGGTCGACGTGCAGAACAAGATCAAGTCGGTCGAGCCGCGCCTGCCCGCGGCCGTGCGCCAGAACGGGCTGATCGTCGAATCCGCGTCGTCCGGCTTCCTGATGCTGATCGGCCTGCGCTCCGACAACGGCCGCTTCGACGAAGGTGCGCTCGCCGACTACATGGCGCGCAGCGTCTCCGAGGAGCTGCGGCGAGTCGACGGCGTCGGGCGTGTGCTGCAGTTCGGCTCCGAACGCGCGATGCGTATCTGGGTCGATCCGCAGAAGCTGATCAATTTCGGCTTGTCGATGAGCGACCTGACGACCGCGATCGGCCAGCAGAACGTGCAGATCGCGCCGGGCAGCCTCGGTGCGCTGCCCGCGCTGCCGGGCCAGCGCGTGACCGTGCCGCTCACCGCGCAGGGCCAGCTCACGACGCCGGAAGAATTCGCCAGGGTCGTGCTGCGCGCGAACGCGGACGGCTCGAAGGTCGTGCTCGGCGACGTCGCGCGCGTGGAACTCGGCTCGCAGAACTACACGTTCGTGAGCCGCGAGAACAACAAGCCGGCCACCCTCGCCGGCGTGCAGCTCGCACCGGGCGCCAACGCGGTGAAGACCGCGGACGCGATCCGTGCGCGCATGGCCGAACTGAGCAAGTCGATGCCGTCGGGCATGACCTACTCGATCCCGCTCGACACGTCGCCGTTCGTGAAGATCTCGATCGAGAAGGTGCTGCACACGCTGCTCGAAGCGATGGTGCTCGTGTTCCTCGTGATGTACCTGTTCCTGCAGAACGTGCGCTATACGCTGATCCCGGCCATCGTCGCGCCGGTCGCGATGCTCGGCACGTTCACGGTGATGCTGCTGACCGGTTTCTCGATCAACGTGCTGACGATGTTCGGCATGGTGCTCGCGATCGGCATCATCGTCGACGATGCGATCGTCGTCGTCGAGAACGTCGAACGCCTGATGGCCGAGGAAGGACTGTCGCCGAAGGACGCGACGTCGAAGGCGATGAAGGAAATCACCGGTGCGATCATCGGCGTCACGCTGGTGCTGACCGCGGTGTTCCTGCCGATGGCGATGGCAAGCGGCTCGGTCGGCGTGATCTACAAGCAGTTCACGATGTCGATGGCCGTGTCGATCCTGTTCTCGGCGCTGCTCGCGCTGACGCTCACGCCGGCCCTGTGCGCGACGATGCTCAAGCCGCTCGAACCGGGCCACCACGAGAAGCGCGGCTTCTTCGGCTGGTTCAACCGCCGCTTCGATCGCCTGACGAAATGGTACGAGACGCGCGTCGGCCGCCTGGTCGGCCGCGCCGGCCGCGTGATGCTGGTGTTCGTCGCGATTTCAGGCGCGCTCGTGTTCGGCTTCCGCAGCCTGCCGTCGTCGTTCCTGCCGGACGAGGACCAGGGCTACTTCATCACCAGCTTTCTGCTGCCCGCAGACGCTACCGCCGAGCGTACGCATGACGTGGTCAAGACGCTGGAGAAGCATCTTGCTTCGCGTCCGGCAATCCAGTCGAGCATTTCCGTGATCGGCTACGGCTTCTCGGGCCAGGGTCCGAACGCGGCGATCAACTGGTCCGTGATGAAGGACTGGAAGAACCGCGGCGGCTCGTCGACGATCGAGGAAGGCATGCTCGCGCAGCAGGCGATGGCCGGTGTGACCGAAGGCACGGTGATGAGCCTGCTGCCGCCGGCGATCGACGAACTCGGCAACAGCTCGGGCTTCTCGATGCGCCTCGAAGACCGCGCCAACCAGGGCACTGCCGCGCTCAAGGCAGCGGAAGCGAAGCTGCTCGAGCTCGCCGCGCAAAGCAAGGTCGTGACCGGCGTGTACCCGGACAGCCTCCCTGCCGGCACGAGCATCCGCCTCGAGATCGATCGCGCAAAGGCGCAGGCGCTCGGCGTGTCGTTCACGACGCTCAGCGACACGCTGTCGACCGCGATGGGTTCGACCTACGTGAACGACTTCCCGAACGCGGGCCGCATGCAGCAGGTGATCATCCAGGCCGATGCCCCGGCGCGCATGCAGATCGACAACGTGATGAAGCTGTACGTGCGCAACGCGGCCGGCGGCATGGTGCCGCTGTCCGAAGTGGTGCGTCCGGTCTGGGCCGAGACGCCGCTGCAGATGGTGCGCTTCAAGGGCTACCCGTCCGCACGTATCTCGGGCACCGCCGCCCCGGGGCAGTCGAGCGGCGCGGCCATGGCCGAGATGGAGCGTCTCGCCACGCAACTGCCGCCGGGCTTCGCGGTCGAGTGGACCGGCCAGTCGCTGCAGGAACGCCAGTCGGCGTCGCAGGCGCCGATGCTGATGGCGCTGTCGATGATCGTCGTGTTCCTGGTGCTCGCCGCGCTGTACGAAAGCTGGTCGATCCCGCTGTCGGTGATGCTCGTGGTGCCGCTCGGCCTGATCGGCGCGATCGGTGCGGTGCTGCTGCGCGGCATGCCGAACGACGTGTTCTTCAAGGTCGGGATGATTACCGTGATCGGCTTGTCCGCGAAGAACGCGATCCTGATCGTCGAGTTCGCGAAGCAGCTGCGCGAGGAAGGCAAGGGGTTGATCGAAGCGGCCGTGCAGGCGTCGAAGCTGCGCCTGCGCCCGATCCTGATGACCTCGCTCGCGTTCGGCCTCGGTGTCGTGCCGCTGATGATCGCGACCGGCGCCAGCGCCGAAACGCAGCACGCGATCGGTACCGGCGTGTTCGGCGGCATGGTGACCGCCACGGTACTGGCCATTTTCTTCGTCCCTGTTTTCTTTGTGTTCGTGATGAGTATCCAGGAGCGTATCGGCGCATGGCGGGCTTCCCGCAAGCAGCCGGGTGCCCCGACTCACGGACAGGAAGGTTGATGCCATGCGATTGCTCATTCTCCCCCTCGTCCTCGCCCTGTCGGCCTGCTCGCTGGCGCCGACGCTGGTCAAGCCCTCGATGCCGGTGCCGACGGCCTACACGGCCGCCGCGGCCGCCGACCTCGAGGCCAACGCCGCCGATCTCGGCTGGCGCACGATGTTCGGCGATCGCCGCCTGCAGCGCCTGATCGAGCTGGCGCTCGAGCACAACCGCGACCTGCGCCTCGCAGCGCTGAACGTCGAGGCTGCCGAAGCGCAATACGGCATCCAGCGTTCCGCGCGCCTGCCGTCGATCGGCGCCGGCGCAAGCTTCACGCGCCAGCGCACGGCGGACGACACGCAGTCGAGCCCGCCGCTGTTCGGCACGACGCAGAACCAGTACGGCGTGAACCTCGGCATCAGCGCATTCGAGATCGACCTGTTCGGCCGCGTGAAATCGATGTCGGACGCGGCCTTCGCGCGCTACCTCGCGACCGATCACGGCCGCCGCGCGGTGCAGATCTCGCTGGTCGGCGGCGTCGCGGATGCCTATTTCGCGGAACGCCTCGCGCAGGAGCAACGCCAGTTGTCCGAGCGCACGCTCGCCGACTGGCAACAGTCGCTCGACCTCGCGCGCCGCCTGAAAGAAGCGCATCAGGCGAGCGGCGTCGACATCGCGCAGGCCGAAGGCCAGGTCGCGAGCGCCACGGCCGATCTCGAAGCGCGCACGCGCGCCGTCGAACAGGCACGCAACGCATTGCGCCTGCTGGTCGGCACCGAGCTGCCGAAGGATCTGCCCGATCCGGTGCCGCTTCAGCAGCAACCGGTGATGACGCAACTGCCGGCCGGCCTGCCGTCGGAGCTGCTGTTCCGTCGTCCGGATATCCAGCAGGCCGAACAGAATCTCGTCGCCGCGAATGCCGATATCGGCGCCGCGCGCGCCGCGTTCTTCCCGCGCCTGTCGCTGACGTCGTCGATCGGCTTCCTCAGCCCGGCGATGGGCAGCCTGTTCGACGGCGGGCAGCGCACGTGGAGCTTCGCGCCGCAGGTCACGGTGCCGATCTTCCAGGGCGGCCGGCTGCGTTCCGAGCTGCGCCTCGCGGAAGTGCGCAAGTCCAGCGCGGTCGCCGAGTACGAACGCTCGATCCAGACCGCGTTCCGCGAAGTGGCCGACGGGCTCGCCGGGCGCGAGACCTTCGGCCGCCAGATCGAAGCGCAGACGCGTGTGGTCGGCTCGGCCGAACGCCGCACCGACCTGTCGAACCTGCGCTATCGCGCCGGAGTCGAGGGGCGGCTGGAACTGCTCGATTCGCAACGGCAGCTCTACTCGGCACGGCAGGCGCTGCTCGACCTGCGTCGCAGCGAGCTCGGCAACGCCGTTGCGCTGTACAAAGCGCTCGGTGGCGGGCTGACGGACAAGGACGTCGCGCCGTCGCAGAGCGTGGTGCAGGACTGAACGAACGGCGCCGTTCCGCCCCGCGCAGCAGCGGGATGGAACGGCGCGATTCAGCCCGGCAACGGGCTGCCCCGATTGTTCGACATCGCACGGCAAACTCCATGACCCATTCCCTGATACTGATTGCAGAAGACGAGCCCGACATCTCGGACATCCTCGATGCGTACCTGACGCACGACGGCTTTCGCACCTACCGCGTCGCCGACGGGCAAGCGGTGCTCGACGTGCAACCGCACCTGAAGCCCGACCTGATCCTGCTCGACGTGAAGATGCCGCAGAAGAACGGCTGGGAGGTGCTCACCGAACTGCGGCGGCGCGGCAATACGCCCGTCGTCGTCCTCACCGCGTTCGACCGCGACCTCGACCGGCTGCAGGCACTGCATGCCGGCGCGGACGACTACATCGTCAAGCCGTTCAACCCGGCCGAAGTCGTCGCGCGGCTGCGCGCGATCCTGCGCCGGTCGGCTGCGCCGCCGGTCACGCGCATGCTGCGCGTCGGCGACCTGGAGATCGACACCGACAGTTATCTGGCCCGCGTGCGGACGGAGTCCACCGAGATCCCGATCACGCTGACGCTGACCGAATTCCGGCTGCTCGCGCACATGGCGCGATCGCCGAGCCGCGTGTTCACGCGCGGCGAACTGCTCGATGCGTGCATGGCCGACGTAAGCGCGCTGGAGCGTACGGTCGACAGCCACATCTGCAGGCTGCGCAAGAAGCTCGAACAGGCCGGCGCACCGGGCATGCCCGAAGTGATGCGCGGCGTCGGCTACCGGCTGCGGGGCGTGCAGTGACGCTACCGGCAAGACCCGGCCGGCAAATCGGGCAGGCGATCGGCCTGGGCGCAATCGTCGCCGTGCTGACCGCCTGCACCGCTGCGTTCCTCCTGTACGCGTTGCGTCACCCCGTTGCGTTGCCGCATGACGCAACGGCCGACGCGATGATCCGCCATGCAGCCACTTACCTGGTGCTCGCGACGGTGCTGTTCATGTGCCTGCTGGCAGCCGCGTTCGACCTGTTCAGGTTCGTTGACGACCTCCAGGTTGCCGAACAGCCGGCGGCACTGACACTCGACCTGCGCCCGACGGCGCTCGACCGTGAAATCGCTGGCGCCGTCGATTCGGTACGCGAAGTATTTCGTGAAGCCGGGTTCGTCATCGACGTGACGACCGACGCGACCGTCGTGACCTGCGACGGCGCGCGTATCCGGCAAGCCGTTCTCGCGCTGCTTGACGACATGCGGCGCCATTCCGCGCCGGCCAGGCTGAAGTTCTTCGTCGAAGACCGCGCTGCGGGCGCCGTCGTCCGGATCGAGGACACAGGTTCGCGGCGCTTCGTCGAAACCGGACTCGGCCTGTCCGTCCTGCGCGCGGTTGTCGACGCGCACGGCGGGCAGATCCGCCATCTCGCATCGCCGGGCGGCGATGCCGTCCTCGAATTCGACATCCCGCGGCACGCGCCGGCCATTCGAGCCTTTCCTCGATAACAACCGCCCCATTACAAAACAAATCGGAAAGGATCGGCGAATCGATTCAGGCATTACCTTCGCTGCCGGTTTCGAGCATTACAAAATGCCGTCGATCTTTTCAAAATCATTGCACTTTATTCGATTTAATTTTGTTTCATATAATCAAAAAAAGTTTGACACTCTGCTTTCGTTCTTGATACCGTCCGATGCAAGCAATCTGACGAATTGCCCACCACGCAATCGATTCCGCTCTACGTTTTTTCGCTTCCGCCGCACCGCAGTGCTCGCCGCCGGCTGATTCGTTCGCACGCCGGCGCATGCCATATCCCGATGCATCTCATTGGACGGCTGTCATCCGGCAGCGGGCCGAAGGATCGAATCAAATGAGCAGGACAACGAAACTGTTGCTCTAGCAATCCCGCCCGCGTCAAGTCCGGCGCAGCCTTCCCGTTATCGCTTTTCCCGTATTTCGCCCCCGGAGCAAACCCATCTCTCCGGATCGGGCGAAAGGCCCTGTCGCGTCCGTGCCATCCGCACGCATGCGACAGAACACGGCGGTGCATGATCCGCACCGCTGTCGACCGTTGTTGTTCGTGCCGTTCGATGTTCAACCGGAGGGGTAATTCAAATGAATCAGGTTGCAGACAAGAAACAAAAGCACATTCGCATCGTGAAGCTCGCATTCGCCGCCGCAGCCGTTGCGTCGTTCGGCATGGCGACCGCCCATGCCACGCCGGCGGCCGGCTGGACGGAAACGCGCACCAAGGGGTTCCTGCCGCTCGTGCAGCAGAACGAAGCCGGTACCGCCGGTGCGCCCGCCGCAAGCACGGCGGCCGCTGCAACGGCCGCCGTCGAGCTGGCGCCCGGCGAATCGGTGGACATCGTGCTCGGGCTGAACCTGCGCAACGAGGCGCAACTCGACCAGACCCTGCGCGACCTGCATACGCCCGGCTCGCCGCACTACAAGCAGTTCCTCACGCCGGCGCAGTTCGCCGCGCAATATGCGCCGACCGACCAGCAGGTCGCGTCCGTCGTCGCACACCTGCGCAAGGAAGGTTTCGTGAACATCGTGGTCGCGCCGAACCGCCTGCTGGTCTCGGCGTCCGGCACCGCGGCGACCATCAAGTCCGCGTTCCGCACGACGCTCAAGCGCTTCACGCGCAACGGCCGCAGCGTCTATGCGAACACCGACGCCGCGCAAGTGCCGAACGCGATCGGCAACATCGTGGGCGCGGTGCTCGGGCTGCAGAACGTCGAGCTGATGCATACCGGCGCGGGCAGCAAGCCGCAAGGCAACACCAGCAACCTGACGATCCCGGCCGGCGCGTCGGCGGTGCCGCACAACCCGACCGAATTCTCGTCGATCTACGGCGGCGACGGCACGCCGACAGCCTCGCAGACCACGGTCGGCATCATCTCCGAAGGCGACCTGTCGCAGACGGTGAGCGACCTCAATACGTTCGCCGCGAACAACGGCCTCGGCACGATCAACAGCACCATCGTGCAGACGGGCCCGGCAGGCAGTTCGTACACCGATACGTCCGGCACCGTCGAGTGGAATCTCGACAGCCAGTCGATCGTCGGCTCGGCCGGCGGCAGCGTGAAGCAGGTCGTGTTCTACGCGGCGCCGTCGATGACGCTCACGGCGATCACGGCCGCATACAACAAGGTGGTGACCGACAACGTCGCGAAGGTGATCAACGTGTCGCTCGGCGTGTGCGAATCGTCGGCGTACAGCACCGGCTCGCAGGCGACCGACGACACCATCTTCAAGCAGGCCGTCGCGCAGGGGCAGACCTTCTCCGTCTCGGCCGGCGACCACGGTGCGTACGAATGCGCGAGCGGCACGCCGTCGCGCTCGACCTACACGGTGAGCGAACCGGCCACGTCGCCGTACGTGATCGCGGTGGGCGGCACGACGCTGTTCACGAATACGTCGACCAACGCGTACAACAGCGAGATCGTCTGGAACGATCCGAGCTGGCAGCCGGGCACCGTGTGGTCGACGGGCGGCGGGTACAGCAAGTACGAAGCCGCGCCGGCGTGGCAGTCGTCGACGCTGACCGGATCGACCAAGCGCGCGCTGCCCGACGTCGGCTTCGACGCCGACCTGCGCACCGGTGCGATTCTCGTCGTGAACGGCCAGACGTCCGACACGCTGTGGGGCTCGGGCTACCTGAACAACGAAGGCGGCACGAGCCTCGCCGCGCCGATCTTCACGGGCATCTGGGCGCGGCTGCAGTCGGCCAACAACAATGCGCTCGGCTTCCCCGCGTCGAGCATCTACAAGTACTTCCCGTCCAACGCGGCGCTGCTGCACGACGTCACGTCCGGCAACAACGGCAGCGGCACGTACGGCTACAAGGCAAAGGCCGGCTGGGACGCGACGACGGGCTTCGGCAGCGTGAACATCTCGAAACTGAACGCGTTCATCCAGAGCACGTCGGATTTCGCGCGCTGATGAGCCGATGACCGAGCCGGTTCCGGGTGCGCGCCGTTGCGCGTGCCCGGAACCGCACGCCACCCGATAAAAGACCGCGAAGGCAGCACATGCCATCGCGGTTTTTTTCATTCCGCGTCATCTCGCGCAGCGGCATCCGCCGCGACGAGATGCGTGCCGACCTTGCAATCGTTGCGCCAGCAACTTTCATATCGTTTACCCGGCAGGCGCCCGCCCGCTTACGGACTGCAAGGCACACACACTGTTACATAACACCCCGACACCTTCCGCACGTGTCGTGCGTTTAACTGAATATGTCAATTCGTCGCGGGATTTTCACCATGCGAACACGATCTTGCCGCCCGCTCCGGCCGATGCCGCCGGCGCATACGCGGACGATCGCGGCACGGTGCTCAAGCCGATCGCGCAGCCCGCGTGCCTGCCAACGCTGCCACCACACCGAACGAACAACATGAACCACACTCGTGCACACCGCCCCGTCAGGACGCTGATCGCGTCGTCCCTCATCGTGTCGCTGCTCGGCCTGTCGGCCTGCAACAAGAACGGCGACAGCAGCCCCGCCGCGCCAGCGAGCGATGCGAGTGCGGCCGCAGCGGCGCAGCCGGCCTCGACGCCCGTCGCGTACACGCCGCCGAGCGCCGACCAGCTCTACCAGATGGTCGCGCCGGTCGCACTGTTCCCCGACAAGCTCGTCGCGCTGGTGCTGGCGGGTGCAACGTATCCGGACCAGGTGACGGCCGCCAACAACTGGGTCACGCAGAATCCGGCATTGAAGGGGCAGGCCCTCGCGACCGCCGCCGATGCGCAGCCGTGGGACCCGTCCGTCAAGGCGCTGACGGCTTTCCCCGCGGTACTGTCGCAAATGGCATCGAACCCGGCCTGGACCACGTCGCTCGGCCAGGCGTACTACAACGATCCGACCGACGTGATGAACGCGATCCAGGTGATGCGCCAGCGCGCGCAGACGTCCGGCCATCTCCGCTCGGGCGGCCAGATGCGCGTCACTCAAGTCGCGCAGGCTGCGCCGACCGGCTATACGCCGGCCACCGACGCGCCCGTGGTGTACGCCGGGCCGGCAATCGTGCCGCCGCCCGCGCAGGCGATCGAGATCGCGTCCGCGCAGCCGGATGTCGTGTACGTGCCGTCGTACAACCCGACCGTCGTCTACGGCGAGCCCGTATCGGCCTATCCTGGCTACGTGTACCGGCCGCCCGCATACAGCACCGGCGAAGTCGTGGCGGCCAGCGTGATCACGTTCGGCGTCGGCATCGCCGTCGGCGCCGCGATCTTCGGGCACCACGACTGGGGCTGGCATGCATGGGGCATGAACTGGGGTGCGCCGCGCCCGGAAGGCCCGGGGTGGAACGGCGGCTGGCAGCGTCCGGCCGTGGTGTACAACCACACCACGTACGTGACGAAGTCGACCACCGTAATCAACAACATCACCAACATCCGCAACACGCGCATCACGAACAACTACGGCGGCAACGTCACCAACAACAACACGACGATCGAACGCAACACCGTACAGCCGGGTGGCGAACCGATGCGCGGCCAGGCCATGGAGCAGCGCGCAGGCGCCGCGCCGATGACGATGCCGCACTTCGGCGCAAACGACGCGCGCCCCGGTACACGGCCCGCGCCGGAGGCATTCGCGCAGAACCGTGCGAACGCACCGCATGCCGAGGCGCCGGCGCAGCATCCGCCCGGCGCGATGCACGACGAGCGGCAGCAGGCAATGCAGCAGGAGCGTGCCGCTCAGGAGAATCGTGCGGCGGCACAGCAACAGCAGCAGCAACGCGAGGACATGCAGCAGCACAGCGCAGCGCAGCAACAGCAACGCGAAGCGATGCAGCAACGCAATGCGGAGCAGCAACAGCAGGAGCGCGTGGCGACCCAGCAGCAGCAACGCGCGGAAGCGCAGCAACGCAGCGAGGCCCAGCAGCAACGGCAGCGTGAAGAGGCGCAGCAGCAACAACGCAAGGAGATGCAGCCACACGCCGAAGCGCCGCCGCAGGAACACGCGGCACCGCAGCCTCGGCAACCGGCGCCCGAGCACGCGGCGGCACCGCACCCGGCTCAGTCGCATCCGCAGCATGAGCAGCGCGAACATCGTCCGGAGTAGCCATCACGCCACGGCACGGCAGCGCGACATCCGCGCTGCCGGCCGGCGATGCGTGTCTCAATCGGCCCAGTTCCGCACGTAATCCGGCACGGGCACGTTGCCGTCGACCTGCACCGGTGCGCCGCGTGTCGTCTTCAGCGGCAGTATTCCGGCCCAGACAGCGAGTTCCAGATCTTCGTCCTTGTCGGACGGCGGCGAATCGCTGACTTTCACGGCCGCTTCGCCCATCGAAATCCGCAGCACGCGGGTCGCATTGAGTTCCTTCGCATTGCCCGGCCGCGCGTCATGCCTGCGACCCGGCGCGATCTTGTCCATCAGCGCATCCAGTACGGCACGTTTTTCCGCGCTGCCCTCCACCTCGTCGAACTGCCCGTAGATCACCGCGGACCGGTAATTCATCGAATGGTTGAACGCTGACCTCGCCAGCACGAGACCGTCCAGCAACGTGATCGCGACGGACGCCTGCGCGCCCGCCGACAGCGCCTTGATCATCCGGCTGCCATTGGAGCCGTGGATATAGAGATCGTCGCCTCGCCGCCAGTGCGCGGTCGGGATGCAGTGCGTGCTCTGTCCGTCGCCGAACGCGATGTGGCAGACGTAGGCCTCGTCCACGATGCGGTGGAGCACCGCGCGATCTTGACTGGCCAGCTCGGGCAGGCGGCGAATGGTGGTACGCGGAGTGGGTGAGATGTCGGTCCGGTCTTTCATATATATGTACTGCGAAGTGAATTGAATCGGTATTGTGCCGCGTTCGCGTCTGCATGCCCCGTGGCCGGGCACGTCGACAGTCGCGCGTCAAATCGATCAAAATACGCGCGTGCAACGAACCGCGACGATCGACGGAACGCCCTGCGCACCGGCCTCCACCGCGAGAACGTGAACGATACGATGCGCGCGGCATCTTCAAAAGAGCCAGCACAACGGAAATTTCTGGAACCAGCCCATGGATCTCGCGCTGCTCATCGCGTCGCTTTCCCGACAGGACGGCACGACCCGGCACAGCCAGCAGGAAGCGCTGTACCGGGGCTTGCGCACCCTGTTGCTCGACGGGCACCTGCCGCCCGGCACGCGGCTCGTGCCGACGCGCGTGCTCGCGGCCGAACTCGGCATTGCGCGCAACTCGGCGGTCTATGCGTACGAGCGCCTGGCGGAAGAAGGCTTCGTGGCCGCCACGCGCAACGGCACGATCACGCGATGGGACGGATCCGGCCGAGCAAGCGCCTCGCATGAAGACGGCCCGCCCGCGGTTCAGCTGTCGGCGCGCGTGCACGGGCTGGAGAACGCCGATCCCGAGCCCGACCGCATGCTGCCGTTCGTCCCCGGCCTCCCCTCGCTCGACGAATTCCCCGTTGCGCAGTGGCGTCGTTGCGTCGACCGCGCGTGGAAAACCATCAAGCCCGCCCAGCTCGCGTACGGCCCGGTCGAAGGGCTGCCCGAACTCAGGCGCGCGGTGGCCGCATACATCCGCGTGTCGCGCGGCGTACGCTGCGACACGGGCCAGGTCTTCATCACCGACGGCACGCAAGGCAGCCTCGAATTGTGCGCGCGCATGCTCGCGAATCCCGGCGAATACGGCTGGCTCGAGAATCCCTGCTACAACGGCGCGCGGACGGCCTTCCAGTCGACCGGCCTGAATCTCGTGCCGATCGAGGTCGATCGCGAAGGGATGGCGCCCACCGACGCACAGTGGCGTGACCGACCGCCCCGGCTGATCTATACGACGCCATCGCACCAATACCCGCTCGGCGCTCTGATGAGCCCGGAACGGCGCGCAACGCTCGTCGAGCATGCGCGTGCGTGCGGTGCGTGGGTCATCGAGGACGATTACGACAGCGAGTTCCGTCACGGCGGCCAGCCGCTGCCCGCGATCCAGGGCCTGCATCCCGACGCGCCGGTCTGCTATCTCGGCACGTTCAGCAAGACGATGTTTCCCGCCCTTCGGCTCGGCTTCATGGTGGTGCCGACGGCCCTCGTCGAACGCTTCACGCGAACGCTGCGCGAACTCGTCCATCGCGGTCATTCGGCCGATCAGCTCGCGATGGCCGAATTCATCGACACAGGTCTGTTTGCACGGCACCTGCGCAGGATGAGGTCGCTCTACGCCGACCGGCGCAACAGCCTCGAAGCGGCCCTCGCCCGCCACCTCGGCACCGCGTTGAGCGTGCGCGACAGCCCGGGCGGCATGCATCTGTCGGCCGATCTCGCGGCGCCGCTGCACGACACCGAAGTCGCGCGCGCTGCGTCCACGCACGGCCTGCTGCTGCAGCCGCTGAGCAGCTATCGCGTCGGCGACGGCCGCACGTACAACGGCTTCGTGCTCGGCTATGCCGGGCTGGACGACGCGACGATCGAAACCGCAGCGGCGCAGTTCGCGGCCGTCATCGAACGACTCGGCCGCACGCGCCGCTGAGCGTTGCTCACAGTTGCGACTCGATCGGAAACAGCCCCAGAAACCAGACTTCCATTCGCCGCGCCGCCGACACTTCCGGTTCGTGATCGATTTCGGTGACCTTCCCGTCCGCATCGGTCTGAATCCACTTGAGCTGCCCGTTCCCGGCCGCATCGGTCCGCGGCTCGACACGCCACGCGATCCGGTCGAGCCGCGCTTCGAGATCGCCTGCCACCTGCGACGCAATCGCCGGGCTCTCGCAGTAAACGCCGATCTCCGTATTGAGGTTCAGCGAGCGTGGATCGAGGTTCATCGACCCGATGAAAATGCTCTGGTGATCGAACACGTAGGTCTTCGCGTGCAGCGACGCGCGCGACGAGCCGATGATGACCTGCTTCGAAATGCTCTTGTCGCCCGACGGCCGCCGTTCGTAAAGCCGCACGCCGGCATTCACCAGGTCGCTCCGATAATGCCGGTAGCCGGCATGCACGGCCGCCACGTCGGTCGACGCGAGCGAGTTGGTCAGCACCGTCACGCGCACGCCGCGTGCCGTGAGCGCACGCAGCCGCTCGACGACCTCCTTGCCCGGCACGAAATACGGCGACACGATCAGCAGGTCGTGCTGGGGCTGCAACGCAAGCGCGCGCAACTGCGGCATCAGGTGCCCGTCGCTGTCTTTCGGCGCATGCGCGATCTTCGACGGATCGTCGTACAGCACCGTCGCGTGCCCCCACGACAATTCGGTGCCCTGCCCATGCACGATCCGGTCGAGCCGCTGCCGGGCCTCGAGCACGTACGGATTGTCCTCCATGGCCCTCAGGTAGTCGCGCAACCGTTCGCGTTCGCGATCGAGCCCGCCCGGCGCCGCATCGTGCCCGACCAGCGTATCGATCGGATACGCGTACGGAGAATTCCAGAACGTATCGAATTCGGTCGAGATGTCCTTCACGGCCGGACCGTGGACGACGACATCGAGATCGCCGAACTCCAGCATCGACGAGGCGCCGAAGTACTCGTCGCCGATATTGCGGCCACCGACGATCGCCACCTGGTTGTCCGCGATCATCGCCTTGTTGTGCATGCGCCGGTTGACGCGCGCGAACTCGAACACCGTGCCGATCTTCTTGAACCGGCGCGTAGCCACCGGATTGAACAGGCGGATCTCGATGTTCGGATGCGAGCTGATCTCGAGCAGCTTGCGGTCGTCCGCGTTCGTGCCGAGGTCGTCGAGCAGCGCGCGCACGCGCACGCCGCGATCGGCCGCGCGAATCACTGCATCGGCGAGTTCATGCCCGGTCAGGTCGTCGTGCCAGATGTAGTACTGAAGGTCCAGCGACCGGTCGGCCCGGTCGGCCAGCAGCACGCGCGCATCCAGCGCGTCGACCGGATCGGTCAGCAAGTGAAACGCGTCCTGCCCGGGATGCGCGGCGGCCTGCTGCCGGAACGCGGCGCCCAGCCGCGTGTGCTCCGTATCGATGAACGCATGCGTCGGCGCACGATCGGCCTGCGGCGGCAGGCTGGCGCACGCAACGAGCGCCAGCAACGAGAGAATCGCACCCCACGTACGCAGCATGGTCATGATGGCCGCCCCTACTCCCGGCGAAGTCTGTTTGTTCTGGTCGCCGGATGGAGCGCGGCGCGGGTCGGCAGTCCGAGCGCGCGACTGATATCGCACACCGGCCGTGCCGCGCCACAGCATACTTCGATTGCGATCGGGACTGCACCGTTTCCGCGTTTTTCGGATTCGGCCGATCGTCCACGCAAAGAAAAACCCGCGACGCATGAAGCCATCGCGGGTTTTCCGCATGCCACGACACGGCGTGGCGCGGCATGAAATCTGGTGGGCCCGGCGGGGTTCGAACCCGCGACCAATCGATTATGAGTCGACTGCTCTAACCGCTGAGCTACAAGCCCTGATGAGATACGACGCGTGCTACACGCCGACCCGGCAACGAAGCCGGGCCGGCATTGTAACAACAAAGGGGACAAACGCCACCGGCATCACGCAGATGCCGGCGGCGTTCGCAGGAGAGACGCTGGAAATCAGTTCCCTTCGAGGAACGACTTCAGCTTGTCGGAGCGGCTCGGGTGACGCAGCTTGCGCAGCGCCTTGGCCTCGATCTGACGGATCCGCTCGCGCGTGACGTCGAACTGCTTGCCGACTTCCTCGAGCGTGTGGTCGGTGCTCATCTCGATACCGAAACGCATCCGCAGCACCTTCGCCTCGCGCGGCGTCAGCGAATCGAGCACGTCCTTCACGACGTCGCGCATGCTGGCGTGCAGTGCTGCATCCGCCGGCGCGACCGTGTTGTTGTCCTCGATGAAGTCGCCCAGATGGGAATCGTCGTCGTCGCCGATCGGCGTTTCCATCGAGATCGGCTCCTTCGCGATCTTCATGATCTTGCGGATCTTGTCTTCCGGCATCTCCATCTTCTCGGCGAGCGTTGCCGGATCCGGCTCGAGACCGGTTTCCTGCAGGATCTGCCGCGAGATGCGGTTCATCTTGTTGATCGTCTCGATCATGTGAACCGGAATACGGATCGTGCGCGCCTGGTCCGCGATCGAACGCGTGATGGCCTGACGGATCCACCACGTCGCATAGGTCGAGAACTTGTAGCCACGACGGTATTCGAACTTGTCCACCGCCTTCATCAGGCCGATGTTGCCTTCCTGGATCAGGTCGAGGAACTGCAGGCCGCGGTTCGTGTACTTCTTCGCGATCGAGATCACGAGACGCAGGTTCGCCTCGGTCATTTCGCGCTTCGCCTGGCGTGCCTTCAGTTCGCCGGCCGCCATCTGGCGGTTGGTTTCCTTCAGGTCCTTCAGCGGCAGCACGACGCGCGCCTGCAGGTCGAGCAGGCGCTGCTGCTGTTCGCGGATCGCCGGAACGTTACGCGACAGCACCGCGCTGTACGAATGGCCTTCGGCCGTGACCTTCTCGGACCAGTCGAGATCCGTCTCGCTGCCCGGGAAGCGCGAGATGAATTCCGAACGCGGCATGCCGCACTTGTCGACGACGATGTGCAGGATCTGGCGCTCGACCTGACGCACTTCGTCCACCTGCGCACGCAGCGTGTCGCACAGGCGCTCGACGGTACGCGCGGTGAAGCGGATCGTCATCAGTTCGGTCTGGATCGTTTCCTGCGCCTTCAGGTAGGCCTTCGACTTGTAGCCTTCCTTTTCGAACGCGCGGCGCATCTTGTCGAACCACTCGCTGATCTGCGAGAACTTGTCGAGCGACGCACGCTTGAGGGCTTCGAGCTGGGCGGCGTTCGCCGATGCCTGCGCGGCACCGTCGTCTTCCTCCTCTTCCTCTTCTTCCTCTTCCTCTTCGGCTTCCTCGTCCTCGTTCTCGATGGCTTCCGCTTCCTTCGCGGAGAAGCCGTCGGTATCGGCGGAGTCCGAAGCATTCGGATCGAGCAGGCCGTCGACGAGCTCGTCGACGCGGATCTCTTCATTCGCGACGCGTTCGGCCATCGCGAGGATGTCGGCGATCGTCGTCGGGCATGCGGAGATAGCCATCACCATGTGGCGCAGGCCGTCCTCGATCCGCTTCGCGATCTCGATTTCGCCTTCGCGCGTGAGCAGCTCGACCGTGCCCATTTCACGCATGTACATCCGGACCGGATCGGTCGTGCGGCCGAATTCCGAATCGACGGTCGACAGCGCGACTTCCGCTTCTTCTTCGACTTCATCGTCCGACGACGCGGCGGGCGCGTTGTCGTTCAGGAGCAGCGTTTCCGCGTCCGGCGCCTGCTCGTAAACCGCCACGCCCATGTCGTTGAACGTGCCGATGATGCCTTCGAGGGCTTCGGTCTCGGTGAAGTTGTCCGGCAGGTGGTCGTTGATTTCGGCGTACGTCAGGAAGCCGCGCTCCTTGCCGAGCTTGATCAGCGCGCGCAGTTTCACGCGGCGCTCTTCGAGCTCCTCGGCCGTGCCCGGCGTGCTCGTCGCGAACGCTTCCTTCAGCAGCGCCTTTTCCTTGGCGCGACGATCGCGCACCTTGGATTTGCCCGGTGCAGCCGCAACTGCGGCTGCGGCTACGGGCTGCTCGTCGCTCTGATTTGCGTCGTCTTCGACGGATACTTCGTTCAGCTTTTTGGTCATGGAGTTCGCCGTACCGGCTATATCGACTCGCGGCTGCTGGACGACAGCCGGTTGAACCGTGGGTGCATGAGTAGTACGTACTGCCGTTTCGTCCGCGTCGGCAGTCGTGTCCCTTGCGCTTTTCGCACTTGCCCGCTTCGCCGCCGGCTTGGCCGGCCCGGAGTCGGGTCTCGCGGCAGCCCGTGTTCTGGCTGCCGGTGCCGGCGCAGCCTGAGCAGTGCCGGCCGCGGTTTTCTTTCCTGCTGGGGCTGACGTGGCTGAAGACGTTGTCCTGGTGGAAGAAGCAGACTTGGCCGCTGTGACCTTCGTGGTCGGCTCCGTCGAGCCCTTGCCTGTTGCTTTCTTTCCGCCCGTCGTCTTTGCCATCGCGATTCTCGCCTCTGCTTAGAAAACAAACCGCTGGAAACCTTATATTATAGCACGCTGGGGAGCCCTCTCTAAGCGCCCCGGCCGCCTACAGCCCGAGCCGACGTTTCATGTCGGTTCGCTGCTGGTTCAATTCCGTCAATTCGGCCAATTCCTCGGGTGTGAAGGTGGATTGCCGCGCCAGCCGGTCAAGCCGGTCGCAGCAGGCGTCATAGCGCATCTTGAGCACCGCTGCCTGCAGTTCCTCCCCCGCGATCCGTTCCTGCTCACGCTGCCGCTCGGGCACCGTCTCGTCTTCCGGATTCTGTAACAGCAAATCGCGGACGTTTTCATCATAGTCCAGAATTTCGCGGAAGATTTCCTCGTAAGTCGCCCCGTTCGAGGACGTCCGCAGGACATCCGACAGCAGCCGGAACTCCGCGCCGTCGCCCAGTGCACGCGCATGGTCGACAACTTCCGCGAACAGCTCGCCGATGCGCGGCAACGCGCGCAGGGTCGCAATCTGCTCGTCGTCGAGCTGCGACGCGATGCGCGGATGCATCACCAGCGTGCGCAGCGCGCGCTTTTCGCTGTCCGTCACGCGGCGGCGCTCGCTGCGCGCGGGCGCCTGGCGCGGCGGCGCCGCGATCCGCGTATCGACGTCGGACAGCCCCGCGACCTCTTCGAACGGGATATCGAGACGGTCCGCGAACATGTGCATGATCTGCGCGCGCAGCGCGTTCGCGGGCAGCGCCTGCAGCAGCGGCTTCGCATCGAACAGCGCCTTCGCGCGCCCTTCCGGCTGATCGAGCGCCTTGCCTGAAATTGCTTCGTTCAGCAGAAATTGCGACAGCGGCATCGCGCGCTCGACCTGCTCGGAGAACGCGTCCGCGCCGAACTCGCGGACATAGCTGTCCGGATCATGCTCGGTCGGCAGAAAAAGGAACCGGATCGTGCGGTTGTCGCCTGCGTGCGGCAGGCAGGCCTCGAGCGCGCGCCGCGCCGCCCGCCGCCCGGCCGAATCGCCGTCGAAACTGAAAATGACCGTGTCGGTCTGGCGCAGCAGCTTCTGCACGTGAATCGGCGTGCACGCGGTGCCGAGCGTCGCGACCGCGTTCGGGAACCCGAGCTGCGCGAGCGCGACGACGTCCATGTAGCCTTCGACGACCAGCACGTACTT
This sequence comes from Burkholderia sp., assembly GCA_031253835.1. Lineage (GTDB taxonomy): Bacteria > Pseudomonadota > Gammaproteobacteria > Burkholderiales > Burkholderiaceae > Burkholderia. The sequence continues at coordinate 23,821 of JAIRVP010000022.1, read as the reverse complement.
GCGCTCGCGAATCGCGAGCCGCGCCTCGAACAGCCCGTACAGCTCGCTGCCCTTGTTGAACAGCGGCGTTTCGGGCGAGTTCAGGTACTTCGGTTCGCCGCTGCCGAGCACGCGGCCGCCGAAGCCGATCACCTGCCCCTTCACGTTGCGGATCGGGAACATGATCCGCTCGCGGAACCGGTCGTAGCGGCGCGCGACGCCCTGCGCGTCGGTCTTCTCGCTGACGATCACGAGCCCCGACTCGACGAGCGATTCGTCGCGATAGTCCGGGAACGCGGTTTCGAGGTTCTGCCAGCCGTCCGGCGCATAGCCGAGACCGAAACGCGCGGCGATCTCGCCGGTCAGGCCCCGGTTCTTCAGGTACTGGATCGCGACGGTCGCGCCGCGCAACTGCTTGCGGTAGTAGTCGCACGCGGCCGTCATCGCATCGGACAGCGCGGTCGCGACCGATTTCGACACCGGCGCCGGATAGTCGCCGCCGCCACCGCCTCCGCCCCCACCGCCGCGCATCGACGGCTCGTGCGGCACGGTCAGCCCGACGGACTGCGCGAGCTCCTGCACGGCTTCCGGGAACGTGAGCCCCGCGTGCTCCATCAGGAAGCCGATCGCCGTGCCGTGCGCGCCGCACCCGAAGCAGTGATAGAACTGCTTGGTCGGACTGACGGTGAACGACGGGCTCTTCTCGTTATGGAACGGGCACAACCCCATGAAGTTGGCGCCGCCCTTCTTGAGCTGCACGTACCGGCCCACCACGTCGACGATATCGACGCGGTTCAGCAAGTCCTGCAGGAAAGAATGCGGAATCACCGTGGGATCGAGCGAAAAAAGACAATACGACGCCCGGCGCACGCATCGCTGGGCGCGCCGGGAACGGGTTTTACTTCGTGAGCGCGGCCTTGACCTGCGCGGAAACGGCCGTCATGTCGGCACGACCGGCGAGCTTGCCCTTCAGCACGCCCATCACCTTGCCCATGTCCTGCGGGCCGGCTGCGCCAGTTTGCGCGACCGCTGCCTGGATTTCGGCCGCCACTTCGGCATCCGACAGCTGCGCGGGCATGTAGCCGCCCAGCACGGCCAGCTCGGCCTGCTCCTTCGCGACGAGATCGTCGCGGCCGGCGGCCTCGAACTGGCTGATCGAATCCTTGCGCTGCTTGATCATCTTGTCGATCACGGCCGTGATGGCCGCGTCGTCGAGCGTGACCCGATCATCGACCTCACGCTGCTTGATCGCGGCCATCAGCAGGCGAATCGTCGCCAGGCGCTCGCTTTCCTTCGCGCGCATTGCGGCCTTCATGTCTTCGCTGATCTGCTCTTTCAAACTCATCTTTCACCCGGAATGGAAACGTGAATCCGACGCCCGCGAATGGGCGTCAACACAAAAACCCGCTTGGGACAGTGTCTCAAGCGGGTTGCTCGAATCCGGCATCGGCGACTCGCCGCCTGATCGGCTGCACGATCGTACTCCATCGCGCGGAGTCGCCGGTGCGCCGCTCAGCGAACCGCGCGGCGCCCAATCCTTCAGTACAGCTTCTTCGGCAACGTCTGGCTGCGAATCCGCTTGTAATGTCGCTTCACTGCAGCGGCCTTCTTGCGCTTGCGCTCCGCGGTCGGCTTTTCGTAGAACTCGCGCGCGCGAAGTTCGGTCAGCAGACCGTTCTTCTCGATCGTGCGCTTGAAGCGACGCATTGCAACTTCGAACGGCTCGTTCTCTTTAACGCGAATGATCGTCATGATCCGACACGAATAAAGGTTTGCAAGGAAAGACTACCGAGTATAGCAGAGCGATTGAATTGTCCAAAGGCACGGGGCCTGGTCCCGCTAAAACGGGCCGGCCCGTCAGGTACCGCGCGAATACTCGGCCGCAGCCTGCCCGGCCGCCGTGCCGGACGCCCATGCCCACTGGAAGTTGTAGCCGCCGAGCCAGCCCGTCACGTCCACCGCCTCGCCGACGAAGAACAGCCCCGGCACGCGCGCGCTCATCATCGTCGCCGACGACAGCTCCCGCGTATCGACCCCGCCCTTCGTCACCTCGGCCTTCTTGTAGCCCTCGGTGCCGTTCGGCGTCAGCGTCCAGCCGGACAGCGCGTCGCCGATCTGGCGCAGCGTCTTGTCGGGCAGGTCCGCGAGCCGCGCGTCGGCCGCGACGCGATGCGTATCGAGCCACGCATGTGCGAGGCGCGACGGCACCCAGTCGGCGAGCAGCGAACCGATCTGGCGCTTCGACGTGCGCTTCGCGTCGAGCAGGTCGGCCACCGTGTCGCGCTGCGGCAGCAGGTCGACGCGGATCGGGTCGCCGGGCTGCCAGTAGCTCGAGATCTGCAGGATGCCGGGCCCGGACAGGCCGCGATGGGTCAGCAGCAGATCCTCGACGAATTCGCCACCGCGCTTCTTGTCGCCGGTCGACACGCGCACTTCGAGCGACACGCCCGACAGCGCCGCGAACGGCGCCCAGTCCTGCGGCGCGAACGTCAGCGGCACGAGCGCGGGCCGCGTATCGACCAGCTTGTGGCCGAACTGCTTCGCCAGCCGGTAGCCGAAGTCGGTCGCGCCGATCTTCGGGATCGACAGGCCGCCCGTCGCGATGATCAGTGCGCGCGCACCGATCGCCCCTGCCTGCTGCGTATCGAGCACGAAGCCGTCGGCCGGTGCGTGGCGCACCGCGTCGACGACGACCGGCCGGCGCCACGCGATGCCGCCCGCATCGCACTCGTGCTTCAGCATGTCGATGATCGCGTCGCTGCCGTGGTCGCAAAAGAGCTGCCCCTTGTGCTTTTCGTGCCAGGTCACGTGATGGCGCTTGAGCAGCCCGAGGAAGTCGCGCGGCGTATAGCGCGCCAGCGCCGAGCGCGCGAAATGCGAATTCGACGACAGGTAGTTGTCGGGGCCGGCGTACAGGTTCGTGAAGTTGCAGCGGCCGCCGCCCGAGATGCGGATCTTCTCGGCGAGCCGCGGCGCGTGATCGATCAGCACGACGCGGCGGCCGAGCTGCCCGGCGACCGCGGCGCTCATCATCCCGGCGGCGCCTGCGCCGATCACGGCGATGTCATAAGTTTCCATGGCGCGGATTGTTCAGGAACTTTGCATAGATTAGGAAAATTATGTAGATTTATCAGCCACTTAGAGGTAGGCGACTGATTACTATCTTGAGGAAGGGCGAATGATACATGCGACGGCGGACAACGCAACGCTTGGATGGCGGCGCAGCCTCGATTCGCAAGCGGGGCTCGCAACCGCGAATCGACGGCCCCCATCCTTGCTGATCGGCAGGAGAACCTGAATGCGGCTGATCTCTTCCACCAGCGACTTCCTCATCAGCGGCCGGCCCTATTCCGGTTTCCCGATCTTGCTTTGGGACAACATGGAGAGTTGCCGTCCAGCCAATGAATTTTTCCGGTTCTATCTCTTGCGCGGCGCCATCGGCTCAAAAAAGTCATGGATCAACACGGCACGAGCGCTCTACGACTATTTCAGCTTTCTCCAAACGCATGATCTCCGCTGGGACGATGTCAGCCGCGGGGAGCAAAAGACACTTGTCGCAGCTTATCGTGATTATTGCCTCGAGGAGTACGACCTAGCCCGCGCGACAGTGCGCAATCGCCTGGTCTACATCTGCAAGTTTTATGAGTTTGCGATGCACCAGCAATGGATTCCGACACTGCCGTTCTCGTACGACATTCGTCGAATGAGCGTCGGTGGGCGATTTCTTGCGCACGTGAACGCCTCTGGTGGCGTTGTGGCCACGCCCGACATAATGCCGCGAACCTACAAGGATCTGCCGAAATTTCTTTCACCGGCACAGGTAAAAGAACTCCTGCATTCGGCTGAGAATCCCCATCATCGGATGATCATTCGCCTCGCTTTAGGGACCGGTCTTCGCAAAGAAGAACTCGCAACGTTTCCACTGGCATATGTCATCGATCCAGAGCACCCTTACCTTCACGAGCGCAACGTTCGAGTGAGCCTTGATCCGCGCGATGGTCACGGCATGAGGACCAAAGGTAGCAAGGCCCGCGACATATACGTCAGCCGGCAACTGATGCAAGACCTCCATCACTATGCAGTGCATCAACGAGGTCTCCGCTCCGCGCTGAGCGCGCATGAACGCTCGCCGCTTTTCCTGAATCAGTCTGGCGAGCCATACAGCTCGGACGGCAAAAGTCTCGATCGGATCGTACGTCTGATTGGACAGAAGACTGGACTCCACGTGTGGACCCATATGCTGCGCCACACGTACGCAACCCACACCCTTGTTGCGCTTCAGCGCGAACGCAACCGAAACCGGATCGAACCGGTGGTGTTCCTTCAGCGCCAGCTCGGACATGCATCGATTCAAACAACAATGGTGTATCTGCACCTGATCAACGAACTGGCCGATGACGCCGTACTGGCTTACGACGACGAACTGAATAGCTTTGCAGCGGAGGACTAATGGGAAAGCGCAAGACGTTCGTGAAGGCCGATCTGGCTACAACTCAAGTCGAGCATACGGCTACAGACGCGGGAGATATTTCCATCCCGGCCGACGTTATACCTCCTACCAGCAGCGTGGTCTACTTCGGCAGGAGTGCATCAAAGTGTCGCCAGTTTGATTTTGGCCCGTGGTACTCCGCTGGCATTGATCAGATCACTTACGCTTGCCAGCGACAGATTGAGCGCTTTCTCGACAAGCAAGACCTCGACGTCGAGGTCTCAACCATCGCGAGCTACTGTACCACTGGGTTGAGGTACTTCCTCAGCTATCTGACCACGTATGCAGCGACGACTGGCCGCGCTCTCGAATTGCGCGATATCAAGCGCGACACGATCGATAGCTATCTCGCCTTCTTGCGTGACAGAGGGGTTTCGACGCTAAGCCAGCGGGTTTGCTACGCCTATACGAAATCAGTCTTAGTTGCTCTTGGACGACGCGGTCTATTCGAACTGGTAACTACTGGTGACAACGCGACGTTTCCCAACAACCCGTTTCCTGGAAGCCATCTGCACGACAGAGGCGAGAGTCCCCTTACGCGAACCGAACGCAAAGCGTTTACTGCGGCCGTTAAAACAGCCGTACTCCCCATATTGACAAACGACACGGCACCGAAAAGCACATTGCTCGCATATGCGCTCCTAGTGGTCGCTCTTCACACCGGCAGGAATACCACATCGCTGATGGAGATGCCCATCGACTGCTTGAAGCCTCACCCCAAAGATAACCTCGAATTCCTGGTGCTATACAAGCGGCGTGGACATACGACAACAAAGATTGTGGTCCGCTCCGAGACAACGGCAGAGCGAACTGTCGAATCGACTCCAACACTACGGCCAGCCGTCAGTAGACTGATCCGGAGAGTCATCGAACTCACGGCTCAAATTCGGACGAGAGCGCCAGAGGATATTCGCAACTGCGTCTGGTTGTACTCAAAACGAACGATGGACGGACAGCTCCGGATTGTGAATTTAAAGATTGGAATGCTGGACGAGGCCATCAAGAAACTTGTACGCGACTACAATCTCGTCGACAACGACGGTAAGCCGATGCGCATTAATATCAGCCGGCTCCGAAAGACGTTCGCAAATCGCGTCAACGAAATCCTGGACGGCGACATTGTCGCAACAGCTGTCGCGGCAGGAAATACCCCACCGGTAGTGTCGCGTCACTATCTGCGTCCTGGAGAAGACGCAAAGCAGGACTGGCGCTTCATGGGGGTATGTCTTGTCAACGAGTTGCTTTCAGGGACGCTTGGAGCAACCGAACGAACGCCGGTCGGCAGATGTTCTGATATCAGAATGGGCGAATACGCGCCGAAGCGCGAAGGCGCGCCTTGCGAGCGCTTTCTGAACTGCCTGCGCTGCCGAAACTACGTTGTGACCGGCGATGATCTCTGGAGACTCTACTCTTTCTATTGGCGTGTGCTCGGAGAACGGTCGCGCATGGACCGACAGCGATGGAATCAGCAGTTCAGACACATCCCTCGCTTAATCGAGCGCGACGTCATCACAATCGGCATTGCTCGGAAGGTATTCAGGGAAGCCGACGTAGCGGCAGCTCGCGAGCGAGCTCGAAACGATCCGCATCCGTTCTGGGCAAGCCAGACAATCTTCGACGATCTGGAGTCACTGCTATGAACCATTCTTCAGCGACCTCCTCAATGGAACATATCCATCAGCACCAGCCGCTGACAGTTCAAGGCATGTCCGAGCAAGAGCGCGATAAGTTGATTATTTCAACGCAAAAAGTTTCCGGTTACTGGATTGTGCTCTCCCACTATGGTGACGATCGATGGCAACTCGTTGGTCATCCAACGAACAAACTGCCATGCGAAAAAGTGATTGATTTCAGGCGAATTCCAGAGTCTTATCGGGCAACGATGAAGGCCATTCTCTACCGCTACATTCTCCGGGGCCGCCCCGGGCAGAAACGCCCATCGGCTCGCAGCATAGTGAAATTGGCCGGCGACGCACATCCCTTTCTAAGACATCTGGAACGCCTCGGCATTGCAAGGCTGGCCGACGTTACGCCGACAGTATGCTCGATCTACGTCGACACATGCAAACAACAGCGAATCGGCCAGCTTTGTCAACCTCTAAAAGCCTCAACGTTAAGGCATCGCCTCGATGTGGTCGAGGCTATATACCAACTCAGTCAATACACCGATGACCGAATACCCAGCCATCCATGGCCGGGCACCTCGTCGACGCACCTAGCCGGACTTACCGGCGCGGGAACCGGACGCCGCGGAGTTACAACACCTCTCATCCCCGATGACGTGTTCACCGCACTTTTTCAAAGGGCCTGGTCGATAGTCGAGAAAGGTAATGCGTTGCTCGATCTCCGTGACAAAATGGGTCCAGCTGGAGCAGTGAGAACTGATGACGCGACCCCGTCGGATTTCGTCGTTAATAGACGTCTAAGACGAAACGGCTGGTCAACTAGCGCGGGCAGCTTCAGAACAGCCATTCGTGAGCTTCGCACTGCTTGCTATATCGTTGTTGCTTCGGTCTCAGGCTGCCGCAATCACGAGCTCGCTTTCATCCAGTCGGGAGCCTGCTACAGCACTCTAGAATTCTCAAATATTGAGAACGAGGATCATAGGTCGGCTACTTACTGGTGGATGCGCTCGCAGTCGACAAAGACTGACGCAGGTCGTACCGAGTGGATGGTTCCCGAGGCTGCTGTTATCGCCCTTCGAATCATGGAGCGCTGGGCTCAACCATATCAGAACATGATCAAATCAGAAATCGCTCAGCGCCGCGAATTCAATCCTTTCGATCCCGAGATTGTCGAAGCTAAACGACACGAAAACGCAGTTTTCTTAGCCATCGCGCCGGGCAAGAAAAATCTGGTTCGCACGATGTCAGCAGGGGCGTGGGCACTTGCCATCAAGGCCTTCGCTCGGCAGAGCGGCCTATCCTGGGATCTGACAACCCATCAATTTCGACGCAAGTTCGCGAACTATGCAGCCCGAAGCCAGTTCGGAGATCTGCGTTACCTGCGCGAGCACTTTAAGCATTGGTCGTTGGACATGACGCTTGGTTATGCACTCAACCAGTCGCAGGAGCTAGCGCTTTACATCGAGATTCAGGATGAGCTCGACGATATCAAGGCAGATGTAGTTGGCACATGGTTACAGCCCGAGGAACCACTTGCCGGTGGCTATGGAAAAGGTGTCATGGCATGGCGAGGAAGCGAAGCCGTGACCATCTTCAAGAATCACAAGCAGATGGTTCGGTCGCTGGCGAGTAGCACACCTATTCGCAGTAATGGTCACGCTTGGTGTACCGCCGATGACGATCGTTGTGTCGGAAACGATATGGAGCGCACCCGTTGTAGCAACTGCGATCATTCGGTGATCGGCCGCCGGCACGCAAAGCTCTACCAGGGGCTGCACGACCATCTCGAGGAAGTCTTACGCTGTGACGATATTGGCGAAGCGGGCCTCAACATAGTGCGCCGAGATATCGAGCGCTGCCGCAGCGTCTTGGTGTCACTGGGCCACGACATTCCGAAGGTGATGTAATGGCAGACGCCCGCAAGAGCGGAGAGGCACGCGAAAAGGAATTACGCCTCGCAATTCATCGTATTCAGAAAGGGCGCGCACATTCGAAAGCGACAAAGCTGAGTATCGCGTCTGTCGCTCGAGAGGCTGGTGTAAGCCCAGCTCTCATCCATAACCATTACCCAGGCATCGCAGATCTCATCCGGAGCGCTCAAGGGCGTGACCACCGTGTTCAGCGCGACCAAAAACATCATGAGCTTATGGATGAGCGGGTTAAACTCGCTACACTCCGCGAAGAAATTACTGCCCTTCGAGTCGATATTGCTCGCCTGGCCTCTATCAACGAAGTGTTGATGTTCGAAAATGATATACTCAAAGCAAAACTGAACGCCCCCGATGTCATCGAACTTCGACGAGTTCGCTCCGATCGGAAACGAGGCGACTCATGAGTGCCATCGCGTTCGGGTGCGAGAAGGCCCGACCGGAACGTCGCCATAACTTGCGTAAGTCAAGACCTGATCTATCAGTCAGCGTCAGATGAGGTCTGAGATTACTTCGCCGTCACTTCATCAAGGGCCGTGATCGGCTGCGGATTCAACCCGTCGATGCAACACACTTGACGCTGCATAGCAGCAAGGTTGCAATGAAACAGAGACGGCGGATCTACTATACAGAGAGCCAGAAGGCGTTAATGTAGGAGCGCTGGCGCAAAGGCGAATCGCTGCAGCAGATCGCCCAGCTGTTTGATCGGAACCATTCCTCGATAAAAAGGGATCCTGGCCGAAACAGGTGGCATACAGCCAAAGCAACGGCGCCATTCGAACTTGGCACTGATCTGCAGTTCGACAGCGCGAACAGCCAGATTGTCACTCTTGTCGAGCGTCAGTGCCGCTTTGTGATGCTAGTGAAGGTTGCCAGTAAGGATACGGAAACGGTCATCAACGCATTGATCCGACACGCCGGCAAGCTTCCTCATGAACTATACAAATCACTGATCTGGGATCGAGGCAAAGAGGTGGCCGATCACACGCGTTTCACCGTGGCCACCGACATCAAGGTCTATTTTTGTGATTCGCAGGGCCCTAGGCAACGGCGCTCGAACGAGAACACAAATGGGCTCCTCAGACAGTATTTCCCAAATGGAATCGACCTCTCGGCCTATTCACAGGCCACGCTCAACGGCGACTCAATGAGCGGCCTCGAAAGACGCTAAACTTCGATACACCGGCTGAGCGCCTTCATCAATTCGTTGCATCGACGGGTTGAATCCGCAACCAAAAGCGGACGGTCGAGGTGAAAGATGGGGCGACCGCTTTGCGGCAGGGAGCGTCGGGTGGGGGAGGTAGCGAAATCACGCTGTCTATCGATCGTCGGCATCAGAAGATACAGGGGCGGCGATAGCGGCAGCTTCCGCAGCCTTCTGAGCTTGCATCTGCGCGACCTTCTCTTTAAGGGTCGCAACTACTGCAATTGCATCGGGTGATTGTTCCGCCAGCCCTTGCATAACTGTGAGTGCATCTTCGATTTTTCGAGGGTTGGTGTAGGTAACCACTTTGCACATTAAATCATAGGCATTCTTGCGTGATGCAGGAGCAAATTTCTGCGCCAGCCGCATGAAGTTAATGCCGTCCATCGCACATATCGATATGGTGTCGATGCCTTTAGCGCTCCCATCAACCGGCAAGATTCGTCCAATATCGTCGAAGCGCAAATGATGACCCCACTCGTCCAGATGTGGGTGGAGAATCTTGTAGTCATCTGATTCCGTTGGAATGGAAAGTGGTCGCACGCCGCCATCAGTAAGCACTGACTTCGCAGACTTGTGCGTATTGCATATCACGCAAGCTACCGCAATATTATCTGGGTAGAACATGAACTCCGGAAAACCCGATTTGTCGAGGATGTGCTCGGCATCGAAAACGCGACCGTGAAGCTGAAGTTCCATGCTGCAATAGCAGCATCTCGACCCTTGATGCCAAAAATAATGCTCCTTTACTTCAGCTCTAAATTTTTCGACCAAATTCTTATGCTGATATTCACCATCCGACCATAGGCGATGATCTAGCACGCCATCGGCTTTAAGCGTATCATGCTCCGCTTCGTTGAGCATAGTCAGTTGGGTCAGGCGTGCCGCCTTATCTCTAAACGTCATAATGTCTCACTCGGCGTGACCGAGCGCACCACCATTGGGCGACGAGTCATCAGGCGTATTTATTAACCGAATTGCATCTCTGACGAGACGGACTGTCTTCCCGCCCTTCTCATCTTGATATATTTCATTGAGTTGCTCAAGCGTTGCTAGCGCCTCTTGCTTCTCAGCAATGCTGCCGGCTTCCCCTTTGAGGACGGCTTGGAAGATTTCGTTGGAGACGTGAGCACTACCAGCAATTGGAGTGTGGAACACATCAACAAGAGCTTGCTCCACTGATACTGGCTTGTCAGATAAAGAGTGCGAAGGGAAGGCTGGTTTACGCGCTTTGTCTCCCATTTGGACCACGTCTGCGCCATGGAGTACTGCTTGTTGAACCACCAATGGGGAATGCGTCGCCACGATGATGTGAGAGTCCTGCACCGAGTGGACAATTCTAAAAAGGGCGTCCACAAACTTCAATTGCCACTCAGGATGGAGGCTTAGCTCAGGCTCGTCCAGTAATGCGATGCAACCGCTTGACATGGATGTGGCGAGACCAAAAATAGCACATAACATTTGCTGCTGGCCGGAGCTGGTCTTCGCAACATCCATTGATTCATGTTCGTTGGTTCTAAGTTCGCAAGATGTTAGCGAAAGAAGGTCGAGGCGACGCAGCAATGCGAAGGCCTGAATGGTGTGGAAATCGCGGCGCACATCTTGAAGCGAGATGGAAAGCTGGTAGTTTTTGCTGCGACTTTGGCGGTGGTCTCTGACGACCCCGATTGAATGGCGGAGCACGCCAATGAAATTTTTGGCATCAGCTGAATTTAGTTCACTGAGAATTAATTTATCACGCTGGCGATAAGAATTGTGATATCGCACATTTGAAAGATAGGCGTCCAGAAACTGACTGGGGTCATCGGTGCTGAACGCCTCGGCGAAGCCAATTCTAGGCTTGTATCCAAGGCTAAGTCGGGTCTGGAAGCCAAGTTCGTACAGGACAGAAAATAGAGTTTCTGCCGATTGCGGATTTTCGCTTAACCTAAAGAGTGCTTCTTCCAAGACTCTTCGGGATAAGCTGGTGCCAACATTTCGAGAGGACTTGTGAAGTCCGACGCAGACATACTTGTCTTGCTGAACTTCGTCCTCTGTGTATTTCCTCGTGAGCGATATCCTGTCGGCCCTCGGCGCCGGAAAGCGCGAGAAGGGGCTGAATGTTTGAACGACGACCCTGTCCGGATTACCGTCAGTGGTGACGACAGGCCATCGATTATGCTGATTGTATGGGCGCGGAAGCGACGACGTCGCATACTGCAGCAGGACTTCCAGAACCTCTGTTTTGCCGCAGCCATTGGGTCCCGTGATGATGTCTACGTAGTTGTCGGCCTCGCCGCGTTTGCGGCCCAAGGCAACGGACACCCGTTGGCTAATGACTTGTTGAACTTGCATACCTCTCTCCGGACCCCATCGAGTTCTTTATCGCCGTCTGCCTGTAGTCTCCTGCAGCGGCCCCCCGTAGTTTCGCATCTCATGCTCAAGAAGCGGACATTCGTCGAGGTACACATAACTTGTGGTTCGAAGTACCGCCAGCGTGCAGCTGGAATTCAGTCATCGGTAGACGTGTCGCTTCGAATTGGGCTGCACACGTAGCCGCAGATCAAAATGGCTGGCAGTCTAGCGACCCGGTTGTGGCCATAAGCGGGTCCCCTCGCGAACCAGCTCACCAATGCCGCTCAGCTCTGCAATACGTCGAACCCGGGCTTCGTCGTTGGTTGCATAGCCAATTGGCACACACACCGATTCGCTCAGGGCAACCATCACTGAGACAACAGCAACCCGCTCAGCGATGAGGACTACCTCAAGCGCTGTTGGCACCTTCTTTGTTGGTGCGCGGACACCCATGTCAAAGACTCGAGTGAACGTCTTTGACAAAGCGTCGGCCACTGAGGCCGGCGAGATCACTACGGACGAGAGCATCCCTCCTTTCGCCCGCGCTCTGATGACGCCCCGCAGTGCTTCGAGGGTCGCCGGCACATCCTCCGTTGCCCCCCACAGCGAGCCACCAGGCCTAAGCCACCAAGTCTGCCAACGATGGTCCCCGCTGAAGTCCAGCGGCGCATCCTCGAGCAGCGAGGTAATGGCTCGTCGGTTGCGTTCGACGTACGGGTAGCCCACCAGCGGAACCGTGCCGGCCGGGCTGCTGTTCATCTCCAGCTGAAACCAACTGGCTAAATCGAAGTGCCCCTCGGGCCGAAACCACTGCGACCAGTCTCGGTGGTTGAACATGCGAGCGAACTCGCTGAAGGAAATTTGGCTTGGGTTGACATGATCCAGCTTGCGCAGCTCGATGGACATTGCCTCTGTTAACTGCTTTCCGCGCCCCCTAGAGTCGTTCTCACTCAGATTTAAGTGCGACTCGAGCCTGGGCGCACCCTGCAACGTCAGCCGTTCGCTGCCGCCAATCTGAACAAAGCTGTAGCGGCCAGCGTGCACGTCAAGAATAGAATAAAGGCTCCACTGGTCCGCCTTCTGATCATTGCGCGCAATCCGCAAGTAGTCGCGGAAATTGTCGTGGAACGCCGCGCGGGCCTCCGCCTCGTCTATCTGCTGACGCAACGGAATCGGAATGAGGTGCGGAATGTTGCGTAGTCCACGGCCGCTCACCATGTTCTTGGTCACCAGATCAAACCAGACATCTGCGTTCAACGGTTCTGCCACCGTAATGGTCGGTACGTCTTCGGTAGATGTTCGAAACATTTCCATCGCCGACGGATGCAAGCTGAGGTTGTCGCCATCCACCGTGACCAAGCTACGCGACTGCAGATCAGATACAGCGATGCCCAGGTCCCGACCTTCAAAGCCGAAGAAGCGCGCCAACCTGTCCGCTGAGATGGACTTCACCACGAGAAGGGCTCTCAGGATGAACTCATCCACCATAGGCAGGCGTCGTTCCTTCGTCCTCTCGGCTGCGATTACGAACTGACGGCAAGGAAGGTTGAACCCGAACGTGTTCGTCTCGAAAGTGTTGTTCTCATTCATGTTTACGCAACCTCCGATGCCTTAAGGAACGTGGCATGGTCAGGGGTGCTCTTCATGTGCTCAAAGACCCTACGCATGGGTGACCTCGGATCAACCCTACTCCCCCACATTTCCGCATCTCCAACAACAATTAGTCGTTCTTGGGCACGCGAAACAGCCACGTTGCAGCGGTTTGAAATTCCCACGTGTCCCGGTGACCCTTTCGGATTGCTGCGCACCAGGGAGAGGATGACGATGGCGTTCTCCTTACCTTGGTAGGAATCCACAGTGTCGATACGCACCAGGCGCTTGAACTTCGGATCGAACGGACGGCGCGACCACGCCAGCTCAATCTGACGTTTCTGCCCCGCATACATACAGATGACACCGATTGGCGTCTCATCGTCAACCTTCGCTAGCGCCGTGACCAAGGCAGTGTCCGCCGCCAGCGTCTCCAACACCGCGATGACTGCGTCGACTTCGCTGCGGTTGTGGATGGTAGTCTCTCCCTCCGGACGATATTCGGAGTTCATATGTTCGTTACTGGCATCGATCCAAACGAGCGGCTTGGACAACCAGGGCACTCCAATATCGGTCGGCTGCAGCGCCGACTTTCGCGCCGCGGATGTCACCAGCCGGATACCGCTCTCCTCGTAGAAGCATTCCGAAACCAGATCGCAGATGGCGCTGTCCATCCTGTACTGCTCCGTCAACCGCACGCCGACGGACTGGCCATAGGTCGACGTAAAAGCGCGCTCGAAGTCGCTGCGCGCGAGTTCCTCGACCGAGACGTCTGGCTCAACTTCCTTAAGGTCGCTGAGCATTTGTTCGTCCATCATCGGTAACAACTGCAGGTGATCACCGACCAACAGGACGCGCTTGGCCATCTGAATGGGCACCGCCAACTCCCCAGGCGTGCACCGGGCAGCCTCGTCAACGATGACCCAGTCGAACACCTGCGTCTCGATCTTGATGCGCGTCTGCCCAACGCCAACGCAAGTCGCCGATACAACGCTGCGCGTTTTGGCCAAGAACTCTTCGAAGTTTCGCCCAGGCGACCCCAGCGAAGCCAGCCAGTCATTGGTGAGCTTCAGTGCACGCTGAGCCGCGCTGGCATCTGCCGGAGAGACGTTTGGATGCTTCAGGTGCAACGCGCTGACCAGTTGGTCGTATGCCCTAAGTGGCGACACGCCGTCCGTTTCCTGCCCTGCCACGTCCTTGAACGCGGCGATGAAAGCATCCTGGACTCTTGCTCGCTGTACGCGGTTGCGCTCACGATCAACGGCCAACTGCCCCTCGTCGTCTTCCAGGGCCTCCTGTACCGTGCTTAAGCGCCGCGCGAGGGTTCCGATTTTCTTGTCTAGGTCAAACAGCTCAGATGCGAATGTTCGGTCCACACCCAGCGCCTTGGTGAGCTGACCAAACCGATTCTTGGCGGCGGCATCGAACTTTACCCGGTAGCTTTCGCGCAACTCAGACGTATGGAACGGTCGAATGCGGTCGGTGATGCCCTTAGAGCCAATCCGCAGGAGGCTCGGCCGTGTCTCACCTCGTCCCTTGTGAAGGCGCAGCAACGACTCGATCGCATTGTTGACAGCCTCATGTGACTGGCTGGCAATAAGGACACGCTGGCCACCTCCCTTGGAGATGAGCCAGTGCACGAAGGATGCGATGAACCTCGTCTTGCCGGTGCCAGGCGGGCCCTGAAGCAGGCCAACCGGTCCGGAAGAAAGCAGATGCCGGAACGCGTGCTGCTGCCCAGCATTGAGCCCATAGGCAGCAAGCTGCACGTCGTCGATAGAAAGGTCGAAGGACTTCGGCGAGACGCTCTTGTGCGGATCGAAGTACTCCACCAGGTCGCCGATAACCGAACGGCCGTCCAAGATGCGACGGACAGCCCGCGAGCGCCGCTCCATCGAGGTCTGCTCTCGGCGCTCCGCCAGACGAAGATGATCTCCGTCTGAAATGTTCCCGCGCTCGCACACGATCCCAATGGCACTCGGGAGCGAGCTCGCAGATAGGTCGACATACCCAATTTTGCGGTTGCCGACGAAGACGTCGATAGAATCGTCCTCATCGAAGTCGAAATCCCTCCCCAGGTTTTCGTAGGCCAACACAAGCGCCTGGCCCTTTTGAGCCAGGATCTCGGTAACAGCGATCTCGACGCGAGATTCCTCTTCGATTTCGAGCAGCTTCGTCCAGTGCCAAGTCACCTCGAACTGCGTAGGAGGCGCTGAGTGATCCTCCTCGGCAGGAAGGACGGTGAATCGCTCGTGGCTGCATAGGTAGGCGTAGAGTTCCTCAAAGCCACTGATGCCGCCCTCTTGAACCGCCACCCTAATGGGGAGATCGCCATGTGCCGAGCGGGACTCGCGCTCGAGAGTCGCGAAGAAGGTCTGCCTGAAATAGTGCTGTTGCAGCTCAATCCCAGTGCCCTTCAAGACCAACTGAGACTTTTCCGTCGTGAGGTCGAAGGTAACCGCACCAGACTGCTCAATGCGTCGCCGCACATACAGCTTGTCCGCTTGAGAAAATCCATGCGTTGGGCCCTCGGTCTTTAGATGGAACTCGATCACCTCGGCCGCAGTCAGCGCCTCCACCGCTTGAGACACCTTGGCCAGCGCATACTGAAGCGACTCGATAACCGGTTTCTTCAGCTCGGCGTCGAGTTCGGACTGAAGTGCTCCGGCGGCACTGCTCGGATCCAGCACAAGCAGCATCTGGACCGCCTTTAAAGCGGCAAAGCGATCGATTGCTGCCTGCGGCAAGAGTTCCCAGTTGTCAGGCAGCATCGACGGCGTTCTTGATACCCCGTCGCCAACCTGCGAGATATCAAACGGATCAATCAGGCAGATGGTTCGATCATCGACGTTCACCAGCACATTGGAAGGCGAGATGTCTCCATGTTCGCAACTGCGTTCGTGTAGCGAGATGACCGTACGCAGCAGATCGGCAGCAAGCTCCAACCCCGTGTTCTCAGGGAGAGAATTGAGCTCCGCCAAAGGCGCTCCATCACTTCGTTCATACACCACGAAGGCACCCAGCGGAGAAAGACCTCTTGCGAGAAATCGCGGGAGTCCCTTGAGCGGGGCGTCGATCAGCTGATCAACGCTCAACAGCAGCTTCAGCAGCGCGCAATCGCTCTGCGTCGAACGGCCGCGCAGCCACGACATCCAGACCTTGACCATAACGGTCGTGGCGCCGTTGATGTGCTCGTAAACCTGCTTCTGGCTCGATGACGAAACGACTGCCGAAAGCGGCCAGCGCGCGTACGGGACATCAATGGTCTCAAACCGGTCCAGCAAACTTTGGTCGAATCCATCAGCTGGCCCAGCCTCGACAACGACCGCAAACGCATCCGTGAGCTCTGCCGCGCTCGCGTATCGCGATGATGGATCGGCTGAGAGTCCTCTTCGCACCCAGTCACCGAGGTTCTTAAGCTCCGGCGGTAGTGCCGCAACGGTTGCCTCGATATCCGAGGTCTTTGGAACCTCGCCGATGAGCACCTGGGTGGCCAGGTAAGCGCAACTGTAGACGTCCCTCTGCCGACCGGTGCTGGGGCAGCCACTGACGTCTTCTGGCAGGAACCCTGCGTAACCCCGCAGGTCTTTCAACCAGTCCATCACCGTTGTCTTGTCTGGCAACTGACAAGACATAAAACCAGTCAGGGCGAGATCGCTGTGCCCGCCCACCCAAATCGACCGAGGACCGAGGTCCCGATGGGTCACGTTGACCCGGTGAAGCTCAGCGACGATGCCGAGCAAGCTCATGACGATGGTGATGCGGTCCAAAACACTCAGTGCATCCGTGTTGCGCACAATGTATTGGTCAAGCGGATACCAGCCTGGCGCAATCTGGCGAACTTCGAAGTGTTCGGTCGACACCTCCTCGTCCGGGGTGGCGATCTCTCGAAGCACGCGCTGACGACTGATAAGTTCACTGCCGACGTCCTGAAGGTAGGCGAACGCATTGGTCTCGCGCATCGCCACGAGCTTGCGCATCTCCGAGCTATTGAGGCCAACCGGCAGATTGTTAAACGACCATGTTCGCACCATTGCCTTCAAGCGCTTCTCTTCACTTCGCTCGGCCAAGTGGTCGCGCCAGACTTGCTTCGGGTGCACGAAAATGTCCTTCTCCGTGACCGTGTAGCCTGCCCAATCCGCCTCAAGCCGTTGGAAGAGTTGTGTGTTGTTGAAGACCCTGTCGAACTCCGCCTCGAGACTACATGCTTTGGTGAGCGACACCTTGCCGCGCTTTACATATAAATGGCGCTTGGTGGGATCCCCGATGGCCATCGCCTCCACGAGCGTCAAGCATCGCGCCTGCTCTTGCGGTTGAAGGTTCGCCGCATTGGCAGTGCCCGTGAAGACAACGCGCGAGTCCACATAGAATGCACCGGCTAGCGAACTCTGACCTTGAATAACGGACTTGAGCTTCTTAGCCTTCTCATCGACAAGAACAACAGCAGATCGCTTGCGCGGCGCCCCATTGACGAACCAGCGGTCACCTTTGTAGGTCAGCTTGCCGTTCCAGTCCTTGATCTCAAGAAGGAGGATAAGGTCATCCATGACCACAACTGCATCAATCTCCATTGGAGATTGATTGCGCGGGAAGCAATTAAGGGAGACGTAAAGCAGCCAGTTTGGCGGAAATGCCTTAGATAAAGCATCAATACCCTTGATCTCGCGAGGCATGATGCCAGCGCTATTCAGATATCTGACCTTGCAGGCCATTGCTGTTCCCCGAATTAATGTTCGCTCGATCGACGAACTATTCATAATGTTTATACACGCTGCGTATGGTGAGCAAGGGTTCTCCTCTAAGAAGGAGCGCCAGCGTGCCACTGACTCTCGTCAATGGTTTCCAACGTCAGCAAAGCACTCACCAACGCATGACCGCACGTAGCATGCAGCCATTTTGCCTTACAGAAAGACTAAAGCGGATCAAGCACCAGCACTCGGGAAACACCAAAATTGCCCAAACGCGAGCGACCGAAGAGCAAGGTGCCCCGGCCACACAACCGAACAGCTTGCCAGCGGCCTCTTCCGGAGGGTGACATCCCCTCCACCATTGAAACCTGACCGGCCGTAAGCGGCACCGGTAGCGATCGCTCACCATCTCCGACAACTGATTGGATGGCCAACTTCGAGCAGTCCCACTTAGGCCACTGGTAACCTCGGGCTACTTTTCCCGGCCACATTAGCACACTCCGCCGCCCCACCTGCAACTGCCATCCTAATGATGCAGCAGCCACTTCATTTCGCTATCAAGCCTTCAGCCATATACTACGCCTTCGTTGCGGAGCCGAGTATCACGATTTCGATTTTCTGGCAGTGCAACTCTACCGCGATCACCACATCGTGAGTTCACTCGCGGTGAGTTGCGGCTGGAGCGTCACTTACATAAGTCTCAAAGAATTTTTTGACTCATCTCAACCCCTGGAGCATTGTAGTGGCGACACTAGCTGAACTTGCTAGCAAGTTCGATCTGAGTAGTCTTTCAGCCGACTGGATGGAGACATCCATGTGGGGATGCATAAAGACACGCACGGAGCCCGTCTCCGCTCGTCAGTATCTGAGATTCGCCGAACACGACATTGAGGAGGGCGACACCCCACGGCATCTTGTAAATGCGATCACCAACGCGAAACGGGCGTTGCATCTCCGCATGGAGGACACTTGCAATGGTTTCGGTTTCGAGAAGCTTGGCGGCTCACGAAGTTTTCCCAGCATGGTCAACTTCATTTCATCGCTTGGCATTACCGCTCCACGCTTGCTCGTTCGACTCAACAAGCTGAGGAACGAAGTCGAGCATGACTATGTATTACCTAGCCGCCAGGATGTCGAGACATTTCTCGACGTGGCGAGTCTGTTTGTCGCCGCCACCGACAGGTGGGTAGATAGGCAACCGTGCGAGGCCGGGAGTTACGGGGATACGGGATCAGTCGTCGGAGGCATTGAGTTGACGACGATGAGTTTTGACTGGGGGCTCGGAACTGTAAAGCTGGACTTCAGGGAGGTCGGCTCAGGACGGATGGGCCCATATGTGACCACGGAGTTTCATATTCCATCCGATGAATTCTTTGTCTGCGCCAGATTCGCCATTGAATTGGACAGTGTGCGTTGACTGCCAGTAAAGACGTGAGAAAATCAGCACCGGCATTTTGAACAGTGGGTACGCTCCGATCGCTGGCAAAAGACCAGCACTTAGAAATCACTCCAGAAGACCGGATGCAGTGATCGGCAAGTACACCGCACTCAAGGCACCCGATAAATCACACGAGAAATTACTTGAGAGAGCACCATGAGACTTCAGAAAGTTGTGATCCGCAATTTTCGGCGCCTCGAGAATGTGATGATCGACGTCGAAGAAAAGGAGACGCTGTTCGTAGGCCCCAATAACAGCGGCAAGACTTCCGCCACCGCTATCTTCCGTGCCTTTCTCGGTGGACGTGAGTTCAAGATCCATGACTTCTCGGTCTCGCGCGTTGCAGATTTCGACCGCTTTGCCGAAACCGGCGACGTTGATAACCTCCCCGAGATCGGCCTCGATCTCTGGTTCGAGATCGATCCCAACACCGTCGCTTTCGGCCGCGTCTTCACCCTGCTTCCGAAACTGTCGGATTTCACACAAGTTGGCTTTCGCCTGCAGTTCGGCATCGACGATGCCAAGAAACTGCGTGAAGAGTATTTCGTGGCGTATCCTGCCGGCGATGACGGCCGGCGCGCTCGCGGCCTTTTTCAGTACCTCGCCACTGATACAAACCTCCACCGCCACGCTACAACGCGCTATGCCTCGCTTGAGGCGGTGGCGGGAGATGGCGGCGAAACTGCTATCGTCGCGACCCCGCTGGAACCAGATGAGGGGAAACGGCTCGTGCGCCAACTGGTGCGCGTCGAGTTTGTCGATGCCCAGCGCAACATCAACGATGATGACAATAGTCGCAGTAACCGTCTCTCTGCCGCCTTCGCTTCCTTCTACCGCAAGAATCTCGACCAAGCTGAATATGCCGCTGAAGCGCACCGGGTTATCGACCAGAATAACGCGGACCTGACTCGGCATTATGAGAAGCAGTTCGCCCCGCTGATGGACCTCATCAGGGGGCTTGGCGTGCCATCGGTCAACGACCGTGAACTGAAGATCATATCCTCGCTCAGCCCGGAAAGCGCTCTGCGCGGCAACACCGAACTCCTCTATGTCGATCCTGGGCGACAACATGAGTTGCCCGAGCTTTATAACGGCCTTGGTTTCAAAAACTTGATCTATATGGCGATCCAAGCCCGGCACTTCCATTCGCAGTGGCTCGCCACGGCGGACAGCCGGCCGCTCTGCCTGTTGATTTTCATAGAGGAGCCGGAAGTCCATCTTCACGCTCAAGTCCAACAAAGTTTCATCACCAATATCTGGAGCGTGATCGAGGCCTCTGCCAAAACCGCCAGTCAGCCAACGCTCATGCCGCAACTCGTCGTCACCACCCATTCCTCTCATATCCTCGATGCGGTGGATTTCGAGAAGGTGCGCTACTTTCAGCGCTGCCATCTTGGTGGAGAAGCGGCACAGGACGGCATCCGTAACGCGTCCGATGTTCGCAGTCTGCGCGCATTCCAGCCTAAGGCCGACGTCGTCGACGGTGTGGCGATCTCGCCTGAGAATACGCTGTCGTTCCTGAAGCGCTATCTGCGGCTCACACACTGTGACTTGTTCTTTGCTGACGCGGCAATCCTGGTGGAAGGCGCCGCCGAAAAGCTGCTGCTGCCTTCGATGATTGAAATTTCGGCGGTGCGGCTGCGGACTTGCTACCTAACCATCCTCGAAGTGGGAGGGGCCTATGCGCACCGCTTTGAAGGGCTGCTCGAATTTTTGCGTATCCCGTATCTCGTCGTGACAGACCTTGATTCCGTTGAACCAACGGGCTACCCAACCACGTGCCGCGCCGACGTCGCGGGTGCACGAACCTCGAATGCTTCGCTAAAAAAGCTCTGCGGGAAGAGCACAGTCGCCGAGCTAACTGCAATGTCACCCGCCGACAAGATCCACACCTCCAAGGATCGCTGCATCGCCTTCGAGGTTGGTGTGCAGGTTAGCGAAGGCGGTGCTCAACTCGAGATGATTCCGCGTACGTTCGAAGAAGCAATCGCATATGAGAATTTTGAGTTGCTTCGCACTGAGGCTCTGTCTATCGGCAAAGATATCCCGTCAAACCTTTCCGAGGCCTACACGGTTATCTACGAGCGCATCAGCTCTAAGGAATTCAAGAAGACGGAGTTCGCGATGGACCTGCTCGCGACCAAATCGCGCTGGACGGTGCCCGCCTATATTGCCGAGGGTCTGTGCTGGCTCGAGCTCCGACTGCGCGGTGGGCAGGCACCCCAGCACCCACAAGAGGCTACGCCAGAGGCAGGAGTAACCGTATGAGCAGCAAGGTAGAAACGCAGGCCGACATCGACGTGCGCGCCTGTATCGACGGACATCATAGCTTCGCGCTAGTCGCCGGCGCCGGATCAGGCAAAACGACGTCGCTCATCGACGCTCTAGCGCGAGTACGGGAGCGCGAGGGCCGGCAGCTGCGACAAAATGGTCAACACGTTGCCTGCATTACCTTCACCAAGCGTGCGGTCGAAGTAATTAAGGCACGCCTGGGATTTGACGAGCTTTATCTGGTCTCGACGCTGCACAGCTTTCTATGGGGCCAAATCGGCCGTTTCAACGACGATATTCGCGCAGCGCTGCGCGAGGCGCGGATCCCGACACTTATTCAAAAGGAGCGTGACAAGGACAATGGTGGCAATAGTCGCGCAGCGACTGATGCACGCGCAAAGGTACTTCGGTACGAGCAGGATTTAACCGAGCTCAATTCGGTCCGGACCTTTGTCTATGACGACGCCCAATGGGGTGACTATTCGGCAGGCCGGCTCGGGCATGACGACATCATCGAAATCGCCGCCCATCTTTTCGAACACAATGCAACGTTTCGGCGGATCATCGGTCTTCGATTCCCCTATATCTTCGTCGACGAAGCGCAAGATACCTCCCCGGGCATCGTCACAGGCCTCAATATGGCTTGCGGTGGCGATGGGCTCCCAATCGTCGGTTATTTTGGTGACCCTTGGCAGCAAATTTATGACGGCAGCGCTGGGGAATTCGCGCCTCCCCTTGGTGGCAAACCGATCACTAAGACTGAGAACTTTCGCTGCTCCAAGAGTGTCATCCGCCTCCTCAACGCCTTCCGATCCGACGTCGAACAGTATCCCGCGGGCGAAAATAAGAATCGTGAGGGCAGCGTTCTTTTCCGGTTAGTCCAAGCGGAAAAACCAGAACTGCCACGCAACCGCTACTCCGAGGACCAGATCACCCGCGCGTTAGCCCGAATGGACGCCGCGATAGCGGACTGGGGCTGGGTAGAGCGTGACGATGTGATCAAACTGTTTCTGGCTAACCAGATGATCGCGCGCCGAATGGGCTTCGCCGAACTCAATCGCCTGTTCAACGGTCCCTATGCGTCTACTCGCGCAGAAGAGGCATTCGAGGCGGGCGAGCATTTTTTGATTCGGCCGCTCACCGATATCGTCTATCCGCTCGTTGCCGCTCGTGCCGTCAATGACAACCGCGCCATCGTCGATATTCTTCGCCGCAACAGCCCTGCCTTCGCTGCCGACGGGATCAATGCAGAGAATACTCTCAAGACGATGATCGAGACATCTCTAAGCCTAGTTGAGCAGCTCGAAGTGCTTTGGGCATCGGCGTCAATCGGCGAGATTTTGCGGTTCTGTGCCGCGAAGCAGATCATCCCAGTTTCGAACAATCTAAGCGAACAGCTTGATCGTGCTCCACACAATGAGGACTATGTCGAAGAATTGCATGTCCTCGATAAGGGCGAATGGCTCGCCGATGCATTGTTCACGATGAAGCCAAATGAGATTGTCGCTTATGCTTCCTTTATTGCCAAAAATTCAGCCTACAGCACCCAGCACGGCGTTAAGGGAGAAGAATACGCCAGGGTGCTGATCGTGTATGACGATGTCGAAGCCGCTTGGAATCTCTACAATTTTGGCAAGACGCTGACGCCCGTAACGGCCGGCGAACCCACAGATGGGCAGCGAAACAGAGGGCAGCGGCTTGCTTATGTGTCTTTCTCGAGGGCGCTTGAAGACTTACGGGTGCTGTTCTTCACCTGCAACCCCGACGCGGCACGGCAGGAATTGATCGACCGAAAGCTGGTGACCGCGGAACAAATCGAGATTGTGCCCACTTAAGTGTGACCACGTATCAGCAGGTGAATACCCTCGGGCCTCGCTCAAATGAAGGCCCTTGCGAGTCTGTCACTCGAGCAACTGAAGTCAGCCGGCCTGTTTTGCAAAGTATGCCGCAGCCTTTTCTAACATATCCCTCTCTTCAGTTACCCGTCTCAACTCAGCTCTGAGCCATTGAATTTCCGACGAACTCTCGAGACCAACGGCTACCTCAGATTGCTGCACATGTCGCTCCCGGATCCAACGATGCAGACTCCAAGCCGACACACCTAACCTTGCAGCAACCTGCTTTACGGAAGCACCAAGCTCCACAACTTGCCGCACTTGACCTTCCCCCTCTGAAGTATCCCACTGTAAAGTTAGTGGCAAGGCCGCAGGAGAAACCTTGTCATGAAGAAATCGCGGTTCAGCGAAGAGCAGATTATCGGGGTGCTGAAGGAAGC
>JAIRVP010000076.1 GCA_031253835.1 Burkholderia sp. | reverse complement strand
GCGTCGGGCTGCCGGATCCTGGTGACGCTGCTGCACGAGATGGTCAAGCGCGATGCGAAGCGCGGGCTGGCGTCGCTGTGCATCGGCGGCGGGATGGGTGTCGCGCTCGCGGTCGAGCGCGTTTGAAGAGGGTCTGACGACACGGTTCGCTGAGGCGCCGGCCGGCGTCGCAGGCGAACCAGGCGGGTTTCGCGCACGACAGGCAGTCAATAACACGCGCGAGGTTCCGGTGCGTACCGCGCCCGCGACGCGGGCGGTTGCGCATCGAAGCGGCGGGGCGGCAGCAGGTACGATGCCGCCGCCCCGCATTCATCGATTACTTTTTTGTCGGTAATTTATAGGATGACTAAGCGAATTGCAGTTGTGACAGGTGGAATGGGCGGTCTTGGCGAAGCGGTCAGCATCAGGTTGAACGACGCGGGCCACCGGGTAGTCGTCACGTATTCGCCGAACAACGCCGGCGCGGACCGCTGGCTGACCGAGATGCATGCGGCCGGCCGCGAGTTCCATGCGTACCCGGTGGACGTGGCCGATCACGATTCGTGCCAGCAATGCATCGAGAAGATCGTGCGGGACGTCGGCCCGGTCGACATTCTCGTGAACAACGCGGGCATCACGCGCGACATGACGCTGCGCAAGCTCGACAAGGTCAACTGGGATGCGGTGATCCGCACCAACCTCGACTCCGTGTTCAACATGACGAAGCCCGTCTGCGAAAGCATGGTCGAGCGCGGCTGGGGTCGTATCGTCAACATCTCGTCGGTGAACGGCTCGAAGGGTTCGGTCGGCCAGACCAACTATGCGGCCGCGAAGGCCGGCATGCACGGCTTCACGAAATCGCTCGCGCTCGAGATCGCGCGCAAGGGCGTGACGGTGAACACGGTGTCGCCGGGCTACCTCGCGACGAAGATGGTGACGGCGATCCCGCAGGACATCCTCGACTCGAAGATCCTCCCGCAGATTCCGGCGGGCCGGCTCGGCAAGCCCGAGGAAGTCGCGGCGCTGGTCGCTTACCTGTGCTCGGAGGAGGCCGGCTTCGTGACGGGCTCCAACATCGCGATCAACGGCGGCCAGCACATGCACTGACGCGCGGCGGCCCGCACGGCGTTCGCGCACGTGACGGGCCGCGTTTTGCACTATCCAGTACCGGGGCGGCGGCACTGGCGCTGCTTCGGCCTCGCATTCCGGAGAACGCATGGGCGACACCTGGATGGGACTCGCGATCGGCGGCACGGCACTGGCCGTCGCGCTGGCAATGGCGGTCTCGCTCTACTGGCTCGAGCGGCGCCGCGCGCGGCTGCTGCGGAACTTCGATCACCGCGATTGCTGGCTCGTCGCGTACGGCAGGTGCTTCGCGCGCCGGCCGGCACGACAGGCACGCCGCGTGCGCGGGGCGCGTTGACGGCAGGCCCGGCGCGTCGCGATCGATGCGCAATCACGCCCCGCGCGCATGCCTTCGGCGATGCGCGCGGGATGCGTGATCAATCGCTCTTTCCGGACGACTCGCCCGAGTCGTTCTTGTGGAAGATCCGCTTCGTCGTGCGCTTGGTGGCATCCCAGCCTTCGCGCGACGCATGCGCGACACCGTGCCCGACCGCCTTCGCGGCGCTCGCGGTCGCGTGGCCGAAGCTGCGCGCCGCTTCGCCGGTCTTGTGCGCGGCTTCCTTCGAATCGCGCTTGATGTCCTGCTTCACTTCCGACATGTCCGCGTGCGCGATCGGGCTGATCAGCGCCAGAACGAGCGCGGTACCAATGAACTGACGAACTTTCACGACCTGGTTTCCTTGGGGTAAGCCTCTTCAGCGAGGATTCGTGGAG
This sequence comes from Burkholderia sp., assembly GCA_031253835.1. Classification (GTDB taxonomy): domain Bacteria; phylum Pseudomonadota; class Gammaproteobacteria; order Burkholderiales; family Burkholderiaceae; genus Burkholderia. The sequence continues at coordinate 180,213 of JAIRVP010000076.1, read as the reverse complement.
CCGGCAGGTGCCGGTTGAAATGCGCCGGCGGCCGATGCGTCGAGCATCACCGCGGCGCGGCCGGACAGCAGCACGCGATCGCCGCAGCGCAGCGTGAAGCCGTACAGCACCGAGCGGCCGTCGCCGCTCACGCGTTCCGCGTCGACGACGAGCGGCTGCTCGAACGTGTCGAGCCGGTCGACGAACGCGTCGACATTGCGCACGCTCGCGAGATAGCCGACACGCGGGCGCGCTTCATGCGCACCGAGCAGCGCGCCGTGCACGGCCATTGCCTGCGCCGCGTATTCGATGCCGCAGACCGATGCGAGCCGGCCGTGCGCGCGCAGCGGGTTGTGCGGATCGCGATGGCTCGTCGCCGTGCAGCGGATCCGTTCGGCATCCCATGCATCGACCGTGTCGAGCACGCACATCGTGCCGCCGTGCGGAATGTGCGCGGCGATCCATGCATGGTCGAGCGGCGGCGCAAGCGGAGGCGTGGCGGTCATCACGCACGCTCCGCGAACAGTTCGGGCATCGCGATGTCGACCTGCACGCGCGTATCGTCCAGGTAATCGAGCACGACGCGCGTCGAACGCTGCGCCGCGAGTGCGCCGAGCAGCGGCAGCACGCGCGCGGCTGGCGTGCCGGCGCGCAGCGCGTCGAGTTCGGCATTCGCGAGTGCCGTCACGGGGGCGTCGGTGAGCTGCACGTCGATGCGGGCGAGCGTGCGTTCGCTCGCGTCGGGCGCGAGCACGAGTGCGACGCCGAACGCATCGTCGATCGGCCGCACCGTGCGCAGCGGTTCCGGATAGTCGGTGTCGTACGCGATCAGCAGCGTCGGCACGCGATCGACGACGACCTGGCACAGGCTCTCGAGCAGGCCGGCGGCAAAGCTGCCGTCGTGCGCGCACAGCACGTTCGACGTCGCCATTGCGCGGGTCGCGATGCTCCAGTAGCCGGCCGGCGCGTTGTGGACCGAGTTGTGGAAACGCGTCGGCGACAGTTGCCGATCGTCGCCGGCCAGCGTTTCGCAAATCGCGTGGCAATTCTGGCCGTCGCCGCCGGATGCGCTGAACACGGTCGCGAGCGTCGCGGCATCGCGGCCGCTCGCGGCCACGGCCTCGTGGCCGACCGCAAGTGCAACGCGCACGACGGGGCCCGTGCGGCGGCGCTCGGCCGACGGCAGCCCGGCCGGCGGCGGCAGCTCGGTGCGCGCGGACGCATAGGGCGCGCGGCCGGCGAGCACGGCGGCCGCGTGCGGCCAGTCGCTCAATCCGGGCCCGACGAGGCCGATGCTTTCGATATAGGCGGTGAGTGTCATGGCGGGCCTCAGCGGCTGGCGTGGTCGGCGCGGCCGAGGATCAGGCTGCAATTCGTGCCGCCGAAGCCGAACGAATTGGACAGGACGGCGCGCACGCGCGTGTCGCGGCTCGCCAGTAAGTAGTCGGTGACGAGCGCCGGGTCGGGTTGCGTCGTGTTGACGCCGGCCGGCACGAACTGGTCGCGCAGCGCGAGCGCGGCGACGATCGCTTCGAGCGCGCCGGCCGCGCCGAGCGTGTGGCCGGTCGCGCCCTTCGTCGAGCTGCACGGCGTGCTGGCGAACAGCGCGCCGACCGCGCGGCTCTCGGCTGTATCGTTGCTCGGCGTCGCGGTGCCGTGCAGGTTCACGTAGTCGATGTCGTGCGCACCGAGGCCGGCGGATGCGAGCGCCTGCTCGATCGCGGTGCGTGCGCCGAGCCCTTCCGGATGCGGCGACGACATGTGATGCGCGTCGCTCGATTCGCCGATGCCGAGCAGCAGGATCGCGTCGTCGTCGAGCGCGGCGGGTTGGTCGGGCACGCGCTCGACGAGCGCGAATGCGGCGGCCTCGCCGATCGAGATGCCGTCGCGCGCGACGTCGAACGGCCGGCACGGCCGGCGCGACAGCAGTTCGAGGGAATTGAAGCCGTACAGCGTCGTCAGGCACAGCGAATCGACGCCGCCGACGACGGCCGCGTCGATCAGCCCGGCCTCGATCATGCGCCGTGCGGAGCCGAACACCTTCGCACCGGACGAACACGCGGACGAGATCGCCATCGCCGGCCCGCGCAGCGCGAAATACGCGCGCACGAATGCAGCCGGCGAATACGGGTTGTGCGTTTCCGCATAGCGGAAGTCGGCCGGCAGCGCGCCGCTCGCCGGATCGCGCTGCTGGTACGCGTGTTCGGTCTCGAGGATCCCGGCCGTGCTCGTGCCGATGAACACGCCGACGCGTGCCGCGCCGTAGCGCGCGACGGCCGCCGCGACGCTTGCGTCGAAGCCGTCCTGCACGAGGCCGAGCTGCGCGAGGCGGTTGTTGCGGCATTCGAAGTCGGCGAGATCGGCGCGCACGGGTTGCGCGTCGACGCCGTCCACCGCGCCGATCCACGTGTCGAGATCCGCACGCTCGAAGTGGCACGGCGTGAGCCCGCCGCGTGCGTGGTGCAGCGCATCGCGGGTCGCGTCGAGCCCGCGGCCGATGCAGCTGGTGGCGGTGAAGTGCGAGAGCAGGAGAGGTTTCACGAGGGTCGCATCCGGTGGCCGGAACGGGCGCCGCAGCAGGGCTGGCGGCCGCGCCGTTCAAGGTCAGATTTTATCAAACGGGGGGGCCGGAACGCCCGGCTGGCCGGGCGGCTCGGGCGCGAGCGCCGCGCGCAGCGTGGTCCAGTGCAACTGCGCATCGGCGGCCGCGCGTAACACCGCCTGCAGTACGTCGAGCACGACCGGTTCGCCGCGCGCGTCGCGCGCCGCATGACCGTCGTGCACCAGCAGGATGTCGCGCGCATCGAGGCCGTGCAGCAGGCGGCGCGTGACGATCGCGGCATCGCGGGCGCGCGTGTCGAAGCCGCGTCGCGTCCAGCTGGCGAGCTGCAGGCCGAGTTCGCACAGCACCGGCTCGAGAAACGGATTGCGCAGGCCGGCCGGCGCGCGGAAGAACAGCGGGCGCGTGCCGGCGATCTCGGTCAGCGTCTGCTGCGCGACCGCGATTTCGCGCCGCAGCGCGGCGGGGCCCGATAGCGAGAACGTATGCCGGTGCCGCTGGCTGTGGTTCTCGATCGCATGGCCGCGCGCGACGATCGCCTCGATCCACCGCGGATGGCGGCGCGCGAGATCGCCGATGCAGAAGAACGTCGCGCGCGCGTCGTAGCGGTCGAGCAGGTCGAGCACGCGCGGCGTGACGTCCGGGTCCGGGCCGTCGTCGATCGTCAGTGCAATCTTGCGGCCGGCGCCTGCCGGCAGGCGCGTCCAGTTCGGGCCAAGCAGCGCGCTGCGCGGCCACAGGCCGGCGGCCGTCAGCGCGAGATGCGACGCGACCACGCCGCCGACGGCCCACGGCCACGTGGCCGGCTGCGCGATGACGGCGGCCGCCGCACCCGCGTGCAGCGCAGCCGTACCGGCGATCAGCGGCGTCGGTCTCCAGCGGCGCGTAGCGCCGGCCGGATGCGATGGAACGGACGACGGCGCGTTCATGCCGGGCTCCGTTGGTGACGAGCGCCGGCCGCTGCGACGCGCGGCGCGAGAATCGCCGCGAACGCGAGCGCGAGCATCGCGCCGGGGCCGACGGTCAGCCCGAAGGTTTCGAGCAGCGGTACGCGCGACAGCGCGAGCAGCCCGAAGCCGGCGACGGTCGCGAGGTTCGCGATCAGCAGCGATACGAGCGTGTAGGGCGTCACGGGCTGCGCGTCGTCGCGCTTGCAGAAGAACAGCGCGTAGTTCGAGCCGACCGCGACGATCAGCAGCATCCCGACGAGGTGCAGGATCGTCAGTTGCACGCCGGCCAGCGCGAAGCCGGCTGTCACGACCAGCGCGGCCGCGACGAGCGGCGCGAGCGCGCGCACGGCCACGCGCGGCGAACGCAGCGCGATCAGCATCAGCACGGCGATCGCGGCAAATCCCGCGAGCGACAGCCGGATGTCCTCGTGCACGTAGCTCACGTACAGGCGATCGGCTTCGGCCTTCATGTCGACGAACAGCGCGTCGGGCACGCCGGCGCGCGCGACGGCCGCGCGAATCGGCGACGCATCGAGGCCGGATGCCGGCTGCACGGTGCGCGCGGCGTCCGGCGCGCGCAGCGACAGCATCGCGTTCCAGCGGCCGTTGCGTTCGGTCAGCAGCGCATCGACGGCGAGCGCCAGCGACGTGCCGCGCAGGTCCGCGCGCGTCAGCAGCGGTGCGTGGCGCGCGGCATCGACGTCGGCGATGAACGGCGCGAACAGGTCGGGCTTCACGGCGATCGACTGGTTCGCGACGGCGTCGCGCATCCGGGCGGTGAGCACGTCCACGTCCGGCAGGCTCGCCTGGCGCGCGCGCTGCGCGGCATCGCTCGGCAGGTAGCGCGCGGGGCTTTCGAAGCCGGCGAGCGCGCCCTGGTCGACGAGCGGCTGCAATTGCGCGGCCACTTTCTCGGCGCCTTCGAGCGCGGCCTGTTCGGTCGGTGCGGCAATCACGACGAGGTAGCGCACGTCGGGCGCGCCGACGTCGGCGCGCAGCCGCGCATCGAGTGCCTGTGCCTGCGCCGGCACGGGGCTGAGCGCGGCGAGTTCGCGGCTCCACAGCCCGTCGCGATGCAGCACGAGCGTCGCGATCGCGGCGACCACGAGCACGGCGAGCGGCCAGCGCAGCCGCGGCGCGGCATCGGCGGCCCGTGCGAGCACCGCACCGACGCGCGACACGTCGCGGATCGCGACATGCTCGCCGCGCAGGTGCGGCAGCACGAAGCGCGTGACGAGCGCGGCGGCCGTCAGCCCGACGATCGAATACAGCCCGAGCTGCACGAGGCCCGGGAATCCGGAGAACAGCATCGACGCGAAACCGCACACGGACGTCAGTACGCCGAGCCGGATCGTCGGCCAGTACGCGGCGACCCAGGCGCGTGTCGCGTCGCCCGGGCGCGCGGTGCCGCGCGTGCCGGCCTGCGCCGATTGCACGAACAGATAGATCGAATAGTCGACGGCTTCGCCGATCAGCGTCGTGCCGAAGCCGAGCGTGAGGCCGTGGACCGTGCCGAACGCGACGCTGACCGCCGCGATCCCGGCCGCGACGCCCGTCAGCACCGGCAGCAGCCCGAGCACGAGCGTGCGCGGCGAGCGGTACAGCGTCAGCAGCAGCGCGACGATCAGCACGACGCTCGCCGTCGACAGGCGCTCGACGTCATGCCGGATCGTGTCTCGCGTGTCGACCGAGAACACGCCGGGGCCCGTCATCGCGAGCGTCGTCGCGGCCGCATTCGGCGTGGCTTGCTTCGCCGCGGCGAACGCGCGGCGCACCGTGTCGATCGCACGCGCCTGCGCGTCGGTATCGGAGCCGGCGGCGGCCGTCTGCACGACGAACACCGCACGCGTGCCGTCGCGCGAGGCCCACACGCCGTCGCGGCTCGCCGGCTGGGCCGCGCTGTCGAGCTGGTCGACGAGCGCGGTGACTTCGCCGGTCGGGTCGCGCGGCAGCATCGCCTTCGCGACGAGGCCGGCCGACGAGCTCAGCAGGTCGAGGCTGTCGCCGAGCGCCTGGTGCAGGCCGTCGGCGCTGAAGCGCTGCGGCGTGACGGCCGGACTCAGCAGGTAGCGGTGATCGAAGACGAACTGCCGGTCGCGTGCGTCGTTCGCGGCTTCGCCGTTGTGCACGGCCGCGAATTGCGGATCGGTGCGCAGTGCGCCGGCAACGCGCCGCGACAGCGCGGCGCGCGTGGCCGCATCGCCGCCGTCGATCGCGACGAGGATCAGCCGCGATACGATGCCGTCGCGCAACTGGTCGACGAGCACGCGCTGCCCGGCGCTCGGCGAGCTCGGCAGGAACGCGGACAGGTCGGCCGTGAAGTGCGCGCGCCCGATCGCGACGCCGCACGCGACGAGCGCGAGCAGCCACACGAGCACGGCGCGCTGCCGCCACGCGTGCAGGCGACGGGCGACGGGGGAGGGGCGCGTGCGTTCGTCCATCAGTTCGCGGTGGCCGCAACGGGTTGCAGGCGCATCACCGAATGATCGCCGTCGGCCTGCCGGATCGCGACGCTGCGCAAGACGTCGCGCGTGCCGTCGAGCGTGATCGTGCTGACGACCTTCAGCATCCGCGAGTCGAGCGGCGTGAGCGTCAGCGTCCAGTCGTCGCCGCGCCCGGACAGGGCGACCTTGTACACCTGTTCGAGCGCGAAGCGGTTGCCGGCGAGCGTCGCGCGGATGCTGTCGATGAACGCGCCGAGTTCCGGATAGCGCGCGAGCGCGAGCGTGAACTTGCGGTTGTTGCGCTCGACCGTGAGCATGTCGCCGTCGACGACGAGGTGCTCGGGCTTCGGGCTCAGCGTGTGCTTTTCCAGATGATCGGGCGCGACGAACACGAGCTCGCCGGACGATTCGACCGGCTGCGCGGCGATCGACAGGTATTTCGTCTCGGTGAAGGTCGCGCGTCCGGACTTGTGCTGCGCGAGCGTCGACATCAGCTGATCGAGGTTCCATGCCGGTGCCGTGTCGGCCGCGTGCGCGGGCACGGCCAGCGCGATCGCGGCGGCGGTGACGGCGAGCAGGCGGGCGGCGCGGGCGCGGTGCATGGCGGACGGAAGCAGAAAGCGGCGAATGGCGGTCATGCGTCGGAATCCCTCGTGGCGGGCAGGTCGGTACCGGCGTGCGCCGTGTCGCGGCGCGCGGCCGCGGCATCGCCGCCTTGCCAGAAATCGAAATAGTTGAACCAGTTGTACGGGGCTGCGCGGCAGTACTTGTCGAGCAGCGCGACATAGCGCGCGAGTGCCGCGTCGACGGCCGCCGCGCGCGTGTCGCGCCGCACGTCGGTGAAATCGGCGAGCGTCTCGAAGTGCACATCGTAGCGGTTGCCGTCGCGATAGAGGCCCGTCATGAAGATCACCGGGCGTTTCAGCATCGCGGCCATGTGAAGCGGCCCGAGCGGGAACGCGGCCGGCGTGTCGAGCAGCGGCAGCCGCCGCAGCGATGCGGCGCCCTCGTCGAGCAGCGTGCGGTCGGCGAGCATGCCGACCATGCAGTTCGCGTCGAGACGCTCGCGCACCTTCAGCATCGAGTCGACCTGCCCGAGCGGAATCACTTCCGGCTTCGCGGCCGGGTTCACCGCGGCGAGCGTCGCGTTGATCTTGCGCGCGTTCTTCTCGTACATCGTGACGACGACGCGCAGGTCCGGATGCGTGCGGCCGATCGCGCGCACGACCTCGAAGCTGCCGAGGTGCGCGCCCATCAGGAACGCACCGCGGCCGCCCGCGAGCGCTTCGTCGACGAGCGTCTCGCCGTGCAGCCGGATGTCGAACAGGTCGAAGCGCCCGTTCATCAGGTAGACGCGGTCGTGGATCGTCGCCGCGAACGTGAACACGTGCCGGTACACGTCGCGCCAGCGCGCGGGGCGGCCGAGCACGCGCCGCAGGTAGTCGCGCGACGCGGCGCACGCGGCCGGCGAGAACAGCACGAAGTACGTCGCGATCAGGTGCAGCACGATGCGCGCGCGCTGTCGGCCGAAGCGCAGCGAGATCCACGTCATCGTGCGCAGCAGCCCGGCGTTGCTGCGTTCCTGGCGTTCGGCCCACGCGGTGCGCTTCATGGCTGCGCGCCATCCTGCCTGGGAGGCGGCGCGGACAGCACGCCTGTCGCGACTTCGCGCGTCCCGGCGCGCAGCGTGAAGCGGATCGCGCCGCTGGCCGCGGTGTCGTACGCGAGATCGAGCGGTTCGCCCGGGGCGACCGGGCTCAGGAATTTCGCGGAACCGAGCCGCCACGCGTGCAGCGGGCGGTTCAGCGCCGTGCCGATCGCGTGGATCGCATGATCGAGCAGCACGACGCCCGGCACGACCGGATGGCCGGGGAAGTGGCCGGGCAGCGCCGGATGGTCGGCGGGAACCGTGAACGCGAGTGCGGGTGCGGCGGCCGTGGCGCATTCAGGCGCCGGCGCGGCCGTCGCGCGCGCATGTTGCGCGACGAGCGCGGCGAGCACGTCGCGCGGCAGCTTGCCCGTTTCGTTGCGCGGCAGCGCGTCGACGAACACGAGCGGGCGCGGCATGAACGCGGGATCGATCCGCTCGCGCAGCGCGCGCTGCAGATCGGCGGCCGTGAGCGTCGGCGCGACGACGAGCGCGACCAGGCGCGTGACCGGTTCGAGGCGGGTGTCGCCGTGCGCCGGTGCGGCTTCGTCGGGCATGAAGAACACGCCGTCGACCACCTGGGCAATCGCGTTGAGCTGATGGTTCAGGTACGCGAGCGACGTGCGCTTGCCGGCGATGTTGACGAGGTCGGCCTTGCGGCCGTGCAGCAGGAACCGGCCGTTGCCGAGCAGTTCGAGCGCATCGCCCATCGGCACGGGCGCCTCGACGTGCCCGCCCGACACCCAGACGGTCGGGCCGCTGTCGTCGCCGTTCGGTTCGTCGCGCGCGTCGAGGCGGATGTCCGGGAACAGTGCCCACGTCGCGCCTTGCGACGTGCGGCGCGTCGCGATCTGGCCGGTCTCGGTGCTGCCGTAGATCTCGACGAGCGGCGCGTCGAGCGCGGCCTCGGCTTCGCACGCGAGCTTTTCCGACAGCGGCGCGGTGGCCGACAGCACGAGCGCCGCCGGCGGCAGCGCATGGCCGGCGGACAGCAGTGCACGCAGGTGGATCGGCGACGTGACGAGCACGCGCGGCTGCGGGATCGCGTCGAGCTCGTCGCGGATGTCGACCGGGTAGAACGGCTGGCGGTTGCTGAACGCCAGGCCGCCGATCAGCGCGAGCAGCACCGTCGACTCGAAGCCGTACATGTGCTGCGCGGGCACCGTGCCGATCAGCGTGGCCGCGCGGCCGTCGAGCAGCCCGAGGCGGTCGGCCGCCGCACGCACGCAGCCGACCAGGAAACCCCAGGTCTTGCGGTGCGGCACCGGCGCGCCGGTCGAGCCGGACGTGAACACGTAGGCCATGATGCGCGCCGCATCGATCTGCGGCACGGCGAACGGCGCAACGTCCGCAAGCTCGCCGGGCGCGGCCTCGGGATACGCGAAGCGCGGCAGGTCGATCGTGCAGTCGGGCAGGTCGTGCAGGCAGAACGCGTCGGGTGCGAACGAGGCGAGCTGGCGGACCATTTCCGGCGTATGCGTCGACGGCAGCAGGCTGATCCTGCCGGCGACGAGCGCCGCGCACAGGCTGACCGCGAAGCGGTAGCGGTCGCGGCACACGTTGAACACGTGGCCGCCGGCGGGCAGCGCGGCGGCCACGCGCGCGACGTCGGCGACGAACGCGCGCACGGAGACGGGCGTGCCGTCGCGCCAGGCGATCGTCTGGTCCGGCGAGGAATGGAATACCAGCGGGTGAGTCGGCATAAATCGGTCAAAACGGGAGCGAAGGCCGGCGCGGCCGAGTGACGGCGCCGCGCCGGCCGTGAATTCATCGTGACGCGTGCGATGCGTGTGTCTTCGCGCGATACGCGCGCACCGCATCGATCATGCGCGACTGTGGCACATGCGGCAGCGCGAAGCGCCGGCACGCATGCTCGGCGGCGAACATCACGGCAACGAGCGGCAGCGACAGGTAGTTCGCGAACGTCGACCACGTGACGATCGGCGCGATCGCGAACAGCAGCGTCGACACGGCGGCGATCGCGACGAAGAACAGCGTCCACGCGAGCGTGATCTGGCGCGTGTAGCGCGCGACGGGCGGCGCGAGCGTGCCGCGGATCATCGTCGCGAAGCGCGTGCACAGCGGCACCTGGCCGGCCGCCAGCGTGCGGCCGAACAGGAACGCCATGGCGATGTTGAAGCTCGCGTGCTCCAGATACAGGCCCCATTCGAAGTGCTGCGCGAGCGGCGCGCGGGCGGCCCACAGCGCGGCGGCGGTCACCAGCCATGCCGGCACGAACCATGCGCGATGCGGCGAGCGCAGCGCCATGCCCAGCGCGAGCAGCAGCGGCGGCACGAGCGCCATCGCGAGGCCGAAGCCGTGCGCGCCCGGCGTCGCGGCCGCATGGTGCGCGCCGGCCTGGTAGGCCGCCACGGCGCCGACCGCGACGACGCCGCGCGCGACGGGCAGCAGGCGGCTCATCGGCGGCCTCCGGGCGTGCGGCGCGCACGCCTGCCGGCGGCCGCGGCACGGCGGCGGACGGGCGGGCAAACCGGAACGGAGCGGAAGGACGGATGCGGCATGACTGGAGACATCGGGTGGATCGTGGCCGGCCGCAAGGGTCGGGCCGTCAAACATCATATGAATGGGGGCCGGGACGCAGGTCCGGGCCGATGGTCGGGTATGCCCATTTTAGGGCCGCGGCCCCGTGTGTTCGGGGCGGGCGCCGGCGGGTTTTGTAACCGATTGTATGGCACCGGGCGAACGGTTTCGCGGGGTCGGTCCATTTCCATCCAAAGCGGCTCAAGCGTCTCGTGCGTTCGCGTCCCGAAACGGGCCGCCGCGTCAGTTCGCCAGTCTGTAACCATTCGCGGTATACGGCCCGATACCCATCGTCTAGAATCCGCGTAACTTTTACAAACAATCCCCAAATAACGCAGGCGGGGAAGCCGGCAGACGCCGGAGGGACGGAGATTTGCACGCGCCGGGCGTGCACGACAGTTGCCGTTTCCGGGCGCCTCCCGCTGCCATGGGCCGCCTGCCCGCACGCATGATGAACGCACTGGAACAAGAGCTCGCCACGCTGATCATCGGCGAACTGAATCTCGAAGACGTCCCGCTCGACACAGTGACGGCCGACACCCCGTTGTACGGCGAAGGTTTCGGGCTCGACTCCATCGACATCCTGGAAATCGCGCTGCTGATCTCGAAGAAATACGGCTTCGAGCTGCGCTCGGACAATCCGGACAACCAGAAGATCTTTGCGACGCTCGGCGCGCTGGCCGCGTACGTCGCCGCGCATCGTACGAAGTGACGGTGGCGCGCAGTGAATGACGGCATGCGGCAGCGATCGGAATACGCATCGCGGCCGTGTCGATCGAGGTGAAACGCGATGAACGGAGCAATTCGATGCGGGCGCTCGTGACGGGCGGCAGCGGCGCACTCGGGCAGGCGATCTGCGCGGCGCTCGCGCAGGCCGGCCATGAAGTGTGGGTGCATGCGAACCGCCATCTCGCACAGGCGGAGGCGGTCGCGCAGCAGATCGTCGCGGCCGGCGGCACCGCGCACGCGATCGCGTTCGACGTGACCGACGCCGATGCGACGCTCGCCGCGCTGAAGCCCTTCATCGACGCGTCGCCGGTGCAGATCCTCGTCAACAACGCGGGCATTCACGACGACGCGCCGATGGCCGGCATGTCGCGCCGGCAGTGGCACAGCGTGATCGACGTGACGCTCAACGGCTTTTTCAACGTCACGCAGCCGCTGCTGTTGCCGATGATCCGCACGCGACGCGGGCGGATCGTCAACATCGCGTCGGTGGCCGGCGTGACCGGCAACCGCGGGCAGGCCAACTACGCGGCCGCGAAGGCAGGGTTGATCGGCGCGACGAAGTCGCTGTCGCTGGAGCTCGCGTCGCGCGGCATCACCGTGAACGCGGTGGCGCCCGGCATCATCGAATCGCCGATGGCCGAACAGGCATTTCCGGCCGAACGCATCAAGCAGCTCGTGCCCGCGCAACGCGCGGGCCGGCCCGACGAAGTCGCGGCGATGGTCGCATATCTCGTGTCCGACGCCGCGGCCTATGTGACGGGGCAGGTGCTGTCCGTCAACGGCGGGCTCGCGTGACGACGCGCGCGGCGTCCGTCGAGTAACGCAACGCGGCGCAGGGCCGTGTTGCCGCGCGGCCTGCGCCGCATAGAGAGGAAATCGAAGTGTCCGTGCATCCAGTCGACGCCGAACGGCGCCCGTGTTCGCTGCCGTCCGCCACCGCGCCGTTCGCGCAGGGCGGCGACCGCGCACTGCGGCTCGTCCAGATGAGCCATGCACGGCTCGTCGCGTTGCTGGACGATGCGCGCTTCGAGCGCGTCGTGCCGGGCGCGCTGGGGGCGGTGTGCATCGGCGCGGCCGGCTCGCATGCCGGTGCGGCGGAACGGATGCTCGCCGGCCGCGTGCCCGACCTGCCGGTCGCACCGGTGCAGATGGCGCTGCTCGGTGCCGATGCCGCACCGGACGACGCCGTCTGCGAATTCTGGCAATGCGACGCGCACGACCTGCGCAGCGAACGGCACGGCGCGCTGCACTACCGTTACAGCGAATCGGCCGGCCTCGTGTTCGGCAGCCTCGTCGTGCACGAGGCGCAGGCCGCGCACGATCCGCAGCACGGCGGCGATACGCCGCTCGAGCGCGCGACGTTCGATGCCTACCGCATGCTGTTCGACCTGCTCGATACGCTCGGCATGCCGCATCCGCTGCGCATCTGGAACACGGTGCCGGCAATCAACGCGGTGCAGTTCGGGATCGAGCGCTACCGTCAGTTCAATATCGGCCGCCAGCATGCGTTCGACGCGTGCCGCCGTGCGCTGACGGGCGGCGTGCCGGCCGCCTGCGCGCTCGGCTCGGTCGTGCCGGTCGCGGGTGATGCACCGCCGGCCGCGCCGCTCGCGATTCATTTTCTCGCGAGCCGCACGCCGGCCGATCCGGTCGAGAACCCGCGCCAGGTCAGCGCGTTCCACTACCCGGCGCAGTACGGCCCGCGTGCGCCGACGTTCGCGCGCGCCGCCGCATGGGGCGACGGCGACGCGGCGCCGGTGCTGTTCGTATCGGGTACCGCGAGCATCGTCGGGCACCGCACCGTGCATCACGGCGACGTCGTCGCGCAGACGCGCGAGACGGTCGCGAACCTCGCGGCCGTGCTCGGGCAGGCCGCGCGGCAGGGGCACGGCCCGTTCTCGCTTGCCGACCTGAGCTATCGCGTCTACGTGCGCGACGCCGGCGATGCCGCGGCGCTCGCCGCGATCGGGCGCGTGCTGCGCGATGCGGCCGGCCCTCACGTGCGGCCGCTGTTCGTTCACGCGGACGTGTGCCGAGACGACCTGCTGGTCGAGATCGAGGCCAGCGCGGGGCATGCAATGGAGTGGCTGTCATGAAGCGCGAGAACCTCACGATCGGACAACCGGCGCACGGCGTCGACGATCTCCTGGTCGACGAAGCCTGCCGCCGTTCGCCGGCACGTCATAAACTTTTGTCAGGATCCCCGTCTTCGCAATCGGCTGTTTCCATGTCCAAGCTGCACGCCTCGTCCACCCATCTCGTGCTGATCCCGAGCTACAACCCGGGCGTCAAGGTCGATGCGACCGTGCGCAATGCGCGCGCGCAATGGAACCCGGTGTGGGTCGTCGTCGACGGCAGCACCGACGGCAGCGCCGAGCGGCTGCAGGCGATGGCCGAGCGCGACTCCGGCTTGCGCGTGATCGTGCTGCCGGAGAATCGCGGCAAGGGCGCCGCGGTGCTCGCGGGGCTCGACGCGGCGGCCGCGAGCGGCTTCACGCACGTGCTGACGATGGATTCCGACGGCCAGCATCCGGCCGACCTGATTCCCGCCTTCATGGCCGCGTCGCAGGCCGAGACCGACGCGATGGTGCTCGGCGTGCCGAAGTTCGACGCGAGCGCGCCGCAGTTGCGCGTGCAGGGCCGCCGGCTGTCGAACGCCTGGGCCGACCTCGAGACGCTGTGGGCCGGCATCGGCGATTCGCTGTACGGGTTTCGCGTGTATCCGGTCGCGCCGCTCGCGGCGATCATGCGGCGCCAGCCGTGGATGCGCGGGTTCGACTTCGATCCGGAAGCGGCCGTGCGGCTGTGCTGGGCCGGCGTGCGCCCGATCCGCATCGACGCACCGGTGCGCTATTTCGGCCGGCACGAGGGCGGCGTCTCGCACTTCCACTATGGCCGCGACAACGCGCTGCTCGCGTGGATGCACCTGCGCCTGTTCGCCGGCTTCGCGGTGCGGCTGCCGATGCTGGTCGCGCGGCGGCTGACGCGGCGCCGCGACCAGACCGCCTGAGCGGCGGCCCGCCCGGTTTCCCGCCCGATCGTCGCCCGAGCGCGGCGATTGCCGCGTTTTTCGTCACCAATTCGGTGCCGGATCGCCGCTTCATCTCAATCCGCCGAGTAATGAACGTGTCATGTGATGTAAACATCTGGTAATTTTCTGCCGGATTATGCAAAATCGCCGCTCCCAAATACAACTATCGAGGGATTCCGGGATGCAACTCAAGAAAGCGGTGGCGGCGTGTGGCGTGGCGTTTCTGTTGAGCGCATGCGGCGGGGTGCAGAGCCTTGACGCGAACAGCCTGACGTCGGCGGGGACGAACCTGTACAAGGCGGCGACGCTGTCGGACAGCGACATCGCCGCACTGTCGAACGAATCGTGCAAGTCGAGCGATGCCGAGTCGAAGATCGCGCCGGCGAACAGCGCGTACGCGAAGCGCCTGACGAAGGTGATGAAGGGCTTCGGCGACATGACGCTGAACGGCCAGAAGATCAACTACAAGGTCTACATGACCAAGGACGTCAACGCGTGGGCGATGGGCAACGGCTGCGTGCGCGTGTACAGCGGCCTGATGGACATGATGAACGACGACGAGCTGCGCGGCGTGATCGGCCATGAAATGGGCCACGTTGCACTGGGTCACTCGAAGAAGGCCATGCAGACCGCGTACGCGGTGAGCGCAGCGCGCAGCGCGGCCGGCGCGGCATCGCCGGGCGTGGCGGCCCTGTCGAGCTCGCAGCTCGGCGACATCACCGAGAAGTTCATCAACGCGCAGTTCTCGCAGACGCAGGAAAGTGCGGCGGACGACTACTCGTTCGACCTGATGAAGCAGAAGGGCATGAGCCAGAAGGGCCTCGTCACCGGCTTCCAGAAGCTCGCGCAGATGGACGGCGGCCAGAGCTCGATGATGAGCTCGCACCCGTCGTCGGCGAGCCGTGCGCAGCACATCCAGGATCGCATCGCGAAGGGCAGCTGATCGCGCCACGCGCATGACGGATCGCCGGCTCGCGCCGGCGATCGGTACGCGAAAGGAAAAACCCCACGCTCGTTCGGGCGTGGGGTTTTGTTTTTTGGGCCGGCGGCGCGCCGCTTACGGCACCATCCCCGGCAGCACGTACGCCTGCACGAGCGTGATGAGCCCGACGACCACCGCGAACAGCAGGCTGTGGCGCACCGTGAAGCGGAACAGCTCCGACTCCTTGCCGACGAGGCCCGTCGCCGCGCACGCCACCGCGATCGACTGCGGCGAGATCATCTTCGCGGTCACGCCGCCCGTCGTGTTCGCGGCGACCGCGAGCGTTTCGGGCACGCCGAGCTGATGCGCGGTGGCCTGCTGCAGCGAGCAGAACAGCGCGTTCGACGAGGTATCCGAGCCCGTCAGGAACACGCCGAGCCAGCCGAGGAACGGCGAGAAGAACGGGAAGGCGGCGCCGGTCGCGGCCAGCATCAGCGCGAGCGTCGACGACATCCCCGAGTAGTTCGCGACGAACGCGAACGCGAGCACGAGGCCGATCGACAGGATCGGGCGCGTCAACTCCTTCAGCGTCTCGCCGAACGTGACGAGCGCGTCGCGCGGCTTCATCCGCAACAGCGCCATCGAGATCAGCGCAGTCACGAGAATCGCGCTGCCGACCGCCGACACCAGATCGATCTTCAGCACCGCGTCGAGCGCCTTCGGCGTCGCGGCGATCGGCGCGGTCTTCACGACGAGCTGGTCGAGCCCGGCCACATGGAACTTCAGCACGGTCGACGCGAGTGCGCCGTGCGCGGCGAACAGCGCCTTGAACGGCGCGATGCTCCAGACCGTGACGACGGCCGTCAGGATCAGGAACGGCGACCACGCGCGCACCGTCTGCGCGAGCGTGTACGGCGATGCCTGCCGGCTCGCGCCGGTGCCGAAGCCGTTGCCGCCTGCGCCGAACCCGGCCAGCGCCGCGCCGCCGCCGGACGCGACGAGGCCGCCGGCCGGCTGCTTCGCGGTACGCGGCTGCCATACCTTCAGGAACGTCGCGAGCGCGACGAGGCTGACGAGCGACGACGTGATGTCCGGCAGCTCGGGCCCGATGTGGTTCGACGTGAAGTACTGCGTGACCGCGAAGCTGCCGCCCGCGACGAGCGCGGCCGGCCAGGTCTGCCGCACGCCGCGCAGCCCGTCCATCATGAACACGAGCCAGAACGGCACCGCGAGCGACAGCAGCGGCAACTGGCGGCCGGCCATCGCGCCGATGTGGAACGGATCGATGCCCGTCACCTGCCCGGCGACGATGATCGGAATGCCCATCGCACCGAACGCGACCGGCGCGGTGTTCGCGATCAGGCACAGCCCGGCCGCGTGCAGCGGCTTGAAGCCGAGGCCGACGAGCAGCGCGGCCGTGATCGCGACGGGCGCGCCGAATCCGGCCGCGCCTTCGAGGAACGCGCCGAACGAGAAGCCGATCAGCAGCATCTGCAGGCGCTGGTCGTCGGTGATCGACAGCACGGACGCGCGGATGATGTCGAACTGGCCGGTCTTCACGACGATCTTGTACAGGAACACGGCCGCGACGATGATCCACGCGATCGGCCACAGGCCGTAGGCGAAGCCGAAGCCGGCCGCGGCGAGCGCCTGCGGCACCGGCATCCCGTACGCGAGGATCGCGACGCCGAGCGACAGCAGCAGCGTGATTGCGGCCGCGACATGGCCTTTCATCCGCAGCGCGGCGAGCGCGATGAAAAAGAAGATGATCGGAATCGCGGCGACGAACGCCGACATCCCGAGGCTGCCGAGCGGCGTGTAGATCTGATGCCAAACCTGCATGGGTGTCTCCTCCATGGATTTTTAGGGGTACGGGTTTGAAAGCGGATGCGCTATTCGGGCTGGCCGCGTGCGCGCAACAGGTCGGACAGGCTGCGCGGCGCCGGTTCGAGCGGCGTGCGGTGCTGCGTCCAGCCCATCTGTTTCGCGGGCGTCAGCGCATGCAGGCGCGTCGCGGTCCAGCGGAATGCGCGGTACGCGCGCGGATGCGCGAACGCGCCCGACCAGAAGCGCCACACGAGGTCTTCCGCGCGGTTGTAGTTCGCGCCCTGGCCGCGCAGCGGATGCGCGACGGGCTCGTCGGGCTTGCGGTTCGCCTCGGTGCGCAGCCGCACGAGCAGCTGCGGGATCGGGATCCGCACCGGGCAGACCTCGCCGCATGCGCCGCACAGCGTCGACGCGGTCGGCAGGTCGGCCGTCGCGTCGAGGCCGAGCAGGTGCGGCGAGATGATCTTGCCGATCGGGCCCGGGTAGGTGGTGCCGTACGCGTGGCCGCCGATGCGCGTGTAGACGGGGCAGTGGTTCATGCATGCGCCGCAGCGGATGCACTGCAGCGTCGCGCGCAGCTGTTCGTCCGCGTACGCCTGCGTGCGGCCGTTGTCGAGCAGCACGAGATGCAGCTCGCGCGGGCCGTCGCGTTCGCCGTCGCGGCGCGGGCCCGAGATCAGGTTGAAGTAGGTCGTGATCGCCTGGCCGGTGGCCGAGCGCGTGAGCAGGCTCGACAGCGGCACGATGTGCTCGAGCTTCTCGACGACCTTCTCGATCCCCATGATCGCGATGTGCGTGTCGGGCACCGTCGTCGACAGGCGGCCGTTGCCTTCGTTCTCGACGAGCCACAGCGTGCCCGTGTCGGCCGCCGCGAAGTTCACGCCCGACAGGCCGATGTCGGCTTCGGCGAACGCGCGGCGCAGCGCGCGCCGGCCGGTCTGGATCAGTTCGTCGACGTCTTCCGTGTAGCGCGTGCCGGGGATGTGTGCCTCGAACAGCTCGGCGATGTCGCCGCGCGTCTTGTGGATCGCCGGCATCACGATGTGCGACGGCTTTTCGCCCGCGAGCTGCACGATGAATTCGCCCATGTCGGATTCGATGCAGTCGACGCCGTGCTCCGCGAGGTAATGGTTCAGCTCGATTTCCTCGCTCGCCATCGACTTGCCCTTGATTACGCGGCGCGCCTTCTTCGCCTGCGCGATGCCGAGCACGATCGCGTTCGCGTCGGCGGCCGTCTCGGCCCAGTGCACGCGCACGCCGGCGGCGGTGAGCGTCGTCTCCAGCCGTTCGAGCAGCGCGGGCAGTTGCGCGAGCGCGTGCTGGCGCACGGCTTCGCCGAGATCGCGCAGCTGTTGCAGTTCGGTGTCGTCGGGGAATTGCGTCGCGCGCTTGCCCTGCAGGAAGTCCATCGCGCCGCGAAAGCTCTGGCGCAACGCGGGATCGTCGAGCGCGGCGCGTGCGCGGGTCTTGAAGTCGCCGGGGGCGACGAATTGCAGCGTGTGGTCGCTCATCGCGGCGGGTCCTCGCAGGCGGGTGCGGCCGACGGGGCGGCCGAATCGGTGACGATCACGACCCACAGGCGGCGCGGGCCGTGTGCGCCGTAGGCGAGCGTCTGCTGGATGTCGGAAGTCTTCGACGGGCCCGACACCAGCACGAGGTTGGTCGGCATGCCGGCGTGCCAGCGCTCCGCATGCACGGCCGCGTGCAGGTCGGCATGCAGCGTGTTCGCATGGACGAGCGCGACATGCAGCGGCGGCACCAGCGACACGGTGCGCGGCGTGCCGGCATCGGGTGCGAGCACGACGGTGCCGGTGGCCGCGATGCCCGAGCGCGCGACGGTGAAGCCTGCATCGATCGTGTCGAACAGCTCGGCTTTCCACGCGTCGATCGGCCGGTCGAACGGTACCGGTGCAACTGTATCGGGCAAGGCGCGGGCGAGCGCCGCGGATTCGGCGCGGGCCGGGTCGAGCAGCAGGCGGCGCACGCCGGCATCGGCGAGGCGCGCGGCAAGCTGCACGGGCCATGCGTCGGCGCTCGCGCACCAGACGTCCGCGTGCGACGCGGCCAGTGCGGCCTGCATTGCCTGCGCGAGCATGTGCGGGTCGCGTTCGGTCGATGCGCGGCGCATGTCGTAATGCGTGTCGATGCGCGCGTCGAGCGCGGGGGCGGCCGTCGCGGCGACGCCCGGCGCGGCGGCGCGCAGGCGCGCGAGAATGGCGGCGCGCGCGCTCATCGCTTGTCTCCGCGCAACGATGCGGCGCCGGCCGTCCGGCGCCACAGGAAGCTCGCGAGATGCTCGACCGGCAGCGGTGCGCCGGCCTTGGTCGCCGCGTGGCCGATGTTCAGCAGGCAGCCGCAGTCCGCGGACACGAGCCGGTCGCAGCCCGTCGCGCAGGCCGATGCGACCTTGTCGCGGACCATCGCGCCGGAGATGTCCGGATGTTTCAGCGAGAACGTGCCGCCGAAGCCGCAGCATTCGGATTCGCGTTCGTGTTCGATCCGCGTCACGCCCGGCAGCGCGTCGACGAGCGCGACGCCATGCACGCGCGTGCCCATCTCGCGGCGTGCCGCGCACGACGTGTGCAGCACGACGCGTTCGTCGGGCCCGGCGCTGGCCGTGGCCGCGTCGAGCTGCACATCGAGCACATGGACGAGGAATTCCGCGAGTTCGTAGGTTCGTTCCGCGATCGCACGGGCCTTCGGGCCGTTGACGGGATCGTCGGCGAACAGCGCCGGCCAATGGTGCCGGATCATGCCCGCGCACGAGCCGGACGGCACGATCACGGGCCACGATTGCGCGAACAGGTCGAGCTGCGCGGCCGCGACGCGGCGCGCTTCGTCGGGATTGCCGCTGCTGTAGGCCGGCTGCCCGCAGCAGCTCTGGCCGCGCGGATAGTGGACGGTCAACCCTTCGCGCTCCAGCAGTCGGACCGCGTCGAGCCCCGCTTCGGGGACGAACAGGTCGACCAGGCAGGTCGCGAACAGGTAGACGTGCGCGGGGACGGCGGCGGGGTACTGCCTTTCGTTCATGTCTCGCTCCAGGGGCGACGGCCCGGCATGCGGGTCGACGATTTCGCTGCATAATTCCCGCGACGGCGCCGCAGCTCAAATTGGTTGGGCCAATCGGCGCGGCAGGCATTTCGCAGGGAGGCGCGACGATGGCAGCGATGACGGCACGGGGCCGGACCGAAGTGGTGATGCGCAAGATCGAGACGGCGCTGCTCGACGGCACCTGGCCGGCCGGCGCGCGGCTGCCGGCCGAGCGCGTGCTCGCGCAGCAGTACGGCGTCGCACGCAATACGGTGCGCGAGGCGACCCAGCGGCTCGTCGCGCGCGGGCTGCTGCAGAGCCGGCGCGGCGCGGGCGTCTACGTGACGGACCAGTTGCGCGCGGGCATCGCGTCGCCGTGGGGCCAGCTGGTCGCCGACCATCCGGCGCTGCGCGACGACATCCTCGAATTCCGCCGCGTGCTCGAAGGCGCGACCGCCTATTTCGCCGCGCTGCGGGCCGATGCGAACGACCGGCGCCGGATCCGCACGCTGCTGCGCGAACTCGAAACCGCGCACGCGAACGACGACGCGGCCGTCGAAGCCGCGACCGACGCGAAGCTGCACGAGGCGATCGCGCTCGCGTCGCACAACACGATGTTCCTGCACCTGCATACGAGCGTGATCGGGATGCTGCGCGAGCACATCTCGATCAACGTGGCGGGCATGACGATGGAGGACGAGCAGGCGTCCGAGCTGCTGTTGCTGCAGCACCGCGTCGTGTGTGAAGCGATCTGCGCGCAGCGGCCCGAGGAGGCGCGCACCGCGATGCAGACGCATATCGATTACGTGCGCAGCCATTTCGAGCGCAGTGGCGACGCGCAGTGAGATTGGTTGGACCGCTTCCGCGCGCGGCCCGTCCGGCGGGCGAATCCGGCCGGCGGGATGGCGACACCCGGCAGGCGGCCATTCGCCGGCGGCCCGGCGTCAATCCTGCCGCCCGCGCGATTGACCGGGTCATCGGCCGCCCACTAGAATCGGCCGGAACCGCGCGCCAGCCGCGCGCCGCGGCGAATGCGGACCGTCGTTCCGCCAGTCGAGGAAGCTCCCGTGCTCACGTCTTTCATCCGGCGCGCGCCGGCTGCGCCGTCGTGGCGTGCCGCATGCCGCCCGGCCCGTGCGCTGGCCGTCTGCGCACTGCTGTCGCTTGTCGCCGCGTGCGCGACGCATCCGCCCGCCACCACGCTCGATCGCCCGGTTTCCCACGCGCTGCCGCCCGATACCGCGACGCCGCTGCGCGACGCGCTGGCCGCACCGGAAGCCGCGCATCCGGGCCAGTCGGGCTTCCGGCTGCTCGCCGACGGCGCGCAGGCGCTGCAGATGCGCATCGCGCTCGCCCGCGCCGCGACGAAGACGCTCGACATGCAGTACTACATCGCGACCGAGGACACGACGGGCAAGCTGCTGCTCGCCGCGGCGCTGTACGCGGCCGATCGCGGCGTGCGCGTGCGGATGCTGGTCGACGACCTGAACTTCCGCGACATCGACCGCGTGATGGCCGCGCTGAACACGCACCCGAACATCGAGATCCGCGTGTTCAACCCGTTCGGCGCGTCGCAGCAGGGGATGGTCGAGCGCACGACCAACTTCTTCACGCGCATCGACAGCTTCACGCGCCGCATGCACAACAAGGCGATGATCGCGGACAACCAGGTCGCGATCGTCGGCGGCCGCAATCTCGGCGACGAATACTTCAGCGCGAGCCCGACGCTGCAGTTCCGCGACCTCGACGTGCTTGCCGCCGGCCCCGTGACGAACGACGTCTCGGCGAGCTTCGACACCTACTGGTCGAGCGCGAGCAGCTATCCGCTGCGTGCGCTGAATCACCAGTCGTTCGACCCGAAGGATCTCGACGCGATGCGCGACGAGCTGCGCAGCCACTGGCGCCAGAACGCCGAGCCGTATAACGCGAAGCCGCTGAACGCGACGCCGCTCGCGCAGCAGATCGCGCGCGACGCGCTGGAGCTCGTGTGGGCGCCGGCCGAGTTCAAGGCCGACGCGCCCGACAAGGTCGCGCAGCCGACCGACGCGTACGTGAGCCCGCCGATGCAGCGCCTCGTCGAGCTGACGCGCGGCGCGCAGCAGGAATTCCTCGCGTTCTCGCCGTACTTCGTGCCGCACGACGCGGGCGTGAAGATCCTCGGCGACACGACCGCGCGCGGCGTGCGCGTCGCGATCCTGACCAATTCGCTCGCCGCGACCGACGCGGTCGCCGTGCAGGCCGGCTACGGGCCGTACCGCGTGCCGCTGCTGCAGCGCGGCGTCGAGCTGTACGAGTTCAAGGCGCAGCCGGGCCGCCAGCGCCCGCGCCTGTTCGGGTCGCGTTCGCGCGCGAGCCTGCACGCGAAGGCGTACGTGATCGACCGGAAGATCCTCGTGATCGGCTCGATGAACCTCGACCCGCGTTCCGTGCACCTGAATACCGAACTGGCGCTGGTGATCCACAGCCCGACGCTCGCCGGGCAGGTCGCGAAGATCTTCGCGCGCGCGACGCAGCCGGACGAAAGCTATCGCGTGAGCCTCGTCACGCCGGCGGGCGGCGGGTCGCCCGAACTCGAGTGGACGGGCACCGACAACGGCGAGCCGACGACCTATCACGTCGATCCGCACGCGGGGCTGATGCGCAACCTGATGACCGGCCTCTTCATGCTGCTGCCGGTCGACGACCAGCTTTAAGGGGACGGAAGCGCTCCGGCTAAACCCGCGTTACCGGGGCGCGGGGAAGGTGATATGGTTGTGCGCGCAACCATCATGGCAACGTGGCGACACGGCCCGGCGGCCCGCGCCACGTGTGCCGCGACCATCCGCAACCGGAGTGCCCCATGCAACGTGTACCGAACCAGCCGTTCACGCGTCCCGCCCGCTTTTCCGAAGCCGAATGGCAGGCGCGCGTGCAGCTCGCGGCCGCCTACCGCATCTTCGATTACCTGGGCTGGACCGAGCTGATCTACAACCACATCTCGCTGCGCGTGCCCGGCGAGGACGGACATTTCCTGATCAACCCGTTCGGGCTCCATTACCGCGAAGTGTGCGCGTCGAACCTCGTGAAGATCGACATCGACGGCAACGTGATCGGGCATGCCGACTGGCCGATCAATCCGGCCGGCTTCACGTTCCACAGCGCGATCCACGCGGCGCTGCCCGACGCGCATTGCGTGATGCACGTGCACACGACACCCACGATGGCCGTGTGCTGTTCGCGCGACGGGCTGTCGTTTTCCAATTTCTATTCGGCGCAGCTGTACGGGAAGATCGCGTATCACGACTTCGAGGGCATCACCGTGCATCTGGAGGAGGGGCGGCGCATCGTCGAGAGCGCGGGCGGGCGGCCCGTGCTGCTGCTGCGCAACCACGGCCCGGTGACGATCGGTGCAACGCTCGCGCAGACGTTCTCGCTGATGTGGCTGCTCAACCGTGCGTGCGAGGTGCAGATTGCGACGCATGCGATCGGCGACGCGCTGCCGATTGCGCCGCTGGTGCTCGAAGGCTGCGTGCGCGATTCGCTGAATTTCGATCCGAAGCACGGCGCGGGGCAGGACGCGTTCGACGCGCTGCAGCGCATCGTCGATCGGCTCGATCCCGGCTATCGCGCGTGACTTGACGTGACGCGGCCGCCGGCCGAGCATAAAAAAAACGCGGCCGGGTGGCCGCGTGAATACTCGCAGACTCCTTCGGACGAAGGAAACAAGCAACTGTGAAACGAAGTGTAGCGAAAGGCCGCGCGCGGATTCAGCCGTCGGGTTGCAAAGGTCCGTTCCAGGTTGACGCAGACTGACGCGGCGCGCTGCGACGATTCGCTGCAGGGCCGGTCGGTGGACGCCCGCGACGGCGGCGATCGACTACCATCCAGTCTGGCGCCCCCGTTCGGGCGGCGTACAACGTCGTACAAGGAGAGTCCATGCTCAAGCTGCGTTTGCTCCAGGTCGCGTTACTCGCTGGCGTGCTGGCCGCCGGCAGCGCCGCCGCCGAAACGGTGCGCCTGTCCGCCAGTCTGCAGCCGTCGAGCGAAGTGCCGCCGACGGCAACCAAGGGCTCGGGCGTCGTCGACGCCACGTACGACACGGCCACCCATACGCTGCGGTGGGCCGCCACTTACGAACACCTCACGGGGCCGGCCACCGCCGCGCATTTCCACGGGCCCGCGCCGGTCGGCCAGAACGCCGGCGTGCAGGTGCCGATCCCGAAGGACGAGCTGGCGAGCCCGATCAAGGGTTCGAAGGAGCTCACCGACGCGCAGGTCACCGACCTGATGGGCGGCAAGTGGTACTTCAACGTCCATACGAAGGAGCACCCGGCCGGCGAGATCCGCGGCCAGGTGATGCCGGCGAACTGAGCGCCGGCGTTTGATATAGAGGCACCTGTCGAGCGGTGCGGGAACGTTCGCACGTACCATCGTCACACTGCGATGACGGAGTGGGTCCGATGAGTTGGCAAAGCAAGTTCGCCTGCTGGCTGCTGCGCTGGCAGTTTCGTCCCGAGACCACGCGCGAGGTGCTCGACCCCGCGCGTGCGCGGCGCTTTACCGACCTGCGGATGGTCGTGCCGCGCCGTGCGCCGTCGGGCTACCGGCTGCGCCAGTGCTACGGCGCGGGCGACGCGCCGCTGCGCGGCGAATGGCTCGAGCGCACCGATGCAAGCGCGGGGCGCGGGCCCGGCCGCACGCTGCTGTATATCCACGGCGGCGGCTATTACTTCTGTTCGACGAGGACCCACCGGCCGCTCGTGTTCGGCCTGACGAAGCGCGCGGGCGTGCGCTCGTTCTCGCTCGACTACCGGCTCGCGCCCGAAAACCGCTTCCCGGCCGCGCTCGACGATGCGCTTGCCGCCTACCGGCAACTGCTGGCGCTCGGCACGCCGCCCGAGTCGATCGTGCTCGGCGGCGATTCGGCCGGCGGCGGCCTCGCGCTCGCGACGCTCGTCGCGCTGCGCGACCGCGGCGAGCCGCTGCCGGCCGGCGCGATCCTGTTCTCGCCGTGGACCGATCTCGCGGCCACCGGCGCGACGCTGCGCACCAACGACGGCGCCGATCCGATGTTTGCCGGCTCGGCATTGCCGAAGGCCGCGAAGCTGTACCTCGGCGATACACCGGCCACGCATCCGTACGCGTCGCCGCTCTACGCGGATTTCACGGGCCTGCCGCCGCTGTATATCCAGGTCGGCAGCACCGAAGTGCTGCTCGACGATTCGCGCCGCGTCGCCGAGAAGGCGAAGGCAGCCGGCGTGCAGGTGGAGATCGAGGTGTGGCCGGACCTGCCGCACGTGTGGCAGCTGTACGCGCCGATGGTGCCGGAAGCGCGCGACGCGCTCGACCGCGCGGCCGCGTTCCTGCGCCGCGTCGCGGTCGAACGCGCGGTTCAGCGTGTCGGCGAGGCGTCGATCGCCTGATAGGCGGCCTTGACGGCCACCGAGCCGTACTTGCGCTCGAGCCGGCGCACGGTGAAGTGGCCGTGCGCCATCTGCTGGAAGTGGTCGATGAACAGCGTGTTGACGGTCGCGCCGAGCACGGCGCCGATCGCCGGGATCGACTTCGCGGCCATCTGCTCGGTCACCTGCACCGAGAAGCGCGACGCCACCGTCTGCACGAGCTTGAACACGGCCGCCGAGCTGTGCGCGGCGATGCCTTTCGTCGTGATGTCCGACGACGCTTTCGAGATCGCCTGGGCCAGCGCGCCGCGCAGCACGAAATAGCCGAGATCGGCGTCCTCTTCCTGCTTGTCCGGGTGGCCGCCCATGCCGAGCACGGCCAGGCATTGCAGCTGCGTATCGACCGACGTCAGGTCCTCGCCCTCGCTGCGCGCGATGTCGCACACCGAGCGGAAGATCAGCGTGGTCGTTACCGGCAGCTCGACCGGCAGCGCGAGAAAGCCGAACGCGCCGCCCGCCGCGCCGGTCGTCGCGACCGCGAGCTTGTGCAGCAGGTTGCTCGGCTTGTCGGGCTCGGCGTCCGGCGCCGGCGGCTTGCCGAGCGTACGCAGCGCGATGTTCAGGCACTTGCGCAGCGCGAGCTGCGTCGCGTCGTTGATCTTGCCGGTCGCGAAATCCGGCAGCCGCGCGATCATTTTCTCGACCGGCGCGCCGAGCATGCCGGTCAGCTTCATCGTCAGCGACGGGCTTTCCAGCACCTGCTTCGCGCGCCACAGCGCGTCCCGATCCTCCTGCGAAAGCGTCGTCGCGGGGGTGATTGAAATCGGTTCCATCATTCTCCTTGGCTTGAACAGGCCCTAAACCGTCGCCAGCCTAGATTACTCCGCCATGCTAGAATTTTAAGATTGTTTGACTCGTCAAAAGTTGCATCAACAAAAAATGGCCGTCCATACTGCCGCCCACCATTCGAGCGGGCAAGTCCTGCCGTTCCGCGAATCGCTGCTGGCGATGATCGGGATCTCGTTCGTCACCATGCTCGTCGCGCTCGACCAGACCGTCGTCGGTACCGCGCTGCCGACCATCGTCGCCGAGCTTCGCGGGTTCGACCTGTACGCGTGGGTCGCGACCTCGTACCTGCTCAGTTCCGTGATCACGGTGCCGATCTTCGGCCGCCTCGGCGACTACTACGGCCGCAAGCCGTTCGTCATCGCGTCGATCGTCGTGTTCACCGCCGCGTCCGTGCTGTGCGGGATGGCCAACGACATGCTGTACCTCGTGCTCGCGCGCGGGCTGCAGGGGATCGGCGGCGGGATGCTGGTCGGCACCGCGTTCGCGTGCATTCCCGACCTGTTCCCCGATTCCGTCGTGCGGCTGCGCTGGCAGGTGCTGATGAGTTCCGCGTTCGGCATCGCGAACGCGGTCGGCCCGTCGCTCGGCGGCGTGCTGACCCAGTCGTTCGGCTGGCGCTCGGTGTTCTACGTGAATCTGCCGGTCGGCCTGCTGTCGCTGTTCTTCGTGTGGCGCTACCTGCCGCACCTGCGCCACGTCGCGCACGATCGCAAGATGCGGCTCGACTGGCCGGGCGCGCTGCTGATCGCGCTGTCGCTCGGCGCGCTGCAGCTGTTCGTCGAATGGCTGCCGAAGTACGGCGTCGCGAGCTGGGCGTCGCTGCTGCTCGTCGTCGCGGTCGCGGCCGGCGTCGGCCTGTGGCACTGGGAGAAGCGCTGCGAGCAGCCGATTCTGCCGTTCGACATGTTCGGCAACCGTGCACTGTCGGCGCTGTTCGTGCTCGCGATCCTCGCCGGCTTCTCGATGTTCTCGCTGCTGTTCTACGCGCCGCTGCTGTTCCAGGGCGGCTTCGGGATGTCGCCGAAGGAGGCCGGGCTCGTGATCACGCCGCTCGTCGTGTTCATCACGATCGGCAGCATCATGAACGGCCGCGTCGTCACGCGCATCCGCAATCCGAACGCGATGCTGCACGTCGGCTTCGTGCTGTTCGCGATCGCGTGCGCGGGCATCGTCGTGTCGACCCACACGACGCCGACCTGGATGCTGATGGCGCTGATGGTCGCGGGCGGCATCGGGCTCGGTTTCGTGCTGCCGAACCTCACCGTGTTCGCGCAGCAGGCGGCCGGCCGCGAGCACCTCGGCATCGCGACGGCGCTGCTGCAGTCGCTGCGGATGGTCGGCGGGATGCTCGGCACCGCGCTGACGGGCACGCTCGTCAACCAGATGTACTCGGGCGGCGTGCGCAACGCGCTGTCGGCCGATCACGCGATGCAGTGGCACGCGCAGCTCGCCGATCCGCAGATCCTGATCGACCGCGCGGCGCAGGGCGGTCTCGTCGCGGAGCTGACGCGTGCCGGGCATAATGGCGCGCTGCTGCTGGAAGCGGCCCGCGAATCGCTCGTCGGCGCGATCCACCTGGGCGTCGCAATGGCGGCCGTCGTCGCCGTGGTGTCGGTGTGGCAGTGCCGTTGCGTGCCGCCGATCGCGCTGCGGCGCAAGATCGAGCCGCACGTCGCGGCCGATTGACCGATCGGGCGATTCAACGATTCAACGATTTACCGGAAACGAACTCAGCGCATGGAAGAACAGGACCGCGTCGCGATCTTGCAGCAATTCGGACGCACGTATCGCGCGTTCATGACCGCGTTCGAAGCGCACGTCGGGCAGCCGATGCCGCGCTGGCGCATCATGGTCGCGCTGCACACGATGGGCGGGCATTCGTCGCAGAAGAAGCTCGTCGAAGTGCTGCGCATCGATCCGGGCGCGCTCACGCGCCAGTTGAAGTCGCTCGATGCGCTTGGCTGGATCCAGCGCGAATCCGACGCACGCGACAACCGCGTGACCAACGTGACGCTGACGGACGAAGGCCGCGCGGCGTTCGACGCGTGCCTGCCGCGCCGCAAGGCGTTCATCGAACAGACGATGGCGCAGTTGCCGGACGACGTGCTGAATGCGCTGTCGGGTGCGCTCGCGATGCTGGAAACGCGGATCGCGGACGTCGGTTCGGCGCCGGTCGCGCGCTGAAACGCCGGGCAGGGCGGCGCGGGCGCGCCGCCGGCCGGCACTTCATTCCTTCTCGATTCAATCCAGGTTCACAGCTCGATGCGCGTGCCCAGCAGCGCGAGGAACTGCGCGAGCCAGGCCGGATGCGCGGGCCACGCGGGCGCGGTGACGAACGGCGCGTCGGTCACGGCCGCGTCGACCGGAATGTCGGCATATTCGCCGCCCGCGAGCTTCACCTCGGGCGCGCAGGCCGGGTAGGCCGAAATGCGCTTGCCACGGATCACGTCGGCGGCCGCGAGCAGCTGCGCCGCATGGCAGATCGCGGCGATCGGCTTGCCGGCTTCGGCGAACTCGCGCACGAGCGAGATCACTTTCGGGTCGAGTCGCAGGTATTCGGGGGCGCGGCCGCCCGCGATCGCGAGCGCGTCATAGCGCGCGGCGTCGACGTCGTCGAACGCGGCATTCAGCGTGAACTGGTGGCCGGGCTTCTCGGTGTAGGTCTGGTCGCCTTCGAAATCGTGGATCGCGGTCTTGATCTTGTCGCCCGCGCGCTTGCCCGGGCAGACTGCATCGACGTGGTGGCCGACGGCCTGCAGCGCCTGGAACGGCACCATCGTTTCGTAGTCTTCGGCGAAATCGCCGGTCAGGAACAGGATCTTCTTCGCGGCCATGGCTTTCTCCAGTGAAGCAGCGTTGAAGGCCCGCTCGCGCCGTGCGCAACGGCCGCGAGGGGCCCCGAGGACGAAAGCGCAGTGTACTCCGGCAGATTGAAGTGCGCGTGACGGCCGCCCCGCGCGAGCGGCGGGGCGGGGCGCGCCATGGGCGTCAGAAGAACGTTTCGACGACTTCCGTCACGCGGAACTGCGGATCGAGCACGAGCACCTGGCGCCACTTGTCGAATGTCAGGCACGGGTGCGAGATGTCGAACGCGACCATGTCGCCGACCTTCACGTCCGCGCCCGGCGGGATCTGCAGGTACGCATGCTGGTCCATCATCCCGGTCACGGCCCAGCCTTCGGTCGCGGCGACGTCGCGCGGCGCGGTGTCGCGGCCCGGGCGGAAGTGGCGCGCCGGCTCGGGCAGGCCCGCGTCGAATGCCGCGTCGCGCTTGCCGAGCGCGACGATCGCACGATCGGCTTCCGGCACCGACTGCACGTACGCCCACAGCTGCAGCGCCGGCAGCAGCCCTTCGCCCATCGTGCGCGCGATCGGGTTGCGCGCGAACACGTCGGTCTGCGCCTTCTTGTAGATGCCGACGTCGTGCGTCAGGTAGCAGCCCGGGCGCAGCACGACTTCCGCGAAGCCCGCGTCGGACGCCTTCCTGAATTCTTCCGCGACCACGTCGTACCACGCCGAACCGGCGCCGGACAGGATCGCCGGCGTGCGCGCGAAGCGGCCTGCTTCGGCGAGCTCGCGCGTGAGCGCGACGGCGCCCTGCAGGAACGTGCGGATCTCGCCTTCCTCTTTCAGCACGCCTTCATAGAGTTCGATGCCGGCCAGCTTCAGCGTGTCCGGATAGCGCGCGAGCGCGGCCAGCACGGCCTCGCGCTGCGCGGCATCGCGCACGCCCGCGCGGCCGCCCGGCACGCCGAGCTCGATCAGCACGTTCAGCGATTTCTTCGCGTCGCCGAAGAAGCGGCCGAGCTGGTCGACGCTTTCCGCGGAATCGACGAGACAGAAGAATTCGAAATCGGGATCCGACAGCAGCCCGGCGATGATCGTCATGTTCTGGCGGCCGACCAGCTGGTTCGCGAGCAGCACGCGCCGCACGCCGCCGTGATACGCGGCCTGCGTCTGGTGCGCGGTCGCGAGCGTGATGCCCCACGCGCCGGCGTCGAGCTGGCGGCGGAACAGCTGCGGCGCCATCGTCGTCTTGCCGTGCGGCGCGAACTGGACGCCATATTTCTGGACGAACGCCTGCATCCAGTTCAGATTGTGTTCGACGCGGTCTTCGTACAGCACGGCGGCCGGCAGGCTGACGTCTTCGGCGAGCAGGTTCCATTCGAGCCGGCCCGCGTCGCCGAGCGGCACGCTCGCGCTCGGCAGATTGCCCAGACCCTTGCCGAACGGGTCGATCGTCGCTTCCTGATAGTTTGTAACTTTCATGTCATCCCGCTCCATCATCACTATGCATTGCACTGAAGTTGACACGCAGATGGTACAGAAAGTAGCATCGGCGCGGTGATGTTATTTAGTAACATCAAGCTTCACACCCCTATCCGCTGATGAATACGCCCGCCTCCCCGTCCGCTCCGCTCGCGGCCCAGCCCCATCCGGCACCGGCTGCCCCGCCGGTCCTCGACATCGTCGCGCGGATCGCCGAATGCGCGCCCGAGCTGCGCGAAGCCGAGCGCAAGGTCGCCGCGTTCATCCTCGCCGATCTGGCGCGCGCCGCGCATGCGAGCATCGGCGCGCTCGCGCGCGACGCGGAAGTCAGCGTCGCGACGGTCACGCGTTTCGCGAAGGCCGTCGGCTGCCGCGACGTGCGTGAGCTGAAGGTGCTCGTCGCGCAGGCGGCGGCCGTCGGCCAGCGCTTCCTGGTGCCGTCCGACGACGCGCCGGCCGACGACACGAGCCCCGCGTCGATGGTCTACGACGAAATTCGCGTGGCGCTCGCGCACAACCACCAGCTGCTGCGCAACACGTCGTTCGACGCAGCGGCCGACCTGCTCGCCGGCGCGAAGATGACCTACGTGTACGGGCAGGGCGGCGGCTCGACCGCGCTTGCCGACGAGCTGCGCTTCCGGCTCGTGCGCTTCGGCCGGCCGGTCGCGAGCTACCAGGACAGCGTGCTGCAGCGGATGGTGGCCGCCACGCTGTCGCGCGACACCGTCGTCGTCGCGCTGTCGGTGAGCGGGCGCGTGCCCGAGCTGCTCGAAAGCTGCCGGCTCGCGAAGCGCTACGGCGCGAAGCTGATCGCGATCACCGCGCCGGCGTCGCCGCTCGCGAAGCTGGCCGACCACCTGATCCCGGTCGTCGCATTCGAAACCGATTTCATTTACAAGCCTTCGACATCGCGCTACGCGATGATGATGGCGATCGACGTGCTCGTCACCGGAGTCGCATTGCGGCTCGGCGATGCGGGCCGAGAATCGCTGCGCCGCATCAAGCACGCGCTCGATGCGCACCGCGGCGGCGGAGACCGTCAACCGGTAGGAGACTGACCATGCATTCGCATCCCGAAGCCGCCGATACGCTGATCGTCGGCGCGCAGCTGTACGACGGCACCGGCGCACCGCCCGTCACGCGCGACGTCGCGATCCGCAACGGCCTGATCGCCGCGATCGGCAACCTGTCGAACTGGCTGGCCGAGAACGTCGTCGATGCGAACGGCCGCGCGCTCGCGCCGGGCTTCGTCGACGTGCACACGCATGACGACACGCACGTGATCCGTGCGCCGGAGATGATCCCGAAGATCTCGCAGGGCGTGACGACCGTGGTCGTCGGCAATTGCGGGATCAGCGCATCGCCGGTGACGCTCGCCGGCGATCCGCCCGACCCGATGAACCTGCTCGGCGAGCGCGGCGCGTTCCGGTACCCGACCTTCGCCGACTACGTCGCGGCCGTGAACGATGCGCGCCCGGCCGTCAATGTCGCGGCGCTCGTCGGCCACACGGCGCTGCGCAACAACCAGATGGACCGCCTCGACCGCGCGGCGACCGACGCCGAGATCGCCGGGATGCGCGTGCAGCTCGAAGAGGCGCTCGCGAACGGTGCGCTCGGCCTGTCGTCGGGCCTCGCGTACGGCTCCGCGTTCGCGGCGCCGGCCGAGGAAGTGATGGCGCTCGCCGAGCCGCTCGCGAAAGCCGGCGCGCTGTATACGACGCACATGCGCACCGAATTCGACGCGATCCTCGATGCGATGGACGAGGCCTATCGCGTCGGCCGCCATGCGCAGGTGCCGGTCGTGATCTCGCACCTGAAATGCGCGGGCCCGTCGAACTGGGGGCGCAGCACCGAAGTGCTCGCGTCGCTCGAAGGCGCGCGCCGTTACCAGCCGGTCGGCTGCGACTGCTATCCGTACAGCCGCAGCTCGTCGACGCTCGACCTGAAGCAGGTGACGGGCGACATCGACATCACGATCACGTGGTCGGAGCCGCATCCGGAAGTCGCGGGCAAGCTGCTGAAGGCGATTGCCGCCGACTGGGGCGTGACCGAGCAGGAAGCCGCGCAGCGCATCCGTCCGGCCGGCGCGGTGTATCACAACATGTCCGAGGACGACGTGCGCCGGATCCTGTCGCACCCCGCGACGATGGTCGGCTCCGACGGCCTGCCGAACGATCCGCTGCCGCATCCGCGGCTGTGGGGCGCATTCCCGCGCGTGCTCGGCCATTACGTGCGCGACACGAACCTGCTGCCGCTCGAGGAGGCGATCCGCAAGATGACGTCGCTGTCCGCGCGCCGCTACGGGATCGCGAAGCGCGGCGAGGTGCATGTCGGCTACCACGCGGATCTCGTGCTGTTCGATCCGGCGAGCGTGATCGACGCCGCGACGTTCGAGAAGCCGCAGCAGCCCGCGCACGGGATCGACGCCGTGTGGGTGAACGGCGTGCTGACGTATGAAAACGGCCAGCCGACCGGCGAGCGTGCCGGCGGTTTCGTCGCGCGCGGCGAGCGCGTGGCGGCGAGTGCCGACGCCGCGTTCTGAGCGCGGCGGTTGTTCCGATCTTCCGCGCGCGCCGCTGCCGGTGCGCGCATCCGCAACCGAAATATGAGGAGTGAAACGATGAAGCGATATGGCGTGGGCGAAGCGAAGGGGACCGGCGGCCAGGTGATGCCGTTCGCGCGTGCGGTCGAGGCCGACGGCTGGCTGTACGTGTCGGGCCAGACGCCGATGGTGAACGGCGAGGTCGTCGAGGGCGGGATCGTCACGCAGTCGAAGCAGACGATCGAGAACGTGATCGCGATCCTGAAGGAAGCCGGCTACGGCCTCGAGCACGTCGTGCGCTGCGGCGTGTGGCTCGACGACGCGCGCGATTTTGCGTCGTTCAACAAGGTGTTCGTGTCGTACTTCGGCGAGCATCCGCCGGCACGCGCCTGCGTGCAGTCGAGCATGGTCATCGACTGCAAGGTCGAAGTCGACTGTATCGCTTACAAGGCGCCGGCGAAGTAACGCGCCGACGGTGAGCCGATTCGCGACGGGCCCTGCGCATGCATGTGCGCAGGGCCTGTTTTTTCATGTGCCGGGCCTGGCTTGAAGGGCCGGGTTCCGCCGCGTGGCCGCAACCGCCGCAACGCATTCCGCCCGTTCGTGTAACGTGCTGCACGACTTTACCGAGAGGAAGAACATGGAATGGGCTGCGCTGGTGCCGGAGCTGATCTGCTCGAATCTTGCAGGAAGCGTGCGCTTCTATCGTGACGTGCTGGGATTCCGGATTCGCTTCGAGCGCCCGGAAGACGGCTTCGCGTACCTCGAGATCGGGGGCGCCCAGCTGATGCTCGAACAGCAGAGCCCCGAGAGCTGGTTGACGGGGCCGCTGACGCCGCCGTTCGGGCGCGGGATCAATCTGCAGATCGAGGTTGATTCGCTCGACCCCATCCTCGGCCGGATTCGTGCCGCCGGCGTGGCGCTGTTCGTCGAGCCGCGCACGTCCTGGTATCGGGAGGACGACATCGAGCACGGCCAGATCGAGATGCTGGTGCAGGACCCCGACGGTTACCTGCTGCGGCTGGTGGAAATCCTCCCGGCGCGGCCGCCGCAGGGCTGATCCCGGGCTGTCTGCCGCCCGGGATGCGTTGCAACCCGACTTCTCGGGAGGGGCGGCCGTTACTGCCGCGCCGTCCGCGCGTTGTCCGGCATCGGCTGGTTGTAGTTCGTGCGGAACGGGTTGATGTCGAGCCCGCCGCGGCGCGTATAGCGCGCGTACACCGCGAGCTTCACCGGTTTGCACGCATGCATGATGTCGAGGAAGATCCGTTCGACGCACTGCTCGTGAAAGCCCGTGTGATTGCGGAACGAGATGATGTAGCGCAGCAGGCCCGCGTGGTCGATCTGCGGCCCGACGTAGTGGATCTGCACGCTGCCCCAGTCGGGCTGGCCCGTGACCGGGCAGTTCGAGCGCAGCAGGTCGGACACGAGCGTTTCCTCGACCGGCGCTTCGTCCTCGGCGTCGGCGGCCGACAGCAGCGACGGATCGGGCTCGTAGATGTCGGTGTCGAGATCGAGGCGGTCGAGCGACAGCCCGTCGAGCTCGTCCATCTCGAGCTTGCCGAAATCGTGCGGCGACACGAGCTGCACCGACACGGTCGCGCCGCACGCGGCCGACACGTCGCGCTTCAGCACGTCGCGCACCGCGTCGATCGAGTCGAACTTCGACTGCGCGAACGAGCCGAGATACAGCTTGAACGACTTCGATTCGACGATGGCCGGCGATTCGGCCGGCACGTAGAACGTCGCGACCGCGACCTGCGGCTTGCCGCGCGTATTGAGCCACGACAGCTCGTACGCGTTCCAGATGTCGGTGCCGAAGAACGGCAGCGCCGACGTGATGCCGAGCTGCGCGCGCGCGCCGGCGCGCGGGATCGGGAACAGCAGCGACGCGTCGTACTGCGCCGCGTAGACGGTGGCCTTGCCGAGCGGGGAATGTTCGGGATTCATCGTGTGACGCCTTTACGACAGGAAGAGGCGGTAAGCCGGGTTGGCGCTCTCTTCGACATACGGATAGCCGAGTGCCGCGAGGAAGCGTTCGAATTCGGCGCGATCGGCCTGCGGCACCTGCAGCCCGACGAGGATCGAGCTGTAGTCCGCGCCCTGGTTACGGTAGTGGAACAGGCTGATGTTCCAGTCCGGCGCCATCGACGACAGGAACTTCATCAGCGCGCCCGGCCGCTCCGGGAATTCGAAGCGGAACAGGCGTTCGTCGAGCGCGAGCGGCGAGCGGCCGCCGACCATGTAGCGGATGTGTTCCTTCGACAGCTCGTCGTGCGTCAGGTCGACGCTCTTGAAGCCGTGCGACTCGAAGTTCGCGGCGATCTCTGCCGATTCACCGCGACGCTTGATCTGTACGCCGACGAAGATGTGCGCGGACTGCGCATCGGCGATCCGGTAGTTGAACTCGGTCACGTTGCGGTCGCCGACGAGCGAGCAGAAGCGCTTGAAGCTGCCGCGTTCCTCGGGGATCGTGACCGCGAACACGGCTTCGCGCGCCTCGCCGACCTCGGCGCGCTCGGCCACGAAGCGCATCCGGTCGAAGTTCATGTTCGCGCCGGACGTGACCGCGACGAGCGTCTGGTTCTCGATGCCTTCGCGTTCCGCGTACAGTTTCGCGCCCGCAACCGCGAGCGCGCCGGACGGCTCGAGCACGCTGCGCGTGTCCTGGAACACGTCCTTGATCGCCGCGCACAGCGCGTCGGTGTTGACCGTCACGACACCGTCGAGGAATTCGCGGCACAGCCGGAAGGTTTCCTCGCCGACGAGCTTCACCGCCGTGCCGTCCGCGAACAGGCCGACTTCGCTCAGCTCGATGCGCTCGCCGGCATCCAGCGATTGCGCCATCGCGCACGAATCCTCGGCCTGCACGCCAATGACCTTGATCTCCGGGCGCACGGCCTTCACGTACGCGGCGACGCCGGACGCGAGCCCGCCGCCGCCGATCGGCACGAAGATCGCGTGGATCGGGCCCTGGTGCTGGCGCAGGATCTCCATCGCGATCGTGCCCTGGCCGGCGATCACGTACGGATCGTCGAACGGGTGGACGAACGTCAGATCGCGCTCCGCCTGCACCTTGACTGCGTGTTGATACGCGTCGCTGTACGATTCGCCCGCCTGGATCACCTCGACGCTCGGGCCGCCGTGCGCGCGCACCGCATCGACCTTCACCTGCGGCGTCGTGACCGGCACGACGATCACGGCCTTCACGCCCATCCGGGCCGCCGAGAACGCGACACCCTGCGCGTGATTGCCGGCCGATGCCGTAATCACGCCGCGCGCGAGCGCGTCCGCCGGAATGTGCGCCATCTTGTTGTACGCGCCGCGCAGCTTGAACGAGAACACCGGCTGGTTGTCCTCGCGCTTCAGGTAGACGGCGTTGCGCAGCCGGGCCGACAGGTTGCGGGCGGGTTCGAGTTCCGTCTCGATCGCGACGTCGTAGACGCGCGCGGTGAGGATTTTCTTCAGGTAATCGTGGGATGCCATGGGCGCTCGCGTGCAGTGCGGAAGCAGACGGTAAAGGATCAATGATAGCGCCAAGGGTCCGCCCGCATGCAAGCGGCATGCCGGGCGAGCGGTCGCGCTGCCGCGTGGAGCGGGCGTGCGCGACGCGGGACGTCCCTTTTTTACCGGCTTAACCGGATGGTTACCGACCGGACGGGCGGCGAATGATCGCATGAAACCGTGCCGAAGCCCGCCCGGCGCGGCTGGCGGCGATAGCCCCACGACCTGTCCGGCGTGTCACGGACGGCCCGATCATGGGTTAGAATTCCGTTTTGAATCAAGGATTCGGAAGATGCAGAGGCACCCTCGGATCGCACCGTTGAAGCCGACGCCGCGCGCAGCCAGCCCCGCGGCCGAACGGCATGCGCGCCGCGCGCGATCGTGCTGATCGTTCCGAGTGCCGCCAGGCCCTGTCGCCGGCCAGGAGGGGCAAGTCGCCCGCTCCGGCCCCATGAAGGACAGCCGCGCGCCTGGTAACAGAACAGATTTCCCCAAGATTGCGCCCACGCGCTTGCCGACGCCCGTGCACGGTGTATCGGCCCTCCGAGTCGTCCGAACATGAACGCACCACAAGTTTTCGATCCGCATGGCGCGGCCGCCGCCGTCGCCGCCGACCCCGCGCCCCGCTTGCGCGAGATTCCCTATAACTACACGTCCTTCTCGGATCGCGAGATCGTGATCCGCCTGCTCGGCGAAGAGGCATGGTCGGTGCTCGACGAGCTCCGCGCCGAGCGCCGCACGGGCCGCTCGGCACGGATGCTGTATGAAGTGCTCGGCGACATCTGGGTCGTGCGCCGCAACCCGTACCTGCAGGACGACCTGCTTGACAACCCGAAGCGCCGTGCGCTGCTGATCGAGGCGCTGAACCACCGCCTGACCGAGATCGGCAAGCGCCGCAGCGCCGATCTCACCGCGCACCGCGACGACGCCGGCCGCGAGCGCGCATCGCGCGTCGAGATGCTCGAAACCGCCGCGCAGCGCGCGGTCAACGAGTTCGCCGACGAATTCGACAAGATGGCCGACCTGCGCCGCCGCGCGACCAAGGCGCTCGGCCGCTGCACGGAAAAGGACAACATCCGCTTCGACGGGCTGTCACGCGTGTCGCACGTGACCGACGCGACCGACTGGCGCGTCGAATACCCGTTCGTCGTGCTGACGCCCGATACCGAAGCCGAGATCGCGGCGCTGATCAAGGCCTGCTTCGAGCTCGGCCTGACCGTGATCCCGCGCGGCGGCGGCACCGGCTACACGGGCGGCGCGGTGCCGCTCACGCCGTTCTCCGCCGTCATCAACACCGAAAAGCTCGAACAGCTCGGCGCGGTCGAACTGACCGAACTGCCGGGCGTCGCGCACAAGGTGCCGACGATCTTCTCCGGCGCGGGCGTCGTCACGCGCCGCGTGACCGAAGCGGCCGAAGCGGCCGGCTACGTGTTCGCGGTCGATCCGACCTCGCTCGACGCATCGTGCATCGGCGGCAACGTCGCGATGAACGCAGGCGGCAAGAAGGCCGTGCTGTGGGGCACCGCGCTCGACAACCTGGCCTGGTGGCGGATGGTCGACCCGGACGGCAACTGGCTCGAAGTCACGCGCCACGAGCACAACCAGGGCAAGATCCACGACATCGCGGTCGCGCGCTTCGAGTTGAAGTGGTTCGACGGCGCATACGCACCGGGCGAGAAGCTGCTGAAGAGCGAGATGCTCGAGATCGAAGGCCGCCGGTTCCGCAAGGAAGGCCTCGGCAAGGACGTGACCGACAAATTCCTCGCCGGCCTGCCGGGTGTGCAGAAGGAAGGCTGCGACGGGCTCATCACGTCCGCGCGCTGGGTGCTGCACAAGATGCCCGCGCACACGCGCACCGTCTGTCTCGAATTCTTCGGCCAGGCGCGCGAGGCGATCCCGAGCATCGTCGAGATCAAGGACTACCTGTTCGAAACGTCGAAGCAGGGCGGCGCGATCCTCGCGGGCCTCGAGCACCTCGACGAGCGCTACCTGCGCGCGGTCGGCTATGCGACCAAGAGCAAGCGCAACGCATTCCCGAAGATGGTGCTGATCGGCGACATCGTCGGCGATGACGCCGACGCCGTCGCGCACGCGACGTCCGAAGTGATCCGGATGGCGAACGGCAAGAGCGGCGAAGGCTTCGTCGCGATCAGCGCGGAGGCGCGCAAGCGCTTCTGGCTCGACCGCAGCCGCACGGCCGCGATCGCGAAGCACACGAACGCGTTCAAGATCAACGAAGACGTCGTGATCCCGCTGAACCGGATGGGCGAGTACACCGACGGCATCGAGCGGATCAACATCGAGCTGTCGCTGAAGAACAAGCTGCAACTCGTCGACGCGCTCGAAGCGTTCTTCCGCGGCGGCAACCTGCCGCTCGGCAAGACCGACGACGCGAACGAGATCCCGAGCGCCGAACTGCTGGAAGACCGCGTGCAGCAGGCGCTGGAGCTGCTCAAGCGCGTGCGCGCACGCTGGGAATTCGTGCGCGACCGGCTCGACCAGCCGCTGCGCGAGGCGCAGCACTACCTCGTGCAGCTCGGCTACGAGGCGCTCGCCGAGAAGTTCGCGGATCGCGCGGACGAGCAGCCGGGCGCGACCGTGTTCCACATCACGCAGGACCGTACGGTCCGCATCTCGTGGAAGCAGGAGATCCGCGCGGAACTGCGCGCGATCTTCAACGGCGGCGCGTTCAAGCAGATCCTCGACGAAGCGCAGGCGATCCACAAGCGCGTGCTGCGCGGCCGCGTGTTCGTCGCGCTGCACATGCACGCGGGCGACGGCAACGTCCACACGAACATCCCGGTCAACTCCGACAACTACGAGATGCTGCAGGACGCGCACGCGTCGGTCGCACGCATCATGAAGCTCGCGCGCTCGCTCGACGGCGTGATCTCCGGCGAGCACGGGATCGGCATCACGAAGCTCGAGTTCCTGACCGACGACGAGATCGCCGAATTCCGCGCGTACAAGCAGCGCGTCGACCCGAACGGCCGCTTCAACAAGGGCAAGCTGCTCGACGGCGCCGATCTGCGCAACGCCTACACGCCCAGCTTCGGGCTGATGGGCTACGAATCGCTGATCATGCAGCAGTCCGACATCGGCGCGATCGCCGATTCGGTGAAGGACTGCCTGCGCTGCGGCAAGTGCAAGCCGGTGTGCGCGACGCACGTGCCGCGCGCGAACCTGCTGTACAGCCCGCGCAACAAGATCCTCGCGACGTCGCTGCTGGTCGAGGCGTTCCTGTACGAGGAGCAGACGCGCCGCGGCGTGTCGATCAAGCACTGGGACGAGTTCAACGACGTGGCCGACCACTGCACGGTGTGCCACAAGTGCGCGACGCCGTGCCCGGTGAAGATCGACTTCGGCGACGTCACGATGAACATGCGCAACCTGTTGCGCAAGATGGGCAAGAAGAAGTTCAACGCCGGCAATGCGGCCGGCATGTTCTTCCTGAACGCGACCAATCCGCAGACGATCAACGCCGCGCGCACCGTGATGATGGGCGTCGGCTACAAGGTGCAGCGCTTCGCGAACGACATGCTGAAGAAGGTCGTGACGAAGCAGACGCAGCACCCGCCCGCGACGACCGGCAAGCCGCCCGTCGTCGAGCAGGTGATCCACTTCGTCAACAAGAAGATGCCGGGCAACCTGCCGAAGAAGACGGCGCGCGCGCTGCTCGACATCGAGGACAACAAGATCGTGCCGATCATCCGCGACCCGAAGTCGACGACCGTCGATTCGGAAGCGGTGTTCTACTTCCCGGGCTGCGGCTCCGAGCGCCTGTTCTCGCAGGTCGGCCTCGCGACGCAGGCGATGCTGTGGGAAGCCGGCGTGCAGACGGTGCTGCCGCCGGGCTACCTGTGCTGCGGCTATCCGCAGCGCGGCTCGGGCCAGTACGACAAGGCCGAGAAGATCGTCACGGACAACCGCGTGCTGTTCCACCGGGTCGCGAACACGCTGAACTACCTCGACATCAAGACGGTCGTCGTGTCGTGCGGCACCTGCTACGACCAGCTCGCGGGCTACGAATTCGACAAGATCTTCCCGGGCTGCCGGATCATCGACATCCACGAGTTCCTGCTCGAGAAGGGGATGAAGCTCGATGGCGTGTCGGGCACGCGCTACATGTATCACGACCCGTGCCACACGCCGATCAAGACGATCGACCCGGTGAAGCTCGTCAACGAGCTGATGGGCTCGGAAAAGGACGGCTACAAGATCGAGAAGAGCGAGCGCTGCTGCGGCGAATCGGGCACGCTCGCGGTCACGCGCCCGGACATCTCGACGCAGGTCCGCTTCCGCAAGGAAGAGGAGATCCGCAAGGGTGCCGCGAAGCTGCGCGCGATCCCGGTCGTGGCGGGCGATGCGCCGGCGCCGGCCGCCGCGGCCGCGAACGGCCCGGACGTGAAGATCCTGACGAGCTGCCCGTCGTGCCTGCAGGGCCTGTCGCGCTACAGCGAGGATGCGAACCTCGAAGCCGACTACATCGTGGTCGAAATTGCGCGCCAGGTGCTCGGCGAGAACTGGATGGCCGATTATGTCGCACGCGCGAACAATGGCGGGATCGAGCGCGTGCTGGTCTAATGCGGGCATGACGACCGCCCGACCGGGCCAGGAATGAGCGGGCGCCGGGCAGCAATGCCGGCGCCCGTCCACATGGGAGCGACGATGGAATGCGTGTTTTGCCGTGAAGACGGCGGCGAGCTGCTCTGGCAGGACGATGCGGTGCGCGTCGTCCTCGCGACGGGCGAGCACGAATACCCGGGCTTCTGCCGGGTGATCTGGGGCGCGCACGTGGCCGAGTTCTCCGATCTCGGCGAACCCGAGCGGGCCCACCTGATGCGCGTGGTCTACGCGGTCGAGCGGGCCGTGCGGCGCGTGATGCAGCCGAACAAGGTGAATCTCGCGAGCCTCGGCAACATGGTGCCGCACGTGCACTGGCACGTGATCCCGCGCTTTTCCAACGACGCCCACTTCCCGCAGCCCGTCTGGGCGCCGCGCCAGCGCAGCGTGTCCGAGGCGCTGCTGCGCACGCGCGCCGCGCAGGCCTCGCTGCTGCACAATGCGGTGCGTGAGGAAATTCAACGCATGACCGATTCGAGGCAACCATGAGCGGTTTGACTTCCACGACGCCGATTCCGTCCGGCGTCGTCGTGCACGCGGTGTCGCGCGTGCTCGAATTGCAGTACCCGAACGGCGACAGCTACCGGATTCCGTTCGAGCTGATGCGCGTCTATTCGCCGTCGGCCGAGGTGCGCGGCCACGGGCCCGGCCAGGAGACGCTGCAGACCGGCAAGCGCGAAGTGACGATCACGGCGCTCGAGGGCGTCGGCAACTACGCGCTGCAGCCGACGTTCTCCGACGGCCATTCGACCGGCATCTACTCGTGGGACCTGCTGTACGAACTGGCGACGCAGCAGGACGCGCTATGGCGCGACTATTTCGACAAACTGAAGGCGGCGGGCGTCGAGCGCGACGCCCCGATGCAGGCGGCCTCCGCGTCGCACGGCCACTGCCACTGAAATCGACGGCGCCCGCTCGGCGCCGTCTTGCCATTTACTGAGGATCAACGCGATGAGCAAAACCCACTTCGGCTTCGAAAGCGTCGAGGAAAACGAAAAAGCGAAGAAAGTGGCGGGAGTGTTCCATTCGGTCGCGAGCAACTACGATCTGATGAACGACCTGATGTCGGCGGGCATGCACCGCGCGTGGAAGGCGTTCACGATCGCACAGGCGAACGTGCGCCCCGGTTTCAAGGTGCTCGATATCGCGGCCGGCACCGGCGACCTGACGAAGTCGTTCAAGAAGGCGGCCGGGCCGACGGGCGAGGTCTGGCATACGGACATCAACGAATCGATGCTGCGTGTCGGCCGCGACCGGTTGCTCGACAAGGGGATCGTGACGCCGTCGCTGCTGTGCGACGCCGAGAAAATTCCCTTTCCGGACAACTACTTCGATGTGGTCACGGTCGCGTTCGGGCTGCGCAACATGACGCACAAGGACGCCGCGCTGGCCGAGATGCGCCGCGTGACGAAGCCCGGCGGCCGCGTGATGGTGCTGGAATTCTCGAAAGTCTGGGATCCGCTGAAAAAAGCGTACGATCTGTATTCTTTCAAAGTATTACCGTGGCTTGGCGACAAGTTCGCGAAAGATGCTGAAAGTTACCGGTATCTTGCTGAATCTATCCGGATGCACCCCGACCAGGACACGCTGAAGACGATGATGGAACAAGCGGGCCTCGATGCCGTCAAATATTACAATTTGTCAGGTGGCGTGGTAGCTTTACACCTAGGAACCAAGTACTAAGGGGTTCTTTCCATACATTCGCCTTACATCTGGAGAAGCTGATGTCCGAAACGCGTTCGTTGTTCAACCGTAGCAAGCCGTCGAAG
Organism: Burkholderia sp.; assembly: GCA_031253835.1. Classification (GTDB taxonomy): domain Bacteria; phylum Pseudomonadota; class Gammaproteobacteria; order Burkholderiales; family Burkholderiaceae; genus Burkholderia. Next base: position 137,615 of record JAIRVP010000076.1, on the reverse strand, counting down.
CCGTGGGCTCGACGGGTCGGCACGCTGCTGATGGTCGGCCTGCTCACGGCCGGCACGTTCGCATCGCTCGACGCTGAAGCCCGGCGCATGGGCGGCGGGCGCAGCATCGGCCGGCAGAATTCCACCGTCACGCAGCGCCAGGCCACGCCGCCCGCGCAGCAGCCGATGCAGCAGGCCGCGCCGTCGCAGGCGCAGCGTGCGAACCCGGCCGCGCCCGCACCGGCCGCGCAGCCCAACCGCTCGCGCTGGCTCGGGCCGATCGCCGGCCTCGCGGCCGGTCTCGGCATCGCGGCGCTGCTGTCGCACTTCGGCCTCGGCGGCGCGTTCGCGAGCATGATGGCGAACGTCATCGTGATCGCACTGCTCGCGATGGTCGGTATCTGGCTGGTCCGCAAGTTCATGAACCGCCGTCGCCCGCAGGAGCCGGCGTATTCGGTCGGCGGCTCGGCGTCGTCGTCGGGCGGCTACTCGCAAAGCCCGTCGTTCCAGCAGAGCAATACCGGCAGCAACTACGCGGGCAGCGGCAGCAGCTATGCGAACGAAGCGCAGGGCGTGTTCGGCGGCGGTGCAGCGGCCGCCGGCGCGGCAGCGGCTGCGGCGGCACCGCTCCAGGTGCCGGCCGGCTTCGACACCGAAGCGTTCCTGCGCAGCGCGAAGGTCTATTTCGTGCGCCTGCAGGCCGCGTGGGACCAGGGCAACCTGGCCGACATCCGCGAGTTCACGACCCCCGAAATGTTCGCCGAGATCAAGATCGACCTCGATTCGCGCGGCAACGAGGCGAACCAGACCGACGTCGTGCAGCTCGACGCGGAACTGGTTGCCATCGAGGATCGCGGCATCGAGCAGTCGGCGAGCGTGCGCTTCCACGGCCTGATCCGCGAATCGGCAAGCGCGTCGGCCGCGCCGTTCGACGAGGTGTGGAACCTGTCGAAGTCGGGCAGCCAGGGCTGGTTGCTCGCGGGTATCCAGCAGATCAACACGCACTGAGCGTGCCCGGCGGTTCGCGCCGCCGGGCACCCGGGCGACGGCCGCCGCACTGCGACCGCTTGCCGCCCGGGTGTACGGTCAGGCACGGTCTGCCATCGATCCGACGTTACAATAGAAACCCGCGTGGGCGCCCGGCCTGCGCGGGTTTTTTCTTTCCCAGCCCGATGACCTTTGCCGCCAAGCCTTTTGCTGCTGCCGTCAATCACCTGCTCGCGCGCGAATCATGGGCGCGCGACCGCCTGATTCCCTATGCGGGCAAGACTGCCCGGATCGACGTGCCCCCCGTCACGCTCACGCTGCTGGTGCAGCCCGACGGCTATCTGTCGGCCGTCGACGCGCACGATGCGCAACAGGTCGACGTGTCGATCGCGCTCGCCGGCGACACCGTCGCCGCGTTCCTGCAGGGCGGCCAGGCGGCCGTGATGAAGCACGTGAAGATCGAGGGCGACGCGGAGTTCGCGACGCAGATCGCGAAGCTGGCCGAGCACCTGCGCTGGGAACCTGAAGAAGATCTCGCGAAGCTGGTCGGCGACGCGGCGGCATTCCGGATCGCGACGGTCGTGCGCGATGCCGGTGCCCGCGCGCGACGCACCGGCCGCAACGTGCTCGATTCCGTCGCCGAATACTGGCTCGACGAGAACCCGCAAGTCGTCCGGCGCGCGTCGCTCGGCGGCTTCGACGCCGAAATGGCGCGCGCACGTGATGCGCTCGCGCGGGTCGAAAAGCGGGTCGAGCGACTCGAACAAAAAATCGGCGCGCGCACGGGTCCAGGCCCGCGCGGCGCGCACTGAGGGCCGCAGGGCATGCGCATTTTCCGTTTCATCAAGATTGTCTACACCGTCATCCGCTTTGGCCTCGACGAAGTGATGCTGTCCCGGATCGACGACCGGCGCGTGAAGCTGCTGCTGCGGATCACGACGATCGGGCGCCGTTATTCCGATCCGCCCGCCGTGCGGCTGCGTCACGCGCTCGAAAGCCTCGGCCCGATCTTCGTGAAGTTCGGCCAGGTGCTGTCGACGCGCCGCGACCTGCTGTCGGTCGATTTCGCGAACGAACTCGCGAAGCTGCAGGACCAGGTGCCGCCGTTCGATTCGGCCGTCGCGATCGCGATCATCGAGAAGTCGCTCGGTGCGCCGGTCGACGAGCTGTTCGACGAATTCGAGCGCGAGCCGATCGCGAGCGCGTCGATCGCGCAGGTGCATTTCGCGAAGCTGAAGCAGGGCGTGCACGCGGGCAAGGCCGTTGCGGTGAAGGTGCTGCGCCCGAACATGCTGTCCGTGATCGACTCGGATCTCGCGCTGATGCGCGACATCGCCATCTGGACCGAGCGGATGTGGGCCGACGGCCGCCGCCTGAAGCCGCGCGAGGTCGTCGCCGAATTCGACAAGTACCTGCACGACGAGCTCGACCTGATGCGCGAGGCCGCGAACGGCAGCCAGCTGCGCCGCAACTTCGCGGGCCTCGACCTGCTGCTCGTGCCCGAGATGTTCTGGGATTTCTCGACGTCGCAGGTGCTCGTGATGGAGCGCATGACGGGCGTGCCGATCAGCCAGGTCGAGACGCTGCGCTCGGCCGGCGTCGACATCAAGAAGCTCGCGCGCGAAGGCGTCGAGATCTTCTTCACGCAGGTGTTCCGCGACGGCTTCTTCCATGCGGACATGCACCCCGGCAACATCCAGGTGAGCCTCGACCCGAGCACGTTCGGCCGCTATATCGCGCTGGATTTCGGGATCGTCGGCGCGCTGTCCGATTTCGACAAGAACTACCTCGCGCAGAACTTCCTCGCGTTCTTCAAGCGCGACTACCACCGCGTCGCGACGCTGCACCTCGAATCGGGCTGGGTGCCGCCCGAGACGCGCGTCGAGGAACTCGAAAGCGCGATCCGCGCGGTGTGCGAGCCGTATTTCGACCGCGCGCTGAAGGACATCTCGCTCGGCCAGGTGCTGATGCGCCTGTTCTCGACGTCGCGCCGCTTCAACGTCGAGATCCAGCCGCAGCTCGTGCTGCTGCAGAAGACGATGCTGAACGTCGAGGGGCTCGGCCGCTCGCTCGACCCCGAACTCGACCTGTGGAAGACCGCGAAGCCGTACCTCGAGCGCTGGATGACCGAGCAGATCGGCCTACGCGGCTGGTACGAGCGCTTCAAGGTCGAGGCGCCGCAGTGGAGCAAGACGCTGCCGCAACTGCCGCGCCTGATCCATCACGCGATGGCCGCGCGCCACGATGCGCCGCGCGCCGCGAGCGAGGACCTGATGCGCCAGATCCTCGTCGAGCAGAAACGTACGAACCGGCTGCTGCAGGCGCTGCTGATCTTCGGCCTGTCGGTCGGCGTCGGCGCGCTGGTCGCGCGCGTGCTGTTCGCGCTCGCGTACGGCGCCTGACCGATAGGAGCACCGCGATGTCCGATCCGAAGCAACCGGCTGCACCGACCGCCGCCGATTTCGCGACGCGCGACCCCGGCAATGCATCGTTCTGGGACGAGCGCTTCGAGCGCGGCGTGACCCCGTGGGAATTCGGCGGCGTGCCCGACGGCTTTCGCGTGTTCGCGCACCGGCTCGAGCCGTGCACGGTGCTGATTCCCGGCTGCGGCAGCGCACAGGAGGCAGGGTGGCTCGCGCAGGCTGGCTGGCCCGTGCGCGCGATCGATTTCGCCGCGCAGGCGGTGGCCACGGCGAAGGCGCAGCTCGGTGCGCATGCGGACGTCGTCGAGCAGGCCGATTTCTTTACGTACCGGCCGCCGTTCGACGTGCAGTGGGTGTACGAGCGCGCGTTCCTGTGTGCGTTGCCGCCGGTCATGCGCGCAGGCTACGCGGCACGCATGGCCGAGCTGCTGCCCGCGGACGGATTGCTGGCCGGCTATTTCTTCGTGATGGCGAAACCGAAGGGACCGCCGTTCGGCATCGAGCGTGCGGAACTCGACGCGCTGCTCGCGCCGCACTTCGAACTGATCGAGGATTTGCCCGTGACCGATTCGCTGGCGGTGTTCGAAGGACACGAACGCTGGCTCACGTGGCGCCGCCGCTGATGCGCGGGCGTCACGGCCATTGCCGGAACGCGCCGGGGTTTCGGCTATAATTCAAGGTTTTGCAAGCCGTTTCCAGTTTTCTGCGGGAAAAATATCATGCCGATCTACGCCTATCGATGCGAAGCGTGCGGTTTCGCGAAGGACGTGCTCCAGAAGATGAGCGACGCGCCGCTGTCGCAATGCCCTGAATGCGGGAAGGATGCCTTTCGCAAGCAGGTAACCGCCGCCGGTTTCCAGCTGAAGGGCTCGGGGTGGTATGTCACCGATTTCCGCGGCGGCTCGGGCGGTACCAGCGCACCGGCGACGGCGTCGGGCGACGCGGCGCCGGCAGCATCGGCGGAAGCCGCGCCGGCCGCAGCCGCACCGGCTGCAGCCAGCCCTTCCGCCAGCACGACGACGAGCGCAGCGCCGGCACCGGCCGCCGCGCCCGCCGCCAGCAGTTGACCGTCGCGGCCCGGCCGGGTCGCGACCAACCCGCGCCGCCGGCGCGGTTCATTGACGGCAGATGATGAAAAAGACGACCCTGAAATCGGTGTTTCTGACCGGCCTGCTGGTTCTCGTCCCGCTCGCGATCACGCTGTGGGTGCTCGGCCTCATCATCGGCACGATGGACCAGACGCTGCTCCTGCTGCCCGAATCGTGGCAGCCCGAGCGGATGCTCGGCTTCCATCTGCCGGGGATCGGCGCGGTGCTGACGCTCGCGTTCATCTTCGTCGTCGGGCTGGCCACGCGGAATTTCATCGGCCAGAAGCTCGTCACGTGGTGGAACGCGGTCGTGCGCCACATCCCGGTCGTCGGGCCGATCTACACGAGCGTCAAGCAGGTGTCCGACACGCTGCTGTCGAGCAGCGGCAACGCGTTCCGCAAGGCGCTGCTGATCGAATACCCGCGCCGCGGCTCGTATACGATCGCGTTTCTGACCGGCACGCCCGGCGGCGACGTGGTCAACCATCTGACGGAAGAGTACGTGAGCGTGTACGTGCCCACGACGCCGAACCCGACGTCGGGCTTCTTCCTGATGCTGCCGAAGAGCGAAGTCATCGAACTCGACATGTCGGTCGATGCCGCGCTCAAGTACATCGTCTCGATGGGCGTCGTGGCGCCTCCGGCGCCGGCTCCGGCGCCCGCCCGCCGCCCCGTCGAGCCGCCGCTGTAAGTAAAGAATCATCGCCCGGGCCGCGCGTTGCGGCGCCCGTTGATCAAACCGAACGAAAGCAAACATCATGTCGATGCGTACTGAATACTGCGGTCTCGTGACCGAACACCTGCTGGGCCAAACCGTGTCGCTGTGCGGCTGGGTGCAGCGCCGCCGCGATCACGGCGGTGTGATCTTCATCGACCTGCGCGATCGTGAAGGCCTCGTGCAGGTGGTGTGCGACCCGGATCGCGCGGAGATGTTCGCGACCGCCGAAGGCGTGCGCAACGAGTTCTGCGTGCAGATCAAGGGCCTCGTGCGCAACCGTCCGGAAGGCACGGTCAACGCCGGCCTGAAGAGCGGCAAGATCGAAGTGCTGTGTCACGAGCTGATCGTGCTGAACGCGTCGGTCACGCCGCCGTTCCAGCTCGACGACGACAACCTGTCGGAAACGACGCGCCTCACGCACCGCGTGCTCGACCTGCGCCGCCCGCAGATGCAGCACAACCTGCGCCTGCGCTACCGCGTCGCGATCGAGGCACGCAAGTACCTCGACGAGCAGGGCTTCATCGACATCGAAACGCCGATGCTGACGAAGAGCACGCCGGAAGGCGCGCGCGACTACCTCGTGCCGTCGCGCGTGAACGCGGGCCAGTTCTTCGCGCTGCCGCAGTCGCCGCAGCTGTTCAAGCAGCTGCTGATGGTCGCGAACTTCGACCGTTACTACCAGATCACCAAGTGCTTCCGCGACGAAGACCTCCGCGCCGACCGTCAGCCGGAATTCACGCAGATCGACTGCGAAACGTCGTTCCTCGGCGAGCAGGAAATCCGTGACCTGTTCGAAGACATGATCCGTCACATCTTCAAGACGACGATCGACGTCGAGCTCGACGCGACCTTCCCGGTGATGCCGTACTCGGAAGCGATGGCGCGTTTCGGTTCGGACAAGCCTGACCTGCGCGTGCAGCTCGAATTCACCGAGCTGACCGACGCGATGAAGGACGTCGACTTCAAGGTGTTCAGCACGCCGGCCAACGCGAAGGACGGCCGTGTCGCGGCGCTGCGCGTGCCGAAGGGCAGCGAGCTGTCGCGCGGCGACATCGACGGTTACACGGAATTCGTGCGCATCTACGGCGCGAAGGGCCTCGCCTGGATCAAGGTCAACGAGAAGGCGAAGGGCCGCGACGGCCTGCAGAGCCCGATCGTCAAGAACCTGCACGACGCATCGATCGCGGCGATCCTCGAGCGCACCGGCGCCGAAGACGGCGACATCATCTTCTTCGCGGCCGATCGCGCGAAGGTCGTCAACGACAGCCTCGGCGCCCTGCGCCTGAAGATCGGCCATTCGGAATTCGGCAAGGCGAACGGCCTCGTCCAGGCCGGCTGGAAGCCGCTGTGGGTCGTCGACTTCCCGATGTTCGAATACGACGACGAAGATGCGCGCTACGTCGCCGCGCACCACCCGTTCACGAGCCCGAAGGACGAGCACCTCGAGTACCTCGAGACCGACCCGGGCCGCTGCCTCGCGAAGGCGTACGACATGGTGCTGAACGGCTGGGAAATCGGCGGCGGCTCGGTGCGTATCCACCGCGAGGAAGTGCAGAGCAAGGTGTTCCGCGCGCTGAAGATCGGTGCGGAAGAAGCACAGCTGAAGTTCGGCTTCCTGCTGGACGCGCTGCAGTACGGCGCGCCGCCGCACGGCGGTATCGCATTCGGCCTCGACCGCATCGTCACGATGATGGCCGGCGCCGATTCGATCCGCGACGTGATCGCGTTCCCGAAGACGCAGCGTGCGCAGGATCTGCTCACGCAAGCGCCGAGCCCGGTCGACGAGCGTCAGCTGCGCGAACTGCACATCCGTCTGCGTCAGCCGGAGCAGCCGAAGGCGTAACAGGTCTGGCACCCGGTCGTGTGTGCGGTCACGCGCACACGACGCACATGAAAAAGGCGCGCGATGCGCCTTTTTCATTTTTTGCGGTACAGTCGCAGCACTTGCCGCACGTTCGGGGCACATGCCCGACGCACGGCCCTGCGCCGCATGAAACAACGATGACGAAGCCGCCGAAAATCCCCGAATCCGTTCTTGTCGTGATCTACACGCCCGACCTCGATGTGCTCGTGATCAAGCGTGCCGACCAGCCCGATTTCTGGCAATCGGTCACCGGCTCGAAGGACGCGCTCGACGAACCGCTCGCCGTGACGGCCGCGCGCGAAGTGGTCGAGGAAACCGGCATCGCCGTCGGCACGCCCGACGTGCCGGCCGCCGCGCTCGTCGACTGGCGCCACCGGATCGAATACGCGATCTATCCGCAATACCTGCACCGCTATGCACCGGGCGTCACGCGCAACGTCGAGCACTGGTTCGGCCTGTGCGTGCCGCGTCGCGTCGATGTGACGCTGTCGCCGCGCGAGCATGTCGACCATGCGTGGCTGCCGTTCCGCGAGGCGGCCGCGCGCTGCTTCTCGCCGTCGAACGCCGAGGCGATCCTGCAACTGCCCGCGCGCGTGGCCCTGTCGCGCGCGCCGCACGGCTCGTCCGCATGACGGCGGAAGCCCGCAAGCGCTTCGCGCAGTTGCGGCAGATGTTCCTGCAGGAACGCGGCTCCGCATCGCGGCTCGCGTTCACGGCGGGCAACACCGTGCGGCTGTGCGAGGGCGGCGGCGCCTTCTTCAAGGCCCTGATCGAACGGATCGATGCGGCCCGCGAGCAGGTGATGCTCGAAACCTACATCTTCTGCGACGACGCGGCCGGCCGGCCCGTGTCGGACGCGCTGATCCGTGCGGCGCAACGCGGCGTGCGCGTGCGCGTGATCACCGACGGCATCGGCACCGCGCGCCTGCCGCTGTTCGACACGTGGGTCGAGGCCGGTGTCGAGCACTGCATCTACAACCGCTTCCTGTTCGGCCGCTTCGGCTTCTCGCGCACGCACCGCAAGCTCGCGGTGATCGATCACGCGGCCGCGTTCTGCGGCGGCATCAACATCGTCGACGACTACGCGCAGAACGGCGCGACGCTGCCGTTCCCGCGCTGGGATTTCGCGGTCGAGATGGCGGGGCCCGCGGTGTCCGACGTGCGCGCCGCGTTCGAGCTGCAGTGGCACCGGATCCAGTTCGGCCACAAGCCGTATGCGCAGTACGCGGCCGGGCTGCACGGCGGTGAGGCGTTCCCCGACATGTTCCGGCGCTGGATGCGCAGCCACCGGTGGATCAAGGCCGGTGCGCTGCGGGTCGTGACGGAGCCGAGCGTCGCGTTCGTCGCACGCGACAACGTCGTGAACCGCCGCGCGATCGAGAAGGCGTATCTCGCGGCGATCGGCCAGGCGCGCCAGCGGATCCTGCTCGCGAATCCGTACTTCATGCCGGGCCGCAAGCTGCGCCGCGCGCTGACGGGTGCCGCACGGCGCGGCGTCGACGTGCGGATCCTGATCGGCCGCAAGGAGTTCGCGGCGCTCGATACGGCCGTGCCGTTTCTCTATCACGCACTGCTGCGCGCGGGCGTGCGCGTCGCCGAATACGACAAGACGATGCTGCACGGCAAGGTCGCGGTGATCGACGACAACTGGGCGACGGTCGGCTCGTCGAACCTGGATGCGCTGAGCCTGATGCTGAACAATGAAGCGAACGTCGTGCTGGTGCGTTACGATGCAGTCACGAACGAACTGCGCGACGCGATCGCGTCTGCGTTCGCCGATGGCCGGGAGATCGACCCCGCGCGCTTCGCCGCGCGCCCGCGCATCGAGCGTCTGCTGAACTGGCTTGCGTACACCGCGTATCGCGTCGTGATGAAGGCGCTGACGGTCGGCGGTTACGACTGACGCAGACTAAGCATTCGCTTCAGAATATCTGTCCGCACGTTCGTGCGGAAAAGCCGCTCCGGTCCCGCCGGAATCGCGCAAAATAGCGGCTCGGTTAGACACCGGTTTCTAATAATTTCCTTGTTTCGCGAGCGGCCGCACTCAATAATAGTACGGCCGTTCGATTTTATTCGAACCCCCGAACGGTTACAGAAATAGCTATGCGAAAAGGCGAACAGACGCGTGCCGCGATACTTGAAGCTGCTTTGGACCTCGCCAGCCGTGACGGGCTGGAGGGGCTGACGATCGGCCTGCTGGCCGAGCGCATGCAGATGAGCAAGAGCGGTGTGTTCGCGCACTTCGGATCGCGTGAGGACCTGCAGGTCGAGGTCGTCCGCGAGTATCACCATCGTTTCGAAAACGAGGTGTTCTTTCCGAGCCTGCGCGAGCCGCGAGGCTTGCCGCGCCTGCGGGCGATGCTGGCCCGCTGGACGGAGAAGCGCATCCAGGAGGTGACGACGGGATGCATCTACATCAGCGGTGCGGTCGAGTACGACGATCGGCCTGACAGCCCCGTGCGCGAGCAGTTGATCGCGAGCGTGACGGCCTGGCGTGCCGCGATGCTGCGTGCCATTTCGCAGGCGAAAGAAGAAGGCCATCTGCGTGCGGATACCGATCCGGACCTGATGCTCTTCGAGCTGTACAGCTTCACGCTCGGCCTGCATCACGACGCACGCTTCCTGCATTCGCCGGACGCCGTGCGCCTCACGTGGGCCGCGCTGGAAAAGACGATTGTTTCGTATCAGAGCGAGAGCCGTTAGCGGCGCGTGACCCGCCCGCCAGGAGCTCGAGCCGTTTTGCCCACCTTTGGAGAGAGTCATGGGACAGTACGCCGCGCCGCTGCGCGACATGCAATTCGTGTTGCACGAGCTTCTGAACGTCGAAGCCGAAGTCAAGCAAATGCCCAAGCATGCGGACCTCGACGCCGACACGATCAACCAGGTCCTCGAGGAAGCGGGCAAGTTCTGCTCCGAGGTACTGTTCCCGCTGAACCAGGTCGGCGACCGCGAAGGCTGCACGTATGAAGGCGACGGCGTCGTGAAGACCCCGACCGGCTTCAAGGAGGCCTACCAGCAGTACGTCGAGGCCGGCTGGCCGGCGCTCGGCTGCGATCCGGACTACGGCGGCCAGGGCCTGCCCGCGTTCGTGAACAACGCGCTCTACGAAATGATGAACTCGGCGAACCAGGCCTGGACGATGTATCCCGGCCTGTCGCACGGCGCGTACGAATGCCTGCACGCGCACGGCGCGCCGGAACTGCAGAAGGCCTACCTGCCGAAGCTCGTGACCGGCGAATGGACCGGCACGATGTGCCTGACCGAGCCGCATTGCGGCACCGACCTCGGCATCCTGCGCACCAAGGCCGAACCGAACGGCGACGGCTCGTACTCGATCAGCGGCACGAAGATCTTCATCTCGAGCGGCGAGCACGACATGGCCGAGAACATCATCCACCTCGTGCTCGCGCGCCTGCCGGACGCGCCGCAGGGCACGAAGGGGATCTCGCTGTTCATCGTGCCGAAGTTCATTCCCGACGCAGCGGGCGCGCCGGGCGAGCGCAACGGCATCAAGTGCGGCTCGATCGAACACAAGATGGGCATCCACGGCAACTCGACGTGCGTGATGAACCTCGACAACGCGAAGGGCTGGATGGTCGGCGAGCCGAACAAGGGCTTGAACGCGATGTTCGTGATGATGAACGCGGCCCGTCTCGGCGTGGGCGCGCAAGGTCTCGGCCTCACGGAAGTCGCGTACCAGAACTCGCTCGCGTATGCGAAGGATCGCCTGCAGATGCGTTCGCTGACGGGCCCGAAGGCGCCGGACAAGCCGGCCGACCCGATCATCGTGCACCCGGACGTGCGCCGCATGCTGCTCACGCAGAAGGCCTACGCGGAAGGCGCGCGCGCATTCACGTACTGGTCCGCGCTGCAGATCGACAAGGAGCTGTCGCACGCTGACGAAGCCGTGCGCAAGGAAGCGGCCGACCTCGTCGCGCTGCTCACGCCGATCATCAAGGCGTTCCTGACCGACAACGCGTTCGAGTGCACGAACCACGCGATGCAGATCTACGGCGGCCACGGCTTCATCTCCGAGTGGGGCATGGAGCAGTACGTGCGCGACGCACGGATCAACATGATCTACGAAGGCACGAACTCGATCCAGTCGCTCGACCTGCTGGGCCGCAAGGTGCTCGGCGACATGGGCGCGAAGCTGAAGAAGTTCGGCAAGCTCGTGACGGAATTCGCGGAAGCCGAAGGCGTGAAGCCGGAAATGGCCGAGTTCATCAACCCGCTCGCCGACATCGGCGACAAGGTGCAGAAGCTGACGATGGAAATCGGCATGAAGGCGATGCAGAACCCCGACGAAGTCGGTGCTGCCGCCGTGCCGTACCTGCGTACCGTCGGCCACCTGGTGTTCTCGTACTTCTGGGCGCGCATGGCACGCCTCGCCCTCGACAACGAAGCGTCGGGCGACCCGTTCTACAAGTCGAAGCTCGCGACGGCCCGCTTCTACTTCGCGCGCCTGCTGCCCGAAACGGCGTCGACGATCCGCGCCGCGCGCGCCGGCTCGAAGACGATGATGGAAGTCGACGAATCGCTGTTCTGACGCGAGTCCGGGCGGTGCGCGCCGCGCGCCGCCCGAACGCAACGGTTCCTGGTACTCACTTCGCCGTGCAGCCCACCCATCCCGCGCTGCACGACACTATCCGGAGACATCCCGTGAGCAATTTCCTGATTCGCAAGGTCGCCGTGCTGGGCGCCGGCGTGATGGGCGCGCAGATCGCCGCGCACCTCATCAACGCACGCGTGCCGGTGCTGCTGTTCGACCTGCCCGCCAAGGAAGGCCCGAAAAACGCGATCGCGCTGAAGGCGATCGAGAACCTGAAGAAGCTGTCGCCCGCGCCGTTCGGCGTGAAGGACGACGCGAAGTACCTCGAGGCAGCGAACTACGAAGACGACATCGCGAAGCTGGCCGAATGCGACGTCGTGATCGAGGCGATCGCCGAGCGGATGGACTGGAAGCACGACCTGTACAAGAAGGTCGCGCCGCACATCGCGCCGAACGCGATCTTCGCGACCAACACGTCGGGCCTGTCGATCACGAAGCTGTCCGAAGGGTTCTCGGACGAGCTGAAGTCGCGCTTCTGCGGCGTGCACTTCTTCAACCCGCCGCGCTACATGCACCTCGTCGAACTGATCCCGACCGCGCATACGCGCCCGGCGATCCTCGACCAGCTCGAGACGTTCCTGACGAGCATCGTCGGCAAGGGCGTCGTGCGCGCGAAGGACACGCCGAACTTCATCGCGAACCGCGTCGGCATCTTCTCGATCCTCGCGGTGATCACCGAGGCCGCGAAGTTCGGCCTGCGCTTCGACGAAGTCGACGACCTGACGGGCAGCCGCCTCGGCCGCGCGAAGTCGGCGACGTTCCGCACCGCGGACGTGGTCGGCCTCGACACGATGGCGCACGTGATCAAGACGATGCAGGACAACCTCGCCGACGATCCGTTCTTCCCGGTCTACCAGACGCCTGCCGTGCTCGCCGAACTGGTGAAGCAGGGCGCGCTCGGCCAGAAGACGGGCGGCGGTTTCTACAAGAAGGAAGGCAAGGCGATCAAGGTGCTCGACGCGAAGACGGGCACCTACGTCGACGCGGGCGCGAAGGCCGACGAAACGGTCGGCCGCATCCTGAAGCGTCCGCCGGCGGAGCGCCTGAAGCTGCTGCGCGAGACGGACCATCCGCATGCGCAGTTCCTGTGGTCGATCTTCCGCGACGTGTTCCACTACATCGGCGTGCATCTCGAGTCGATCGCCGACAACGCGCGCGACGTCGACCTCGCGATCCGCTGGGGCTTCGGCTGGAACGAAGGCCCGTTCGAAGGCTGGCAGGCCGCCGGCTGGAAGCAGGTCGCCGAGTGGGTGCAGGAAGACATCGCGGCCGGCAAGGCGCTGGCGAACGTGCCGCTGCCGTCGTGGGTACTCGAAGGCCCGGTCGCCGAGAAGGGCGGCGTGCACACGGCCGAAGGCTCGTGGGCGCCGGCCGCGCAGCGCTTCGTGCCGCGTTCGGACCTCGCGGTCTACGACAAGCAGGTGTTCCGCGCGCCGCTGCTCGGCGAAGCCGGCGCCGATCCGAAGACGTACGGCAAGACGCTGTTCGAGACCGACGCCGTGCGTGCGTGGGTCGACGACCGTGCCGGTGAAGACGACGTCGTGATCGTGTCGTTCAAGTCGAAGATGAACACGATCGGACCGAGCGTGATCGACGGCCTCGTGCAGGCGATCGAGCTCGCGGAGAAGGACTACAAGGGCGTGGTGATCTGGCAGCCGACGTCGCTGAAGCTCGGCACGCCGGGCGGCCCGTTCTCGGCCGGCGCGAACCTCGAAGAGGCGATGCCCGCGTTCATGATGGGCGGCGCGAAGGGCATCGAGCCGTTCGTGAAGAAGTTCCAGGAAGGCATGCTGCGCGTGAAGTACGCGAACGTGCCGGTCGTCGCGGCCGTGTCGGGCATCGCGCTCGGCGGCGGGTGCGAGCTGATGCTGCACAGCGCGAAGCGCGTCGTGCACGTCGAGAGCTACGTCGGCCTCGTCGAAGTGGGCGTCGGCCTCGTGCCGGCAGGCGGCGGCCTGAAGGAAGCGGCGCTGCGCGCAGCGGATGCCGCGACGGCCGCGAACGCGACCACCGACATCCTGAAGTTCGTCACGAAGTCGTTCGAGAACGCGGCGATGGCGAAGGTTTCGGCGTCCGCGCACGATGCCCGTGCGATGGGCTACGTGAAGCCGTCCGACACGATCATCTTCAACGTGTTCGAGCTGCTCGACACCGCGAAGAAGGAAGCGCGCGCGCTGGCCGCCACCGGCTACCGTGCCCCGCTGCGTGCGAAGGACGTGCCGGTTGCAGGCCGCTCGGCCATCGCGACGATCAAGGCATCGCTCGTCAACATGCGTGACGGCCGCTTCATCAGCGACCACGACTACCTGATCGCGAGCCGCATCGCCGAAGCCGTGTGCGGCGGCGACGTCGAAGCCGGCAGCCTCGTCGACGAGCAGTGGCTGCTCGCGCTGGAGCGCCGCGCGTTCGTCGAGCTGCTCGGCACGCAGAAGACGCAGGAACGGATCATGGGCATGTTGCAGACCGGCAAGCCGGTGCGTAACTGAGCGAGTGCGTAGCATGGGACCAGAGTAAGCGCTGAAGCGCCAACTCCGGTCGACAGGCCAAGGAGTTTCAAATGAGCAAACAACTGCAAGATGCATACATCGTCGCCGCCAGCCGCACGCCGATCGGCAAGGCTCCGCGTGGCGTCTTCAAGAACACGCGCCCGGACGAGCTGCTGGTCCACGCGCTCAAGTCGGCGGTCGCGCAGGTGCCCGGCTTCGACACGAAGCTGATCGAGGACGCGATCATCGGCTGTGCGATTCCGGAAGCCGAGCAGGGCCTGAACGTCGCGCGCATGGGCGCGCTGCTCGCGGGCCTGCCGCAGACGGTCGGCGGCGTGACGGTCAACCGCTTCTGCGCGTCGGGCATCACCGCGCTCGCGATGGCGGCCGACCGCATCCGCGTCGGCGAATCGGACGCGATCTTCGCGGGCGGCTGCGAATCGATGAGCATGGTGCCGATGATGGGCAACAAGCCGTCGATGTCGCCGCACATCTTCGATCGCAATGAAGACTTCGGCATCGCGTACGGGATGGGCCTGACGGCCGAGCGCGTCGCCGAGCAGTGGAAGGTGAGCCGCGAGGACCAGGACGCGTTCTCGGTCGAGTCGCATCGCAAGGCACTGGCCGCGCAGCAAGCCGGCGAGTTCAACGACGAGATCGCGGCCTACACGATCACCGAGCGTTTCCCGAACCTCGCGACCGGCGAAGTCGACGTGAAGACGCGCGAGATCGTCCTCGACGAAGGTCCGCGCGCGGATACGTCGATCGAAGGCCTCGCGAAGCTGCGCACGGTGTTCGCGAACAAGGGTTCGGTGACGGCCGGCAACAGCTCGCAGACGTCGGACGGCGCGGGCGCGCTGCTCGTCGTGTCGGAGAAGGTGCTGAAGGAATTCAACCTGACGCCGCTCGCACGCTTCGTGAGCTTCGCGGTGCGCGGCGTGCCGCCGGAAATCATGGGCATCGGCCCGAAGGAAGCGATTCCGGCCGCGCTGAAGGCTGCCGGCCTGAAGCAGGACGATCTCGACTGGATCGAGCTGAACGAAGCGTTCGCCGCGCAATCGCTGGCGGTGATGCGCGATCTCGGCCTCGACCCGTCGAAGGTCAACCCGATGGGCGGCGCGATCGCACTCGGCCACCCGCTCGGCGCGACCGGCGCGATCCGCGCGGCGACCGTCGTGCACGGCCTGCGCCGCCGCAACCTGAAGTACGGGATGGTCACGATGTGCGTCGGCACCGGCATGGGCGCCGCGGGCATCATCGAACGCCTGTAAGCGGGACGCGACGCAAAGCGACGACGGTGCGCGGGCCACGAGCTCGCGCACCGTTTTTTCATTCCGATAGAGGAAAGTCAAGGAGACGGTTGTGGCCGAAATTCAAGTGGAACGCGCCGAAGGCGTGATGACGATCACGATCGCGCGCCCGGCGAAGAAGAATGCGCTGACGGCGGCGATGTACCAGACGATGGCCGATGCGCTCGCCGACGCGCAGGAAGACAAGGCGATCCGCGTGATCCTGCTGCGCGGCAGCGACGGCAATTTCAGCGCGGGGAACGACCTCGAGGATTTCCTGAAGTCGCCGCCGAAGGACGATACCGCATCGGTGTTCCAGTTTCTCGCGCGGATCAGCAGCGCGAGCAAGCCGATCGTGGCTGCAGTGCCGGGCCTCGCGATCGGTGTCGGCGTGACGATGCTGCTGCACTGCGATCTGGTCTATGCGGCCGACACCGCGACGTTCTCGCTGCCGTTCGCGCAACTCGGGCTGTGCCCGGAAGCCGCGTCGAGCGTGCTGTTGCCGCGCCTGGCCGGCCATCAGGTTGCCGCCGAGAAGCTGTTGCTCGGTGAAGCGTTCGACGCGCTGGAAGCGCACCGGATCGGCATCGTCAACCGCGTGCTGCCGGCTGCCGAACTCGACGCGTTCGCGGTGAAGCAGGCGGCCAAGCTCGCGGCGCTGCCGGCGTCGTCGCTGCGCGTGACGAAGGCGCTGCTGAAGGATGCGGGCGGTGTGGCGACGCCTGCGCGGATGGCCGAGGAAGCACGCCATTTCGCCGCGATGCTGCGTGCGCCGGAAGCGCGCGAGGCGATGACGGCGTTCTTCGAGAAGCGCAAGCCGGATTTCCGTCAGTTCGACTGACGGAGCAGGGTGCGCCGGCGTCTGGCCGCCGGCGCGATCGCTCGATTGCGGTCAGGCCGTGCCGTAGTCGACGTGGCCGGTTTCGCGGCAGAAGCTGACGAGCCGCAAGCCGGCGGCCTTCGCGATCTCGATCGCGAGCGACGACGGCGCGGAGATCGTCGCGACCAGCGGAATGCCGACGCGCGCGGCCTTGCGTACGAGCTCGTAGCTCGCGCGGCTCGACAGGAACACGAAGCCGTCGGTCGTGTCGGCGCGCGCCAGCACGAGCGAGCCGATCAGCTTGTCGAGCGCGTTGTGGCGGCCGACATCCTCGAATGCCATCCGGATCGCGCCTGTTGCGTCGCACCACGCGGCCGCGTGCAGGCCGCCGGTCAGTTTCGTGAGCGCCTGGTGCGCTGGCAGTCCGTGCGCCGCGCGCGCCAGCGCGTCGGGCGCGAGGCGCGCGAGAAAGCCCGTGTCGGGCACGCGCTCCGGAGCCAGGTCGAGCAGGTCGATGCTTTCGATCCCGCACACGCCGCAGCCCGTGCGCCCCGCGAGCGCGCGGCGCCGGTCCTTCAGCGCGGCGAATGCCTGCTGGACGACTTCCAGGTGCACTTCCGCATGCGGCAGCGGCGCGTCGGCGTGCAGGATCACCTCGATGTCCTTGATGTCGCTGCCGCGCGCGACGATCCCTTCCGAGATCGCGAAGCCGACCGCGAACGCTTCGAGGTCGCACGGCGTACACATCATCACCGCATGCGAAATGCCGTTGAACACGAGCGCGACCGGCCATTCCTGGCCCACATGGTCGTGCGCGGTTTCGACGGTGCCGCCGCGCGTGCGGCGCACGGGCAGTTCGATCGCGCCGCGCGGTTCGTCGTGCAGGTCGTCGCGCAGTTCGTCGGATTGGGTCGGATTCACGAGCACTCCCGTTGATTCGAAGCACGGCCGGCGACAATCGTGCCGCCGCCCGCGCGCAGAGGTTCTAAAATACCTCAGGCAGGCCGGCCGCGCCGGCATCCGCCACATCAGGTAACGACCATGGGACTCAGCGACGCTCCGTTGCTCTTCAACTTCGAACACGATTCGTCGGAAAACTTCACGTACATCCCGATGATCGTGCGTTTCAATCTCGACCGTTTCGGTCTGCGGATTTCGCTCGAACAGTGGCAGTTGCTGCCGCTCGAGGACCGCAAGCTGCTCGCGCGCTTTCCGGCCGACGACGACACCGCGATCGAGCCCAACTTCGACCATGCGCTGTTCGAAATGCTGCGCACGCACGCGGATCTGGAACCGTCATGGTTCCAGCCGGACGAGCAGCCGACCTGGCGTGCCGTCGACACGGTGCCGGAGACGCTCGTGCAGCAGAGCGCGCTGGCCGGGCTGACGGCGCCCGCGCTCGCGCAATGGCAGCGGCTCGCGCCGTTCCAGCGCTACGTGCTGGTCAAGCTGTCGCGCAAGCCGAAGCTGAATCACGATTTCCTGCCCGCGATGCGGGAGTTCGGGCTGACGGCCACGCACTGACGCGGCCGTGCGCCGCGCAGTCGCGGCGCTTGCCGGTCAGAGCGGCGGCAGTTGCCGCGGCTTGCGGTCCGGGCCGGTCGCGACGTACGTGAGCGTCGCTTCGGTGACCTTCACGATTTCGCCCATCAGGCGCATGCGCTGCGCGTACACCTCGACGTCGACCGTGATCGACGTGTTGCCGGTGCGCGTGATGGTCGCGTAGAAGCTCAGCAGGTCGCCGACGAATACCGGCTGCTTGAACACGAACGAGTTGACCGCGACCGTCGCGACGCGGCCGTTCGCGCGCTGGCTCGCGGGGATCGAGCCGGCGATGTCGACCTGCGACATGATCCAGCCGCCGAACACGTCGCCGTGGACGTTCGCGTCGTGCGGTTGCGGGACGACGCGCAGCGCGGGCTGCTTCTGCGGGAGTTCGAGGGTCGAATCGGTCATGGCGGGGGCTTTCATCCTGTAATAAATTGGCCGCCGCGCGCAGGCTGGCCGGCGAGGCCGCCGGCAGCGGCGCGAAGCGGCTTCTGCGACAATACAACGTTCGCAAATTGTACGAGAAAGCGCGCGAGCCGGCCGTCGATCCACGCGTCGTGCACCGCCACAGAGACTTCCCCCATGCGCCGATTTCCCGCTTCCGGCGAGCCCGCGCCGGCTTCGACCGGGCCCCGCAACGACTGGCAGACCATCCGGTCGCTGCTGCCGTACCTGACCACCTACAAATGGCGCGTCGCGCTCGCGCTCGCCTGCCTGATCGGCGCGAAGGTCGCGAACCTCGGCGTGCCGGTCGTGATGAAGCGCATCGTCGACCACCTGTCCTACGTGCAGCAGATCACCGCGCTCGGCCGCGCCGAGCAATCGGCCGGCATCGTGCTCGCGGGCGGCGTCGGGCTGCTGGTCGTCGCGTATGCGTTCGTACGGCTGTCGACGTCGCTGTTCACCGAGCTGCGCGAGATCCTGTTCTCGAAGGTCACCGAGAGCGCGGTGCGCCAGCTCGCGCTGCAGGTGTTCCGGCACCTGCACGGGCTGTCGCTGCGGTTCCATCTCGAACGCCAGACGGGCGGCATGTCGCGCGACATCGAGCGCGGCACGCGCGGCATCCAGCAACTGATCTCGTATTCGCTGTACAGCATCCTGCCGACGCTCGTCGAGGTCGGGCTCGTGCTCGGCTTCTTCGTGGTCAAGTACGAGGCCTATTACGCGTACGTGACGTTCGCGGCGCTGGTCACGTACATCGTGTTCACGGTGAAGGTCACCAACTGGCGCACGCATTTCCGCCGCACGATGAACGAACTCGATTCGCGCGCGAACTCGCGGGCGATCGATTCGCTGATCAACTACGAGACGGTGAAGTACTTCGGCAACGAGGAGTGGGAGGCGCAGCGCTACGACGAGAACCTGAAGCGCTACCGGAAGGCCGCGATCCGCTCGCAGAACTCGCTGTCGGTGCTGAACTTCGGCCAGCAGGCGATCATCGGCACGGGGCTCGTGTTCATCCTGTGGCGCGCGACGCAGGGCGTGCTCGCGGGCAAGCTGACGCTCGGCGATCTCGTGCTGATCAACACGTTCATGCTGCAGCTCTACATTCCGCTGAATTTCCTCGGCGTCGTGTATCGCGAGCTGAAGCAGAGCCTCACCGACATGGACCGGATGTTCGGGCTGCTGTCGGCCGCGAAGGAAGTGGCCGACCGGCCCGACGCGCAACCGCTCGCGGTGGCCGGCGCGCAGGTGCGCTTCGAGCACGTGAACTTCGCCTACGAGCCGGCGCGGCAGATCCTGCACGACGTGACGTTCACGATCGACGCGGGCACGACGACCGCGGTGGTCGGCCACAGCGGCTCGGGGAAATCGACGCTGTCGCGCCTGCTGTTCCGCTTCTACGATCTCGACCGGCAGGCGGGCGGCGCGATCCGGATCGACGGCCAGGACATCCGCGACGTCACGCAGGATTCGCTGCGTGCATCGATCGGGATCGTGCCGCAGGACACCGTGCTGTTCAACGACTCGATCTACTACAACATCGCGTACGGCCGGCCGACCGCGACGCGCGACGAAGTCGTCGCGGCCGCACGCGCCGCGCACATCCACGATTTCATCGAAAGCTTGCCGAAGGGCTATGACACGCCGGTCGGCGAGCGCGGGCTGAAGCTGTCGGGCGGCGAGAAGCAGCGCGTCGCGATCGCGCGCACGCTGCTGAAGGATCCGCCGGTGCTGCTGTTCGACGAGGCGACGTCGGCGCTCGATTCGCGCTCGGAGCGCGCGATCCAGCACGAGCTCGACCAGATCGCGCGGCACCGCACGACGCTCGTGATCGCGCACCGGCTGTCGACGGTCGTGCACGCGCAGCAGATCCTCGTGATGGACCACGGCCGGATCGTCGAGCGCGGCACGCACGACGAACTCGTGCGCGCGGACGGGTTGTATGCGCAGATGTGGGCGCTGCAGCAGCAGCGCGCGGCGGCCGGCGGCGAAGAGGCCGAGGCCGCGTAACGACGGGCGGGGCCGGTGCCGTGCGCGGTGGCGCGCGGCGTTGCACGACGCGGTGGCGTGCGTGGCGGCCCGCCGTGCGGTCAGTCCGCGGCGCGCAGCCGCGCGTCGAGCTCGCCGAGCTGCGCGGGCGTGCCGACGTTCTCCCAGATACCTTCGTACAATTCGCCGCTCGCGCGGCCGGCTTCGATCGCCGCGCGGTAGTACGGCGTCAGCGCGCGCCGCGTGCCGGGCGCGAGATCGCGGAACATCCGCGTGTCGTACAGGCCGATGTTGCCGAACGTGACGCGCGCCGCGCCGTCGAGCGCGAGGCGGCCCTCGTCGCAGAGCGCGAAATCGCCGGCCGGGTGGAACGGCGGGTTCGGCACCATCACGAGGTGCATCGCGGGCGTGTCGAGCGCGGCCATCCGCGCGGCGCGCGGCGCGAGCGTCCGGTAGTCGAACGCGCAGTACACGTCGCCGCTGACGGCCGCGAACACGGCCGGCTGACCGTCGCGCTCGAGCAGCGGCAGCGCCTGTGCGATGCCGCCCGCGGTCTCCAGCGCTTCGCCTTCGGCCGAATACGCGAGCCGCACGCCCCAGCGCGAACCGTCGCCGAGCGCGGCCTCGATCTGCTCGCCGAGCCACGCGTGGTTGATCACGATCGTCTCGATGCCGGCGCGTGCGAGCGCCTCGATCTGCCACACGATCAGCGGCTTGCCGCCGGCTTCGAGCAGCGGCTTCGGGCGGGTGTCGGTCAGCGGGCGCATCCGTTCGCCGCGCCCGGCGGCGAAGATCATCGCCGTGGTCAGGGAAGTGCTCATGTTCGGCCGGGTATCAGGGCTCTATGGGGCAGTCAGAACGTATAGCCGACGTCGGCCGGCGCGTTGCCCTCGAGCTCGTCGAGCAGCTTCGCGAACGGCACGAGCGGGCGGTAGCGCAGCGCGACCTTGCGTGCATACGCGATGAAGCGCGGCAGGTCGTTCAGGTAGTGCGGCTTGCCGTCGCGGTAATTGATGCGTGCGAACAGGCCGAGGATCTTGATGTGGCGCTGCAGCCCCATCCATTCGAGCTGGCGGTAGAACTCGCCGAAATCGGGGTCGACCGGCAGGCCGGCCTTTTTCGCCTTTTCCCAGTAGTACGCGAAGCAGTCGAGCTCGAACTCCTCGTCCCAGCTGATGAACGCGTCGCGCAGCAGCGACACGACGTCGTACGTCAGCGGCCCGTAGACGGCGTCCTGGAAGTCGAGCACGCCCGGATTCGGCGCGCAGACCATCAGGTTGCGCGGCATGAAGTCGCGCAGCATGA
Source organism: Burkholderia sp. (assembly GCA_031253835.1). Lineage (GTDB taxonomy): Bacteria > Pseudomonadota > Gammaproteobacteria > Burkholderiales > Burkholderiaceae > Burkholderia. The sequence continues at coordinate 116,063 of JAIRVP010000076.1, read as the reverse complement.
AGCCCTGCGGCTGCGCGTGCGCGCTGGCGACCAGCAGCGCGAACGTGCGGTCGAGCGTACCGCGCATCGCGTCGGTGACGGGCTTGCCGAGGTGGCGGCCGACGAACCATTCGGGCAGCAGCTCCATTTCGCGGCGCAGGAACGCTTCGTCGAACGGCGGCAGCACGTCGGGCTTCGACGTGAGCTGGAAGCGGATCAGCGCGTCGAGCGCGTCGCGCATCAGCGGCCGCGCGGCGACCGGGTCGGCCGCGTCGAGCACCGAGATGTACGACGTGCGGCCGAGATCGGTCACGAGCATGAAGCCCGCGTCGAAATCGTGGGCCAGCACGTCCGGCACGTGGTCGCCGGCCGCGGCGAGCAACTGCGCGACCTGGACGAATTCACGGCACTTCTCGGGCGGCGGCGCGTCGACGGCGATCAGCGTGCCGCCGGCGCTGGTGGCCGATGCGACACGGAAATAGCGGCGAAAACTGGCGTCCGACGACGCGGGCGCGAGGGTCGACAGGTCGAGGGCATAGCGCTCGGCGAGCGGTTGCAGCCACGCGGTCAGGGCGTCGAGGCGGGCGTCGGGCTGGGATGCGGCGGATGGGGGCGTCATGAAACTCGGGGGAGGGGGGAACGTCTTGCCATATAATACCCCACGACTTTTTTGACGCGCCCCGCGTCAGCTTCCGCCGTGCAGGCCCGCTGCCTGTCGCGCCGCCCGCCCGATCGCCTCCCCGGTTTGCGCTCCGCCGCAGTCGCGGTGCGACGGCGCGGCCCGCCGTGCGCGCATGTGCAGTGAAGGTGCGGTTGACAAGGGGCGATTCGCCAAACGATAGATGCCGCCCAAACCGCTATTCCCGAATGTTTTCCCCGGTGACGGGGCGCCGCGCAAACGGCGGCTCGCGCTCGCGCTCCTGGCCGTGCCCGGCCTCGTGCCGGCCGTGTCGTACGCGCAGCTGTCGGGCGCGGCCGCGCAGCCGCAGCCGCTCGACTCGCCGTGGGATCTGCGTCTCGCACCCCAGCTCGAGGATCATCCGCTGAAGGACGGCGCGAAGCCGGCCGCCTTCGTGATCGCCGATCACACGAGCGGCACGGCCGAGCAGGACCTCGCCGCCAAGGGCTCCGCCGAGCTGCGGCGCGGCGACACCGTCGTGAAGGCCGATGCGCTCCACTACGATCAGGATACCGACATGGCCGATGCGTACGGCCAGGTCAAGGTGGTCAATGGCGGTACGTCGTTCGCGGGCCCCGAGGCGCACCTGAAGATCGAGGCGAACCAGGGCTTCATGACGGCGCCGAAGTACCACTTCAACATGACGGGCGGGTCGGGCAGCGCCGAGCGCGTCGACATGGTCGACAACGAGCGCTCGGTGTTCGTCAACGGCACGTACACCGCGTGCCAGTGCTCGACGAACCCCGCGTGGTACATCAAGGGCAGCCGCTTCGACTTCGATACGGGCGCCGACGAAGGCACCGCGCGCAACGGCGTGCTGTTCTTCCAGGGCGTGCCGATCTTCGCGAGCCCGTGGATGACGTTCCCGCTGTCGGGCGAGCGGCGCAGCGGCCTGCTGCCGCCGACGTTCTCGATGAACTCGAGCAACGGCTTCGAGCTGACGCTGCCGTACTACTTCAACATCGCGCCGAACCGCGACCTGACGCTCACGCCGCGCATCATCTCGCGGCGCGGCGTGATGACCGAGGCGACGTTCCGCTACCTGTCGCCGACGTATTCGGGCACGTTCACCGCCAATTACCTGCCGGATGACCGGCTCGCGCACCGCAACCGCTACGCGATCTACTGGCAGCACCAGCAGAACTTCGGCGGCGGCTTCGGCGGCTACGTCTACTTCAACAAGGTCTCGGACAACACGTATCCCGAAGACCTTGGGTCGATGAACCAGTTCATCAACGGGACGCAGACGCTGTACCAGCAGGAAGCCGGCCTCACGTACAACAACGGCCCGTGGTCGGTGCTCGCGCGCTACCAGCACTGGCAGACGCTGCCGCCGTCGATCGCGCCGTACAGCCGCGAGCCGCAGTTGAACGTGAAGTACACGAAGTACAACGTCGGCGGCTTCGACTTCGGCGCGGAAGCCGACTATTCGCGGTTCCGCATCACGACGGCCGACGCGACCGAAGGCGACCGGATCGTCTTCAACCCGTATATCGCGTACGGCGTGTACGGCCCCGGCTACTTCGTCGTGCCGAAGGTCCAGTACCACTTCGCGTCGTACGACCTGAACTACCTGTCGTCGACCACGCCGAACAGCCCGAAGCGCTTCACCGAGTCGATCCCGACCGTGAGCTTCGACACCGGCCTGATCTTCGACCGCTCGGTGCGCCTGTTCGGCCAGGACTTCATCCAGACCCTCGAGCCGCGCCTGTACTACGTGTACACGCCGTATCGCGACCAGTCGAACGCACCGCTGTTCGACACCGCGGAATCGGACTTCGGCCTCGCGGAGATCTACCAGCCGAACACGTTCGTCGGCAACGACCGGATCGCCGACGCGAACCGGATCACGGCCGGCCTGACGTCGCGCTTCATCGATCCGCGCACCGGCGACGAGCGTGCGCGCTTCGTGATCGCGCAGCAGTACTACTTCGCCGATCAGCGCGTCACGCTGAATTCCGGCCAGAGCGCCGTGCTGGCGCGCCATTCCGACCTGATCGTCGGCGCCGCGCTGAAGCTCGGCTCGGGCTTCATGTCGGAAACGGCGTTCCAGTACAACCAGAACAACAACCAGCTCGTGAAGTCGAGCGTCGGTTTCGGATACAGCCCGGGTGAGCGCCGCGTGATCAACGTCGGCTACCGCTACACGCGATCGAACACCACGCTCGACAACCAGCCGATCAACCAGTTCCTGATCTCCGCGCAATGGCCGCTCACGCGCCGCCTGTATGCGATCGGCCGTTTCAACTACGACCTCGCCGGAGATCGCGTGGTCGACGGTCTGGTCGGCTTACAATACGACGCGGATTGCTGGGCGCTCGGGGTCGGGGTGCAGCGGGCTGCGAACGGCATCAATTCGTCGGGACAGCAGAACTCGTCGACGCGATTCATGATGCAGCTGACGCTCAAGGGCCTGTCGACCGTCGACAACGGCCTCGTGTCCGCCTTCCGCGCCGGGGTACCGGGCTACACGCCGCTACCGCCGCCGCCGCCGCCGATGTCCCGCTTCAGCAACTACGAGTAACGCCGGCTTGTCTGCACCGGTCAGCACGATTTCAATGGAGTTTCAGTGGCAATGAAGAAAAACCTTCGTTTCGCGGCAGTCGTGTCCAGCCTCGCCGCGTCCGCCGCGCTGCTCGCCGCCGCGCCGGCCGCGGCGCAGGCGCTCGGTTCGCAAGGTGCGCAGCTCGCCGACGAAGTCGTCGCGGTCGTCAACAACGACGTGATCACGGGCCGCGAACTCGACCAGCGCGCCGGCCTGATCGCGCGCCGCCTGCAGCAGCAGAACGCGCCCGTGCCGCCGACCGACCAGTTGCGCGCGCAAGTGCTGAACCAGATGGTGCTCGAGCGCATCCAGGTGCAGAAGGCGAAGGACGACGGGATCCGCATCGACGACGCGACCGTGCAGTCCACGCTGCAGCGTCTCGCGCAGGCGAACGGGATGACGCTCGAGCAGTACCGCGCGCGTCTCGAGGCGCAAGGCGTGCCCTGGAGCATCTTCACGAGCGACGCACGGACCGAGCTGATGCTGTCGAAGCTGCGCGAGCGCGAGGTCGACGGCAAGATCACCGTGTCGGACGCCGAAGTCGCGAACTACATCGCGAGCCAGCGTGGGCCGAACGCGTCGCAGCAGCAGGACCTGCGCTTCCAGCACATCTTCATCAAGGCGCCGACCAACGCGCCGCAGGCCGACATCGAGGCCGCGCAGAAGAAGGCCGACGCGCTGCTGCAGCAGGCGAAGTCTGGCGCCGATTTCGAGCGCCTCGCGAAGAACAACTCGGAAGCGAACGACGCGAAGAAGGGCGGCGATCTCGGCTTCAAGGCGCCGGGCGCGCTGCCGGCCGACGTCGTCGACGCCGCATCGAAGCTGCGCCCGGGCCAGGTCAACCCGACGCTGATCCGCGTGCCGGACGGCTTCGAGATCGTGCGTCTCGTCGACCGCCGCCCGAGCCAGGGTGCAACGGCCGCCGCGCCGAAGATCGTCCAGACGCACGTGCGCCACATCCTGCTGCGCGTCGGTGAAGGCAAGTCGGAAGGCCAGGCGCGCCAGCAACTGGTCGACATCCGCAACCAGGTCGAGGCCGGCGGCGATTTCGCGAAGTTCGCGCGCACCTACTCGCAGGACGGCTCGGCGTCGCAGGGCGGCGATCTCGGCTGGATCAGCCCGGGCGAGACCGTGCCGGAATTCGAGCGTGCGATGAACAACCTGCAGGACGGCCAGATCAGCCAGCCGATCCGTACCGAGTACGGCTATCACCTGATCCAGGTGCTGAACCGCCGCGAAGCGGAAGGGTCGGTGCAGCAGCAGATGGACATCGCGCGTCAGGCGATCGGCCAGCGCAAGGCCGAGCAGGCCTACGCCGACTGGCTGCGCGAGCTGCGCGATTCGTCGTACGTTCAGTACAAGATCGGCGGCGTCGCGCCGGCGAACTGAGCGAGCTCCGGATGACCACGCCCGCGCTGCAGATCGCGATCACGACCGGCGAACCCGCGGGGGTCGGCCCGGAGCTGACCGTGCAGGCGCTGCGTGACGCCGCGCAGCGCTGGCCCGACGCGCATTTCACCGTGCTCGGCGACGCAGCGCTGCTCGACGCGCGTGCGGCGGCCGTCGGCGCCGATCGCGCGGTGCTGGCCGGCGGTGCGCAGGTGTCGGTCGCGCACCACGCGCTGGCCGTTCCCGCGCAGGCGGGCACGCTGGACGCGGCGAACGGCCGGTACGTGCTCGGGCTGCTCGATGCGGCGATCGACGGCGCGCTGGCCGGCCGGTACGACGCGATCGTGACCGCGCCGCTGCAGAAGAGCACGATCAACGATGCGGGCGTGCCGTTCACCGGCCATACCGAATACCTGGCGGAGCGCACGCACACGCCGCGCGTCGTGATGATGCTGGCGGGCACCGGCGACAAGCCGCTGCGCGTCGCGCTCGCGACGACGCACCTGCCGCTGAAGGATGTTTCCGCCGCGCTGACGATCGACGGTCTCGTCGAGACGCTCGCGATCATCGACCGCGACCTGCGGCGCGACTTCGGCCTTGCCGCCCCGCGCATCCTCGTGACGGGTCTGAACCCGCATGCGGGCGAAAACGGTTATCTCGGCCGCGAGGAGATCGACGTGATCTCGCCGGCGCTGGCCCGTGCGAACGCGCAGCGCGTCGACGCGCGCGGCCCGTATCCGGCCGACACGCTGTTCCAGCCGCGCCATCTGGCCGATGCCGATTGCGTGCTCGCGATGTTCCATGACCAGGGCCTGCCCGTGCTGAAGTACGCGACGTTCGGCGAGGGCATCAACGTGACGCTCGGGCTGCCGATCATCCGTACGTCGGTCGATCACGGCACCGCGCTCGACCTGGCCGGCACGGGCCGTGCCGATCCGGGCAGCATGATTGCCGCGCTCGATACGGCCGTCACGATGGCGCGTCATCGCCGCGCGGCCTGACGCGTTCCGGCTTTACCTCTTTCGTCGTATTTTTCGCTTTACTCAGTCGATGTCGAACAGCAGACAGCACCAAGGCCACTTCGCGCGCAAGCGCTTCGGGCAGAACTTCCTCGTCGATCACGGCGTGATCGATTCGATCGTGTCGACGATCGGCCCTGCACGCGGCCAGCGCATGGTCGAGATCGGCCCCGGCCTCGGCGCGCTGACCGGGCCGCTGATCGAGCGCCTCTCGACGCCCGAATCGCCGCTGCATGCGGTCGAACTCGACCGCGACCTGATCGGCCGCCTGCAGCAGCGCTTCGGCGCGCTGCTCGAGCTGCACGCGGGCGACGCGCTCGCGTTCGACTTCCGTTCGCTCGCGGCGCCCGGCGACAAGCCGTCGCTGCGGATCGTCGGCAACCTGCCGTACAACATCTCCAGCCCGCTGCTGTTTCACCTGATGACGTTCGCCGATGCGGTCATCGACCAGCATTTCATGCTGCAGAACGAAGTCGTCGAGCGGATGGTCGCGGAGCCCGGCACGAAGGCGTTCTCGCGGCTGTCGGTGATGCTGCAGTACCGCTACGTGATGGAAAAGATGCTCGACGTGCCGCCGGAATCGTTCCAGCCGCCGCCGAAGGTCGATTCGGCGATCGTCCGGATGATTCCGTACGAGCCGCACGAACTGCCGGACGTCGATCCCGTGCTGCTCGGCGAAATCGTCACGGCCGCGTTCTCGCAGCGCCGCAAGATGCTGCGCAACACGCTCGGCGACTATCGCGAGACGATCGATTTCGACGCGCTCGGCTTCGATCTCGCGCGCCGTGCGGAGGATGTGAGCGTGGCCGAATACGTCGGCGTCGCGCAGGCGCTCGCGGCAGTGCGCAAGGCCGGCTGACGCGCGGCACGCGAAGCCGGACCGGATGTGTCGAAAGGGCTGCCCGACGGGCAGCCCTTTTTATTGCCCGCGTGGTTCGCGCCGGTTGCTTACGTCCGCCGGCGCGGCGGCGCGTTGACGAGCGCGATGCCGGTCAGCACGAGCGCGGCCGCGGACATGAAGCGCCAGCCGACCGATTCGCCGAGCAGCAGCACGCCGAACGCGACGCCGAACAGCGGCGACAGGAACGTGAAGACGGACAGCCGCGACGCGCTGTAGCGCGTCAGCAGCCAGAACCACGACAGGTAGCTGACGAACGCGACGATCACCGACTGGTACGCGAGGCTCGCCACCGCGATCGGCGTCACGTGCGCGAACGACACCTGACCGAACAGCGCGGCGAGTGCGACCAGCACGACCGCCGACACCGCGAGCTGGTAGAACAGCGTCTTGCTCGCGCTGGCCCGCGCGAGCGCCGTCGAGCGTACGACGACCGTCGTCGCGGCCCACATCGCGCCGCCGAGAATCCCGAGCGCGTCGCCGGCCAGCCCGGCCAGTACCGATGCGCCGGGCGGGCGCGGCTTCAGGAAGCCGTCCGCGAACGCGAGCGCGATGCCGGCGAACGCGAGGCCGACGCCGGCCCATTGCGTGCGCTGCAGCCGCTCGCCCGGTGCGAACAGGTGCAGGCCGAGCGCGGTGAAGCACGGCGCCGTGTACAGGAAGATCGCCATGTGCGACGCGCTCGTCAGCGTGAGCCCGAAGAACACGCAGATGAATTCGCCGGCGAACAGCGCACCGGCCGCGAGGCCCGCGCCGAACGTGCCGTCGGCCCGGAACAGCGGCGTGCCGCGCGTGCGGGCCCAGCCCCACAGCAGCGCCGCGGCGATCACCGAGCGCAGCCCGGCCTGGAACATCGGCGCGATCGCGGCGTTCGTGCTCTTGATCGCGACCTGCTGGAAGCCCCAGATCGCGCACAGCAGCAGCATCAGGCCGACGGCGCGCGTGTCGAGCGCGCGGCGCACGGGGGCGGCGGCGAGCGTGGTCATCGACGCGCCTCGCTGGATCGGTACGGCGGCAGCGAGGTCGGGCGGGTGGCGCGTCCGGCGCGCTCGAATCGGCGGTTTCGCACGGCAGTGTGGCTTCAGGGAAGGGTGGGTGGTCGCGTTCGGGCGGTGACACGCATGCCCGTTTTTGGTGCGAAGTGGGAGGATGTTACCCGATCGGCACGGTAGCCGGGCGAGCCGGATCGTGCCGTTTTCCGCCGTGGCGAGCGTGCTCGCGCCGGTCGATCCGATGCGCGGTACCGGCCGCCCTTGGTCCAGGCGCCCCCGGCTAGGCGCCCCCGGCTAGGCGCCCCCGGCGAGTTTCACCCGACTCTGGTAGAGTTCCCGGTTCTGGAAAGTCCCCACAGGAGTACAACACATGCGTTTGCTGCATACGATGCTGCGAGTCGGCGATCTCGACCGCTCGATCAAGTTCTACACCGAATTGCTCGGCATGAAGCTGCTGCGTCGCGAGGATTATCCGGAAGGCAAGTTCACGCTCGCGTTCGTCGGCTACGAAGACGAGAGCACCGGCACCGTGATCGAGCTGACCCATAACTGGGATACGCCGTCCTACGATCTCGGCAACGGCTTCGGCCATCTGGCCGTGGCGGTCGAGGATGCGTACGCCGCGTGCGAGAAGATCAAGGCGCAAGGCGGCAAGGTCACGCGCGAAGCGGGCCCGATGAAGCACGGCACGACCGTGATCGCGTTCGTCGAGGATCCGGACGGCTACAAGATCGAGTTCATCCAGAAGAAGTAAGCGCCGGGTGAGCAGGCTGCAGCGCGCGTCACGCGCCGCGGCAGCAAAAAGGGCGATGCGGGGTGACCCGCATCGCCCTTTTTCATGGGCGTCGATGCCGCGTGCGCGGTGTCAAAGCGACGGCAGCAGCTCGGGCGGGTGATGCTTGAGCGTGTGCCGCGCTTCGCGGAACTCGGGGAAGATCGATTCGACGGTCTGCCAGAAGGCCGGGCTGTGGTTCATCTCGCGCAGGTGCGACAGCTCGTGCGCGACGACGTAGTCGATGATCGACATCGGGAAATGGATCAGCCGCCAGTTCAGGCGGATCTTGCCGTCGCTCGAGCAGCTGCCCCAGCGCGTCGCGGCCGACGACAGCGCATACATCGAATACGTGACGCCGAGCTTTTCCGCATAGACCGGCAGGCGTTCGCCGAAGATGCGTTTTGCTTCGCCCTGCAGCCAGCCCTGCACGCGATCCTTGATCTGCTGCATGTCGGCCTGCACGGGCAGCGGCAGCGACAGCCGCAGCGCATCGGCGTCGAACGCGACGGCGCCCGCGCCGAGCGCGATCGTCACCGTCTTGCCGAGATACGGCATCTGCGCGCCGTCGCGCCAGTCGATCTGCGGCAGCGCGCGCTGCTCGGTGCGCGTCTTCCACTCCGCGAGCTTCGCGAAGATCCAGCGTTGCTTCTCGGAGATCGCCGCTTCGATGTCGGCGAGCGTGACCCAGCGCGGCGCGGTGATCGACAGCCCGCTGCCGTCGATCGTGAAGCCGATCGTACGGCGTGCCGAACGTTTCAGCCGGTATTCGAGCACGCGGCTGTCGAGCGCGAACGTGCGCACACGCGAGCGGTCGGGCGCCGTGCCGGGCGCGGGCGGGGCGGCGGGCGAGGCTTCGGGCGGTGCCGCCGGCGTGGCGGGCGCCGACGGTGCGGCGGCCGGCCCGTCGAAGAGCGGCAGATCCATCTGGCGATGATCGAGGGCCACGACGGCAGGCCGTGGCCGCGGACGCTGTTTCATCAGTTCGCTTCTTTTTGTCGTACGCAACGGCTGCAATCCGGGGGCTTCAGGCACGCGCGGCATCGCGCGTGCCGGCATTGCCCGCCTGGCGATAGGAATCGGGATCGATGCGGCGCATTTCCGCTTCGATCCATGCTTCGACCTGCGAGTTCAATACATCGGGCGTCAGCCCGTCGCTGGGGATCGGCTTGCCGATCGACACGGTGACGACGCCCGGGAATTTCGTGAACGAGTTGCGCGGCCACACCCGACCTGCATTGTGCGCGATTGGCACGACCGGCGTGCCGGTTTCGATCGCGAAGCGCGCGCCACCCGTCTTGTACTTGCCCTGCTTGCCGACCGGCGTGCGCGTGCCTTCGGGGAACATGATCATCCATGCGCCTTCCGACAGGCGCTTCTTGCCCTGGCGGATCACCGAATTGAACGCGTTCTTGCCTTCCTTGCGGTTGATGTTGACCATGTGCAGCAGCCCGAGCGCCCAGCCGAAGAACGGCACGTACAGCAGTTCGCGCTTGAACACGTAGCAGAGCGGCTTCGGCATCAGCGCCGGAAACGCGAGCGTCTCCCATGCCGACTGGTGCTTCGACAGCAGCACGGCCGGGCCGTCGGGCAGGTTCTCCATCCCTTCGATCCGGTAGCGGATGCCGTTCAGCCAGCGCACGACCCACAGGGTCGACTTGCACCAGCCGGCCGCCATCCAGTAGCGCGCGTCGGGGCGCATGAACGGGAACGCGATGAAGCACGCGGTGGCGTACGGCACCGTGTACAGGATGAAGTAGATCAGCAGCAGCAGGGAGCGGACGAAGCGCATCGGCGTGAGTCTGGCGTTAGGGAGGATGCGCGCGGCGGCCGCATCACTCGTGTTCGTGAGAAAGGAAGTCGAGCGCGAACGCGCGCAGGTCGTCGTGGACCTTCGTGCCGGGTGGCAGATTGCCCGCGGCGAGCGTCTTCTTGCCCTTGCCGGTCAGCACGAGGTGCGGCTGGAAGCCAACCGCGACGCCGGCCTGCAGGTCGCGCAGCGAATCGCCGACGACCGGCGTGTGATCGGGATCGATCTCGAAGCGCTCGGCGATCATCTGCGTCATGCCGGGTTTCGGCTTGCGGCAGTCGCAGTGATCCTCCGCCGTGTGCGGGCAGAAGAACACCGCGTCGATGCGCGCGCCGACCGCGGCCGCCGCGCGATGCATCTTCAGGTGCATCTCGTTCAACGTGGCCATGTCGAACAGCCCGCGACCGATGCCGGACTGGTTGGTCGCGACGACCACGCGATAACCCGCGTGGTTGAGCCGGGCGATCGCCTCGAGGCTGCCGGGCAGCGCGATCCATTCGTCGGGCGTCTTGATGAACGCATCCGAATCGACGTTGATCACGCCGTCCCGGTCGAGGACGACGAGCTTTCGGTTGGGGCTGATCGGCATCGTGCGGCCCTTATGCGGCGAGCTTCGAGATGTCGGCGACGCAGTTCATCTGCTGGTGCAGCGCGGACAGCAGCGCGAGCCGGTTGGCTCGCAGTGCGGGATCTTCCGCGTTGACCATCACGTCGTTGAAGAACGTGTCGACCGGTGCGCGCAGCGCGGCGAGCGCCGACAGCGCGCCCGTGTACGCGCGCGCCTCGAGCTGCGACTGCACGTGCGGCGTCACGGCCGCGAGCTGTTCGTGCAGCGCCTTCTCGGCCGCTTCGACGAGCAGCGTCGGCTGTACCGGGCCGTTCGCGCCGCCTTCCGACTTCTTCAGGATGTTCGAGATCCGCTTGTTCGCGGCCGCGAGCGCTTCGGCTTCCGCGAGGCGCGTGAATTCGCGCACCGCGTCGAGGCGCGCGACGAGATCGTCGACGCGCGTCGGGTTCAGGCTCAGCACCGCATCGATTTCACCGGCCGAATAGCCGCGCTCGCGCAGCAGGCCGCGCAGGCGATCCATGAAGAACGCGAAGATCGCATCGGTCGACTCGGCGACGCCCGGCACGCCTTCGAAGCGTGCGTGGGCCGTGCGCAGCAGCGACACGAGATCGAGCGGCAGCTGCTTCTCGAGCAGCAGGCGCAGCACGCCGAGCGCGTGGCGGCGCAGCGCGAACGGATCCTTCTCGCCGGTCGGCGCGAGGCCGATGCCCCAGATGCCGACGATCGTCTCGAGCTTGTCGGCCAGCGCGACGGCGGTCGACACGGGCGTGGTCGGCAGCGCGTCGCCGGAGAAGCGCGGCTGGTAGTGCTCGGCGCACGCGAGCGCGACATCGTCGGCTTCGCCGTCGTGGCGCGCGTAGTACGTGCCCATCGTGCCCTGCAGCTCCGGGAACTCGCCGACCATGTCGGTCAGCAGGTCGGCCTTCGCGAGGCGCGCGGCGCGCTTCGCGTGCGCAGTGTCGGCGCCGATCGCGGGCGCGATCTCGCCGGCCAGCGCCTCGAGGCGCTCGACGCGTGCGAGCGCCGAGCCGAGCTTGTTGTGATACACGACGTTCGCGAGCTGCGGCACGCGGTCGGCGAGCGGCTTCTTCTTGTCCTGCTCGAAGAAGAATTTCGCATCGGCGAGGCGCGGGCGCACGACGCGCTCGTTGCCTTCGATGATCTCGCCCGGCGTCTTCGTCTCGATGTTCGACACGATCAGGAAGCGCGAGCGCAGCTTGCCGGCGACGTCGGTCAGCGCGAAATACTTCTGGTTCGTCTGCATCGTGAGGATCAGGCACTCCTGCGGAACCTGCAGGAATTCGTCCTCGAAGCGGCACGGGTAGACGACCGGCCATTCGACCAGCGACGTCACTTCGTCGAGCAGCGATTCGGGCATCACCACCGTGTCGCCGTTCGCGTGTTCGTTCAGCTGCGTGCGGATCGTTTCGCGGCGATCGGCGAAGTGCGCGATCACGCGGCCCTTGTCGCGCAGCGTGTCGGCGTACGCGCGTGCATGCTGGATCGCGACGAGGCCGTCGGACAGGAAGCGGTGGCCGAGCGTGGTGTCGCCGGCGTCGACGCCGAACGCGGTGACGGGCACGATGCGATCATCGTGCAGCACCGTCAGGCGATGGACCGGGCGCACGAACTTCACGTCGGAGCCGTCCGGGCGCTGGTACGTCATGAACTTCGGGATCGGCAGCTTCGCGAGCGCTTCGTCGAGCGCGGCCTGCAGGCCGTCGGCGAGGGTGGCGCCGGCCGCCGAATAGTTGATGAAGAACGCTTCGGCCTTGCCGTCCTGCGCGCGCTCGAGATCGGCGATCGACAGGTTCGGATGGCCGAGCGCCGCGAGCTTCTTCGCGAGCGGGGCCGTCGGCTTGCCTTCGGCGTCGAGTGCGACCGACACCGGCAGGACTTTTTCGCGGACCTGCTTTTCAGGTGCGACGGCGCGCACGTTCTGCACGACGACGGCGAGGCGGCGCGGCGTGGCGTAGCGTTCGAACACGAGTTCGCCTTCGACGAGGTCGCGCGCCGCGAGGCGTTGCGCGAGACCTTCGGCGAATGCGTCGCCGAGGCGCGCGAGGGCCTTCGGCGGCAGCTCTTCGGTCAGCAGTTCGACGAGCAGGGGGGCGGGATGATTGTGCGTCATGATTGGATTGAATCTCGTCTCGTCAGTCCTGATCGATCTTGCGTTCGACCTTGAGCGGCGGCGCCCACGCCGGCTGCGCGGCGTCCTGGGCGTCGGTGGTGAGGCCCGGCACGCCCGGCGGGTTGCCGAGCATCGGGAAGCCGAGCTTCTCGCGCGAGTCGTAGTAAGCCTGCGCGACGAGACGCGACAGTGCGCGGATGCGGCCGATGTACGCTGCACGCTCGGTGACCGAGATCGCGCCGCGCGCGTCGAGCAGGTTGAACGTGTGGCCGGCCTTCAGCACGAGTTCGTACGCGGGCAGCGCGAGCTGCGCGTCGATCATCTTCTTCGCTTCCGCTTCGTAGCTGTTGAAGAACGTGAACAGCAGGTCGACGTTCGCGTGCTCGAAGTTGTAGGTCGACTGCTCGACCTCGTTCTGGTGGTACACGTCGCCATACGACAGGCGGCGCAGCTCGGGGCCGTTCGGGCCTTGCTCTTCCCACTCGGTCCACACGAGGTCGTACACGTTCTCGACCTTCTGCAGGTACATCGCGAGGCGCTCGAGGCCGTACGTGATCTCGCCGAGCACCGGCTTGCATTCGAGGCCGCCGACTTCCTGGAAGTACGTGAACTGCGTGACTTCCATCCCGTTCAGCCACACTTCCCAGCCGAGGCCCCACGCGCCGAGCGTCGGGTTTTCCCAGTCGTCCTCGACGAAGCGCACGTCGTTCTGCTTCAGGTCGAAGCCGAGTGCCTCGAGCGAGCCGAGGTACAGGTCGAGGATGTTTTCCGGCGCCGGCTTGAGCACGACCTGGTACTGGTAGTAGTGCTGCAGGCGGTTCGGGTTCTCGCCGTAGCGGCCGTCCTTCGGGCGGCGCGACGGCTGCACGTACGCGGCGCGCCACGGCTCGGGGCCGATCGCGCGCAGGAACGTGTGGACGTGCGACGTGCCCGCGCCGACTTCCATGTCGATGGGCTGGAGCAGGGCGCAACCCTGCTTGTCCCAGTAGGACTGCAGCGTCAGGATGATTTGCTGAAACGTAAGCATGAAGAGCCTTCGTGGCGCTGGCGCTCCGTTGCGGGCGGCGCTCCGGGCAGGGCCCGGAGGGTCGGCTCGCGCGGCGGCGCGGCTTGTTAGTGTGCTGAAACGCGTAATTTTACCGGATCGGCGACCGGATGCGGCCGGAACGCGGGCGAGGTCGCCGCCGGCCCGCTTCCGGAGGGCTGCGCACGGGCGGCCGGCGCGGTTCGTTCGGCCGTCCGCGGGCCCGTCGCGACACGCGTGCCGTGCCGTTTCGCACGGGCGTTAAGATGCGCATATTGCGGCGCGCGCCACGCGTGCCGCGTCACCGCTTGCCGACGCCGACTGCATGGACGAACCGACCGACCTCCTCATTCCGCTGCTTCCGCCGCTCCTCGCGCTGCTCGGGCAGGCCGCCGACGCACAGGCGCGCGGCGAGCGCGCCGCGCACGATCTGTGGCTCGCCGCTGCCGCCCATCTGCATGCGGTCGACGCCGACGCGCTCGCGCAGCTCACGACGGTGCTCGTCGCGCGGCAGCGCACGGCCGACGCGCTCGCGCTCGCCGAATGCGCGGTGCGCGTGCAGCCGGGCGCGACCGCTTACTTCAATCACGGCTATACGCTGCAGATGGCCGGCCGTCACGCGGACGCCGTCGCGCCGTACCGCGCGGCGCTGGCGATCGATGCCGGCCGGCCGTCGCTGCGCAACAACCTCGCGATCGCGCTGCGGCTGTCGGGCGGCGACCGCGTGGAGGAGATCGCGCTGCTCGACGCGGCCGTGAAGCACGATCCGCAAGACGTGCAGGCGTGGATCAACCTCGTCGTCGCGCGGATCGCGACGCACGACCTCGACGGCGCGCTCGCGTGCGCCGCGCGGCTGGCCGAGCTTGCGCCCGGCAACGCGCTCGCGATGAACAACGTCGCGATGGCGATGAAGGAGGCGCAGCGCTGGGACGATGCCGAGCGCTACGCGGCGCGCGCATGCGAGCTGGCGCCCGACGACGCGTCGTTCCGTTTCAACCTCGCGATCATCCAGCTCGTGCGCGGCGACCACGCGGCCGGCTGGCGCGGCCACGAGGCGCGCTGGGACGGTGCAGGCGAGCTGCGCGGCCGCCGGCCGGCGCTGCCCGGCCCGCGCTGGCAGGGCGAGCCGCTCGCGGGCAAGACACTGCTGGTGTGGGGCGAGCAGGGGCTCGGCGACGTGCTGCAGTTCTGCCGCTACGTCGCACCGCTTGCCGAGCGCGTGCATCGCGAAGGCGGCCGGCTCATGTGGAATACGTTCCCGCAGGTCGGCACGCTGATGCAGCGCAGCCTCGGCGCGCACGCGGACGCATTCAGCGCGGGCGGCGGTGTCGATGTGCTGCCGCCATTCGATTACGAGGTGCCGCTGATCGGCCTGCCGCTGATGCTCGGCATGGAAGCGTCGACGCTCGCGTCGTCGGTGCCGTACCTGCGCGCCGACCCGGATGCGCGCGATGCATGGCGTGCGCGGCTCGCGGGCGAGCGCCGGCTGAAGGTCGGGCTCGTGTGGACCGGCAGCACGGGTCACCAGCGCAACCCGTTCCGGCGCGTCGGGCTCGAGCGCTATGCCGATGCGTTCCGCGGGATCGACGGCGCCGCGTTTTATTCGCTGCAGCCGGGCGCGCACGCGGAGGTCGCCGCGGCACGCGCGGCCGGCTTCGCGGTCGACGATTTCACGGCGGAACTGACGAGCTTCGACGATACGGCCGCGTTCATCGGCGCGCTGGATCTGGTGATGACGGTATGCACGTCGGTCGCGCACCTGGCGGGCGCGCTCGGTGCGCGCACCTGGGTGCTGCTCGACGTGAATCCGCACTGGCCGTGGCTGCTCGAACGCACGGACAGCCCGTGGTATCCGACCGCGACGCTGTACCGCCAGCCGGCGTTCGGCGCATGGGAGCCGGTGATGGAAGCGGTGAGCCGCGACCTGCGGGGCCTGGCCGCGCAGCCGGATCGACAGGATCAACCGGCCCGGCAGGCCTGAGCGGCCGGCCGGTTCGCGGTCATCGACCGCCGCGCGCAGCGGCGGCCGTTTGCGTCATTCGGGCTGGTCGCCGCCGTTGTTCCGGCCGTTGCGCCGGCGCAGCCGCGGCCCGAACGTGAAGCCGAACGCGAGCAGCACGAACGACACCGCGAGCACGATGTTGTTGCCGCTCGTCACGTACGGCGTGAAGCCGCTCGTGCCTTCGATCCGCACGTCGAGCGAGCCGATCGTGAACGGCTTCAGCTGGCCGAGCACGCGCCCGTGCGCGTCGATCGCGGCCGTCATCCCCGTGTTGGTCGAGCGCAGCATCGGCCGGCCTGTTTCGAGCGAGCGCATCCGCGCGATCTGCAGGTGCTGGTCGAGCGCGATCGTGTCGCCGAACCACGCGAGGTTCGTCACGTTGACGAGCACGCCGGGCGGCTGCGGGTTGTCGCGGATCGTCGCGGCGATTTCCTCGCCGAACAAGTCCTCGTAGCAGATGTCGGCCATCACGGGCTGGTTGTGCACGAGGAACGGCTTCTGCACCGGCGCACCGCGCGCGAAATCGCCGAGCGGCATTTTCATCAGGTCGACGAACCAGCGGAAGCCCCACGGGATGAATTCGCCGAAAGGCACGAGATGGTGCTTGTCGTAGTGATAGATGTCGCGCGAGTTCGGCGTCACGCCGTACAGGCTGTTCGTGTAGTCGACGTAGTGGCCGTCCTCGGTCACCGACGCGCCGACCGCGCCGAACAGCACGGCCGAGCCCGTCGTGTCGCTGAACTTGCGGATCGCGACGGCGAACGGCTCGGGCAGCTCCTGGATCATCACCGCGATCGCGGTTTCCGGCGTGACGATCAGGTCGGCCGGCTTCTCGACGATCATCTGCTGGTACATCTTGATCGCCGCGTCGATGCCTTCCTGCTCGAACTTGATGTCCTGCTTCACGTTGCCCTGCAGCAGCCGCACGGTGAGCGGGGCATTCGCGGGTACCGTCCACGTGGCCTGCGACAGCCCGAGGCCCGCCGCGATCAGCGCGACGGCCACGCCGGCCGGTGCGGCGATGCGCACGCGCGCGTTGCCGCCGGCCTTGCCGGCGCCGTTGTCACGCACGGGCGACGGGCGCGCGGCGACGAGCGCCTGCACGACCAGCGCGGCGAACAGCGCGAGCACCCACGCGATCCCGTACACGCCGACCACCGGCGCGAAGCCCGCGAACGGGCCGTCGACCTGCGGGTAGCCGCTCGCGAGCCACGGAAAGCCGGTGAACAGCGTGCCGCGCAGCCATTCGCCGAGGGCCCACGCGCTCGCGAACGCGAACGCGCCGTGCCAGGTCGGCGAGAACGGGCGCGGGTCGGGCGTGCGGCGATGCCACGCATGGCCCGCGCAGAACGACCACAGCCCGGCCGAGAACGCCGGATACAGCGACAGGTACAGCGAGAACAGCACGAGCGCGCCGCCCGCGAGCGGCGCGGCCATCTCGCCGTACACGTGCATGCTGATGTAGAGCCACCAGATACCGCTGATGAAGTTGCCGAAGCCGAACGCGCCGCCGGTGAGCGCGGCGCCGCGCCAGCTCGACGTACGCGTCAGCTGCGCGAAAAACCAGACGAATACGACGAGTTGCAGCCAGCCGCCGTGCGGCGTCGGTGCGAAGCTGAGCGTATTGGCCGCGCCGGCGAGCAGCGCGGCCGGGTAGTGCCAGCGCGGCAGCGCGCGGCCGGGCGCCGGCGCGAGGAGGCCGCCAGCCGGGCGGGACGGGATCGGATCGTCCATGTGAAGCGGAAGTGGGCGAGCGGTTGAAGGAAACGCGGCTGGCGCGGAACGGTCAGTCTTCGTGCGAGGTTTCGGCGCGACGGCTGGCGAGCGGGTTGCGGCGCACCAGCAGCACATGCACCTGGCGCGCATCGCCGCGCTGGATCTCGAACACGAGGTTGCCGAGCTGCAGCTTCTCGCCGCGGTGCGGCACGCGTCCGAAATGATGGGTGATCAGGCCGCCGATCGTGTCGACTTCGTCGTCGGGGAAATCGGTGCCGAACGCCTCGTTGAACTGTTCGATCTCGGTGAGCGCGCGCACGCGGAAGCGGCCGTCCGGCCCCGAGATGATGTTGCCGGCTTCCTCGTCGAAGTCGTATTCGTCCTCGATGTCGCCGACGATCTGTTCGAGCACGTCCTCGATCGTGATCAGGCCCGCCACGCCGCCGTATTCGTCGACGACGATCGCGAGGTGGTTGCGGTTCACGCGGAAGTCGTGCAGCAGCACGTTCAGGCGCTTCGATTCCGGAATGAACACGGCGGGGCGCAGCATGCCGCGCACGTCGAACTCTTCTTCGGCGTAAAAACGCAGCAGATCCTTCGCGAGCAGCACGCCGATGACGTTGTCGCGGTTCTCCTCGTACACGGGGTAGCGCGAGTGGGCCTTCTCGAGGACGAACGGGATGAAATCCTCGGGCTTGTCGGCGATGTTGATCGCGTCCATCTGCGCGCGCGGCACCATGATGTCGCGGGCGCACAGGTCGGATACCTGGAACACGCCTTCGATCATCGACAGCGAGTCGGCGTCGATCAGGTTGCGTTCGTGGGCGTCCTGGAGGATTTCCAGCAGCTCGCCGCGGGATTCGGGCTCGGGCGAGATGAAGTCGGTCAGGCGCTCGAGCAGCGAGCGCTTTTCTTGCGGTTTGTCGGTTGGCTTACGACTGGGATACGAATCGTTCATGGTGGTGCGCCCGGGTCATGCCGGAGCGCGCTGTCACGGAGTAGGCAAGGATACACCAAGGGCACGACGCGACCGTGTCACCCCGGCCGTACGGCCAGGGCGGGCGGCTCGCGGGCCCCGCTCGCGGACGGCCGCGCCGGGCGCGACATCGTCCTCGGGTCCATCCTATCTCAGAAAAGGGCGAAGGCGCAGCAGCGGCAAAAAACGGCGGCGGGCCGGATGGGCCGGCCCGATGCGGGAATGTGACCGGCCGGCCGGTGCGTGCCGGCGGCAATCTGCCGCATGCGACGGCGGCCGAAGACGGGCCGGGAAGGGGCTCAGAAGCGCATGCCGGCCGAGCAGCCGCCGCCGGCCGCGCCGTTGGTCGCGGCGCCGCCGCAGCCCAGGATCCCGCAGCCGGACAGCGCGACGCTCGCGGCGACGAGCAGCGCGGCGACCTTGCAACGCGACCAGCGTGACGGTTTCATCGGCGGGCGCCTCGTTCGAATGCGCCGGCGGCGCGGGATCGCGCGGCGGCCGGCCGGGTGTCGGGCCGCGTCACTTGCATCGCGCGAGCAGCCCTTCCAGCGCGCGATCGGGAATGCCGCTCGCGCGCAGCGCGTCGACCGTGCGGCTCACGTAGTCGAGCGTCGTGCCGTAGCGGCCGGCCGCACAGCTGAACACTTCCTTCACGACGGGGTCGGACAGCTTGCCCGTATAGGTCGGTACGTCGCGGCGCATCACGAACGCGAGCGCGTTCACGCGTTCACCGTTCTCGAGCGAGCACGGCAGCCATGCGGGCCGGTACGACCCCATCGGCATCTCGCGCTTCCACAGCGTCTCGAGGTGCGGCTGCGCGGTCGGGCCCGACAGCCGGAACGCGATGCCCGAGCACGAGCCGCCGCGATCGAGCGCGAGCACGAGGCCCGGGCGTTCGGGCGTGCCGCGGTTCACGCGCGACCACAGGTAGAGCCCGCGGTGGTAGCCGTGCACCTTGCCGCGCACGGCGGCGACGGTCGGCAGGCCGGGGTTCCAGATCAGCGAGCCATAGCCGAACAGCCAGAGATCCTGCCGGCCGTCCCAGTCGCGCATCGTGTGCGCGAGCGAGGCCGCGAGCTCGTCTTCCGTCAGCAGTCGCCCGTCGCCGATCGCGGGCGGGTAGGCGGGCGGGAGCATCGCGGCGTTGCGCATCGTGCGAAAGGCTTACTGGTACGGGTTCGGGAAGCCCAGCTTCGCGAGGATGTCGACTTCGAGCGCTTCCATTTCGGCCGCGTCCTCGTCGCTCGTCTCGTGGTCGTAGCCCTGCGCGTGCAGCGCGCCGTGCACCAGCAGGTGCGCGTAGTGGGCCATGAGCGGCTTGCCCTGTTCGTGCGCTTCCTTCTCGACGACCGGGCAGCACAGCACGAGGTCGCCGATCACGGTGCCGTCGGGCGCCGCGTCGTACGCGAAGGTCAGCACGTTGGTCGGGTAATCCTTGTGGCGGTAGCCGGCGTTCAGCGTGCGGCCTTCGTCTTCGCCGACGAAGCGCACGGTGAGCTGCGCGCTCGCGAACAGCGCCGGCTCGATCCATTCGGCGATCAGCTTGCGCTTGGGCAGCGACTTGCGCACGTCGCTCGTGATCTCGTCGCCGTACTGCACGGACAGGTCGAGTTCCAGCGCGCGCGGCGCGTCGTCGAGGTCGTCTTCGCGCGGTGCGAGCTCGGCGCCCACGTGCAGCGTCACGCTGTCGTAGTGCTCGGGCTGCAGCGCGAGCTTCGCGCGCATCGCCGGGTCGTTGTGCTGCGCGACGATCGCGACGGCTGCGTCGCCGGAACTGCCCGACAGGTCGAACATCAGGCTGCGGCCGTCCGGGAAGTCGATCCGCAGCCCTTGGGCGTTGACGGTCCGGGCCTTGCCCTTCGCGTCGAACAGCGAAAGACGGGGGGATTCGGGCGCGGCGGACTGGGCGCGACCGGACTTGCGGGAACGGGAGGATTTCATGACGCGGACGGCGATTGGGACGCGTTGAGGATACACCAAACGGCCGATCCCTCCCGAATTCGAACGGGCGAAAAAAAGCCCGGCGCGCCGTGTGGCGGGCCGGGCCGGCAGGCCGGGGCAGCGCGCGTGCGCTGCCGCTCAGCCGTCCTGGTGCTGCGCGTGGAACTCGTCGTAGGCCTCGACGATGCGCGCGACGAGCGGATGGCGTACGACGTCCGCGCTCGTGAAACGCGTGAGCGCGATGCCGCGCACACCGCTGAGCACCTGCTGCGCTTCGACGAGGCCGCTCTTGTGGCCGCGCGGCAGGTCGACCTGGCTCGTGTCGCCGGTCACGACGGCCTTCGAGCCGAAGCCGATCCGCGTGAGGAACATCTTCATCTGCTCGGGCGTCGTGTTCTGCGCCTCGTCGAGGATGATGAACGCGTGGTTCAGCGTGCGGCCGCGCATGTACGCGAGCGGCGCGATCTCGATCATCTGGCGCTCGAACATCTTGGCCGTCTTGTCGAAACCGAGCAGGTCGTACAGCGCGTCGTACAGCGGACGCAGGTACGGGTCGACCTTCTGCGCGAGATCGCCCGGCAGGAAGCCGAGCCGCTCGCCGGCCTCGACGGCCGGGCGCGTCAGCACGATCCGCTTGACCTGGTCGCGCTCGAGCGCGTCGACCGCGCAGGCGACCGCGAGATAGGTCTTGCCGGTACCGGCCGGCCCGATGCCGAGCGTCACGTCGTGCGACAGGATCTGCTTCAGGTACTCGCGCTGCGCAGGCGTGCGGCCGCGCAGGTCGGCGCGCCGCGTGTACAGCTTCGGCGCGGGTTCTTCGTCCGGCTCGCTGGCGTCGAGTTGCACGACGGGCTCGTCGAACGGATGGTCGGGGTCGCCGCGGAAGCGCACGTCGAGCGTGTGCTGGCGGCCGTTGCCGGTCGTGTGGCGCACCTCGACCAGCGCGAGCTGGATGTCGTCGACCGACAGCGGATCGCGCGCACGGTTGTAGAAGTTTTCGAGCGCGGCGAGCGCGAGCTTGGCGCCGCGCCCGCGGATCGTGATCCGGTGGCCGCGCCGCGCGAGCGTGACGTCGAGTGCCTGTTCGATCTGCCGCAGGTTCTCGTCGAGCGGGCCGCAGAGGTTGGCGAGCCGCGCGTTGTCTTCGCGCGGGGCAGTGAATTCCAGTGCTTGGACGGTCTTCAAAGTAGCGTCGGGCTCCTGTTGAGCGTCAATCAGTGGGTGGCCGCGCTCGCGTCGTCGCTGACGAGCACGAGCTCGCCGCGCAGCGAATGCGGGTACGCATGGTTGATCTTCACGTCGATCATCTGGCCGATCAGGCGCGGGTGCGACGCGAGCGGCGCCGGGAAATTCACGACCCGGTTGTTCTCGGTGCGGCCCGCGAGTTCGTTCGGGTCCTTGCGCGACGGGCCCTCGACGAGGATCCGCTCGACCTTCCCGACCATCGACTGGCTGATGCGTGCGACGTTCTCCTCGATGGTCGCCTGCAGATGTTGCAGGCGTTTGAGCTTCACTTCACGCGGCGTGTCGTCGTGCAGGTTCGCGGCCGGCGTGCCGGGACGCGGGCTGTAGATGAACGAGAAGCTCGTGTCGTAGCCCATCTCGTGCACCAGCGCCATCATCTTGTCGAAATCGTCCTCGGTCTCGCCGGGGAAGCCGACGATCATGTCGGTCGACAGCGACAGGTCGGGGCGGATCGCGCGCAGCTTGCGGATCACCGACTTGTACTCGAGCACCGTGTAGCCGCGCTTCATCGCCATCAGGATGCGGTCGGAGCCGTGCTGGACCGGCAGGTGCAGGTGGCTCACGAGCTTCGGCACCTTCGCGTAGGTGTCGATCAGGCGCTGCGTGAATTCCTTCGGGTGCGACGTCGTGTAGCGGATCCGCTCGATGCCGGGGATGTCGGCGACGTATTCGATCAGCGTCGCGAAATCGGCGATGTCCGGCGAGCCGGCCGCCAGCGCGCCGCGGTATGCGTTCACGTTCTGGCCGAGCAGCGTGACTTCGCGCACGCCCTGGTCGGCGAGGCCGGCCACTTCGGTCAGCACGTCGTCGAGCGGGCGCGACACTTCATCGCCGCGCGTGTACGGCACCACGCAGTAGCTGCAGTACTTCGAGCAGCCTTCCATGATCGACACGAATGCGCTCGGCCCCTCGACGCGCGCGGGCGGCAGGTGGTCGAACTTCTCGATTTCCGGGAACGAGATGTCGACCTGTGCGCGGCCGCTCTCGCGACGCGCGTCGATCATCTGCGGCAGGCGGTGCAGGGTCTGCGGGCCGAACACGAGGTCGACGTACGGTGCGCGCGACACGATCGACGCGCCTTCCTGGCTGGCGACGCAGCCGCCGACGCCGATCAGCAGGCCGGGCTTCGCTTTCTTCAGCTCGCGCGCGCGGCCGAGGTCGGAGAACACCTTTTCCTGCGCCTTTTCACGCACCGAGCACGTGTTGAACAGGATGATGTCGGCGTCTTCCGGGGTATCGGTCTTTTCGAGGCCTTCGGCGGCATGGAGCACGTCCACCATCTTGTCCGAGTCGTACTCGTTCATCTGGCAGCCGAAGGTCTTTACGTAAATTTTCTTGGTCATGGGGATTCGCCGTTCGCAGTGGTTGACCTGGGGGCGTCGTCAAGGGTAAGTCGGGACGGCCGTGCGCTGCACGCAGATGCGCGCATCGAGCAGGAAAAGCCGTCGGGAAAGCCTTCCATTATAGCTTTTCACGCCGCCCCGGTCGGGCAGCAGGTTGCAGCCGCGCGACGCCGGGTGTCAGGTTCCGACCCCGGGAAGGCGATGCATCGGCCGTCAGCGGCACGCGTTCAGCAGGTCGTCGAGCGCGGCTTCCTCGCGCGCGAAGCGTTCGGCGAGAAAGTCGAGCAGCACACGCACGCGCGGCGCCATGTAGCGCTTGCTGTGATAGATCGCGTGCAGCGGCGCGTCCTGGTGCCGCCAGTCGGGCAACAGCACGCGCAGCCGGCCCGCGCGGACGTCGTCGGCGATGTCCCACAGCGACTTCAGCGCAATGCCGTGGCCGCGCAGCGTCCATTCGCGCGTGAGGCCGCCGTCGTTGGTCTCGAACGCGGTCGACACCGGCACCGTGTGGATCTGCACCTCGTCGCCGCGCGTGAAATGCCACGTGTTCATCGGGCCGGACGCGATCGTGATCACGTTGCAGGGAAAGCGGGCCAGATCGTGCGGGTCGGCCGGCAAGCCGTGGCGCTCGACGAACGACGGCGCCGCACACAGCACGCGCCGGTTGGTCGCGAGCCGCCGGGCGATCAGCGCGCCGTCGGGCGGCGCGGCGAAGCGGATCGCGAGGTCGATCTCGTCCTGCCACAGGTTCGACGACGAATCGGATGCGGTCAGCGCGAACGTGACGTCGGGGTGCAGCGTCGTGAATTCGTCGAGCCAGTCGAGCAGCTGGTTGCGGCCGAAATCGGACGTCGACGACAGCCGCACCTTGCCGCCGACGACGTTGCGCCCTTCCTGCAGCATCGCGTCCGCGTCGTCGAGCGCCTGCAACGCCTGCCGGCAGCAGTTCAGGTACAGCTTGCCCTCGTCGGTGAGCCGCAACTGCCGCGTCGAGCGTTCGAACAGCCGCGTCGCGATCTTCGCCTCGAGCTTCGCGAGGCGCGCGCTCGCGGCGGCCGGCGTGAGGTTCAGCTTGCGCCCGGCGGCCGACAGGCTGCCCAGTTCCGCGGCTTCGACGAACAGCCGGATATCGCCCAGTCGGTCCATGCGATTTTCCAGAAATATTTGAAAATGGTTCAAATGCCACGCCAATTATCAAATATTGGCGTCTTCGGGACAATGCGCGCACATCCCGCTTCTTGTGCGGTGCGGCACCGACCGGGCGCCGCGGCCGCCGCCTTCCGGAGAACGTCATGCCCCTTCCGTTACTGGCGCTCGCGATCAGCGCCTTTGCCATCGGCACCACCGAATTCATCATCATGGGCCTGCTGCCCGAGGTCGCGCACGACCTCGCCGTGTCGCTGCCGTCGGCCGGCCTGCTCGTCACCGGCTATGCGCTCGGCGTCGCGGTCGGCGCGCCGCTGCTCGCGGTGCTCACGAGCCGCATGCCGCGCAAGGCCGCGCTGCAGCTGCTGATGGCGATCTTCATCGTCGGCAACGTGCTGTGCGCGACTGCGTCCGGCTACGCGATGCTGATGGTCGCGCGCGTCGTCACGTCGTTCGCGCACGGGTCGTTCTTCGGGATCGGCGCGGTCGTGGCCGCGTCGCTCGTGCCGGCCGACAAGCGTGCGAGCGCGATCGCGCTGATGTTCACGGGGCTCACGCTGTCGAACGTGCTCGGCGTGCCGTTCGGCACGTTCGTCGGCCAGCTGCTCGGCTGGCGCGCGTCGTTCTGGATCGTCGCCGCGCTCGGCGTGCTGGCGCTCGGCGGCGTGGCCGCGCTGGTGCCGAACCGCCACGACAGCGGGCCGGTCGGCCTCGGCCACGAAGTGCGCGTGCTGAAGGAGCCGCAGGTGTGGCTCGCGCTGCTGATGACGGTGCTCGGCTTCGGCGGCGTGTTCGTCGTGTTCACGTATATCGCGCCGATTCTGGAAACCGTGTCGGGCTACTCGCCCCGCGCGGTCGCGCTGATCCTCGTGCTGTTCGGCGCCGGGCTGACGATCGGCAACACGCTCGGCGGCAAGCTCGCCGACCGCGCGCTGATGCCGTCGCTGATCGCGATCCTTGTCGCGCTGATGGCGGTGATGGCCGTGTTCGCGAAGACGAGCCACCTGCCGGTCGCGGCTGCCGTCACCGTCTTCGTCTGGGGGATCGCCGCGTTCGCGACGGTGCCGCCGCTGCAGGCGCGCGTGGTCGAGAAGGCGGCGAGCGCGCCGCATCTCGCGTCGACGCTGAACATCGGCGCGTTCAACGTCGGCAACGCGGGCGGCGCGTGGCTCGGCGGCCTCGCGCTGGAGCACGGCTTCGCGCTCGACGCGCTGCCGTGGGTCGCCGTCGCGGTGACGTTCGCGGCGCTCGTCGTCACGTGGCTCGCGATGCGGCTCGACGCGCGCGGCCCGGCACGCGGCGCGGCGCCGGCGGCGCAGTGAGCGGACGGCGCGACGGTGGCCGGAAGGCGACGCGATAGCGGCAGGAAAAGGTTCGCGAGGAACGCATTCCTCCGCGATGCTGATAACGGTGTGAAGATAACTTCGTTTGCCCGTGCAAGGCCGGGTGATAGCGTTTCGATACGCGCCAAGGCTGGCGCAACCCGATTCCGATCCCGGCTTACCCCATACGCAGGGCCGCGCAGCGGCCCGGAGGCAATGCTATGTCTTCATCCCTGGCGCTCGTGCGCGACGTGTCTTCCTTCGAGTCCGGTAACGCCGCCGACGTGCGCGCGTCCGCATCGCTCGACCTCCTCGAGCAGGTCGTCGGCGTGAACCTCGCGCGCTTGCGCGCCGAGCGGCAACTGTCGCTCGATGCGCTCGCGCGGCTGTCCGGCGTGTCGCGCGCGATGCTCGCGCAGATCGAATCGGCGCGCAGCGTGCCGTCGATCAAGGTGCTCTGCAAGATCGCCGCGGCGCTGAAGGTGTCGGTCGCCGCGTTCCTGCGCCGCCATGCGGTGAACGGCTTCGAGCACCTGGCGGCCGAGCGCGCGTCGCGCGTCGTCAGCTCGAACGGGCGTTTCTCGGCACGCGCGCTGTATCCGGAAGGCGAGCCGGCCGCAGCCGAATTCCACGAGCTGCGGATCGCGCCGCTGCATACGGAGCCCGGCGCGCGCCGCGCGCCCGGCACGACGGTCAACCTCGTCGTCAGCGAAGGCACGCTCGAAGTCAGCGTGCACGACCGCCGCCAGTTGCTGGCGACCGGCGATGCGATCGTGTTCGATGCCGACCAGCCGTACAGCCTGCGCAACCCGGGCGACAGCGAAGCGCGCGCGTTCCGCGTGACGGTGAGCCCCGAAGTGCCGCCGCGCTGGCTCGTGCCCGACACGGCGCATGCGGCGCACTGATCGCGCGCCAGGTGGTCGGCCGTTCGGACGATGCCGTTAGACGGAGTCGTCAGTAAGGTTTTAGGTGGGGTGCGCTGCGCTTCGCGCGCCGCTGTTGTATGCTTGGCCCGCCGTTGACGGGGAGTGCCCGTCCGGCAATCAGTGCGTCTTCAGGGCGGGGTGAAATTCCCCACCGGCGGTAGGCTGGCGTAAGCCGGCGAGCCCGCGAGCGCCCGCGCCTCCGCGCGGGGTCAGCAGATCTGGTCGAATGCCAGAGCCGACGGTCATAGTCCGGATGAGAGAAGATGTGCAGATAGTCATGTCCGTCAGGGCCGCTTCGCGATGCGTGCGAAGCGGGTTGTCGTTCTGTCTGTTTGCAATGCCCTGGAACGTTTTTCGCCCAAATCGTATTTGCGAGGAGCGTTTCACATGTCCTTGATGTCCATCACGTCGGCACCGGCCGACGCCTTTGCCGATCTCCCGTTGCTGGATACCGAACCGGTGCCCCCGCGCATCGCCGCTGCACTCGATGCGATGCGCGCAGGCCGTGCAGTCGTGCTGCAGGATGACCACGACCGCGAGAACGAGGCCGACCTGATCGTTGCCGCCGAGCGCATCACGCCCGAGACGATGGCGCTGCTGATCCGCGAGTGCAGCGGCATCGTGTGCCTGTGCCTGACCGACGACACGGTGCGCGCGCTCGAACTGCCGCCGATGGTGCAGACCAACGAAAGCCGCAACGGCACCGCGTTCACGGTGTCGATCGAAGCGCGCGAAGGCGTGCATACCGGTGTGTCGGCGGCCGATCGCGTGACGACGATCCGCGCGGCGATCGCGGAAGGCGCGAAGCCGCACGACATCGTGCGCCCCGGCCATGTATTTCCGTTGCGTGCGCAACCGGGTGGCGTGCTCGCGCGCCGCGGTCACACCGAAGGCACGGTCGACCTGTCGATCCTCGCGGGCCTGAAGCCGGCCGGCGTACTGTGCGAGCTGATGAATCCGGACGGCACGATGACGCGCGGCGACGACGTCGAGCGTTTCGCGCAACGGCACGGGTTGCCGATGCTGACGATCGCGGAACTCGTCGAGTTTCGCGAGGCGCTGGCCGTCGCGCGCGAGCGTTGCTGCGAGCCGGCGTGAGGAAAGGGAAGGCGGGTGCGTTCGCGCACCCGTGGCAGGCCGGATCGACCTGATCCGGCCAGAATGAATATCAGGACTGCACGTCGCCGAATTCGCCGTGCATGCCGGCTTCGACGAGCGACGGCAGTTCGTCCATCTTGCGCATGATCCGCGTGATGCCCATCGCGCGCAGCGCGTCCGCGTAGTTGTCGGGGATGTGGCTCGCGCCGACGAACGCGATCGTCTTCATCCCGGCCGCCCGCGCGGCATTCAACCCCGATACGCTGTCCTCGACGACGATGCAGCGCGCCGGCGCCACGCCGAGCGTCTGGGCCGCATGCAGGTACACGTCGGGGTAGGGCTTCGGCCGCGCCACCTGCTCGGAACTGAACACGCGCTCGCCGAAGATCTCGGTGAGCGACGCGCGTTTCAGCGAGTTGCGCACGCGCACGAGCCGGCTGTTCGACACGACGGCCGCCGGCAGCGTGACCTTCAGCAGCGCGTCGCGCACGCCGGAGATCGGCGCGAGCGATTGCGCGAGCGCGACCTCGATGTTGTGCTCGATGGTCTCGATGAAGTTCGCGGGCATCTCGATCCCGAAGCGGGATTCGATGCCGGTGAGGAAGCGCGACGTCTGCTGGCCGAATGCGGACTTCGCGGCGGCTTCGAAATCGAGGTTCGGGAACGTGGCGGACAGCGTTTCAAGCAGCACGCGGTCGGCGATGACTTCGCTGTCGACGAGCACGCCGTCGCAGTCGCAGATGAGGTGATCGAGCATGATGGTGAACAAGCGGACAATCGGCGACGCCGATCAATTCGCCATCATACGTGCTTTCACGCACGCGCCACGTGACGTTTCGGCAAATTTGCCCGATCGGGCCGTACCGTTGCCGCCTGTCGTGCAGGTGTGCGGCGGATCGCGCGGCGGCGGCCCGCTGGTACGCGCCGCCGCCGTTTGATTCGTTACAGCTCGATCACGCGCCCCGTTTTCCACGACGTCATCGCGGCCTCGGCCAGCTCGAGCGCCGCGAGCCCGTCGTCGATCGTCGTCCGGACCGGCGTGCCGTCGCGCAGCGCGTCGACGAAGTGCGCGATCTCGGCCGCGTACGCATGCCGGTAGCGTTCGAGGAAGAACGGCTCCGGTACGTCCGTCGCGATGCCGCCGGCGAGCCACGCGCTCACCTCGGTCGGCCGCACGTTGCCGGCCTGCAGCATCCCGTTGCTGCCGAGCAGCTCGAAGCGCTGGTCGTAGCCGTAGGCCGCGCGTCGCGACGTGTTGATCTGGCACAGCAGCCCGCGCCGCGTACGGATCGTCACGGCGGTCGAATCGATGTCGCCCGCTTCGCGCACGGCCGGGTCGGTCAGGCAACTGCCGGTCGCGTGCAGCGTCTGCGCCTCGTCGCCGAGGATCCAGCGGAACACGTCGAAGTCGTGGATCAGCATGTCCTTGAAGATGCCGCCCGAGCTGCGGAGGTAGTCGACCGGCGGCGCGCCCGGGTCGCGGCTCGTGACGACCAGCATTTCCGGCGCACCGATCTCGCCGCGCTCGACGCGTGCCTTCAGCGCGGCGAAGGTCGGATCGAAGCGGCGCTGGAAGCCGATCATGCAGGTCACGCCGGTGCGCCGGACGACCTCCGCGCACGCGCGCGAACGCTCGACGGTCAGGTCGACCGGCTTCTCGCAGAACACGGCCTTGCCCGCGTTCGCGGCCGCGACGATGAGGTCGGCGTGCGTGTCGGTGCTCGACGCGATCACGACGGCCTGCACCGATGCATCGCCGAGCGCGCGTTCGATGTCGGCGACCTGCGCGCCGTGCGCGCGGGCCAGCGCGTCGGCCGACGGCGCATGGCGGTCGATCACGTACCGGAGTGTCGCGCCCGGGTGGCGCGCGAGGTTCGCCGCATGGATCTTGCCGATCCTGCCCGCGCCGAACAAGGCAAATTCGATCATTCCGTTCTCCTGTCGATTGGATTTTTCCGGCGCGCGGCGGGTGTCGGCTGCGTGCCGGGGTGACGTATCAGCGATCGGCCAACTCGCCGCGCACGTAGTCGATGCTCGCGCGCAGCCGGTCTTCGATGTCGCCGGCTTCGGCGATCTCGCTCGCGAACGGCTCGAACGAGAACGCGCCGCGGTAGCCGCGTGCAAGCAGTTCGCGCAGCTGCCGGATGTTGCCGAGCCGGTCGGCGCCGCCGACCAGCACGCGGTGGCCGTCGCGCATCCGGTCGACCGGCAGGCCGGCTTCCTCGACGCCGGAGAGGTGCACGAGGCCCGTCAGGTTCGGGAAGAAGATGTCCTCGCCGGACAGGTGATGGTGGAACGTGTCGTGCACGAGCCGGAAGACCTGTTCGCCCGCCGCGTCGTAGAGGGCTTTCACCGCATCGGATTTGCGGCGCAGCGCGCATTCCTCGAAGCCGAGCGGCTCGATGAAGCCGAGCAGGCCGCGTGCTTCGAGGATCGGCTTCAGCGCCTTCAATGCCTTCACGAGATCCGCATGGCGTGCGTCCGCGCCGCGCGTGTCGTTGCGGCTGTTGGTCGGGCACAGCACCAGCGCACGCGCGCCGCATTGCGCCGCGTAGTCGGCCAGCACGGTCGCCTCGTCCGCGCGCTCGGCGTTCCATTGCTCGAAGCGCTGCAGCGCGTTGATCGTCAGGATCGTCACGCCGCCGGCTTCGGCCGTCGCGCGCACGGCCGCGGCCGGCGTGCCGTCGGCGATCTCGACGCCGTCGAGATCGTTGCGGATCTCGATCGTGTCGACGCCGAGGCGCCGGCACAGCGCGACATAGCGGTCGAGCGGCAAGCGCGGCGCGCTCATCCGGTTCAGCGAAAAGTGGAAGGCCTGCGTCATCGTTGTGTCCTTGGGTCTCGAGTGGGGCGGGTTCGCATCAGGTGCCGGTGCGGGCGGCGAGGGCATGCCATGTGTCGCGCAGCCAGTGCGCGCACGCGACGTTGTTGTCGAAGATCGAATAGCGTGCGCCGCCGCCGTAGTCGGGAAACGGGATGAACTCGCAACTGATCTGTTCGAGCGGCGACGGCCGCGCGTGAACCTGCGCGTGCAGCAACTGGCGCAGTGCGGCTTTCCACGTATCGAGCGACGCCGCGTGCCATTCGCCGTGATACGCGCCCGGCGCAGGCGCGACGAACGGGTACTGGATGCCGCGCCCGGGCCGGCCGTCCGCGCGGCGCATCCAGCGGTTGTCGGGATTGTTCGGCGCGACGCTGCGCGCATGCGCATGCCGGACCCAGCCGCGCGCGATCCAGTCGGTGTAGAAGGCAGCGGGTGAAGCCGGGTCGAGCATCGGGCGGCCGTCGGCCGAATCCTGCATGCCCGACGCATCGAGTTCGGCGCGATTGCCGATCTTGAACAGCAGGTGCGAATGATCGAGCGTGATCCGGAACGGCGCGCCGGCCTGCTCGACATGCTGCGCGACGCGTGCCACGCGCGCGAAATCCTCGCTCCACATGTCGACGTGCACTTCGAGGCTCGGCAGGCAGCCGGCCGGCTCGCCGCGTTCATGGGTACGCAGGTAGAAATCGGCGACTTCGCGCTCCGACAGCGGATGGCCGTCCGCGTGATGCGCGAACAGCTGGCAGTTGAGCACCGTGCTGCCGAACCGCGCGCCTGCGTCGACGATCTCGGCGATGTGCGCTTCGTCGCGGCCCGCGCACCAGATGCCGCCGATCACGCGAATCGGCAGCGCATGGCGGTCGACCAGCGCGAAATACGGCGACAGGTCTTCGCCGCGCACCGGGTTCTTTTCGACGTAGTCGAACACGCCGGCCTCGGCGACCATCCGGAAGCGTTCCGCGGGCGCGGGCAACGGCAGGCCGTCGTGTTCGAGCACGCCGTCGAGGTTCACGCCGATGAGGATCGGTTCAGCCATCGTCTCCTGTCCATTGTCGTTCTGCGGATGGCTGTCCAATGTACGGATGCGCGGCGCGGGCTGCATGACCGGCGTTGACGAAAAATCGCCCATGCGGCGGTCGATTTTTTCACCAGGCGCACGCGGCGCAGCGCGCGACGCGATTCAGGGTTGCAGGTACGCGCTCGTCCGTACGTTCGCCGGGCAGAACACGCGGAATTCGACCGGGTCGCCCGGCGGCGGCTGTTCGACGATCCCGCAGGCATGGAGCACGTGCTGCAGCGCGGAAATCGCCTGGCCGTCCGGATCCTGGTCGATCGCGAGATCCATCGCGCCGGCCTCGATGAAGGTGCGGTGCTGGTCGATCATCTCGTGGCCGATCCACACGACGCGCCCGATCGCGCCGGCCTTGCGCAGCGCGGCTTCGATGCCGGCCGAGCCGGCGCCGCTGTTGTAGATCGCGACGACGTCGTCGTGTGCCTGCAGCGCCTTCGTCACCGCGCGGTAGCAGCGGTCGTCCTGGTCGAGCGTCTCGACCGGCTCGTCGTCGCAGCGGACGGCGGCGAACGCGTCGGCGAGCTGGTCGCGGCAGCCGGCCATCCGGTCGGCGTGCGCGCGGTAGCCCATGCGCCCGCCGAGCAGCAGCACGCGGCCGGGGCGCGCCGCGAGGCGGCCGATGTAGTAGCCGGCCGTGCGCCCGGCGCGGTAGTTGTCGATGCCGGCGAAGTGCGCGCGGTCGATGCCGCCGATGTCGGTGACCATCGTGACGACGGTCTCGCCGCGCGCGATCGCGCCGGCCAGCGCGTCGCGCACGCGGGCCGTGTCGCGTGCGGTGACGATCAGCGCCGCGCGCCGGTACGCGGGCCGTTCGATCAGCACGGCGGCGCGTTCGTCGTCCGCGGCGGGCAGGATCGTCCGGTGCACGACCACGCGCCGGTCGAGCATCTGCAGCGAGCGCTGCAGCGCCTGCTGCAGCCGCCGGAAGAATGGCGCGTCGGTATCGGGCAGCAGCACGTCGACGTGGATCAGCCCGTGCCGCGTGTCGGGCAGCTGCCGCGGCACGCCGAGCTGCCGCGCGGCGGCCACCACGCGCTCGCGCGCCTGCGCCGACACGCTGCCGCGCTCGTTCAGCACGCGGTCGACGGTGGTCGTGCTGACGCCCGCGAGCGCCGCGATCTCGTCGAAGCGCGCGGTGCGCTTGCGCCAGCGCGGCCCGGATTCACCTGCCATGGTCGTCTCCATCGTTGAGTCGCCATCGATCGCGTGGCGTTGCCGGAAACGCTAAAGCGATGGCGAAATTTCGTCAACGTTTCGATTGAGCCGCGGAGGCCGGACGCCTAATTTTGATCCCATGGCGGAGCGCTTGTCGCGCTTTCCTCGCACAAGAAACCAGGGAGACAGACGTGGCTCAACCCGACGACCAGGCGCGCGACCGCACGGCGGCGCGCCGTCAGGCATACCGAATGATCGGCGGCGCCGGCGAGCGCGCGCACGCGGCAGGGCTCGTCAATGCGGCGTGGTACCGGTGCGCGGTGCCGCGGCCGCTGATGAAGCAGCTGATGCAGCGCGGCGATGCGCGCGCGATCCGCGACACGCTGATCTGGTACGCGGCGATCGCGATCAGCGGCGTGCTCGCGTGGCTGGCGTGGCGCGCGCATTCGGCGTGGGCGATCCCCGCGTTCTTCGTGTACGGCACGCTCTACTGCAGCCCGGCCGACTCGCGCTGGCACGAATGCGGGCACGGCACCGCGTTCCGCACGCGCTGGATGAACGACGTGCTGTACCAGGTCGCGTCGTTCCAGGTGTTCCGCCGCGCAACGGCATGGCGCTGGAGCCATGCGCGCCACCACACCGATACGCTGGTCGTCGGGCGCGATCCGGAAATCGCCGCGCCGAAGCCGACCGACTGGCTCGCGCTCGCGCTGAACGTCGTCGCGCTGAAGCATGTGGCCGGCGAGCTGCGCAAGATGGTCGCGGTGTCGTTCACCGGCCGGCTCGACGACGAGGAGCGCACCTACGTGCCCGAATCGGAATGGCCGAAGGTCGTGCGCGAATCGCGCATCCATCTCGCGGTCTACGCGCTCGTGATCGGGGCGTCGCTTTACTGGCGCACGATCCTGCCGCTGCTCTACATCGGGCTGCCGAGCCTCTACGGCGCGTGGCTGTACCTGTACTTTGGCCTGACGCAGCACGCGGGCATGCCCGAGAACGTGCTCGATCACCGGCGCAACTGCCGCACCGTGATGATGAATCCGGTGTTCCGCTTCCTGTACTGGAACATGAACTATCACGTCGAGCACCACATGTTCCCGATGGTGCCGTTCCACGCGCTGCCGAAGCTGCACGACGCCGTGAAGGCCGACATGCCGCCGCCGTACCGCAGCACGCTGGCCGCGTACGCGGAGATCGTGCCGGCGCTGGTCCGGCAGACGCGCGACCCGTCCGACTACGTCGTGCGACCGGTGCCGGAAGCCGCGCGTGCGTGACCGCCATCGAACCCGCCAACCCAGGAGACACGCAACATGACGCAATGGATCGACACCGGCGCGCTCGACGACATCGACGACGAAGACGTCGCACGCTTCGACCACGCAGGCCGGACGTACGCGATCTACCGGATCGACGGGCAGGTCTATGCGAGCGACGGCCTGTGCACGCACGAGCAGGTGCATCTCGCCGACGGGTTCGTGATGGACCACGTGATCGAATGCCCGAAGCACAACGGGCGCTTCGACGTGCGCGACGGCCGGCCGCTGTCGGCGCCCGCGTGCGAGAAGCTGCGCACGTACCGCGCGAAGATCGAGGACGGCCGCATCCTGATCGAGGTGTGACGCGATGACCCACGACCGGGTGATGGCGATTGTCGGCGCCGGCCATGCGGGCGGCCGCGCGGCGCAGGTGCTGCGCGAGTCCGGCTGGCGCGGGCGCATCGTGATGATCGGCGCGGAAGCGCACCTGCCGTACGAACGGCCGCCGTTGTCGAAGGGCGTGCTGACGGGCGAGCGCAGCGCGGCGCAATGCCGGTTGCGCGATCCGGACGCGTGGGCGGCGGACGGCATCGAGGCGGTTGCCGGAACCGTCGAGCGCATCGATCCGCATGCACGCGAGGTGCGCGTGTCCGGCGGGCGCGTGTTTTCCTGCGAAGCGCTGCTGCTCGCGACCGGCGGCCGCGCGCGCCGGCTTGCGATTCCGGGCGCGACACTCGACGGCGTATTCGCATTGCGCACGCTCGACGATGCGGCGGCGCTCGGCGCGCGGCTCGTGCCCGACGCACGGATCGTGCTGATCGGCGGCGGTTTCATCGGTCTCGAAGTGGCGGCGTCGGCGCGACTGCGCGGCTGCCGCGTGACCGTGCTCGATGCGGCGCCGCGGCTGCTCGGCCGCGCGGTGCCGGAAGCGATCGCGACACGCGTGCACGCGCTGCACGAGGCGCAGGGCGTGACGATCCGCATGAGCCGGACACCCGTTGCGATCGAGCGGATGTCCGGCGGCGCGCTGGCCGTCGTGCTCGACGATGGCGACACGTTGATCGCCGATACGGTCGTCGCCGGCATCGGCCTCGACCCGGCCGACGAACTCGCGCGCGGCGCGGGGCTCGCGGTCGAGCGCGGGATCGTCGTGAACGCGCAGCTCGAAACCTCGGCGAAGGGCATTTACGCGGCCGGCGATGTCGCGGTCTTCCCCAGCGCTTTATCGGGGCGGCTGGTCCGGCTGGAGACGTGGCACGGCGCCGAGACGCAGGCGCGCATCGCCGCACGCAACATGCTCGGCGCGGACGAACCGTATCGCGACGCGCCGTGGTTCTGGTCCGATCAATACGACGCGCAGTTGCAGGTGGCCGGGGAGCCGGCGCTCGGCGAGCGATCGGTCGCGCGCACGCTCGGCGACGATGCGGAAATCCATTTCCATTTCGACGCACGCGAGCGGCTCGTCGCCGCAAGCGGCTTCGGCCGTACGTCGGGATTCGTCAAGGAAATGCGGGTGGCGCGAATGCTGGTCGAGCGCGGGATCGACGTGACGCCGGCGGCTGTCGCGGACGTCGACGTGAAGCTCAAGTCGCTGGTGACGGCCGTGCGCGACCGGTAGCGGAAGGGAAGCGAGGCAGGGAAGGGCGAAGCGCGCGACGCCGAACGTCGCGCGCTTCGTTCAGACCGCGATCAGATCGTGGAATGCAGGTGCAGATACAGGCCGGCTGCCGCGGCACCGCCGAGCAGCGGGCCGACGACGGGCACCCATGCATAGCGCCAGTCGCTGTCGCGCTTGCCGGGGATCGGCAGCAGCGCGTGCATGATGCGCGGCGACAGGTCGCGTGCGGGGCTCATCGCATAGCCGGTCGGGCCGCCGAGCGAGATGCCGATGCCGAGCACGAGCAGGCCGACGGGCAGCGCGTCGAGCGCGCCGAGGCCGACCTGCGGCGACGCGAGGTACAGCACGCCGAGGATCAGCACGAACGTGCAGATCGCTTCGGTCAGCACGTTGTGCGTGACGCTGCGGATCGCCGGCGCCGTGCAGAACACCGCGAGCTTCAGGTCCGCATCGGCTTCCTTCGCGAAGTGCTGGCGATAGGCGAGCCACACGAGCAGCGCGCCGGCCATCCCGCCGAGCATCTGCGCGAGGACGTAGCCGCCGACTTTCGACCACGCGAACTTGCCCGCGAGCGCGAGACTGATCGTGACGATCGGGTTCAGGTGCGCACCGCTGAACGACGCGGTCACGTACACGGCGACGAACACGGCCATCGCCCAGCCCATCACGATCACGATCAGGTCCGCGCCTTTGCCCTTGGTCTTTGCAAGCAGCACGTTTGCGACCGCGCCGTTGCCGAGCAGCACGAGGATCGCTGTGCCGATGAATTCTGCAATATAAGGTGACATGGTTGTCTCTCGTATGTCGCGGCGGACTCGCGGGTTGCGCGGTCCGCCGGTGTTGTTGTATTTCGTTGGGATGTCTGACGATTACTGGGCGTCGTCGGCCCAGGCCTTCGCGGCGCGCACCGCACGCTGCCAGCCGGACATGCAGCGTTCGACCTGCTCCTTCGGCATCGACGGTGCAAAGCGGCGATCGAGTTGCCACTGGTCGCGCACTTCGTCGAGGTTCTTCCAGTAGCCGATCGCGAGGCCCGCGAGGTAGGCCGCGCCGAGCGCGGTCGTCTCGGTGATCTGCGGACGCACGGCATCGACGCCGAGCAGGTCGGCCTGGAACTGCATCAGCAGGTCGTTCGCGCTGGCGCCGCCGTCGACGCGCAGCTCGCCGATGCTGATGCCCGAATCGGCCTCCATCGCGGCCAGCACGTCGAGCGACTGGTAGGCGATCGCATCGAGCGCCGCGCGCGCGAGGTGCGCGGAGGTCGTGCCGCGCGTGACGCCGAATACCGAGCCGCGTGCCCGTGCGTTCCAGTGCGGCGCGCCGAGGCCGGCGAACGCGGGCACGAGGTAGACGCCGTCGGTATGCGGCACGCTCGCGGCGAGCGCTTCGATTTCAGCGGCCGTCTTGATGATGCCGACGCCGTCGCGCAGCCATTGCACGACCGCGCCCGCGATGAAGATGCTGCCTTCGAGCGCGTACTGCACGTCGTTGCCGATCTGCCAGGCGATCGTCGTGACGAGGTTGTTCTTCGACTCGATCGGCTTGTCGCCGGTGTTCATCATCAGGAAGCAGCCGGTGCCGTAGGTGTTCTTCACCATGCCCGACGTCGTGCACATCTGGCCGAACAGCGCCGCCTGCTGGTCGCCCGCGATACCCGCGAGCGGGATCTTCGACGCGAACACGGTGGTCTTCGTGTGGCCGTAGATTTCCGACGACGCCTTCACTTCCGGCAGCATGCTGCGCGGGATGTCGAGCAGTTCGAGCAGCTCGTTGTCCCATTCGCGCGTGTGGATGTTGAACAGCATCGTACGCGAGGCGTTCGTCACGTCGGTCACGTGCAGTTCGTGCTTCGTGAAGTTCCACACGAGCCAGCTGTCGACGGTGCCGAATGCGAGCTTGCCCTGCCTGGCCTTCTCGCGTGCGCCGGGCACGTTGTCGAGGATCCAGCGGATCTTGGTCCCGGAGAAGTACGAATCGATCGGCAGGCCGGTCTTCGCGCGCACCTTCGCTTCGAGACCCTGCTTCTTCAGCGAGTCGCAGAAGTCGGCCGTGCGGCGGTCCTGCCAGACGATCGCGTTATAGACGGGCTGGCCCGTCTCGCGATCCCAGACGATGGTCGTCTCGCGCTGGTTCGTGATGCCGATCGCGGCGATCGACGTGCCGTTCATGCCCGTGCGCGTGACGGCTTCGGCGGCGACGCCAGCTTGCGTCGACCAGATTTCCTGCGGGTCGTGCTCGACCCAGCCGGGTTGCGGGTAGATCTGTTCGAATTCCTTCTGGGCGATCGATACGATATTGCCCTGGCGATCGAACAGCATCGCGCGGGAACTCGTGGTGCCCTGGTCAAGCGCGAGGATGTACTGATCCTGCATGTCTCTCATCTCCATCCGTGAATTGGCGTAGTTGTGATACGCGCCGCATGTGGGGCGGCGCGTCGGTGAATCAACGTCGGTAAGACAACTGCAACTGCATTCGGATCACGCGTGCGGCGCGTGCGCGGCGGCAAACCATGCGTCGACCGCGGCCGTCACCGCATCGAGCGTGCCCGGCGTGACGTGCAGGCCGAGCTTCGAGCGGCGCCACAGCACGTCCTGCGCGCAGGTCGCCCATTCGGCGTCGCGCAGGTAGCGCAGCTCGGCGTCGTGGATGCCCGGCGCGATCTCGGCGCCGAGATCGGCGAGCGACGTCGCGCCGTCGACCACGCGCTCCGCGCGCGTGCCGTACGCTCGCGCATAGCGGCGGGCGAGCGCGGCGGGCAGCCACGGATGGCGTTTCGCGAACGCGCCGGCGAACACGTCGAACTTCGCGTTCGCGATGTCGCCGCCCGGCAGCGCGACGCCGGCCGTCCAGGTCTTCGCGTCGCGGCCGAGCGCCTGACACAGCATGTCGCCGGCTTCTTCCGCGAGCTTGCGGAACGTCGTGATCTTGCCGCCGAACACCGACAGCAGTGGGGCGCCCGCGCCGTCGTCGAGCTCGAGGCGGTAGTCGCGCGTGACGGCCGACGCGTTCGCCGCGTTCTCGTCTTCGAGCAGCGGGCGCACGCCCGAATAGGTCCAGTGCACGTCGGCCGGCGAGATCTTGCGCTTGAAGTAGCGGTTGATCGAATCGCACAGGTACTGCGTCTCGTCGCGATCGATCGCGACCTTCGCGGGATCGTTCGTGTATTCGACGTCGGTCGTGCCGATCAGCGTGAAGTCGTGTTCGTACGGAATCGCGAAGATGATCCGCTTGTCCGGGTTCTGGAAGATGTACGCGTGGTCGTGATCGAACAGGCGGCGCGTGATGATGTGGCTGCCCTTCACGAGCCGCACGCTGTGCTGCGCGCCGCGGCCGAGCGCACCGTGCAGTACGTCGCCGACCCACGGGCCGGCCGCGTTCGCGATCGCGCGCGCATGCACGACGCGGATCGAGCCGTCGGCGTGCTGCAGCCGCGCTTCCCATTCGTCGCCGCGGCGTTCGGCGGAAACCAGCCTGGTGCGCGTCAGGATCTCGGCGCCGCGCTCCTTCGCATCCATCGCGTTCAGCACGACGAGGCGCGCGTCGTCGACCCAGCCGTCGGAATAGACGAAACCGCGCTTGATCGAGTCGATCAGCGGCGCGCCGGCCGCATGGCGGCGCATGTCGATGCCGCGCGAGCCGGGCAGCAGTTCGCGTTTCGCGAGGTGATCGTAGAGGAACAGGCCGATGCGGATCAGCCAGGCCGGACGCAGGTTCGGCATGTGCGGCATCACGAAGCGCAGCGGCCACATGATGTGCGGCGCCGCGCGCAGCAGCGTCTCGCGCTCCTGCAGCGCCTTGCGCACCAGCCCGAACTCGTTGTACTCGAGGTAACGCAGGCCGCCGTGAATCAGCTTCGTGCTGGACGACGACGTGTGCGACGCGAGGTCGTCCTGCTCGCAGAGCATGACCGACAGGCCGCGGCCGGCCGCATCGCGCGCGATGCCCGCGCCGTTGATGCCGCCGCCGACGACGAGCAGATCGTAGCGATTCGGTTGGGTCACCTGCTGTCCTTATCGTCTGTTGAAATAGGGTGAACACGAAATGTTCGAATTCGAAATTTAACGAACGAAATCGAAAAAGTAAAGTTCGAAAAAGCGGGGCCAGTAGCGCGCGGCGCGATCCCGGACGATACTGGCGGCATCGACCGTTTCGCGAGGTGAATCATGCGTATTGGGATGTGGGCCGGCGTGTGCGCCGTCCTTCTGGCGGGGTGCAGCGCCGGCACGCCGCCGCTCGCCGGCAACTGGCGGGCACCGTCGTTCGCCGACCTGCAGACGTCGTGCGGCGGTACGGCGCGCGACTGGGGCGCGGACGCGCAGCCGGTCTACTCGACGCTGTACGACGCATACGTGGCGAAACGGTACCGCGGGCTGACCGAAGCGAACTATTGTGCGTTCGTAAACGAACTTTCGACCCACTATGTGGCGCCCGACGCGGCGGCGCGCGCCGGCTGGATCGCGTATTTCAACGGCGCGCGCGCGCAGGCCATCAGCTGGCGGGCGGCGGTCGATCCGACGCTGCGGGGCGGTTGAAGCAGGGGGGCGGTGAACGGGCGGGACAAGCGGAAGCGACCGCGTGGCCGGGAATCCGGCCGCGCGGTCAGGTCAGGAACAGCGGAATTTCACGAATAGCGGTACTTGATGGATCGCAGCGCGGCGTCGCCGGTCTCGGTCACGCAGTATTTGCGCCCCGAGCCGAGCCCTTCCAGGCGAACGAGCTGCTGTTCGAGCAGGATGTCCAGTTCATCCCGATCCATGTCGCGCTGATCAGGCGCGTCCTTCACAAGCAATAGCGTGGCGAATTCATGCGGACTCAGCATCGTTCTCTCCATGGCAATCGGACTGCCCGCGCGGCCGGCGCACACGCCGACGCGCGATACCCCGCGGGGTATGGCTTGGGGGGAAAGCTGTATTCGCCGGCCCTGCGGTTCGCACACGCCCTGGCACAGGCGGATCGGGCGAACGGGCCGGGGAACTGGAGTCTAGTCGAGCGCGCCGGCAACGACAAATCGTGCCCCGTTAATTTTCCGTTTGACAGGAATGCCCGCCGCAAGCGGTCCGCATGCGGCGCCAACTTCTTGATTTCACTTGAAGTTTCAGGTGCGGTGCAGCATCGCGACCGTCATTCCGCGATGTACACCTGGGTGCCGGCGGCGGCCACCGTGTCGGCCATCTCGGGTGGCAGCGGCTTGTCGGTGAAGAGCGCGTGCACCTGGCTCAGGTGGCCCTGGCGCACCAGCGCCGGGCGGCCGACCTTCGAATGGTCGGTCACGAGGTAGACCGTGCGCGCATGCTGCATGATCGCCTCGGCCACGCGCACCTCGCGCGTGTCGAAGTCGCGCAGCGTGCCGTCGGCCTCGATCGCCGACGTGCCGATGA
Organism: Burkholderia sp.; assembly: GCA_031253835.1. Lineage (GTDB taxonomy): Bacteria > Pseudomonadota > Gammaproteobacteria > Burkholderiales > Burkholderiaceae > Burkholderia. The sequence continues at coordinate 75,239 of JAIRVP010000076.1, read as the reverse complement.
TCGCGTAGTCGACCTTGAACTGCCGGATGAAGTCGATCGCGAGCTCGCCGACGATGCCCTTGTCCCACGGCCGCACGATGCCGCCCGTGATCAGCACCTCGCAATCGGGGTAGCCGCTCATCATCGACGCGACGTTCAGGTTGTTCGTGATCACGTGCAGCCCGTGATGGCGGTTCAGCGCGCGTGCGACTTCCTCGGTCGTCGTGCCGAGGTTGATGAACAGCGATGCCTGGTCGGGAATGTGCGACGCCGCGAGCGCCGCGATGCGCCGCTTCTCGTCGTGGAACATCCGCTGGCGCGCGGTGTACGACACGTTCTCCGAGCTGGTCGGCAGGCTCGCGCCGCCGTGGTAGCGGCGCAGCAGGTTCAGGTCGGCGAGCCAGTTCACGTCGCGGCGGATCGTCTGCGGCGTCACCGCGAAGTGCGCGGCGAGATCGTCGACGGTCACGAAGCCGTCGCGCTGCACCCATTCGAGCAATTCCTGCTGGCGCGCGTTGAGGGTGAGGCGGGGATCTCGGGTCATGGCTCGATGGTCGTGTCGTGAGACGGAGCAGGTATTGTAAGGGCGGCAACGCCGTTCGGCCGGCCTGGCCCGCACGGCGGCGCATGATTCATGCAGAAATTGCATGTATTCATGCGACAAATGAATTTGTGCGATTCCGCCGATCGCGCTGCAATGGCGGATTGCCCGCGCGTGCGGGCGTGTTCATTTCAGCTTTCGACGAGGTGGCATCGATGACTGGCTTCAACTGGCACAACCCGTATCCGACGACCCGCATTCCGGTATTCGCGCGCAACGTCGTGTCGACGTCGCACCCGCTGGCGGCGCAGGCCGGGCTGCGGATGCTGTGGAAGGGCGGCAATGCGGTCGACGCGGCGCTGGCCGCCGCGGCCGCGATCACCGTCGTCGAACCCGTGTCGTGCGGCCTCGGCGGCGACGCGTTCGCGCTCGTGTGGGACGGCGAGCGGCTGTCCGGGCTGAATGCGTCGGGCGTCGCGCCGGCCGCATGGAACGTCGACTATTTCCGCCAGCGCCACGGCGAGGATGCGCACGGCATCGCGAACAAGCCGACGCGCGGCTGGGACACCGTCACCGTGCCGGGCGTGATCGCGGGCTGGGAAGCGCTGCATGCGAAGTTCGGCTCGCTGCCGTTCGCGGACCTGCTCGAACCGGCGATCGAGATCGCGGAGCGCGGCTACGCGGTGCCGCCGATCGTCGCGCACAAGTGGGCGGCGGCCGTCCCCGAACTGCAGGGCCTGCCGGGCTTCGCGAACACCTTCATGCCGCGCGGCCGTGCACCGCTCGTCGGTGAGCGCATGTGCCTGCCCGGTCATGCGCAGACGCTGCGCACGCTCGCGAAGGACGGTGCGCGTGCGTTCTACGAAGGCGCGCTCGCCGAGCGCATCGCCGCGTTCTCGCGCGAAGGCGGCGGCGCGTTGACCGAAGCCGACCTGCGGGCGTACCGGCCGGAATGGGTTGAGCCGATCGGCAAGCGCTTCGGCCGCCACACGATTCACGAGATCCCGCCGAACGGGCAGGGCATCGCCGCGCTGATCGCGCTCGGGATCGCCGAGCATGCGGGCGTGACCGAATGGCCGCTCGATTCGGTCGACTCGCAGCATCTGCAGATCGAGGCGATGAAGCTCGCGTTCGCGGACGTGTATCGCTACGTCGCCGATCCGCGCGCGATGGACGTCACGCCCGAGCAGATGCTCGACGATGCGTATCTCGCCGAACGCGCGAAGCTGATCGATCCCGCGCGTGCGACGCACTTCGGCTCGGGCCGGCCGCATTCGGGCGGCACGATCTACCTGTCGGCGGCCGACGAGCGCGGGATGATGGTCAGCTTTATCCAGTCGAACTACATGGGCTTCGGATCGGGGCTCGTCGTGCCCGGTACCGGCATTGCGCTGCAGAACCGCGGGCACGGCTTCTCGATGGATCCGGCGTCGCCGAACGTCGTCGCGGGCGGCAAGCGGCCGTTCCACACGATCATCCCGGCGTTCGTTACCGAAGAGGTTGAAGGCCGCACCGAGGCCGTGATGAGCTTCGGCGTGATGGGCGGCGACATGCAGCCGCAAGGCCACCTGCAGACCGTCGTGCGGATGCTCGGCCATGGACAGCAGCCGCAGGCCGCATGCGATGCGCCGCGCTGGAAGGTCAACCGCGACTTTACGCTCGACGTCGAATCGACGATGAATCGCGCGACCGTCGACGCGCTGGCCGCACGCGGCCATACGATCAAGTCGATCGACGATCCTTACATGGATTTCGGCTCGGGGCAGTTCATCTGGCGTCTCGACCGCGACGATCGCGAGCGCGGCTACGTGGCCGCGAGCGACAGCCGGCGCGATGGCCTGGCGGCCGGTTTCTGACGGATCGCTTCCGGTTTGCATGCCCGACGGGCGGCCGAATGGCCGCCCGTTTCGTTTGGCGCGGCCATATCATCGAACGGGCGCAAGCGGTTTGAAGGACTCGTCTAACGAACGGCAACAGACGCCGTGGAACTGCGCTTGTCGGGTATGGTCAGTGCTCTGGAGCACGAACATCAAAGTCCGGCTAAGATGCCTGGATGGTTCGGCCGGACCAATTCACTATAAACGACGTAAAACGCCGCCTGCGGGAAGGTTGGCGCCCGTGCCGGAGGCATGGGCCGGCCCCCGCGCGACGACTGGGAGCGCACCACCATGGACACTAAAACGACGCATGTGATGCCGTGGCGTATCGAGGACATCGACCTGAACCGGATCGATCGTCAGCGTGCCGCCGCGAACGAGGATCTGTTGCTGTTGCTGTGCGCGTCGTCGTTCATCGAAAGCGGCTCGGATCTCTACACGAGCAATCTGAGCACATTCTTCAATGACGATCCGGAAGTCTCCGCATGGCTCAACAATGCATGGGAGCACGAAGAATTGCAGCATGGCCGCGCACTGAAGGCGTACATCGCCCACGTGTGGCCCGAGTTCGACTGGGATACCGCGTTCGCGAATTTCTTCGCCGAGTATTCGAAGACCTGCTCGGTCGAGGCGTTCGAGAAGACCCGTGCGCTCGAGATGGTCGCGCGCTGCGTCGTCGAGACGGGCACGGCCACGCTCTATCGCGCGATCAACGAATGCTCGGACGAGCCCGTGCTGAAGGAAATCACCGACAACATCCGCACGGATGAAGTGCGTCACTACAAGCACTTCTTCAAGTTCTTCAAGAAGTACAACCAGGTCGAAGGCAACGGCCGGCTCGCGGTGCTCGGCGCGCTGATGCGCCGCGTGATGGAAATCAAGAACGAGGATTCCGAGATCGCGCTGCGCCACGTGTTCGCGATCCGCTATCCGGACCGCATCGGCGACAATCAGTACAACCGCGAGCGCGTCGCGCGCATCAGCTCGCTCGTGCGGCGCAACCTGTCGGCCGACATGTGCGTGAAGATGCTGCTCAAGCCGCTCGACCTGCCCGCGAAGATCCAGCCGGGCGTCCACTATCCGCTCACGAAGATCACGCGGCACGTGTTCCTGCGCTGATCGCGTCGGCACGGCCCGTCGCGCGTATGCTGGCGCATCCTCATCCGATCCGCACCAGGGCCACGCCATCATGACCGATACCCATCGCCACGCACTCGAACAATGGACGTTCGACGCGTGGCCGCCGGCCGTCGTCTCGCTGTTCGACGGCACCGCACTCGAGCGCCATGCCGATCTCGCCGCATCGCTGATCGTCGCGACCGAAGACGGCCAGTTGCGCACGACGCTGCTCGGCGTCGGCGAGATCTACGCGCGCGATGCGCATACGTTGCTGATCGCGCTATGGCCGCAGTCGCGGGCCGCGCGCGCGATCGCGCAACGGCGCACGGCCGCATTGACGCTCGTCGCGGACGGCGCGTTCTTTCAGGCGCAATTGAAGATGACGCCGCTCGAAGGAGACTTCGGCGGCCTCGCCGGATTCGCCGCGACGATCGCGCACGGCGATGCGCAGCGGGTCGGCTATGCGCGTCTCGCGACGGGTGTCACGTTCACGCTGGAAGGGGATCGCGCCGCGGTGCTCGCGCGCTGGCAACGCCAGGTCGAGCACCTGCGGCACGCAGCCGCGCGGCTTCAGTGACCGCGCTGGCCGCTGCGCGACGAACGATTGCGGTTCGCGTGCGCGGCATTGCCGTTCGCCGGGCGTGCGCTGTTGCCGCCGCCCGCCGGACGTCCGCCGCTATTACCGCCGGCGCCGGCACCGCCTTGCGTGCGCGGCTTCGCGGCTTTCTGTTGCGAGGTTTTCGGTTGCGCGTTGCCTTCGCGTTTCGCGGCCGGCTGGCCTGAACCGCCTGCACGCGGCTGGCGATTGCCGCCGCCGCCGCCACCGCCGCGCGGTTGCTGCTGCCCGCGGCGCTGCTGGATCGGCTCCGGCTTCGCGTGCGGATCGGGTTCGAAGCCCGCGATCACTTCCTGCGGGATCTCGCGCTTGATCAGCCGCTCGATGTCGCGCAGCAGCAGCTTCTCGTCGACGCACACGAGCGACACGGCCTCGCCGGTCGCGCCCGCACGGCCCGTGCGGCCGATCCGGTGCACGTAATCCTCGGGCACGTTCGGCAGGTCGAAGTTGACGACGTGCGGCAGCTGGTCGATGTCGATCCCGCGCGCGGCGATATCGGTCGCGACGAGCACCTGCAGCGTGCTGTTCTTGAACTCGGCCAGCGCGCGCGTGCGGGCCGACTGGCTCTTGTTACCGTGGATCGCCATCGCGCTGATGCCGTCCTTCGTCAACTGCTCGGCCAGCCGGTTCGCGCCGTGCTTGGTGCGCGTGAACACGAGCACCTGGAACCAGTTGTGTTCGCGGATCAGGTGCGTGAGCAGCTCGCGCTTGCGATCGCGGTCGACCGGGTGGATCTTCTGCGCGACGCTTTCGGCGGTCGTGTTGCGGCGGGCGACCTCGATCAGCGCCGGCGAGTCGAGCAGGCTGTCGGCAAGCGCCTTGATTTCATCGGAGAAGGTGGCCGAGAACAGCAGGTTCTGGCGGTCCGGCGGCAGCTTCGCGAGTACGCGCTTGATGTCGTGGATGAAGCCCATGTCGAGCATCCGGTCGGCTTCGTCGAGCACGAGGATGTCGAGATTCGACAGGTCGATGGTCTTCTGCTGCATGTGGTCGAGCAGGCGGCCCGGCGTCGCGACGACGATGTCGACACCACGCTTCAATGCATCGATCTGAGGATTGATGCTGACGCCGCCGAACATCACGGTCGAGCGCAGCTTCAGGTACTTGCTGTACGCACGGACGCTTTCCTCGACCTGGGCGGCGAGTTCGCGCGTCGGCGTGAGGATCAGTGCGCGCACCGCGCGCTTCGCGCCGCGATTGTCCGCGTAGAACGTGTGCAGGCGTTGCAGGATCGGCAGCGTGAAGCCGGCGGTCTTGCCGGTGCCGGTTTGCGCGCCGGCGAGCAGGTCGCCGCCGCCGAGGACGGCAGGGATCGCCTGCTGCTGGATCGGAGTCGGCGACGTGTAGCCGAGCTCGTTGACCGCCTTGACCAGCGGTTCGGCCAAGCCGAGAGATTCGAAAGACATAGATACCACTCTTGAGTTTTATGATCGGCGATGCGTCGCGCGGCCCGCGCGGAAAACCTGCATCGCACAAATGCAAAAGGGCGCGGCCGCGGTTTCCCGCAGCCGCGCCCCGTTTGTGTCAGCCGCTTCTTAGTCGAGCGGCGCGGAACGCAGGTCGCTCACCTGTTGCGGCGAGATCGGCGTACCGTTGTTACCCCACGACATCCGGATATACGTGACAACCGCCGCCACTTCCTGGTTCGACAGCGACTGTGCGAACGGCGGCATCCCGTACGGACGCGGATTCTTGAACGTGCTCGGCGGATAGCCACCGTTCAGCACCATGCGGATCGGGTTGACTGCCGATTCCATCATGATCGAGTGGTTGCCCGCGAGCGGCGGATAGGCAGGCGGCTTGCCGGCGCCGGTTTCGGCGTGGCAGGTCGCGCAGTTGTCCGCGTAGATCTTCTTGCCCTGGTCGAACAGCGCGTTGCCGAATTGCTTCGACGGCTCGTACTGCATGTTCTTCGGCGCTTCAGCCTTCTGCGGGATCGACTTCAGGTACGTCGACATCGCGCGCGTATCTTCGTCGGTCATGTACTGCAGGCTGTTGTGGACCACGTCCGCCATCGGGCCGAACACCGCACCCTTTTGCGACACGCCGGCCTGCAGCAGGTCGGACAGCTCCTGCACGTGCCAGTCGCCGAGGCCGAGTTCCTTGTCGTTCGTCAGCGACGGCGCATACCAGTTCTGCAGCGGGATCAGGCCGCCGGCGAACGCCGACGAGCTCACCGGGCCGCCCATCATGTTGATCGACGTGTGGCACATCGAGCAGTGGCCGAGGCCTTCGACGAGGTAGGCACCGCGGTTCCACTCGACCGACTTCGTCGGATCCGGCTTGTACTCGCCTTCCTTGAAGAACAGCGTGCGCCAGCCGATCAGCAGGTTGCGGTTGTTGAACGGGAACTTCAGTTCGTGCGGACGGCTCGGCACCGACACCGGCGCGACCGAGCGCAGGTACGCGTAGATCGCGTCCGAATCCGAGCGCGTGACCTTCGTGTAGCTCGCGAACGGGAAGCCCGGGTACAGCAGGCTGCCGTCCTTCGAGCGACCCGTGTGCATCGCGCGGTAGAAGTCGTCCGACGTCCACTTGCCGATACCGTTCTGGTCGTCCGGCGTGATGTTCGGCGTGTACATCGTGCCGAACGGCGTCGCCATCGGCAGGCCGCCCGCGAACGACTTGCCGCCGCGCACGGTGTGGCACGCGATACAGTCGCCGACGCGCGCGAGGTACTCGCCCTTCTTGATCAGCGCGGCCTGGTCGGCCGGCGTGGCCGCGACGGCGGAAGCGCCGTGCAGCGTGTCGTTGCCCGGCCACAGGACCGGCACGAGGGCGGCGGCCGCGACGATCGCGGCGGCCGAGAGTGCAAACAGGGACTTGCGTTTCATTGTGTCTGTCTCCCTTGCCTTATTGCGGTTCGCTGCCGCAGGCGAGCGGAGTCTTCATCGAACGCGCCGGGGCCGGCACGGGGTTGGCGGGCGCCGGTTGCGCGGCGAGCCATGCGGTCACGGCCGTCACGTCTTCGTCGGAAAGCTTCGACGCGATGTCGTGCATGCAATCCGGTGCCTTCGCGTGGCGGTTGCCCGAGCGCCAGGCGCCGAGCTGCGCGCTCAGGTAGTCGGCGTGCAGGCCGACGAGGCCCGGGATCGCCGGCTGCATGCCGGTCAGCCCTGCGCCGTGGCAGGCCACGCAGGCCGGCAGCTTGCGGGACGGATCGCCCTGCGTGACGAGCTGCTTGCCGCGTGCGAGCGTCGCGGCCGGCAGCGTCGGCTTCGCCGGCGTCGGGTACGGCGGACGTTCGGCCGAGAAGTGCTCGGCGATTTCGCGCAGGTAGTCGTCGTTCAGGTACGTCAGCAGGTAGTTCATCGGCGGGTACTTGCGCCGGCCGTCACGGAAGTTGACGAGCTGGTTGTACAGGTACTCGGCCGGCTTGCCGGCAAGACGCGGGAAATAATCGTTGTCCGTGCCCTGGCCGTGAACGCCGTGGCATGCGGTACAGCCGCGCACGCGCTCGGCCATGGTATCGGGTGCCTTGAGCGGCGCCTGCTGGGCGTGCGCTTGCTCCGTGGGCTTGGTCTGCGCTTGGGCAGCGCTCATAAGGCCCGCGCCGCCGATCATCAGAACGGCGAGCAGCGGACGGAAGAGGCGTCTTGAAGACACACGAGACTCCATGTTTATTCGTCGGGGACCTTGTCCGGGCTACGATCGGCTCGGCGCATGGACGGCAGGACAGCCGGGCTGCTGCGACGCGGCATTCTATCATCGATGGGTAATGACGGCTATTTGGCAAAAGGACATCGGTTCCTGTCTGTTTGCGACTTGCGACAATTTGACGCGCATTGCGGCACCGCCGTGTGAACCGGCGTGCGTTTTCACCATCGAAGACCGTACACTCGCGGGTCGCGCGGCGCCGCCTCCGCCGCTGGTCCAGTCATTTCTCCCGTTTCCGGATTCATCGATGACGTTTTCTACCGTGCCGTTGCCTTCCTCACGCTGTCCGTCCCGTTGCCGCCGCCCCGTCGGCCCGTCGCTTTCGGGAGGGTGCGCGCGATGAAGTTCGACAGCTTGTGGATCGGTCAGGTCGCACTCGCGGCGCTGATGGACGCCGCGTTCGCGATGGCGGTCGGCTCGGCATTGCTCAAGGCGTGGCTCGGCAAGGACGGCGCACGGCCCGTCATCGCGCCGTCGCATCCGGCGTGGCTGCGCGCGCAACATTCGCTGGTCGCGGCGGCGCTGGCGCTCGTGCTCGCGGATCTCGGCTGGCTCGTCTACGAGGCCGCGACGATGAGCGGCGCGGGGCTCGGCGGCGCGTTCGCCGCGATTCCGACCATGCTGATGCAGACGCACACGGGCTTCGCATGGAGCGTCGCGTTCGCGGGCGCCGTCGTGCTCGCGATCGTCGCGCTGGCGAAGCCGGACGGCGCGGCCGCGCACGCGGTGCTGTGGCTCGCGGTGATCGTGGTCGCGGCCGGCAAGGCCTCGCTCGGCCACGCGGCCGATACGGGCGCGCTGTCCGCGGCGGTCGGCGTACAGACGCTGCACCTGCTCGCCACCGCCGTGTGGGGCGGCCTCGTGCTCGCGGGCGGGCTCGCGGTGCTGCCGGCGCTCGGCTCGTCGGTCGCGCGCGGCGCGCTGATCCGCATCGGCCAGCACCTGTCGCGCACGTCGATCATCGCGGTCGTGTTCGTGCTCGGCACGGGCGCGCTCAACGCAATTCGCGGGCTCGGCGGTTCGCTCGCGCCGCTCGACGGCAGCACGTGGGGGCGCGTGCTGTTGCTGAAGCTGCTGCTCGTCGCGCTCGCGCTCGTGCTCGGCGGCCTGAACCGCTTCTCGGCGCTGCCGCGCCTGCGCCGCACCGCATCGACCGAAGACGCGCACACGTTCCGCAACATCCTGCATCTCGAAGGGATGACGATGATCGGCGTGTTCGTCGCGGCAGCCGTGCTGTCGTTCAGCGTGCCGGGGTTCGCGGCGCTCGGCTGACCGAAGGTTCCGTGCGGGGCAGGGTAGCGACGCTCGCCGTCGACGCCCCGCGGCTCGCGAAAGCAAAAACGGCCGCCTGTCGGGCGGCCGTGTCGAAGCCGGTGCGCGGCGCGATCGTCGCGCCTTCCGGCTTGTCTCGCGCGTTCATCACCACTCGGCGACGCTGCCGTCCGCGTGGCGCCACACCGGGTTGCGCCAGCGGTGGCCGGTCTTCGCCATCTCGCGCACCTTCTCCTCGTTCACGTCGATGCCGAGCCCCGGGCCCTGCGGGATCGCGACGAAGCCGTCCTCGTAGCGGAACACCTCGGGGTTGCGCAGGTAGTCGAGCAGGTCGTTGCCCTGGTTGTAGTGGATGCCGAGGCTCTGTTCCTGGATGAACGCGTTGTAGCTGACCGCATCGAGCTGCAGGCACGCGGCGAGCGCGATCGGGCCGAGCGGGCAGTGCAGCGCGAGCGCGACGTCGTAGCTTTCCGCGAGCGTCGCGATCTTGCGGCACTCGGTGATGCCGCCCGCGTGCGACGCGTCCGGCTGGATGATGTCCACGTAGCCGCCCGCGAGGATGTGCTTGAAGTCCCAGCGCGAGTACAGCCGTTCGCCGAGCGCGATCGGCGTGTTGGTCTGGTTGACGATGTCGCGCAGCGCCTCGGCGTTTTCCGACAGCACGGGCTCCTCGATGAACATCAGCTTGTACGGGTCGAGCTCCTTCGCGAGCACCTTCGCCATCGGCTTGTGCACGCGGCCATGGAAGTCGACGCCGATCCCGACGTGCGGGCCGACCGCGTCGCGCACGGCCGAGACGTTCGCGATCACCTGCTCGACCTTGTCGTAGGTATCGACGATCTGCAGCTCCTCGGAGCCGTTCATCTTCACGGCCTTGAAGCCGCGCTCGACGACCGCGCGCGCATTGTTCGCGACGTCGCTCGGCCGGTCGCCGCCGATCCACGAATACACCTTGATGCGATCGCGCACCTGGCCGCCCAGCAGTGCGTGCACGGGCACGCCGTGATGCTTGCCCTTGATGTCCCACAGCGCCTGGTCGACGCCGGCGATCGCGCTCATCATGATCGGGCCGCCGCGGTAGAAACCCGCGCGGTACATCACCTGCCAGTGATCCTCGATCAGCAGCGGGTCGCGGCCGACGAGGTAGTCGGCCAGCTCCTGCACGGCGGCCTCGACCGTGTGCGCGCGGCCTTCGACGACCGGTTCGCCCCAGCCGACGATGCCCTCGTCGGTTTCGATCTTGAGGAACAGCCAGCGCGGCGGGACGACGAAGGTTTCGAGGCGGGTGATTTTCATGATGCGAGTCTCCATGGTTGACCGGCGCGGGGCGCACGGTCGCGTGCTTTCACGGTTATCCTAGCGTAGCCCGATAAAAAATAGTATTAATAGCATTATTGCGCAGATAGTGAGCAGCCGGCCTGCCGGTTCAACGGAGAACGATCATTCAACGCGACCTGCATGGACAGACGGCCTTCCGGCTGGCGACGGCGATCCTGCGCGGCGACTACCCGCCCGAATCGCTGCTGCCGCGGGAGCCCGACCTGATGGAGATGTACGGCGTGAGCCGCACGGTGATGCGCGAGGCGCTGCGCACGCTGACGTCGAAGGGGCTCGTCGAATCGCGGCCGAAGGTCGGCACGCGCGTGCGGCCGCGCCGTGCGTGGAACCTGCTCGATGCCGACCTGCTCGACTGGTATGCGCGCGTCGCGCCGCCGCTCGCGTTCGCGCTGAAGCTGCAGGAAATGCGCGAGATGATCGAGCCGTACGCGGCCGCGCTGGCCGCGCGTACGCATACGCCCGAAGCGTTCGACGCGATCGACGGCGCGGCGCGCGCGATGGCCGCCGCGCGTAATGTCGACGAATGGGTGCGCGCCGACCTGCGCTTTCACCTGAGCGTGCTCGAGGCCGGCGGCAACGAGCTGCTGGTGCCGCTCGGCGCGCTGATCGACCGCACGCTCGAGGCGCAGCTGCACCTGAACGCGCGCCGGGCGGACGTCTACAACGCGTCGCTCGCCGAGCACGTGGCCGTCAGCGACGCGATCCGCGTGCGCGACGAGGACGGCGCGCGCCGCGCGATGGCGACGCTGCTCGCGGTGACACGCGCGCGGATCGAGATGTCGTGACCGAAAGGGGCGGGCGGTGCGGCGCCGTCAGGCGTTCGCGCAGCCGCCCGGCTTGACGATGCGTGCCGTCGACGCCGGGTACTTCGCGAGCAGGCTTGCAGGCCGCCGCGGGCGCGCGACCAGGTCGCCGCCGCAGTTCGGGCAGCGGCCCTTCAGCACGTCGTCGGCGCAGCTCGCGCAGAACGTGCATTCGAACGTGCAGATGCGTGCTTCCGCCGAATCGGGCGGCAGGTCCTTGTCGCAGCATTCGCAGCCGGGGCGCAGTTCGAGCATGACGGTTTTCCTTGATCGGAGCGGGTCGGGACGGGCGCCGCCGGACATTGCGTGCGGCGCATGCGAGCGCTACTGTACGCGTTTGGATCGGCCTGGCCAACGGTGTCCGCCCGGATACCGTCGACGCGCACGGGCCGCACCGGGAGACGACCATGCTTTATCGTGGAAGCTGTCACTGCGGAGGCGTGAAGTTCGAGGCGGAAGGCGACCTGCAGGGCGTGATGGCCTGCAACTGCTCGATCTGCCAGCGCAAGGGCGCGCTGATGTGGTTCGTGCCGCGTGACCACATGACGCTGCTGACACCCGAAGAGAATCTCGCGACCTACATGTTCAACAAGCACGTGATCAAGCATCGCTTCTGCAAGCGCTGCGGGATTCACACATTCGGCGAGGGCGTGCATCCGGACGGCACCGCGATGGCGGCGATCAACGTCCGCTGTCTCGAGGATGTCGACCTCGACACGCTGCCCGTCACGCATTACGACGGACGCTCGCACTGAGCGGCGCACTGCGGCGCGAACGGTCGCGCCGCGGTCAGGACGGTTGCGCCGACGTCGCGTCCGGCGCAGGCGTTTCCGCTTGCGGCGCCGGGCCCGCCGTGCGCGTGCCGGCGTCGGCCGGGCGTTCGATCAGCGGTGCGAGCGCCGGCGCCATCGACTTCAGCAGCTGCACGGCCATCGCGCTCGTGAAGTCGTAGCGCGCCGCGTACGGTTCGTGCGCGGTGGCCGTCAGGACCCCGAAGAACCGGTCGCCGATCACGAACACGAACGTGCCGCTGCGATTGACCTTGCGCGACTCGATCAGCCGTGCGCCGCGCGCATAGACGTTGAAGCGCTGGTCGCCCGTCCCCGTCTTGCCGTACACCGCGAGCGTCTTGCCGTCGGGCAGCGTGAGGCCGCCCGCGAGGCGGCGCGCGGTGCCGCCGAGCACGACGTCGCGCAGCAGCGTGTGCGCCACGTTGACGATCTCCGGCGACAGCATCGGCTGCGGCTGTGCGGTCGCGCGCACGAAGCGCGTTTCGTACGGCGTGCCCTTCGCGAAGTCGAGCCGCGTGATCGTCTCGGTCGGCGCCTTCTGGCCGCCGTTCGCGATCAGGCCGATCAGTTTCGCGAGCGCGTCGGGCTGGTCGCCCGATGCGCCGATCGCGGCCGCGTAGGACGGCGTGACTTCCGCGAACGGGTAGCCGAGCGCGCGCCACGACTTCGTGATCTCCGCGTACGCGCGCAGCTCGACCATGCGGCGGATGCGCCGGTCCTGCGTCGCGTGGTAGCGCGTCTTGTACAGCCACGAGTACGTGTAGAAGCGCGCATCGTGGCTGTCGCGCTGGACCTCGGCGAGCGGCGCCGCCGGGTGCGCGCGCAGGTAGTTGAGCGTCCACAGCGCGAGCGGATGTACGCTCGCGATATAGCCGCGGTCGTTGAGGTTGAAGCGGTCGATCGCGTACTTCGCGTAGAGCGCGGCGAGGTCGTCGTCGGACAGCGTCGCGGCCGGCGTGCCCTTCAGCTGCGCGCGCATCTGCGCATCGAACCACGCGAGCGATTCGTTCGGTGCGACGCTGCGCAGCACCGTCGCGATCTTCGGCGGCGACTTGCGCACGTCCTTCAGCATCAGCGCGAGCGCATCGTCGGGCGCCTTGCCCGCATAGCGCGTGTAGTAGCGCTTCACGTAGACCTGGCTTTCGCCGTCGACGAATTGCTGCAGGTAACGCTGGCGCTGCTCGGGATCGCCGAGCCACGACGACGACGGACCGGCCGCCTGCAGCGTCTCGTAGTGGACGATGTCGCGCATCAGCCGCACGAACACGAGGTTGACCGAGTGCTCGAACGCCGCGTGCAGCGTCAGGATGCGGCCGTTGTCCGACTTCTCGAAGTTCGAGAACACCTGCGCGCCGCCGCCCGTGTAGAACACGTCGGGGCTCGCCGAGTACTTGCGCTCGACGGCCGCATCGAGCATCGCCTGCAGCGAGCGGTCGCGCGTATGCGACAGGTAGTCGAGCGCCCAGTGCGACAGTCCGTCGATCGGGTCGGGCTTCACGCGCGCAAGCTCCGCGTTCGACAGGTTCGCATAGCGCGCATGCAGGTCGGACACGATCTGCAGGTACGTGATCAGCGTGCGCAGCTTCGCGGTCGAGCCGAGGTTGATGCGGCCGCCGCGGTTCACGTCGAACGGCTCGTTCACGCTGTCGGTCTGCACGCGCAGCAGGTTCGCGCCGTTGCGGTGTTCGTACAGCGTGAAGCTGTACGTGAGGTGCGACGGGTCGTCCTTCGGTGCGAGCATCTCGAAACCGTACAGGCCGGCGGCCTGCGCGCCGTCGCGCGTCGACGCCCGCGCGAGCCGTTCGGCGACGGCCTGCTGCACGCCGTTGTCGAGCGTGCTCGTCGCCTGCAGGTCGAGCTGGTCGAGCTGGTACAGGTCGCTGATGCCGAGCGCCGACAGCAGCGACGCGCGCGCGGACGTCACGGCCTTGCGCGACACGAACGACTGCACGTGCGCGGCGGCCGGCGGCGCGCTGCGCTCGATCTGCGCGGCGAGCGCGGCATCGCGCAGCGCGGGCGAGATCACGCCGCCGTTCGACAGCAGCCGCAGGTAGCTGTCGGTCAGCTTCTGCAGCGCCGGATAACCGCGGTTGAGGAAGGTCGACGGCGCGCGCTGCGCGATGATCAGCGACAGCACCTCGCGGAACGTCTTGCCCTGCTCGTCGACGTTGTCGCCGGTCGTCGGCGCGGACAGGATCCGGTTCACGTCGTTGAAGTCGCGGCCGTACCACGCGGCGAGACCGTCGCCGATGCCGGTGATTTCACCGACATGCGGCCGCGCGGCGAGCGGCACCGAGTTCAGGTAGCGCACGACGATCGTGCGGCGCGCGAGCATCGTCTGCGGGCCGTTCAGGTACGCGCGCACCGACGCGGACGCGATCTGCCGCAGCTTCTCGGGCGGCGTCGCGGTGCGGCCTTCGGGCGAATGGCGGAACTTCTCGATCTGCGTCGCGAGCGTGCTGCCGCCCGGGCGCGCCTGGTGACGGTTGACGACGTGCAGCGCCTGGTCGGCGAGCGCACGGCTGAAGCGCCCCCAGTCGATCGCCGGGTTGCGGTTCGGCTCGTTCGCGTCGAGCAGGTAGCGATCCTCGATGAACAGCAGCGAATCGGCGACCACGCGCGGCACCATGTCGAAGTCGGCGTACACGCGCTGCGGGAACACGGTCGCGAACAGCGGTGCGCCGGTCGAATCGAACAGCATCAGGCCGGCCTGGTCCTTCTCTTCGTAAGGGAGGAACAACCCGCGATCGCCGAGCGACAGCATCCGCTGCGAATCGCGCGCCTGCTTGCCGACGACGAAGCCGCGCGCGAGCAGCCGCTCCTGGAATGCCGGCAGCATCGCGTAGCCGAGGCGCTGGTCGTACGGGCCGTTCGCGGGGAAGCGGATGTGATCGCTCGGGCCCGTTTCGATCGTGTAGCCGACGTCGCGGGTGAGCTCCGACAGGTAATGCGCCTGCAGCCGGGATGTCTCGATCTCGGTCTGCACGAGCCGCGCAACGATCGCCACCGCGATCAGCAGGGCGGCGAGCAAGGACCACTTGATCCACGTCCAGACCGATGCGAGTCCGGTCACGCGCGGCAGGATACGATTTAGCGGCCGATTCATGGCGGCGTCTCCCTGAAGGCGCGGGCTCCGGCCGCACCCCATTAAGGATTAGTGTAGTCCTCCGCAGCGGGCTGCCAAGGGCGTCGACTACCGAGATGCGCCGACGCAACGCGCGTGCCTGTGATGGGCGGCTGCGGGCGTTGCGCTGCGATGGTGCGCGCCGCCGCGGCATAACGTTTGCGCGTTGCGCGCGGCGAGGGCCGCGCGGCAGCGGTGTCGGCGGGCAGGCCCGCGTGGCCGGGCCGACCGACGATGCACGGATTTCGTGCGCCGCGGCATCGCTGCAATTCGGGCCGGAACCTGTTCACGAAACGGGCGTCGTTACACGGCGGCGCTACGGGTTTCCGCGATAGCCGTGCGCGCGGGCGGCGGGTAGGATCGCCGGATGTGCGGCGCATTTCCGCTCGACGCCGGGAGTTCCATGACGATCCATCCCGTCGCACTCGTGTGCACGGCCATCCTCGGGCTGCTGCTGTTCGGGCTCGGGCTCGTCGTGTCCGTCACGCGCTTTCGGCACACCACCGGATCCGGGTGTGCGCCCGACCCGGCGAACGGGCTGCACAAGGTCGTGCGCGCGCATGGCAACACGGCCGAATACGCGCCGTTTCTCGCGGTGCTGTTTCTCTATTTCGGCGCACACGATCCGTCGCGCGCGATCCTCGCGCTGATCGTCGCGGCAACTGCGTGCCGCTGCCTGCTGGTCATCGGATTGCTCGCGTGGCCGACGATGGCCAACCCGAATCCCGTGCGTTTCATCGGTGCGCTCGGCACCTATCTGTGCGGTGCCGCGCTGTGCATCGTGCTGTTCGTCTGAGCGGCGCCGCTACCGCCACGGCAGCGGCGCGCGATCGTGCCGGCGCACGGCTTCGACGAAGCAGTGGATCAGGTAGTCGCAGGCAATCGTGTTCAGCGCATCGCGGCGCGTGAGCACGCCGACCGACACGGCCGGAATCGTTTCCGCCACATCGATCGCGACCATCCGCTCGCGAATCCAGTCGACTTCCATGAAGCTCTTCGGCACGCACGATACGGTGTCGGTGTGCACCGACAGCGAAAACGCCGCGCTGAACGACGTGCATTCGACGATCGGCTGCGGCGCCGGATAGCCGTGCGCGACGAACACGTCCTGCAGCAGCCGGCCGATGCTTTCCGGCGACGTGTTGAGGATCCATTGCGCGTCCTGCAGCTGCGCGAGCGACGTGCAGTGACGCAGCGGATTGCTCGCGCGCGTCATCAGGATCAGCTCCGATTCGAGCAGCGGCCGGAACGTGAATTCCGGCGACAGCCGCGTTGCATCGACGATCGCGATCACGAAGTCGAGCGAGCCGTCGCGCAGCCGCGGCAGCGCCGTGTCGAGAAACCCTTCGCGCACGTCGAGGCGGATCGTCGGCATCCGCCGGCGGAACGCGTCGAGCGCGGCCGGCAGGAAGCCGAGCGACATCAGCGGCGTCAGCGCGCACGCGAGCGCGCCTTCCTTGCCGCCCGACAGCTGGATCACGTCGTCGCGTGCGTGCTGCATTTCCGCGAGGATCAGCCGCGCGCGTGCATAGACGGCCTGCCCGAAACGCGTGAGCTGCGCACCGCGCGCATTGCGCGTGACGAGCGGCACGCCGAGATCGAGTTCGAGTTCGCGGATCGCCTTCGTCAGCGCGGGCTGCGACAGGTGGATCGCACGCGCGGCCGCGCGCAGGCTGCCGTGTTCGGCGATGGCGGCAAGCGCCCGGAGCTGGTGGTGTTTCACGGCGAGGCGGGGCGCGGCGGCAGTGGCGACGTTCGTATCCTACACCGCGTCGCCGCGGGGAAAGCACGCGATAACCGTGCGTTATCACGATCGAAAAATGTCGCTCCGGGCTGCGTATTTTGAATGCCTAGACTGCATGCGCAGGCCGTCGAACGGGCCGTGCACACGACACGCATAACCAGTACGGAGACACACCTTCATGAAGGCGCCCCGAGCGGACAGCATGTTCGGCGGGCATGTCGGCGACGTTGCCGCATCCCCGTCCAATCGTCAGCTGATTGTCGCGATCACGATCGGCAACGGCCTCGAATTCTTCGATCTCACCGTGTTCAGTTTCTTCGCGGTGCTGCTCGGCAAACTGTTCTTTCCCGCGGTCTCCGCGCAGCAGCAATTGCTGATGTCGGTCGCGACCTTCGGTGTCGGCTTCATCGCGCGGCCGGTCGGCGGCGTCGTGATCGGGCTCGTCGCCGACCGCTTCGGCCGCGTGCCCGCGATGAACCTCACGCTCGTCACGATGGCGATCGGCACCGGGATGATCGGCGTGCTGCCGACCTATGCGCAGATCGGCATCGCGGCGCCCGTGCTGGTCGTCGTCGCGCGGCTGCTGCAGGGCTTTTCGGCCGGCGGCGAGGTCGGCGTATCGACGTCGCTGCTCGCCGAGCGCGCGCCGGCCGGCGAACGCGGCTACTACACGAGCTGGCAGTTCGCGAGCCAGGGCGCCGCGGCGCTCGCCGGTTCATTCGTCGGCTTTCTGCTGTCGTATTACCTCGATACGGCCTCGCTCGAATCGTGGGGCTGGCGCGTGCCGTTCCTGCTGGGCGTGCTGATCGCACCGATCGGCCTCTACCTGCGCGCGCGCTTCAGCGCGATCGAGCAGCACGCGCCGGCCGCGGCCGCGCGGCGTTCGTCGGCGGTGCTCGGCACCGTGCTGCGGCGCGACGGCGGTGCCGTGCTGACCGCGCTCGGCCTTGTGGTCGGCGGCACGGCCGCGCACTTCATCGTGCTGTATTACATGTCGACGTACGCGATCAAGGTGCTGCACCTGCCGATGGATACCGCGCTGTGGTGCGGGATCCTGTCCGGCGCGGTGATGTTCGTTGCCGCTCCGATCGGCGGGCGGCTGTCGGACCGCACCGGCAGCAAGCGCGTCGCGCTGTGGTCGCGCATCGCGCTGACCGTGCTGATCCTGCCGGGCTTCTGGCTGATTCGCGCGGTGCCGTCGATCGCGACGATGTATGCGGTCGTGATGCTGCTCGCCGCACTGCACTCGATCAACGCCGGCGCGAACGGCGTGATCCTCGCCGAGCTGTTCCCGAAGAGCACGCGCGCCACCGCGCTGTCGATCGCGTATGCGGGCGGCGTGTCGATCTTCGGCGGCTTCGCGCAGTTCATCGTCACGTGGCTGATCGGCGCGACCGGCAATCCGGCGGCGCCCGCGTGGTACGTGATCGTCTGCGGCGTGCTGTCGCTCGTCGCGCTCGCGTTCGCAACGGATCGCAGCGAACCCGATGCGTGATCGCTGCTGCCTTCTCCTTTCCTCTTCGCTCCGAACCGTATGACCGCCACCGCTTCGCTTTCGTCCCCGCCCGCCGACGTCACGGCCGGCGACCTGTGCGACCTGTCCGCCCGCACGATGCTCGACCTGCTGAAGACGCGGCAGATCAGCGCGTGCGACCTGCTCGACGCGCATCTCGCACGGATCGCGACGGTCAACCCGCGCGTGAATGCGCTCGTGACCGTCGTCGATCCCGACGTGCTGCGCGCCCGTGCGCGCGACATCGACGCCCGCTGGATGCGCGGCGAATGGCAGGGGCCGCTGCACGGGCTGCCCGTGTCGCAGAAGGATCTCACCGCGACACGCGGCGTGCGCACGACGTACGGCTCGCCGTTGTTCGCCGATCACGTGCCGCTGCATGACGCGCTCGTCGTGCGCCGCTGCGCGCGTGCCGGCGCGCTGATGATCGGCAAGTCGAACACGCCCGAATTCGGCGCCGGGTCGCACACGTTCAACGACGTGTTCGGCGTGACGCGCAACCCGTGGGACCTGACGCGCTCCGCGGGCGGCAGCAGCGGCGGCGCGGCGGCCGCGCTCGCGTGCGGGATGAATCCGCTCGCGTGCGGCAGCGACATGGGCGGCTCGCTGCGCAACCCGGCCGCGTGGAACAACGTCGTCGGATTGCGGCCGTCGCCGGGCCGCGTGCCGCGTGCGCCGGACCTGAACGGCTGGGCGACGCTCGGCGTCGACGGGCCGATGGCGCGCGACGTGGCCGATACCGCGCTGTTGCTGTCGGCGATCGCCGGGCCGAGCGGCGAGACCGCGACCGAACTCGCGGAACCGGGCGCGCGCTTCGCGCAGCCGCTGGAACGCGACTTCCGCGGCACGCGCATCGCGATGTCGCGCGGCCTGCCCGGCGTGCCGGTCGATCCGGAAATCAGCCGCGCGGTCGATGCGCAGGCGCGCGTGTTCGCGGCGCTCGGCTGCGAAGTCGAATTCGACGATCCCGACCTGTCGGACGCCGAGGACGTGTTCCGCATCGAGCGCGCATGGATGATCGGCACGCTCGTCGACGGGTTCGACGATGCGCAGCGTGCGGCATTGAAGCCCGAGATTCACGATGAATACCGGCTGCATCGGTCGCTGACGGCCGCCGATCTTGGCCACATGTTCGTGCGCAAGACGCGGCTGTTCGAGCGGATGCGCGCGTTCATGCAGCGCTACGCGTTCTACGTGCTGCCGACCACGCAGGTGATGCCGTTCGACGTCGACCTGCGCACGCCTGCGCAGGTGCAGGGTGCCGCGAGCGCGTCGTACATCGACTGGATGCGCGTGTGCTGGTACCTGTCGTCGACCGAGGCGCCGGTCCTGTCGGTGCCATGCGGCTTCGGCGCGACCGGATTGCCGATCGGCATGCAGATCGTCGGCCGCTACCGCGACGACTGGGGCGTGCTGCAGTTCGGCCATGCGTACGAAGTCGCGGCCGGCCGGCGCTGGGTGCCGCCGGCCGTCGTCGCCGACGCGATGCGCCAGCCGTCTTCCCCGATTCACCGCTGACCGTTCCGGTGTGTACCGGAGCAGGCCGCGCGCCTGCGGGGGACGCGCACGCCTGCGTTTTGCCATTCGACCCGCGCAATGGAGACCTTCCGATGAAAAAACGGCTGTGGGCAGGCGCGGGCGTCGCGCTGATCGCGGGTGCGGCGCACGCACAGAGCAGCGTGACGCTGTACGGCATTGTCGACGAAGGGCTGACCTACACGAGCAACCTCGCGGTCGCCGGGCCGAACGACACCGTGAGCGGCAAGCCGGCGTGGCGGATGCTCGGCGGCGTGCAGCAGGCGAGCCGCTGGGGGCTGCGCGGCGTCGAGGATCTCGGCGGCGGGCTGGCAGCCGTCTTCACGCTCGAGAACGGCTTCGATCCGAGCACCGGCAAGCTCGGGCAGGGCGGGCTGATGTTCGGCAAGAAGGCGTTCGTCGGGCTGTCGGGGCCGTTCGGCACCGTCACGCTCGGGCGCCAGTACGACACCAACGTCGACTTCCTCGGGCCGCTCGAGGTCGCCGCGCTGTTCGGCGGCTACATGGTTGCGCACCCCGGCGATCTCGACAACGTGAACAACGCGAACTCGACCAACAACGCGATCAAGTTCACGAGCAACGATTACGGCGGCTTCCGCTTCGCGGCGATGTACGGCGTGGGCGGCATCGCGGGCGCGGCGACGCGCAACCAGGTGTGGTCGATGACGGCCGGCTACACGCGCGGGCCGCTCGCGGTCGCGGCCGGCTACCTGAATGCGCGCAACCCGAACGTGTCGTTCTTCGGCACGACGGGCAGCCCCGCGCCGGTCGTCGGCGGCGTGCCGGGCAACAACATGCTGTCGCCCGTGTATTCCGGCTATGCGTCGGCGCGCACGCTGCAGGTTGCGGCGGCGGGCGGCACCTATGCGATCGGCGCGGTGACGCTCGGCGCGATGTACACGAACACGTCGTTCCGCCGGCTCGGCGACCTGTCGTCCGGGCCGAACCCCGGCGGCGTGTCCGGCAACGCGGTGTTCAACAACGTCGAGGCCAGCGTGCGCTACCAGTTCACGCCCTACCTGTTCGGCGGCGTCGCGTACGACTACACGCGCGGCGGCGGCGTGAACGGCCGCGACGGCGCGACGTACCACCAGGTCGCGGCCGGGCTCGACTATTTCCTGTCGAAACGCACCGACGTGTACCTGACCGCCGTCTATCAGCGTGCATCGGGTACCGATTCGACGGGGCGTGCGGCGGTCGCCGCGATCAACGGGCCCGGCGCGTCGGCGAACGATCGCCAGTTCGAGGCGCGGATCGGCATGCGCCACAAATTCTGACGGGTGGGGCGGCGGCCGGCGGGCGGCCGCCGCGAGCGGTGATATGCTCGCGGAACGCCTGCGACCGACGGGCGGATTCCGATTGCCCGTGCGCGGCCGTGTTGCCGCGTTGCGCGGCGTTTCCGAGGGAGAGGACACATGAGCCGCAAATTCATTCTGAAGGGCGATACGACCGACCACGGTGGCGTGGTGCTCGAAGGGATCGCCAATTCGTCGTTCGACGGACGCGAACTCGCGTATCTCGGCGCACCGGTGTTGTGCGCCACGTGCAAGACGACTGGCGTGATCGTATCGGACGGCGGCGAGCGGACGATGACCGTGATGGGCAAGGTCGTCGCGCTCGAACACGACCTGTGCCAGTGCCTGTGCACGCCGCAGCCGAAACTGATTCCGTCGCAGGCAACGGGGACGATCACGGGCTGAGGCCCGCCACTGTCGTGCGTCGTCGTCGCGCGACCGCTGCCTGCCGTCAGGCGCTGCCTGCCGTTTCGATCACGAGGATGCGCGCTTCGCCGAGCGGATGCGCGACATGCTCGGTCCCCACCGTCGCGTGGAAGACGTCGCCCGTTTCGAGCACGGTCGCGTGCTCGACGCCGGCTGCGCGATAGCGCATCTCGACACGGCCGTCGAGTACCGCGAACACCTCCTCGCCGTCGTTCACGTGCCATCGATAGGGCGCGTCGGTCCAGTGCAACCGCACCGTGATGCCGTTCAGGTTCGCGATGTCGAGCGCGCCCCACGCGCGGTCCGCCGTGAAGTCTGCACTCCGGATAATGTTCATCGATGCGTTCTCCGGCGCGCATGCGCGTCGTCTTTCCGTCTCTTTCTACGTATCTGCATTCAGCGCGACATCGCGCGCAGCGCCTGCTCGACGATCGCCTTGCGCTTCGCGAAGCCGGCCGCCGACCGCTCGGTGACGCGCTTCACGACCGCTGCCGGCGCGGTGTCGGGCGAGCCGGACTCGAACGGCGGCGCAGGCGCGTAT
Organism: Burkholderia sp.; assembly: GCA_031253835.1. Taxonomy (GTDB): domain Bacteria; phylum Pseudomonadota; class Gammaproteobacteria; order Burkholderiales; family Burkholderiaceae; genus Burkholderia. The sequence continues at coordinate 53,067 of JAIRVP010000076.1, read as the reverse complement.
TCAAGCTGCAGCTGAATCGCCTGCGCTTCTTCGTCGCCCGCCAGCTCGGCGGCGATCGTCAGCGCGAAGTCGATGCCGGCCGTCACGCCGCCGCCCGTGATCAGGTTGCCGTCGCGCACGACGCGCTCCCGCACGGGCACCGCACCCAGTGGTTCGAGCAGCGCGTGGAACGCCCAGTGCGTCGTCGCGCGGCGCCCGCGCAGCAGGCCGGCCACGCCGAGCAGCAGCGCGCCCGTGCAGACGGACGTCACATAGCGTGCGGCGGCCGCGCGCTGCTGGACGAACGCGATCGTTTCGGCGTCGAGCAGCAGCTCGTTGATCCCGATGCCGCCCGGAATGCAGATCACGTCGAGCGGCGGGCAGTCGTCGAACGTGCAGGTCGGCGTGAGTGCGAGGCCGCTGCTCGACGCGACGGTGTCGCGCGATTTCCAGACCAGATGGACGGCTGCGTCGGGCAGCGACGCGAGCACGTCGTGCGGGCCGGTGAGATCGAGTTGCTGGACGCCCGGAAACACGAGAAGGCCGATATGCAGGGTCATGCGAAGACTCCGAGTGGAAGAGGGGCGCGCCGGTGCCGGCACGGGATGGACAGATCGATTCTAGGCGCGTAGTGTTTGGCGAAATTGCCATATCACCCACGTTTTCAGCCAATCGTCATGCCTGCCGCCCCGCGTTCGATCCTGGTCCTCGCGTTCCCGCGTGCGCAACTGCTCGACGTGTCGGGGCCGCTGCAGGTGTTCGCATCCGTCAACGAACTCGCGCTGGAGCGCGGGCAGCCGGCGCCGTATGCGCCGCGCGTCGTTGCGGCCGAAGCCGGGCCCGTCGAGACGTCGTCGGGCCTCGTCGTGATGGCCGAGTCGCTGCGCTCGGCCGCGCGCCATCCCGATACGCTGATCGTCGCCGGCGGCAAGGGCGTGCATGCGGCGTCGAAGGATGCGCGGCTGGTGCGCTGGGTGCAACGGCAGGCCGGGCGCGCGCGGCGCGTGGCGTCGGTCTGTACCGGCGCATTCCTGCTCGCCGAGGCCGGCCTGCTCGACGGGCGGCGCGCGGTCACGCACTGGGCGCGCTGCGACGAATTCGCGGCGCGCTACCCGAACGTGCGCGTCGAATCCGATCCGATCTTCATCCGCGAAGGCGCGCTGTGGACGTCGGCCGGCGTGACGGCCGGCATCGATCTCGCACTCGCGCTGGTCGAGGAGGATCTCGGTCGCGCGACCGCGCTCGACGTCGCGCGCGAACTCGTCGTGTTCCTGAAGCGTCCGGGCGGACAGGCGCAGTTCAGCGCGATGCTGTCGATGCAGCGCACCGAAGACCGGTTCGGCGAACTGCATGCGTGGATGGCCGAGCACCTGACGGCCGACCTGTCGGTGCCCGCGCTGGCCGAGCGCGTGCGCATGAGCGAGCGCAGCTTCGTGCGCCACTATCGTGCGGGCACGGGCCGCACGCCCGCGCGCGCGGTCGAACAGATCCGCGTCGAGGCCGCGCAGCGCCTGCTCGGCGAAACGGCGTGGCCCGTCAAGCGGATCGCCGCGCGCTGCGGCTTCGGTTCGGAGGAGACGCTGCGGCGGAGTTTCGTGCGCGTGCTGGGCGTGTCGCCGCAAGGCTATCGCGAGCGGTTTGTGCGATGACGCACGGCACGTGACCGGGGTCGGAGCGACGGCCGTCCGCAACCGGCCGTCCGCGACCGGCCGTCCGCAACCGGCCGTCCGCAACCGGCCGTCCGCAACTGAACGGAAACCGGACGATTTCGAGTCCGAAGCACCGAAACTATTCAGGATCGGAGAACAATCGGCGGGGGCTTGTGCCACGCCCGTCGCGCGCTCTATTCTGTTCCGTTGGGCGATTCGAAGGGGGAGCAGCATGGACCGAATCCAGGCAATGGAAGTTTTTACCCGAGTGGTCGACGCGAACAGCTTCACGCGCGCGGCCGACACGCTCGCGATGCCGCGCGCGTCGGTGACGACCATCATCCAGAATCTCGAGGCGCTGCTCGGCGTGCGCCTGATGCACCGGACGACGCGCCGGCTGTCGCTGACGCCGGAAGGCGCCGCGTACTACGAGCATTGCACGAAGATCATCTCGGAGATCGCGGAGGCCGACGCGAGTTTCCAGACCGGCAACCGCAAGCCGAGCGGCGTGCTGCGCGTCCACATGCCGAGTTCGCTCGGGCGGCGCATCGTGCTGCCGTCGCTGTCGATTTTCCGGCAGCGTTATCCGGACATCACGCTCGAGCTGGGGCTGTCCGACCGTCACGTGGATCCGGTGGAAGAGGGCATCGACTGCATGATCCGCGTGGGGCCGCTCGAGGATTCGTCGATGGTCGCGCGGCGCATCGGGATGCTGAAGCGCGTGACCTGCGCGTCGCCCGATTACCTCGCGCGTCACGGCGAGCCGCACGAGATTGCCGATCTCGCCGATCACCATGCGGTGAATTTCCGGTCGAGCCACGGTGCGCGGGCGATTCCGTGGGTGTTCATGATCGACGGCAAGCCGTTCGAGGTGCGGATGAACGGCAGCGTCACGGTCAACGATTCGGATGCCTACGTGACGTGCGGGCTCGAAGGGTTCGGGATGATTCAGCCGACGCTGTTCATGGTGCTGCCGAACCTGCTCGACGGCTCGCTGGTCGAGGTGCTGCCGGACTGCAATCCGAAGCCGAAGCCGATTTCGATCGTGTATCCGCACAACCGGCACCTGTCGCAGAAGGTGCGCGTGTTCGCCGACTGGATCGCGGAGGTGTTCGAGTCGACGCCGTCGCTGGAGGGCGGGGAGAACTGGCGCGGGCGGGTGGGGGCGCAGGCGGCGCGGGAGCCGCGTCGTTCGGTGGCGGCGTAGCCGGCGCGCGCGCTTGGCTGCACGCGTCGCGGCCGCTCAGAATGGCCGTATGCCGATGCGCGGATGCAGGCACGCGTAGACGAGACTGAAGGCCAGGAGCGCGAACAGCAGCGACATGACGATGCGGGCGATCGGGCGAGTGCGTTCGATCCGGATGAAGAGCGTGCCGCCGACGAGCATCAGCCCGACGCCCGCGTAGAAGTCGTTGGCGAAATCGCCAAAGTCTTGTTCGACCAGGCTGTCCGCGAAGCTCATGTAGTCGTAGCTCAGCAGATGGCGCAACTGGTCGAGCGTCGACAGGTTGGCGAGCGTGCCGGCGACGGGCATGAGCCCGATCAGCGTGAACACGGTGGCGACGACGATCGCGATGCGTCGTTTCATCGGTCAGCCCACGTTGTAGAACGCTTGGATCTGCGCGTTGACGAGCACGATCAGCATGACGAAGGCCCAGCCGAGCACGAACGCGAAGCGCCCTCGGTTGCGATGGGCGTCGAGTGCGAGCAGCGCGGTCAGTGACGTGAATGCGGCGAGCACGAGGACGTAGAAGCGGCTCGCGAACAGGTCGGCCTCAGGGATCGCACGGTCGGCGTGATTGACCCAGTGGTAAGTGATCGGCTTGAGCGCGAGACCCTCGCCGATCACGGCCGGATCCAGCAGGCGGGAGAGTGCCGGAGCGCCTGCGCCGACATAGCAGAGCGCAATGGCGGCCAGTGCGAGGGCGGCGATGCGCCATGTCTTGTCGGGTGTGGTCGGGGTCATCTGGCGTTGTCGGCTGGAGGCTTGATGGCCATTGTGCCCGCAAAGCGGGGTAGTGCTGTCGACGATGGTCGAGCAGCAAGCCGCGTTGATCGGGTATCGTCGGTGTGCCGTTTCGCGACACCCCGGATTTTCCGAAGCAGGAGCAATGAAATGAAAGCGCGCGTCGTCGGGCCATTGCTCCGCGCCCTGCTTGCCGGCGCGAGCCATGCTCAGGCGCCTGCATCGGGAAGCATCCCGAATCCGGACGAACGAGCTGCGGCCATTCGGCGCGCCTTCAGTCCGACTGCGCGCGTCGACGAAGCCGGGCCGCTCAAAGCAATCCGGGAGTATGTTTTCAACGGCCGTTTCGATGGCGCGCGCGTATCGATCACGGTTGCGCAAGCCGGGGATCGCTTCGGGGCAGCGGACTATTTCGTCAGCGAGACAACGTCAACAACGACCCAACGGGTTCCGTTCGAGGCGGATCCGGGCCATCTGGGCAGCGTGTCGGTCCGGAGCATGGCCGCCGGTCCCGGGCGCGGATTCGTGTGGATCTACAAGAACCCGTGTTTCGTCGTGTCCGGTTCACCGGCCGATGCGGTTCGCGATCTCGGCCGACGTTTGCAGGCGCTGGCACACGGTCAACGCGATGTGATGGAGGAGGGTTGCGCGCTGCGAGAAGCGGCGCTTGAGCATGCGGCAATGAAAAAAGCCGCTGTTTCTTTCGAAACAGCGGCTTTTCGCATTTGGTGGCGAATCAGGGATTCGAACCCCGGACCTGCGGATTATGATTCCGTCGCTCTAACCGACTGAGCTAATTCGCCGTGAAGAATCAAATTATGTAGATATGCCGCCGAGCTGTCAACAGCTTTTTCCATCTTCCGTGAAAAAAAGCTGCCAGCCGGCCCATGTCGACCTGACGGCAGGGCCGGTTGCGGGCCGCCGGAACGTCCCGCCCGGCAACCGCTCCCCGCCCGCCCGGGCGACATCAATCCTGCGCGTAGATGTTCGAGTCCTTCGTCTCCTTGACGAACAGCAGGCCGATCACGAACGTGGCCAGCGCGATCACGATCGGATACCAGAGCCCCGAATAGATGTCGCCCTTCGCCGCGACGATCGCGAACGCGGTCGCCGGCAGGAAGCCGCCGAACCAGCCGTTGCCGATGTGATAGGGCAGCGACATCGACGTGTAGCGGATCCGCGTCGGGAACATCTCGACCAGCATCGCGGCGATCGGGCCGTAGACCATCGTCACGTAGATCACGAGGATCGTCAGGATCACGATCGTCATCGGCCAGTTGAGCTGCGTCGGGTCGGCCTTCGCCGGATAGCCGGCGCCCTTCAGCGTCGACGCGAGCGTCTTGTCGAACGCCGCACCTTGCGCCTTCGCGTCGGCCGCCTTGCCGTCGTAGGTCTGGATCACCGTGTCGCCGACCTTGATCTCGGCCTGCGTGCCGGCCGGCGCCGCGACGTTCTCGTAGTTCAGGCCGGCCTTCGCGAGCGCACTTTTCGCGATGTCGCAGGAACTGGTGAACTTCGACGTGCCTACCGGGTTGAACTGGAACGAGCAGCTGGCCGGGTCGGCCAGGACCGTGATCGGCGCCTTCTGCGTCGCGAGCTCGAGCTGCGGGTTCGCGTAGTGCGTGAGCGCCTTGAACAGCGGGAAGTACGTCAGCGCCGCGATCAGGCAGCCCGCGAGGATGATCGGCTTGCGGCCGATCTTGTCCGACAGCGAACCGAAGAACAGGAAGAACGGCGTGCCGATCAGCAGCGCGATCGCGATCAGGATGTTCGCGCTGGCACCGTCGACCTTCAGCGTCTGCGTGAGGAAGAACAGCGCGTAGAACTGGCCCGTGTACCACACGACGGCCTGGCCGGCCGTCAGGCCGATGAGCGCGAGGATCACGATCTTCAGGTTCTTCCACTGGCCGAACGCTTCGGTCAGCGGCGCCTTCGACGTCTTGCCTTCCGCCTTGATGCGCAGGAACACCGGCGATTCGTTCAGCTGCATCCGGATCCACACCGACACGGCGAGCAGCAGGATCGACGCGACGAACGGCACGCGCCAGCCCCAGCTGCCGAACGCTTCCTCGCCGATGAACGTGCGCACGCCGAGGATCACGAGCAGCGACAGGAACAGGCCGAGCGTGGCGGTCGTCTGGATCCACGCCGTGTAGAAGCCGCGACGGTTCGCCGGCGCATGTTCGGCGACGTAGGTCGCCGCACCGCCGTACTCGCCGCCGAGCGCGAGGCCCTGCAGCAGCCGCATCGCGATGAAGATCACGGGCGCGGCGATGCCGATCGACGCGTAGCCGGGCAGGAAGCCGACCACGAACGTCGAGATGCCCATGATCACGATCGTCACGAGGAACGTGTGCTTGCGGCCGACGAGATCGCCGAGCCGGCCGAACACGATCGCGCCGAACGGCCGCACCGCGAAGCCGGCGGCGAAGCCGAGCAGCGTGAAGATGAACGCGGCGGTCGGATTGACGCCGGAAAAGAAGCTCTTGCTGATGTAGGCCGCGAGCGAGCCGGCCAGGTAAAAGTCGTACCACTCGAACACGGTGCCGAGCGACGACGCGAAGATCACCTTCTTCTCTTCGCCCGTCATCGGCGAGTGCGAAATTTGCCCGCCTAACGTTGCCATGAATCGTCTCCAAGTCCCTTGATATAGATATGCGGCCGCCTTGGGTGGGCGGGCCTGTCGACGATTATTGGCACGGAAACTTACGGCGTACTGACTCGCGCGTACAAAACGACTGCGCGTTAACCCGCGCCGAATCGGCCGCTTCGCGTGTCGATTGTGGCGCGAACGTCCGGTAAGTTGCCGGTTTCGACGCATTTGCGCCGCACGGCGGCGGCGCGCGTCAGGGTTAATCCGGGGCCGTGCCGGACAGCGGCAGGCTGACGCGCACGAGCGTGCCGGCAAGGCGCGGCGCCTCCTGGTAGACGTGATCGTCGAGCGTCAGCGTGCCGCCGTGCTGCGCGGCGATCTCGCGCACGATCGCGAGCCCGAGGCCGCTGCCGTCGCCTTCGCGGCCGAGGATCCGGTAGAAGCGCTCGACGACGCGCTCGCGTTCGGCGGCCGGGATGCCGGGGCCCGTATCCTCGACTTCGAGATGCACGAATCGCGCGGCCGGGTCGGCATGCACGCGCACGGTGATGCGGCCGCCTTCGGGCGTGTAGCGGATCGCGTTGTCGATCAGGTTGCCGAGCATTTCGCGCAGCATCACCGGATTGCCGTCGACGTCGAGCGGTGCATCGTCCGGCGGCCCTTCGTAGCCGAGATCCATCCGCTTCGCGAGCGCGGCCTGCACCCAGTCGCGCACCGCGCGCCGTGCGAGCGCGGCAATCTCGACCGGTTCGAACGTGAGCCCGCTCGCGCGGTTCTCGGCGCGCGCGAGCGCCAGCAGCTGCGTGACGAGCCGCGCGGCCTGCTCGGAGCTCGTCGCGATCTGTTCGAGCGAGCGCTGCACGTCGGGCGGGACCGGATGGCGCAGCGCGAACTCGGCCTGCGTGCGCAGGCCCGCGAGCGGCGTCTTCATCTGGTGCGCGGCGTCGGCGATGAAGCGCTTCTGCAGCGCCATGTTCTGTTCGAGACGCGCGAGCAGGTCGTTGAACGACGTGACGAGCGGTTCGATCTCGGGCGGCGCGCGCTGCGCCTCGACGGGCGACAGGTCGTCGGGCCGCCGCGCGCGGATGTGCGCCTGCAGCGCGTTGAGCGGCGCGAGCCCGCGTGACAGCCCGAACCACACGAGCAGGATCGCGAGCGGCAGGATCACGAACTGCGGCAGGATCACGCCCTTGATGATGTCGTTCGCGAGCGCGTTGCGCTTGTCGAGCGTCTCGCCGACCTGCACGAGCACGGGCTGCGTGCCGCTCGATTGCGGCAGCGCGACCGTCGTATACGCGACGCGCACGTCGTTGCCGCGCAGCAGGTCGTCGCGAAACACGACGACTCCCGGCGGCGGGCGGTCCTCGTCGCGCGGCAGCGGCATGTCGGCTTCGCCGGCGACCAGTTCGCCGCGCGTGCCGAGCACCTGGAAGTAAACACTGTCGACGTTGTCCGCGCGCAGGAAGTCGCGCGTCTGTTCCGGCAGCGTCAGCTCGGCGACGCCGTTCACCGGATGAATCTGCCGCGCGAGCACGTATGCATTGGTTTCGAGCGCGCGGTCGAACGGGCTGTTCGCGATCGTCTTCGCGACGAGGTAGGTGACGGCGATGCTCATCGGCCACAGCAGCAGCAGCGGCGCGAGCATCCAGTCGAGGATCTCGCCGAACAGCGAGCGCGGGCGCGGCGCCTCGGGCGATTCGGTTTCGTCGGGCGGCGCGAACGGGTTCTCGTAGCGCGCGTCGCGCGCCTCGTCGGCGGCCGACGACGGCGCGCCGGTCGGGTGGCGGGAGTGGGCCGGCGTGGCCATCGCGGCGACGCCCGGTGTCAGCGCAGCGGCGTGCCGGCCACCGCGGGCTGGGGCGCTGTCGTGTCGGCCGGCGCGGCGGGCGCGACCTTCTCGAGGCAATAGCCGAGGCCGCGCACGGTCGAGATCCGCACGCCGCTCGGCTCGATCTTCTTGCGCAGCCGGTGCACGTAGACCTCGATCGCGTTGTTGCTGACTTCCTCGCCCCATTCGCACAGGTGATCGACGAGCTGTTCCTTCGACACGAGCCGGCCGATCCGCTGCAGCAGCACTTCGAGCAGGCCGAGTTCGCGTGCGGAGAGATCGAGCACGTGGTCGTTCGCGTACGCGATGCGGCCGACCTGGTCGAACGCGAGCGAGCCGTGCCGCACGACGGTCGGGCCGCCGCCCGCGCCGCGCCGGGTCAGCGCGCGCACGCGCGCCTCGAGCTCGTTGAGCGCGAACGGCTTGGCCATGTAGTCGTCGGCGCCGAGGTCGAGCCCCTTCACGCGCTCGTCGACGCTGTCGGCAGCCGTCAGGATCAGCACCGGGAGGTTGGAATTGCGTGCGCGCAGGCGCTTGAGCACCTCGAGCCCGGACATTTTCGGCAGCCCGAGATCGAGGATCAGCAGGTCGAAAGCCTGCATCGACAGCGCGGTGTCGGCATCGACGCCGCTCTTCACGTGATCGACTGCATAGCCCGATTGGCGGAGTGACCGGGTGAGGCCGTCCGCGAGTATGCTGTCATCTTCGGCGATGAGGATTCGCATGTTGCTGACCGATGGCCGGCGGGGCGTTCGCGCCGACGCGGCTGTCTCCGGAGTTATTCGTGTACAACGCCCTGCATTGCGGGCTTGCATAAACTACTGTTTTTTTATACAGTGTCTGCATTCGTGGGCGGCGCTTGAAAGCGGGCGCGCCTTTAGCAGACGCTGCTCATCATAGCAAAGGACGATTCATGGAAGAAAGCAAGAAAGGCTCCGGGATGACCGCCGAGAAGAGCAAGGCGCTGGCCGCCGCGCTTGCCCAGATCGAAAAGCAGTTCGGCAAAGGGTCGATCATGCGCATGGGCGACGGCGAGGCGACCGAGAATATCCAGGTCGTCTCCACGGGCTCGCTGGGTCTCGATATCGCACTCGGCGTCGGCGGCCTGCCGCGCGGCCGGGTCGTCGAGATCTACGGTCCGGAATCGTCGGGTAAAACCACGCTCACGCTGCAGGTCATCGCCGAACTGCAGAAGCTGGGCGGCACCGCAGCGTTCATCGACGCCGAGCACGCGCTCGACGTTCAATATGCAGCGAAGCTCGGCGTGAACGTGCCGGAGCTGCTGATCTCGCAGCCGGACACCGGCGAGCAGGCGCTCGAAATCACCGACGCGCTGGTGCGCTCGGGCTCGATCGACATGATCGTCATCGACTCGGTCGCGGCGCTCGTGCCGAAGGCCGAAATCGAAGGCGAGATGGGCGATTCGCTGCCGGGTCTGCAGGCCCGCCTGATGTCGCAGGCGCTGCGCAAGCTGACCGGCACGATCAAGCGCACGAACTGCCTCGTGATCTTCATCAACCAGATCCGGATGAAGATCGGCGTGATGTTCGGCAACCCGGAAACCACGACGGGCGGCAACGCGCTGAAGTTCTACTCGTCGGTGCGTCTCGACATCCGCCGGATCGGCTCGATCAAGAAGAACGACGAGGTGATCGGCAACGAAACCCGCGTGAAGGTCGTCAAGAACAAGGTGTCGCCGCCGTTCCGCGAAGCGATCTTCGACATCCTGTATGGCGAAGGCATTTCGCGCCAGGGCGAGATCATCGATCTCGGCGTGCAGGCGAAGATCGTCGACAAGGCGGGCGCCTGGTACAGCTACAACGGCGAGAAGATCGGCCAGGGCAAGGACAACGCGCGTGAATTCCTGCGCGAGAATCCGGAAATCGCTCGCGAGATCGAGAACCGCATCCGCGAATCGCTCGGTGTCGTCAGCATGCCCGACGGCGTGGCCAACGAAGCCGAGGCGATGGACGAAGAAGAGTGATGGTGGTGCGCCGAGGTCAGGCTGGCGAACCGGAGGAGAGCGACGCGCCCGAAGCGGCGGGTCGCTCCGGCCGGCGAGTCGGATCCTCGGGCGCCGACCGGCGGGTCGCAGGCAGCCATGCCGCGAACCGCACCGCGACGAGGGCATCCGACGATGCCCTCGTTTCGTTTGAGATTGCCGCGCCGGACGATCCGTTCGACGACGACGAATCGTTCGACGCACACGATCGCTCCCGCCGTCGCGTGTCCGGCGTCAGCTTCCCGGGCGATCGCGCAGCCGATGCATCGGCGCCGGCAAGGGAAGATGTCTATACGCGCAGCAGCCAGCATCCGCGTCGCACGCGCCGTGCGTCGGGCGCGTCTTCCAGTACGTCCTCCGGCGACACGCCGGGCGCCGCCGATCGCAAGTCGTCGAAGCCGCCGCGTTCATTGAAGGGCCGCGCGCTCGGCTATCTGTCCAGGCGTGAATACAGTCGCGCGGAACTCGCGCGCAAGCTCGCGCCTTACGTCGGCGAAGACGAATCCGTCGAGCCGGTGCTCGATGCGCTGCAACAGGAAGGCTGGCTGTCCGACGCACGCTTTGCCGAGAGCCTCGTGCATCGCCGCGCATCGCGTGTCGGCGTCGCGCGCATCGTCAGCGAGCTGAAGCGTCATGCGGTCGGCGACACGCTCGTCGAGGAAGTGAACGCGCAACTGCGCGAGACCGAATGGGCCCGGGCGCAGGCCGTCTGGCGCAAGAAATTCGGTGCACTGCCGCAAACGCCGGCCGAGCGTGCGAAGCAGGCGCGCTTTCTTGCCGCGCGCGGCTTCTCGAGCGCGACCATCGTGAAGTTGCTGAAGGTCGGCGACGATTTTCCGATCGACGACTGACCGGTCCGGTCGCGCGCGTGGCGCGCGATTTTGCTGCAACGCAACCGCCTCCGGACAGGCGGGAATACCCGCCGTCGCGTCAAACTGTCTCAAATACCCAATATGCTAAAATCCATGGGTTTTCCTCTTCGGCCTCAACCTCCAGCATGCCGCTATCCGAGCCCGTGCCCCGTCAGTTGCGACATCGACGCGCAATCCGAGCGGAAGCTTACGAGCGCGGCGACGGCTTGTGGGACATCGAAGCCTGCCTGACCGACCACAAGCCGCGTGATGTCGCGCTTGCGTCGGGCATCCGGCCCCAAGGCCTGCCGATCCACGAACTCTGGCTGCGCGTGACTATCGATCGTGAACTCAATGTCGTCGACGCCGAAGCGTCTTCGGAATGGGTGCCCTATCCCGGTCACTGTCAATCCGCCCCGCCTGCCTACCGCGCCCTCATCGGGCTCAATCTCTTCCGCAATTTCCGCCGCAACGCGAACCGGCTGCTCGCCGGCGTCGCAGGCTGTTCCCATCTCACCGAACTGTGCGCCGTGCTGCCGACGGCAGCGATCCAGGCGTTCGCCGGTGACGTGTGGAACGTGCGCGAGGAGGGCGGCGAAGGGCCGGATCATGACGGCGCGCACGCCGAACCGCCGTTCCAGCTCGGCCGTTGCCGTGCGCTGCGGTTCGACGGCGAGGTCGTGCGGCAGTACTACCCGCGCTGGTATGGCCCGATTCGGCCGGATATGCCCGGTGATGGCAGCACGAAGGAATGAACGGAAATCATTCGAAGAAGCGTCTTAAGCGACTTTTCATCCAACTCTCAGACTGAAGGGAATCACGCATGAAGATTCACGAGTACCAGGGTAAGGAAATCCTGCGGAAATTCGGAGTCGCGGTACCGCGCGGCAAGCCGGCGTTCTCGGTTGACGAAGCCGTCAAGGTGGCGGAAGAGCTCGGCGGCCCGGTATGGGTCGTGAAGGCTCAGATCCACGCGGGTGGCCGTGGCAAGGGCGGCGGCGTGAAGGTGGCGAAGTCGATCGAGCAGGTCCGTGAATACGCGAACCAGATCCTCGGCATGCAGCTCGTCACGCACCAGACCGGTCCGGAAGGCCAGAAGGTCAACCGTCTGATGATCGAAGAAGGCGCCGACATCAAGCAGGAACTGTATGTCAGCCTCGTCGTCGATCGCATCTCGCAGAAGATCGTTCTGATGGGTTCGAGCGAAGGCGGCATGGACATCGAAGAAGTCGCCGAAAAGCACCCGGAACTGATCCACAAGGTCATCGTCGAGCCGTCGACGGGCCTGCTCGACGCTCAGGCCGACGACCTCGCCGCGAAGATCGGCGTGCCGGCTGCTTCGATTCCGCAAGCGCGCGCGATCCTGCAAGGCCTGTACAAGGCATTCTGGGAAACCGACGCATCGCTGGCTGAAATCAACCCGCTGAACGTCTCCGGCGACGGCAAGGTCACCGCACTCGACGCGAAGTTCAACTTCGACTCGAACGCGCTGTTCCGCCACCCGGAAATCGTCGCGTACCGCGATCTGGACGAAGAAGATCCGGCCGAAATCGAAGCGTCGAAGTTCGACCTCGCGTACATCTCGCTCGACGGCAACATCGGCTGTCTCGTGAACGGCGCAGGCCTCGCGATGGCAACGATGGACACCATCAAGCTGTTCGGCGGCGAGCCGGCGAACTTCCTGGACGTCGGCGGTGGCGCGACGACCGAGAAGGTCACGGAAGCGTTCAAGCTGATGCTGAAGAACCCGGATCTGAAGGCGATCCTCGTGAACATCTTCGGCGGCATCATGCGCTGCGACGTGATCGCGGAAGGCGTGATCGCCGGTTCGAAGGCCGTGAACCTGAACGTGCCGCTCGTCGTGCGCATGAAGGGCACGAACGAGGACCTCGGCAAGAAGATGCTGGCCGATTCGGGCCTGCCGATCATCTCGGCGGACAGCATGGAAGAAGCTGCGCAGAAGGTCGTCGCGGCTGCCGCAGGCAAGTAAGCGCGCGCTAATGAACACGCATGGCGGCGCGGTTTGCACGCGACGCCAATCGAACAGAGGTCAAAATACATGTCGATTCTGATCAACAAGGACACGAAGGTCATCACGCAGGGCATTACCGGCAAAACCGGTCAGTTCCATACGCGCGCCTGCCGTGAGTACGCAAACGGCCGCGAAGCATTCGTCGCGGGCGTGAACCCGAAGAAGGCCGGCGAAGACTTCGAAGGCATTCCGATCTACGCGAGCGTCAAGGAAGCGAAGGCAGAAACCGGCGCAACCGTGTCGGTCATCTACGTTCCGCCGGCAGGCGCAGCGGCTGCGATCTGGGAAGCGGTCGAAGCCGATCTGGATCTCGCGATCTGCATCACGGAAGGCATCCCCGTCCGCGACATGATCGAAGTGAAGGACCGCATGCGTCGCGAAGGCCGCAAGACGCTGCTGCTCGGGCCGAACTGCCCGGGCACGATCACGCCGGACGAACTGAAGATCGGCATCATGCCGGGTCACATCCACCGCAAGGGCCGCATCGGCGTCGTGTCGCGTTCGGGCACGTTGACGTATGAAGCCGTGGCGCAGCTGACGGCACTCGGCCTCGGCCAGTCGTCGGCAGTCGGTATCGGCGGCGACCCGATCAACGGTCTGAAGCACATCGACGTGATGAAGATGTTCAACGACGATCCGGATACGGATGCGGTCGTGATGATCGGCGAAATCGGTGGTCCGGACGAAGCCAACGCGGCAGAGTGGATCAAGGACAACATGAAGAAGCCGGTCGTCGGCTTCATCGCTGGCGTCACGGCGCCTCCGGGCAAGCGCATGGGCCACGCCGGCGCGCTGATCTCGGGCGGTGCGGATACGGCCGAAGCGAAGCTGGAAATCATGGAAGCGTGCGGCATCACCGTCACGCGCAACCCGTCGGAAATGGGCCGTCTGCTGAAGAAGGCGCTGTAATATTTCCCCCGGGTTCGTCCTGCAGAAAACGCCGGCTTTGCCGGCGTTTTTTGTTATGCTCGCGCAATGAATTCGTAAGCACCGGGCATGCATCGCGCATGTGCCGGCGATGAACCGGGCCGCCTGCGAGGCGGCCGCTGTCCTATCCTCACCGCCATGCTCGAATTCCTAACATCGCTGCACTGGGGCGCCGTTCTCCAGATCGTCGTCATCGACATCCTGCTCGGCGGCGACAACGCGGTTGTGATCGCGCTCGCCTGCCGCAACCTGCCCGCAAACCAGCGGCTGCGCGGCGTCATCTGGGGCACCGCGGGCGCGATCCTGCTGCGCGTCGCGCTGATCACGTTCGCGGTCGCGCTGCTCGACGTGCCGTTCCTGAAGCTCGGCGGCGGGCTGCTGCTGCTGTGGATCGGCATCAAGCTGATGGCGCCGGCCGGCGACGCGCACGACGACATCAAGCCGGCCAGCCGGCTGTGGGATGCGGTGAAGACGATCGTGATCGCCGACGCGGTGATGAGCCTCGACAACGTGATCGCGATCGCCGGCGCGGCCGAACAGGCCGATCCGTCGCACCGGATCGCGCTCGTGATCTTCGGCCTCGTCGTCAGCGTGCCGATCATCGTATGGGGCAGCACGCTGGTGCTGAAGCTGCTCGACCGGTTCCCGATCGTCGTGGCGTTCGGCGCCGGGCTGCTCGGCTGGATCGCGGGCGGGTTGATCGTCAACGACCCGGTCGGCGACCGCTGGCCGGTGCTCGATACGCCGCAGGTACTCTACGGTGCGAGCATCGCCGGCGCGCTGTTCGTCGTGGCGATCGGCTACGCGCTCAGGAAACGCCACGGCGCGCCGCACGCGCACTGACTGGCCATCCGGCCGACTACCGGCTTCGCGGCCCGCTGGCTACGATCGAAACGCCTGCCTTGATCGGCAGGCGTTTTTCGTTTCCGGAGCCTGCCATGTTCGAAGCCTTTTCCGTTTCCCTGTTCCGTCGCGCTGCCGCCGATCTGCGGCGCGCGAACCGGCCCGTGCCGCGCTGGCGGCCGGCCGGCTTCACGTTGATCGAATTGATGATCGTGCTGGCGATCGTCGGCGTCGTCGCAGCCTATGCGATTCCCGCGTACCAGGATTACCTCGCGCGTTCGCGCGTCGGCGAGGGGCTGGCGCTCGCGTCGTCCGCGCGGCTTGCGGTCGCCGACAACGCGGCGAGCGGCACGAGCCTCGATGGCGGCTACAGCCCGCCGGCCGCGACCCGCAACGTCGAATCGGTGGCCATCGACGGCGACACCGGCCAGATCACCGTCGCGTTCACCACCCGCGTCACCGCGGCCGGCGCGAATACGCTGGTGCTCGTGCCGTCCGCGCCCGACAAGGTCGATGCGCCCACTGCGCGCGTGGCCCTTAAAAAGGGCGCGATGCAGGCCGGTGCGATTGCGTGGGAGTGCTTCGCGGCCGGCAAGGGCGCGTCGTCGCTGCCGGCGCCGGGGGGCGGGCCGTTGCCGGGCGATGCCGCGACACTGCCCGCGAAATTTGCGCCCGCGGAGTGCCGCGCATAGCGCCGGAGGGGGCGGGCGGCGGCGCGTACGCCGTGCGGGCCGCCGCTTCGGCCGGCCGGGGCGGCTGTTTCGTGCCTGGTCGCGGCGCGACGGCCCCGCACAGAGGGGGGAAAGTTTTGTATAGTGCGCCGGTTGCTGACATCCGGTTCGCTCATGCCTTCTACTTTTTCCCGTTCGTTGTCGCTCGTTGCGCTGGCTGTCGCCCTGATCGTGCCGTACGCGATCACGAATCACACGTATCCGATCCCGACTTTCTATTCCGAGTTTTCCGCGCTGGTGCTGTATCTGCTGGTGGGGCTGTCCGTCGTGCTGCTCACGCGCACCGACCGCCCGGCCGAGCCGTTTGCCGCGCCGGCCGCGTTCGTCGTGCCGCTCGGGTTTGCCGCCGTGCTGATCGCTCAGACCGTGCTGATCCCGCTCAAGGTGCCGTCGATGAACTGGCTGGCGGTCGGCTACCTCGCGGCCGCGCTGGTCGCGATGCAGGCCGGCTACGCGCTCGCGCGAGACGGGTTGGCCGAGGCCGTGTCGCGGATGATGGCCGGCGCGCTGATCGTCGGCGGCGTGTTCGCGGTCGGCACCCAGATCGTGCAGTTGTTCCACCTCGAGTCGTCCGTTTCGCCGTTCGTCGTGATGTACAACGTCGCGGTCGACCGCCGCCCGTACGGCAACATGGCGCAGGCGAACCACCTGGCCAGCTACATCGCGTTCGCGCTCGCGGGTGCGCTGTATCTCGTGCAGACGCGCCGGCTCGCAGTGTGGGCGTGGCTCGTGCTGTCGCTCGTGCTGTCGGTCGGTCTCGCGCTGACGGTGTCGCGCGGGCCGTGGCTGCAGGTCGCGGTGATGGTCGTCGCGGGCTTCTGGATGGCGTGGCTCGAATCGCGCCGCGCGCCGGGCAATGCGCGTGCGTGGCTGATCCCGGTCGTGCTGGCGGTAGCGTTCATCGCGGTGAACGTCGCGGTGCGCTGGGCCAACGTGCACTATCACCTGAATCTCGCGGAATCGGCGGCCGACCGGATGCGCGACGCGGGGCAGATCGCGCCGCGCCTCGCGCTGTGGAAGTACGGGCTCGCGATGTTCCGCGAACATCCGCTGCTCGGCGTCGGCTGGGGTGAATTCCCGTCGCACCAGTTTGCGCTCGTGCGCACGCTCGGCGGCGTCGAGATCGCGAACAACTCGCACGACATCTTCATCGACCTGCTCGCGAAGTCCGGCCTCGTCGGCCTCGGCATACTTGTCGTCACGCTCGTGACGTGGTTCGTGCGTGCGGTGCGCGCGCCGCAGTCGAGCCTGCGCGTGTTCGGCTTCGCGCTGATCGGCATCCTGCTGATGCACGCGCTGGTCGAGTATCCGCAGCAGTACATGTTCTTCCTGCTGCCGGCGATGTTCGTGATCGGGCTGCTCGACGTGAAGCCGTTGCGCATCCTGCCGGGCCGCGCCGCATTCGGGCTGTTCGCGGTGCTGTCGTTCGGCGGCGTGCTGGCGGCGGTGCCCGTGCTGCGCGACTACCAGCGCGCGGAAGTGCTCTATTACGGCAGCGATCCGGCTGCGCAGTACCGGGATGCGCCGTCGCTGCTGTTCGGCGCATGGGGCGAGTACGGTGCGGCCACGCTGCTGTCGATTTCGGCGGACGATTTGCCGGCCAAGCTCGCGGCGCATGAGCGTGCGATCGCGCTGCTGCCCGGCGAGACGGTGCTGCGCCGCTATGCGGCGCTGCAGGCGCTGGCGGGCAGCGAAGCCGACGCGCTCGATACCGTCGCGCGCCTGCATGTGTTTGCGAAGGAACTGAAGGACTGGCCGCAGCAGCTGGCGCTGCTGTACAAGCTGTGCGACCAGCAGCCGGCGCTGAAGACGTTCAAGGCGGCCGTCGTCGCAAAGTACGGGGAAGTACCGGCCGATGCGGCCGACGACTCGGACGACGACGATTCGGATTGATGTGCGCAATACCCGCCGGAACGGGGTATTCCGGCGTTTGACGCGTCGCGATGCAGCGGAAGCGGGTGCCGGGCAGGGGGGCCGGCGCGAACCGTGAGAAGCCTGCCGCGTATCGATTACGTCGCATATCGTGCGGATTCCGGCCGGATGCGAGGCGATTCGCGTCAACCATTGTCAAATCGCCGCCACTGACCGCGCGCCGCGTGCACAATGCGCGAAAGCGTTTGCATGCCCGCTGGCATGCCCGCTGGCCGGTGTGAAGTGTGAAGACAGGCAGCGTCCCGGTTATCCGGGAAGACTGCCAGGCAGGATCCCGGCCGAGCATCATCGGCCGTGCGGCCGCAACGGGGCGCCGGACCGCTGGCCGCGGCGCAGTGAGACGCACGTGATGCGGCCCGGAGCCAACTTCCGGGGCGCGGCGCGTTCGCCCGGAACAGTACTCAGAACGATATTCGACCATGGCTATTCGCTCGACCTACCTGATCCTGCCCGCCGTCGCGATGCTGTTTTCCGGCTGCGCGATGCTGTCGTCGTCGCAGGAAAGCAAGCTGACCTGCCACATTCCGCGTGCCGTCTATCCGGACACTGCCAAACCGCTCACGCGCCCGGTGACGGTGCTCGTGCGTGCGTTGATGACGACGTCCGGCGAAGCGCAGAACGTCACCGTGACGACGAGCAGCCGCAATGCGGCGGCCGATCGCGCGGCCGTCGACGCAATGACGCACGCGAGCTGCGTGCAGACGGGCGCGACCGCGAATCCGTTCCTGCTGACCCAGCCGTTCGTGTTCGAGCCGTCACGCGGCCAGTGACGAGAGTGGGGAGGCCGCGCGCAGTTCGCCCAGGCGAACGCACCCGGGCATTGCATTAAAAACAAAGGCCGCTTCGAAATCGACGAAGCGGCCTGCGACTCGGCCCGATTCACCGGGCCGGATTAACGAAACGACTTCAAGCGGCCTGTGCGGGTCTGAGAACCGTCTCCAGTTGGGCTTGAAGCTGGTCAACGGTAAATCGGGATTCGACGCGATCCACCAGATAACCCTTCCCTGCCAAATCCCGGATGTACATCTTGTTGTAGATCAACGCAAAGACAATCCAGCAGACGGGGCCACCGATTCCGAACGTCAGTAATGCGACGGCGGACGAGACAAAGAAATTGATCGCGGCCCACTTGAAATCGCCTCGAAAAAGCGCCGGGAAAAACCCGAAAAACATGGTGGTCCACGAAAATCCGACCGGTGCGCTCTTGATGGTCCCGAAATTTGGTTGTTTGAATACTATGGTCGAGTGAGCCATATAACCCCGTAGTGTTGATTGTTATGAGTTTTAATTCTTTGAGAATTCTACACACCCGAGAATGGAAGACAAGACATCGGGGTGATTGCGAACGCGACGGAGCGAGCAGACGAGCCGATTCGAGTACGCGCGTACACGGCGCGCATCGGCGTTGATCCGGTTTTTCCAGCGTCGGGCTGAGTGGTGCGCGGTGCTGCGCGTCGAATGGATGGATGCGGTGCTTGGGTTGTTGGAGCGCGTGCGGCGTAATGACTGCGTGCCATGGGCGAACGCCGCATTCGATCGCCGGATCGTGTCGTCCTGATTGCCTGCAGGATGCCAGTCATGCGGAGCGGCTTCGTCGAAAGCCGCGTTGATCCGCTACCGTCGCTGCGCGCGCGTCGAGCGCCAATCGGAATGGCCGTTTCCGCGTTGTGCAGGCGCATACCGAACAGCGCGCAATTATTCAAAGCCTGCGTCAAGCCGGGCGAAGCGGCAAGCGGCTCCCGGAAACCCGCGCCTGCTCGACGCGTTACGCTTCCGCCTTCCAGTCCCCCGACTTCCCGCCGCGCTTCTCCCGCACGCTCACGTCGGTGATCACCATCCCGCGATCGACGGCCTTGCACATGTCGTAGACGGTCAGCAGCCCGACCTGCACGGCCGTCAGCGCTTCCATCTCGACGCCGGTCCGGCCGAACGTCTCGACCTGCACGACGCAGTGGACGCCCGGCAGCGCGTCGTCGAGTTCGAAGTCGACGGCCACGCGCGTCAGCGCGAGCGGGTGGCACAGCGGGATGAGGTCGGCCGTGCGCTTGGCGCCCTGGATCGCCGCGATGCGCGCGACGCCGAGCACGTCGCCTTTCTTGGCCTTGCCGTCGCGGATCAGCGCGAACGTGGCCGGCAGCATCCGGATCGTGCCGCGCGCGATCGCGATGCGCTGGGTTTCCTGCTTGCCGCCGACATCGACCATGTGCGCATGGCCGGCGGCGTCGAAATGGGTAAGTCCTGACATGTCATGCTCCGTCTCAACGGGCGCTTATCATAGCAGCGGCGTTCGCGTCGCCGGGGGCGCAGATGACGCACGCGCGGCACGGGACAGTCGCCGCGGCGCCGGTACAATGACCCGAATATTCAGACCAAACGCCGCGATGCGCGCCGGGCGCGCGGGACGGCGCCGTTTTCATCCTGCCATGCGTGTCAAACAGTTGCTTGCCGTGTCGCTGTCGGCCGTGCTCGCGCTGCCGCCGTGCGGCCGCGCGCAGAGCGCATCCGCGCCACCGCTCGAGCCGGCGACCGGCGGCTCCCCGGCGATTTCCACCGTGCCGTCCGGCATCGCGACCGGCGTGTTCGGCACGTACGGCGGTGCGGAGAGCCGGTTCTCGGGCGCCGGCGGCGCGTCGGGGCCGGTCGCGAGCCTGCGCGCGCCGCTTCGCGCGCTCGAACTGCCCGACCTCGGCGACGGTTCCGGCGGCTCGCTGACGCCGCAGGCCGAGCGTCGGCTCGGCGAGCGCGTGATGCGCGAGGTGCGGCGCGATCCCGACTATCTCGACGACTGGCTCGTGCGCGACTACCTGAACGCGATGGCGGCGCGGCTCGCGGCCGCGGCCGCCGCGCGCTTCATCGGTGGCTACACGCCGGATTTCGACCTGTTCCCGGTGCGCGATCCGCAGATCAACGCGTTCTCGATGCCGGGCGGCTTCATCGGGATCAACAGCGGGCTCGTCGTCACGACGCAGACGGAATCGGAGCTCGCGTCGGTGGTCGGCCACGAGATGGGGCACGTGCTGCAGCGGCACATCGCGCGGATGATCGGCGCGAGCGAGAAGAGCGGCTACACGGCGCTCGCAACCATGCTGCTCGGCGTGCTGGCCGGCGTGCTCGCGCGCAGCGGCGATCTCGGCAGCGCGATCGCGGTGGGCGGGCAGGCGTACGCGGTCGACAATCAGCTGCGCTTCTCGCGTTCGGCCGAGCGCGAGGCCGATCGCGTCGGCTTCCAGCTGCTCGCGGGCGCGGGCTATGACCCGTACGGGATGCCGGGCTTCTTCGAACGGCTCGACCGCGCGTCGATGGGCGACGCGGGCGTGCCGGCCTATGCGCGCACGCACCCGCTGACCGGCGAGCGGATCGCCGACATGGAGGATCGCGCGCGCCGCGCGCCGTACCGGCAGCCGCGCCAGTCGGCCGAATACGGATTCGTGCGCGCGCGGCTGCGCATCCTGCAGAACCGCGCGCCGACCGACATCTCGGCCGAGGCGCGCCGGATGCAGCTCGAGATCGACGACCGTACGGCGCCGAACGTCGCGGCGAACGAGTACGGCATCGCGCTCGCGAACATGCTGCTCGGTGAATACGACGCGGCCGGCAAGGCACTCGCGTCGGCGCGCGCGGGGTTCGACGCGCGCGAGCGGCGCGAGAACGATCCGGACACGAGTTCGCCGAGCCTCGACGTGCTGGCGGCCGAGATCGCGCGCCGCGCGGGCCGGACCGACGATGCGGTCAGGCTCTCGGCGCTCGCGCAGCGGCGCTGGCCGGCGTCGCACGCGGCGATTGTCGCGCATCTGCAGGCGCTGATCGCCGCGCGCCGCTTTACCGAAGCGCAGACGCTCGCGCGTGCGCAGGCGAAGGCCGATCCCGAGCAGCCGGACTGGTGGGACTATCTCGCAAAGGCGAGCGACGGGAAGGGCGACCTGCTCGCGCGGCGCCGCGCGCTCGCAGAGAAACTCGCGATCGACGGCGCGTGGCCGTCGGCGATCCGGCAGTTGAAGGAAGCGCGCGACGCGAAGGACGTGTCGTTCTACGAGCAGTCGATCATCGGCGCGCGGCTGCTGGAATTCGAGGCGCGCTACAAGGAAGAGCGCGAGGACGAGAAGAACGGCCGCGGATAGCAGCCGTCGCGCGGCGGCGCGTCAGTTGCCGCTGCCGGTTGCGTTGCCGGCGAGGCGTGCCGGGCTCGCGACATAGCCGAACCGGGCGGGCACGTCCGTGCTGACGATGCTGCCGAGCGGCAGCGTGCGGCCGTCGCGCCAGCGCAGCACGGGCGGCTCGGCGTCGAAATCCGCGTGATCGGCGAACAGCCCGAGGTCGTGATCGTGCAGCGCCGCGACGCGCTGCGTGCCGCCATCGCGAAGCAGCACGCCGCCCGCATCGTCGAGCCACGCTTCGTCCGGTTCGAACGGCGCGCCCGTCTGGTCGGTGAGCGAGAGTCGCCCGTCGCGCTCGGCGAGCCGGACGACCCACGGCGTATAGGCGAGCTCGACGTACACGCGCTGCGGCCCGTTCTGGAAGAACCACTGGCCCTGCGCGTCACATTCGTAGTTGCGGCCGATGAACGCGTTCAGCGCCGCATGCCGGATCGGCGAGCCGAGCTCGCCGGCCGCCTGCGCCGCGTCGTCGCGCAGCCGCCATTCGCCGCGCCGGTCGAGCAGCAGCCAGCCGGTGCAGTGCGGCACGTTCGGCCATTTGGCGAGTGCCTGCCTGACGATGTCATCCATGGTCGACGAATTTCGAGCAATAGCCGAACACCCGCGCCGACAGCCAGTCGAGGCGGCCGGGGAACGGCCCGGTCATGAATCCCGCGTGCCCGCCGGCCGCGGGCTGGTCGAGCTCGACGGCCGGCGACACGTCGGCCGGGCCCGGCAGTGCCGATTCGGGCAGGAACGGGTCGTTGCGGGCGTTGAGGATCAGCGTCGGCACGTCGATCGCGGGCAGCAGCGGCCGCGTCGTCGCCTTCGTCCAGTAGTCGTCGGCGTCCGCGAAGCCGTGCAGCGGCGCGGTCACGACTTCGTCGAAGTCGCGCATCGTCACGGCCTGCAGCATCGCTTCACGGTCGAACAGCCCGGGGTACTGGTCGAGCTTCGCGAGCGCCTTGCGCTTGAGCGTCTTCAGGAAGCTGCGCGTGTAGACCATCGCGAACCCCTGCGACAGCGCGCGGCCGCCCGCATGCACGTCGATCGGCGTCGAGATCGCGGCGGCGGCGCGCAGGATCGACGTGTCGCTGCGATGCTCGCCGAGCCAGCGCAACAGCACGTTGCCGCCGAGCGACACGCCGGCCGCGACGAGCGGCCCGCGATGCTGCGCGGCGAGCCGGCGCAGGATCCAGTCGACTTCGGCGCTGTCGGCGAGATGGTAGAAGCGCGGCTGGCGGTTGATCTCGCCGCTGCAGCTGCGAAAGTGCGGGACGACGGCGTGCCAGCCCTTCGCGCGCGCGGCGGCCATCATCTCGAGCGCGTAGTGCGAGCCGGAGCTGCCTTCGAGGCCGTGGAACAGCACGAACAGCGGCGCATCGGGTGCCGGCGCCGCACTGTCGAGGTGGGCGACCCAGTCGAGATCGATGAAGTCGTGGTCGGGGGTTTCCCATCGCTCTCGCCGGTAAGCGACTACCGGCCGCCGCGCGAACAGCGCGGGCACGATGGTTTGCGCATGGCTGTTCGGTAGCCAGCGCGGTGCGCGATAGCGCAGTGTGTCGTCGTCTGGGGCCGGGGCCCCGGTCAGCGGCGAGGTGGGCGGAGAAGCCGTACTCATGATCGCCCCGCGTATGCGTTGCTTCGTCTTTTCGTCAGTGCAGCGGGCCCTGACCATGACGGATTTTGGCGGCGAACTGCCCGGCCGCCTGTTCGGGAATCGGGCTCGCGTGGATGTGCGCGATGCGCCATTCGCCGCGTTCGTGAATCATCACGTACGTCGCGAAAACCATGTCGGGTTCGGCCGTCAGGTCGGCCTGCTGATGCGCTTCGGCGATCGTATAGACGACCGTGCCGAGGCTGTCGTACACGCGGATGTCGAGCGGCTCGATCGTCACGGGGCGCGTGGCGAGCCGGTTCGCGAGCCCGCTGCGAATCTGGTCGAGGCCATGCAGATGCTCGCCGTCCGCCCATACGCAGCTGGCGAAATCCTCGTCGATCCACAACGCCAGCAGCGCGTCGAGATTGGCATCGGCGACGGCCTGGTAGTAGGCGTTCAGCGTATCGGCAGCGGCTTCGAAAAGGCGGGCAAAACGTGGCATCGGGGTTATCTCTCGCGCGCGTCGCGCGCCGTATTCAGCACGGCGGCCCGGATGGAGCCGCCGTACACCGGTGAATCGGATTGCCCGGCGCGCCGTGCGACGCTGCCGGTCAGGGTCAGCGCTGCCCGACGAGCATGCCGCGCAAATCGCCGAATACCTGCTCGGGACCGAGTTCGCGCAGGCACTTCAGGTGGCCGAGCGGGCACTCGCGTTCGAAGCAGGGACTGCATTCGAGATGCAGCCATTGTACCTTCGCCAGGTCCGACAGCGGAGGGGTGTGGCGCGGATCGGTCGATCCGTACAGTGCGACGAGCGGCCGGCGCAGCGCGGCCGCGACGTGCATCAGCCCCGAATCGTTGGTGACGACCGCGTTCGCGCGCGCGATCAGTGCGCACGCCTCGGACAGCGACGTCTGCCCGCACAGGTTGCGCACGTTCGGCGCGTGGTCGGCAATCGCCTGCGCGGCGGCTGCGTCCTTCTGCGAGCCGAGCGCGACGATCTGCGTGTACGGGAACGACTGGTGAACGATCGTCGCGAGCGTCGCGAAGTGCTCGGGCGGCCAGCGCTTGGCCGGACCGTATTCGGCGCCCGGGCAGAACACGACGAGCGGCTTGCGCGTATCGAGATTGAAACGTGCGGACACGCGCGCCGTCTCGTTCAAATCCGCGTCGAGGCGCGGCGCGGGCAGCGTCTTCATCGACTCGGGCAGCTTTGCGCCCGGCGCGTACGCGAGCGCCGCATAGTGGGTCGTCATCGGCGGCCGCTCGCCCGACTTGTCGGGATTCGCGTGCCGCACGTTCAGCAGCCCGTAGCGGTGCTCGCCCGTGTAGCCGATCCGCAGCGGGATGTTCGCGAGCCACGGGATCACCGCCGACTTCAGCGAGTTCGGCAGCACGTACGCCGCGTCGTAGCCGACGTCGCGCAGGTCGCTCGCGAGCTGCCAGCGGCGCAGCAGCTGCAGCTTGCCATGCGCGAGATCGGTCGCGTAGACATCGTGGATCTCGGGCATCCGCTCGAGCACGGGCGCGACCCACGAGGGTGCGACGGCATCGATCGCGATGCGGGGATGGAGCTTTTTCAGCAGCGCAAAAAGCGGCTGCGCCATCAATGCGTCACCGATCCAGTTCGGTGCGATAACCAGCGCTCGACGCATCAGGTCGACTTCCGATGTCGTAATGAATCACGGCGCACAGGCGCCGCGTTCGGGTTGCCAGAATGGAGAAGGGCGGCGCGCCGGATGTCCGGCTGCGCCGCCTTGCGAGTCGGCGGGCCCGCGGGCCCGGCCGCCCGGGCTCAGTGGCCCTTGACGACCTCGCCGTCGCGCAGCTTGTAGCGCGTGCCGCAGTACGGGCAGCGTGCTTCGCCGTGCGACACGTCGATGAAGACGCGCGGATGGGCGCTCCAGCGCGCCATGGCCGGGTTCGGGCAGTAGGCGGGAAGATCCTTGGCCGTCAGCTCGACCAGCGGCATTTCCTTGATTTCACTCATGAGACTTTCTCTTATCACTCTTTTGTGGGGCGGTCGGTGGCGCGGCGCGCTCAGACCTTCGTCAGCCAGTGCGCGTACTTCGCGTTCTTGCCCGACACGATATCGAAAAACGCCGACTGGAGCTTTTCCGTGACGGGGCCGCGCGCGCCGCTGCCGATCGTGCGGTTGTCGAGCTCGCGGATCGGCGTGACTTCAGCGGCCGTGCCGGTGAAGAACGCCTCGTCGGCCGTGTAGACCTCGTCGCGCGTGATGCGCTTCTCGATCACTTCGATGCCGGCGTCCTTCGCGAGCGTGATGATCGTGTCGCGCGTGATGCCGTCGAGGCACGACGACAGGTCGGGCGTGTACAGCTTGCCGTTGTTCACGAGGAAGAAGTTTTCGCCCGAGCCTTCCGACACGTAGCCGTCGACGTCGAGCAGCAGCGCTTCGTCGTAGCCGTCGGCCGTCGCTTCCTGGTTCGCCAGGATCGAATTCACGTACCAGCCCGACGCCTTCGCCCGCACCATCGACACGTTCACGTGGTGGCGCGTGAACGACGACGTCTTCACGCGGATGCCCTTCGCGAGGCCGTCCTCGCCGAGGTACGCGCCCCACGGCCATGCCGCGATCGCGACGTGGATCGTGTTGCCCTTCGCGGCCACGCCGAGCTTTTCCGAGCCGACCCAGATGATCGGGCGCAGGTAGCCCGACTCGAGCTTGTTCTCGCGCACGACTTCGAGTTGCGCGGCTTCGAGCGTCTCGCGGTCGAACGGCACGTCCATCTGGAAGATCTTCGCCGAATTCAGCAGACGTTTCGTGTGCTCGGGCAGGCGGAAGATCGAGGTGCTGCCGTCGGCCGCCTTGTACGCGCGCACGCCCTCGAAGACGCCCATGCCGTAGTGCAGCGTGTGGGTCAGGACGTGGATCTTGGCGTCGCGCCAGTCGATCAGCTTGCCGTCCATCCAGATCTTGCCGTCGCGGTCGGCCATTGACATAGATTTCTCCTGGGATGCGGTTGTATGCAGCGTTGAGCCGGAAAGACGCTTATTTTAGCGTCATTTGGCGACGATCCGGTCGGTCGGCACGGGGCCGGCGCTATAATCGTCCGGTACCGATTCCAATAACGATGGGACGTCCCGGCAGGAGGCGCCGGCGCCCCGACGAACCGCCCGCTGCGGCCCGCTTTCCCATGCTCGCTCGATTGTCCGCCACCGACCGCTTCGCGCTGATCCAGGGCGCGCGCGACTATTCCCCGACCTTGATGGCGATCCTGTCGTGGGGGCTCGTCACCGGCATCGCGATGAGCAAGTCGGTCATGACGCTCGGGCAGGCGAGCGCGATGTCGATCTTCGTCTACGCGGGCTCGTCGCAGCTCGCGGTGCTGCCGCTCCTCGCGGCGAAGCTGCCGATCTGGACCGTGCTGCTCACGGCCGCGATGGTCAACATGCGCTTCGTGATCTTCAGCGCCGGGCTTGCGCCCCATTTTTCCTACCTGCCGCTGTGGCGGCGCCTCGCGATCGGCTATTTCAACGGCGACGTGATCTACCTGCTGTTCCAGAAACAGGGCTTTGCCTACGGCCACGTGCCGGGCAAGGAAGCGTATTTCTGGGGGATGGCGCTCGCGAGCTGGGTGTCGTGGCAGGTGTCGTCGCTCGCCGGCATCCTGCTCGCGAGCTTCTTCCCCGCGAGCTGGGGGCTGGAGCTGGCCGGCACGCTCGCGCTGATCCCGATCATGGTCTCGGCGGTCGCGAACCGCTCGACGCTCGCGGCCGTCGCGGTCGCCGGCATCGTGTCGCTGATCGCGTTCGACCTGCCGTACCGGCTCGCGCTGCCGCTCGCGGTGCTCGCCGCGCTCGCGGCCGGCTGCACGGCCGACTTCTTCGTCGAACGGGCCGACTGGCGGCGTATCCGCACCGAAACCGTGCACGAAAAGGAAGCCGAATGAGCGCGACGGAGATCTGGATCGTCATCATCGGGATGACGGTCGTCACGGCCGTCACGCGCGCGCTGTTCCTGATCGGCGGCGAGCGCACCGTGCTGCCCGAACGCGCGCAGCGCGCACTGCGCTACGCGCCGGCCGCCGCGCTGGTCGCCGTCGTGCTGCCCGACGTGCTCGAAACGCCGGCCGGGCTGTCGTTCGCGCTGACCAACCATCCGTTCTACGCGGCGCTCGCCGGCCTCGGCTGGTTCTTGTGGCGGCGCAGCATGCTCGGCACGATCGTCGTCGGGATGCTCGTGTTCACCGCGCTGCGCCTGGTCTTCTGATGGGCTGCCGCTCCGGCCTGCGGGGCGCCGGCCGCCCGCGCACCTGCATTGCTGCGTTGCGGCAATGTGTCCGTTGCCGCGCGCGATCCCAAATAGGCGGAATTCGCCGCCCGCGGGTCAGTCTGCCGGGTGGATCGGCTAGAATGCCCGTTCGAGATTTTTTACCCGTGCGCGTCATGCGAACCGCCAGCCACGGCCGCATCCGGCGCCCTTTCGCGGCAGCCCGCGCACGTCCAGCGTGAACCCCCTTTCCCCATCCACTACTTCAATTTGTCCAACATGAGCCAAGTCAAGCGTCTTACCGACCTGATCGCCGCCGGCCAGCTCGCCGGCAAGCGGGTGTTCATCCGCGCCGACCTGAACGTCCCGCAGGACGACCAGGGCAACATCACCGAAGACACGCGCGTGCGCGCGTCCGTGCCGGCCATCCAGGCCGCGCTCGACGCCGGCGCGGCCGTGATGGTCACGTCGCACCTCGGTCGTCCGACCGAAGGCGAATTCAAGCCGGAAGACTCGCTCGCGCCGGTCGCGAAGCGTCTCGCCGAGCTGCTCGGCCGTGACGTGCCGCTGGTGTCGAACTGGGTCGAGAACGGCGTGAACGTCGCGCCGGGCCAGGTCGTGCTGCTCGAGAACTGCCGCGTCAACAAGGGCGAGAAGAAGAATTCGGACGAGCTCGCCCAGAAGATGGCGAAGCTCTGCGACGTGTACGTGAACGATGCATTCGGTACCGCGCACCGCGCGGAAGCGACCACCCACGGGATCGCGAAGTACGCGCCGGTCGCGTGCGCGGGCCCGCTGCTGGCCGCCGAACTCGACGCGCTCGGCAAGGCGCTCGGCAACCCGGCGCGCCCGCTGGTGGCGATCGTCGCCGGTTCGAAGGTGTCGACCAAGCTGACCATCCTCAAGTCGCTGGCCGGGAAGGTCGACCAGCTGATCGTCGGCGGCGGCATCGCCAACACGTTCATGCTCGCGGCCGGCCTGTCGATCGGCAAGTCGCTCGCGGAAGCCGACCTCGTCAACGAGGCGAAGGCGATCATCGACGAAGCGCGCGAGCGCGGCGCGTCGGTGCCGATCCCGACCGACGTCGTCACCGCGAAGGAATTCGCGCCGACGGCCGTGGCGACGGTGAAGCAGGTCGCCGACATCGAAGCGGACGACATGATCCTCGACATCGGCCCCGATACGGCCAAGGCGCTCGCGAGCCAGCTCGAGAAGGCCGGCACGATCGTGTGGAACGGCCCGGTCGGCGTGTTCGAGTTCGACCAGTTCGGCAACGGCACCAAGACGCTCGCCGAAGCGATCGCCAAATCGTCCGCGTTCTCGATCGCGGGCGGCGGCGACACGCTCGCGGCCATCGCGAAGTACGGCATTCACGACCAGGTCAGCTACATCTCGACGGGCGGCGGCGCCTTCCTCGAGTTCCTCGAGGGGAAGAAGCTGCCGGCGGTGGAAGTGCTCGAAACGCGGGCGGCCTGAGCGTGGCGGCGCGCGCAGGGGTGACGAAGGCCGTGCGCTCCGCGAAAGCGGAGCAGCCGGCCGGCGCGGGCAAGCGCAAACGCGCGCCCGCGCGGGCGAACTCCGCCCCGCGCGCACCGGCGGCTGTCGGCGACGCGGCCGACCAGCACCACGAGATTCAGAACAAAGCGATGCCGGGCGCAAGCACCGGCACGCCCCCCGGAACGGCCGCCGCTGGGCCTGCCGCTTCCGGCTCTCGCAGCGTTTCACCCAGCGCATCCACCTTGATCCAGATGAGGAGTTTCATGCAGCGCGCCACCAAGATAGTCGCCACGATCGGCCCGGCTTCCAGTTCGCCGGAGATTCTGCTGCAGATGATGCAGGCGGGCCTCGACGTCGTGCGGCTCAATTTTTCGCACGGCACGGCCGACGATCACCGCCAGCGCGCCGAGATGGTGCGCGAGGCCGCCCGCAAGGTTGGCCGCGAGATCGCGATCATGGCCGACCTCCAGGGCCCGAAGATCCGCGTCGGCAAGTTCGAGAACGGCAAGACCACGCTGACGCCGGGGCAGCCGTTCATCCTTGATGCCGCCTGCGAACTCGGCAACGACGAGCGCGTCGGCCTCGACTACAAGGAACTGCCGCGCGACCTGCGGCCGGGCGACCTGCTGCTGCTGAACGACGGCCTGATCGTGCTGACCGTCGAGCGCGTGCTCGGCGACGAGATCCACACGATCGTCAAGGTGGGCGGCGAGCTGTCGAACAACAAGGGGATCAACCGCCAGGGCGGCGGCCTGTCGGCCCCGGCGCTGACCGCGAAGGACATGGAAGACATCCGCACCGCGATGTCGCTCGGCGCGGACCTCGTCGCCGTGTCGTTCCCGAAGAACGCGACCGACATGGAAATGGCGCGCCAGCTCGCGAACATCGCGGGCGCGCCGTACGGCATCAAGCCGAAGATGATCGCGAAGATCGAGCGCGCGGAAGCGATCCCGGCGCTGCAGAGCATCCTCGACGCGTCCGACGGCATCATGGTCGCGCGCGGCGACCTCGCGGTGGAAGTGGGCAACGCGGCCGTGCCGGCGCTGCAGAAGCGCATGATCCGGATGGCGCGCGAGTCGAACAAGCTCGTGATTACCGCGACGCAGATGATGGAATCGATGATCCACGCGCCCGTGCCGACCCGCGCGGAAGTGTCGGACGTCGCGAACGCGGTGCTCGACGGCACCGACGCGGTGATGCTGTCGGCCGAGACGGCCGCCGGCAAGTACCCGGTCGTCACGATCGAGACGATGGCGGCTGTCTGCGTCGAAGCGGAAAAGTCGGAACACGTCGAGCTCGACAAGGATTTCCTCGACCGCACGTTCACGCGGATCGACCAGTCGATCGCGATGGGCGCGCTGTTCACCGCGTACCACCTCGGCGCGAAGGCGATCATCGCGCTGACCGAATCGGGCGCGACCGCGCTGTGGATGTCGCGTCACTACACGCACGTGCCGATCTTCGCGCTGACGCCGCGCGTCGGCAGCGAGCGCACGATGGCGCTGTACCGCAACGTGACGCCGCTGCACGTCGACTTCAACAGCGACCGCGATTCGGCGCTGCAGGCCGCGCTCGAGATCGTCGTCAAGCAGGGCTACGTGCAGCACGGCGACATGGTCGTGCTGACGGTCGGCGAGCCGATGGGGCAGGCGGGCGGCACCAACACGCTGAAGATCGTGCGGGTCGGCGAACACTATTGAGCGCCGGTTGAGCACCGGGCCGGCCTCGTGGCCGGCCGCCCGGGTCGGCTGAAAACCGATCAGGCACCGTTTTTCACGCGAAAGCCGCGCGGGGTCCGAAGCCCCGCGCGGCTTTTTTTCTCTTTTTTGCCCGCATTGTGCCGTGCGAACGTAACAAATTGCGAGTCGGCGCCACCGGGCGGTCGGAATCGGAGGCGCTTCGCGATAAAATGCGGCTATTCGACGCTCAGCCGCGCCGCGCTGCCCCGGTCCAGACCCGGGCAGGTGCCGCGCCGGCGTCAGGGCGCACCGGTTTTCATTCCAAGGAGTTCCACAATGCCTCTCGTATCAATGCGTCAATTGCTGGACCACGCGGCAGAGCACGGTTACGGCCTGCCGGCCTTCAACGTGAACAATCTGGAGCAGGTCCAGGCGATCATGGCGGCGGCGGACCAGGTCGGCGCGCCCGTGATCATGCAGGCATCGGCCGGCGCGCGTAAGTACGCGGGCGAGCCGTTCCTGCGCCACCTGATCGAAGCAGCAGTCGAGTCGTACCCGCACATCCCGGTCGTGATGCACCAGGATCACGGCCAGTCGCCGGCAGTCTGCATGGGCGCGATCCGCAGCGGCTTCACGAGCGTGATGATGGACGGTTCGCTCGAAGCCGACGGCAAGACGGTCGCGTCGTACGAGTACAACGTCGACGTGTCGCGCAAGGTCGTCGAGATGGCGCACTCGATCGGCGTGACGGTCGAAGCCGAACTCGGCGTGCTCGGTTCGCTCGAGACGATGAAGGGCGACAAGGAAGACGGCCACGGCGCGGAAGGCACGATGACCCGCGAGCAACTGCTGACCGATCCGGAGCAGGCCGCCGACTTCGTGAAGCTCACGCAGTGCGATGCACTCGCGATCGCGATCGGCACGTCGCACGGCGCGTACAAGTTCTCGAAGAAGCCGACGGGCGACATCCTGTCGATCCAGCGCATCAAGGAAATCCACGCGCGCATCCCGAACACGCACCTCGTGATGCACGGTTCGTCGTCGGTGCCGCAGGAACTGCTGGCCGAGATCCGCGAATTCGGCGGCGACATGAAGGAAACCTACGGCGTGCCGGTCGAGGAAATCCAGGAAGGCATCAAGCACGGCGTGCGCAAGATCAACATCGACACCGACCTGCGTCTCGCGATCACCGGTGCGATCCGCCGTTATATGTTCGAGAACCCGGGCAAGTTCGATCCGCGCGACTACCTGAAGCCCGCACGCGAAGCGGCGAAGCAGGTTTGCGTCGACCGTTACCTCGCGTTCGGCTGCGAAGGCCAGGCCGGCAAGATCAAGCCGGTGTCGCTCGACAAGATCGCCGAGCAGTACAAGTCCGGCGCGCTCGCGCAGGTCGTGCGCTGAGACTGTAGTACGATTGCCCCGCCGCAAGGCCGGGGCTGGCCGCCCGGCGGCCGGATCTGATCCGGCCCCGGCAGCCGTTCCGTCCGGCCGAACGAGGGCCGGCCGGCAACCGCCGGGCGCCGTCGCCCGCCGGTTCGCCGACGTATTGCAAGACCGCCGTTCCCGCCTGCCGCGGGGAACGGCGTTTCCCTTTTTGTTTGGCTCCTTATCTGCGAAAAGACGATGTCTACCCTTTACGAATCCACGCTCCGCTCGCTGCCGCTCCTCGGTCGCGGCAAGGTCCGCGATAACTACGCGGTCGGCAACGACAAGCTCCTGATCGTCACGACCGACCGTCTGTCGGCATTCGACGTGGTGATGGGCGAGCCGATTCCGAACAAGGGCCGCGTGCTGAACCAGATGGCGAACTTCTGGTTCGACAAGCTCGCGCACATCGTGCCGAACCACCTGACGGGCGACGCGCCGGAAGCCGTCGTCGCGGCCGACGAGGTCGAGCAGGTGAAGGGCCGCGGCGTGGTCGTCAAGCGCCTCGAGCCGATCATGATCGAAGCGGTCGTGCGCGGCTACCTGGCCGGCAGCGGCTGGAAGGAATACCAGGCGTCGGGCGCCGTGTGCGGCGTGCAGCTGCCGGAAGGCCTGCAGAACGCGCAGAAGCTGCCCGAGCCGATCTTCACGCCGGCCGCGAAGGCCGAGATGGGCGAGCACGACGAGAACATCACGTTCGAGGAAACCGAGCGCCGCATCGGCACCGAGCTGGCCGCGACGATCCGCGACATCTCGATCAAGCTGTACAAGGAAGCGGCCGACTACGCGGCGACGCGCGGCATCATCATCGCCGACACGAAGTTCGAATTCGGCCTCGACAACCACGGCAAGCTGTACCTGATGGACGAAGCGCTGACGGCCGATTCGTCGCGCTTCTGGCCGGCCGACCAGTACGAAGTCGGCACGAACCCGCCGTCGTTCGACAAGCAGTTCGTGCGCGACTGGCTCGAGGCGCAGCCGTGGGGCAAGACGGCGCCGGCGCCGGCGCTGCCGGCCGACGTCGTCGAGAAGACGGCCGCGAAGTACCAGGAAGCGCTCGAGCGCATCACGGGCCAGTCGCTCGCCTGATCGAGGATAGGAAGACATGAGCGAAGTCCAGACTGCCCACACGCACAGCGCGCCGCTCATCGGCGTGCTGATGGGTTCGAGTTCCGACTGGGACGTGATGAAGCATGCTGTCGCGATCCTGCAGGAATTCGGCGTACCGTACGAAGCGAAGGTCGTGTCCGCGCACCGGATGCCCGACGAGATGTTCGACTATGCGGAGAAGGCGCGCGAGCGCGGGCTGCGCGCGATCATCGCGGGCGCCGGCGGCGCCGCGCACCTGCCCGGCATGCTGGCCGCGAAGACCACGGTGCCGGTGCTCGGCGTGCCGGTCGCGAGCAAGTACCTGAAGGGCGTCGATTCGCTGCACTCGATCGTGCAGATGCCGAAGGGCGTGCCCGTCGCGACGTTCGCGATCGGCGAGGCCGGCGCCGCGAATGCCGCGCTGTTCGCCGTGTCGATCCTGTCCGGCAACTCGGTCGATTACGCGAACCGGCTTGCCGCGTTCCGCGTGCGCCAGAACGAAGCCGCGCACGCGATGGTGCTGCCGCCGCTGGAATGACGGCGCACCGGCGGCCGCGCGTCGCGGCTGCCTGACCTCCCCACTGCGGCGGGCAGCGCCCGCCGCGACCGACCACTGACATGACCGCAACTCCTGATTCCGTTTCCCCGATCCTGCCCGGCGCGTGGCTGGGCATGGTCGGCGGTGGCCAGCTCGGCCGCATGTTCTGCTTTGCCGCCCAGTCGATGGGCTATCGCGTCGCCGTGCTCGACCCCGATCCGACGAGCCCGGCCGGCGCGGTCGCCGACCGCCACCTGCGCGCGGCGTACGACGACGAAGCGGCGCTCGCCGAACTGGCCGACCTGTGCGACGCGGTGTCGACGGAGTTCGAGAACGTGCCGGCCGCGAGCCTCGAGTTCCTCGCGCGCACGACGTTCGTCGCGCCGGCCGGCCGCTGCGTCGCGGTCGCGCAGGACCGGATCGCGGAGAAGCGCTTCATCGAGGCGTCGGGCGTGCCCGTCGCGCCGCACGTCGTGATCGAATCGTCGGCGGCGCTCGCCGCACTCGACGACGCCGCGCTCGACGCGGTGCTGCCGGGCATCCTGAAGACGGCGCGCCTCGGCTACGACGGCAAGGGCCAGGTGCGCGTGAGCACCGCGCGGGAAGCGCGCGATGCGCATGCGGCGCTCGGCGGCGTGCCGTGCGTGCTCGAGAAGCGCCTGCCGCTGAAATACGAAGTGTCGGCGCTGATCGCGCGCGGCGCGGACGGCCGTGCGGCTGCATTCCCGCTCGCGCAGAACGTCCATCACAACGGCATCCTCGCGCTGACGGTCGTGCCGGCGCCGGCCGCTGACGCCGCGCGTGTCGCGGAGGCGCAGCAGGCAGCGGTGCGGATCGCCGATACGCTCGGCTACGTCGGCGTGCTGTGCGTCGAGTTCTTCGTGCTGGAAGACGGCTCGTTCGTCGCGAACGAGATGGCGCCGCGCCCGCACAACTCCGGCCACTACACGGTCGATGCGTGCGCAACGAGCCAGTTCGAGCAGCAGGTGCGCGCGATGACGCGCATGCCGCTCGGCAACCCGCGCCAGCATTCGCCGGCCGCGATGCTGAACATCCTCGGCGACGTGTGGTTCCCCAACGGGGCGGCGGCCGATGCCGTCACGCCGCCGTGGGACACGGTCGCCGCGATGCCGGCTGCACACCTGCACCTGTACGGCAAGGAAGACGCGCGGGTCGGCCGCAAGATGGGCCACGTGAACTTCACGGCCGAGACGCGCGACGAAGCCGTTGCCGCCGCTACCGCGTGCGCGCAGCTGCTGCGCGTGCCGCTCGACTGAGGCGCCGGCCGATGTCCATCGATCTCCCGAAGTCCGTGACGCTCGCCCAGATCGACGCAGCCGCCGCGCTGCTCGACGCGGGGCAACTCGTCGCGTTCCCGACCGAGACCGTCTACGGGCTCGGCGGCGACGCGGCGAATCCCGAGGCCGTCGCGCGCATCTACGCGGCGAAAGGGCGGCCCGCGAACCATCCGGTGATCGTGCATCTGCCGCCGGGCGGCGATCCCGGCTACTGGGCCGACGACCTGCCGGCCGACGCGCATGCGTTGATCGACGCATTCTGGCCGGGCCCGCTGACGCTGATCCTGAAGCGCCATGCGCGCATTCCGGACGCCGTGAGCGGCGGGCAGGATTCGGTCGGGCTGCGCTGCCCGTCGCATCCGGTCGCGCAGGCGCTGCTGGCTGCGTTCAGCGCGCGGCGCGGCGGCCACGGCGGTGTCGCGGCACCGTCCGCGAACCGGTTCGGCCACGTGAGCCCGACGACCGCTCAGCACGTGCGCGACGAATTCGGCGACACCGTGCACGTGCTCGACGGCGGCGCATCCGAAGTCGGCATCGAATCGACGATCCTCGACCTGTCGCGCGGCTTCCCGGCGCTGCTGCGCCCGGGCCACGTGACGCCGCAGCAGATCGCCGACGTGCTCGGCCGCGCGCCGCAGCTGCCGGACGGCAGCGACGCAACGGCACCGCGCGCGTCGGGCACGCTGAAAGCGCATTACGCGCCGCGCACGCCGCTCGCGCTGCTGCCGTTCGACGCGCTCGAACCGCTGCTCGCGGCTGCGCAAACCGACGGCGAACGTGTCGCGCTCGTCGCCCGCGCATCGCGCGCGGGGCGCTGGGCGCAGGCCGACGGCGTGCATTTCATCGCGGCGCCGGAAGATCCGCAGGCCTACGCCCGCGACCTGTACGGGATGCTGCGTGCGCTCGACCGTGCGCAAGTCGCACGCATCCTCGTCGAGAAGCTGCCCGAGACCGTCGAATGGATCGCGGTCAACGATCGCCTCGGCCGTGCGGCCGCCGCGTTCGAAGCACGCGACTGACGTCCGTTTTGCGTCACGCATGAAAAAACGCCCGACCGGCGAACCGGTCGGGCGTTTTCGTTTGGGCGCGTGGCCGGCGGCTTACTTGCCGACGCCGGACTTCGCGATCTGCTGTTCGACGTACTGCGCGAACAGTGCATGCAGGCGCGTCGTCGGGTGGACCGTGTCGGCGAACATGTAGGTCTGGTCCGCGTTCGCGACCGTGTAGGTCTGCGGCGAGCAGAACAGCGACGAGCCGAATGCGGTTGCGTTCGCGACGCCATACTGCGTGGCGGCCTGGACCATCGCCTTCAGGTTGCAGGCGGTGTCGGTGTTCGACACGCTGAAACCGTTCGCCTGGAAGTTGGCCGCGACGCCGTCCTGCCACGTGAACACGTCGACCACCGCGTACTTCGTCGGATCGACCTTCAGCGCGGCGAGCGTGCCGACGAGCGTCTTGTTGAACAGGCCCGACAGTTGCGTGAACGCAGCCTGCGTGCCGCCCTGCAGCGCGAGCGGCGTGCCGCCGATGTCCGGCACGTTCGCGACGAACACGTGCGTCGCGCCCGCCGCGACGATCTGCTGGACGATCCCGCCGAGTTGCTGCGCGGCCAGGCCGATCGCCTGCGCGGCGGCGAGCTGCGCGGCCGGCGTGTTGCCTTGCGCCTGCGCGACCTGCGCCTGGTAGAAGATGTCGTTCGCGCCGCCGTTGATCAGCACGATCTGGCCGGCGTTGAAGCTGCCGTGCTGCGACACGTACTGCTTGACCTGGTCGGCGATCGGCGTCGTCGTGGCCTGCGCGTAGTCGGCGTTCGGCACGCTGGCGTCTGCGTGGCCGATGCCCGGCTGCAGCGTCACGCGCGAGCCGCCTTGTGCGTAGCCGAGGCCGCCGGTGGCCTGCAGCGGAATGCCGAAGCCGCCCTGGTTCGCGGGCTGCAGCGTATCGCCGTAGTACTGCGCGACGTTCTGCGTCCACACCTGGCCCGGGTTGGTCGTGAAGCGGCCGCCGCCGAAGCCGAGCTTGATCTGCGAGTAGGTGCCCGCGTCGGACAGGCTGTCGCCGAACGACACGATCTGCATCTTCACGCCCGACGGCGGCGTGTTCGACGCGCTGTTGCTGTTGTTGTCGTCACCGCCGCCGCACGCGGCGAGCAGCGCGAGCGCGGCGCCGGCGATCGCGACCTGCGTGGTGCGCAGCAAGCGCTGACGGGTGCGGGAAGGTGCGTGTTGTTGTGTCTGCATCGTTCGATCTCCTCGTAGATATGGCCTGATGTGTTTCTCATCTGCCGCGTGCCTGCTCGGTTCCGGGCTGCGCGGCGGCCGTTGGCTGAAACGGTTTATTGGTCACGCGCAGCCGCCAGCGGCACGGTGCGCGGATCCTGGTTCGTGGCCTCGGCAATCTGCGCATGATAAGCGCTCGCCCATTCGGGCGGGCCGAAAATCGCGCGCAGCTTGTTGCGCCATCCGTCGACGCGCAACGCGTCGGACGCCATCGACCCCCACTCGTGGAACGTCGCGACGAGCGGGTTGTTCGAGCCGAGCCGCTCGACGATCCCGTACTGCGGCGGGTCGTCGGGCGCTTCGTCGACATAGCTGCCGAACAGGCGATCCCAGATCACCAGGACGCCTGCGTAATTGCGGTCGATGTAGCGTGCGTTGCGTGCGTGGTGCGCACGGTGGATCGACGGCGTGTTCAGCACGTATTCGAGCCAGCCGAGCGTGCCGATCGCCTGCGTGTGCACGAAGAACTGGAACGCGAGGTTGATCAGCACGATGCCGACGACCTGTTGCGGCGGAAAGCCGGCGAACGCGAGCGGCAGCCAGAACACCCACATGCCCGCGACGGGGTACATCAGGCTCTGGCGGAACGCGGTCGAGAAATTCATCCGCTCGGACGAGTGGTGCACGACATGCGCGGCCCACAGCCAGCGCACGCGATGGCTCGCGCGATGGAACACGTAGTAGAGGAAGTCCTGCGCGACGAACAGCACCGCGAACGACAGCCAGCTGTCGTGCCACGTGAACAGGCGGTAGTGCTGGTAGCAGTACGCGTAGACGGGGATCACGAACAGCCACGCGACCTTGTCGGCGCCCTGGTGCATCAGCGCGAGCGCCGCATTGCACAGCGTGTCGCGCCACGCATAGACATGATCCTGTGCACGAGTGCGGGCGAGGTGCCAGGCCTCCCATGCGATGCAGAGCAGGAAGACGGGCGCCAGCGCGAGCAGAAGCAATTCGACGTCGAATCGCATGGGCGTGTCTCCTTCTTTCCCCTGCAAGCCATGAGGCCGGGCGTGTGGCCCGTTGTATGTATCGGTCAGGCCAACAGCCTACGCAATCGCCACGCGCTAGGCGAGGGGGTAGCGTAGAGGGTTCCCTCTGAGGACAGGGTTTCTACGGAAGCCGCGCGGCACGGGGCCGGGCGGTACGGCCCTGTTTTACGGGCGCGGTTGGCGCGCGGCGCGTCGCGCGCCGGCGGTGGGGAGCGTTTCAAACCGGGCAGTGCGAAATGCCGTGTGCGGGGCGGCTGAAAACGGCACGGGCCGCCCGCGGGGGCGACCCGATGCGCGGTGCGCGGAGCGTCAGTGTGCGCCCGCGTAGACCCACTCGAGCAGCGTGTCGTGCGCGGCGCGCGCGGCTTCCGCGTGATCGTTGTTGATGAAGCTGACGACGATGTAGCTCTGGCCGTCGGCACCGCCGACATAGCCCGCGATCGCGCGCACGTCGCGCAGCGTGCCGGTCTTGATGTGCGCGTTGCCGAGCACGCCGGCGTTGGTGAGGCGGTTCTTCATCGTGCCGTCGATGCCGGCGATCGGCAGCGAATCGACGAAGGTCTGCGCGACGGGGCTCGCGTTCGCGGCCTGCAGCAGCGCGGCGAGCGACAGCGCGCTCACGTGCTCCTCGCGCGACAGGCCCGAGCCGTTCTCGAGCACGAGGTCGGGCATCGCGATGCCGTTCTTCTGCAGGAACGCCTGGATCACGCGGCTCGACTGTTCGGGCGTCGCGGGCGGCTTGCCGCCGACCGCGCCGATCGTCAGGAACAGGTTGCGCGCCATCACGTTGTTGCTGAACTTGTTGATGTCGTAGACGATGCTGCCGAGCACCGGGCTGTGATGCACGGCGAGCGGCCGCGCGGTGGTCGGCACCTTGCCCTCGCTCACGGGCCCCGCGATCGTGCCGCCGTCCTGCTGCCACAGCGCGAGGAAGCCGCGCGCGAAGAACGTCGTGTGATCGAGGATCGCGAGGTTCGTCGTGTGCGCGCCGCAGCGCAGCGGATAGTCGCCCGCGAACGAGGCCGTCATGATCCCGCCGCCGGCCGACAGCGTCGGGCGCGCGGCCGCGGCGGCCGCGCTGCACGAGCCCGAGCCTTCGACGAGCTGGTTGTCGATCGACAGGTTCGCGAGCGGCGGCAGCACGTCGACGGCCACCTTGCCGTCGTCGCCCGGCGTGACCGTGAACGACACGGCCTTGAACGCGTACAGCAGCGGATCGGGGCCGACGTTGTAGGGCGCGCTGGCGTCGTCGTCGAACGACGGCAGATCGCGCGTCGACGTCGCGAAATAGCTCTTGTCGAGCACGAGGCCGCCGGCCACGCGCTTGACGCCGGCCTTGCGGAGCTTGTCGACGAGGTCGATCAGTTCCTCGGGCACGAGCTTCGGATCGCCGGTGCCCTTGATGTACAGGTTGCCCTGCAGCGTGCCGTCGGGATCGACCGTGCCGTCCGTGTAGGCAGTCGTTCGCCAGCGGTAGTCGGGGCCGAGGATCGACAGGCCCGAGAATGTCGTCACGAGCTTCATCGTCGAGGCCGGCAGCATCGGCCGGCTCGCATTCCACGCGATCAGCGGTTCAGGATCGCCGACGCGCTCGACGACGACGCTCATCGCCGAGGCCGGCACCTTCGCGCGCTGCAGCGCGACGAGCACGGACGCCGGCAGGCCGGCCGCACGCGCGGCGGGCGACACGACGGCGGTCTTGCGCGCTTCCTTGTGGGATTTCTTGCGGGCCTGCGCGGACGGCGCGAACGCGAGGGCCGTACAGGTGGCGACGACGGCGGCTGCGCGCAGGCACAGGCGGGCGCGGGGGGCGAACCGGACGGAAAGATCGGAAATCGGCATGGGCGAATACGGGGAGAAGCAGGGGCTCGGGCAGGGCGCGCGGCGGCGCCGAAGCGCACATTGTAGAGACAAGTCCGCGCAGGCCCCTTGCAATCCGCCTTACTGTTGCATTGCACGGTGCCGCGCATGCGATTCGCGGCGCTACAATGGTCGACGTGTTTGACTCGCCCCATGGATGCCTGTCCCGATGCGGATACTGCTTGTCGAAGATGATCGAATGATTGCCGAAGGCGTGCGCAAGGCGCTGCGCTCGGACGGCTTTGCGGTCGACTGGGTGCAGGACGGCGACGCGGCGCTCACGGCGCTCGGCGGCGAGACGTACGACCTGCTGCTGCTCGATCTCGGTTTGCCGAAGCGCGACGGCGTCGACGTGCTGCGCACGCTGCGCGCGCGCGGGCTGTCGCTGCCCGTGCTGATCGTCACCGCGCGCGACGCGATCGCCGACCGCGTGAAGGGGCTCGACGCGGGCGCGGACGACTACCTCGTCAAACCGTTCGACCTCGATGAACTGGGTGCGCGGATGCGCGCGCTGATCCGCCGCCAGGCCGGGCGCAGCGAGTCGCTGATCCGCCACGGCGCGCTGACGCTCGACCCGGCCTCGCACCAGGTGACGCTCGACGGCGCGCCCGTCGCGCTGTCCGCGCGCGAGTTCGCGCTGCTCGAGGCGCTGCTCGCGCGGCCGGGCGCGGTGCTGTCGAAGAGCCAGCTCGAGGAGAAGATGTACGGCTGGGGCGAGGAGATCGGCAGCAACACGGTCGAGGTCTACATCCATGCGCTGCGCAAGAAGCTCGGCTCGGACCTGATCCGCAACGTGCGCGGGCTCGGCTACATGGTCGTCAAGGAAAGCTGACGCGTGAGGTCGATTCGTCATCAATTGCTGATCTGGCTGCTCG
This sequence comes from Burkholderia sp., assembly GCA_031253835.1. Classification (GTDB taxonomy): domain Bacteria; phylum Pseudomonadota; class Gammaproteobacteria; order Burkholderiales; family Burkholderiaceae; genus Burkholderia. Next base: position 12,235 of record JAIRVP010000076.1, on the reverse strand, counting down.
CGATCGTGGTCGCGGGCGTGGGCATCGCGGGCTGGCTCATCTACCGGCAGGCGCTCGCGGAAGCGAACGAGCTGTTCGACTACCAGCTGCAGGAAATCGCCGCGGCGCTGCCGTCGGAGCCGTTCTCGCAGGTGTTCGGTTCGCGCACCAACGGCGATGAAGGCATCGTGATCCAGATCTGGAACCGCAACGGCGTGCTGATGTACTTCTCGCATCCGCGGGCGCCGATCGCGCCGCGCGCGGAGCTCGGCTTCTCGACGGAGCGCACCGATCGCGGCGAATGGCGCGTGTACGGCGCGATCGTCGGCGACAACGTCGTGCAGCTCGCGCAGCCGCTGTCGGTGCGCAACCGGCTCGCGGCGAACGTCGCGCTGCGCACGCTGTGGCCGCTGATCGTGCTGCTGCCGTTCCTGGGGGCGGCCGTGTGGGTGATCGTCGGGCGCGGGCTCGCGCCGCTCGGCCGCGTGACGCGCGCGGTCGAGGCGCGCCGGCCGGAAGCGCTCGATCCGTTGCCCGACGCACGCCTGCCGCTCGAGGTGCAGCCGCTCGTGCGCGCGCTGAACGGGCTGCTCGCGCGGCTGTCGGCCGCGCTCGACACGCAGAAGGCCTTCGTCGCCGACGCCGCGCACGAGCTGCGCACGCCGCTCGCGGCCGTGCAGATCCAGGCGCAGCTCGTCGCTCGCGCGAAGGACGACGCGTCGCGTCGCGAGGCGGTCGCGGATCTCCAGGACGGCGTGTCGCGCGCGACGCGCCTGACCGAGCAATTGCTCGCGCTCGCACGCGCCGAGCCGGACGGCGCAACGATGCGCGAACCGGTCGACCTGCAGATGCTGCTCGCCGAGTGCGTGGCCGCGCATGCGCCGCTTGCACAACGGCACGACATCGATCTCGGCTTCGAGGAGACGCGCGCGGCGAGCGTCGTCGCGGACGTCGGCGCGCTGCGCGTGATGTTCGGCAACCTGCTCGACAACGCGGTGAAGTACACGCCGGACGGCGGCCGCATCGACGTGTCGCTGACCCGCGACGCGGCCGGCCGCGCGTGCGTCCAGATCGGCGACAGCGGGCCCGGCATCCCGGCCGACGAGCGCGAGCGCGTGTTCGACCGCTTCTACCGCGACAGCTCCGCGCGGGCGCGCACCGACGTGTCGGGCAGCGGGCTCGGGCTCGCGATCGTCAAGCGCGTGGCGGCACAGCAGGGCGCGACGGTGTCGCTCGGCGACGCGGCCGCGGGCGGGCTGCTCGTCAGCATCGTGTTCCGCGACGCCGAGATGCCGGCCGAGGCGCCGCAGCCGTCCGAATCTGTGTGAAGCACCGCCGGGCGGCCGCTTAAGCCCCGCTTAAGGCTGATTAAGCCTCCTTTAAGTCAGGGTCGTTACGCTGCGTCCTAACAAAGAGGAGGTCCTACGATGAACACCCGATTCCTTGCGCGCGGCGCCGTCGCGGTCGCCGTGGCGGCCGCCCTGTCAGCCGGCTATTTCGCCGGCACCCGCCGCGCCGATCCGCAGATCATCACGCCCGCGCAGGCTGCCGCACTGATGCCGGCCGAAGCGGCCGCGAAGACCGGCATCCCCGATTTCTCCGGGCTCGTCGAGACCTACGGCCCGGCGGTCGTGAACATCAGCGCGAAGCACGTCGTGAAGCAGGTGTCGCGGCGCGTGCAGCAGCCGCAGTTGCCGATCGACCCGAGCGACCCGTTCTACCAGTTCTTCAAGCATTTCTACGGCCAGGTGCCGGGCATGGGCGGCGACGCGCAGCCGGACGACCAGCCGAGCGCGAGCCTCGGTTCCGGGTTCGTCATCAGCTCCGACGGATACATCCTCACCAATGCGCACGTGATCGACGGCGCGAACGTCGTCACGGTCAAGCTGACCGACAAGCGCGAATACAAGGCGAAGGTCGTCGGCGCCGACAAGCAGTCCGACGTCGCGGTGCTGAAGATCGACGCGAGCGGCCTGCCGACCGTGAAGATCGGCGATCCGGCGCAGAGCAAGGTCGGCCAGTGGGTCGTCGCGATCGGCTCGCCGTACGGCTTCGACAACACGGTCACGTCGGGCATCATCAGCGCGAAGTCGCGCGCGCTGCCGGACGAGAACTACACGCCGTTCATCCAGACCGACGTGCCGGTGAACCCCGGCAACTCGGGCGGCCCGCTGTTCAACCTGCAGGGCGAGGTGATCGGCATCAACTCGATGATCTACTCGCAGACGGGGGGCTTCCAGGGCCTGTCGTTCGCGATCCCGATCAACGAGGCGATCAAGGTCAAGGACGAGCTCGTGAAGACCGGCCACGTGAGCCGCGGCCGCCTCGGCGTCGCGGTGCAGGGGCTGAACCAGACGCTCGCGAGTTCGTTCGGGCTGCAGAAGCCGGACGGCGCGCTCGTCAGCTCGGTCGACTCGAACGGTCCGGCCGCGAAGGCCGGCCTGCAGCCGGGCGACGTGATCCTGTCGGTCAACGGTTCGCCGGTCGCCGATTCGACGTCGCTGCCCGCGCAGATCGCGAACCTGAAGCCCGGCTCGAAGGCCGACCTGCAGATCTGGCGCGACAAGTCGAAGAAGTCGCTCAGCGTGACGCTCGGCGCGATGGCCGATGCGAAGCTCGCGTCGAACGACGGCGGGCCGGTCGAGCAGGGCCGCCTGGGTGTCGCGGTGCGTCCGCTGTCGCCGCAGGAGCGCAGTGCCGACAACCTGTCGCACGGGCTGATCGTGCAGCAGGCCGGCGGGCCGGCCGCCAACGCGGGCATCCAGCCCGGCGACGTGATCCTCGCGGTCAACGGCCGCCCGGTCACGAGCCCCGAGCAGTTGCGCGACGCGGTCAAGGGAGCGGGCAACAGTCTTGCTCTTCTGATCCAGCGCGATAATGCCCAGATCTTCGTGCCGGTCGACCTGAGCTAACCGGTACGGCCGACGGCCGGCCAGGCCGGCCGCGGCGGGCGCCGCCGCCGCTCGACCGCGTGACGCAGCGCCCCGTATGTGTTCCGACCCCAAGGAGAGAGCCATGCAATATCTACGCAACGTGTCCCGATTTGCCGTCGCCGTGGCGTTGGCCGCCGGCCTCGCAGCCGGTGCGACCGGCGCGTACGCGCAGTCGGACGGCTTGCCCGCCGCGCGCCAGCAGGGCGACGTCACCTTCGTGTCCGGCGGTGTCGGGCAGGACGAATCGACGGCGTTCCAGCGCAACGAGTCGAAATGGCCGCTGGCGCTGCGCTTCACCGGCAAGGGCGGCGAGTTCCTGGCCGACGTCCATGTGCTGATCGTCGACGGCAAGGGCGCCGAAGTGCTGAAAACCGACGCACGCGGGCCGTACATGCTCGTGCAGGTGCCGCCGGGGCGCTATACGGTGCATGCGACGTACCAGGGCAATGATGAAGCGCGCGCCGTCACGGTGGGCGCGAAGGGCGGCGCGAAAACCGCGTTCCAGTGGAGCGCGCAGTAGCCCGCCGCGCGCGGCCGCGGCCCCGGTCGCGCAATCGGACGAAGTTTCGCCCATAATGAAAGCCACGGCGCCCATGCCGTGGCTTTTTCGTTTCCTGCGCCCGGTTTGCCTGCCGGGCCTCCCGAAGGAGAAACGATGTCCGATGCAGCCGACCCTCGACTCGAAATCGTGCCGAACCGCCATCGCGTGCGCGTGATCCATCGCGGCATCACGTACGCCGATTCGCACCGCGCATTGACCGTGCGCGAAACGGGACTGCCGGACATCCATTACCTGCCGCGCGGCGACGTCAACATGCGCCGGCTCGTGAAGTCGGGGTTCACGACCGCGTGCCCGTTCAGGGGGCAGGCCGTGCATTTCGACTTGCAGACCGAAGACGGCGTGATCGAGAACGCCGCATGGAGTTACGAGGAACCGAACGAGGCGGCGTCGGTGCTTGCGCACTACGTCGCCTTCGATGTCGCGCGGATCGACAGTCTCGTCGAGACGTCCTGATGCGGCGCGCGTTCATCGGGGAGGCGTCATGGAACTGAACGACACGTTACGCGTTGCGCTCGCGCCGCCTGTCGTGCGCGAGGCGTTCGAGGATCTCGCGCTGCTGCGGGCGAGCTTCGATCATTGCGAATCGTTCGTGAAGCTGGCGCACGGCGCGTTCGCGCTGACGATCACGGTGCCGCTCGGCCCGCTGCGCGCGCGCTACGACGTGCGTGCACACGTGGCCGCCGAGCAGGGCGACGCGGAAGGGCGGCCGCGCCGCGTGCTCAACTTCAAGGCGCGCGCCGACGGCCTCGGCGCGCTGCGCGGCCAGGTCGAACTCGTGCTGATGCCGGATGACGACGCGAACGCCACGCGCATCGAGTACGTGGTCTGGGCGACGGCGAGCGGGCCGCTCGCCGAGTTGCCGGGCCGGCAGATCGACAGCGCGCTGCGCGAATGGACCGACGATTTCTTCCGCGAGTTCTGCGCGGTCGTGCAGGCGAAGCATGGCCTCGCGCCGAATCGCGCGCGCTCGGCCGCGCCGCGCCGCCAGCATGTGTTCCTGCGCCCTGCGTCGCTGATGGCCGCGACGAAGCGGGCGCTGCCGCCGCACCTCGGCGGCGCGCTGACCGGGCGCGCGGCGAGCGCGCTCCCGCATCGCGGCTCCGGCACGGTGCCGGTCTGGGCCTGGGCGGCGATGATCGTGCTCGTCGCGCTGCTGCTTTACGCGGCGCGCTGGATCAACGGCGGCTGAGCGGCTGGCGCTACACCGCGTCGGCGCCGGCTCCGGCGCCGCGAAATTCCCTTCGATACGCAGACGGCGACGTGCCGAGCGCGCCCGCGAAATGCTGGCGCAGCGACACGCTCGACCCGTAGCCGGCCGCCTGCGCGATCGCGTCGATCGATTGCCCGGTGGTTTCCAGCAGGTGCTGCGCACGAGCGAGCCGCTCGGCCTGCAGCCACGCGGTGACGGTCGTGCCCGTTGCCTGGCGGAAGTGGCGCGTGAACGTGCGCCGGCTCATCAGCACGCGTTCGGCGAGCGAATCGACACTGTGCGCGGCATCGAGGTGCGCGCGCACCCAGTCGAGCAGGCCCGCGAGCCGCGCATCGCGCGGGTGCGCGGCGACCGGCTGCGGCACGTACTGGGCCTGCCCGCCCTGGCGGTGCGGCGGGATCACGAGGCGGCGCGCGATCTGGTTCGCGGCGTCCGAGCCGAAGCGCCGCCGCACGACGTGCAGGCAGCAGTCGAGCCCTGCGGCCGTGCCGGCCGACGTCATCAGGTTGCCGTCGTCGACGTACAGCACGTCGGGATCGAGCTTCACGCGCGGAAAGCGTTGCGCGAAATCGTCGGCCCATGCCCAGTGCGTGGTGGCCGGGCGGCCGTCGAGCAGGCCGGCCGCGGCGAGCACGTACGCGCCGAGACACAGGCCGACGAGCTGCGCGCCGCGTGCGGCGACTGCGCGCACAGCGTCGAGCAGCTCGTCGGGCGGCGCTTCGTCCGGGTCGCGCCACGCCGGCACGATCACGATGTCCGCATCGTCGAGCGCGTCGAGCCCGTACGGCGCGGTGATCGTGAAGCCGCCCGTCGTCGCGAGCGGGCCGCGCTCGGCCGAGCAGACGCGAAATTCGAACGCGGGCGACGCGGCCGCGTCGCGTTCCTTGCCGAACACGACGGACGGTACCGACAGGTGGAACGGGCTGATGCCGTCGTACGCGATCACCGCGACGACGGTCGGAACGGGCGGGGCGGGCAACGCGGCAGCGGCCATGACGGGCTCCGGGAGGGGGATGGCCCGATTCTATCGAAGAATGGCTATCGGGCCACTGTCCGCGTGAACGACGCGGCCCGACAATGCATCCCATCGCGCCGCTGGCCGTCCCGTTCCGGGGCGGGGCCGCGCCCCCGGACCAGGAGCCCGCCATGTCGAATTCGAACGCCGTCCCGTCTTCCGTTTCCCGTCCTGCCGCCCGCCGTGCGCTGATCGTGATCGACGTCCAGAACGAATACGTGACGGGCAACCTGCCGATCGAGTATCCGCCGCTCGACGTGTCGCTCGCGAACATCGGCCGCGCGATCGACGCCGCGCACGCGGCCGGCGTGCCCGTGATCGTGGTCCAGCACGTCGCGCCGGCCGGCGCGCCGATCTTCGCACCTGGTTCCGACGGCGTCGCGCTGCACGCGGTGGTCGCGAGCCGGCCGTACGCGCACCTGATCGAGAAGGCGCTGGCGAGTTCGTTCGCCGGGACCGATCTCGCCGCGTGGCTCGACGCGCACGGGATCGACACGCTCGCGGTGGCCGGCTACATGACGCACAACTGCAATGCGGCGACGGTCTATCACGCCGCGCATGCGGGGCTGAAGGTCGAATACCTGGACGACGCGACGGGCGCGCTGCCTTACGAGAACGAAGCGGGCACGGCGAGCGCCGAAGAGATTCACCGCGCGTACACGGTGGTGTTCCAGTCGAATTTCGCGGCCGTGATGTCGACCGATGCGTGGATCGCGGGCCTGGCCGGTGCACCGATGCCGGCGCGCGATTCGGTCGCTGCGTCGAACCGGCGGGCCCGCGCGCAGCGCGCGAAGGCGGCCTGAAGCGGCAGCGGGAGGCGGGGCGGCGGCCGCGCCGTCAGTCGCCGTCCTTCAGCATCGCCGGGCTGTAGCGCATCATGTCGAAACAGCCGTCGACGAGCTTTTCCGCATGCTGCTCGGCGTCGATCTCGTCGGGCAGCATCAGCATGTCGCGCACGAAGCCGCTGACGAGCGTGTGCAGCATCAGCGTTGCACGCCACGTGTCGAGCCGCTCGGGCAGCAGCTTGAGCCGCACGGCGCCCGCGAGATCGGCGTCGATCGTATGCAGCGCCTCGCTCATCCCCGCGCGGTTGCGCTGCAGCAGCGGCTCCATGTCCGCGACGTACTCGCACTTCATGAACAGGATGCTGAACACGCGCCGCAGCTGCGAATCGCGCTGCACGCCGAGCAGGCACCAGATCAGGATCTGCCGGACCTTCTCGAGCGGATTGCCGCCCGGTGCGTCGAGCGGCATCCGCTTCAGTTCGTCGATCGGCAGGAACACGCGGTCGAACATCGCGTCGAACAGCTCGCTTTTATTCGCGAAGTGCCAGTAGATCGCGCCGCGCGTCACGCCGGCGTGCTGCGCGATGTCCGCGAGCGACGTGTGCGACACGCCCTTCTCGAAGAACACGTGCTCGGCGGCGTCGAGAATGCTGTTGCGCGTCTCGAGCGCCTCCTCCTTGGTACGTCTGACCATGTGCAGGCCTGAATGGATCGGTCGTAGGTGAATATAGGGTCTGCAACCCTCGCAGCCGTCATGCAGACGGGCTATGCTTGCGACTGGTAACAATCCGTAAGACTGGACAGCCGGCGGAGCACAACCGGGCTTTTTACATACATTCGTGAATGTATATACAATACCACCCTACGATCGAATGACCCAAGTGGCAATCAGTTAATATCCCACTCTGCTGATTCCCGCCCAAGTACCTGTCCGCAGTTCGCGGCATCCCCGTCGGCATGGAGGTCTCGTGCCGACGTGCTGTATCTAGCAGTCCAGTAATTCAGGTGTTCGATCTGCGCCGTGAGGCGCATCCGTGTTGCGCTCCGGTCGGGTGCGGCACTTATTCCATTGGTTATACACAGAGGTCGCTCCATGCGCGTCGAACGGGTTCCATACCGCTTAATCACTGTCGCGACGGCCGCCGTTTTCCTGGCCGCGTGCGGGAAAAAAGAATCGGCACCGCCGCCGCAAACGCCGGAAGTCGGCGTCGTCACCGTCCAGCCGCAAGCCGTACCGGTCTTCACCGACCTGCCGGGCCGCACCAGTGCGTTCCTCGTCGCGCAGGTCCGCGCGCGGGTCGACGGCATCGTGCTGCGCCGTGAATTCACCGAAGGCACCGACGTCAAGGCCGGTCAGCGCCTCTACAAGATCGACCCCGCACCGTACGTCGCCGCGCTGAACAGCGCGAAGGCGACGCTCGCGAAGGCGCAGGCGAACCTCGTCACGCAGAACGCGCTGGTCGCGCGCTACAAGGTGCTGGTCGCCGCGAACGCGGTCAGCAAGCAGGACTACGACAACGCGGTGGCCACGCAGGGCCAGGCCGCGGCGGACGTCGCGGCCGGCAAGGCAGCAGTCGACACCGCGCAGATCAACCTCGGCTATACCGACGTCGTGTCGCCGATCACGGGCCGCGTCGGCATCTCGCAAGTGACGCCGGGCGCCTACGTGCAGGCGAGCCAGGCGACGCTGATGTCGACCGTTCAGCAGCTCGATCCGGTGTACGTCGACCTCACGCAGTCGAGCCTCGAAGGGCTGAAGCTGCGCCAGGACGTGCAGAGCGGCCGCCTGAAGACGAGCGGCCCGGGCGCGGCGAAGGTGTCGCTGATCCTCGAAGACGGCAAGACCTACTCGGAAGCGGGCAAACTGCAGTTCTCGGACGTGACGGTCGACCAGACCACCGGCTCGGTGACGATCCGCGCGGTCTTCCCGAACCCGGGCCGCGTGCTGCTGCCGGGGATGTTCGTGCGCGCACGGATCGAGGAAGGCGTGAACGAGAACGCGTTCCTGGTGCCGCAGGTCGGCGTCACGCATGACCAGAAGGGCCAGGCGGTCGCGATGGTCGTGAACGCGGCCAACAAGGTCGAGCCGCGTCCGCTGAAGACGACCGGCATGCAGGGCCCGAACTGGGTCGTCGAAGGCGGTCTGCAAGCGGGCGATCACGTGATCGTGCAAGGCGTCGACAAGGTGCGCCCGGGTGCGACCGTGAAGACGGTCGCCGCCCAGCTCGCACCGGCGGCCGATGCCGCGTCGGGCGCTGCTGCCTCCGCCGCGCCGGCTGCCGCCGGTTCCGGCGCCGCTGCCGCTTCCGGTGCCGCTGCATCGGGCGCCGCGCCGGCGAGTGCTGCCGCTGCTTCGAGCGCGCAATAACAGGGAGCCTGTTTCATGGCAAAGTTTTTTATCGATCGCCCGATCTTCGCGTGGGTGATCGCCATCATCCTGATGCTGGCCGGGGTCGCGTCGATCTTCACGCTACCGATCTCGCAGTATCCGACGATCGCGCCGCCATCGATCCAGATCACCGCGAACTACCCGGGCGCTTCCGCGAAGACGGTGGAAGACACGGTGACGCAGGTGATCGAGCAGCAGATGAGCGGTCTCGACAACTTCCTGTACATGTCGTCGACGAGTGACGACTCGGGCAACGCGACGATCACGCTGACCTTCGCGCCGGGCACCAACGCCGACATCGCACAGGTCCAGGTGCAGAACAAGCTGTCGCTCGCGACGCCGGTTCTGCCGCAGGTCGTGCAGCAGCTCGGCCTGTCGGTGACGAAGTCGAGCAGCAGCTTCCTGCTGGTGCTCGCCTTCAACTCCGAAGACGGCAGCATGAACAAGTACGACCTCGCGAACTTCGTGGCGTCGCACGTGAAGGATCCGATCAGCCGGTTGAACGGCGTCGGTACCGTCACGCTGTTCGGCTCGCAGTACGCGATGCGGATCTGGCTCGACCCGAACCGCCTGACCAACTACGGCCTCACGCCGGTCGACGTGTCGACCGCGATCGCCGCGCAGAACGTGCAGATCGCGGGCGGCCAGATCGGCGGCACGCCGTCCACGCCGGGTACGATGCTGCAGGCGACGATCACCGAATCGACGCTGCTGCAGACGCCCGAGCAGTTCGGCAACATCCTGCTGAAGGTCAACCAGGACGGCTCGCAGGTGCGCCTGAAGGACGTCGCGAAGATCGAGCTCGGCGGCGAAAACTACAACTTCGACACGAAGTACAACGGTCAGCCGACCGCGGCACTCGGTATCCAGCTCGCGACCAACGCGAACGCCCTCGCGACCGCGAAGGCCGTGCGCGCGAAGATCGACGAACTGGCACCGTTCTTCCCGCACGGCCTCGTCGTGAAGTATCCGTACGACACGACGCCGTTCGTGAAGCTGTCGATCGAGGAAGTGGTCAAGACGCTGCTCGAAGGTATCGTGCTCGTGTTCCTCGTGATGTATCTGTTCCTGCAGAACCTGCGGGCAACGATCATCCCGACGATCGCGGTGCCGGTCGTGCTGCTCGGCACGTTCGCGGTCATGTCGCTGGTGGGCTTCTCGATCAACACGCTGTCGATGTTCGGCCTCGTGCTCGCGATCGGCCTGCTGGTCGACGATGCGATCGTGGTGGTGGAGAACGTCGAGCGCGTGATGGCCGAAGAGGGCTTGTCACCGAAGGAGGCGACCCGCAAGGCAATGGGCCAGATCACCGGCGCGCTGGTCGGCATTGCGCTCGTGCTGTCGGCCGTGTTCGTGCCGGTCGCGTTCTCCGGCGGCTCGGTCGGTGCAATCTACCGGCAGTTCTCGCTGACGATCGTGACGGCGATGGTGCTGTCGGTGCTCGTCGCGTTGATCCTGACGCCGGCACTGTGCGCGACGATCCTCAAGCCGATCCCGCAGGGCCATCACGAAGAGAAGAAGGGTTTCTTCGGCTGGTTCAACCGCACGTTCAACAACAGCCGCGACAAGTACCACGTCGGCGTGCACCACGTGATCAAGCGCTCGGGCCGCTGGCTCATCATCTATCTGGTCGTGATCGTCGCAGTCGGGCTGCTGTTCGTGCGCCTGCCGAAGTCGTTCCTGCCCGATGAAGACCAGGGCCTGATGTTCGTGATCGTGCAGACGCCGTCGGGTTCGACGCAGGAAACGACCGCGAAGACGCTCGCGAACATTTCCGACTACCTGCTGAAGGACGAGAAGGAAATCGTCGAGTCGGCGTTCACGGTCAACGGCTTCAGCTTCGCGGGCCGCGGCCAGAACTCCGGTCTCGTGTTCGTGCGCCTGAAGGATTACTCGCAGCGTCAGCATGCGAACCAGAAGGTGCAGGCGCTGATCGGCCGGATGTTCGGGCGTTACGCGGGCTACAAGGACGCGATCGTGATCCCGTTCAACCCGCCGTCGATTCCCGAACTCGGTACGGCTGCCGGCTTCGACTTCGAGCTGACGGACAACGCGGGTCTCGGCCACGATGCACTGATGGCCGCGCGTAACCAGCTGCTCGGGATGGCTTCGAAGGATCCGACGCTGCAGGGTGTCCGTCCGAACGGCCTGAACGATACGCCGCAGTACAAGGTCGACATCGACCGCGAGAAGGCGAATGCGCTGGGCGTGACCGCGGATGCGATCGACCAGACGTTCTCGATCGCGTGGGCGTCGAAGTACGTGAACAACTTCCTCGATACCGACGGCCGGATCAAGAAGGTCTACGTGCAGGCAGACGCGCCGTTCCGGATGACGCCGGAAGACATGAACATCTGGTACGTGCGCAACGGGTCGGGCGGGATGGTGCCGTTCAGCGCGTTCTCGACCGGTCACTGGACGTACGGTTCGCCGAAGCTCGAGCGTTACAACGGCGTGTCGGCGATGGAAATCCAGGGTCAGGCCGCACCGGGCAAGTCGACCGGCCAGGCGATGACCGCGATGGAAGGGCTCGCGAAGAAGCTGCCGGTCGGTATCGGCTATTCGTGGACGGGCCTGTCGTTCCAGGAAATCCAGTCCGGTTCGCAGGCGCCGATCCTGTACGCGATCTCGATCCTCGTCGTGTTCCTGTGTCTCGCGGCACTGTATGAAAGCTGGTCGATCCCGTTCTCGGTGATCATGGTGGTGCCGCTGGGTGTGATCGGCGCACTGCTCGCGGCGACGATGCGCGGCCTCGAGAACGACGTGTACTTCCAGGTCGGCCTGCTGACTACCGTGGGCTTGTCGGCGAAGAACGCGATCTTGATCGTGGAGTTCGCGCGCGAGTTGCAGGTGTCCGAGAAGATGGGGCCGGTCGAAGCCGCGCTGGAAGCGGCGCGCCAGCGGCTGCGCCCGATCCTGATGACGTCGCTCGCGTTCATTCTCGGCGTGATGCCGCTCGCGATCAGCAACGGCGCGGGTTCGGCCAGCCAGCACGCGATCGGCACGGGCGTGATCGGCGGGATGCTTACGGCGACGTTCCTCGCGATCTTCCTGATCCCGATGTTCTTCGTGAAGATCCGCGCGATTTTCAGCGGCGAGCGGGAAGATGCCGACGAAGCATTGCGTCTGGCTCAGGAGCATGCGAAGCACGAAGAGAAGCCGGGCAACGGCGACGAAGGCAACAAGGGACAGTGATGATGCAAAAACACGCTTTGACTGCAATCGCGGTCGCGCTCTTTGCCACGGGCTGCACGATGGCGCCGCATTACAAGCGCCCCGATGCACCCGTCGCGCAGGCGTTCCCGGCCGGCGGCGTCTATGCGACGCAGCCGGGCGCTGCCGGCGCGCGCAGCGCGAACGGC
>JAIRVP010000025.1 GCA_031253835.1 Burkholderia sp. | reverse complement strand
TCGGCCCGGGCAAGCGCGACGACAAGGGCGCCCCGATCGCGCTCGACGTGAAGGTCGGCGATCGCGTCCTGTTCGGCAAGTACGCAGGCCAGACCGTGAAGGTCGACGGCAACGAACTGCTGGTCATGCGCGAAGAAGACATCATGGCCGTGGTCAACGCCAAGTAAGCGTCCTCCGACGGTACATATTCCCAAGAATTCAAGGAGTTAGAAGATGGCAGCTAAAGACGTCGTATTCGGCGATTCCGCCCGTTCGAAGATGGTCGAAGGCGTGAACATTCTCGCCAACGCAGTCAAGGTCACGCTGGGTCCGAAGGGCCGCAACGTGGTGCTCGAGCGCAGCTTCGGCGGCCCGACGGTCACCAAGGACGGTGTGTCGGTCGCGAAGGAAATCGAGCTGAAGGACAAGCTCCAGAACATGGGCGCGCAAATGGTCAAGGAAGTTGCTTCCAAGACCAGCGACAACGCAGGCGACGGCACGACGACGGCAACCGTCCTCGCGCAATCGATCGTTCGCGAAGGCATGAAGTACGTCGCATCGGGCATGAACCCGATGGACCTGAAGCGCGGCATCGACAAGGCAGTCGCAGCGGCTGTCGAAGAGCTGAAGAAGTTCAGCAAGCCGTGCACGACGAACAAGGAAATCGCACAGGTCGGCTCGATCTCGGCGAACAGCGACACGTCGATCGGCGATCGCATCGCTGAAGCGATGGACAAGGTCGGCAAGGAAGGCGTCATCACCGTCGAAGACGGCAAGTCGCTGGCTGACGAACTCGACGTCGTCGAAGGCATGCAATTCGACCGCGGCTACCTGTCGCCGTACTTCATCAACAACCCGGAAAAGCAAGTCGCCGTCCTCGACAACCCGTTCGTGCTGCTGCACGACAAGAAGGTGTCGAACATCCGTGATCTGCTGCCGGTGCTCGAGCAAGTCGCGAAGGCTGGCCGTCCGCTGCTGATCATCGCAGAAGACATCGAAGGCGAAGCGCTCGCAACGCTGGTCGTGAACAACATCCGCGGCATCCTGAAGACCGTTGCGGTCAAGGCGCCTGGCTTCGGCGATCGTCGCAAGGCGATGCTGGAAGACATCGCGATCCTGACGGGCGGCCAGGTGATCGCCGAAGAAACCGGCCTGACGCTCGAGAAGGCGACGCTGGCAGAACTGGGCCAGGCGAAGCGCATCGAAGTGGGCAAGGAAAACACGACGATCATCGACGGCGCAGGCGAAGCCGTGAACATCGAAGCACGCGTGAAGCAAGTGCGCGCGCAAATCGAAGAAGCGACGTCGGACTACGACCGTGAAAAGCTGCAAGAGCGCGTGGCCAAGCTGGCCGGCGGCGTTGCAGTGATCAAGGTCGGCGCTGCGACCGAAGTCGAAATGAAGGAAAAGAAGGCACGTGTCGAAGACGCACTGCACGCAACGCGCGCAGCTGTGGAAGAAGGCATCGTGGCAGGCGGCGGCGTTGCGCTGATCCGCGCTCGCACCGCGATCGCTAGCCTGACCGGCGCGAACGCCGACCAGAACGCCGGCATCAAGATCGTGCTGCGCGCAATGGAAGAGCCGCTGCGCCAGATCGTCACGAACGGTGGCGAAGAAGCCAGCGTCGTGGTGGCGGCAGTGGCTGCAGGTACGGGCAACTACGGCTACAACGCAGCAACGGGCGAGTACGTCGACATGGTTGAGGCCGGCGTCGTCGACCCGACCAAGGTCACGCGTACCGCACTGCAGAACGCAGCTTCGGTTGCAGGCCTGCTGCTGACGACGGACGCCGCTGTCGCAGAACTGCCGAAGGAAGACGCACCGATGCCTGGCGGCATGCCGGGCGGCATGGGCGGCATGGGCATGGACATGTAATCGACTTCGGTCGATGGTGTCCGGAGCGCGCAGCGATGCGCGTTCCAGCCAAAAGAAAAGACCCGCAGCGATGCGGGTCTTTTTTTATGTGCGCGAGGATTTTGATGCGCGCGCGGCGCGGCAGGGACGACGGCGGGGCATGCCCGCCGTGCTCGTCAATGCCGGTGCGACGTCCTCGGTACCGTGTCGGCCTTCACGGCCGGCGGCGTGTCCGAGTCTTCATTGCTGCGCGCCCAGAAGAACCGGTCGGGCAGGTACGCGCCCATGCCGGGGCGGAACGCATCGCGCACGGCCTGGTACAGGTACTCCTGCGCCTCGCGAACCGCTTCGGGCGGTTCCTGGCCGTTCGCGAGCAGCGCCGCGATGGCCGCGCCGAGCGTGTCGGTGATGCCCATCAGCCGGTGCGGTGAGCGATCCCACATGTCTTCGCGGAGCTGGCCTTCCTCGCCGTACAGCGTGTTGACGAGCCGGTGCGAGCCCGTCTCCGACGACAGGATGTACTCGCAGCCCTGCGACAGCAGGTGCGACACGGCCGCGTCGAGATTCGGCGCCTCGGCGTCGCCGTCCGGCTGCGCGAGCGCGATCAGCGTCGCGTGATCGGCGACCAGCAGCGTGGTTTGCGGCGCCAGCAGGTCGGCGATCGATTCGCGCAGGTCGTCGGCCGCGAGCACGTGCTCGTCGTCGAGTGTGAAATCCGGCGCGAGCACGAGCGGCACGCCGTCGTAGTCGGCAACGACCTCGGCGATCGCGCTGACGACTTCCGCGCGCGTCGCCGCGCCGATCTTGAACGCGGCAACCGGCATGTCTTCGAGCAGCATGCGCGCCTGGGCGGCGACGACGTCGGGGTCGAGGCCGGTCACTTCGTCGCAGGCGGCCGAGTCGCGCACGGTGTAGCCCGTCAGGACGGACACGCCGTGACAGCCCATGCTCGCCAGGGTCATCAGATCGGCTTGGAGGCCGGAGCCGCCGGTGGGATCGGACAGGCCGAAGGTGAGGACGATCGGAGGGGCGTTGCTGGACATGTAAAAATGGGGCAAGAGAAAACGGGAAAGCGACGGAGATGCGGACGGCGAGGCAAGTGGCCGTTTTCGGCCCTGTGTTGCCCGGCAGGCCGCACTTTTCAACCATTATGCGGTGGAATCCGGCCCGGACGACGGATTTTTTAGCGCAGCGCAACGTAGTCGCCGTCCTCCAGCGCGATTGCTAGGCAGTCCGGCCCCGACACGGTACCATCATGGCTCCCGAATTTACCGACTTTTCCCGACGCGGCTAAGATGGAATACAAGAGCTGGATGTGCCTGATTTGTGGCTGGATTTACGACGAAGAAGCCGGGCTGCCGGAAGAGGGCATTGCCCCGGGCACGCGCTGGGAAGACGTCCCGATCAACTGGACGTGTCCCGAATGCGGCGCCCGCAAGGAAGACTTCGAGATGGTCCAGATCTGACCGGACCGCTGGCCCACGGACACCCCGCTCAGGCCTCGCATCGGCCCGGCGCTCGCGCGCCGCGGTGGGTGCGAGCGACTTGACGATGACAGGCGCGCGTGTCCATGACGTCCGATCCGGCGAACGTTCCCCACCCTGACGCACTGCCCAACCCGCGTGGCGGGGCCGTGCGCGCGGCCGACGCATGGCTTGCGGCGGCCGATGACGCATTCGAGCGGCATGACGATGCGGCTGCGCCGCTGTCCGCCGCCGCGGCCGTGCTGGCGGAAGCCGGCTGGCTGCCGGCCGCGCGGTTCGCCGGGCAACTGGCGGCCACCGCGCCGCTGGTCGCCGCCGAGCCGACTTCGACCGGCTGGCGTGCCGCGCTGCGCGACTTCCGTGCTGCCGTCGGGCGCCACAACCTGCGCGAGCTCGCCTGCTCGCCCGTTCTCCTCGACCATTTCCGTGCATTGCGTGCGCAAAGCGCCGCCGACCTGCGCGCGAGCGCGCCGCTCGACGCGCTCGCGCTCGTCGGCCGCGCGGTGCCGCCGGCCACGCTGCGCGCGCTGCCCGACGCGTTCGCGGCCCGGATCCGCGCCCGCTACGAGCAGGCGCTGCTCGGCGTGCTGCGCGCGGAGCACGGCGCAGCGCTGGACGAACTCGACGCAATGCAGGTCGCGCTTACCGACGACGGTCCGTACGATTTCTGGCGACTCGCGAACGCGTGCCTGCGCGCGCTGCGCGCAAGCGGTGCGCCCGAGCTGAAGCGCTTTCTCGCGCGGACCAACCTGCTGCTCGGCGAGCATGCGCAGGGCCGGCGCAGCGCGCCGCCCGAGCTCGTGCGCGAGACGGTGGCGCTGCTGTGGCGCGATTTCGCGCTGTTCGGCGCGGCGGCCGAGGACGTCGCGCTCGTCGACGTGCTGCACGACTACGGGCTGACGGTCGACTGGCACGTCGCCGGCACGCCGGCGTCCGAGGCGCTGTGGGAAGCCGATGCCGCGCGGGCCGAGCACGATGCGGTCGCGGTTGCACCGACCCGTGCGCTCGGCGTCGTGACCGTCAACGCGCATGCCTATGAGGATTTCCTGCAGACGGCCGACGCGTCGATGGCCGACCTCGCGGCCGACCCGGCCAGGGCCGACGCAGGCGCTGCCTGGCACGCGTCCGGCGCCGCCTACCGGGTCGGCACGGCCGCGTGCGCGCTCGGGCTCGGCCACGCGGCACTGCTGGCCGACACGCTCGGCCTCGCGTGGCGCCGTGCGGCGCACGGCGTGCCGCTCGCCGACGGCGGCCTCGACGCGCACGGCCACGCGTCCGACATGCTGCGCGCGGCGCTGCTGAAGATCGCGGCCGGCGTCGCGCCGCCGGACCTCACCGCGGCGTCCGAAGCGCTCGGCGCGGCGCTCGGCCGGACCTGACGAACAAGGGGACGGACACATGGCGGCGCCCCTTGTCGCGCGGGCCTGCAACACGCTGCCGACAGCGCCCGCGCGCGTGTTAGAGTGCCGTGTGATCCGCGCGCGCCGTTGCCAGCGTGGCGCGGCGTTGCTTGTTGATCGCGGCCCGGTCAGGTCGCGGCGTCTTTGCTAAAATTCAAACCATGTCAAAGCCTTCCGATCGCATCAATCTCACCAACCAGTTCCTGATCGCCATGCCCAACATGGCCGATCCGACGTTCTCGGGAACGGTGGTCTATCTTTGCGATCACAGCGAGCGCGGTGCGCTCGGCCTCGTCATCAATCGTCCTACCGACATCGATCTCGAATCGCTGTTCAACCGCATCGACCTGAAGCTCGACATCGAGCCGCTGCTGCACATTCCCGTGTACTTCGGCGGCCCGGTGCAGACCGAGCGCGGCTTCGTGCTGCACGAGCCGGTGGAAGGCGCGAGCTACAACTCGTCGATGTCCGTCGACGGCGGGCTGGAGATGACGACGTCGAAGGACGTGCTCGAGGCGGTCGCGACGGGCACCGGCCCGAAGCGCTTCCTGCTGACGCTCGGCCATGCCGGCTGGGGCGCAGGGCAGCTCGAGGAAGAAATTTCCCGCAACGGCTGGCTGACCGTGGCCGCCGATCCGCGCATCGTGTTCGACACGCCGGCCGAAGAACGCTTCGAAGCCGCCCTCGGCCTGCTCGGCGTCAGCTCGTCGATGCTGTCCGGCGAAGCAGGGCACGCATGAGTGGCGCGAGCGCGCGCGATGCGACGCTCCTGGCGTTCGACTACGGCGAAAAACGTATCGGCGTCGCGGTCGGCAACGCGCTGACGCGCTCGGCCCGTGCGCTCGTCGTGATCCAGAACCTGAACCGCGAACACCGCTTCAAGGCGGTCGGCGACCTGCTGGCCGAATGGCGGCCGGACGCGCTTGTCGTCGGCCTGCCGATGCATCCGGACGGCACGCCGCACGACATGACGCAGCAGGCGAAGCGCTTCGGCAACCAGCTGAACGGCCGTTTCGGGCTGCCCGTCACGTGGGTCGACGAGCGCTATTCGTCGGTCGAGGCCGAGGCCGGGCTGCGCGAGCGCAACGTGCGCGGCCGTGCCCGCGCCGAGATGCTCGACGCCGAGGCCGCCCGCGTCATCCTTCAACAGTATCTCGATCAATTGTCCGACCATGAGCACCATTGATGCCGAGGCGCTTTACCGCGTCCTGCTCGACCAGATCCGCGCCGCGTACGGCACGGCGTTCGCCGAACCGGGCGGCCCGCGGCTCGCCGGCATCCACAGCGGCGGCGCATGGCTGGCCGAGCGCCTCGCTCGCGATCTCGGCGCACCGGCGTTCGGCGTCGTGAACGTCGCGCTGCATCGCGACGACTACGCGAAGAAAGGGCTCCACAGCCAGGCCAGCCCGACCTCGCTGCCGTTCGAGATCGACGGCGCGCGCATCGTGCTCGTCGACGACGTGCTGTACACCGGGCGCACCGTGCGCGCGGCGCTCAACGAACTGTTCGACTACGGCCGTCCGGCCGCGGTCGAGCTCGCGGTGCTGGCCGATCGCGGTGGCCGCGAGCTGCCGGTCGCCGCACGCTTCGCGGGCGGCGCGCTCGACGTGCCGGCCGGCGCGACGCTCGTGCTCGCGCGCGACGACGCGCAGTTCACGCTGCGCATCGACACGCACGGCGCCTGAACGACACGCGAACCGTATCCCGGGCCGCTGGTTTGCACCGCGGCCCGTTTGCATAGTTGGAATCACGCACACCATGACCACCGACACCACTGGCCGCACCGGCAATCCCGCTGCGGCCGCGAGCCCCGACCGGTTCCGCTACGGTTTCCTGAAGGGCAACCCGCAGCTCACGAAAAACGGCGAGCTGAAGCACCTGCTGTCGATCGAGGGCCTGCCGCGCTCGATCGTCAACCATATCCTCGATACGGCCGAGCAGTTCGTCAGCGTGACGGACCGTGAAGTGAAGAAGGTGCCGCTGCTGCGCGGCAAGTCCGTCTTCAACCTGTTCTTCGAGAACTCGACGCGCACGCGCACGACCTTCGAGATCGCCGCGACGCGCCTGTCGGCCGACGTGCTGAACCTGAACATCAACGCGTCGTCGACGAGCAAGGGCGAATCGCTGCTCGACACGATCAACAACCTGTCGGCGATGCATGCCGACCTGTTCGTCGTGCGCCATGCGTCGAGCGGCGCGCCGTACCTGATCGCCGAGCACTGCGCGCCGCACGTGCACGTGATCAACGCCGGCGACGGCCGCCATGCGCACCCGACGCAGGGCCTGCTCGACATGTACACGATCCGTCACTACAAGCGCGACTTCACGAAGCTGCGCGTGGCGATCGTCGGCGACATCCTGCATTCGCGCGTCGCGCGCTCCGACATCCACGCGCTCACCACGCTCGGCGTGCCGGAAGTGCGCGCGATCGGCCCGCGCACGCTGCTGCCGGGCGGGCTCGAGCAGATGGGCGTGAAGGTGTTCCACAACCTCGACGAAGGGCTGAAGGGCGTCGACGTGATCATCATGCTGCGCCTGCAGAACGAGCGGATGAGCGGCGCGCTGCTGCCGTCCGCGCAGGAGTACTTCAAGACGTGGGGCCTGACGCCCGAGCGCCTCGCGCTCGCCGCGCCCGACGCGATCGTGATGCACCCGGGCCCGATGAACCGCGGCGTCGAGATCGACTCGCAGGTCGCCGACGGCCCGCAGTCGGTGATCCTCAACCAGGTCACGTTCGGCATCGCCGTGCGGATGGCGGTGATGGGCATCGTCGCCGGCAACAGCGACTGAGCCCGCTTTCGCGCATCCCTATTCACGCAATCAACGCATTCACAGACAGCGCATGAAGATTCATATCAAAGGCGGCACGCTGATCGACCCGGTCGCCGGCACCGAGCGGCGGGCCGACGTATTCGTCGCGGCCGGCAAGATCGCCGCGATCGCCGAGGACGGCACCGCGCCGGCCGATTTCAACGCCGCGAAGACCATCGACGCGTCGGGCCTGATCGTCGCGCCCGGCCTCGTCGATCTGTGCGCGCGGCTGCGCGAGCCCGGCTACGAACACAAGGCGACGCTCGCGTCCGAGATGGCCGCGGCCGTCGCGGGCGGCGTCACGACGCTCGTGTGCCCGCCGGATACCGACCCCGTGCTCGACGAGCCGGGCCTCGTCGAGATGCTCAAGTTCCGCGCGCGCAACCTGCACCAGGCGAACGTGCACCCGCTGGGCGCGCTGACGGTCGGCCTCAAGGGCGAAGTGATCACCGAGATGGTCGCGCTGACCGAGTCCGGCTGCGTCGGCTTCACGCATGCGAACGTGCCGGTGCGCGACACGCAGGTGCTGCTGCGCGCGCTGCAGTACGCGAGCACCTACGGCTATACGACGTGGCTGCGTCCGCTCGACGCGTTCATCGGCCGCGGCGGCGTCGCCGCGAGCGGTGCGCTCGCGTCGCGGCTCGGGCTGTCCGGCGTGCCGGTCGCGGCCGAGACGATCGCGCTGCACACGATCTTCGAACTGATGCGCGTCACTGGCGCGCGCGTGCACCTCGCGCGGCTGTCGTCCGCGGCCGGCCTCGCGCTCGTGCGCGAGGCGAAGGCCGAAGGGCTGCCCGTGACCTGCGACGTCGGCGTGAATCATCTGCATCTGATCGACGTCGACATCGGCTACTTCGACTCGCAGTTCCGGCTCGATCCGCCGCTGCGCAGCGAGCGCGACCGCGAAGCGATCCGCGTGGCGCTCGCCGACGGCACGATCGATGCGATCTGCTCGGACCACACGCCGGTCGACGACGACGAGAAGCTGCTGCCGTTCGGCGAAGCGACGCCCGGCGCGACGGGGCTCGAGCTGCTGCTGTCGCTGACGCTGAAGTGGGCGGACGAGACGCGCACGCCGCTCGCGCAGGCGCTGCGCCGCATCACGTCCGCGCCGGCCGACGTGCTGCAGTTGCCGGCAGGCCGCCTCACCGAAGGCGGCGCGGCCGACCTGTGCGTGTTCGACCCGCACGCCCACTGGCGCGTCGAGCCGCGTGCGCTGAAGAGCCAGGGCCACAACTCGCCGTTCCTCGGCTACGAACTGCCGGCCACCGTGCGCGCGACGCTCGTGGCCGGGCAGGTCGCGTTCGAGCGCCACTGAACCACGCCGGACCCTCGCCATGACCGCCCTTCGCAAGCTGCGTCTCGTCTTTCACCTGTTGCGCGGCATGGCGATCGTCGCGCTGCGCTTTTCGCACGTCACGCCCGCGCGGCGCGCCGAGATGACGCGCCGCTGGTCGCTCAGGATGCTGCGGATCTGCGGGATGCGCCTCGTCGTCCACAACGACGGCGCGCGCCTCGACGCGAGCGCGCTCGTCGTCGGCAACCACGTGTCGTGGCTCGACATCTATGCGGTCAACGCGTGGCGGCCGACGCCGTTCGTGTCGAAGGCCGAGGTGCGGCAGTGGCCGGTCGTCGGCTGGCTTGCCGAGAAGCTCGACACCGTGTTCCTGCAGCGCGAGAAGCGCACCGAGGCGATGCGGATCATGCACGAGATGGCCGAGCGCCTGCGCAACGGCGGGCTGATGTGCGTGTTTCCGGAAGGGACGACGTCCGACGGCCAGGAGCTGCTGCCGTTCCATGCGAACCTGTTCCAGTCCGCGGTATCGGCCGGCTGCGCGGTGCAGCCGATCTGCCTGATGTACGAGGACGCGCAGCGGCGGCAGTCGGTCGCGCCGGCCTACACGGGCGAGCTGTCGCTCGGCAAGTCGCTCGACATGGTGCTGCGTGGCGGCCCGCTCGTCGCGCATCTGTACGTGTGCGATCCGATCGCGCCGGGCGGCGACCGGCGGGCGACGTCCGCGGCGGCGCGCGACGCGATTGCGGCCGCGCTGGCGACGTTGCAGGAGCAGGTCGGCAAGCCGTCGGCCGAGTCGCTCGCGGAGCTGCAGAAGCATGCGTATCCGGCGACCGAACTCGGCGGCGGTGCGACGGGTGATTCGGCAGCCGATGAACCGGTGCCGGGGCGCGAGGGCTGACGCGACGCCCGGTCACGCGAATCGACGTGCCGTCACTCGCCGCCCGGTGAGCGGCACGCTTCGCACTGTACCTGCGTGACCGTACGCTGGGCCGGATCGGCCGTCAACCGCACGGCCGACAACTGGTTCCCCCATACACATCCCGAATCGAGCGCGACGACGTTGTCGCGCAGCATCAGGCCGAGCGCGGCCCAGTGCCCGAACACGACTGTCGCGTCCTCCGTGCGGCGCCCCGGCACGTCGAACCACGGCAGGTAGCCCGGCGGCGCGCTGTCGGGGCCGCCGTTCGCCTTGAATTCCATTGCGCCGTCGAGCGTGCAGAAGCGCACGCGCGTGAACGCGTTGAACGCGACGCGCATCCGGTCGCGTTTCTTCAGGTCCGGATGCCACTGGTTCGGTTCGTTGCCGTACAGGTGCTGCAGCGTGTCGCGCCAGTCCGGCGCGCGCAGCGCCCGCTGCAGTTCGTCGGCGAGTTCCAGCGCGAGCGTGACGTCCCATTGCGGCAGCACGCCCGCGTGGACGAGCAGCATCCCGTGCTCGAAGTGCGCGAACGGGCGGTGACGGACCCAGTCGAGCAGTGCTTCGGCGTCGGGTGCGTCGAGGATTTCGCCGATGGTGTCGCCGGGGCGTTCGGTGCGGATGCCGGCCGACACCGCGAGCAGATGCAGGTCGTGGTTGCCGAGCACCACCGTTGCGCGCGGGCCGAGGTCGACGAGTTCGCGGAGCGCCGCGAGGGAGCCCGGGCCGCGGTTGACGACGTCGCCGGCGATCCAGAGCGGCGTGTCGGGCGGGGCGGCGAGCTTTTCCGTCAGCGAGAGGAAGGCCGAGTGACAGCCTTGGATGTCGCCGATGGCGATGGGGGAAGGGGGCATGAGGTCGGGTGACGGCAAATTGAGGCGGGTCGGTAGGAAAAAGTTCGACAAAACGGACCGTATGCACAATGGCCATCTCGCTCGAACGCATTGATCAGGCAAGCGTTTTCGTGGTCGATCCGGCGTGGCGCCGCTGTTTCAAGTTGTTAGCGGCGTGGCTTTTGCGTCAGCACGCTTCATATAATTGTCGCTTTTCCGGTAAAAATTAACATCAGATAGATCTTCGGGGGCATGGTGAGCGGGTAAAATGCCGGGCCTGAAGCGGCTCGGATGATGTCGCCACTTGCAATATCTGACGTGACGGGGGCCGAGGCGCCGCTTGCGGTGTGCTTCCGCCGGGAGCCCATGATCCTGGTCATGCAGCGTCGCCTGACTCACTGGCGGAGCCGCCGCCGGGAATCTCGCATGGCTCGTTGGCTGCGCAGGAGCGCTCCGACGCGGTCGACGTCAATTGTCTTGTGATTCCTTATTCCTTCATTTTTGAAAGCTTGCATGCTGACCCTCTCACTTGCTGACCTCAAGAAAAGCATCGCGTCGTGGCGGTTGTGGACGCTGCTCGGCTGGCTTGAAATTCGGCAACGCTATGCGCGTTCGCGCTTGGGGCCCTTCTGGCTCACGATCAGTATGGGCGTGATGATCTCGTCGCTCGGCGTCGTCTATGGCACGTTGTTCGGGCAGAAGATCAATGAATATCTGCCGTTCCTGGCGAGCAGCCTGGTGCTGTGGGGGATGTTTTCGGCGACCATCCAGGAAGGCAGTGTTGCGTATATCAACAGCGCGCCCTACATCCGTCAGATGGCCACCCCGAAGCTGATCTATATCCTCCAGGTGGTCTGGCGGAACCTGATCGTGCTTGCACACAACTTCCTGATAGTCATCGTGCTGATGGTAATTTTCGGCGTGAAGCGCTGGGAGACGCTGCCGCTATTCATTCCGGCGCTACTGTTGTTTATCGTCAACGCCATGTGGATCGCGATGACGATCAGCCTGCTGTCGGCCCGCTTCCGCGACTTGCCGCAGATCGTGGCCGCGTTGCTCCAGGTTGCGTTCTACGTGACGCCGATCATTTTCCGCCCGGATGCGTTGAATCGTTTCTCGTTCATCGTCGAGTGGAACCCGCTTGCCTACCTGATCGATGTCGTGCGCAGCCCCCTGATCGGGCATGTGCCGAGCGCCACGAGCTGGGCAGTGGCGATCGGCATGGCGGTCATCGGATGGCCTGTCGCGCTGTACACGACAGGGCGCTATCTGAAGCGCATTCCGTATTGGGTTTAAGGAGGGCGCTATGGCATACATTGAATTGAAGAATGTCACGCTCGATCTGCCGATCTTCGACGTGCAGGGGCGTTCACTCAAGAAGCAGGTGCTCCGGATGGGGCGGCGCAACAGGATCGCCGAGGGGAATGACGGGGTGATCGTCGTGCGCGCGCTGGACGACGTGAGTCTGCGTTTCGAGCGCGGCGATCGCGTTGGCTTGATCGGGTATAACGGCGCGGGCAAATCGACGTTGTTGCGAGCGATGGCAGGGATCTATCCTCCGACGTCCGGCGCGCTTTCGCGCGAGGGGAAAGTCGTGCCGTTGCTCGATATCGGCCTCGGCATGGACGAAAATTCGACCGGCATGCAGAACATCCGGCTCCGCGGGTTGCTGCTCGGCATGTCCGATTCGGAGATCCGGGCAAAGCAGCAGGACATCGCTGATTTCTGCGAGCTGGGCGATAGCCTGGACCTGCCGATTCGGACGTATTCCAGCGGGATGAAAGTCCGGCTTGCGTTCGCGGTGTCAACGGCGGTCGATGCGGAAATCCTGTTGCTGGACGAAGTGATGGGGGTCGGAGATGCATTGTTCATGCACAAGGCCGAGGCGCGACTGGCAGACCTGCACAGCCGGGCGGAAATAGTCGTGCTCGCGATGCACTCGAACTCGGAAATTCGCAAGGTCTGCAACAAGGTGCTCTGGATGGAGCAGGGGCGTGTGCGTGCGTTCGGGCCGACGGAAGAGATCGTATCGGCTTATGAGGCGACAACGGCCTGAACGCGCTGGCCGGCCAGGCATGCGTGCGTGATTGCGCGCGGCACGCCGCGAAAAGATGTCCGGCGATGCGTTGTGCCTGGCCAGGCGCGATCGGCTGCTGCGCCTTATCGTGACGGGCCCGTCACGCTACCCGACGTCGGCGTCCGGAACGGCAAATGTTCCGGTGCCGATCCCGCCTGCGCAAGCCGCGCATTTGCCGATTTCCGAACTACCGCGGTGGCTGCCGATGCGGCGCGACGTGCGACGAAGTCGGGCGCGCGATCGCCGCGCATGCGGCGTGTTCCGACCTCGTGATCGGTATGACCTGCCGGTGCCGGGCGACATCGTTCGGTCCTTTCTGCGTCATTTCTCACGCATTGCGACAACGGCCCTTTCGTCATTGGAAAGCTCGACGTCGGCGGCGCGCGTTCGTGTTGCTCAGGCGATTGGCCGACCCGGCTGATCGCGATGGCGAGCTTGCGCGCCTGCGTGAACGCAATCGATACAGCTTGCCAGGCTGTGCGGCAAGACGCGAAACTCGCGGGACAGCTTGCGCATCTGCAGGACGCGCTCACGGACCGCGCAATGGCAACCCCGATACCGAACGGCTCGCCGAAGCGATCGAGTCGATTCGCGGCCAGCCTGCCCGCATTGGGGGTTGTGCCTTGCCGACGACGTGTCGACGGATCCGGGCAGGCGGCCATGTTGCTGCCATGCGTGCCCTGCTGCGTCGCTGACGCGATTGCGGCGGCCGTCCGCTCGCTCCCACGATCTACTCCGGCGAAGACGAGATCGACGCGTCCCGCATGCGTTGCGCCTGATCATCCCGATGCGAATGGCTGCATCCGATCCATTGGTGTATCGACGGCCTTATGGGAGGTCGCGGCACGCGCATTCGTGTGCGGTGCGACGAGCGGCCGATCGATTGTTTTGCACCGGACAACGCGGTCGTCGAGGACACGCGAACAAGCATGCGTCCCAGCCGCGTTACGGGTCCGATCGGTGGTTTTTCGGCCGTGACGGTGGCGGGCTGGCGATCCAGAAGGCGACTGACGAGGCAGTACGCGGGCCCGACGAGAGGAGTCCGGCCGTCGCCTTCAACGACATGGGCGCTCGCCGATGCGGGTGCGCGAAAGGCGACCGAAATTCATGGGTGCCCCTTGCGAAACTTCATCATCACGCGTCTGCACGCGGTTGCGAGGACGGCCGGGAGAAGTCGGCGCGCTGTATGCCCGAAATTGCCCACATGCGCAAGCGCTGAGGTATGCTTTCGCCCAACGATCCCGCACACAGCTTGCCTCTGCCTTTGGAGCGCAACGACTTCAGTCTGGCGTGGCCACCGCGCGCCGAGCCATTGCACCGAGGATTTCGCGGCGCTCCGCACTTGCCTGTCGCCTCCTTGGGCGGGATCAGGGCAAGCGCTACGGTAGAGTCTGTATAATTTGCGGACTGCAGCGCTGACAGCATCATGTCGTCTTCCACCGTTGAGCTCGATTGCGGTCGCGATGTGTTCGACGTGAAAGCGAATGGTCAAAATTAGGAGAGTTTAGGAATGACCGGATCTGAAGAAAGAGTCTTGATCACGGGTGCCGGTGGTGTTATTGGCCACGCATTGAAGCAGGAATTGACAGACTCGGGGTATTCGAACGTCGTCGCAATCACGAGCAGCGACGTCGATCTTAGAGATCAAGCCGCGACCGAACAGATGTTCGATGCATTGCGTCCGACCCTTGTTTTCCATATGGCAGCGCGGGTCTACGGCATCATGGGGAACATGTCCAATCGGGGCATCGCGTACCTGGACAACGTTCGAATCAACACCAATGTCGTCGAGGCGGCACGTCAGACCGGGTGCAAGAAGTTTGTCGCGATGGGCTCGACAGCCATCTACTCCGATCAGGTGCGCCTCCCGATGTCAGAGGAGGAGATCTGGCTTGGGGCGCCGCATCACTCGGAGGCTCCGTACGCACACAGCAAGCGCGGGATGCTTGCGCAACTCGAAGCTTACAAAGACCAATACGGAATGGACTACGCATTTTGCGTATCCACCAATCTCTTTGGCCCGCACGACAAATTCGACGAGAAATTCGGGCATGTCATTCCGTCGCTCGTGTCGAAGTTCTACCGTGCGTCCGTTCTGGGGCAGCCCATTTCCGTTTGGGGATCTGGAAAGGCCGAGCGGGATTTTCTCTTCAGTGGTGACGCTGCGTACGCGCTTCGCCTCATCGCCGAAGGCCATACGGGTGCAATCAATCTGGCGACCGGTCAATCGCACACGATTCGGCATACGGTCGATACGCTTTGCGAGATCTCGGGCTTCAGCGGCAGCGTGGAGTGGGATGCGACAAAGCCGGATGGTCAAAAACTTCGCGCATACGACATCTCGCGTCTGACCGCGCTGGGCTTCAAGCCGCGACTTTCGTTCGAGGAAGCACTGGCGATTACTTACGACTGGTATTGCAAGAACGTCGCGTCCGCCAGAAAGTAACTGCATGGTGTTGCCCCTGGCGTGCTGGTGCGTAAAGGGGCTGCACACTGCCTCTCTAACGTGTGGTCATCCGAGTTGTTTGATCGATGAAATTTGTATCGTACGCGCAGAACTATGAAGACGTGATGCTCCGGCGCGCGCTCGCCAAGGTCGAGCAAGGATTCTACATAGACGTCGGCGCGGCCGAGCCGTACGCGGATTCGGTGACAGCAGCCTTCTACGAGCGTGGCTGGCGTGGCATCAACGTCGAACCGATGCCTGGGCCGTTCGAGAGACTGACCCAGGCGCGACCCCAAGACGTCAATCTGCAAGTCGCCGTCGAGAACAAGCAGACGGTCGCCCAGTATTTTGCCGTGGATGGCGGCAACGGGATTTCAACGGGCGTTCAAAGCCTTGCCGACGGGTACAGGAACTCGAACTGGGACATCAGCCAGGTCACGGTGACGGTCACGACATTGCGCGATATATGCGAGACGTATGTCGGCGACAAAGCGATCCATTTCCTCAAGGTTGATGTCGAAGGCAAGGAAAGAGAGGTGTTGGCGAGTGCGGATTTCAACACCTTCCGCCCCTGGATCGTGTTGGTCGAAGCCACGGAGCCGAATTCCCAGATACCGTCGTATGACGGCTGGGAGGTCCTTTTGCTGGAGGCGAAATATCATTTTGTCTATTTCGATGGCCTGAATCGCTTCTACGTGGCGGCTGAAAAGATGGACGAATTGAAGCAAGCCTTTGCTGTTCCGCCAAACTGGTTCGACGGGTTCATTCGCGCATCGGAGTCCGGCATGGCTCGGCGTGCGACGGATTTGGAGCGGCAGCTCGTTGAATCGCAGCAGCAGTTGCAAGAGGCTCTTAAGGGATGGTCCTTGGAAAAGGGCGCACGAGAAGAACTAGAGGTACGCTTGAACAGCGCAAACCAAAACATGGCCGATCAGGCGCATGACGGGCAGCCGTCGCAAGTTATTTCGGAAGGCGCAAGCCTGGATTCAGTCGTGGAGATTGCCGCGATTTCGCACGCGGAGATCGTCCAGCTCAACGCGCGGCTCGTGGCAAGTGAGGACGATCTCGAGAGTCATCGGGCTCAATTGGCAGAGTTGCACGCTCGATTGATCGAGAGTGAAAAGCGCGGACAAGCGCTCGGCGCAGAGTGCGACGCGACCTACCAGGAGCTGTTCGAGTCGTCCAGACATGCTGCCTGGCTGAGCCAGGAAAGGATTCGCTTGCAGAGAAGGGTCGAAGAGCTCGAGCGCGCGACCGGTGCGCTCAGCGCGCAAGTCGAACACGCAACGGCGGCAATACGTGACGTGTTTCAGAGTACGTCGTGGAAATTGACCGGCCCGCTGCGATGCATAAAGCGCATGATGCAACGTCGATTCTAGTATTCGTGGAGCAGATTTTGGTATCGAATTCGATTTGCGTCATTGGTCGCTGTACTTTCGGCACGGGGATCGGCGCTGTGACCTATGCAGCGTGCGAGATGTTGAGCCGGTTTTATGATGTTTCCGTTTTTCCGGTCGAGCCGCATTTCCAGACAGAGCGTGAAGTCGTGTTGCCGAACGGGACGGTGATTCCCGTTTGCACCGATCTTTCGCAGGCAAAGGTTGTTTTTTTTACGGACGTGCTCTGGAACGGTGCGTATGACTTGAATTACACGCTGGTTCCGCCGGATGCGTTGCGATTTGCTCATATCGCCTACGACTCCGATGAGCTGCCGTCGCAATGGGTCAAAGTGCTTAACGAGCGCTTTGATTTCGCGCTGTTCATGAGCCGGCACCTGGAGGGCGTGGCCCGGAAATCGGGTGTCGAGATCGGTGTGGGTACGCTGCCGCTGGCCCTGGACATCGAAGGGCTGTTGAGTCGCACCTATAGTATTTCGTCGGACAGCAAGATCAGATTCTGTTCGATTGCCGCGTTTCATGCGCGTAAAGGTGTCGAATCGCTTGTCGAAGGGTTCATTCGCGCTTTCGGTGATCGAAAAGACGTCGAGCTTACGATACATTCGAATCTTGCAATCGGCTCGAGTTTTGAGCGCGTCAAGAAACTGGTCGAATCTAGAAAAGCAACGAATATCGTGATCAGTTGTGCTTCTCTGACTGATCAGGAGAAAAATTCGCTGATCGAGAATTGCGATGTTTTCGTGAATTGCTCTCGCGGCGAAGGATATTCCATTGGGCCGCGAGAAGCTTTGGCATTGGGGAAAGTGCTCGCAATTACGGATGTTGGCGGTCACAACGATCTGGTTGGGGCGCCGGGCGTCTTTGCCATACCGGCTACGATTGCGATGCCGGCGCGCTATCCGGAAATCGACAACCTTGTCGTCGGCCGGCAATTTGCCGCAGACATCAACGACATCAGCAAGGCACTCGCGGACGCTTTTGAATACGTCTCGTCCGGCATGGGTGCGACGACGGTACGCGAGCGACGCCAGCTCGCTGCCGAGTTCAGCTTTACCGGCCTGGAACTGAATTACGGCGAGTTGATCGATACCAAGCTTCGATCATTTCGGCCCCAGCAACACGGCTCACGCTTTGCCAGATTGCCGGCCGAATTGCCGGCGACCGTCGAGCAGTTCCTGGGGCATCGTTCCGCATCGCTTCCCGGTGTCGATCGCACCGTCGTGCAGTCTCACGACGGTGGCTTCTTCTCGGTCTTCAATACGTTCATGAGCCACTTGGTGTGGGACCAGCGCGACAAGCGGTGTCACATGGTCTTGCCGGACTGGAACGTGGATCGCATGATAAAGCGTCTTGGCACAGCTCAATTCATGAGCTTTTGCTATGGGCGGCCGAACGAGGGAAATGTCTGGTCCAAGCTGTTCGAGCCGCTCTACGGCCTCAGCGACGCAGATATGGACGACGAGGACTTCCTGTACGCAAAGGGACGTCCTCCAGCATTGGTGTTCAATCAGGACCGCGAACCGCAGCTGACTTATGTCCACGCGTACAAATTGTATAAGAGCGGTCAATTTTCACGAATCCGCTCGCAATACAACAAGGCGTTCAAGGAGCATGTACATCTGCGCCCGCGATATCGGCGCGAACTGGACGAATTCCAGGCGAACTTTGCCGGGAAGTTCATGATTGCGGCGCACGTCAAGCATCCTAGTCACGTGATCGAGCAGCCGGGCGAAAAAATCGCACACGTCCAATCGTATATAGACGGGATCAAGCACCAGCTCGAGGCTCGTGGGTTTGAAATCGACTCGCCGGACTGGGCGATATTCCTGGCGACGGACCAGGATCGAGTGGTCAATGTCTTCAAGCGCGAATTTGGCGACAAGGTCTTTTGCTATGACGACGTCCGTCGCACGACGGAAGCCGAAGACGCGCGCTACGATGAGTTGAGTGCAGAGGAGCGTCGTGCAGAAGGCTTTCAGGTGCAACACCTGGTCGCCGCGAATCAGGACAACTGGGACATCAGGATGGCATGGGAGGTGATTCGCGACGCGATGACCATGGCCTATTGCAATGTGCTGCTCCACATTGTCAGCAACGTTTCGACAGCGGTGTCGTACATGAATCCAGACATTGAGCTGGTTTTCTGTTCCGCGGAAGAGGCTCGGGCCGCGCATCACTGAATGCGCCTTCGCGTTTGGCGCCCAGAGGCATGCGCAGCATCGAGCGCGCGCCCTGGGCTTGATCGTTGCGCCCGATGGAAAATCAATTGGCATCAACACGCGATGCAGCGCCGGTGCGGATGAACGGTGTCGCACTGCAAGATGTGTCGCCGTCGGGCCTCCCGTTGTCGAGAATGAATATGCGAATTGCCGAAGATAATTTGTCCACCGACGTCCGGGATTGCTCATCCGGCGAGATTTCGCGTATCGCGGTGGTGAGTTCGCCGCGGAGCGGCAATTCATGGATCAGATCGACGCTTGCTGGCGCGCTGTCCATGCAGGAAGTCGCGATCCACAATTATCTCGACGCTCCGGCAGTCTTGCCGCAGAGGTGTTTTCTTCAGATCCACTGGTATCGCGAGCCGAACTTTCAAGCATGGCTTCGTGCGAATCAATTTCGTGTACTGACGGTAGCGAGACATCCACTCGATGTTCTTGTGTCGGCGCTTCACTACATTCGATACGAACCGGGAACGAGCCGATGGCTTGAAGGGAATGCGAAATTGCCCGGGGAACTGACGAGTGCCAGCCCGTCTTCGGCAGAATTTCTTGAGTACGCTCTTGGCATGGGCGCAGAAGACCTGCTTTCGATCACCTATCAATGGTGGAGCGATCCGGAGGTACTTCGCCTTCGATACGAAGATGCCGTTGCGAACCCTGAAGCGGTGCTCGGCCAACAGGTTGCTGCACTGGGGGGCAATGCGCAGGATGTGGTTCCGTGGCTCGAGCGCCTCAGTATGGAGAAGATGCGTGCGACACCGAACCGGCATGGATGGCAGGGCAGCCCGAGGCTCTGGCGCCGTTTGATCGTTCCTCAAGATGCCATGCGCATCTACAGAAGGCATCGGAGGGTTTTTGATACCTTGGGGTACAAGATCGAGCCGTACTTTCTGACGCGTGCATCAGCCTATCGAAACTGGATGGAACGACTGTAGCTGGTGCCGCTTGCTGGATGGCCGCGTTCCGCGCGTGCGGGACGTCATCCAGGAAACGACTGCCGTCGCAGGTCCCCCGAGCGTCGTCAACGAACAGGGGTGGCCGCGCAAATTCGGGCAGCCGCATAAGCGGCGGCCCCGGGGCCTTGGGCCGGTGAAAATGCGGGCTGTCAGTAAAATGAAAGAATAATGACGGCCTTCGATTTCGCCGATGGCGCTGACGGAGCGGCCATGAGCTCGGTGAGGGCAAATCCGGGTGGTTCGGTAAAGCAAAGAACTCTACATCGGGTGTGCAATCGTCATTGCGCTTCGACCGTCTGATCTGACACACTTTTTACGTGGCGATGCAGGGGCGGAGCGCTGTTTCAAGTTGTTAGCGGCATGGCTCTCGCGTTTCACGATTTTTTATAATCGTTGCCTGCCTCGCAAAAAATTAGCATTTCATGACTTTGACGGCCATGGCGACCGGTTAGAATCCGGGCGTGATGTGGCCCAGGTATTGCCACTTGCGATATGCCATGGGGCGACGCGAGGCTGGGCGTTGCGCACATTTCTTGAGGGAATTCCATGATCGTGGTTACGGGCGGTGCAGGTTTTATCGGTGCCAACTTCGTTCTCGACTGGCTGCACCACAACGACGAACCCGTGCTCAACGTCGACAAGCTGACCTATGCGGGCAATCTGCGTACGCTGCAGTCGTTGGAGGGTAATTCGAAGCACGTGTTCGCACGCGTCGACATTTGCGATCGCGCCGCGCTCGATGTGCTGTTTGCCGAGCACCAGCCGCGCGCCGTCGTGCACTTCGCCGCCGAAAGCCATGTCGACCGCTCGATCCACGGTCCCGCCGATTTCGTGCAGACCAATGTCGTCGGCACGTTTGCGCTGCTCGAAGCGGCGCGCACGCATTGGAACGGCCTGAGCGACGCCGGCAAGGCCGGATTCCGCTTCCTGCACGTGTCGACCGACGAGGTATTCGGTTCGCTGTCCGCGACCGATCCGCAATTCTCCGAAACGACGCCGTATGCACCGAACAGCCCGTATTCGGCGACGAAGGCCGGTTCCGACCATCTCGTGCGCGCCTATCATCATACGTATGGCCTGCCGACGCTGACCACGAACTGCTCGAACAACTACGGCCCGTACCAGTTCCCCGAAAAACTGATTCCGCTGATGATTGCGAACGCGCTCGCGGGCAAGCCGCTGCCGGTCTACGGCGATGGTCAGAACGTGCGCGACTGGCTGTACGTCGGTGACCACTGCAGCGCGATTCGCGAGGTGCTTGCGCGCGGCGTGGCGGGCGAGACGTACAACGTCGGCGGCTGGAACGAGAAGAAGAACCTCGACGTCGTGCACACGCTGTGCGACCTGCTCGACGATGCGCGGCCGAAGGCGGCGGGTTCCTATCGCGACCAGATCACCTACGTGAAGGATCGTCCCGGTCACGACCGCCGCTATGCGATCGACGCGCGCAAGCTCGAGCGCGAACTGGGCTGGAAGCCGGCGGAGACATTCGAGACGGGGCTGGCGAAGACCGTACGCTGGTATCTCGACAATCAGGCGTGGGTGGACGACGTCGTGTCGGGCGAATATCGCAACTGGGTCGAGACGAATTACGCGCAACGTACTTGAGGGCATGGTCGATGGCACGTAAAGGCATCATTCTCGCGGGCGGCTCCGGCACGCGACTGTATCCGATCACGCATGTCGTATCGAAGCAGCTCCTGCCGGTGTACGACAAGCCGATGATCTACTATCCGCTGTCCACGCTGATGCTGGCCGCGATCCGTGACGTACTCATCATTTCGACGCCGCAGGATACGCCGCGCTTCGCGGCGATGCTCGGCGACGGCAGCCAGTGGGGCATGAACATCCAGTATGCGGTGCAGCCGTCGCCGGACGGGCTCGCGCAGGCGTTCATCATCGGCAGGGATTTCGTCGGCAACGATCCGTCGGCGCTGATTCTCGGCGACAACATCTTCCACGGGCACGATCTCGCGAAGCAGCTGGAGCATGCGAACGCGAAGGAATCGGGCGCGACGGTGTTCGCCTATCACGTGCAGGATCCCGAGCGCTACGGCGTCGTCGAGTTCGACAAGGATTTTCACGCACTGTCGATCGAGGAGAAACCGGCCGTGCCGCGCTCGAACTATGCGGTGACCGGTTTGTACTTCTACGATAACCGGGTGTGCGACATCGCCGCCGACATCAAGCCGTCCGCGCGCGGCGAGCTCGAGATCACCGATGTGAATTCGCGCTATCTCGCCGACGGCAAGCTCGACGTCGAGATCATGGGGCGCGGTTATGCATGGCTCGATACCGGGACGCACGATTCGCTGATCGATGCGGCGACGTTCATTGCGACGTTGCAGAAGCGCCAGGGGCTCGTCGTTGCGTGTCCCGAAGAGATCGCCTATCGCAGGCAGTGGATCGACGCCGATCAGTTGCGCAAGCTTGCCGTGCCGCTGGCAAAGAACGGCTACGGGCGTTACCTCGAACACGTTCTTTCGGACCAGGTCGCATGGCAATTCAAGTAACCGCAACGGCGCTGCCGGAAGTGAAGCTCATCGAGCCGAAGGTGTTCGGCGACGCGCGTGGCTATTTCTACGAAAGCTTCAACGCACGCGAGTTCGAGGAGCACGTGGCGCCCGGCGTCGAATTCCTGCAGGACAATCATTCGCTTTCGGCGAAAGGTGTGCTGCGTGGCTTGCACTATCAGATCCGGCATGAGCAGGGCAAGCTCGTGCGCGTCGTGGAAGGCGAGGTATTCGACGTCGCGGTCGATGTCCGCAAACGCTCGCCGAATTTCGGCAAGTGGGTCGGCGTCGTGCTGTCGGCCGAGAACCGTCGGCAGATGTGGGTGCCGCCCGGCTTTGCGCACGGCTTCCTCGTGCTGTCCGACGCCGCGCAGTTCCTGTACAAGACGACTGACTACTGGTATCCCGAGCACGAGCGCTGCATCGTGTGGAACGATCCGGAGATCGGGATCGAGTGGCCGGTCGATGGGGAGCCGTTGCTGGCGGCCAAGGATGCCGCAGGCGCGCGACTAAGCGAAGCCGAGGTCTACATTTGAGGCCGGATACAAGCCGGGAGTCGACGATTCTCGTGACGGGGGCGCTCGGCCAGGTCGGATTCGAACTGTTGCGGTCGCTCCAGGGGCTCGGCCGCGTGGTGCCGTGCGACCGGTCGATGCTCGATCTTTCCAATCTCGATCGGGTGCGCGCTTTCGTGCGGGATCTGAAACCATCCCTGATCGTGAATCCGGCCGCGTACACGGCGGTGGACAAGGCCGAGACCGACATCGAGGCGGCGCGACGCCTGAATGCCGATGTGCCGCGCGTATTGGCGGAAGAGATGGCGCGCAGCGGCGGTACGCTGATTCACTATTCGACCGATTACGTGTTCGACGGCACGAAAACGGGGGCGTATGTCGAAACCGATGCGGCGAGTCCCCAGAACGTATATGGCGCGACGAAGCTCGAAGGCGAACAGGCGATCGCGGCAACGGGATGTGCGCATTTGATTTTGCGAACGAGCTGGGTATATGGCCGGCGCGGCAGAAATTTCCTGCTGACGATGCTGAAGCTCGGCGCCGAGCGTCCGGAATTGCGGGTCGTCGCGGATCAGGTCGGCGCGCCGACCTGGGCCAGAACCATCGCCGCCGCGACGTCGCACATCGTCGCTCAGGGCGCTGCGTCGGCCGACACCGACTGGTGGGCGCGGCGGTCCGGTGTTTACCACTTCACGTCGGCCGGCGCGACCTCGTGGAGCGGCTTTGCCGAAGCGATTTTCGCTATCGCCATGGCTTCTCATGCGCCGACGGTTATGCCGATTTCCTCGAGCGACTATCCGACGCCCGCGAAGCGGCCGGCCAACTCGAGAATGGCGCTGGACAAGCTGACGGAGGTGTTCGGCTTGCAGATGCCGGATTGGCGCGATGCGTTGCAACTGTGTTTGGGCGACTGATCCGGGCGGCAGGGGACGAGGGTTGCGGTGGCAAAGGAACGTGTGTTGGGCAGAAGCATCGGTGCCCCTGGATTTGACGATGGCGTTCCTGCCCCGGTTCGCCGCGCCGAGATCGGATACGTCGCCCGCTCGATCTGGCGCTCCCTGTTTGGGGAGCGCACTGTCCGAAGCGCGCCTGAGTGACGGGGTATGCGCTTTGCCGATCGAGCGCCTCCTGCAGCCGGACGCAGTGGTCAGGAAATTCCGGCATGCGTCGATCACGAGGCGTCCCGAGCCAGTCCAGCCAATCATCAGTTGTCCTGCCGCGCGCCGCACCCGGTGCACGGGTCGTATCCCCGGCTCGATAGGGAACGCTCCCAGGCCGTGGATCCGTCCGCTGTCGAGCGGCAGGTGTTGGCTGCTGCCCCTGGTTCAGGAGGGGGGCGCCTGACTCGACGGTGCTGATTCCGGTGCCTTTGGCGATGTCCGGGTGACTGCCCGATCGCGCCTGGCCGGCGAGCGCGACGGACCGCCGTCGATCGAATCGGAGGCGGGGCCGGAAGATGGCCCCGCGCGAATACCCGGGTCTTTCCTGCGGTTGTTCCGGGCGCCCCGCCGTTTCCGGGGAGAGTGGTTCACCGGCTATAATTCCTGTTTAGCTCGGTCTGGTACGACCGGCTGACACCGATGCCGGCGGTGTATTGATGCAAATGGCGAAGGCCCTGGCCTTGCCAACGGATACTAAATCTCTGGAGTGAATGTGATGTTAATCCCCGTCATCCTGTCCGGTGGTGCTGGCACCCGACTGTGGCCAGTGTCCCGCGAAGGGCATCCCAAACCGTTCATGAAGCTTGCCGATGGCGAGAGCTTGCTCCTGAAGACCTACCGTCGCGCGGCGGCGGCAGCGGTGGTTGGCAACGATGCGGAATCGCAGCGCGGAGAACTGCTGACGGTCACGAACCGTGACTACTACTTCATGAGCAAGGACGAGTTCGGTTATGCCGCGCTCGGAAATCAGCAGTCCGGTGTATTCATGCTCGAGCCGGCCGGTCGCAACACCGCGCCTGCGGTGGCGATGGCGGCCCATCATGTGGCGGACAAGTACGGGCGCGATGCGCTGATGCTGGTGCTCGCAGCCGATCATCTGGTGCAGGACCAGCAAGGTTTCTCGGCCGCTGTCGCGAGCGCGGTCGAACTGGCGAAGCAGGACAAGCTGGTGACGTTCGGGATCGTGCCGACGAGCCCGGATACCGGCTTTGGCTACATCGAGGCCGGGGAAGAGGACGGGGATGGCCGCGTGGCGCGGCGCTTCGTCGAGACGCCCGACGCGGTGCTGGCCGCCGAATATGTCGCGGCGGGCAACTACCTGTGGAATTCGGGGATGTTCTGCTTCAAGGCCGGTGTCATTCTCGACGAGATGGCCCGTCACGCCCCGGAGGTTGCGACGGCCGCCGACGCATGCTGGGCGTCGCTGCAATCGGACAAGGCATCCGTGCAGATGCTCGAGATTCCTGCCGAGTCGTTCGAGAAGATGCCTGACATCTCGATCGACTATGCGGTGATGGAGCGTTCGTCGAACGTGGTGGTGGTGCCGTCCAGTTTCGGCTGGAGCGATATCGGCTCGTGGGGCGCGGTGCGCGAACTGGTTGCGCCGGATCACGACCGCAACCGTGCCGTCGGCGAAGCGATCTTCGTCGATAGCCGGAATACGTACGTGCAGAGCCCGGATCGGGTCGTGGCGGCGGTCGGCGTAGCCGACCTGATGATCATCGATACGCCGGACGCGCTGCTGGTCGCGCATCCCGATCGCGCGCAGGACGTGAAGCAGGTTGTGGCGCGCCTGAAGAAGCAGAATCACGACGCGTACAAGCTGCATCGCACCGTGAGCCGGCCGTGGGGTACCTACACGGTGCTGGAGGAAGGGCCGCGCTTCAAGATCAAGCGTATCGAAGTCAAGCCGGGCGCGAGCCTCAGTCTGCAGATGCACCATCACCGCAGCGAGCACTGGATCGTCGTGTGCGGGATGGCCAAGGTCGTCAACGGCGATCGGGAAATCTTCGTTCGAACCAACGAATCCACCTACATTCCCGCCGGTCACAAGCACCGCCTCGAGAACCCGGGCGTGCTTGACCTCGTGATGATCGAGGTGCAGAGCGGCGAATATCTGGGGGAGGACGACATCGTTCGTTTCCAGGATGTGTACGGGCGGGCTTGATGCCGGGAATGTCGAAAGCCCCGTGTTCCTTTTGGGGCTTCATTCCGGGAGGCGCCAAGCGGGAATTCCGGTCCAAGTGCCGGAATTTCCTGCTGGGCGCGACAGCGATCGTCGCTAACCCGCTGGCGGCGATCGTCGTCCATGCGGTGATCCTGTCGCGAGTCATGCATGGCCGGTTGCCCGGAGTCGACAACCGCTGCGCGCACAGCATCCACCTGTGCAAACGGATGCTGCCGTCGGGCACGTTCGTGGAAATCGTCAGCCGCGCCCGGAACGCGTTCATCGACCACGCCAACCGGATCAAGAAGCCGAGCTTCCCCCGGCTCTGCTTGGCGGTGATGGATCGTTTCGTCGGCGTGGCATGGCTGCCGGCGACGGT
This sequence comes from Burkholderia sp., assembly GCA_031253835.1. GTDB lineage: Bacteria > Pseudomonadota > Gammaproteobacteria > Burkholderiales > Burkholderiaceae > Burkholderia. The sequence goes on along the minus strand of JAIRVP010000025.1, from coordinate 67,699 downwards.
GAGGAGTTTGCCGTAGTGGATAGTTTTTATCGCGCGTTCGAAGATCAGCATCGAGGTTCGAGGGAGCTGATCAAAAGGCGACTGGCGAAATACCAGCCGTTCATTGCACCGCTGGCGACGCTCCATCCGGGCGGGAAGACGTTCGATCTGGGCTGCGGTCGTGGTGAATGGCTGGAGCTGATGGCCGAAGCCGGATTCGCCCCCGTCGGGGTGGACCTTGATGCCGAGATGCTGGAAGCGTGTCGAGAGCGCGGCCTGTCGGTATTTCAGGGTGACGCTATCGAATATCTTGCCTCGCTCGATTCGAACAGTCACGTCCTTATTTCGGCTTTTCATGTTGTCGAGCATGTGCCCTTTGAGCACGTGCGCAGAATCGTTGACGAAGCGTTGCGCGTACTGACGCCTGGCGGGCTATTGATTCTCGAGACGCCGAACCCGGAAAATATCGTCGTTGCAGGCTGCAATTTCTATCTGGACCCCAGTCACAAGCAACCGATTCCTTCCGAACTGCTGAGTTTCCTTGGAGAGCATGCGGGATTTGCCAGGGTCAAGCAGCTTCGACTGCAGGAAGCCCCTGCTTTGCAGGATGAGGGCGCGCAGATCCATCTTCTCGATGTGCTGGGCGGAGTCAGTCCGGATTACGCCATTGTTGCCCAGAAATTCTGCAATGAAGAAGCGGCAGGATTTTTCGACGACGCGTTCGATGCCGATTACGGATTGTCCTTGGCCGACCTTGCCGCGCGGTTTGAGAAAGGGCGCGTCCGGGAGTATGAGCAATCCGCCGAACAGATCCGGCAGACCCACGAGGAAGTGGGGCAACTTCAAGGCGAACTGAACTTGGTCCACAACGAATTGAAACGCACCCGCAGCGAGTTGGCGCAAGTCCGCGACGAACTGGGGCAAGTCCGGGGCGAGCTGGGGCGAGTCCATGACGAAACGCAGCAAGTTACCGAGCAATTGCAGGTGAGCCAGGGCCGCACGTCACGGCGTGTCGCTGCGGCCATGCGAAGTGCCGCAACGGTCGCTCGTAGCGCGAAAGGGGCTTGCAAATCCGGCGTGAGACGCGTGCTGTTCCGGAGTGTCGCGTACGTCAATCGCAATCCCCGGCTGCGACGATTGGCCGTGCAACTGTTGGGCGCGATGCCCGGTGTGAAGCAGCGACTCGTCCGGACCATCGTTGGGGCTCCCATGCGGCGGATGCAGAGAAGGCCGATCGATGATGATGGTTTGACGCCCCGCGCGCGCGAAGCGTACATGGCATTGAAGTCTGCCCTCGCGCACGAGAATGGGGATATTGAATAATGCGTATCGTCGTTGACATGCAAGGGGCGCAGAGCCTCAACTCGCGCAATCGAGGCGTGGGCCGTTACACCGTATCCATCGTCAAGGCGATGATTCGAAACCGCGGTGACCATGAAATCGTACTCGCGCTGAATGGAGCGTTCGAGGAGTCCGCCCGGGTTCTGCGCGATGAGTTTCAAGCGTTGCTTCCGCAGCGGGACATCCACGTCTGGCATGCAGCGGGGCCGGTCGCCCATGTCGACAAAGCCAATCTCTGGCGCCGTCAGTCAGGCGAATTGACTTATGAAGCATTCCTGACGAGCCTGCGACCGGATTTCATTTATATCGCGAGCTACTTCGAAGGCTTCGGCGACGATTCGATTACCAGCATTCACGCGCTTCAAACGAGCGTGCCTGTCGCGGTCACGCTGTACGACCTGATTCCCTATATCCATGCCAAGCCTTATCTGGAAAATCCTCTGTTCAAGGATTGGTATCTGACGAAAATCGAGCATCTTCAGCGCGCCGATCTATGGTTGGCGATATCCGAATCATCGCGCTCGGAGGGAATCGAATATTTGGGTCTGTCGCCGGAGTGGTCCGTCAACATGTCCGCCGACGTCGACGCGTGGTTTCGGCCGGTACAGATTGCTCCCGGAAGCGAAGCGGCACTACGGGAAAAGTACGGGCTGGCGAAATCCTTCGTGCTGTATACGGGCGGTATCGACCATCGCAAGAACGTCGAGGGCCTGATTCGCGCGTTCGCGTCATTGCCGCCTGAGTTGCGGAAGTCGTACCAGTTGGCGATCGTTTGCTCGATCCAGCCGGCCAGCCGCGACACGCTGATGCACCTGGCTCGCAAGGTCGGACTGGGGCCGGACGATGTCGTGTGTACGGGGTTCGTGCCGGACGAGGACCTGCTGGCGCTTTACAACCTGTGCCGATTGTTCGTCTTTCCTTCATGGCACGAGGGCTTCGGTTTGCCGGTGCTGGAGGCGATGCGCTGCGGAGCACCCGTTATCGGATCGAATACTTCGAGCGTTCCGGAAGTGATTGGGTGGGACGAAGCAATGTTCGATCCGCGATCCGACGAGTCGATCGCGCGTTACATGCAGCGTGGCTTGTCGGACGAGGGCTATCGCCAGGCACTGATCGAACGCGCCGCGAGCCAGGTCGAGAAATTTTCGTGGGACCAGAGCGGGCGTTGTGCGCTCGAGGCAATGGAGCGGAGGCTGCAGGCATGGCTGGCCGAGCGGCGCGCGCCGGACGTCCAGTCGCGACGTCCGCGGCTGGCCTACGTGTCGCCCTTGCCGCCGGTTCGAACGGGTATCGCGGACTACAGCGCCGAATTGCTGCCGGAGCTGGCGCGTTTTTACGATATCGATGTCATCGTAGATCCGGACGACGCGGAAGAAATGCAGGCCGGGAATATCTCGGTGAAAACGCCGGCATGGCTGCTCAAGCATGCGGGTTCCTATGATCGGGTGCTCTATCATTTCGGGAACTCGTCGTTCCACGAATACATGTTTCCGCTGCTGGAAAGCGTGCCGGGCGTGGTCGTGCTGCACGATTTCTTCCTCTCGGGCATCCTCGCGCATATGGCCATTCACGGGAATCGTCCTGATGGCTGGTCCAGGGCGCTCTATGACGCTCACGGATATGTCGGCCTGAGGGCCCGCCATCAAAACGAGGACATCGCGGACGCCGTCTGGGAGTATCCGTGCAGCCTGGGCGTGATTCAGAAGGCGCTGGGCCTGATTGTTCATTCGTCCGGTTCGCTGCAATTGGCTCGGCATTGGTATGGCGGGGATACGACCGACTGGACCGTGATTCCCCTCATGCGCGATGCCAACGTCGCGTCGAGTGGAGACGAGGCGCGCGAAGCGCTGGGGTTTGGCAAGAACGACTGCGTGGTGTGCGCGTTCGGGGCGCTAGGGCCGTCCAAGCTGAATCATCGTTTGCTGCGTGCGTGGGGCAGTTCGTCCCTGGCGCGCGATCCGGCGTGTCATCTGATCTTTGTCGGGGAAAATCAGCCGACCGAGTATGGTGAGGAGCTCGCTCGCAGCATTCGGAAAATGGGCAAGGGGGCCCGAGTTCGCATTACCGGCTGGACCGATGCGCAGACCTTCCGCCAGTATCTGGCGGCGGCCGATGTCGGTGTCCAGTTGAGGACGCTGTCCCGGGGCGAGACTTCGGCGGCGGTGCTGGACTGCATGAATTACGGCAAGGCAACGATCGTCAACGAGAATGGCAGCATGGCCGATCTGGACCGCGATGCGGTGTGGATGCTGCCGGACGAGTTCTCCGACGAGGAACTGGTCGACGCATTGGAGACGTTGCGTTCGGATGCGGAGCGTCGGCGGCAGATGGGCGCGCGCGCACGGGATATCATCGTGGAGGATCACGCGCCCGACGTATGTGCCGAACAGTATCGCGATGCCATCGAGCGGTTCTATCTCCGGGCCGACGCGAACCTTTCCGTGCTGTCGCGCGCAATCGCGCGTCGGGCCGGTCGGGCAAGCGACGATCAGTTGCGCGCGTGGGCGCTGACCGCGGCGAGGAATTTTGTTCCGCGCCACAACAAGCGGCAATTGCTGGTGGATATCTCCGAGCTTGTCCAGGTCGATGCCAGGAGCGGGATCCAGCGTGTGGTACGCAATCTGTTGAAGGAATGGCTGGATTCTCCGCCCGACGGTTTTCGGGTGGAGCCGGTTTACGCCACGACCAAGGATTCCTATCGCTATGCGCGTGAATTTACGACGCGGCTGATGGGGTTCGAGGATGGCTGGCTGGAGGACGAGCCGATCGACTATGCGGCAGGAGACGTGTTTGTCGGTCTGGATCTGCAACCCCGCGTCGTCCCCGCGCAGCGGGAGTTTTATCAAAGTCTGCGATTGCAGGGGGTGCAGGTCAAGTTTGTCGTCTACGATTTGCTGTGCGTCCTGCTTCCCCAGTATTTTGTTCCCGGTGCCGCGGAGGGATTTACGGGCTGGCTGGACGTCGTGGTGGAAAATGACGGAGCATTGTGCATTTCGCAGGCAGTGGCCACGGAGCTGTCGTCATGGCTCGCGAAGCACGCTCCTGAGCGGGCAGGCTCGTTCGAGATCGACTGGTTTCATTTGGGCGCGGATATCGAACATTTCTCGACGTCTTCGGAAATCCCGCGTGACGGAGGCAAGGTACTTCAACACCTGAGCAATTGTCCGACGTTTCTGATGGTCGGGACCCTGGAGCCTCGCAAGGGGCATACTCAGGTCCTGGATGCGTTCGAACAGCTGTGGCGCGAAAATCAGAACGTCAACCTGGTCATCGTGGGGCGGCAAGGTTGGATGGTCGATGATCTGGTCGGGCGGTTGCGAGCGCACCCGGAGCAGGGGCGCCACCTGTTCTGGATGGAAAATGCCTCGGATGATTATTTGGAGAAGATCTACGAGGTGAGTTCGTGCCTGATCGCGGCATCCTATGGTGAAGGGTTTGGTTTGCCACTGATCGAGGCCGCGCAGCACGGATTGGCGATCATTGCACGTGATCTGCCGGTGTTTCGTGAAGTGGCTGGCGAGCATGCATTTTATTTTTCCGCGCAAGAAGGGCATGATCTGGCGACCGAGATCAAGGCATGGCTTGAGCTTCGAGCGAAGCAGCAAGAGATTTCGTCTCGCGGCATGCCATTCCTGACTTGGGCGCAGAGTGCTCGTCATTTGGCAAAAATTCTCACGCGCAACGAAGCGTATTCTTAAAGCAGGACCATTATGTCTAAGAAAACTTCCATCATCACTGGCATCACCGGGCAAGACGGTGCCTATCTGGCCGAGTTGCTGCTCGACAAGGGCTACACGGTTTACGGTACCTACCGCCGCACCAGCTCGGTGAACTTCTGGCGCATCGAAGAGCTGGGCATCGCCAAGCATCCGAACCTGCACCTGGTCGAATACGACCTGACCGATCTGTCGGCGAGCATCCGCCTGCTGCAGACGACTGGCGCAACGGAGGTCTACAACCTGGCGGCGCAGAGCTTCGTCGGCGTGTCCTTCGACCAGCCGGTCACGACCGCGGAGATCACCGGCGTCGGTCCGCTGAACCTGCTCGAGGCGATCCGCATCGTCAATCCGAAGATCCGCTTCTACCAGGCAAGCACGTCCGAAATGTTCGGCAAGGTGCAGGCGATTCCGCAGATCGAGTCGACGCCGTTCTACCCGCGCAGCCCGTATGGCGTGGCCAAGCTGTATGCACACTGGATCACGGTGAACTATCGCGAGAGCTACGACATCTTCGGCTGCAGCGGGATCCTGTTCAACCATGAATCGCCGCTGCGCGGCCGCGAGTTCGTCACGCGCAAGATCACCGACTCCGTCGCGAAGATCAAGCTTGGCCAGCTCGACATGCTCGAACTCGGCAACATGGATGCGAAGCGCGACTGGGGCTTTGCGAAGGAATATGTCGAAGGCATGTGGCGCATGCTGCAGGTCGACGAGCCGGACACGTTCGTGCTGGCGACGAACCGTACCGAGACGGTGCGCGATTTCGTGCGCATGGCGTTCAAGGCGACCGGTGTCGACCTCGAGTTCAAGGGCAGCGACGAGCAGGAAATCGCGGTCGATGTCGCAACCGGCAAGACGGTGGTCCGCGTCAATCCGAAGTTCCATCGACCGGCCGAGGTCGATCTGCTGATCGGCAATCCGGAGAAGGCCAAGCAGAAGCTCGGCTGGGAACCGAAGACGACGCTCGAGGAGCTGTGCGCAATGATGGTTGAAGCGGATTTGCGGCGCAATGAACGCGGTTTCTCGTTCTGATGTCCCGCGAGCCCTGGTGACGGGGCTCGGCGGCTTTACCGGTGACTATCTCGCACAGTCGTTGCGGGCGGCCGGCTATCGCGTGTTCGGAACGACGCACGGGTCCGGGGCGACCGGGCCCGACCTGTATCGGGTCGATCTGTGCGACCGGGCGGAGCTGGCGAAAGTTGTCGCGGACGTGCAGCCGGACGTGGTCGCGCACCTTGCCGCGGTCTCGTTCGTCGCGCACGGCGATGCGGACGCGATCTATCGCACCAACGTGGTCGGCTCGCGGAACCTGCTGGAAGCGCTCGCGAATCTGGAGAACCGCCCGCGTGCGGTTCTGCTGGCGAGCAGCGCCAACATCTATGGCAACGCGGCGGTCGAGATCATCGACGAATCGGTCGAGCCGAATCCCGTGAACGACTACGCGGTCAGCAAGCTGGCGATGGAATTCATGGCGCGCCTGTGGACGGACAAGCTGCCGATCGTCATCGCGCGCCCGTTCAACTACACGGGCGTCGGGCAGTCGCCGCAGTTTCTGCTGCCGAAGATCGTCGACCATTTCCAGCGCGGCGAGCGCGTGATCGAACTGGGCAATATCGACGTCGAACGGGATTTTTCCGACGTGCGCCGGGTGGCGGACGCATATCGGCGCCTGCTGCAACTGGCGCCTGCCGGTGGCGTGTACAACGTGTGCTCGGGCCGGGCGGTCTCGCTGAAGGCGGTGATTGCCATGATGGAGCGGATCGCGGGCTATACGATCGAGGTGCGCGTCAATCCTGCGTTCGTGCGCGCGAACGAGGTGCGCCGGCTGCGGGGGGACGATGCGCGGATACGCGCCGCTGTCGGGCCGCTCGAGGACATTCCGCTGGATAGCACGTTGCGCTGGATGTTTGGCGGAGGGCAGGAGTGAAGGTTGGTTTTTCGAGACGAATGAGTCGATTCGTCGGGAGGAGCGCCGCGTGAAGTTGGGCGTGGATATCAGCTGGATGGTTGGCAACTATCGCGGCATGGGACGGTTCGCTCGACAACTGGTGGCGCCGGTAAACGCATCGATACTGGGTTTGGCTCCGAGCGGCGTGACTGCCACTGAATGGCCGTGCGTCAGTGACGGGCGCGGCTTCTTTCCTTGGTGGGAGCAGATCGAGTTGCCTCGTCTGTGCCGGGAGCAGAAGCTGGATTATCTTCTTTGCCCGTACAACACGGGGCCACTGCGATCCACGGGCAACACCCGGCTGATCGCCGTGGTCCACGACCTGATCTTTCTGGAGTCGTGGCGCGCACTGCCGCCGTCGAGATCGCTGTATCAGACCGCCGGGCGGGTATACCGGCGGCATGTGGTGCCTCGACTCGCGCGGCGGGCAGACGTCGTGCTGACCATTTCCCGCTTTACTCAGCGCGAGCTGGTGGAGAAGCTCGGGCTGCGTCAGGACGACGTGCAGGTCATTCCGTGTTCGATTCCGGACGACTGGTTTGCCCCCCCGGTGAGTCAGGCGGATCGCCTGCCCTACCTGTTCACGGTGGCGGGCGAGGCGCCGAGCAAGAACGTCGACCGCCTCCTGCAAGCCTTTGCGCTGGCACGGCCTGCACTAGGCGAGGACGCCAGATTGAGGATCGCCGGGATCAAGTCCGATCATCACGCCTATTTTCTCCAGCGAGCGGAAGCGCTCGGGCTCTCCGGTTTCGTCGAGCTGCTCGGATATGTTTCCCGGGAGGAATTGCGGCGGCAGTACCGGCAGGCACGCGCGTTCATATTCGCTTCGTTGTTCGAAGGGTTCGGCATTCCGTTGTTGGAAGCCATGGCGTCCGGTACGCCGCTCGCGTGCAGCAATACGACATCGATGCCCGAGATAGTCGGCGAGTGCGGCCTGCAGTTCGATCCTTGTTCAGTGGAAGACATGGCGGAACAGATCCGCAGGATATGGACCGATGACGCGAGATTCGAGGTGGCGGTCAGCGATGGCATGGACCGCGCCCGCACCTTTTCGGAATCCGCTGTCGGTCCGGCAATTCAGGATTTCTGGGCACGTCTGTCATGAGTCGGGACAAAAAGAAGCTGCTGGTTCTGACGCCCCGGTTTCCATACCCGGTGATCGGCGGAGACCGGCTGAGGATATATCACCTCTGCAAGGTATTGTCCCGCCGTTACTCGCTGACGCTACTGAGCCTGTGCGAGACCCCGGACGAGATGCACGCCGAGGTGCCTGACGACGGCGTGTTCGATCGAGTCGAACGGGTCTTCCTGTCGAGAGGGCGGTCGTACGTCAATACGTTGCTCGCGCTTCCGACGCGTACGCCGTTGCAGGTTGCTTATTATCGGAGCCGGGCGTTCTCGGCGGCCGTCTCCCGGCTGCTCCCGTCGCACGACGGCGTGTTCGTTCACTTGGTGCGCTGCGCCGAGTACGTGCGCAAATCGGATAAGCCGCGCATCCTGGAAATGACCGATGCGATCTCGCTCAACTACAGCCGGGTCAAGCAGCTCAAGAAGGCGCGTGGGCTCAAGTCGCGCGTGTTCGGTATCGAGGCGAGACGCCTGCTCGATTACGAGCGTACGATCGTCGACGACTTCGATCTGTCGGTGCTCGTCTCCCGGACCGACAGGGATTATCTGTTTCCCGGCCGGTCCGTCGACAAAGTGATGGTGTGTTCGAACGGGGTCGACCTGTCCGGATTGCCGTACGCGGTACGCGGCACGGCGAGCCGGCTCCTGATTTTCATCGGCGACATGCGAACGGTCCAGAATCAGGACATGTGCCACTTTTTCATCGAGGAAGTGTTGCCGTTGCTGCGCAGGCGCGCCGCTTATCGCTTCCGGATCGTTGGCTCCATCGCCCCCGCGCTTGCCGAGCGATTCCGCGCTTACGACGGCGTCGAGGTGACCGGTCGGGTGGCGTCGGTGGCGCAGGCCGCGTCTGACGGGGCGATAGCCGTATGCCCCATGCGGATCGGTGCAGGGGTGCAGAACAAGATCCTGGAGTACATGGCGCTGGGGCTGCCGGTCGTCACCACGTCGCTGGGATACGAAGGCCTGGGCGCAAGAAGCGGGCAGGATCTGCTGATCGCGGATACGCCAGAGGAGTTCGTCGACCGTATCGAGGGGCTCGTCGCCAACGAGGCCGGCGCGGTCGAGATGGCTGCGCGAGCGAGGACGTTCGTCGAGCAGGAGCACGCGTGGGAGCGAATGGTCGCACCGCTCGTCGAGCGGGTGGGTGAGTTGCTGGCCTGAGAACCCGTACGTCAGGTTTGCCGGGGTGGGAGCGCGCGCTCGTGGCATGCGCGCGATGACGGCGAACTCGACGAGCAGGCCGCCCGAAGGGTGGTTTGGTGGCCGTGAGGCGCCGGGTTACAATTCGCGCACGTCCGTGCAGTACGCTGTCGCAGCAGCATGGGGCCTCTCCTTCGATATCGGGTGTGGGGGAGGTCGCGATCTTGCGATCAGGCAAGCGTGTTCACCTGATACCGAACCCGAACATCGATTTGTATTGCATGCGGTTGTAGCCGGCCGCGCATGCTTCGACGCGCAGCCGGACGCCGATCGGATGGCGTCGTGGGTCGATGACGTCGCCGGCGATCGGCGTTCCCTCCGTCTTTGAGATCCAGAAGTGTTCGTCCTGAGCTCCCATCCCGTATGCCTGCGCCGCTCGTGCGCGGGCGGTCCCGCCAGTCTCGTCCCGGGCTCGTCCGGTGTTCCGGCTCCGTGCGTTGTCGTCAGCGGCGCTCTCACGCTGTTTTGCAGAGGGTCCCGTCGGCCTTGCCGGGGGCATCGATGAGCCACATCGTCGTCACCGGCGCGAACGGTTTCGTCGGCCGCGCAGTCTGTCGGCTCGCCCTCGCGGCGGGGCATACCGTTACCGGGCTCGTGCGCAAATCGGGCGGATGTGTCGCAGGGGCAAGTGAATGGGTGCATGATGTCCCCGATTATTCCGGCCTCGACGACGCGTGGCCCGACGACCTGCACGCAGATTGCGTGATTCATCTGGCGGCGCGCGTCCACGTGATGCGTGACACGTCGTCCGATCCCGATGCGGAGTTTGACGCGACCAACGTTGCCGGTACGTTGCGCGTCGCCGAGGCCGCGCGTAAGCACGGTGTCAGCCGGCTCGTGTTCGTGAGCAGCGTCAAGGCCGTCGGCGAGGGAGATGCCGGCGTCGCGCTCGTCGAGGACGTCGCACCCGATCCACAGGACGCCTACGGTCGCTCGAAACTGCGCGCCGAGCGGCAACTTGCGCAATTCGGCGCAGCTGCCGGCCTCGATATCGTGATCGTGCGTCCCCCGCTCGTCTACGGCCCCGAGGTGCGCGCGAATTTCCTGCGAATGATGGACGCGGTGTCGCGAGGTGTCCCGCTGCCTCTTGCCTCGATCTCCGCTCGCCGCAGCGTTGTCTACGTCGGCAACCTCGCGGACGCGCTGCTGCGTTGCGCGACGGACCCGCGTGCGGCGGGCAATTGCTTCCACGTCGCCGACGACGACGCGCCAACCGTGCCAGGCTTGCTGCGCGTGGTCGGGGATGTGCTCGGCAAGCCGGCTCGCCTGTTCCCGGTCCCGCCCGGCGTGTTGTCCACCCTCGGCAGGCTTACCGGCCGCAGCGCGGTGATTGACCGCCTGACCGGCGGCCTGCAACTCGACACCGGCCGGATCAAGCGCGTGCTTGACTGGCATCCCCCCTACACGACGCGCCAGGGCCTGGAGGCGACCGCCGCATGGTATCGTTCGCGCGAAATCCAGAAATAGGCAACATGCATCTTACGATCCCCACGTGGCTTACCGCGGTTGCGGAGGCTTTGGCCGCCGCCGCGGCGTCCACGATAATCCTGCGCATATTGCTGGCCAGCGGCCTTGCCTGGCGGCTGGCAACTGACATTCCGAACGACCGTTCGCTCCATACCCTTCCGACGCCGCGCGTCGGCGGGTGGGGCATCGTGCCTGTGGGCGTCGTCGCGTTGCTGTGGCTTGCGCCGCAGATGTGGCTGATTGCTGCCGCGGCGGCGGGCCTCGCCGCCCTGTCGCAAATCGATGACCGGCGTGGGCTGCCCGCCCGTGTTCGCTTCGCGGCGCATCTCGCGGCAGTGGCGGTTCTGATCGCCGTCTACCCGGCCGATGTCCCATGGTGGTTCCTCGCCGCGGTTGGTTTCACGATGATCTGGCTGACCAATCTGTACAACTTTATGGATGGTGCGGACGGCCTCGCGGGTGGGATGGCGCTGTTCGGGTTCGGCGCCTACGCGGCGGCGGCGCTGATCAGTCCGCATCCGTCCCCTGGCCTGACGGCGGGCGGGGCGGCCGTTGCCGGCGCGGCATTCGGATTCCTGTTGCTGAATTTCCATCCGGCGAAGCTCTTTCTTGGCGACGCAGGCTCGATTCCGCTCGGATTCCTCGCCGGTGCGCTCGGCTACTGGGGTTGGCGCAATGCGGTCTGGCCGATTTGGTTCCCGGCGATGACGTTCTCGCCCTTTATTGCAGACGCATCTGTAACACTCCTGAGACGTTTGTTACGCGGGGAAAAGTTCTGGCAAGCGCACCGAGAGCATTATTATCAACGGATGGTGCGCTCCGGTATCGGTCATGGACGCACTGCCATTTATTGGTACCTCATCATGCTCGCTGGCATAATCGTCGCTCTCTGGGCGCTGGGCCGTCAGGAACTGCAGCAGTGGTTGCTGTTCGCCGCCTGGTATGGCGTCTTGGCATGTATCGGATTTGCGATCGACATGCGCTGGCGCCGGATTCAGAAGGCCGCCGAAAACAATTCATGAGGTATCCCGCCTATGTTGCGATCCAGAGCATCATGGCTGTCATTCAGTGCATTCCTGTTCGATCTGCTGGCGGTCGCCGCCGCGTGGTTGTTCGCCTATCTCGTCCGGTTCAACGGTAGCATCTCGCCAGAGTTTCTGAGAGGTTCGCTGGTTGCGCTCGAGTGGGTGCTGCCCGTGTACGCGTCGATGTTCGTTCTGTTCGGCCTCTACCGCGGCCTGTGGGTGTTCGCGAGCCTGCCCGACCTGATGCGGATCTCGAAGTCGATTGCGTGCGGCGGCGTCATCGTGATGATCGGCGCGGTGATGTTCCAGCCGACTCCGATCATTCCGCGCTCCGTGCTGCTCGTCTCCCCGCTGATGCTGTTCCTGGTCATGGGCGGCGCCCGTGCGCTTTATCGCGCGACCAAGGAGTTCTATCTGTACGGCGGGCTCGTCGGGCAGGGCAAGCCGGTGCTGGTGGTCGGCGCGGGCACGGCCGGCGCGAACCTCGCACGCGAACTGTCGCGCTCGGGCGAATGGCGGCTCGTCGGCCTGCTGGACGACGACGTGTCGAAGCACGGCCGTGAAATCTACGGCTACAAGGTGCTTGGCTCGATCGACGACCTTGCGCGCTGGACCGATGCGCTGAAGGTTGAATACGCAATCGTCGCCATTCCATCCGCATCGGTCGAGGTGCAGCGCCGCGCCGCGACCTTGTGCGTGCGCGCGGGCGTCAAGGCGATGGTGCTCCCGTCGCTGACTTCGCTGATGCCGGGGCAGGGCTTCCTGTCCCAGGTCCGCCAGATTGACCTCGAAGACCTCCTCGGCCGCGACGCCGTGATGATCGACACCCCGCACGTCGAGGCGTTGCTGCGCGGCCGCGTCGTGATGGTGACGGGCGCCGGCGGCTCGATCGGCTCGGAGCTGTGCCGGCAGATCCTGCGTTTCGCGCCGGCGCAACTCGTCGCGTTCGACCTGTCCGAGTACGCGATGTACCGGCTGACCGAGGAACTGCATGAGCGCTTCCCGGACCTTCCCGTCGTGCCGATCATCGGCGATGCGAAGGATTCGCTGCTGCTCGACCAGGTGATGTCGCGTCATGCACCGCACATCGTGTTCCATGCGGCCGCCTACAAGCACGTGCCGCTGATGGAGGAGCACAACGCGTGGCAGGCGCTGCGCAACAACGTGCTCGGCACGTATCGCGTGGCCCGCGCGGCGATCCGCCACGATGTGCGTCACTTCGTGCTGATCTCGACCGACAAGGCCGTCAATCCGACCAACGTGATGGGCGCGAGCAAGCGCCTCGCCGAAATGGCGTGCCAGGCGTTGCAGCAGACGAGCGGGCACACGCAGTTCGAGACCGTGCGGTTCGGCAACGTGCTCGGCAGCGCGGGCAGCGTGATTCCGAAGTTCCAGCAGCAGATAGCGAAGGGTGGCCCGGTCACGGTCACGCACCCGGAGATCACGCGTTTCTTCATGACGATCCCGGAAGCGTCGCAACTCGTGCTGCAGGCGTCGAGCATGGGGCAGGGCGGCGAGATCTTCATTCTCGACATGGGCGAGCCGGTGAAGATCGTCGATCTCGCGTGCGACCTGATCCGCCTGTACGGTTTCTCGGAAGACCAGATCCGGATCGAGTTCACCGGGCTGCGGCCCGGCGAGAAGCTCTATGAGGAACTGCTCGCGGACGACGAGGCGACGACGCGCACACCGCATCCGAAGCTGCGGATCGCGCGTGCGCGGGAAGTGCCGGACAATTTCCTCGACGAGCTGTTGCCGTGGCTGATGCAGCATCGCGTGCTGCCGGACGACGAAGTACGGCGCGACCTGCGGCGCTGGGTGCCGGAGTATCAGACGGCGGTCATTCCGGCACTGAAGAGCGTACGGGGCGCGTCGAACGGCTGATAGCCGCGCGGCTGCCAACCGGCCCAAAAGAAAAGCGCCCCTGCGGGGCGCTTTTTTCATGCCGGGCCGCGAACGCCTCAATGACTGCGCCGATGCTTCCGCACCACCATCCACCGCGGCACGCGGAATCGCACGATGCTGAGATAAAGCCACACATAGGTCAGCGCGAACAGCACGACGAACACGAACAGGTGCACCGTGTGCCGCCAGAACAGCGTCGCCGGAATCACCGCGACGAGGCACAGCAGCCACAGGTACGGCGACGTCAGCGAATTGCGGCGTGTCAGGTCGTGCGCGTGCTTCGTGCCGACGGCCCAGCGCATCAGCCGCTTGTACACGAGCATGTGCAGGTGCACGCCGTCCGGAATGCCGGGCGACATCCCGCGGATGAATTTCTTCCGGTAGATCGAGAAGCAGGTCTCGAAGATCGGGTACATGAACAGCAGCACCGGGTACCACGCGGATACTTCGCGGTTGCGCATCACGAGCATGATCGCGAGTTCCGCGAGCATGAAACCGATGAAATACGCGCCGCCGTCGCCGAGGAAGATCAGCCCGGCCGGGAAATTCCACAGGAAGAAGCCGAGCACGGCGCCCATCATGATGATCGACGCGGACATCACGACCGGGTCGTTCACGTGGAACGCGACGTACGCGAGCGACGCGAACATCATGAAGCTGACCATCGACGCGAGCCCGTTGAAGCCGTCGATGATGTTGATCGCGTTCGCCAGCGCCGCGACCGCCAGCACGGTGACGAACGCCGAAATGGCGACGTAGCCGAGCAGGAAGTCGAGCGGCGGCACGCTGATGCGCGTGACCGCGATGTTCATCAGCCAGAACGCGAGCGCGGCCGCGCCCATCGTGCAGAGCAGCCGGGCGCGCGGCGACACGCGCTTGGTCAGGTCTTCGACGAGTCCGGAAAGGAAAGCCGGCAGTCCGCAGGCAACAATCCCGAGAATGCTGCCGGAGATCGTCGGATAGCGCCGGGACACCACCAGCGCGGCAATGAAGACCCCGGCGAGGATCCCGATGCCCCCGACCCGCGGCACGGGCCGCACGTGGAATTTCTGCACGCCGGCCAGGTCGCTGTCGATCGAGAATTTCTCGTGAAGGTGCGCATAGCGCACGATGAACAGCGTAACGAGCAGGGAGACGATGAAGCCGGACGCGAAGCTGAGCATGGGATCGCTCGAAAAATGGACAGCGGATTATACAAAACCGCGCGGGTTCCCCTCCTGCCATTGCCAGTGGTCGGCACACATTTCTTCGATACCGAGCGTGGCGCGCCAGCCGATGATGTCGGCCGCGGCCTGCGGGTTCGCGTAGCACTCGGCGATGTCGCCCGGGCGGCGTGCGACGAGTTCGTACGGCACCGGGCGGCCCGACGCCTTCTCGAACGCGCGCACGACTTCCAGCACGCTGTAGCCCTGGCCGGTGCCGAGGTTCACGACGAAGCTCGCGTCGCGCTTCGCCAGCGCGTCGAGCGCGGCGATGTGCCCCTTCGCGAGATCGACGACGTGGATGTAGTCGCGCACGCCCGTGCCGTCCGGCGTCGCGTAGTCGGAGCCGAACACGCGCAGCTTGTCCAGCTTGCCGACCGCGACCTGCGCGACATACGGCATCAGGTTGTTCGGGATGCCGGCCGGATCCTCGCCGATCAGCCCGCTTGCGTGCGCGCCGACCGGGTTGAAGTAGCGCAGCGTCGCGATGCGCCACGACGGATCGGACACCTCGAGATCGCGCAGGACCTGCTCGGCGATCAGCTTCGACTGGCCGTACGGGTTCGTCGCCGACAGCGGGAACGACTCGTCGATCGGCGAGCGTTCCGGCACGCCGTACACGGTCGCGGACGAGCTGAACACGAACTGCCTGACGTTGCGCTCGCGCATGACCTTGAGCACGGCGAGCAGGCCGCCGATGTTGTTCTGGTAGTACTCGAGCGGCTTCGCGACCGACTCGCCGACGGCCTTGAGCGCCGCGAAATGGATGGTTCCGGTGATCGGGTGCGCGTCGAACACCTTCGCGAGCGCGGCTTCGTCGCACACGTCGACCTGGTGGAACGCGGGCGTCTTGCCCGTGATCTGCTCGATGCGCCGGACGGACTCGGCCTTGCTGTTGACGAGGTTGTCGACGATCACGACATCGTAGCCGTTGTCGAGCAGTTCGACGGCCGTGTGCGAGCCGATATAGCCCGCGCCGCCGGTAACGAGGATGGTGCCTTTAGCGGTCATTGCTGATGCGCTCCTTCAGAGTGTGAATCCGGTCAACGAATGGATGGTCTCCCTGTAGCGCTCGACGACCTGTTGCTCGTCGAACTCCGCCGCGACCTTGTGCCGGCCGCGTGCGCCCATCGCAGCGCGGCCTTGCGGCCCGAGCGCGATCATGCGATTCAATTGTTCGGCGAGGCTTGCGCTGTCGCGCACGCGGCACAGGAAGCCCGTTTCGCCGTCTGCGACGACGTCGCGGCAGCCCGGCACGTCGGTCGCGACGATCGGGCGGCCCATCGCCGACGCTTCCATCAGCGTGCGCGGCACGCCTTCGCGGTACGACGGCAGCACGACGCAGTCGGCCGCCGCGAGATGCGGGCGCACATCGTGCGCCTCGCCGAGATATTCGATGATGCCTTCGCCGACCCACGCGTCGACGTCCGCGCGGCCGATCGCGCTCGGATTGTCGACGCCGAGCGGCCCGAGCAGCTGGAAGCGCGCGTTCGGGAAGCGGCCGCGCACGACGCGCGCGGCCTCCACGTATTCGCGCACGCCCTTGTCCCACAGCAGCCGGCCGACCAGGATGAAGACGGGGGCGTCGCCGGCGGGCAGCGGCACGGGCGCGAACTGCTCGAGATCGACGCCTTCGCCGTGCAGCAGCCGCGCGCGATCGGGATGCGCGAGCAGCTGCTCGTCGGTGAAGGTCGCGAGATCGTCGCGGTTCAGGAACCACACTTCACGCGGGAAGCGGAACGCGAACCGGTACAGGCGCTTCGCGACGCTCGCCGCGCGGCTCTTCTGGATGAACACGTAGCCGAGCCCCGTCGTCACCGCGATCGACGGCACGCGTGCGAGCCACGCGGCGACCGACCCGTAGATGTTCGGCTTGATCGTGTAATGGAACACGAGGTCGGGCCGCAGCGCGCGGTAGTGGCGCACCAGCGCCGCGAGCGTGCCGAGATCCTCGCGCGGGCTCGTGCCTTTCGACGCGACCGCGAGCGCCACGTAGCGGCAGCCCATCTGCTCGAGCAACGGCACCGTGCGGTCGTGCGGCGCGATCACGATGACCTCGGCGCCGCGCGCGACGAGCGCACGGATCAGCCCGTGGCGATACGTGTAGATCGCCCAGGCCGTGTTGCAGACGAGCGCAATGCGCAGCGGGGAGGTGGCGGACATGAAAAAAAAGGAAAAATAATGCGTCGTAAATGCCGGATGGGCGTCAGGCCGAGGGCCGCGCGGCGAACAGCGTCTGCTTGATCCGCTGCAACGTACGGTACGGCGTCACGAAATGCAGCAGGTTCTTGCCGAGGCCGGCCCAGTCGTACGGGTTCAGCGCGTTGAAGTGGCCCAGCAGCAGCGTGAGCGTCGACACCAGCTGGCGCCGGCGCTTGGTCGCACTGATCCCGCCCTCGTTCAATTCGTAATACAGGCCGAGTTCCGGCAGGTTCGCGCAATCGTAGCGTTGCATTAACCGTAAAAAAAGATCGAGATCCTCGGCCGCGCGGTACTTCGCGCGATAGTTGCCCACTTCCCGCACCGCGTCGATGCGCAGCATCACCGACGGATGCACGAGCGGCGAGCGCAGGAAGCGCGTGCGGCGCAGCGTGCGCGGATCGGCGGGCGGCGTCAGCATGAAGCGCGGTTCGCCGGCGCGCGACACGACCTGCGTCCACATGCCGACGCAGGCCACGCGCGGGTGGGCGCCGAGATACGCGCGCTGCTTCGCGAGGCGCTGCGGCGCGGCCAGGTCGCCCGCGTCGATGCGGGCCGCATAGCGGAAGCCGCGCGCCGCGAGCGCGTCGATGCCGGCCGCGAGCGCGCGCTCGATGCCGCCGTTCCGCGGCATGCGCAGCACCTCGATCGCGAGGCCCGGCAGGTCGGGCGCGACGATCGGCGGCGTGCTGCCGTCGTCGACGATCAGCACGTGCACGGGCGCGTCCTCGCGAAACGATTGCAGGGTCCGGACGACGTCGTCGTGCCCGTTGTAGGCCGGCATCAGCACGGCCACGTCGTCGAGCGGGGGCGGGCAATCAGGGGGCGTCATGTTCGCAGCTTGAAACGGATGTAATAAAAGTTGACGGCGGCCGCGGCCAGGTAGCCGGCCGCCAGCCCGACGAGCGCGCCGTACAGGCCCAGGCGGGGGATCGCGAACAGGTTGACGACCGCGGCGATCGCCAGCGCGAGCAGCCATTTCGACAGCAACACGAATTTTGCTTGATATTTGAGAACGATAAGATTGCCTATCGCCTCGATGCCGGCCGGCACGGACAGCCAGACGGCCCAGCGGAAGATGTCGACCGACGCCTCGTAGCCGGGGCCGAACACCTTGCCGACGATCAGCGGGGCGGCCGCGTCGAGCACGAGCGCGCCGGCCGTCATCAGCGCGGCCGTCATCGCGATCAGCCGGACGATGTTGCGGCGCAGCCGTGCGACGTCCTGCACGCGGTAGACGAAGGCGGGCGCGATCGTCTGCGCGAGCATCAGCGCGAGCGTGATCCAGTTCTCGTTGAGCTGCTGCGCGGCCGAGTAGCGGCCGAGATCGGCGAACGAGACGTGACGCTCGAGCATCAGGCGGTCGAGTTTCAGGAACAGGTACATGCAGATGAGCCCGAGCCAGAACACGGTGCCGGCCGTTGCAAAGTGCCTGAACAGCGGTTTATCGAACGTCCAGCCGAGTGCGCCGCCGTTACGATGCCGGTAGTACAGCAGCAGCGCGAAGCCGATCGCGGCGGCCTCGAGCGCCCACAGCCACGCGAAGCGGGCGGGGCCGGCGGCCGCGCGGACCAGCAGCCACACGAGCAGCGCCTTCGCGAGCGCCGTAATCATGCTGGTGACGAGCTGCGGCTTGCTGTAGGTCATGCTCTGCAGCCACGCGTTGATCACGCCGACGAACGGCTCGCGGAACACCATCGTGACGGCGAGGCCCGCGAGCATCGCGCCGACCAGCGGATCGAAGGCGCCTGCGGCGATCGCGATCCAGGTCGCGACGAGCGCGGCGGCCGACACGGCGATGCGCAGCGCGAACGCGCTGCCGAGCACCGCGCCGAGCTGGGCGGGCGGGCGCTGGACGATGGTCGGGACGAGGATTTCCGCGCCGCACACCCAGGTGAGCGGCGCCAGTACCAGGAGGAGCGTATTCGCATACTGCCATTTGCCGAACACATCTGGCCCGAAATAACGGGCCAGCAGGCCGCTGATCGCGATCGCGACGCCGATCTGCGTGAGCCGTTCGAGCCCCAGCCAGACGAGGTTCGCGACGGCTTTCGCGACGTCCGGGTTGCCGAAGCGCTTCAGCATGCGCGGCGGCGGCACGCGCACAGGGCGGCCGGCAGGGCGCCCGAAGGCTGCGGGTTGGCGGCGGCGGAGCGGCTAGGCATTAAAATGGGCGGTATGCGCGTCATCAAAACCCGCGATTATAAGTGGGATCGCGACCGCTCCAGCCGTTCCGCTCCTTGTTTTGCGGGGCCGCATGTATCATGCGCGGCACCGGCGAGAGGCGGCCAGCCAAGCCAGACAATTTTCCATGCACGCAACTGAGAGAGAAGAGAATCGATGATCTCCCAATCCATCTTCAAGGCATATGACATCCGTGGCGTGGTCGGCAAGACACTCGACGTCGACACGGCGCGCGGGATCGGCCGGGCATTCGGCAGTGAAGTGCGTGCGCAGGGCGGCGACGCGGTCGTCGTCGCGCGCGACGGCCGCCTGTCCGGGCCGGAACTCGTCGGCGCACTCGCCGATGGCCTGCGTGCGGCCGGGGTCGACGTCGTCGACGTCGGCATGGTGCCGACGCCGGTCGGCTATTTCGCGGCGAACGTGCCGCTCGGGCTGAAGGGCGGCGAGCGCCGCGTCGATTCGTGCATCGTCGTCACGGGCAGCCACAACCCGCCCGACTACAACGGCTTCAAGATGGTGCTGCGCGGCGCCGCGATCTACGGCGAGCAGATCCAGGCGCTGTACCGCCGCATCGTCGACGAGCGCTTCGAGACGGGCAGCGGCACGTATGAGGAATTCGACGTCGCCGATCAGTACATCGCGCGCATCGTCGGCGACGTGAAGCTCGCGCGGCCGCTGAAGCTGGTCGTCGACGCCGGCAACGGCGTCGCGGGCCCGCTCGCGACGCGCCTGTTCAAGGCGCTCGGCTGCGAACTCGTCGAGCGCTTCACCGACATCGACGGCACGTTCCCGAACCACCACCCCGATCCCGCGCACCCGGAAAACCTGCAGGACGTGATCCAGGCGCTGAAGGACACCGACGCCGAGCTCGGCTTCGCGTTCGACGGCGACGGCGACCGCCTCGGCGTCGTCACGAAGGACGGCCAGATCATCTATCCGGACCGCCAGCTGATGCTGTTCGCGGAAGAAGTGCTGTCGCGCAACCCGGGCGCGCAGATCATCTACGACGTGAAGTGCACGCGCCACCTCGCGCAGTGGATCAAGTCGAAGGGCGGCGAGCCGCTGATGTGGAAGACGGGCCACTCGCTCGTGAAGGCGAAGCTGCGCGAGACGGGCGCACCGCTCGCCGGCGAAATGAGCGGTCACGTGTTCTTCAAGGATCGCTGGTACGGCTTCGACGACGGTCTCTACACGGGCGCGCGCCTGCTCGAGATCCTCGCGAAGACGGCCGACCCGAGCGCGCTGCTCAATGCGCTGCCGGACGCGATGAGCACGCCCGAACTGCAGCTCTGGCTCGACGAAGGCGAGAACTTCCGCCTGATCGACAAGCTGCAGAAGGAGGCGAAGTTCGACGGCGCCGAGGAAGTCGTGACGATCGACGGCCTGCGTGTCGAGTACCCGGACGGCTTCGGTCTCGCGCGTTCGTCGAACACGACGCCGGTCGTCGTGATGCGCTTCGAATCCGAGACGCAGGAAGGGCTCAAGCGCATCCAGGAAGACTTCCGCCGGGTGCTGACGGCCGCGAAGCCGGACGTCAAGCTGCCGTTCTGAGCGCCGGCGGCCGGCGGGCCGCCTGCCGCGCGACGGCCGGTTCACCGGCCGCGCCCATCCCGAAAAGCGGCGCACGCCACGGCGTGCGGCCGCTTTTTGTCTGTCTGGCCCGCCGGGCGAGATAAAATCCCCCCTTTATGCTTGTCGCCGGCTGCCAGCCGGCGTTTTTTCAGCGTGCAAAAGATCCTGATCGTGCGCGTGTCGTCGCTGGGCGACGTCGTGCACAACATGCCGGTGATCGCCGATATCCGGCGCCGCCACCCCGATGCGCAGATCGACTGGCTCGTCGAGGAAAGCTTCGTCGACCTCGTGCGGCTCGTCGACGGCGTGCGCGACGTGCTGCCGTTCTCGCTGCGCCGCTGGCGCAAGAAGCCGTTCTCCGGCGCCACGTGGCGCGAGATCCGTGCATTCCGCAAACGCCTCGCGGCCGAGCAGTACGATCTCGTGATCGATTGCCAGGGCCTCATCAAGACGGCCTGGGTCGCGAGCTGGGCACGCGGCCCGCTCGTCGGGCTCGGCAACCGCACCGACGGCGCCGGCTATGAATGGCCGGTGCGTTTTTTCTACCGCAAGCGCGTGCCGATCGCGCCGCGCACGCACGTCGTCGAGCGGTCGCGGCAACTCGTCGCGGCCGCGCTAAACGACCCGGCGCCGACGCCGGCCGATCCGGTCGACTTCGGCCTCGACACGCGCGCGGCGGCGCTCGCGGTGGCCGCGCTCGGCCTGAACCTGCCGGTGCCGTACGTGGTGTTCGTCCATGCGACGTCGCGCGCCGACAAGCAATGGCCGGACGCCGCGTGGATCGAGCTTGGCCAGGCGCTCGTGCGGCGCGGCGCCTCGCTCGTGCTGCCGTGGGGCAATGACGCGGAGCGCGCGACCAGCGAGCGGCTCGCGAAGGAATTCGGCGCGGCGGCGATCGTGCCGCCGAAGCTGTCGCTGCCGGCCGTGGTCGGCCTGATCGACGGCGCGGCCGCGACCGTCGGGGTTGATACAGGTCTGGTTCACATCGCGGCCGCGCTGAAGCGTCCGACGGTCGAACTGTACAATTTCGCGACGGCCTGGCGGACCGGTGGCTACTGGTCGCCGAACGTCGTCAATCTCGGCACGGCGGGGCAGCCCCCGTCGATCGCGCAGGTGAAGTCGGCGCTCGCGGGCTTCGGTCTCCTGTAACGCTGTCACACACGCGAACCGATCATGAGCGAATCCCAGATCATCGAAGTCCCGTCCGCCGACTGGAGCGGACACAACCTGTCGGCGCCGCGCGAGCAGCTGCTGGCCGCGGTCGAGGAAGGCAAGGTGCTGTATTTCCCGCACCTGCGCTTCGCGATCGAAGGCGGTGAGGAAGCGCTGCTCGATCCGGCGCTCGCCGATCCGAAACGCAAGAACATCAGCCTCGCGCCGAATGGCGGCGCGCTCGCCGGCGTGCTCGGCGACAGCGTCACGCAGTCGGCCGTGCGCGCGCTCGTCGCGCGCTTCCAGCAGCAGGCCGGCACGCTCGTCGACGGCCTGTTTCCCGAATACCGCGGCAAGCTGCGCGTCGCGCCGACCAGCCTGCGGCTGATGCAGGTCGAGACGCGCCAGACGTCATGGCGCAAGGACGACAGCCGGCTGCACGTCGACGCGTTCCCGTCGCGGCCGAACTACGGCGAGCGCATCCTGCGCGTGTTCACGAACGTGAACCCGGCCGGCGTGCCGCGCGTATGGCGCGTCGGCGAGCCGTTCGAGGACGTCGCGAAGCGCTTCCTGCCGTCGATCAAGCCGCAGCTGCCGGGCGCCGCGTGGCTGCTGAACCTGCTGCACGTGACGAAGTCGCCGCGCAGCGCGTACGACCACCTGATGCTGAACCTGCACGACGGCATGAAGGCCGATCTCGACTACCAGAAGACGAGCCCGCAGGAGACGATGCCGTTTCCGCCGGGTTGCGTGTGGATATGTTTCTCGGATCAGACTTCGCACGCTGTGATGTCCGGCCAGTTCATGCTCGAACAGACGTTCTTCCTGCCGGTCGACGCGATGGTCCGGCGCGAATGCGCGCCGCTCGGCATTCTCGAACGCCTGAAGGGCAGGGCGCTGGTTTGAGCGCGCACCTGCTTCGACGCAACACGAGGGCCGCCGCATGCTGAGGGTGATCTATCGCGCGCTGTGGTGGCTCGTCGCGCCGGCTGCGGTCATCCGGCTCTACGTGCGCTCGCGCAAGGAGCGCGGCTATCGCGAACACATCGGCGAGCGCTTCGGCCACGTGGCCGGCCGCTCGCGCGACGACCGCACGCCGCTGATCTGGGTGCATGCGGTATCGGTCGGCGAGACGCGCGCCGCGCAGCCGCTGATCGACGCGCTGATGCACGCGCGCCCCGATGCGCGCATCCTGCTCACGCACATGACGCCGAGCGGCCGCGCGACCGGCGAACAGCTCTTCGGCGATCGCGTGCTGCGCTGCTACCTGCCGTACGACATGCCGGGCGCGGTGCGGCGTTTCCTGCACGCGTGGCGGCCGACGCTCGGCCTCGTGATGGAGACCGAGGTGTGGCCGACGCTGATCGACGAGTGCCGCCGTGCGGATGTCCCGCTCGTGCTGACCAATGCGCGGATGTCCGCGCGTTCGTTCCGGCGCGCGGCGAAGTTCGGCGCGGCGACGCGCGACGTGTTCGGCGGTTTCTCGCGCGTGCTCGCGCAGAGCCCGGCCGATGCGGAGCGGCTCACGTCGCTCGGTGCGCGCAACGTGACCGTGCTCGGCAACCTGAAGTTCGACATGACGACGCCGCCGGAACTCGCGGCGCGCGGCCATGCGTGGCGCGACGCGATCGGCACGCGGCCCGTGTGGGTGGCCGCCAGCACGCGCGAGAATGAAGAAGCGCTGGTGCTGCAGGCGTTCGCGGAGATGCATACGCCCGACGCGCTGCTGGTGCTCGTACCGCGCCATCCGCAGCGCTTTGCCGAGGTCGAGGCGCTCGTCGCGCGCAGCGGGCTCAAGTGCGTGCGGCGTTCCGTCTGGGCGGCCGACGCGGCGGCGCTCGCGGCCGGCCGGCCGGCGGCAGAACCGCTGCCGGGTGACGTGACGGTCCTGCTCGGCGATTCGATGGGCGAGCTCGGCGCGTACTATGCGGCTGCCGATATCGCATTCATCGGCGGCAGCCTGCTGCCGCTCGGCGGCCAGAACCTGATCGAGGCGTGCGCGGTCGGCGTGCCGGTGCTGATCGGGCCGCACGTGTTCAACTTCACGCAGGCGACCGCCGACGCGGTTGCGGCCGGCGCCGCGATGCAGGTCGCGGATCCGCTCGATCTCGCGCACGTGCTCGACGCGCTGTTCGCCGACAAGGCGCGGCGCATCGCGATGGGGGCGGCCGGCGCGGCCTTCGCATCGCGTCACCGCGGCGCGACCGCGCGCACGGTCGACGTGCTCGCGGCGCTGCTGCCGCCTGCCGAACGCGGCGAGCGCATGCTGCAGGACGCGCAGGATACGTCTTCCGAAGACGAATAGACGAAGGGCGGCGCAAGGCCGTCCGCGAACGCGTTGCGGCTTCGTGTGCCGCCGCAACGCGGCTCAGACCGTCAGCAATCCCTTCTTCTCGATGAACGCGATCACGTCCGCGACGCCTTCGAGCGCCTTCAGGTTCGTCATCACGTAAGGCCGTTCGCCGCGCATTTTCCGCGTGTCGGACGCCATCACGTCGAGGTTCGCGCCGACCAGCGGCGCGAGGTCGGTCTTGTTGATCACGAGCAGGTCGGACTTCGTGATGCCGGGGCCGCCCTTGCGCGGGATCTTCTCGCCGCCCGCGACGTCGATCACGTAGATCGTCAGGTCCGACAGCTCGGGGCTGAAGGTTGCCGCGAGATTGTCGCCACCCGATTCGATGAACACGATGTCGGCATCGGGGAAGCGCGACAGCATCCGGTCGACGGCTTCGAGGTTGATCGATGCATCCTCGCGGATCGCCGTGTGCGGGCAGCCGCCCGTCTCGACGCCCATGATGCGCTCCTCGGGCAGCGCACCGGCCACCGTCAGCAGCCGCTGGTCTTCCTTCGTATAGATGTCGTTCGTGATCGCGACGAGGTCGTACCGGTCGCGCATCGCCTTGCACAGCATTTCGAGCAGCGTGGTCTTGCCGGAGCCGACGGGGCCGCCGATGCCGACGCGCAGCGGCGGCAGTTTCTTCGTGCGGCGGGCGGAGGAGGGAGCAGGTGCATTCATGGCAGGTAGCGTCGGGTTCAGGAGCGGAACAGCCGCGAGTACTGGGTCTCGTGCCGCGCGGACAGGATGCCGAGCTGCGGCGCGAACGTGTTGATGGCGCCGGGCGGCGTCGCGAGTGCGCGGCGCACGGCCGCGTCGATCGCGCCGCGCAGCGCGACGATGATGCGTTGCCCGGCGAGCTGGCCGAGCGGCACGGCCTTCAGCGCGGCGGACGTCTGGTTCTCGACCCAGCCGAATGCGTACGCCGCGAGCGTCGCGTCGGCGCGGGCGTCGTGCATGGCGGCCGCGTACGCGAACGCGGTCGGCAGCGCGACCGGCGAGATCGACACGAGCGTCGCGCGGCGCGCGGTGTCGCCCCATTCGAGCGATGCGCACAGCTGCGCGAGCGACCAGCCCATCTGTTCGGTTTCGCGGCGCAACTCGGCCGATTCGCGGCTCGCGATGAACCACGCGTTCTCGGCGGCAAGCGCTTGCGTGTCGTGCGCGTGCCAGCGTGCGAGCTGGTGCGCGAGGAACGGCAGCTCGCCGTGCGCGAGCACGTCGGTCAGGCCGCTGGCGATCCAGTCGCGCGCAGAATCGGCGTCGCGGATGAGGTTTGCGTCGAGCGCGGCTTCGAGGCCCTGCGAATAGCTGTACGCGCCGATCGGCAGCGCCGGCGACGCGAGGTGCAGCAGCGCGACGAGTTCAGTGGTGGTCATGGCCGTGGCCGTGCGTGCATCCGGGACCATGCTGGTGATCGTGATCGTGATCGTGATCGTGATCGTGCGAATGCGAGTGGCCGTGGTGTTCGCCGAATACCTGCTGCGCGAGCGCGTAATCCTCGGCGAACGTCGCGTCATGCCCGTGCTTGTGGCCGCCGCCGTACGCGCCGGCTTCCGGCTGGAACGGCACGTGCGTCTCCTCGACCTGCGTGCCGAGCCGGCGCAGCATGTCGGCGAGCACCGGATCGGCTTCGAGCTTCAGGTAGCCGTCGCCGATCTCGACCGGCGTGTGACGGTTGCCGAGGTGATACGCGGCGCGCATCAGCGTGAGCGGGTCGGCCGCGCGCACGAGCAGCACGGTCTCGGGCGCGGCGGCGATGCGCACGAGCGCGCCGTCGTCGGCGACGAGCACGTCGCCGTCGCGCAGCACGGTGCCGCGCGGCAGCAGGAGCGCGACGTCCTCGCCGGTGTCGAGCGTCGCCGCGAGGCGGCTCTTGCAGCGGGCGTCATAGGCGAGCGTGAGCGTCGGCGCACGCGCGACGAGCGACGCGGCGAGTTTCACGTTCGGGGCAATGCGTTTGTCGAGGGTGCGCATGAAACGGGGAACCGGAAATCAGAACAGGAAATAACGCTGGGCCATCGGCAGTACCGTCGCCGGCTCGCAGGTGAGCAGCTGGCCGTCGGCGATCACGTCGTAGGTTTCGGGGTCGACGCTGATCGACGGGCGCCACGCGTTGTGGATCATGTCGGCCTTCGTCACGTTGCGGCAGTTGCGCACGGGCACGATCCGCTTTGCCAGGCCGTAGCGTTCCGCGATGCCCGCATCGGCCGCCATCTGCGACACGAAGGTCAGCGACGTGCGGGCGAGCGCACCGCCGCGCGTCGCGAACATCTCGCGATAGTGGACCGGCTGCGGCGTCGGGATCGACGCATTCGGGTCGCCCATCTGCGCCATCGCGATCATCCCGCCCTTCAGGATCATCGACGGCTTGATCCCGAAGAACGCCGGTTCCCACAGCACGAGGTCGGCCCACTTGCCGGGTTCGATCGAGCCGACTTCGTGCGCGATGCCGTGCGTGATCGCCGGGTTGATCGTGTACTTCGCGACGTAGCGCTTCGCGCGGAAGTTGTCGTTGCGCGCGCCGTCTTCCGGCAACGCACCGCGCTGCACCTTCATCTTGTGCGCGGTCTGCCACGTGCGGATGATCACTTCGCCGACACGGCCCATCGCCTGCGAATCGGACGACAGCATCGACAGCGCGCCGAGATCGTGCAGGATGTCCTCGGCCGCGATCGTCTCGCGGCGGATCCGCGATTCGGCGAACGCGAGATCCTCGGCGATCGACGGATCGAGGTGGTGGCACACCATCAGCATGTCGAGATGCTCGTCGAGCGTGTTGATCGTGTACGGGCGCGTCGGGTTGGTCGACGACGGCAGCACGTTCGACTCGCCGCACACCTTCAGGATGTCGGGCGCATGGCCGCCGCCCGCGCCTTCGGTGTGGTACGTGTGGATCGTGCGGCCCTTGAACGCGGCGACCGTCGATTCGACGAAACCGCCTTCGTTCAGCGTATCGGTGTGGATCGCGACCTGCGTGTCGGTGTCGTCGGCGACCGACAGGCAGTTGTCGATCGCGGCGGGCGTCGTGCCCCAGTCCTCGTGCAGCTTCAGCCCGATCGCGCCGGCCGCGATCTGCTCGACGAGCGGTTCCGGCAGGCTTGCGTTGCCCTTGCCGAGGAAGCCGAGGTTGATCGGCCAGCCGTCGGCGGCCTGCAGCATCCGCTCCATGTGCCACGGGCCCGGCGTGCAGGTCGTCGCGTTGGTGCCGGTGGCCGGCCCCGTGCCGCCGCCGAGCATCGTCGTGACGCCCGACGCGAGCGCCTCGTCGATCTGCTGCGGGCTGATGAAATGGATGTGCGTGTCGATGCCGCCGGCCGTCACGATCAATCCTTCGCCGGCGATCACTTCGGTCGCGGCGCCGATCGCGATCGTCACGCCCGGCTGGATGTCGGGGTTGCCGGCCTTGCCGATCGCGGCGATGCGGCCGTGCTTGAGCGCGATGTCGGCCTTCACGATGCCCCAGTGATCGAGGATCACCGCGTTCGTGATGACCGTGTCGGGCACGTCGGCCGCCACGCGCTGCGACTGGCCCATCCCGTCGCGGATCACTTTCCCGCCGCCGAATTTCACTTCCTCGCCGTAGGTCGTGAAGTCGCGTTCGATCTCGATCAGCAGTTCGGTATCGGCGAGCCGGACGCGGTCGCCCGTCGTCGGCCCGAACATTTCCGCGTACGCGCGGCGGCTCAAGCGTAGTGTCATGTCGTGCTGTTCCTGAAGAGCGGGGCGCGGCTTACAGCGGCCCCATCACCTTGCCCTGAAAACCGTAGACGGCGCGCTCGCCCGCGAGTGCGACGAGCTCGACGGTGCGCGTCTGGCCCGGCTCGAAGCGCACGGCCGTGCCGGCCGCGATGTTGAGGCGGAAGCCGCGCGCGGCCGCGCGGTCGAACGACAGTGCGTCGTTGACTTCGAAGAAGTGGTAGTGCGAGCCGACCTGCACCGGGCGGTCGCCGGTGTTCGCGACGACGAGCGTCAGTGTCGCGCGGCCCGCGTTCAGTTCGTGTTCGCCGTCATCGGTGAGGATTTCGCCGGGGATCATGCGTGGCCTCACGGAATCGGGTGATGGACGGTCACGAGCTTCGTGCCGTCGGGGAAGGTCGCTTCGACCTGGATGTCGGGAATCATCTCCGGCACGCCGTCCATCACGTCGTCGCGCGTGAGCAGCGTCGTGCCGTAGTGCATCACTTCGGCGACCGTCTTGCCGTCGCGCGCGGCTTCCATCAGCGCGGCGGTGATGAAGGCGACCGCCTCCGGATAGTTGAGCTTCAGGCCGCGCGCGCGACGGCGCTCGGCCAGCAGCGCCGCCGTGAAGATCAGCAGCTTGTCCTTCTCTCGGGGAGTCAGTTTCATGAAGGCAAACGTTCAGGAAAACGTAATTTTTATCGGTGCGCATGCAACCAGGCGAACGCGCGGGTCATCGTAGCACCGCGCTGTTTTGCGTGCGCCGTGTATCGCTTATGTAAGGAGCAAGGCGCGTGCCATGTGCATGAAACGCGGTGCGATGCGCGTTCGTGGTGCGCCGTGCATGGGGAACGTGCAGCGCCTGACGCGGCGTTGCGCCGAAACGGTGCGCGGCGCGAACGCGCTCAGGTTTGCCAGAGGCGCAGCGGCCGCGCGTCGACGCCGTGCACGATCGGCCGCAATTGCAGCCAGCAGTCGGTGAAGTGGCGCTGCAGCGCTTCCATCGATGTCGACAGCGCGCGTACGAGCACGACACCCGGTGTCACGCAGGTCGCGCCCGCGCGCAGCGTGTCGTCGAACGGCATCCGGGCGGCGAGCGATTCGGCCAGCGCGGCGTCGCACGCGGCGCCGACGGCCCACAGCGTGCCGTAGGCGGGAAAGCCGGCGAGGCCCTGCAGCGCGCCGCGCAGCGGATCGTGCGCGTCGAGCAGCGCGCGTTCGGTCCACAGCGGCCGGCCGTCGGCGTCGACAAGCGCCGAGGTCGACGCGATGCGGCCGGCCGACCAGGTTTCGCCGGCCGCCTGCCGGCCGAGCTGCGTCGCGTCCCAGCCGATCGCGCTCGCGCCCGTGCCGAGCGTCACCGTGAAATCGAGCGACGCATGCGATGCGTCGAAGAACAGGTTGTTCTGCGGCAGCCAGTCGAGCTTCGCGTCACGGCCGACCGTGATGCCGATGCGCTGCGTCGCGTCGAGGCCGTTCGACTTGTACCACTTGGTCGCGCCGGGCGTCGTCAGCACCGCGTGCGTGCCGTCGCCGAGTGCGATGTCGATATCGAGCCGGTCGCCGCCCGCGACGCCGCCCGGCGGATGGACGATCACCGCGTGACAGATCGCGTCGCCTTCCGGGTACAGCGGCCGCTGCACGCGCAGCGGGCCGTCGTGCAGCCGGTGCGTGAGCGTCGTGCGTGCGCCGTGCCGCTCGAAGCCGAGTTCGAGGCGGCCGCGCCACGACTTGGCGACGGCGGGGCGGGACAGCGGGGCGTGCGAATCGGGGGCGGACATCGGCGGCGAACGGGAAACGAGGGAAACGGGCGCGAAGAACGTGGATGCTACCGGAACAATAATGCAGATGCGGCGTTCGGTGAAAGCGCCGCGTGCGGCAGCCTCGCGAGCCTGCCGCCTGTGCCTGTCGCCGCGCCTGCCGCGGTGCCGAGCGTCACACCGCGATCAGTTCGCGTACGCCGTTCGTCTCCATGTCGCGCGCGTCGCCACCCGCGACGATCTCGCCGCGGCTCATCACCCAGTAGCTGTCCGCGATCGATTGCGCGAAGTCGTAATACTGTTCGACGAGCAGCACCGTCATCCGCGCTTCGTCGACGAGCTGGCGCAGCGTGCGGCCGATGTCCTGGATGATCGACGGCTGAATGCCTTCGGTCGGCTCGTCGAGGATCAGCAACTGCGGCTCGCTCATCAACGCGCGGCCGATCGCGAGCTGCTGCTGCTGGCCGCCCGACAGGTCGCCGCCGCGCCGCGCGCGCATGTCCTTCAGCACCGGGAACAGGTCGTAGATGCGGTCGGGCACCTTCGACGGCGCCTTGCGGCTCGCCGCGCCGACGAGCAGGTTTTCCTCGACGGTCAGCCGCGGAAAGATGTCGCGACCCTGCGGCACGTACGCGAGCCCGGCCGCGACGCGCGCATATGGCGGCAGTGCGCCGAGCGCCGTGCCGCGCCACGACACGCTGCCGCTCTTCGCGGCGACGACACCCATCAGGCAGCGCAGCAGCGTGCTCTTGCCGACGCCGTTGCGGCCGAGCAGCACGGTGAGCTTGCCGTCGTCGGCGGCGAGGTTCACGTTGCGCAGGATATGGCTGCCGCCGTAATACTGGTTCAGTGCTTCGATCTTCAGCATCGCATCATCGTCCGAGATAAGACTCGATCACCGCGTCGTCGCGCTTGACCTGGTCGAGCGTGCCCTGCGCGAGCACCGCGCCTTCGGCCATCACCGTCACGCGGCCCGTGTCGCCCGCGAGCGCCGCGACGAATTCCATGTCGTGCTCGACGACCATCATCGAGCAGGTGCCGCGCAGCGTGTTCAGCAGCTCGGCGAGTTCCATCGTCTCGTGGTCGGTCATCCCGGCCGCCGGCTCGTCGAGCAGCAGCAGCGCAGGGCGCTGCATCAGCAGCATGCCGATCTCGAGCCGTTGCTTCTGCCCGTGCGACAGCTCGCCGGCCGCGCGGTACGCGTGGCTTTCGAGGCCGATCAGCGCGAGCGTCTCCTCGATCTTCGCCTGCGCCGGGCGGTCGAGCCGCGCGCGCAGCGACGCGAGCCAGCCCTTGTCGGTCTGCATCGCGAGCTCGAGGTTTTCCCACACCGGATGCTGTTCGAACACGGTCGGCTTCTGGAACTTGCGGCCGATGCCCGCGCGCGCGATCTCGGGCTCGCTCATCCGCGCGAGGTCGAGCGTCTGGCCGAGAAACACGCTGCCGGCGTCGGGTCGCGTCTTGCCGGTGACGACGTCCATCATCGTCGTCTTGCCCGCGCCGTTCGGGCCGATCACGCAGCGCAGCTCGCCCGCGTCGATCGCGAGCGACAGCTTCTTCAGCGCACGAAAGCCGTCGAAGCTCACCTCGATATCCTCGAGGTAGAGGATCGTGCCGTGCGACGTGTCGATGCCTTGCGGCACGACGCGCCCCATCGACGCGGTGCCGCTGACTGCGAGCAGTTCGTCTTCGGGCGGCGGCGTGAACTGGTACAGGGCCGTTCCGTTCATGCGCGTTTCCCCTTCGCGATCAGGGTTTCGACGAGGCCCATGATCCCGCGCGGCAGCAGCAGCGGCACGAGCACGAAGATCAGGCCGAGGAAGAACAGCCAGTATTCGGCGAAGTACGCGGTAAACAGGCTCTTCGCGCCGTTCACCGCGAATGCGCCGACGATCGGCCCGATCAGCGTGCCGCGTCCGCCCACCGCGACCCAGATCGCCATTTCGATCGAGTTGCCGGGCGACATCTCGCCGGGATTGATGATGCCGACCTGCGGCACGTACAGCGCGCCGGCGATGCCGCACAGCACGGCCGACACGGTCCACACGAACAGCTTGTACGCGAGCGGGCTGTAGCCGAGGAACATCAGCCGCGTCTCGCCGTCGCGCACCGCGGTGACGACGCGCCCGAGCTTGCTCGTGACGATCGCGCGCGCGGCGATGAACGCAAGCACCAGCGTCGCGAACGTCAGCAGCAACAGCACCGTGCGCGTGCCGGGCGACGTGATCGCGAAGCCCGCGATGCGCTTGAAGTCGGTGAAGCCGTTGTTGCCGCCGAAGCCCGTCTCGTTGCGATAGAACAGCAGCATTGCGGCGAACGTCAGCGCCTGCGTGATGATCGACAGGTACACGCCCTTCACGCGGGAACGGAACGTGAAGAAGCCGAACACCCACGCGAGCACGGCCGGCACGAGCACGACGAGCGCGAGCGCCCACGCGAGATGCTGCGTGCCGCTCCAGTACCACGGCAGCTGGTGCCAGTCGAGAAACACCATGAAGTCGGGCAGGTCGCTGCCGTACTTGCCGTCGCGGCCGATCTCGCGCATCAGGTACATGCCGATCGCATAGCCGCCGAGCGCGAAGAACAGCCCGTGGCCGAGGCTCAGGATGCCGCAGTAGCCCCACACGAGATCGAGCGCGAGCGCGGCGATCGCATAGCACATCAGCTTGCCGGCGAGCGTCATCGCGTACGCGGACAGGTGGAACGCGCTCGCTTCGGGCGCGACGAGCGCGGCGAACGGCACGCCGATGCCGATCGCGATGCACAGTGCGACGAGCGCGAGCCATGCGCGGCGCGACAGCAGCGCGGGGCGGGGCGGCAGGCCGAGCGCGAAGCCGTCGGCCGCACGCGCGGCGGCAGCAGGCTTCGGTGCGTCGGCGACCGGGTTCGATATCGAATCGGTGAAGGAAGTCACGTCAAGCCTCCGCGCTGCGGCCCTTCGGCGCGAACATGCCCTGCGGGCGTTTCTGGATGAACAGCACGATCATCACGAGCACCGCGATCTTCGCGAGCACGGCGCCCCAGAACGGTTCGATCGCCTTGCTCGCGAGCCCGAGCCCGAAACCGCCGAGCACGGTGCCGGCGATCTGCCCGACACCGCCGAGCACGACGGCCATGAACGAATCGATGATGTAGTTCTGGCCGAGGTCGGGGCCGACGTTGCCGATCTGCGACAACGCGCAGCCGCCGAGGCCCGCGATGCCCGCGCCGAATGCGAACGCATACGCGTCGACGCGGGCGGTCTTCACGCCGACGCATGCGGCCATCCGCCGGTTCTGCGTGACGGCGCGCACGAACAGGCCGAGCCGCGTCTTCGTCAGCACGGCCCACGCGACGAATACCACCGCGAGCGCGAACGCGAGGATCGCGAGCCGGTTGTACGGCAGGATCAGGTTCTGCATCACCGTCACGCCGCCGCTCATCCACGACGGGTTCACGACCTGCACGTTCTGCGCGCCGAACAGCATGCGCGTTGCCTGGATCAGGATCAGGCTCACGCCGAACGTCGCCAGCAGCGTTTCGAGCGGGCGGCCGTACAGGTGCCGCAGCACGAGCCGTTCGAGCACGATGCCGACCAGCGCGGCTGCCGCGAACGACACGGGCACGGCGACGAGCGGATACCAGTCGAACGAGCCGGGCGCGTAGCGCTGGATCAGCGTCTGCACGACATAGGTTGCGTACGCACCGATCATCAGGAATTCGCCGTGCGCCATGTTGATCACGCCGATCAGCCCGTACGTGATCGCGAGGCCGAGCGCGGCGAGCAGCAGCACGCTGCCGAGCGACAGGCCGGCGAACAGCGTGCCGACGATCTCGCCGCGGCGCTGCAGCGCATGCAATGCGTCGAGCCCCTGCTGCGCGGCGTCGCGCACGCGCGCGTCGGGCTCCGCGTAGCTGCCGTCGGCGTTCTTTGCGACGAGCGGGCGCAGCTGTTCGATCATGTCGAGGTCGCGGCGCGCGGCCACCACCTGCACGGCTTCGAGGCGCTTCGCCGGATCGGCGTCGTGCAGCGCGGCGATCGCCCACAGTGCGTCGAGGCGGCGCTTCAGCGCGGGATCGGTTTCCTTCGCGCGGGCGCGGTCGATCATCGGCTTGAGCGCCGGGTCGGGCGACTTCAGCAGCGCATCGATCGCGTCGCGTCGTGCAGCGACGTCGGGCGACGCGAGTGCAAGCCCGGACAGCGCGCCCGCGATCTTCGTGCGCAGCAGGTTGTTCAGCATCACGGGCTGCGCGTCGCCGGCCGGCGTCGCGGCCTGCGTGAGCGCGTCGTGCGCGGTGTCGCCGGTCTGGATCAGCAGGCGGCCGTCGCCGGTCGCGAGCGCATCGCCGCTCGACAGTGCATTGAGCACCGCGACGGCGCGTGGATCGGCGTCGGCGGCGAGACGCTCGATCGCGGACGTCTTCGCGTCGAAGTCGTCGCCGGCGAGCGCGGCGGTATCGGCCGCCGTCAGCGCGAACGCGGCGTGCGGCAGCATGCCCGCGAGGGCGGCGCACGCAGCGATCGCGGCGGCGGCGCGGCGAAAGCGTGTAGGCATCGGGAAGTCCTGTCGGCGTAGGGAGGCGGATTCACGCACCGATGTGCCGGCCGGCGCATCGGTGCATGCGGGCGAGTGGGGCATCGCGCCGGTGCGCGTGCCCCTGCATCGCGTCAGGCCAGCGCCGCGCGCTGCCGGCGCAGGAACGCCGGGATCGACGTGACGATGTCCGGCTTGCCCTGGTTGCCCGCGATGAACGGGCTCCACGGCTGCGCGCGCACGGCGGTCTTCGTCTTCCACACGACGTTGAACTGCCCGTCGCCGCGGATCTCGCCGATCATCACCGGCTTGTGCAGGTGATGGTTGCCGTCCATCGCGAGCGTGAAGCCCGACGGCGCGGCGACGGTCTGGCCGATCATCGCGACGCGCACCTTGTCGACGTCGGTGCTCTTCGCCTTCTCGACGGCCTGCTTCCACATGTGGATGCCGACGTAGGTCGCTTCCATCGGGTCGTTGGTCACGCGCTTCGCGCCGCCCGGCAGGTTGTTCGCTTTCACCCACGCGGCGAACTGGTCCTTGAACTTCGTGTTGGTCGGGTTCTTCACCGACATGAAGTAGTTCCACGCGGCGAGGTGGCCGACCAGCGGCTTCGTGTCGATCCCGCGCAGCTCTTCCTCGCCGACCGAGAACGCGACGACCGGCACGTCGGTCGCCTTGATCCCCTGGTTGCCGAGTTCCTTGTAGAACGGCACGTTCGAGTCGCCGTTGATCGTCGAGATCACGGTCGTCTTGCCGCCCTGCGAGAAATTCTTGATGTTCGCGACGATGGTCTGGTAATCGCTGTGGCCGAACGGCGTGTAGACCTCCTGAATATCCGCATCCTTCACGCCTTTCGATTTCAGGAACGCGCGCAGGATCTTGTTGGTCGTGCGCGGGTACACATAGTCGGTGCCGAGCAGGAAGAAGCGCTTCGCGCCGCCGCCTTCCGCGCCCATCAGGTACTCGACGGCCGGAATGGCCTGCTGGTTCGGCGCGGCGCCCGTGTAGAACACGTTGCGCGACATTTCCTCGCCTTCATACTGCACCGGGTAGTAGAGCAGCCCGTTCAGCTCCTCGAACACCGGCAGCACGGACTTGCGCGACACCGACGTCCAGCAGCCGAACACGCACGCGACCTTGTCCTGCGTGAGCAGCTGGCGCGCCTTCTCGGCGAACAGCGGCCAGTTCGACGCGGGATCGACCACTACGGGCTCGAGCTTGCGGCCCATCACGCCGCCGCTCTTGTTGATGTCGGCGATCGTCATCAGCGCGGTGTCCTTCAGCGACGTCTCCGAGATCGCCATCGTGCCCGACAGCGAATGCAGGATGCCGACCTTGATCGGGCCGGTGCCCGCATCGGCCGCTTGCGCGAACGGGCTCTTGCCTGCCAGCGCGAGCGCGCCGGCCATCGAACCGAACTTCAACAGACTGCGACGTTTCATCGGGATCCCCTTGTCGTGTTGGATGTGCGTGCGCCGTGGCGGCGCCTGCCATCGTGTAACGCAAGGCATGTGCCAGTCGCGCGGATGCACGCCGGGCGTGCCTGTGCGGGGCGTTCCCGGGCGTCGGGGTGGTGCGGATGATGCGTCGTGCAGCATGCGCGGTCCGTTGCGGTGCAGGCGCGCGGGCGCAAATGGTGCACGGTCGGGGCGCGGCGCCGCTGCGCGTCATCGGCGGCGGGCGGAAGGAGCCGAAGCGGGGCGGAAAAGAACAACGGGCACGCGATGCGTGCCCGTTCTGCGGATCAGTGCGGCCGGCGGCAGTGTGCCGGGCGGCGGGGCGGCGCGTGATGCGCCGCCGGACAGGTCAGTAACGCGGCACGGACGGATCGACGTCGCGCGACCACGCGTCGATCCCGCCTTGCAGGTTGTACAGCTTCGTGAAGCCGCGCGATTCGAGGAACATCGCGACCTGCGCGCTGCGCATCCCGTGGTGGCACACGCAGACGATTTCCGCTTCGTCGTCGAGCTCTTCGCTGCGAGCCGGAATCTGCTGCATCGGGATCGACACGCTGCCGGCGATCTGCGCGGTCGAGATTTCCCACGGCTCGCGCACGTCGAGCACGACCGGCGCGGGGCGTGCCGAATCGCCGAGCCATTCCGCGAGCATCGCGGGCGTCAGGATCTGCATGGAGGCTCCGCGGCTCAGAACTTGAAGCGCGACGGCTCGATCGCGTTGACGAGGTGATCGATGTACGTTTCGAACACGTCGGCGACGCGGTACTGCTTGTCGTCGATGCGCGTGATGATCTGCGCCTTCATCACCGGACGGCCGCCGACGAATGCCGACAGGCGGCCGCCGACCTTCAGTTGCTCGAGCATCTCCTGCGGCACCACGGGCAGGCCGCCCGTGACGCAGATCACGTCGTACGGCGCCTTGCCGGCCCAGCCGCGCGAACCGTCGCCGAGCACGACTTCCGCGTTGGTCACGCCGTCGTTGCGCAGGTTGTCTTCCGCGAACTTCGCGATCGCCGGATCGATCTCGACGGCCGTCACGTGCTGTGCGCGATGCGCGAACAGTGCGGCCAGGTAGCCCGAACCCGCGCCGATCAGCAGCACGTTCTCGTGCTTCTTGACCGTCAACTCCTGCAGCACGCGCGCTTCGACGCGCGGGAACAGCATCTTGCTGGTGCCGCCGGGCAGCGGCAGTTCGAGGTCGGCAAACGCGAGATCGCGGTATTCGGCCGGAACGTAGTTTTCACGCTTGACGATCGACAGCAGGCCCAGGACGTCCAGATCCAGCACGTCCCACGGCCGGATCTGCTGTTCGATCATGTTGAAACGCGCGTTTTCGATATTCATGGTGTGGTCACGCAGCCTGGTCGGCCATCAGCGGGGATAGAGAAACTTCGTGATTGTACCAAACGGGGCGGCCGCGAAGCCTTCAGGCGGCCTGCAACAGACCTTTACCCCTTGCTCTTCTTGATCTGCGCCTCGAACGCGAGGTCGAGCTTGCTCGCCTTGCGCGGCTTTTTGGGGCCGAATTCGTCGACGAACTTGACGAACTCGTCGAGCGGCAGCGGCTCGCAGCGCTTCTCGGCGGTGCCGCCGGAACGGTCGACGAGATAGAACAGGCCGCCCGCCATCGCGACGGCCGCGAATTGCGGGTTGCCGGAGCGGGTCTTCAGGCGTTCGACCGCGTGGGTCGCTTTGGTGGTGCGCATCGTGCGGGTTCTGGCGGAGCGGAAGCCCCACACTGTATCAAACCGGCCGCTTGCGTGCGGCCGGCGCGGGCGTCAGACGGTGCGCGAGTAGCGCTGCCGCGGCGTCTCGCCGAGGTACGCGTCGAACGCCATCGCGATGTTGCGCACGACCATCCGGCCGGCCGGATGGATCGTCAGGCGGTCGCGCGCGATCGTCAGCAGCCCGTCGCGCTCGAACGGGCGCAGCGCGTCGAGTTCGCGCGCGAAATGATCGGCGAAGCGGATGCCGTGCGCGGCCTCGACGTGCGAGAACGGCAGCGCGAGGTTGCACATCAGTTGCGTGATCACGTCGCGGCGCAGCCGGTCGTCGGGCGTGAGCCGCACGCCGCGCACGATCGGCAGCCGGCCCGCGTCGAGCGCGGCGCCGTACGCGGGCAGGTCCTTCGCGTTCTGCGCGTAGACGTCGCCGACCTTGCCGATCGACGACACGCCGAAGCCGACGAGATCGGTATCCGCACGCGTGCTGTAGCCCTGGAAGTTGCGCTGCAGCGTGCCGTTGCGCTGCGCGCGCACGAGTTCGTCGGACGGCCGCGCGAAGTGATCCATCCCGATGTACACGTAGCCGGCCGACGTCAGCATGTCGATCGCGAGGCCGAGCAGCGCGATGCGCGTTTCGGGCGGCGGCAGCGTCGCATCGTCGATCTGCCGCTGCATCTTGAACAGGTGCGGCATGTGCGCGTAGCCGAACACCGACAGGCGATCGGGTGCGAGCTCGATGATCGTCTCGAGCGTGCGCGCGAACACGGCGACCGTCTGGTGCGGCAGCCCGTAGATCAGGTCGACGCTGACCGAGTGGAAGCCCGTCGCACGCGCGGCGCCGAGCAGGTCGGCCGTCATCGCGAGTGGCTGGATGCGGTTGATCGCCTGTTGCACGACCGGATCGAAATCCTGCACGCCGAGGCTCAGCCGGTTGAAGCCGATCGTGCGCAGGTGCACGAGCGTCGCGGGCGTGACCGTGCGCGGATCGATCTCGATCGAGAACTCGGCATCGGCGTCCGGCGCGAGCGCGAAGTGCTCGCGGGTGGCCGCCATCAGCTCGGCCGTTTCGTCGTCGGACAGGAAGGTCGGCGTGCCGCCGCCCCAGTGCAGTTGCGTGACGGGGCGCGACGGATCGAACAGCGCGGCCTGCAGCGCCATCTCGCGCTTGAGCTGGTCGAGATACGGGCGGGCGCGGCGGTGGTTGTTGGTCGCGATCTTGTTGCAGCCGCAGTAGAAGCACGCGGTGTTGCAGAACGGGATGTGGAAGTACAGCGACAGATCGCTCGACGACGCACCGGGGTCGCTGGCGGCGCGCACGTAGTCGGCCGGGTCGAAATCGTCGCGGAACTGCAGCGCGGTCGGGTACGACGTATAGCGCGGCCCGTTCGCGCCGTATTTCGCGAGCAAATCGGGACGGAACATTGTGTCGGCAGAACCAGAACTCATGACGGTCTCGCGCTTTTTAGATGCTTTCGAGTATATAAACGCGCGATTCGGCTGCATTGTGTAATAACGTCGCAGCCGGCGATGGCACAATGCGGGGTGGGGTGCCGGACGCCGCGTCCGGTTGCCGCACCGTGTGTGTCGTTTGTCGAGAGAGCCGAGTGTCCGTCGAATTGCCTGTCCGCCCGGCGCCCGCCGACGTCCCGCCGCCGCATGCGTGCCGCGAGGGCTGCGGCGCGTGCTGCATCGCGCCGTCGATTTCCAGCCCGATTCCGGGCATGCCCGGCGGCAAGCCGGCCGGCGTGCGCTGCGTGCAGCTCGGCGACGACCTGCGCTGCATGATCTTCGGCCGGCCCGAGCGCCCCGCGTGCTGTTCCGGGCTGCAGCCGTCCGCCGACATGTGCGGCGCGTCGCGCGACGACGCGCTCGCGTGGCTCACGCGCCTCGAGGCCGCGACGCAGCCGTCGTCGCATACAGGAGAGAGTTCAGCATGACCGCATCTCGTGCGCCCGGCCGGCGCCGTTTCCTTGCCGCATCCATCGGCGCCGTCGGCGTGTGCATCTCGCTCGCGGCCTGCGCGTCGACGTTCCCGTTCATCCCCGATCACTACACGTTCTCGCGCGGCGACGTGCAGAAAGCCGTCGGGCGCAAGTTCCCGTACCAGAAGACGGTCGCGCAGGTCGTCGACGTGTCGCTCGCGAACCCGGCCGTGAACCTGCTGCCCGACCAGAACCGCGTCGCCGTACAGCTGGACGCGCATTTCGCGAGCCCGTTCCTGCGCGCGCCCGTCAGCGGCAAGTTCACCGTGTCGGGGCAGCTCGCGTACGACGCGCCGAGCCGCTCGGTCGTGCTGAGGGCGCCGGCCGTCGACAGCCTCGTGCTCGACGGCGACGCGCAGATGTACGCGCAGCAGGTCGGCGCGGCCGCCGGCCTGCTCGCGACGCAGTTGCTGACCAACTATCCGATCTACACGTTCAAGCCCGAACAACTGCAATTTGCCGGGGTGAACTACGAACCCGGTACAATTACGATTCTTACAAACGGCATACGCGTGGCGATCGTCGAAAAGTGACGACGGACCGCGCGTGGCCGGGCGGGCCGCGCGTGGAAGAGTGGCCCTTTCTTTCGACCATTTCGGAGTTGGGCCACGGATGGACTGGATCCTGATCTGCAAGGCTTTGATCCTCGGCGTCGTCGAGGGTCTGACGGAATTCCTGCCGGTGTCGAGCACCGGTCACCTGATCGTCGCGGGCAGCTTCCTGAATTTCAACGATTCGCACGCGAAGACGTTCGACGTCGTGATCCAGTTCGGCGCGATCCTCGCGGTCTGCTGGGAATACCGGCAACGGATCGTGTCCATCGTGTCCGGGCTGCCGAGCCGGCCCGACGCGCGACGCTTCACGCTGAACGTCGTGATCGCGACGATTCCCGCGATCGCGCTCGGCCTGCTGTTCGAGAAGAAGATCAAGGCCGTGCTGTTCTCGCCGGTGCCCGTCGCGTTCGCGCTCGTCGTGGGCGGCGCGATCATCCTGTGGGCCGAGGCACGGCAGCGCGAACGCAGCGAGCCGCCGCGCGTGATGTCGGTCGATGCGCTGACGCCGCTCGATGCGCTCAAGGTCGGCATCGCGCAGTGCTTCGCGCTGGTGCCGGGCATGTCGCGCTCGGGCTCGACGATCATCGGCGGGATGCTGTTCGGCCTCGACCGGCGCGTGGCCACCGAATTCTCGTTCTTCCTCGCGATCCCGATCATCTTCGGCGCGACGCTCTATGAAACCGTGAAGGACTGGCAGGCGTTCACCGTCGATTCGCTCGGCCTGTTCGCGCTCGGGCTCGTCGCGGCGTTCGTCAGTGCGTTCGTGTGCGTGCGCTGGCTGCTGCGCTACGTCGCGACGCACGATTTCACGGTGTTCGCGTGGTACCGGATCGCGTTCGGGCTGTTCGTGCTGCTGGTCGGCTACAGCGGCTGGCTGAACTGGGCGTGATGCCGATACGGCGGCCGCTGCGCCGCCGATAAAAAAGGCCCGACCGGCATGTGCCGATCGGGC
This sequence comes from Burkholderia sp., assembly GCA_031253835.1. Lineage (GTDB taxonomy): Bacteria > Pseudomonadota > Gammaproteobacteria > Burkholderiales > Burkholderiaceae > Burkholderia. The sequence goes on along the minus strand of JAIRVP010000025.1, from coordinate 26,716 downwards.
CTTTTTTCATTCGGAGCCGGGTCGCGCCGTTCAGCCTGCGCGCTTGCGGAACACCAGGTCCCACACGCCGTGGCCGAGCCGCAGCCCGCGCCGTTCGAACTTCGTCACCGGGCGGTAGTCGGGGCGCGGTGCATAGTCGGCAGCCGTGTTCTCGAGCGTCGGTTCCGCGCCGAGCACGTCCAGCATCTGCTCCGCGTAGTTCTGCCAGTCGGTCGCGCAGTGCAGGTACGCGCCGGGCTTCAGGCGCGACGCGAGATGCGCGACGAGCGGCGGCTGGATCAGCCGGCGCTTGTGGTGGCGCGCCTTGTGCCACGGATCGGGGAAGAAGATGTGCACGCCGTCGAGGCTTTCCGGCGCGAGCATGTGCTCGAGCACCTCGACCGCGTCGTGCTGGATGATGCGGATGTTCGGCAGATCCTGCTCGCCGATCAGCTTCAGCAGCGCGCCGACGCCCGGCTCGTGCACTTCGACGCCGAGGAAATCGTCGCCCGGGCGGTGCGCGGCGATTTCCGCCGTCGATGCGCCCATCCCGAAACCGATCTCGAGGATGCGCGGTGCGCGGCGGCCGAACACGGCATCCCAGTCGGGCAGTTCCGGTGCATACGGGACGACGAAGCGCGGGCCGAGGTCGTCGAGCGCACGGCGCTGGCCGGTCGACACGCGGCCGGCGCGCGTCACGAAGCTGCGGATGCGGCGGTGATGCAGCGGGTTGACGGCGTCGGCGCCTTCGGCGGCTTCGTCGGGAATGGCGTCGTCGTGCGGCGGCAGGCCGGCTTCGTTCGGATCGTCGTGCATCATCGGTACAGAGAAAGGCTCGGTTGCGGGCGAGGGCATCGGGCGCGCGGGACGCCAGCGCGGTACAAAAAAGCCGCCTTCGACGAGGCGGCTGGGCGCGCGGTTGCGGAACGTGGCGACGGGAGCGGCGATACGCCGTCAAGCCGTTGATCCTGAAGGATTTCCCGTTCAGCCAACCGGAAAGAGCCGGATTATGGACTGGTTTGATCCGACTGGCAAGGTTGCGGGGGCGGCCGCCGCGCCGCCGTCGACGTGCGTCGGATCGGGGGCCATATGAAGAAAAGGGCCGAAGCGCATGGCGCCACGGCCCTCGTTTCAGCGCACGGATGCGTTGCGCGTCACGCGACGCGCTGGTCGAGCCGGCGGCGCGTGATCGCCTTGATCTGGTTCAGCGCGTAGTCGAGTTCGAATGCGGTCTCGCGCGACACGCGGCTTTCCAGTTCGAAGAAGATGCCGGCCTTCGTGTAATGGCGCACGCAAATGATGAACGGGAAGCCGTGCTGTTCGCGATACGCGCGGTTCATCCGCTGCAGGCGGATTTCCTCGTCGTCGGTCAGTGCGTCGAGGCCGGCGCTCGTCTGTTCGCTGACCGATGCATGCGTCAGCCCGCCGCCGCGCACGGCCTGTGCCGACAGTTCGGGGTGGCGATCGAAGAACGCCTTTTTCGCATCGATGCCGCGCGCGCGGATGCTGCCCATCATCGCGTCGTGCAGTGCGTCGACCGACGCGAACGGGCGCGCGGCCCACGCATCTTCGGCGACGTCCGGCGAGTGCTCGAAGATGTCGCCGAGGGCTTGAACGAACTGATCCTTCGCCATCGCGTTGATCGCGGCGAGCTGGGTGGTGTCGAGTGAAGTCGAGGACATCGTCTGTAGGAACCTTCGAGCGGGAATGGAGGTTCCGAGTATAGGAATCGCACCGGTGCGACCAGAAGTGGGCAAGTCCTATTGGCCGTATACCAGTCGGGCCATCGGCCCCGCACGTCGGCGGTTCCGGGCCTGCTTCGCTGCGCGCGTCATGCGGCGCCGGCAATCGACGTCAGCCGCTCGCCGCTGTCCGACAACAGCCCGCGCAGCCACGCATGCGCCTTCGAGCGATGCTTGTTCGGATGCCAAAGCACATAGAAGCGCATCAGCGGAAAGTTGAACGGCGCCGGGCGGATCAGCAGCGGCAGGCGGCGCGCGTAGTAGGCCGCGAAATGCCGAGCGGTCGTCAGGATCAGGTCGGACTCGCTGACGAGGTACGGCGCGAGACTGAAGTACGGGCAGGACATTTGCCGGCCGCGGCTCAGGCGCAACGTCGCGAGCGAACTTTCCACGACACCGCGTTGCGAGCTCGAATAGGGCAGCGGCACCAGGTGCGACGCATCGATATAGCTTTCCGCGGTGAGCCTGCCGGGTTTCGCGAGCGGATTGTCCTTCGACATCAGGCACACGACTTCGTCCTCGAGCAGCACGTTCATGTGCAGGTGCTCGGGCGGCGCCGGCCAGTTGCCGATCACGACGTCGACCTGGCCTTCGGCCAGCGCCTTCTCGTAGTCGTATTCGGCCCCCATCGGCAGCGTGACGAGCTTCGAATTCGGCGCGTGCTGGCGGAACCGCCGCGCGAGGTCCGCGAAGAACGGCGGCGCGAGGTAGTCGGGCATCGCGATCGTGAACGTGCGGTCGGAGCGCTGCGGATCGAAGGCATCGTCGGCGCTGAACATCTTGTCGAGCGCATTGAGCGCGACCCGTGCGTCCTGCGTGAGCTGCAGCGCGCGCTCGGTCGGCACCATCTCGTTCTTTTCGCGCGTGAGCAGCGGATCGTCGAACAGCTTCCGCAGGCGTTTCAGCGCGCTGCTGAGCGCGGGTTGCGACTGGTTCAGCCGGATCGCCGTGCGCGACACGCTGCGTTCCTCGACCAGCGTACACAGCACGCGAAGCAGGTAGGTATCCAGCGGATCGTCGTTGCGCATGGTGAGTTCGGGTTCGTTGACCGGCTCCACTTTGCCGTCGAGTGCCGAACGGCGTCAACGGGGCGCGGCGAGAGGGCCGAGCGTCCGCGCGGTCCCGGCGAGACGGGCGGGAGCGGCGCCGATACCGCTGAAACGGCCGCCACGCTTGACGGGCGATACCCTGCGAAGCGATACGGGGCGGGCGGCAGCGCGGTTTGCTATGGGGCCTATAACAACCCGAGCCTGTCTGCTGCCGGACCCCTGCGATATGGTCGGGTTTCACAACAAGATCACGGCCTTGCAAGCCGCCGAGGCCCGACCGGATCGCCGCCCAGCATGGTGGCGATCCGGTCGGTCGCGTCGCCGGCCCAGGACGGCCGAGTCATTACAGGAGACACCTGTGTCCGTCACGGAACAGCATTCGTCAGTCTATTCGTCGGTCGAGCCGACGCTTGAAGAGCGCGTCTATCGCAAGGTGTCGTGGCGTCTTCTGCCGTTTCTCTGCGCCCTGTGGGTGCTCGCGTGGCTGGACCGCGTAAACATCGGTTTCGCGAAGCTGCAGATGCTCGATACGCTCAAGTTCAGCGAGGCCGTCTACGGGCTCGGCGCCGGCATCTTCTTTCTCGGCTACTTCTTCTTCGAGGTACCGTCGAACGCGCTGCTGCAGAAGATCGGCGCGAAGAAGACCATCATGCGCATCACGATCGGCTGGGGGATCATCTGCATCCTGCAGTCGTTCGTGAAGACGCCGACGCAGTTCTACCTGCTGCGCTTCCTGCTCGGCGCATTCGAAGCCGGTTTCTATCCCGGCATCATCCTGTACCTGACCTACTGGTATCCGAGTTCGCGGCGCGCGAAGGCGTTCGGCACGTTCATGTCGGCGTCGGCGATTGCCGGCGTGCTCGGCGGCCCGCTCGCCGGCAGCATCATGACGTCGCTCGACGGCTCGCACGGCTTCCACGGCTGGCAATGGCTGTTCGTCATCGAGGGCATCCCGTCGGTGCTGGCCGGGATCGTCGCGTACTTCTACATGACCGACCGGCCCGAGCAGGCGAAGTGGCTGTCCGTTGCCGAGCAGCAGGTCGTGCGCAACGTGCTGGACGCGGACAAGCGCGAGCTCGGCGAGCGCGGCCACGACTGGCGCACGCTGTTCCGCAATCCGAAGGTGTGGCTGCTGATCGGGATCTTCTTCTGCCTGCTGTGCGCGAACTCCGCGCTGACGTTCTGGATTCCGACGATCATCCGCGACTCGGGCTTCGGCGCGACGGTGGTGATCGGCTGGATCGCCGCGCTCGCGTACGTGTTCGGTGCTGCGGGGATGATCCTGAACGGCGCGCGTTCCGACCGGAACAAGGAAGTGCGCTGGCACTTCGCGATACCGGCCGGCTGCGGCGCGCTGGCGATGGCGGTGATGGCCGTGCTGCTCGGGATGCCGGGCGTCGCGCCTGCGTTCACGATCGCCGCGATGATCATCGCGCTGGCCGGCACGATGAGCGCGATTCCCGTGTTCTGGCAGTTGCCGAATTTGTATCTGGCGGGCAGTGCCGCCGCGATCGGCGTCGCGCTGATCAATTCGGTGTCGAACCTGGCCGGCTTCGGTGCGCCGTACGTGCTCGGGCTCGTCAAGAGCGCGACCGGCAGCCTCGCGCCGGGCCTTTACCTCGTCGCCGCGATCGAGCTGATGGCGGCCGTGCTGGTCGTGACCGGCATCGCACATGCACGCAAGTCGAAGGAGTCCTGATAATGAGTGAATTCATCAAGCGTGAGCGCCGGCAGTTCGTGATGGCGTCGATGGCCGCGGCCGGCGGCATGCTGCTGGCCGGCCGCGCACAGGCCGCGACGCCGTCGGCGGCGCAGGGCGATGCGCTGAAACCTGCGCAGGCGGCCGATCCGATCGCGCAGCATGGCGCGAGCCCGCGCCTGACCATCCACCTGCTCGATACCTACCACGGTACGCCTGCGGCCGGCATGCACGTCGAGTTTTCGCGGATCGAGAAGGGCGAGGCCGTGCCGATCCGCAAGGCGGTCATCAACCGGAGCGGGCGGACCGACGAGCCGCTCCTGATCGGCGACACGTACGTCGCTGGCGACTACGAACTGCTGATGCAGGTCGACGACTACTTCCGGATGAAGGGCGCGCGGCTGCCGTCACCGTCGTTCCTGTCGCAGGTGCCGATCCGCTTCCGCGTCACCGATGCATCGGAACGGCTGCACCTGCCCGTGCAGTTCGGGCCATGGAACTACACGTACTACCGCGGCAGCTGAGCGGCAGGTTCTTTCCGGATTCCTCGACCAGAATTGGAGCAAGCGAATGGCTGGCATCAGCACCCATGTTCTCGACCTGACGACCGGCAAGCCGATCGGCGGCGTACCGATCGAACTCTATGACCTCGGCGTCACGCCGCCCAGGTTGCTGAACCGCACGGTCAGCAACGCCGACGGGCGCACCGATGCGCCGATGCTGCGCAGCGAAGCGGCGCGCGCCGGGCAGTTCGAGCTGCGCTTCGCGATCGGTGCGCATTTCAAGGACGCGAGCGCGCTGTCCGACGTCGTGCCGGTCCGCTTCACCGTATTCGATCCGGCACAGCACTATCACGTGCCGCTGCTCTGCTCGCCGTGGTCGTTCTCGACGTACCGCGGCAGTTGATCTCACCTGAATGGAGAAGTGCCATGTCTCAAACCGATACCTACCTCGTCGACTCGATCCGCCTCGCGATGGAGAACGTGCGGGAGCGCAAGACCTGGCCGTTCGGCGCCGTGCTCGTCCGCGACGGCAAGGTACTCGCGCGTTCGGTCAATGAAGTGGAGGCGACGTGCGATCCGAGCGCGCATGCCGAGATGCAGGCCGTGCGTGCCGCGAGCAAGGCGCTCGGCAGCACGGACCTGAGCGGCTCGGTGATGTATGCGAGCGGGTATCCGTGTTCGATGTGCCTGTCGGCGATGTATCTCGCGGGCGTCAGCGAGGTGTATTACGCGTACTCGAACGAGGACGGCGAGCCGTACGACCTGTCGGCCGCGCGCGGTTATGTGGAGATCGCGCGGCCGCTGGAAGAGCGCGAGATGAAACTGGTTTATCACCGTGCGCGCGATGAAGGACAGGACCTGTACGAGGCCTGGCAGGCCGTGCACGGCAGCTGAGCGACGGGCTCGCACCACGCAGGTTGATCGGTGCTGGCGCTAACGGCGCACTCCCCGGCACCGGTTTTTGGGACATGCTTTCCTGATGAGGGAGGGTGTGTCCTTTTTTGTTTGGGCGGCTCGGGACTGTTCGGGCGATGGGCTGCTGCCGGGCGATTGAGTAGAATCGCTGACGCAGCCGGCGTGACCGGATGCGCGAGACGCGTGCGCAACGTGATGAAAATGAACAGTGCGCGTTTCGTTTCGATTGCCTGCGGCCAGAACGACAAGAAGCGATGACGGCCGTCATGGCGCTTCATGTCTCATCGGTGGTTGCGTTTGCAACAACCGCGTGAAATGGTGCGTCGGCATGATGCGCTGACAATGGCCTTTGGGGAGAAAAGCCATGAGTGAAACAACTTCCGTGCGTCGCAAGATCGGCAGCGGCCCGGCGACGCTCGCGCTCGCCGAGTGCGTGATTGCCGGGATCGTCGGCCTATCGATCTTCAATAATCCGGAAGCCTTTGCCGGGGCGTCGGGATTCGGCGCGATCGGTACTGCGCTGGCAGCGGTCGTCCTGTGCGGCATCGTCTCACTCGGCGGTCTCGTCTGGGCGATCGGTGCGCTGCTGAATGCAAACCGCGAGGCCGGAGCGAGTGCGATGCCGGCGTATTGCGCGATCGTGCTTCACGGCCTGCTGTGCTTGCCGCTCCTCATCGTGATGTTGCGCGCGGCGTGAGGTCGGCGTCGCGTGCGTGGGCCGGCTTTCGCACGCTGTTGGGCGAGGGCGGCTGGGGGCGGATGGAGCAGGTGCCGGATGGTTCGTTGCTTGCGATCTGCCGGGAGATCTTGCGACGGGTACGCAACGGACATGCGCCGTGGCACACATTCGAGACGGATATCGCTGGGAGTGCGGCAGTGACTGCCTGAGAACCCTGCAGGCTTTGCGCGGCAAGGGTTTGAAGACTGGAGCGGGCGATGGGAATCGAACCCACGTCATCAGCTTGGGAAGCTGAGGTAATGGCCATTATACGACGCCCGCAGAACGCGTAATTCTACAGGGTTTGGCGGCGATGATGCAAGTGAGGTGTTTTTGGCCGCCGGCAAACGGCTTCGCGATCCCTGCTGGCGGTGCGCCTGCACGCAGGCCGGTGTCGAAAATAGACGAGTCGGTGTCGGAAGCATGCAAGCCCCGGCAACGCTTTCGAACTAACGTGACAAGCCTTCTTACACGAACGTTAGTCTGGAGCTGACATGTCCGATTTCATCACCGTTCTGCGTGAAACCTGCCCGACGCCGGTCCTCGATGCGACCAAGTGGAAGCGCATTGGCGGCGATCCGCACACCGTGAACCTCAACGCGTACCTCTCGAAGGACGGCAGCAAGATCATGGGTACCTGGATCTGCACGCCGGGCAAGTTCGAGGTGAACTACGAGAAATGGGAGTACTGCCACTTCCTTGATGGCTACTGCATCATCACGCCGGAAGGCGAGGCGTCGGTGCACCTGAAAGCCGGCGACGTGTTCGTGATCGAACCCGGCATGAAAGGGACGTGGGAAGTGGTGGAGACGGTGCGCAAGTACTTCGTCTTCGCCTGAGCGGGCCTGTCGGTTCGATCCACGTAGACAGTCGTCGCCCGATCCCTCCCGGTTCGCGGAGCCGGGAGGGCAACCGGGAATTCCGGCTCAATAAAATTCGTTCCGGTTCGGAAGCCGTTCGCCGAGCGTGGTCGCACGCCCGGCTGGCTCCTCCATTCCGCCGGTCCGCCAGTCGCGCCGGCTGCCATGCGTCATGGCCCGCGAACACCGAACGTATGCCCGGAACCCCGACCACGCGCATCACCGCGATCCACGACCGAGCGACCGCCGTTTCCCGCGATGCCGGCCCGGCGATTCCATCGGGCCGCTGACGCCTAAAGCGCATCGATCGCGAATCGAATCGCGAAGCCGAGCATCATCACCGCGACGAAGCCGTCGAGCACCCGCCACGCGAGCGTGCGAGCGAACCACGCTCGGCATGCGCGTGCGCCATAGGCGAGCATCAGGAACCAGACGAGCGAAGCAGTCACCGCGCCGATCGCAAACGGTGCGCGTGCGGACGGCGTGTGACTCACGATCACGGTGCCGATCAGCAGCACGGTATCGATCCACGCATACGGGTTGAGCAGCGAAACGGCGGCGGTTGCCAGCACCGTGCGCGACCGCGTGGGCTCGCCGCTGCCGGGGCATGAACCGCCGACATGTCCGGGCTGCCGTCTCACGATCGCCGAGCGCAACGCGAGCAGACCGTAACCGGCGAGATACGCGATGCCGGCCCACAGCGCGGCCGACACCACGGCGGGATGCCGCGACAGCAACGAAGACAACCCTTGCGCACCGAGCGCGATCAGCAGCGCGTCGCTGCCTGCGCAGACGAGGGCAATGGAGAGCAGATGGGGGCTCGAGATCGAGCGCTTGATGACGAAGGCGTCCTTGGGGCCGACCGACGTGAACAGGCCAGCGCCAAGCAGCAGGCCTTCGAGGAAGGCAGAGGTGTCGAGCACGAGCGGGCCGACAACCTCTTAAGCTGAACCGGTGATGGTTACGATGGAAGCAACGGTAAGGGGCGACGGGGGGCGTTGTCAATGCCCCGCCGGGCGCCCACGTGCCGATCACCGCGTTGCTGCCTCGCCGAGGTTGAGCGCGACGAGTGCGCAGACGGTCAGCGCGATACCGGCGAGCTTCAGCGACGACACCGATTCATCGAAGCAGACGATGCCGATCACGGCAGTGGCCGCCGTGCTGGCGGCGGCCCAGCTCGCATACGCGAGCCCCATTTCGAGCCGCTTCGTCGCGAGCGCCATCAGCCACACGGCGCATGCATAGCAGACGACGGTGATCGCGGACGGCAGCGGGCGGGAAAAGCCGGCCGAAAATTTCAGGCCGACGGAGCCGAGCACTTCGGCGAGAACACTGATGCCCAGCAGAAGCCAGGCAGACTGGAGCGGGGACACGAACGGCCTCCTTCCCCCGACGCTTATACCGAGCGGCGAAGAGAAGCGGAGGTGTCAGCGGTACCCAAGTGAAAGGAGCTTAGTACGCAGAGCAGGGCAGCACAAGGCACGCGCTGCACCGGTCACGCACGATCGCCATTGCCGGCTGCCCATTCGGGCCGCTGCCCGAGCATGTCGAACAGCCGGACGATCTCGGTCTTCACCTTCTGCACCGCGTTGCTGACGAGCGCGGTGTCGTGCCAGCACAGCGACAGGTCGCGTGCGAACAGCCGGTGCGCGACCGTCGACAGCTTGAGCTTGCGTTCCTCGATCTCGACGTGCGCGGCCGTCCACGGCAGGATCGTCACGCCGAGCTGCGCCATCACGGCCGCGAACAGCAGCCCGGTCGAACTCGCCTCGAAGCTGATCTCGTACGACAGCCCGGCTTCGCGCATCGCCCAGTCGACACGGTTGCGGATCGTGTTCGGCGCGCTCGGCAGCACGAGCGGCATCCGCGCGATCGCGTCGAGCGGCACGGGATCGTCGGGCACCGGGAATTCGGGCCACGTGATCAGGTACAGCGTTTCGGTCAGCAGCCGGTGAATCGCGATGCCGCGCGTGTCGACCGCGTCGACGACGATCGCGAGATCGAGCCGCGCGCGTTCGAGCAGCGTGTCGAGATCGGCGCTCGGCGCCTCGATCAGCTCCAGCATGATGCCCGGATAGCGGTCGCGCACCGCACGGGCGAGCGGAATGGCCAGCACGCGCGCGGTGCTCGACGGCATCCCGACCGTCACGCGCCCCTGCGGCGTATCGGCGTCGCGGCGCAGCAGCTCGCGCGTGCCGTCGGCCTGGCGCAGCAGTTCGAGCGCGTGCTGGTACAACGTGCGGCCGGCGGCGGTCGGCGCGACGCCGCGCACGCTCCGCTCGAGCAGCTGCATCCCGAGATCCTGTTCGAGATTGCGCATCTGCTGGCTGACCGCCGGCTGTGCGACATGCAGCGCCTCGCTCGCATGCGTGACGTTGCCGCATTCGACGACCTTCACGAAATAGCGCAACTGTCTCAAGTCCATCGCCGCCGTCTCCCGATTCAAGCCATAAGCCAATCCGATCGAGCAAGATGAATATCATATTTTTCTGCGATCGATGGGGTTTCTATACTCGTCTCACAAAAGAGCCCGACTGCCGGCCATCCCGGACCGGACGCGGCGAACGTGCCGGCCTTGCCGGCAAGGAGACGAAGATGTTCAAGGCGATCGACGCGCCGGCGGCCGGCGCGAAGCCGCGGCGCACGCCGCTCACGCGCGAGCAGGTCAAGGGTTTCTGGGCCGTGTATGCAGGCTGGGTGCTCGACGGCGTGGATTCGGTGATCTACGCGCTCGTGCTGATTCCCGCACTGACCGAACTGCTGCCGGCGTCCGGCATCGCGGCGACGCCCGCAAACCTGGGGATGTACGGCTCGATCCTGTTCGCGCTGTTCCTGATCGGCTGGGGGCTGTCGTTCATCTGGGGGCCGCTCGCCGACCGCTTCGGCCGCGTGCGCACGCTCGCCGCGAGCATCCTGATCTACTCGGTGTTCACCGGTGCAGCCGCGTTCGTGCACGACGTCTGGGCGCTGGCCGCGTGCCGGCTGATCGCCGGGATCGGCGTCGGCGGCGAGTGGGCGCTCGCGGGCACCTACGTCGCCGAGAGCTGGCCGGAGGACCGCCGCAAGATGGGCGCCGGCTACCTGCAGACGGGCTACTACTTCGGCTTCTTCATCGCAGCCTGCCTGAACTACACGATCGGCGCGACCTACGGCTGGCGCGCGATGTTCCTGTGCGGTCTTGCACCCGCATTGCTCGCGGTGTTCACCGTGATGCGCGTGAAGGAGCCGGGGCAGTGGCGCCGGCACGACGCGCGCGACGGCGACGTGGCCGATGCGCGGCGCGCGCATCCGCTGCGCGAGATCTTCGCGCCGGCGTTCCTGCGCCGCACGCTGACGAGCGCGAGCCTCGTCGGCGTCGCGATCGTCGGGCTGTGGGCCGGTTCCGTCTACGAGGCGAGCGCGGTCAGCACGCTGGCGGCACGCGCGGGCATCGATCACGTCGGCGCGCTGCGGCTCGCGTCCATCGGCGCCGCGATCCTGTCGTGCGCGACGATCGCCGGCTGCCTGGTTGCGCCGTGGCTGTCGGAACGGCTCGGCCGGCGCACCGCGCTCGGCGTGTATTTCGCGGGGATGGCCGCATCGATCGTGTTCGCGTTCGGCTGGGCGTTCTACCAGCCGAACGGGCTCGCGGCATTCATGGTGTCGCTCGCGTTCCTCGGTTTCTTCGGCGGCAACTTCGCGATCTTCTCGCTGTGGCTGCCCGAGCAGTACCCGACGCGCGTGCGGGCCACCGCGTTCGCGTTCAACGCGTCGGTCGGCCGCTTCATCGGCGCGGGCGTGAACTTCCTGCTCGGCGCCGCGATTCACGGCTACGGCTCGCTCGGCGTGCCGGTCGCATGGACCGCGGCCGTGTTCGGACTCGGCATCCTGATCCTGCCGTTCGCGGTCGAAACACGTCACCAGACGCTGCCCGAATGAGCGGGACGTACCCGTCGCCCGCAGTCACGCCACACCCAGTCATCACTATCAGGAGTCCGGAATGCAGGCATTGAAGGGAATCAAGGTCGTCGATCTGAGTCGCGCGCTGTCGGGGCCGTTCTGCTCGATGGTGCTCGCCGATCTCGGCGCCGACGTGGTCAAGGTCGAGTCGGGGCCGCACGGCGACATGAGCCGCGCATGGGGGCCGTTCGATCGCGGCGTGAGCACGTACTACCTGTCCTGCAACCGCAACAAGCGCGGCATCTGCGTGGACTTCCGGCAGCCGGCCGGCCTCGACGTCGTGCGGCGGCTGATCGCGCAGGCCGACGTCGTGATCGAGAATTTCAAGGCCGGCACGATGGACGCGATGGGGCTCGGCTACGCCGCGCTGAGCGCGCATGATCCGCGGCTCGTGATGGGCAGCGTCACCGCGTTCGGCCCGCGTGGCCCGCTGCGCGACTGGCCGGGCTTCGACCAGATCGCGCAGGGCTACGCAGGACTGATGAGCCTCACCGGGTTCCCGGACGGCGAGCCGACCCGCACGGGCACCGCGATCGGCGATCTCAGCTCGGGGATGTGGGCGGCGACCGGCGTGATGGCCGCGCTGTTCGAGCGCGAGCGCACCGGGCGCGGCCAGCATGTCGGCACGTCGCTGCTCGAAAGCCTCGTGTCGCTGCTGAGCGTGCATGGGCAACGCTACCTGAGCCTCGGCGACGTGCCGCGCCGCACCGGCAATGCGCACGCGGTGATCGCGCCGTACGGCGTGTTCGAGACGGCCGACGGCCCGCTCAACCTCGCGCCGATCACGACCGACATGTGGCTGCGGCTGTGCCGGTTGCTCGATCTGCCCGAGCTGCCGAACGATCCGCGCTTCGCGACCAACGATGCACGCGTCGCGCATCGCGACGAACTGAAGGCGCTGCTCGAAAGCCGGCTGCGCACGCGCGGCAAGCGCGAATGGACACAGCGTTTCGTCGAAGCCGGGCTGCCGGCCGGGCCGATCAATACGCTCGACGAAGTGTTCGACGATCCGCAGCTCGTGCATTGCGGGCTGGTCGAGCCGGTCGCGCATCCGACGCTCGGCACGCTGCGCCAGGTCGTCACGCCGCTCGGCGGGATGGGCGACGACGTGCCGGCGCCGCGTACGCGCCATGCGCCGCCGCTGCTCGGCGAGCATACGGTCGACGTGCTGCGCGAAGCCGGCTACGGCGACGACGCGATCGACGCGCTGCTGGCCGCGCGCACGATCTTCCAGGCGGAAGCCGTCGCGGAGGCCGTGCAATGACCGGCCTGACGAAACACGACAGCGGGTCGACCGTGACGGTCGAGAGGGTCGGCGAGCGGATCGCGCGCGTGCGGTTCGCGAATCCGGCGCGGCGGCATGCGCTCGACGCCCCGTTGCTCGATGCGCTGGTCGCGTGCCTCGACGCGCTCGCCGAACACCGTCCGCCGCCCGTCGTGATCCTGTCGAACGACGGCAGCGGCGACGTGTGGAGCGCGGGGCACGACCTGCGCGAACTGGCCGACGATCGCGATCCGCTCGCGTACGGCAAGCCGCTCGAACGCGCGCTGCGGCGCGTGCGGACCTATCCGGGCGCGGTGATCGCTGCGGTGGCCGGGTCGGCGTGGGGCGGGGCGGTCGATCTCGTGATGAGCTGCGACCTCGTCGTCGCGGCGCGCGACGCGCGTTTCGCGATGACGCCCGCGAACATCGGCCTGCCCTATTCGACGAGCGGGCTGCTGCGCTTCTACGACAACCTGCCGATTCACGTGCTGAAGGAGATGTTCTTCTGCGCGCAGCCGCTCGACGCGGCGCGCGCCGCGCATCACGGGCTCGTGAACCGGCTGGCCGACACGGGCGGCGTCGACGACGCGGCGCTCGACGTCGCGCGCACGATTGCCGCGAAGGCGCCGCTTGCCGTGCATGCGGTGAAAGAGCAGTTGCGCGTGTTGCAGGACGCGCGGCCGTTGCCGGTCGACGCGTTCGAACGGATCGCCGAGTTGCGCCGGCAAGCATGCGAAGGCGCCGATTTCGACGAAGGGCTGCGTGCGTTTGCGGAGCGTCGCGCGCCGCAGTTTCGCGGCGCCTAGTCGTATCGGTCGCGCCGCGACGGCGGTGTGCGCTACACGCCGCCGAGCGCGTGCACGCCGACGAGCAGCAGCGCGCCGAGCGCGATCAGCAGCAGCGCATGAAGGCGCGTGTAGATCACGCACAGCGTCGACACGACGGCGATCGCGCGCGCGGCCCAGCCGCCGTCGAGCGCCTGCAGCAGCACCCACACCGACGCGAGGATCATGCCGGCCGCAACGGGGCGCAGGCCGGCTTCGAGCGCGATCTGCCAGCGCGCGCCCTGGTGCCGCCGCCACAGATGCGCGACGCCGTAGATCAGGAAGGCGGTCGGGCCGAACAGCGCGAGCGTCGCGATCACCGCACCCCAGAAGCCGGCGACCTGCCAGCCGATCAGCGTCGCCAGCAGCGAGCCGGGGCCTGGCGCCATCCGCGCGATCGCGAAGTCGTTCACGAATTGCGTGGCGGTCATCCAGTGATGGACGTCGACGACCTGCCGCTGGATGTCGGCGATGATCGCCTGCCCGCCGCCGATCGTCGCGATCGACAGCGGTGCGAATACGCCGAACAGGGCGGCATAGCGTTGCGACGCGTTCATCGTGCGTCGTTCCCGGCCGGTGCGGCGGCCGCGCGGCGGTATTCGAGCGCGACGCTCAGCGTGCCGCCGATCAGCACGGTCCACACGAGCGGCCAGTGCAGCACCGCAACCGACACGAAGGTGAGCGCCATCACCGCGAACGGCAGCACGCGGCGCGGGAGCCGTCGCACGGCGGTGATCGCCATCGAGATCGACAGCCCGATCGCCGCGGCCGCCGCGCCGGCGAGCGCGACATGCGTGAGCGGGAAGCGCGTGAGCGTGGAGAACGCGACGCCGAACAGCACGATCAGCACGGCCGGCGGCGCGATGATGCCGGTGAAGCCGGCCACCGCGCCGCGCCATCCGGCGAGGCGGTAGCCGATCCAGATCGCGAGGTTCTTCACGTTGACGCCCGGCAACGCCTGCGACAGTGCGAGGCCGTTGAGGAACGCCTCTTCGTCGAGCCAGCGCCGCTCGTCGACGAAGTCGCGCATCATCCGCCCGCTCAGTCCGCCGCCGAAGCTGGTCAGGCCGATCTGCGTGAACGCGATGAACAGCGCGAGGATGCCGGGCGGCGGTGCGTCGCCTGCAGGCGGCGCCGGGGGAGTCGTGGCGGAGGGCGGGGGCATCGGGCGGAGAGCACGTGGCGATCGGGCGATCGCCCATGTTAGCAAGCGGTGCCTGTCAGCACGCTGACATGGGCCCGGCGCCGGCGCGACGCCACCCGCAACCGGTTCGATCGACGCGCTACGCGCGCACGACCGTCACGCCCGCCGCCTCGATCGGTTTCGTCAGTGCGGCTTCGGTTTCCTTCTCGACGACGACCGTCTGCGCCAGCGTGATCTCGCCGATCACGAACTGCGACGCCGCGCGCAGTTTCGACTGCGACGCGAGCACGACCGTCTCGGCCGCGCGTTCGGCCAGTGCGCGCTTGATCGCCGCTTCCTCGAAATCGCCGGTGCTCAGCCCCGCGACCGGATGGACGCCCGTGACGCCCATGAAGTACAGGTCCGCGTGGATGCGTGCGATGCCTTCCATCGCCGCCGCGCCGACCGCGACGATCGAATGCTTGTAGAGCCGCCCGCCGATCAGGATCACGTCGATCGACGGATGCGCGGCCAGTGCGACCGCGACGCTCGGGCTGTGCGTGACGATCGTCGCGCGCAGGTCGGCCGGCAGCTGGCTGACGAGCAGCGCGGAGGTCGTGCCGCCGTCGACGATCGCGACTTGCCCGGGCGCGATCATCTCTGCGGCCCGCCGCGCGATGCGACGCTTTTCGGCCGTCTCGAGCCCCTCGCGCTGCGCGAACGGCGCGACGGCCGGCGACGCCGGCAGCGCGCCGCCATGCACGCGCTGCAGCAGGCCTTCGGCCGCGAGCTCGCGCAGGTCGCGGCGCACGGTGTCTTCGGACACGCCGAATTGCACGCTCAGCTCGACGGCCAGCACCTGGCCGTCGCGCGCGAGCGCATCGAGGATCGCCTTCTTGCGTTGGGTCGTCAGCATCGTGTTTGCACGAAAATTCTTGAAATTGCACGAATCTGCACGTTACCATGGGCACCGTCTTTTGTCGAACGGGAGGCTGCAATGGCTGCAACGCGTGACCGGGTCCGCATCGTCGATACGACCGTGCTGTCCGATGACTGGTATGTGCTGAAGAAGGTGACCTTCGATTTCCGGCGCCGCGACGGAACGTGGCAGCGGCTGAGCCGCGAGACCTACGATCGCGGCAACGGCGCGACGATCCTGCTGCGCCATGCCGGCACGGGCGACGTGCTGCTGACGCGGCAGTTCCGGATGCCGGTGTTCGTCAGCGGCCACGACGGCATGCTGCTCGAAGCGGCGGCCGGCCTGCTCGACGATGAAACGCCCGAAGCGCGCATCCGCGCGGAGGCCGAGGAGGAGACCGGCTACCGCGTGCGCGGCGTGCGCAAGGTGTTCGAGGCGTTCATGAGTCCGGGCTCCGTGACGGAGAAGCTGCATTTCTTCGTCGGCGAATACGACGCGTCGCTGCGCACCGGCGACGGCGGCGGCGTCGCGGAAGAGGGCGAGGATCTCGAGGTCGTCGAGATGCCGCTGCAGGCGGCGCTGGATGCGGTCGAGCGCGGCGAGATCGTCGATGCGAAGACGA
Organism: Burkholderia sp.; assembly: GCA_031253835.1. GTDB lineage: Bacteria > Pseudomonadota > Gammaproteobacteria > Burkholderiales > Burkholderiaceae > Burkholderia. The sequence continues at coordinate 10,560 of JAIRVP010000025.1, read as the reverse complement.
TCATGCTGCTGCAGTACGTCGCGCTGCGGGAAACCGCCGGCGCGCGCGCCGCATGACGCCGCGGCTCGTGCTGGTTGCCGGCCCCTATCGCAGCGGCACCGGCGGCGACCCTGCGCGCATCGCCGCGAACCTGCACCGGCTGGAAGCGGCGGCGCTTGCCGTGTACCGGCGCGGGCACGTGCCGATGATCGGCGAGTGGGTGTCGCTGCCGCTCGCCGCCGCGGCCGGATCGACGCAGGTCGGCGACGCGATCGGCGAGACGTTCCTGTATCCGGCCGCGCACCGGTTGCTGCGCCGCTGCGACGCGGTGCTGCGGATCGACGGCGCATCGCGCGGGGCGGACATGGATGTCGGTCTTGCACGGCAGCTCGGCAAGCCGGTCTATTTCGCGGCCGACGAGATTCCGCTCGCGCAGGACGATTCGGATCGCTGAGCAGGCAGGGCGGCGCCGGGCCGATGCCTGCACGCACGTGACGTCGTGCCGCTGCATCGCGCATGCGGCGCGGCGTCCGAACGGGCGTATGATCGCGACGCCACTCGCGCAACGTTCGACGCTACCGCCGCCCCATCATGCCGTGCTCCGATCCCGCTGATTCCACCGACTCCACCGCCGCGCCACTGCCCGCCGATCTCGTCGCGGCCGCCGTCGACGTGCTCGCGCGCGCCGACGCATTGCTCGTGACGGCCGGCGCGGGCATCGGCGTCGATTCCGGGCTGCCCGATTTTCGCGGGACGGACGGGTTCTGGCGCGCGTACCCGGCGCTGCGCCAAGAGCGTTTCGAATTCCACGAGATCGCGTCGCCGCATGCGTTCCGTGCGCGTGCGCCGCTCGCGTGGGGGTTCTACGGACACCGTCTCGCGCTCTACCGCGCGACGGTGCCGCATGCGGGCTTCGCGATCCTGCGCCGCTGGATCGACGCGATGCCGAACGGCGGCTTCGTGCTGACGAGCAACGTCGACGGCCAGTTCCAGCAAGCCGGCTTCGATCCGGCACGCATCGTCGAGATCCACGGGTCGATTCATGCGCTGCAGTGCCTGCGGCCGTGCTCGGACGCGACGTGGGATGCGGCGCCGTTCGTGCCGGACGTCGACGAAGCGACGTGCCGCCTGGTTGGCGACATGCCGCGCTGCCCGCACTGCGGCGGCCTCGCGCGGCCGAACATCCTGATGTTCGGCGACACCGGCTGGCTCGGCGAGCGCTATGACGCGCAGGAACGCGCGCTGCAGGACTGGATCGCGCAGGCCGGGCGCGTCGCAGTAGTCGAGATCGGCGCGGGCACCGCGATTCCGACCGTGCGTCTGCTGAGCGAACGGCTCGGTGCGGACGTGATCCGCATCAACGCGCGCGAAGCGCATGCGCGCCGCGCGGACGTGATCGGATTGAAGGGCGGTGCGCTCGCGACGCTGAGTGCGCTCGACCGCGCCTGGCGCGGCGGCTGAGCACCGCGCCACGGGCCGGCCGGCGTCGACCGCCAGGTTACGGCCGTGCGACGAGCGCCTGCACGAGCGCCGGTGCGACGGGCGAGCCGAGCCCCGTCACGTAGTCGTAGCCGCCGGCTGCGTTGCAGACGCTGCCGCAACTGCCGTTGGATCCGGTCGTTACGTCGTGGAAGTCGCTGCCGTATGCGGTTTTGCCGACCGTATAGAGCGCGTCGTAGGTGCCGCTCAACGATTTCTTGCCGGCGGCCGTGCGCAGCGAATTCGCGATCGCGACGAGCGCCGACCACTGCGGCGCGCCCGCGCTCGTGCCGCCGACCTCGAACCAGCCGGACTGCCCCTGATAGGTGACCGAGTCGTACACCGCGAAGCCGCTGGACGGATTCGCGTCGTAGCTGACGTCGGGCACGCCGCGCTTGCCGGCCACCGGGATCGGCCATGCGGTCTGGCCGGCCGGCTCGGCCTCGGTCGTGCTCACGCCGCCGCCGCTGCCGCTCCACGCCGCTTCGCCGACGTAGTTCCCGGCCGAATCGGACGACAGCGTCGTGCCGCCGACCGACACCACGTAAGGCGATGCAGCCGGGTACTCGGTCCCGGCGCCGCTGTCGCCGGAAGACGCGACGAACGTGACGCCTGCGACGTTGAAGTGGCTGTCGAAGCCGGTCTCGGTGCTGAATTCGTTGCCGCCGAAACTCATCGACACGACCGACGCGCCGCGCTTGACCGCGACGTCGACCGCCGCCAGCAGGTCGTTGAAGCTGGCCGATGCGGCCTCGACGAGCACGATCTTCGCCTTCGGCGCGATCGCGTGCACCCATTCAACGTCGAGCGATATCTCGAGCGACCAGCCCGAATCGGTCTTCGGCCGTGCGCCGTGTGCGTACACCTTGGTGAAACAGCCGTTCGACGACGTGCAGGCCGGCAGCGAGAACGCGTTGCTGAATACGCCGAGGTCGGACTCGATCTTCGGGTCGTCGTATGCGTCGACGATCGCGACGACCATCCCGTCGCCCTGGTTGGCGATCGAATCGAACCCGTACGCATGGCGCGTGAGCGCGGGCGTGAGGCCGGCGATCGTGGCCGTGCTCGCGCGCGGCTTCGTGTGGAACGGCGGGCGGGCGAATCCTTTCGGCGCGCGGTTGCCTTCGACGTAGGACTGTGACCCGTTGCTGTCGGCGAGCGCGACACTCGACGCGAGCAGCGACGCGCACAGCGCCGGAATCAACATGGATGACAGGCGGATATTGTTCATTTTTCGAGTCTCCATGTCGATGGAGTGGATTGGCGAAACAATTTTACGAAATCGGTGGCAGTAATTGCATCGAATATCGGCCGAATACGGGAATGTCTGATAAGGGAAAGTGCGTGGAATCAATGCGGGACAGGCGTTTCGCAGGATTGGCCTGCGCCGGGCTGAATGGCCATGTCGATTTTAAAAAAGCGGATAAATAATCGGTCGATTCAGAATGAATTCGTAATGTCGGATGTAATCGTTAGGAAAATATCGGCTGCGGCGCGCGCGTGGAAATAATGAAGCGCATCGTGTGGTCGCGCCACGACCCGGTGCGCGCGGGCCCGGCCCGCCGGCATTGCCGCCGTCGCGCGATTCCGCATACAGTTCAGCGTAAGCCGTGTCCGCCGCGCGGCGCCGTCAGTGAGGAGTGTCCTTGTTCTATTCGATCGTCGCGATCTTTGTCGGCGCCGGGCTCGGCGCGTTGCTGCGCTGGTTCCTGAGCCTCGCGTTCAACGAATTCTTTCCGGCCGTGCCGCTCGGCACGCTCGCGTCGAACCTGATCGGCGGCTACGTGATCGGCGTGGCCGCCGTCGTGTTCACGGCGCGCGTCGGGCTGCCGCCCGAGTGGCGGCTGTTCGTGATCACGGGCTTCCTCGGCGGCCTCACGACGTTCTCGACCTATTCGGTCGAAGTGATGACGCATGCGCTCGAGGGCGAATTCGGATGGGCGTTTGCGGTGGCTGCCCTACACTTGACTGGATCGTTCGCGCTCACGGCGCTCGGCATGTGGACCGCGCGTGCGTGGCTCGCGGCGGCCTGAGCGTGCCGCCATCGGAGGGTGCGATGGACAGGATCTTCTTGCGCTTCTATGTGCACGAGCAGCACCGGCTGCACTGGAAGCCGCTGTGGGAATGGCTGCTGGAGGAGGCGAACCGGATGGGTGTCGCGGGCGGGTCCGCGTTTCGCGCGATGGCCGGCTTCGGCCAGCATCGCGTGCTGCACGAGGACCGCTTCTTCGAACTGCAGGGATCGCTCGCGATCGAGGTCGAATTCATCGTCACCGAGGACGAAGCGCAGCGGCTGCTCGAGCGGTTGTCACATGAGAAGGTGCGCGTGTGCTACGCGATGATGCCGGCGCGCTTCGGCGTGATCGACACGCTCGGCGCACCGCCGGCCCCGGGGCCGGCGGCGTAGCGGGGCTGAATCAGATGCCGAACATCGTCAGCGACACGGCCGCGCGCGTGACGATCATCAGCAGTACCTGCACGATCACGAACAGCAGGATCGGCGACAGGTCGATGCCGCCGAGGTTCGGGATCACGCGGCGCAGCGGGTTCAGGAACGGCGCGGTGAGCTGGAAGAGGATCGGCATCGCCGGCGAGCGCGGGTTGAGCCACGACAGCAGCGCCATCAGGATCGTCATCCAGATCACGAGGTTGAGCGCCCACTTCACGACGGTGAGCAGCGCGACCACGACGAGCGTCGCGATCACCGCGGCCGGATCGAAGCCGGCCATCACGACCATCAGCACGACGTAGACGAGCGCGGTGAGCAGCGCGGCGACGACGCTGGCCCAGTCGATGCCGCGCACGCCGGGGATCACGCGGCGCAGCGGCAGCACGAGCCAGTTGGTCGCCTGCAGCACGGCCTGCGTGACGGGGTTGTACGGCGGCACGCGGACGGCCTGCATCCAGACGCGCAGGATCAGCGCGGCGCCGAACAGCGTGAAGACGGTATTGAGCAGAAAACGGGCGATCTCGCCGAACATCGTTGGCATCCTTTTTATACAGTCAGTAGCGTGCGGCCGCCAACGCCGGTTGGCGGCGCATCGGCCGACACATTATCACGCCTCGTCTTGCGACGGGGAGGGGCGCGCGGCCGTGCGCGCAAGCGACGTTTCGACGGCTTCGGCCAGCGCCGGCAACGACGCCGGCGGCGCGGCGCGCTTCGCCGCGAGCGCGACCGCACGGCGCGTCAGCAGCGCATACAGTGCCGCGTGATCGCCGCCGCGCGCCTCGAGCAGCGCGAGCTGGCGTTCGACGATGCCCGTATCGCCGCGCGACACCGGGCCGGACAGCGCGTTCGCGAGCCCCTTGTCGCGCGCGGTCTCGATCGTGCCGGCGAGCATCGGCAGCAGCGCGCGGAGCGCGGCGTCCTCGTCGAAGCCGAGACCGCGCCACAGCTCGACCGCTTCCGACAGCCCGCACAGCGCGAAGCTCGCCGCGTAGTGCGCGGCCGCGTGGTAGAGCATCCGGCCGCCCGCCGGAATCGACAGCGGATGGCAGCCGAGTGCGGCAGCAAGTCGCAGCAGCGTCGCGTGCAGTGCGCCGTCCGCTTCGATCGTGACCGAGCAGCCGTCGATACGCGCGAGGTCGGCATCGGTGCCGCCGAACAGGTAGAGCGGATGGAAGCCGCCGGTCGCCACGCCTTGCTGCTTCGCCGGATCGAGCAGCGCAACCGCCGACGCGCCGCTGCAGTGGACGACCGCCTGGCTGGCGGCGCGCGGCGCGTCGAAGCGGAGCGTCGCGGCGGTCGGGGCAAGATGGTCGTCGGGCACCGTCAGGAAGATCAGGTCGGCCGCATCGGCAACCTGCTGCGGCGTATCGACTGCGTGGCAGCCGTCGATGCGAGCGGCGAGGCCGACGGCCGACGCGGGCGTGCGGCTCGCGATCGCGACGACGGGGAAGCCGGCCTGCGCGAAGCGCTGCGCGAGACAGCGTGCGAGGCGGCCGGCGCCGATGAAGCCGAGGCGGGGTGTGTCGGGAAGGGACATGGCAGCAGGCGTAAGCAAAAACGAAGCAACCGCCAGTATCGCAGGAATGTCGGCGGCGTCGCGGAAGGGCGATTGCCGTGCCGCCGCAGGTATTCATTACCGGCGTGCGGCCCGCTCCCCGTGCGTATCGGTACCCGGCGTCACGGCCGAATCAGGATCGTGGAATCCGACCCCGGAATAGATCGCGCGCACGTCCCGCTTGAAATGTCGGCATCTTGTCTCAAATTTGTAATCGTTCATTACGTACGCGTGCCTGCTGCGCGCGCCGTATCCGGTAAGACTGACCGGTCAGTGTGTCGCGCCCCGAGTCGTCGGACGGAATCGCGCGATCTGCAAGGGGCGCCGCCCGCTCCGGACGCCACACCGCAGGGCACCTCCAGCCGCGTGCAATTGCAATTTGCAACAAATGCACGATACGCGAGGGGCGGGTTTTCGCTACATTGCATCCATGCGACGTGCATGCCCGCCGTTGCCGACAGGAGCGCACAACATTCCGCTCCAGCAGGAGAATCGAAGTGAAAAAGCTCATTCCGTTCATCGCCGCCGCCGCGCTGGGCCTGGGTGCCGCAAGCGCCGCGCAGGCTCACGTGTCGATCGGGGTCGGCATCGGTATCCCGGTCGCACCCGCGTACCCCGTCTATGCACCGCCGCCGCCCGTGTACTACGCGCCGCCGCCGCCCGTCTACTACGCACCGGCGCCGGCCTACTATGCGCCGCCGCCCGCCGTGGTCATCGGCGGCTACGGTGGTGGTTACTACGGTCGCCCGTACTGGCGCCATGGTTATGGCGGCTGGGGCCATCACGGCTACTGGCGTCGCTGATTCGGCCCGCGCGGCCTGACCGCGCGTGGCAAAACGGCGCATCGTCCCGCGAGGGGCGCTGCGCCGTTTTTCTTTGGGGCTGCCGCTTGACGCGCGGCCCGTACGGGCAGGGTTTGCTTACACCGCGTGCACGATCAGGTCGCGGTAGCCGCCGACGATCACGCTGTACGAGAAATACGCGAACAGCAGCGCCGACGCGATATGGCACGCGCGCATCAACCCTGCGCCCGCGCGCTTGCGGCCCTGGCTCGCGAGCGTGCACATGAAGAGCGTCCACGCGAGGCCGCCGAGGAAGAAGCCCGACAGGAACACCGACGCGGTGGCCGGCGTCGTCGCGCGGGCCTTCGCGATCAATGCGCCGCCCACCGCCGCGAACCACAGGATCGCGCTCGGCGACGACATCGCGAGCAGCATCCCGCGCAGGAAGCTGCGCCGCGCGCTTGCCCGCGGCTGCGGGGCGTCGTCCGCAGCGTCGTCGGCCGCGCCGGCCGGCGCCAGCGCTTCGCGTGCCATCTTCCACGTGAGAAACAGCAGCACCGCGCCGCCGCCGATCCATACGATCCAGCGCACCGGCTCGAACTGCAGCAGCACGGCCATCCCCGCGAGCGCGAGCGCCGCGTAGACGAGATCGCCGACGCACGAGCCGACGCCGAGCCAGAAGCCCGGCCGGAAGCCGTGCGACAGCGTCAGCGACAGCATCGCGACGTTCACGAGGCCGATGTCGAGACAGAGCGACAGCGACAGGAAGAAACCGTCGGACAGCATGGAGGCGGGCGGAAAGCTCATCTTCGTCGTTCTTGGGGCGATTGCGCTGCACGGGCCGGCGCGCGCCGGCCGCATGGCTTCAGAGGCCGATCTCCTGCCAGAGCCGGTCGACGCGCGCCTTCACGGCCGCATCCATCTCGATCGGGCGACCCCATTCGCGATTCGTCTCGCCAGGCCACTTGTTGGTCGCGTCGAGCCCCATCTTCGAGCCGAGGCCGGCCACCGGCGACGCGAAGTCGAGATAGTCGATCGGCGTGCTGTCGACCATCACCGTGTCGCGCACGGGGTCGACGCGCGTCGTGATCGCCCAGATCACTTCCTTCCAGTCGCGGATGTTCACGTCCTCATCGACGACCACGATGAACTTCGTATACATGAACTGCCGCAGGAAGCTCCACACGCCGAACATCACGCGCTTCGCGTGGCCCGCGTAGCTCTTCTTCATCTGGACGATGGCCATCCGGTAGCTGCATCCCTCGGGCGGCAGGTAGAAGTCGGTGATCTCGGAGAACTGCTTCTGCAGCAGCGGCACGAACACCTCGTTGAGCGCGACGCCGAGCACGGCGGGCTCGTCGGGCGGCTTGCCCGTGTAGGTCGAGTGATAGATCGCGTCGCGGCGCATCGTGATGCGCTCGACCGTGAACACCGGGAACCACTCCTGCTCGTTGTAATAGCCGGTGTGATCGCCGTACGGGCCTTCGAGCGCGTGCTCGTAGGCGGCCGACGCGTTGCCGGACGGGCGCGGCGGTGCGCCGGCCGGCGCGGGGGCAGGGGCGCCTTCCTGCGGATAGATGAAGCCTTCGAGCACGATCTCCGCGCGCGCGGGCACCTGCAGCGTGTCGACGCCGGGCGTCAGGCATTTCGCGAGTTCCGTGCGGCTGCCGCGCAGCAGGCCGGCGAACTGGTACTCGGACAGCGAATCGGGCACGGGCGTCACCGCGCCGAGCGTCGTCGCCGGATCGGCGCCGAGCACGACCGCGACCGGATACGGCTTGCCGGGGTTCTGCAGCGCGAACTCGCGGAAGTCGAGCGCGCCGCCGCGATGCGCGAGCCAGCGCATGATCAGCTTGTTGCGGCCGATCAGCTGCTGGCGGTAGATGCCGAGATTCTGGCGCGACTTGTTCGGCCCGCGCGTGACCGTCAGGCCCCAGGTGACGAGCGGCCCCGCATCGCCGGGCCAGCAGGTCTGGATCGGCAGCTTGTTCAGGTCGACGTCGTTGCCTTCCCAGACGATCTCCTGGCAGGGTGGCGACGACACCGACTTCGGCGCCATGTCCCACACGGCCTTCGCGAGCGACAGCAGCTTGCCGGCATCCTTCAGGCTCTTCGGCGGATCGGGTTCCTTCAGCGCGGACAGCAGGCGCCCGAGATCGCGCAGCGAATCGAGCGCGGCGTCGTCGCCCGCATCGACGCCCATCCCGAGTGCGACGCGGCGCGGCGTGCCGAACAGGTTGCCGAGCACGGGAAACGCATTGCCGGGCGGCGCGTTGAACAGCAGCGCCGGGCCGCCGGCGCGCAGCACGCGGTCGCACAGCTCGGTCATTTCGAGCACGGGCGACACGGGTTGCGTGACGCGCCGCAGTTCGCCGAGCGCCTCGAGGCGCTGGATGAAATCGCGTAAGTCTTTGTATTTCATGAAGAAGGTCCGGGCCACCCGCATGGCGGGCAGCGATGGGCGGGTGCAGCGGCCGGCTGCGACCCCGAATCGACCGACGATTTTACCCGCGCCGCCGCGCGGCCGCCCGGCGGAGAAAAAAGTCGATCGCGCGCAAACCCCCTACGGCACGGGATTTGCGATCTGAAGAGTGACTGTAAATTACTTTTTGTTATGATTTTTAGGTTTTATAGTGTTGACGATCTATAAAACCCTGCTAGAATCCGCTCACATTGGCTGCAGGGTAAAAGGCTTCGAGCCGCCAATCACCGATCTTTGACGCAGCGCGTCACCGTCCGCCGAATCCTGCACGGCGTATCCGACGGCTTGAGTTGTAGTCCCAGCCAGCGCTACCAGACGCTGGTTTTTTGCGTGGGTGCCACCGCGTATGCCCGCCTCGCCCAGTGTGTGAAGGCGCCGGCCCTCTTACACCGTGGCCTCGAACGGTACTTATACCGTTTCCCCGATGCTTGCACGTCCCAACCAAGGCGTGCGGCGTCGTGATTCCGCGGCGCGTTTTCTGTCTCGCCATCGAGCTGAGCGAGCCGCACGAGTCATGTTCATGGGAGATGATCTGAATGAACGCTTGGTTATCGTGGCGTCCCAATGAGCAGCATGCGCAGATCGTGCGCAACATGCTGCGTCGCGGGACGCGTGTCAGTCACCATCTATTCAGCGTTGTCGGCTGTTTCGCTGTCGCGGTTGCGCTTGCACTGTGGCTGCTGCCAACCGTCCGCGGCACGCTTGCCGCGAAGCTGATGCCGGTCGTATCCGCGGCCGTGCAGGCCGGGCCAGCCCGTTTGCTGACCGGCCATCCGCTGCCGAACTTCGCGCCTGCCGGCGCGCAGCCGCAGCAGGAAGACGCGCCTGAAACGGACGCGCTCGCGGTCGGCCTCGATGTCGCACCGGAAGCCGCCGCACAGGGTGCCCAGGCCGATGCGGCCGATCCGGCCCGCAACGGCCCGTCGCCGGTCGCACTGGCCAAGCTGATCCCGACCCAGCGGGTCGCGGCCGATGCGCGCGACGATCGTGCGCTCGCGTCGAACCGCGAACAGGCGCTCGTCGCGACCTACCTGTCGCGCCGTTACCGCGTCGCCCAGGAGCCGCTCGGCCAGCTCGTCAAGGCTGCGTTCCAGACCGGCCGCGACGTCGGCCTCGATCCGCTGCTGCTGCTGTCCGTGATGGCGATCGAGTCGGGCTTCAACCCGTACGCCGAAAGCGGCGTCGGTGCGAAGGGCCTGATGCAGGTCATGTCGAAGGTCCATTCCGACAAGTTCGAATACTTCGGCGGCACCGATACGGCGCTGCAGCCGCTCGCGAACCTGCAGGTCGGCGCGCTGGTGCTGAAGGACTGCATCGCACGCGGCGGTTCGCTCGCGAACGGCCTGCGCATGTACAACGGTTCGACGAACCCCGAAGACAACGGCTACGGTTCGAAGGTGATGGCCGAGCGTGGTCGCCTGCGCGATGTTGCGCGCGGCCGCAGCGTGCCGATCAACGCACCGCAGGCACCGGCTCAGCCGGCCAAGCCGATCGTCACGGCTGCCGTGACGGGGGCGGCAGGCGGCGCGAAGCGCGTGCACGCGACGCTCGACAGCGCGACGTCGGCGAAGACGGCCGCGCCGAAGGAAGCATCGCCGCAGGACGACGCGAGCGTCGACACCGCGAAGCAGTCGCACGGCGATCATTCGGAGCTCGGCGCGTAACGTCGCGCGTCCCGCCCGGTTCCGCCGGCAGGCAATGAAAAAGGCACCCGATCTGAGCTGACCCCGTAAAGTTGGACGGGTAAATTAGGCCGCCAGGGGCTGAGTTCTGTACTGCACGGGACTCAGCCCTTTTAGCTTGAGCTTGATGCGGTCGTGATTGTAGTAGCGGA
>JAIRVP010000019.1 GCA_031253835.1 Burkholderia sp. | reverse complement strand
GTCGACTTGCCGCAGCCCGAGCTGCCGAGCAGTGCGAACAGTTCGTTCTTCGCGATCGTCAGGTTCACGTTGTCGACGGCCGTGCTGTCGCCGAACTTCTTCACGACGTTCTCGATGCGGACGAACGCGTCGTTCGGCTTGAGCATGTCCGTCGTCGCGCGATGCATTGCATCAGGTGTACTGAATGAATCCCGTTTCATGATGGTCCGTGTTGAGCAGGTAAGCGAATCTCAGGCGTCAGGCGCGACCGGAATCGGCCGATGCGCTGGCTGTCATGAACATTTCATCGGTTTTCATCGGGCTTTCCGCACGTTTCTGTCGTCTCCAGGGCGAATTTTTAAACCCGTCAAAAACTTTTTGGATCGCGGATTTTCGTTCCGGACATTGAACGGGATCGATGTTTGGGGAGGCAGGAGAAAGGGGGCACGACCCGGCGCCGCGCAGCAGCGCGGGCACCCGGCGGCACGCGTGCCGCCGGGCGAAACGGAGGGTGGGGAAAACGAGCAGCCGGGCGGCTGCCACGCGCGGCCTGTGCGCCGCGCGAATTACGTCACTTCGCGTTCAGTTCCTTCCAGCGCCGGTACACGTCGATCGCGCCGCTGTGCTTCTGCTGCACCATCGGCAGCCGGCGCTCCTCGATCGGCTTCGCATATTCGGCATAGAACGTGTCGAGCTCGAAATACTTGCGGTCGTCGCGGTAGAACGGCGCGTAATCCTCGCGCGTCGTGATGTAGATCACGCGCTTCGGGCTGCAGTAGTACAGCGAGCCGAGGCACATCGGGCACGGGCTCGCGAGGATGTAGATCTCGCAGTCGGTCAGGTGCTCGGTGCCGAGCTTGCGGCACGCGTCGCGCACCGCGAGGATCTCGGCATGCGCGGTCGGGTCGCTGGTCTGCGCGACGAGGTTCGGGCTCTCCGCGACGATCTCGCCGTCGCGGACGATCACCGTCGCGAACGGGCGGCCGCCCTCTTCCACGTTCTTCATCGCGAGATCGATCGTGCGTTTCACAAAATCCATGGCTGTGTCCTCGTTGAAACGGAATGGCGGGAACGCGCGCCGGCCGGCAGCCGGCGCACGCCGGGCGGAACCTGCGCGGCACCGCTGCCGCGGCGCCGCGCGGGCGTCAGAACGGCTTGGTCGGCAGGTACTTGCCGTCGAGCGTGATCACCGCGCGCGAACCGCCCTCGGGATCGTCGACCTTCTTCACGTCGAGCCGGAAGTTGATCGCGCTGATGATGCCGTCGCCGAACTTCTCGTGAACGAGCGCCTTCAGCGTCGTGCCGTACACCTGGAGCATCTCGTAGAAACGGTAGATCGTCGGGTCGGTCGGCACGCGATCGTCGATGCTGCCGCGCAGCGGGATCGTCTGCAGCAGCAGTACCGCATCGTCGTCGAGGCCGAGCTTGTCGGCGACGACGCGCGCCGCATCGGCCGGCAGCGCATGCTGGCCGAGCAGCGCGGCCGTGACGAACGCCTCGCTCAGGCCCGTGCCTTCGGTGAGTTGCGCGAACGACAGGTTCTTGCGCGCCTTCGCGAGAACGACGGTTTCCGCAAGCGCGTGGCGGGCAGTCTGGCTGTGCTGGGACTGGATCATGGCAATTCCTCGTGGTGGGGTGGGAGCAATTCGGATTCAGGCCGCGACGGCAAGCGTCGCGGGCGTCGCGCGGACACTGGGGTGGTCCGCGAGGGACACGAACCGGCCGGTCGCGCCGTCATAGGCGTCGATGCAGCCCGATTCGATGTCGTAGATCCAGCCGTGCAGCGCGAGACGCCCTTCTTCGAGCGCGAGCCGCACGGCCGGGTGCGTCTTCAGGTTGGCGAGTTGCGCGACGACGTTCTCGCGCACCATCGAGTCGATCCGCTCGCGTTCGCTGCGATGCGTGCGCGCCTCGTTCACGACGCGCGCCGAATCGGCGTAGCGCAGCCAGTGGCCGACGGCCGGCATGTGGTCCATGCACTGGCAGGTCGCGATCGCGGTCATCGCGCCGCAGTCGGAATGGCCGCAGATCACGACGTCGGTCACGCGCAGCGCGGCGACCGCATATTCGACCGACGCCGACACGCCGCCCGGCTCGGGGCCGTACGACGGCACGATGTTGCCGGCGTTGCGGATCACGAACAGGTCGCCCGGTTCGCGCTGCGTGACGAGTTCCGGCACGAGCCGGCTGTCCGAGCACGAGATGAACAGCGCGCGCGGGTTCTGGCTGCGGGCGAGATCGCGGAACAGCGCGGCGCGTTCCGGATAGGCGTCGCGCTGGAACTTCAGGAAGCCTTCAATGATGTCCTTCATCGCGTGTTCTCCGGTGCAGGTGGAATCGATGAAGGGCAGGTTACGCCGGACTTCCAATAACGTAAAAGACTGATTTATGATCCACCGGATAAGCACGACTTATAGGAACCGCCATGCTGCTGCGCCATATCAACTACTTCCTGGCCGTCGCCGAGCACCGCAGCTTCACGCGCGCGGCCGCCGCGCTGCACGTGTCGCAGCCCGCGCTGTCGCAGCAGATCCGCCAGCTCGAGGAGACGCTCGGCGCGCAGCTGTTCGACCGCACCGGGCGCGTCACGCGGCTGACGGACGCCGGCGACGTGTATTTCCGCTATGCGCGGCAGGCGCTGCACGATCTCGCGGAAGGCCGGCGCGCGATTCACGACGTGCAGGACCTGAGCCGCGGCTCGCTGCGGATCGCGGTCACGCCGACCTTCACGAGCTATCTCGTCGGGCCGCTCGTCGAGGCGTTTCACGGCCGTTATCCGGACATGACGCTGTCGGTGCGCGAGATGTCGCAGGAGCGGATCGAGACGCTGCTCGTCGACGACGAGCTCGATGTCGGCATCGCATTCGAGGACGTGCAGTCGGCCGATATCGAAGTGGAGACACTGCTGGTCGAAACGCTCGCGCTCGTCGTGAACCGCCGGCACGCGCTCGCGGGAAAGCGCAAGGCCGGCCTGCGCGCGCTGCACGACGCGCCGCTCGTGCTGCTCACCGCGGAGTTCGCGACGCGCGCGCAGATCGATCGCTATTTCCGCGAACACGATGTGCAGCCGCGCGTGCTGATGGAGGCGAATTCGCTGGGCGCGGTGATCGAGATCGTGCGCCGCACGAACCTCGCGACGCTGCTGCCCGCGACGATCGCGACGGGGCACGACGATCTCGTCGCCGTCGCGATCGACCCGGCCGTATTGAGGCGCACGGCCGTGCTGTTGCAACGCAAGGGCGCGTACCGGAGCGCCGCCGCGCGTGCGTTCGTCGAGCTGGCGCTCGGGTACGGGGCGGGGCCGCTCGGACGGTCACGATGACACGGACCGTCGCGTCGGGTCCGCTCGGCCGCGGATGGCCCTCCGGCCGGCCGAACGTGGCGGGCCGGGCCCCGAGTCCAGCCGGTGCTGCCAACCCCGAATTCGCGCGATTTATCCTGTAAAATCGCGAATCGAGAGAATTTGTACGATAAAACCGGCGATCGAATCGCCTGCCTGCTCATCGTTCTCGATTCAAGAGGGCCACGACGATGAATTCCCAAGAACTGGTTCGCGCGATCGGCGGCGGCCTGTTTCAGCAAGCTCGCCTGCTCAAGCTCGACACGCCGCTGGGCCAGAATGTCCTGCTGCCGCAGACGGTTCGCGGCGAATCGCGGCTGGGCCGCGATTACACGTTCACGGTCGACGCCGTGTCGAACCGCGACAATATCGAGCTGAAAAAGCTGATCGCACAGCCCGTCACGCTGTGGATCGAACAGCAAGGCGACGCCTATCTGCCATGGCACGGTTATGTGCAGACCGCGCGCCGGCTCGGCTTCGACGGCGGCATCACCGCATACCAGATTCGTTTCATGTCGTGGCTCGGCTTCCTCCGCTACCGCCGCGACCAGCGCATCTGGCAGGACCGCACTGCCGACGAAATCCTGACGGACGTTTTCAACCAGCATCCGCAAGCCGCCGGCATGTTCCGGTTCGCGCTTTCCGCGCCGCTGCGGAACCGGTCGTTCTGCATGCAGTTCGAGGACGACTGGCATTTCGTCCATCGCCTGCTCGAGGACGAAGGCCTGTTCGGCTATTTCGAGCAGGCGCCGGACGGCTCGCACCATACGCTGGTGATCACCGATTCGCTGCACGCGCTGCCGGTCGTCACGCCGGCCCGCGTGCCGTTCCAGCGCACGGCCTCGGGCGACGAGACCCAGGCCCTCGTCCAGTGGTCGGGCACCCGCACACTGCAAAGCAGTCGCTACACGACGCGCACGTTCGACTACAAGTCACCCGGCACCGCGCTCAATCCGAAGGGCACCGACGTCCCGGCCCGGCCGGACCAGGGCGACCTGCCGGACCAGGCCGAGGTCTACACGTACACGGGCGCCTACACGTACGGCGCCCAGGGTGACGGCAACCGCCAGTCGACCATCCGGATGGAAGAATGGGAATCGCGCGCGAAGCGCTTCCACGGTATCGGCGGGATGCGCGGCATCGACGCAGGCCGCGTGTTCGAGCTGACCGACCATGCAGCCCATCCGCCGGCCGAACAGGACGGCAACCGGTTCGCGGTCGTCGAGACGGTGTGGTGGATCAGGAACAACCTTCCGGCTACGCCGTCGCATTTCCCGCACGGCCTGGCCGCGCAGTTCGACGCGATGCAGGCACAGCTCGGCGACGCGGCCGGCGCGATGACCGTGCGCCACGCCGACGGCAGCGAAGGCTTCTATCTCGTCGAAATCGAGGCACAGCGCCAGACGGTGCCTTTCCGCAGCCCGTTCGAACACCCGAAGCCGGAAATGCATCTGCAGACCGCCACCGTCGCGGGGCCGAAGGGCGAGGAAGTCCATACCGACGAGCTGAACCGGATCAAGGTCCGGTTTCACTGGGATCGCCAGAATGAAGGCGACGAGCGCGCATCGTGCTGGCTGCGCGTCGCGTCGTCTGACACGGGCGGCGGATATGGCAGCGTGCATGTGCCGCGCATCGGCGAGGAAGTGGTCGTCGACTGGATGTCCGGCGACTGCGACCGGCCGATCGTCACCGCACGGCTCTACAACGGCGCGACCAAACCGCAGTGGCACACCGACGGGCTGCTGTCCGGATTCCGCTCGAAGGAATACGCGGGCGGCGGCTACAACCAGCTCGTGATGGACGACGCGACCGGGCAAAACCGCTCGCAGCTGTACAGCAGCACGGCGAACAGCCTGTTGCATGTCGGTTATCTGATCGAGCAGTCCGGCAATACGCGCGGTGCGTACGCCGGCAGCGGCTTCGACCTGCGAACCGATGCCTACGGTGCCTTACGCGCGAACCAGGGCCTGTACGTCACGACGCACCCGAAGGGCGTATCGAGCCAGCCGCTCGACGTACGCGAGACGCAGCAGCAGCTCGTCGGCGCCGAAGGCCTGCTCGAATCGCTGTCCGACGTGAGCGAGACGCATCAGGCCGACACGCTGAACCCCGGTCGCGACGCGCTGAAGACGTTCACCGACGCGACCCAGCAAAGCATGCCCGGTGCCGCGTCGGGCGGACGCACGTCGGGTGGCGGGACCGGCAACGCGAATGCGTTCGCGCAGCCCGTGATGCTGTTCGGCAGCCCGGCCGGCATCGGGCTCGCGAGCCAGCAGTCGCTGCAGATGGTTGCCGACCGGCACGTCAACATCGTCAGCGGCCAGACGACTCATCTCGCGACCGGGAAATCGCTGATCGCCAGCGTGATTTCGTCGGTCAGCCTGTTCGCGCAGAACGCCGGGATGAAGCTGTTCGCCGGCAACGGCAAGATCGAGATCCGCGCGCACGACGACGACATCCAGCTCACCGCACAGAAGACCGTGAAGATCGTCGCCGCCACGGCGCAGATCGACGTCGCGTCGAAACAGCCGATCCTGTTGACGTCCGGCGGTGCGTATATCCGCATCGGCAACGGCAACATCGAGATCCACGCGCCCGGCAAGGTGGATTTCAAGGGCAGCGACCACAGCTTCTCGGGCCCGGCCAGCACCGACTACCCGATGCCGCGCCTGCCCGAAGGCGTGTGTTCGGAATGCCGGCGCAGCGCCGCAAAAATGAAATCCGCACTGACGCCCCGTACATGACATCCGCCGCTTCGATGAAGCCGTTTCACGACCTGACTCGCGGGCTGCCTCTGCCGGCACAGTGGCCGCGCACGACCGCCGCGCAACGGCACGACGACCTGCGCGACTGGCATCGCACGCGGCAAGCCGCTGAAACGCGCGCGCTGCGCCTGCTGGCGCTCGTCGACGGTGCACTGGACGATACGGTGCTCGATGTGGCGCGTGCGCGCGGCATCGCGTGGCACTCGCTGTATCCGGACACGATGCTCGAAGCGTCGCGGCCCGAAATCGGTCCGTTCCTGCTCGACCTGACGGCGGAGGACGATGCAACACGCACGACGATGCTCGATCTGCTGAATGCCGGCGACGATTCGGATCTCGTCGTGTGGCTCGCGACCGGTCATGCGTTGCCGGAACTCGCCGCGTATCTGCACCCGCTCGCCGAGGCGACGTTGCCCGATGCTCGCCAGGCGCTGCTGCGCTACTACGATCCGTCGATTCTCGAAAACCTCTTGCCGATCCTCACGCCTGCGCAGCGGCGCGAACTGCTGGCGACGTTCGTCGAACTGCGTTACCGGTTCGATCCGTGGGAGAGCATCGTCGGCGACGAAAAGGGGCCATTGCCTGCCGCCGCCGCGACGCCGATCGTGTTCACGGATGCGCAATACGATGCGCTCGCGCGCGAAGGGTTTGCGGAGACGCTCTATTTTCAGTTGCATGACGAATTTCTCCCGCCGATGTCGGCCGTGCCGGACCGCTGGGGCATTCGCTATGTGAAGGATCTGGTCGCGCGGGCGCGGGAACGGCATGGGCTCGCGAACGAGAACGATCTCGCATATTTCGTGCTGGTCGGGATGAACGTGCATCCGGCGTTCGACGTGCATCCGGCGATCGCCGGGAAAATCGCGGCGCGCGGAGAAGCGCCACCGCCGTTGTCGGAAACGCTCACGGACGTCGATAAGGATGTGTGGGCGGAGCTTCTGGATGGGCATCCGCTCGCAGGGTATGCCGCGGAGCGGGAGCAAGCGGTGGTGGCAGTCGATGCGTTGCCCGACGCGGACTGATCGGCGGGAGATAGGAATGGTACGCAAGTGGCCGGGCGGGATGCGTCGGGCCGTTGCGGTCGGCGTGGTAGCTGCGGGCGGTTTGTGGGGTGCGCCGGCGCATGCGGGGAACGACGGGCCGTATCGCGTCATCGGGTACAACTTCACCGATCGGAGTATCTATAGTTTCATGATCGACGGGTTTGGGGCGGGAGGCTCCACCGCCCATAAACGCGGCGGTGGCGGTAAATCCGTATGCTGCATGGACGTACCGAGGGGCAAGAAAACCTGGCATCTCAAGATCAAGTACGAGTTGACCCAGGAGCAGTACAGGAATGGTTTGCCAAACGAGGTCTACGAAACAGACATCGCCGTGCCAAAGTTACCGAATCAGCGCGACGGCTATATCGAGTTTCATTTCCTGCCCGACCGCAAGATCGAAGCCAAATGGGTGGAATACCCGACCGATCCGCACAACCCGAATGCAACGAGCAATGCTTCGCCCATGACAGAGTGAATGACAGAAACATGGAGACTTCGAACATCCGCTGCATCCCGTGCACTCTGATCGTAACCTCAACGCTGCTGTTGAGCGCAGCACCGTTGGTACATGCGCAGACTGGGAGCTATGGCCCCTATCGTGTCGTAGGTTTCAATCACACCGACCGAGGCGTCTATAGCTTCGTAGTCGACGAGTTCGGTGCCGGCAGCGTACATGCCCGTCAATTCGGTGGTGGCGGCGGTACCGCCTGCTGCATGGAAGTACCACGAAGCAAGAAGGCCTGGCACATCAAGGTCACATACGACCTGACGCCGGAAGAAGATGCAAAGAACCTGTCGCCGGAAGTCTATGAGACGGACATTGCCGTCCCGAAACTGCCGAACAAACGCGAAGGTTATATCGAGTTCCATTTCCTGCCTGAGCGCAAGATCGACGCCAAGTGGGTCGAATATCGGACAGATCAGCACAACCCGAACACTCGGAGCGACGCGTCCTCCGCAACGAACTGAATGACAGGAACATCGACATGCTGAACTTTCTTCGCCGCTTCATTCTCAGCCCTGCCATCATCGCGGCGCTGTTGCTCAGTGGCGCGTGGTGGGTACACGCACAAACCGGGGGGTACGGCCCATATCGGGTCATTAGTTTCAATCACACAGATCGAAGCATCTACAGCTTTCAGATCGACGATTTCGGCGCAGGAGGCTCGTATGCGCACGAATCCCAAGGAGGCGGTGGCATCGTGTGCTGCATGGATGTTCCTCGCGGGAAAAAAACTTGGCACATCAAGATTATTTATGATCTGACCAAAGACGAGGCGCGGAAAAACGTGCCGAATGAAGTGTACGAAACTGAAATTCCCGTTCCACCGCTACCGAACAAGCACGGCGGCTATATCGCATTCCATTTTCTGCCTGATCGGAAAATTGAGGCGCAGTGGGTCGAACGTCGAATCAAGGCAAACATTCCGAACGCAAACTAAGATAGCGAGCGCCGCATGTCAAACGAAGCCAGTTCTGCCCAAAGCGCCAACCCGAGCCGAGCCGATTCAGCCTCCGCGGACTCCCGCGCATCACGCGCAGCGAGCGTCAGCGCTCAGCTCCCCCCCGAACCGCCAAGCCCTTGTTTTCGCTGTCATCAGGAAATCTATCAATCCTTCTTTTTTGATGGATTTGCTCAAGGGCTAAAGGATGTCGATCACCCGTCGAATATCTTTCGACTATTCAATGCGCACGAAGAAACGAACGACGAACGCGGCATCTACAAGATGTACTACGACGGGATGGGGCGCGACCTTGCCAACCAGACGGTCGGCACCGGCAAGAAGGTAGCAGGGGATATTGCATCCACTGCAGAGAAGATGGCAAAGGACAAGTTTCTGAAGGGACCTGCTGACGCTATCGTGGCCGATATCCGCAAACGGGCAACGAGTGACGCCGGCGACAAAGGGCTACTAACTCGAGCCAAATCCGCAGTTCTGGAAGGTACCGCTGCCGCGAGCACCACAGCAAAAAATAGTATCAAAGAATCGTTTTCTGTGAAAAAGCTCGGCCCCGAGCTGATCTCTTCAGGTGTGAGCATCGCCGCGGACTCGTACCAACCTGTCCGCGACAGCGAGTTTAGTGCTGGATATATGGGAACCGGCTTCGACATCCGTGTAAAGCAGGCGGTCGCCGACTTCAAGCAAAACGTACAGGACGCACGGGATTTCGATCCCCGCAAAATTCTACGAATTCGTGTAGCGATGTTCGGCTACGATCGCGGCGGCACCATTGCCCGAAAATTTGCAAACGAACTCATCGGCAAGGTATGCAAGCAAACGAACGGCCAAATGACGTATGACGGGATCCCCGTCGAATTTGACTTTATGGGCCTATTCGATTGCGTGTCGACTTCTTTTGCGGATTCGATTTTTACCAAGGTCGTCTCCCCCGTGCTTGGCGTCATTCCAGGCGAAGGGAAGGCCGTCAGCTTCAGCATCAAAGGGCTGAGCATGTTCATCGGCCTGGCTAAACAATCGCTCGGCGAGTACGACCTCCAGAAGGAATTCAAGTCCATCGTTCATCACGTCGCGGCGACAGAACTACGCTTCTATAAGAATCTCGATTCACCGAGAAAGTCGCCCGATCACGCCAATCTGCTTGAAATCGTCTACCCCGGCAGTCAATCCGACGTCGGCGGGGGGTTTCGCGAAGGAGAAGACAACAAGTCCGCCGAGCTGGCGCGCGTGTCTGCACGCAACATGCTTGATCGTGCGTGGGCAGCCGGCGTACCACTCCTCCCGCTGTCACAAATGCGCGACAAGCGCCCCACCGCAGCAAAGGAATTCGATTTCCAGAAAACCGTCAACGTCAACGGCCGGAACCTTACAGTCAACGACCTCTTCGCAGCCTATACCGCGATGCTGCCGAAATCGAGTGGTCCGCTCGAAAAGCACTTCTTGGAGCATCAAAAGCTCTTCGTGTCATGGGCACGCTATGTCCACGATCGAACGGCTCATTCGAGCACCGGTAGCAACCTCTTCATTAACACCGTGGATGCGGACGTTTACAACTCGATCTTCACGAGTGGCGGCGGCTTGCCAAACTACGAAGGTCGCGACTGGTACTACAAGAGTCAGGATCCGAATTCCAAGATCCCCCAGTTCACGTTCGGCGAGCGCCGCACGGTCGACGACATCTCGGACAAAACCGTGCGTGCATTGGCCACCGCATGGGTACATCCGCCGAAACTGACGCCTGAAGTCATCGCATTCTTCGACAATTTCGTGCATAACACCATCACACCGCTCAACAACGTAGCGCTCGGCGACGGTGTGTTCATGACATTGCGCGAAATCGAGGAAAAGGGCTGGATGGCGCGTCAGACCGATTCCGCCAAGGACTACATCAAGAAAGTCCTCGGCAACATCTCCAAGAACATCAAGGACGCCCAGGACGAATACGTCCGGCAAGTCACGTCCGGTCAAATTCCTCACGGCGCTTCGATCGGCGATCTCTCAGGCGACTGAACATCACACTTCGGTCCGGCCAGCAAACCACCGGCCGCACTCGCGGTCGGGTAACTCACGCTCCCGCGTCGTACGTCAGTTGTACCCCAGAATCGCCACTGCCGCGACATCCGGCCGATCGAGCGTATTCCCGACGAGCGACGTCATCGGTTCGTGCAGCACGGCCTGATACGACGTCATGCGTGCCGATTCCGGTTCGTCGAACGCGAGATCGAACTCGCTGTAAAACCCCGCTTGATTCTGCGAAAAAGTCATCTCCACTCCTTTCCTTGATTATGTTTTTGATCGACTAACCGACTTGCTTCAACACTGCCGCATGCACAGGCGCGCCGTCATGCGCGGCCTCCGGCCTTGCGAGCTGCGCGCGCGTGCGCCGCGTGATGTGAATCACCGCGAACACGACGGGCGCGATCAGCAGGCCTTCCGCCAGTTCCGGATCGACCGGCAGGTTCATCACGTGCAGCGCCTTGAACGCCGCCGTCGCAAGCGACAGCACGTAGTACGAAATGGCTGCCACCGACAGTCCCTCGACCGCATGCTGCAGATGAAGCTGGTTGCGCGCGGTGCGCTCCATCCCGGCCAGCAAGCGCGTCACGTCCTTTTCCTGCGCGAGATTGACGCGCGTCCTCAGCAGGTCGACCGCGCGGGCGATCCGCGCGGCAATCTGCTCGTGACGCGCCCATACGCTGCGGCAGGTTTCCATCGCCGGCGCGAAACGCCGCTCCATGAATTCGGCGATCGTCGGCATCCCCTCGATGCGCTCCTCGCGCAGTTCCTGGATGCGCGCCAGCACGAGCTTTTCGTACGCACGCGATGCGCTGAAACGGCCGCCGGACCCCGACAGCGCCTCGACCCGCACCGCGAGATGCGTAAGCTTCACGAGCAGGGCCGCGTCGTCGCCGTCAGCGCCGCTCGCGTCCATCCGCTGCATCAGTGCATGCAACGCCGCATGGATCTCGTCGAGTTCGCGGCTCATCCGGCGCGCGACCGGCAGCGCGAGCAGCGCCATCATCCGGTACGTCTCGATCTCGTACAGGCGCTGCAGCAGACGACCGCCCTGCTCCTCGCGGAAATCCTCGTCGACGACGAGAAAGCGCATGAAACCGTCATCGCGCACATGCCAGTCGCAGAACACCTTGCCGCCGCCCAGCACGCTGCTGCCGACGAGCGCGGGCCCGTCGATCCAGCGGCGCAGGTCGCCGCAGACGAGCCGTGCGGCGTCGCCCGACAGCAGTTCCATCCGGACTGCTACGAAACGGATGCCCGCCAGCCGCGCGAACCACGCGGCCGGAATGCCTTCGATCGCGAGATCGTCGAAGTAGCCGGTATCGCGACGCGGCGCGACGAACGTGAAGGTCGAGAATTCGGTGTGGCGCTCCCACTTCAGGTGCCAGCCGCACGGCGACTGCACCGCGTAGTGCGTCGCGCCTTCATGCGGCGCGGCAATGCCGGTGTCGCGGCACAGCGCGTGCAGCAGCGTTTCGTGGATATCGGGCTGGCCGTCCGCATAGATCGCGTAATGCGTGAGCGACACGGCTTCGGCGAGCCGCAGGAACGGCCGGGCATGCAATTCCGCGGCCAGTGCGGCGCGCAACGGATGGTCGATCATCGATACACCACGCTTCCTTGTCCAGTCCTGCACGCCGGATCGACCGGCCTGAACGCCGCGCCACCCTCGGGTAGAACGCCAGCGTGATCGCACTATGGCAGACACACATCAACAATAAAAACGCATAATGCTGATCGTTACGTTCAGTTTTCCTGATACCGATGAAGATGCTCGATCACGACGTGCTGGCCACCGTCGTCGCCGTCGCGGAGACCGGCAACATGACCCGCGCGGCCGAAGCCGTGAACCGCTCGCAGTCGGCTGTGAGCATGCAGATCAAGAGCCTGGAAGACGCGATCGGCCGGCCGCTGTTCATGCGCAAGCCGCGCAGCATCGTGCTGACGCGCGAGGGCGAGGTGCTGCTGGGATTCGCCAGACGAATGCTGGCGCTGCGCGACGAGGCATGGGCGGCCGTGGTGCGGCCGGAAGTGACCGGCAAGGTCGTGATCGGCGTGCCGGACGACTATGCATCGTCGCTGCTGCCGTCGGTCCTGAAGAAGTTTTCGGCAACCTACCCGAAGGTCGAGATCCAGGTGATCGGCCTGCCGAGCAGCGCGCTCGCGCCGCTGATCAAGGACGGCACCGTCGACCTCGTGTGCGGCACGCGGATCAAGGGGTTGACCGGCGACTTCATCCGCCACGAGCCGATGGCGTGGGCCGCGATGACGAACGGGCCGCGCGTCTGGGAAGAACGGCCGCTGCCGATCGCGGTGTTCATGCCGGGCAGCGTCGCGCGCGAGAACGCGATCCGCAGCCTCGAACGCGCGAAGGTGCCATACCGCACGTCGTATGAAAGCCCGAGCCTGCTCGGGCTGCTCAGCATGGTCGAGGCCGGCCTCGCGGTCGCGCCGCTCGCGCGCTGCGCGATTCCCGCGCAACTGTCGATGCTCGGCCGCGCGCACGGGCTGCCCGACCTGCCGCCGCTCGAACTGATCCTCGCGCGCAGCACGAAATCGAAGCGGCCGCCGTGCGACTTCCTCGCGGAACAGCTGATGGAAGACCTGCAGCGGCAGACCGGGCAGACCGGCGACGTGTAATCAGCGCGTCGCGCCGAACCCGGCCGCGCGCAGCGCCGCGTTGACGTGCGCGGCGACGGCATCGACGAGTGCTTCGAGCGTGTCGCCGCGCACGTGCTTGTGTTCCGCCGGCACGTGCTCGGTCCGCTGCCAGCCCCACTGCGCGCCCGACGCGACCGACAGCGTCGCGCCGAACCGGTGGCCGTGGCGGCGGCCGAAGATGCTCACGCGCCGCTCGGCCACGTATTCCTGCTCGGGCAGGCAGAGCCGGATCTCGACCGCGACCTGGTCGCGATCGCTGACGCGCGAGGCCGGGCTGACCGTCGGCGCGAACACCTTGCCGATCCGCAACGCCACGCAGGTTTCCCACGCCGCGAGCGGCCCGCCGGCCGCGTCGACGCGCTCGGTGTCGACCGACCACTGATGCCCGTCGGGCACGACGATCGACTGGTGCAGCAGCACTTCGGCCACGCGCACCGTCGTCACCAGCTGACGCGCGAGCTGCTGGCCCGACGGCAGCGACGCCGTCCGTACGCGGCGGCCGGCCGGCCGCGCGACAGGCAAGTCTTCGGTGAGGTACATGGTCACTCCGTATTCAGGATCGGCGCCGCGCACGACGCGCAGCGCAATCGGCGCGCTCCGGCTCACCGGGCCCGCGGCCCGACACGCAACCGGCGCGCGACGGGCCCGATCACCGCATCGGCCTGCTGCGCGATCAGCGTGTGCAGCGTGAAGTCCAGATCTTCCGGCGCAATCTCGAAGTGAACGTGGATCACGTCGCGCACCGCGCGGGCGCTGACGACATACACGCCGAGCGGTGAATGCAGCAGCGACGCGAGCCGGTCGCGCGCGTGTTCGCCGGAGTCGGCCGTCAGCGTGACGGGCAACTGCAGGCGCGGGCGCGGCGGCGGGAACGGAATGACATTGGAGCGTGCGCCGGCGCGCACCTGGCGGCCGGCGACATCGAAGGCGGGAACGGGATGAATGAAGGTCATGGAGCGGACGGAAGCCGTCTCGGCTGTTCGACACATCCCCAGCTTAGAAGAGACCGCATAAACGTCGTGCAAAAAAATGCGGCGGCGACGCAAAAAACGGCATGCGGGACGCGGGGCGCCACGCCGATCCGGCCCCAACCCATCCGGCCCGCCCCGCCTGCTGCGCAATCGCCCCGCTACGCGAATGCCTCGAGCGACGCACGCCGCCGCTCGTCGACCATCGATTCGATCAGCGACACGAGATCGTCGGTCAGCGGGTCGCAGATGCCGGGCGAGCGATGCAGTTCGAGATCGGCCGCCGGCAGCGGCGGGAACCCGTCCGTCTCGTCGAGCACGCGCCAGTTCTCGGGCAGCGTGCAGCGATCGATCATCGTCACGGCCGCGCCGTGGTTCACCGCGATCTTGATGCCGGTCGGGCTCTGGCTCGTATAGACGACGTGACACGGCCGCTCGGCCGTCGCGAGCGCCTGCAGCCCGCGCTGCCGGTAGCAGCACGTCTCGGGAAACAGCGCGAGCGGCACCGACGCCTGCGGGCCGAGCGCGAAATCCCGGTGCGCGGCCCACACGACGTCGTGACGGCCGAGCAGCCGCCCGCCTGCATTCGGCCCGTGCCGCACGACGAGCGCGACGTCGAGCTCGCCGGCCTGCAGCCGTTCGAGCAACTCGAGCGAGGTCCGGCAATGCACGTGCAGGCGCGCGCCCGGCCGCTTCGCATAGAACGACTTCAGCAGGTCGGGCAGCCACAGCTCCGCGTAGTCCTCCGGCAGCCCGAAGCGCACGACGCCGCGGTCGCTGCTCGCCTGCTTCAGCGCGAGGATCGCGTCGTTCTGCACCTGGATGATCCGCCGCGCGTGGATCAGGAAATTCTCGCCGTCGCGCGACAGTTCGAGCCGCCGGCTGTTGCGCATGAACAGGTGCGTGTCGAGCCGCTCCTCGAGCGTGCGGATGCGCAGGCTGATCGTCGACTGCGTGCGATGCAGTTGCCGGGCCGCCGCGGTGAAGCCGCCGCTTTCGACGACCGCGACGAATGCGCGGATCAGTTCCGGATCGAGGGAACTGAGCTTCGACCAATCGGGCTTCTGAATGGCAGCCATCGAAATTACTCGCTTTCGAAAATGGAAGGGAAGACGAAAGATAGGGCTCGGAGTACGCCGATTGTTGTCCAGATGCGCGCGGCGCTCCAACCCCTGCCCGGGTATGACAAACCCGGAGCCGGCAAGCGAACGCCCACCCGCCGATCCCGCCCCGCCCGCCGTCACGACCGCGGTCGCGGCCCGCCCGGCGGGCGTTTGCGCGCCAGGCTCCGGGCTTTCCCGGAGACGACGAAAACTCATACCTCGATCAGAAAACATCGATTCACCGACCGCGTCGCGGCCCACCACAATCGCCTCACACCCAACCTCATCGACGAGACACCGCAATGACCGCATCCCAATCCAGGCAGCTCTACATCGGCGAAGGCTTCGAAGGCCCCGGCGTCAACCTCGCGCACATCAACGTGCTGGTCGGACCGCGCAACGGCCCGGCCGGGCAGGCGTTCGCGACCGCGCTCGCGACGCCGTCGGCCGGCCATGCGCCGTTCGTCGTGATCGCGCAGCCGGGCATACCGACCAAGCCGCTCACGCTGTACGTGAACAAGGCGCAGATCGCCGGCGACTTCCATGGCAATGCCACGTGGGGCGCGTCGCAGGCCGGCATCGCGAAGGCCGTGGCCGAAGCGCTCGAGAACGGCACGCTGCCGCCCGAAGCCGAGAACGACTGGGTCGTCGTGTCGGCGAACTGGGTCAACCCGCAGACCGACGACCTCGATGCCGTGTTCGAGAACAACTACCGCGCGTGCCGCAACGCGATCGTCGCCGCGATGGAAGGGCTGCCGCATCGCGACGCGGTGTTCGCCGCCGCACGCGACGTGTCGAACCCGTTCTACACGCCGAAAAAGAGCTGACAGACACGCACGGCCGGCAAGGCCGCACCAGGAGGAAGCATGGAATACGTCCGCCTCGGCCAGTCCGGCCTGAAGGTGTCCCGCCTGTGTCTCGGCACGATGAACATGGGCACGCCCGAGTGGAAGCCGTGGATCTTCGACGAGGCGCAGAGCGAACCGATCGTGCGCCGCGCGCTCGACGCCGGCGTCAACTTCATCGATCTCGCCGATTTCTATTCGACGGGCGTCGGCGAGGAAGTGGTCGGCCGCATCCTGAAGCGCAACGCGCGCCGCGAGGAGCTCGTCGTGACGACCAAGGTCGGCTACGACATGGGCAGCTATCCGAACGCGGGCGGCCATTCGCGCAAGCACGTGCTCGACGGCATCGACGGCTCGCTGAAGCGCCTCGGGATGGATTACGTCGACATCTTCATGCTGCATTTCTTCGACGTGAACACGCCCGTCGAGGAAACGATGAGCACGCTGCACGACATCGTGCGCGCGGGCAAGGCGCGCTACATCGGCGTATCGACGATGTACACGTGGCAGTTCGCGAAGATCATGCAGGCATGCGAACGAAACGGCTGGGACAAGCCGATCAACATGCAGCTGCAGCTCAATCTCGCGTATCGCGAGGAAGAGCGCGAGATGGTGCCGTACTGCATCGACCAGGGCGTCGGCGTGTCGGTGTTCAGCCCGCTCGCGCGCGGCCTGCTCACCTGCGAGCCGCAATCGACGCGCAACCAGACCGACTTCTTCACCGCGCAGATGTACGGCGACGCCGCGTCGCTCGCGATCGCCGCGTCGGTCGCGAAGGTCGCGCAGCGGCGCGGCGTGCCGCCCGCGCAGATCGCGCAGGCGTGGGTGCTGAGCCGCCCCGGCATCGCGAGCATGCTGGTCGGCGCGGATTCCGTCGCGCAGTTCGACAGCGCGCTCGGTGCGCTCGAAACGAAGCTCACCGAAGAAGAACTGCACGAACTGGATCGTAACTACACGCCGTGCGACCTGATCAACGACTACACGGCCGGCAAGCGCATCGCGCGCGAGTCGCGCCCGGCGCAAGGCAGTTTCGCGGCAGACTGAAGCACTGAGGGAACGAAACACGATGAACGAATTTCTGAGGACCGGCCACTACATCGGCGGCGAATGGCATGAACCGCATGGCGCGAGCGACGCGACCTATCCGGTGCTGAACCCGGCGACCGGCGAGACGATCGCGAAGGTCGCGAAAGGCGGCGCCGACGACACGCAGCGCGCGATCGATGCGGCCGCGCACGCGTTTCCCGCGTGGCGCGCACTGACCGCGAAGGAACGCGGCGCCCGCGTGAAGCGCTGGGGCGAGCTGATGCTCGAACACCGCGACGCGCTCGCCGAGCTGCTGACGCGCGAACAGGGCAAGCCGCTCGCGGAAGCGCGCGGCGAAGTGGCCTACGCGGCGAGCTTTCTCGAATGGTTCGCGGAAGAAGCGAAGCGCATGTACGGCGACGTGATCCCGAGCCCGAAGCCGAATTCGCAGATCGTCGTCACGCGCGAGCCGGTCGGCGTCGTCGCGGCGATCACGCCGTGGAACTTTCCGCTCGCGATGATCACGCGCAAGGCCGGCCCCGCGCTCGCTGCCGGCTGCACGATGGTGCTGAAGCCGTCCGAGGAGACGCCGCTGTCGGCGTTCGCGCTCGCGGTGCTCGCCGAGCGGGCGGGCGTGCCGGCCGGCGTGTTCAACGTCGTGTCGGGCGATGCGGTCGCGATCGGCGAGACGCTGACGAGTTCGTCCGTCGTGCGCAAGCTGTCGTTCACGGGCTCGACGCGCGTCGGCAAGCTGCTCGCGAAGCAGTCGGCCGACACGCTGAAGAAGCTGTCGCTCGAGCTCGGCGGCAACGCGCCGTTCATCGTGTTCGACGATGCCGATCTCGATGCGGCGGTCGAAGGCGCGATCGCGTCGAAGTTCCGCAACACGGGGCAAACCTGCGTATGCGTGAACCGCTTCCTCGTACAGGACGGCGTGTACGACGCGTTCACGCACAAGCTCGCGGACGCCGTGCGCAAGCTGCGCGTCGGCAACGCGCTCGCGGGTGAAGTCGACCAGGGCCCGCTGATCAACGAAGCGGCGCTCGGCAAGGTCGAGCGGCACGTGGCCGATGCGACCGCGAAGGGCGCGCACGCGCTGACCGGCGGCAAGCGTCACGCGCTCGGCGGCACGTTCTACGAGCCCACCGTGCTGACCGGCATGACGTTCGACATGCTGATCGCCGAGGAGGAAACCTTTGGCCCCGTCGCCGGCTGCTTCCGCTTCGCGACCGAGGACGACGCCGTCGCCGCGGCCAACGACACGCCGTTCGGGCTGTCCGCGTACTTCTACACGCGCGACCTCGGCCGCGCATGGCGCGTGTCGGGCGCGCTGGAAAGCGGGATGGTCGGCGTCAACGACGGGATCATCTCGACCGAAGTCGCGCCGTTCGGCGGCGTCAAACAATCGGGGCTCGGCCGCGAAGGCTCGAAGTACGGCCTCGACGAATACGTGGAACTCAAGTACACGCTGATGGCCGGCCTCGGCCGCTGACCGCTCCCCGCGGTCGATCCGCGCCGCGCGCCGTCCGGCCGCGCGGCGCCTCGCACGGCTCGCGCGGCGTCGTCCGGCGCCCGCGCGCCGCATGCACAACAATTCCGGAGGCAGCTTGACCCAAGCCAACGTTCAATCCGGCACCGCGCGCGCGTTGCCGCTGTCGCGCGGCGCCGATGCGCCGCACCGCCCCGTCGCGCTCGACGACGTGCCGCTCAACCGCTTCCACGTGAAGATCGCCGGCCTGACGTTCGGCGCGCATTTCACCGAGGGCTACACGCTCGGCACGATCGGCTATGCGCTGGCCGCGCTCGGCAAGCAGATGCCGATCGACGCGTTCTGGATGGGGATGATCGGCAGCTCGGCGCTGATCGGCATCTTCTTCGGCAGCCTCGTGTTCGGCTGGCTGTCCGACCGGATGGGCCGGCAGAAGATCTTCCTGACCAGCTTCGTGATCATCACGGCGGCCGCGTTCGCGCAGTTCTTCGTCAGCTCGCCGCTCGAACTGTGCGTACTGCGCGTGCTGATCGGCTTCGGGATGGGCGGCGACTTCACGGTCGGCCACGCGATCCTCGCCGAATTCTCGCCGCGCAAGCATCGCGGCGCGCTGCTCGGTTCGTTCAGCGTGATCTGGACGATCGGCTATGTCGCCGCGAACGTGCTCGGCCTCGCGTACAGCGACGCCGCGCCGGACGCGTGGCGCTGGCTGCTGGCGTCGGCCGCGTTGCCCGCGCTGATCGTGCTGGTGCTGCGGATCGGCACGCCCGAATCGCCGCGCTGGCTGCTCGGCAAGGGCCGCGTGCAGGAAGCGCGCGCGATCGTCGCGAAGCATTTCGGGCCGCACGTGATGCTCGACGGCTCGGCCGAGCCGCATGCGCACGGCGGCTTCGCGCGACTGTTCCAGCCCGACCTGGTCCGGCGGACGGTCTTCAACTGCGCGTTCTTCGTGTGCCTCGTGATTCCGTACTTCGCGATCTACACGTTCCTGCCGACGATCCTGAAGGCGATCGGCCTCGCCGAAGGCTTCGGCGCGGATCTTTTGCTGAACGGCTTCCTCGTGCTGGGCGCGCTGATCGGCATCTGGCTGACGATCCGGCTGTCGCGGCGCGGCTTCCTGATCGGCTCGTTCGCGGTGACGTGCGCGTCGCTCGTCGCGCTCGCGGTGCTGCCGTCGTCGGCGGCCCTCGCGATGATCGTCGCGTTCGCGATCTTCACGCTGACGATGTCGGCGTTCAGCAATCTCGTCGGCGTGTTCCCGCCCGAGTGCTTCCCGACCGAAGTGCGCGCGAGCGGCGTGGGCCTCGCGATCGCGTGCAGCCGGCTCGGCTCGGCGATCGGCACGTTCCTGCTGCCGGTCGGCATCGCGACGCTCGGGTTTCACGCGACGATGTTCGCGCTGGCCGGCGTGCTGCTGGTCGGGATGATCGTGTCGATCGCATGGGCGCCGGAGACGAAGCATCTGACGCTGGAGCAGGCGTCGGGGCACTGACGATGGCGGGCGGGTTGCGTGCCCGCCTGCCTTGTCACAGTCGGGGCGTTCCCATCGATACGCTGCATGGGCGCCGTGACGGCGCGGAATGCGGTTTGAACGAACCCGGCCTCGACCGGGTTCGTTCGTTCGTTCCGGACGCGACGCGACGCGATGCGCGCATTCGCTCAGAACAGAATCGACGCGCAGTCCCGCGCGCCGTGCAACACGTGAAGAATATCGATCCGCGTCGGCGGACCGCCGACGACCCGGTAGAAGATCTGATCGTTGCCGTATACGCGATGGCGCACGCCGTGACGCTCGAAACGCGGCACCAGCGGAAACGCCAGCGGCATCTCGGCAAGCCCCAGGCACTTGTCGCGAATCTCCCGCACGAATGTCACCGCGCGTTGCGGATTGTCACGCGCGATGTCATCGGCGATCGCTTCGTCTCGTGATTGGCCGTTTGGCGGACTCTGCGAACCGGATTCGCGGCGATATGCTGGGTGCTTTACACTCATCGCCCGCAGCCATGCCCGCCCAGCGTGTCGATCTCAGCCATGTCCTGCCGTACGAGACGACGTACTTCGACGATCGGCTCACGATCGCCCGAAACGATCTCGATATCGCGGCATTGCTCGGCGTGGACGGCGATGTTTCCGATGAACTGCTGGTTTCGTTGTGCGGGGCGCCTGCCGGGTCGGAGGTTCAGGTATATCTCGACAGCGCGAACAGGTTGACGTTCAGCGTCACGCACCCTGCATTGATCCGGTCCGAGAATCGCGTGTCGGTCTTCCGAAACTCGGATATGTCCGCACTCGAACTCAGCGCCATCGATCTCGACGATCAAGCCATCGCCGGACTTGGCGCGGTCATGCTGTGGCGAATCGTACGCGCATGCGATACGTTGGGAATCACCCGGATCAGCGCACTCGCAGCAGGGGGCCGCAAGGTTGCTCCGAAGCCCGGCGGGCGCCGACTGTATGGATACTACGCGTGGCCACGGCTCGGCTTCGACGCCCCCATTCCCGACAAGCATGGCGACGAAGCCGCCCTGTTCCAGTATTTCCAGAACGCCCCGGTCGGCCTGGCAGACGGGTCGCTTCGCTCGCTGCGCGCGCTCTATGCAACGCGATTCGGGCGAGATTTCTGGCGCGTAGCCGGATCACATCGCTGGATGACTTTCGACGTCACGCCGCACGGCAAGTCGGTGCAGACGTTGCAGAAATACTTGATCGAAAAGGGGATTTACGAATGACCTCAAAGCACATTGCGATCGCCGGATTCCGGATGACACGGTCGACGTCGAAGCGCGGCCGTCCGATCAGCAAGCATCGTCCCGTTCGCCTGTCGGAAGCCCGTCAACTCCTGGACGCGTTCGTCACTCGCGAACTCCATCACTGCATGGCGCGGGCCATGCGCAGGTCCGCGCTCGAGCACGACGCACAGGCAGCCGCCACACGCATATCCCCGCGTCGACGAGCCATCTTCAACGTAGGGCGCATCGATCCGTCGAAAAGCCAGTTGCCCATCCTCTCCGATGCCGAAGCAGAATCCCTGGCCCGCCGCGAAACGCTCCTGCACTTCGGATTGGATCCCGAGTCATAACCGGCAGCGACGACAAGACATCGCGTGTCCCTGATCGATGACGATCGTGCCGCTCCCCGTTCCTGGTAACGATCGTTGACAGATACCGAGGCCGAAAGCACGGCGCGGCGGGTACGGACCGAGCCGATTGCCTCCCGTGACGGGGCGGACGCGTCTCATCGCCGCTCCCGCTGCCTACCCCCGCCTCCCCGCCTGCTCCCTCAACCACGCGGCAAACGCAACCACATGCTCGACCGCGACGCTCTCCGGCTCGACATCGAGCCAGTACCCGAACGGCCCGATCGGCTGCACCGGCGACAACCGCACGAGGCTGCCCTCGCCGATCTCCTCCTCGATCATGTTCAGGTCGACCACTGCAAGCCCCGCCCCCTTGCGCGCCGCGCGGATCGCCTGCTCGAGCGTGGAAAACTCGATGCCGTCGCCGATCCGCGCAACCGGCACGCCCGCCTGCTCGCACCAGTCGGCCCACAGCGCGAGGCGCTTGCCTTCGTGCAGCACATGCAGCGACGGCAGCCGGCCAAGCAGCACGTCGAGCGCGTCGCCGCGATAACGCGGCGCACCGACGAGCGCATGCCGCTCCATCATCAGCAGTTCCGATTGCATCCCGGCGCGCGCCGCGCGCCCGAAGCGGATGTGGCAATGACAATCGTCGGCCGGCTCGGTGCGGATCGACAGCTCGACGTCAGGCAGCGCTTCCGCGAGCGTGCCGAGCCGCGGCGAAAACCACTGCGTCGCGAACGTCGGCGGCAGCGACACCGTCAGGCGCCGCTTCGCGCCCGGCCGCGCAGCGGCCACTTCGCCGACGCCGCGCTCGATCGTGTCGAACGCCTGCCCGATGAACGGCAGCAACCGCTCGCCCGCATCGGTCAGGCGCACGCCCTTGTGATCGCGCTCGAACAGCCGCGCGCCGAGCGCCTCCTCGAGCAGCCGGATCTGCCGGCTCACCGCGCCTTGCGTCACGCACAGCGAAACCGCCGCGCGATTGAAGCTCAGGTGACGCGCGGTCTCCTCGAAAAATCGCAGCGCGATCAACGATGGCAGGCGTCGCATGATGTGTGTCCCTTTCGTTCGTATCGTTTGTTGTGTGGCCGGCCGGCAGCGCCGGCCGTCATGCCGTGAAAACCCCGAGGTCCGGCGCCCTCGATCACCTCCATTCATCGTCCCCGCGCGCCCGGCCTCCCGCCTACAATAAGCATCCCGCACCAAACACGACACTGCCCCGTGAGACGCAAGATGCCGGCGCTGAATG
This sequence comes from Burkholderia sp., assembly GCA_031253835.1. GTDB lineage: Bacteria > Pseudomonadota > Gammaproteobacteria > Burkholderiales > Burkholderiaceae > Burkholderia. The sequence goes on along the minus strand of JAIRVP010000019.1, from coordinate 45,638 downwards.
CGCTGAAAGCCTTCGAGATGGCCGGCCGCACCGGCAGCTTCACGCGCGCGGCCGAACTGCTCAACGTGACGCAGAGCGCGGTGAGCCGCCAGGTCCGCCAGCTCGAAGGCCAGCTCGGCGAAACGCTGCTCGAGCGCCGCCATCACCAGCTCGAGCTGACGGCGGCCGGCCGCGTGCTGCTGCGCGCACTGCAGCAATCGTTCGACAAGATCGAGCTGACCGTGCGCAGCCTGCAGGAAAAAACCCACCTGAACCGCCTGCGCGCGAACGTGCCGCCGACCTTCGCCGCACGCTGGCTGATGCCGCGCCTCGGCCGGCTGCGCGACGCGCATCCCGAATTCGAACTGAGCCTCACCACCCGCATCCACGACAGCCTCGGCGAATCGCGCGTGCTCGACTGCGCGATCCGGTTCGGCGACGGCGAATGGGACGGCTTCGACAACGCACTGCTGATGCAGGAGCAGCATATCGCCGTCTGCGCGCCCGCGCTGTACGCACGGCTGCGACAGGACGGCGCGCCGATCGACCTGAACCGCTTCACGCTGCTGCACGTGCTCGCGACCGACGACCAGCGCTACCTGACCTGGCAGCACTGGCTGAAGGCCGCCGGCATCGCCGATGTCGACACGCGCGGCGGCTACGAATTCGACCTGCTCGACCATGCGATCCGCGCGGCGATCGACGGCCTCGGGATCACGATCGCCGACCGCCACATGGTCGCGCGCGAGCTCGCCACCGGGCAACTGATGCAGGTGCTCAACGTGCATGTCGACGGCCACCAGTCGTACTGGTTCGTCACGCGGCCCGAGCAGACGAACCTGCCGCACATCGTGCAGTTCCGCGACTGGCTCCAGCAGGAAGTCTGGCTCGCGAAGCGCCACCTCGAACCGTCGTCGCCGCTGCCTCAGGTGCCGCTGGCCTGACGCGCGATCTCCCCTGGCCGGCCCCACCCGCCGGCCGCGGGCGACACCTTACCGCCTCCCGCGCCGGTCCGCACTCGGACCAGTCGGAAAATGCAACAGGGCCATCACCCGCGCCCCATCCGGCCACCACCACCGCAGCCTTGCCGCACGGGCGATTGCGACCAGTCCACCGAGTAACGTGCATTTTTCTCATGCTCGACGCGTAAATAAGTCGTTTGTCGTGCGCTAAACGCATGAACAGAATGGCCTCTGTCCCGTACCGCGCGTGTCGCCACCCGAAGCGATCCGCCTGCATTCATCGGAGGAGTCACTTCATGCGCACCGAACGCAACTACGTGAACGGCCGTTTCGTCGCCCCGGAAAGCGACGCGTTCATCGTCGTCCACAATCCCGCCACCGAAGCGCCGTTCGCGCGCGTGCCGGCCGCCACGCCGGCCGACGCGCTCGCCGCCGTCGACGCCGCAGCCGCCGCGCAGAAGGCGTGGCGCAAGCTGCCGAGCGCCGAGCGCGCGACCTTCCTGCACCGCTTCGCCGACGCGCTGACCGCACGCGCGCCCGAGATCGGCGCGGCGCTCGCGCAGGAATCCGGCAAGAGCGTCGAGGATGCGTCGAACGAAGCCGTCTACGCGGGCCAGATCACGCGCTACCACGCCGAGTGGGCGCGCCGGATCGAGGGCGAGATCATCCCGAGCGACACGCCCGACGAAAACCTGTTCCTGCAGCGCGAGCCGATCGGCGTCGTCGCGTGCCTGATCCCGTTCAACTATCCCGTCTACACGCTGCTGCGCAAGGTCGCGCCCGCGCTGATCGCCGGCAACACCGTGGTCGTGCGGCCGAGCAACCACACGCCGGTGTCCGCGTTCGAGATCGCGAAAGCCGTCGACGACGCGGGCTTCCCGCCGGGCGTCGTCAACATCCTGACGATGGACCACGCGACGGCCGAAGCGCTGTGCACGCACCCGGCAGTCGGCATGATCACGCTGACCGGCAGCGTGAACGCGGGCCGCAAGGTGCTCGACTACTGCAAGGAAAACATCGCGAAGCCGTCGCTCGAACTCGGCGGCAAGACGCCCGCGATCATCGAGCCCGACGCCGACCTCGAACGCGCGGCCGCCGCGCTCGTCGCATCGAAGACGACCCATTGCGGCCAGCTCTGCACGGCCATCGAGCGCGTGTACGTGCACGACAGCGTGCACGACCGCTTCGTCGCGCTGCTGAAGGAAAAGATGGGCGCGGTGCGCAGCGGCGACCGCGCGGAAGATGCCACGCGGATGGGTCCGCTCGTCAGCGCATCGGCGCGTGCGCACATCCACGGGATGGTCGAACGGGCGATCGCGGCAGGCGCGACGCTCGAAACCGGCGGCATGATCCCGGACGGCCGCGGCTTCTTCTACCCGGCCACGCTGCTGACGAACTGCCGGCAGGACATGGAGATCGTGCAGGAGGAAACCTTCGGCCCGATCATGCCCGTGCTGCGCTACCGGACGATCGACGAAGCCATCGGCTTCGCCAACGATCACCAGTTCGGGCTGTCGTCGGTGCTCTACACCGAGCACTACCGCACCGCGATGACCGTCGCGAACGCGATCGAGGCCGGCGAGCTGTACGTGAACCGCACGCCGGCCGATCCGTACCAGGGCTTCCACGCCGGCTGGAAGCGCTCGGGCCTCGGCGGCGACGACGGCAAGCACGGGATGCTCGAATTCACGCAGACGCGCCTCGTCGTCATGAAGTACTGACGCGGCCACGCCGACGCACCGTTTCCGGCGCGCGCCCCCCCGACACCACGCCGCGCGCGCCGCCCCCGATCCGAACCCACACAAAACAAATCTGCAGACCGCCTCGAGAAGGAGGTCTGATGGAGGAAGACATCATGCCGACCCAACCGTCGACGCCCGCCGCGTCGCTCGCGTTGCACGACGACGCCCATGCGTCGCCGAACGCCCGTGCGCAACGCTACCTGCAACTGCTGCTGCTCGTGATCGCCGCGGGTGCGATCTACCCGATGCTGTACCTGCGGCAGGTGTACCAGCCGACGATGCTGCAGTTCTTCCGGATCGACGACGTGCAGCTCGGCTACCTGTACTCGTCGCTCGGCACGATCTTTCTCGTCAGCTATCTGCCGAGCGGCTGGCTCGCCGACCGCCTGTCGCCGCGCTGGCTGATCTGCTTCTCGCTGCTCGCGACGGGTGCGCTCGGGCTCGTCTACGCGACCGGGCCGTCGTTCAACACGCTCGTGCTGATCTTCGGCGGCTGGGGGCTGACCACCGGCCTCACGTTCTGGGCGGCCGTGATCAAGCGCGTGAACATGATCGCGGGCCCCGACGAACAGGGCCGCTTCTTCGGCCTGCTCGACGGCGGCCGCGGGCTCGTCGAGGCGCTGCTCGCGACGATCGCGATCACGCTGTTCGCGTACGTCACGCAGGCGCACGGCGGCACCGATGCGGCCGGCTTCAGGCTCGTCGTGCACCTGTACGCGTTCTTCTGCATCGCGCTCGGCATCCTGCTCGCACTGGTGAAGGATCCGGCGCGCACGGGCGACCGTGCAGCGGCCACGAAGCGCGCGAAGGGCAACGTGCTGACCGACCTGAAGACGCTCGCGGCGATTCCCGAGCTGTGGCTCGTCGCGGCGATCGTGTTCTGCGGCTACCAGGTGTTCTGGGCGACCTACAGCTTCTCGGCGTACCTGCACGAAGGCAACTTCGGGCTCAGCGCGACGGCGGCCGGCTTCATCTCGACGCTCAAGCTGTGGATGCGCCCGGTCGGCGGCATCGGCGGCGGCTTCCTCGGCGATCGCGTATCGAAGGTGTCCGTGCTGTTCTGGGCACTCGTGCTCGCCGCGCTGTCGCTGGTCGGGCTGATCGCCGCACCGCCGCACAGCCCGCAGGCGATGCTCGTCGTGCTGGTGCTGTTCATCGGCATCCTCACTTACGCGATCCGCGGCCTGTACTGGTCGCTGCTCGACGACTGCAAGGTGCCGACGCATTGCGCGGGCCTCGCGATCGGCCTGATCTCGGTGCTCGGCTATTCGCCCGACGTGTTCGTGCCGCTGATCAACGGCTACGTGACGCAGACCTACCCGGGCGCGCACGGCTACCAGCTCTATTTCGGCTACATCGCGGCGATCGCGCTTTGCGGCGCGGGCGCCGCCGCATTCCTCAAATACCGCCTCAACCGCATCCAGGAGTCCGCATGAAGATCGTTTCGCTCGAAACCCATATCGTCGCCGTGCCGCCGCCGCATGTCGGCGGGATGTACTGGATCTTCGTGAAGCTCACGACCGACGACGGCATCGAAGGCGTCGGCGAGATCTATTCGGCGACGTTCGGCCCGAAGGCCATGGCGCCGATCATCGACGACGTGTTCGACCGCTACCTGCTGAACCACGACCCGCATCACGTCGAGCGGCTGTTCCGCCAGGCGTATTCGAGCGGCTTCACGCAGCGGCCCGACCTGACGATGATGGGCGTCGTCAGCGGCCTCGAGATGGCATGCTGGGACATCATCGGCAAGGCCGCCGGCAAGCCCGTGTACGAACTGCTCGGCGGAAAGATCCACGAGCGGCTGCGCTCGTACACGTACCTGTATCCGAAGAACGCGAAGGGCGAGTACGACTACGACGATCCCGACCTCGCGGCCGAATGCGCGGCCGAGAACGTGAAGCTCGGTTTCACGGCCGTCAAGTTCGACCCGGCCGGCCCGTACACGGCCTACTCGGGCCACCAGCTGTCGCTCGAGGTGCTCGACCGCTGCGAGCTGTTCTGCCGGCGCGTGCGCGAGGCCGTCGGCAGCAAGGCCGACCTGCTGTTCGGCACGCACGGGCAGATGGTGCCGTCGTCGGCAATCCGGCTCGCGAAGCGGCTCGAGAAGTACGACCCGCTGTGGTTCGAGGAACCCGTGCCGCCGGGGCAGGAAGAAGCGATCGCCGAAGTCGCGAAGCACACGTCGATCCCGATCGCGACCGGCGAGCGCCTGACGACCAAGTACGAATTCCACAAGCTGCTGCAGGCAGGCGGCGCGTCGATCCTGCAACTGAACGTCGCGCGCGTGGGCGGCCTGCTCGAGGCGAAGAAGATCGCGACGCTCGCCGAAGTGCACTACGCGCAGATCGCGCCGCACCTGTACAACGGGCCGGTCGGTGCGGCCGCCAGCATCCAGCTCGCGACCTGCACGCCGAACTTCCTGATCCAGGAAAGCATCATGACGTGGGGCGGCTTCCATTCGGAAGTCGTGAAGACGCCGATCCGCTGGGAAGACGGCTACATCATCCCGTCGAACGAGCCGGGCCTCGGCATCGAGCTCGACATGGACGTCGTGCGCCGTCACACGCCGTACACGGGCGAGCGGCTGCACCTGCAGATGGGCGAGAAGCCCGTCGACGTGAAGGATCTCGCGCCCGCGAAGGGCTGAGCGCACAGGACACGACATGAGCTACGACTACATCATCGTCGGCGCGGGCTCGGCCGGCTGCATCCTCGCGAACCGCCTCAGCGAATCGGGCCGGCACTCGGTGTTGCTGCTCGAAGCCGGCGAACGCGACGCCTCGTTCTGGTTCAAGGTGCCGGTCGGCTTCACGAAGACCTACTACAACCGCCGCTACAACTGGATGTACTACAGCGAGCCCGAGGCGCAGCTCGCCGAGCGCAAGCTGTACTGCCCGCGCGGCAAGGTCGTCGGCGGATCGGGGTCGATCAACGCGATGGTCTACGTGCGCGGCCAGCGCAGCGACTACGACGACTGGGCGAACGCCGGCAATCCCGGCTGGGCGTACGACGACGTGCTGCCGTACTTCCGCAAGCTCGAAACGCACGCGGCCGGCGCGACCGACCCGCAGCATCACGGCTCGACGGGGCCGATCCACATCACGTCGATGAAGGCCGACGTGCATCCGATCGTCCACGAGTTCCTGAAGGGCTGCAGTCAACTGAACCTGCCGCGCACCGACGATTTCAACGGCGCGCAGTTCGAAGGCGCGGGCATCTACGACCTGAACACGAAGAACGGCGAACGCTGTTCGAGCAGCTTCGCGTACCTGCGGCCCGCGCTGGGCCGCTCGAACCTCACGCTGCGCTCGGGTGTGCTCGTGCGGCGCGTGACGTTCGACGGCACGCGTGCGACCGGCGTGGTCGTCGCGGGCGAGCACGGCGACGAAACGCTCGTCGCCACGCGCGAAGTGATTCTCGCGGCCGGCGCGGTCGATACGCCGAAGCTGCTGCAATTGTCCGGCGTCGGCGATCCGGCGCTGCTCGCGCGCCGGCGCGTGCCGCTCGTGCATGCGCTGCCGGCCGTCGGCCGCAACCTGCAGGACCACCTGTGCGTGAGCTTCTACTTCAAGGCGAACCGGCCGACGCTGAACGACGAGATGGGCACGCTGCTCGGCAAGATGAAGATCGGCTTGCGCTACCTGCTGACGAAGCGCGGCCCGCTCGCGATGAGCGTGAACCAGGCCGGCGGCTTCTTCCGCGGCGCGGACGATGTGCGGGAGCCGAACCTGCAGCTGTACTTCAACCCGCTGTCGTACCGGATCCCGAAGAGCGACCGCGCGAGCATCAAGCCCGAGCCGTATTCGGGTTTCCTGATCGCGTTCAATCCGTGCCGGCCGACGAGCCGCGGCACGATCGAGATCGCGTCGAACCGCGCGGAAGATGCCGCAAAGATCCACATCAACGCGCTGACCACGCAGAAGGATCTCGACGAAGCCGTACAGGGCAGCAAGGTGATCCGTGCGCTGATGCAGGCGCCGGCGCTGAAGTCGATGACCGTCGAGGAAATCTCGCCGGGGCCGCAGGTCGACTCCGACGAAGCGATGCTGCAGTACTTCCGCGAGCAGTCGGGATCGATCTACCACCTGTGCGGGTCGTGCACGATGGGGCCCGACGCGGCGACGTCGGTCGTCGACGCGTCGCTGCGCGTGCACGGGCTGCAGGCGCTGCGGATCGTCGATGCGTCGGTGTTCCCGAACATCACGTCGGGCAACATCAACGCGCCGACGATGATGGTCGCGGAGAAAGGCGCGGACCTGATTCTGGCGGATGCGGTGCGTGGCGACATGACAGGCGAGCGAGCCGGCGAACGAGAAACCGTCGCGCACTGACGCGATCGCGGCAAGCGCAAAAACGGGGAGAGTCGATGAAGACCGGCTCCCCGTTTTTCTTGCCGGCTGCGCCTGGAACCCTCTTCCGGATGCATCCGACTCCCCTCCAGCCACTTTCACGGTAATGCCGCACCTGTATCTGCATGCCTCTCTCCGAGCGCTTGGCTTTCCTCCAGGTACACGCGCGGCACCGACAGCGGCCTCCTTCAATCCATCTGACCGGTCTGCGCAATGTGCAAAAGTGCAGTGCGTTGAGCAACAAACCAGCGAACCAGACACTCGCGGTCGTGACACGTACTTTCTCGGTAGTTCCACTGCTGCCGCGTACGTTCCTTGAACTCGGTCTTGTCGATAGCGGCTGCTCTTGCACGGGAGAACAGTGATGCCAGTTCGACATCGCGAGCGGAGAGGTCCGGATCGGAGCAAATGATTCTCTCCGAATCCGACCGCACCTTCGAGCAGTCGAAGCTCGGCGCGAACGTACCAATCGCCGCAACCGCCACCGCGGGATTCGACGTGACTGGCGCAACCGCACCTGCACGCTGCGCGCTGGCGTCAACTCCCGTGTTTGCCAGTTCAATCGACTTCGGCGGGTCGTCCTTCTTCGTGAGCACGTACTTGCCGCCAGAATATTGATAGATATGGTCCGCGATGTAGACCGACTTGCCTGGCAAGCGATACGAGACAGCGATCTTCACGTCGTAGTGCGCCGGGTCTTTGCCTTTGACGAACGTCGTTTGTGCCGAGAGCGACTCCTGGTCCGAGTGTCCTGTATCGCCATCATCGATGATGCTGACGAACTTCCCGTCCTTCTCTCGCAAGAACACTGTCGTGGAGACCGTCTCGTAGCCCTGGTGCATATCGCCACCACCAACCACCAACGCATACGCATCGTCCCCGGCGGCCACCCATTCGAAATGATTTCCGACCGAACCGAGCGCGCCCATGGACGCGATGTAAGGCTGGTTCGAATCAATCTTCCATTTGTTGCCGTCTCGAACAAACACCGCTACGCCAAGCAGGCCCGTACACGCGTGACAGCCCCCGCCTTCAGGCATCGCACTGGTGACAAGCACTTTCTTCGACTTGCCGCCTTCCGAAAAACTGAAGGTTGCCACGCTCTTCACCTGCATGACTCCGCCATTGCCCAGCCCGAGGTTCTCGCGCCAAGGAAGGTCTGCGGGAACGGATGCGTCATCCCAGCGAGCAACGCCAGACGCCGGGTCGTATACGCCATACAACAATTCAAGCGCGGCGGGCGCGTTGAACTCGCCGGTTATCGCGCGTGACGCCATGGCGATGCCGCAAGCAGCCTGCATCAGTTCACCCATCCCCGGCTCGGACTTCGCAGCGACGGCACTGTCGTTGCCCGGGTATTCTTTCTCGGCCGTGCCATCGTCGCGGTACTGAGTACCCGCCATCCGCTGCGTGGCATCTCGGCAGTTCGTCGCAATGTCGAATCGCGCATACCCATGAGGAAACGCCTTGAGGGCGTGAATGACGTAGCTGCTGCCGTTCCGGGCGATGTCGGCAGGATTGAACCAGAGTTGAGCGGCATCGCCGGATGCGCCGGCCTGTTGGTATCCAGGGTATTGGCTGCTTGCCGCTCCGGCACCCTGCCTGCTTTCGTCCTTTCCACAACCACTCAGGGTCACGACAACAGCAACGACGCCAGCGACCAGTCGTCCACGCATGCAATTGGGGCGCACAGTGTTCATGCTGCCAATGCCTTGCGCTCGCCATCCGTGACGACCGGGCTTTCAATACGGCCATGACGCAACGATCGCGTGTTTCGCTCAATTGCGAGCAGAACCAGGACCAGGCTGAACAACGCGACGAGAAGAAGTCCTGCTGCCGTGACATAGGCAACGATCTTGAGCGTTTCCCACTTTTGCGCTGACTTCGCCGCCGCAGCCTTGTATCGATCGCCCTTCACTTGGATATACGAGTTAAGGGCATCAACCACATGGACTTTCTGTGCCTCGGCCGCGGTGACCACTGCACCGAGTTCATCGATATAAGCTTGACGCTCGGCTTCAGGCACACCGTCAAGTTGGCTTCGGATAATTTTTCCGTTCTCTCCGGAGACGTAATTCTGAAGTGCGAACGGAATCTTATATCCGGCAAGCGCACTTTCCTCAGGCCCTTGCTGAGTGGGAGGCTGCGTTCCAGTCGGGCCCGCCGCTTCGGCTGGCTTGACGTCCACTACTTTCAACGGGTCGACAATCTCTTTTGCAGGTACCTTTGTATCGACGCGATCCTGCCACACCGACACGCCGTAAGCTGCTGCACCTGCAATCACGACAAGAAAAGCAGTCACGCAAACCAAAGCCACAGCGCGCGTGATATTGAAGAGCGCCTTGCGCTCGAAACCTTCAACAATACTCATGGTCTACCCCGGTTAGTTTTGATTTTTCTGACTCATTTTTTGGTCAGCGAGAGGATAATATATGCAAAGATGCCAGGTTGACTATCCCGTTGGCACGGGAACCTCTCAACAACACGTTGAATCCCGGCCATCCAGTATCCCGATACCTTGAAAACCTTCTTTCGATTCCGATAGAAATTGGATTAACCGGCGCCCCGACAGACTTTCTGGATTGAGAATCAATTTCTCCCCGGACGAACGCGTTGGACAGACGATCGCTCACGCCGGCTATTATTTTCAAAGGCGAATCAACAAAAGTAAAAACCTCCCGCAGGAGGTTTTTTTAATCCTCGTACTGCACCCGTCGCATCTGCCGATACCTGAAGAAGAAACGGCGCGCCGCTCATCGCGGTGCGCCGCTTTTATTAACCGAGCCGATCGCCGGCTCAGTTCACACTCGTCCGCTTCTCCACGAACCGCCGCACATACTCATCCGCCGGCCGCGACAGGATATCGTCCGGCGTGCCGACCTGCACGAGCGTGCCGTCGCGCAGGATCGCGATCCGGTCGCCGATGCGCAATGCCTCGTCGAGATCGTGCGTGATGAACACGATCGTCTTCGCCAGCGTCGTCTGCAGTTCGAGCAGCTGATCCTGCATCTCGGTCCGGATCAGCGGATCGAGCGCCGAGAACGCCTCGTCCATCAGCAGCACGTCGGTGTCGGCGGCCAGCGCGCGCGCCAGCCCGACGCGCTGCCGCATCCCGCCCGACAGTTCGTCCGGGTAATGATCGCCGTAGCCGTCGAGCCCGACCTTCGTCAGCCAGTTGCGCGCCGCGTCGGCCGCGTCGTGCCGCTTCTCGCCGCGCGTGCGCAGCGCATACGCGGCGTTGTCGAGCACGGTCTGGTGCGGCAGCAGCCCGAAGTTCTGGAACACCATGCTGACCTTGTAGCGGCGCAGCTCGCGCAGCCCGTGCGCGTCGAGCTTGATCACGTCGCTGCCGTCGATCACGATCTCGCCGGCCGTCGGCTCGATCAGCCGGTTGAAGTGCCGCACGAGCGTCGACTTCCCGGAGCCCGACAGCCCCATGATCACGAAGATCTCGCCCGACTCGATGCCGAGGCTCACGTCGTTGAGTCCGACGTTGCAGCCCGTTTCGGCCAGCACGTCGGCCTTGCGCCTGCCGGAGCGCAGCAGGTCGAGCACGCGCGCATGCGCGGCCTGCGGCCCGAACAGCTTGTACACGTGTTTGACGTCGATGGTCGCCATGTCTGTCTCCGTTCCTATGCGCGCGACGATTGCGTCGCCTGATTCGAATCGACGCCCGCCGACGACGCCTTGCGCGGCAGCCGGTACGGCACGCGCGATGCGCCCTTCTGCCGGCGCTGCTGCGCGAGCCGCCGCCGGGCGCGCCGCTCCTGGCCGAAACCCTGGCTGATCCGGTCGATCACGATCGCGAGAATCACGATCGCGAGGCCGGCCTGCGTGCCCTTGCCGACGTCGAGCGTCTGGATGCCCGCGAGCACGTCCTCGCCGAGCCCGCGCGAACCGATCATCGACGCGATCACGACCATCGACAGCGCCATCATCGTCGTCTGGTTGATGCCGGCCATGATGCTCGGCCGTGCGAGCGGCAACTGCACGTTGACGAGCAGCTGCCAGCGCGTGGTGCCGAACGCGCGCGCGGCTTCCGTCACGTCCGGATCGACCTGGCGGATGCCGAGATCGGTCAGGCGGATCAGCGGCGGCAGCGCATAGATGATCGTCGCGAGAATCGCGGGCACCTTGCCGAGGCCGAACAGCATCAGCACCGGGATCAGGTACACGAAGCTCGGCAACGTCTGCATCACGTCGAGCACCGGCAACAGCATCCGCCGCAACCACGCGCTGCGCGAGGCCAGGATGCCGACCGGCACGCCGATCGCGACCGACAGCACCGTCGAGACGAGCATCAGCGCGAGCGTCTGCATCAGCTTGTCCCACAGGCCGAAGCAGCCGATCGCGTAGAGCAGCAGCATGAAGAGCACGCCGAGGCCGATGCGGCGCGTCGCATTCCACGCGATCGCGCCGACGACCAGCAGCACGAGCCACGGCGGCGCCACGCGCAGCGCGCCTTCGAGCGGCACGAGCAGGTAGCGCAGCACCAGCACGCTGAAGTGATGGAAGCCGTCGCCGTATTGCGCGACGAACGTCTCGAGCGCGCTGTTGACCCAGTCGGCGATCGACAGGTGCAGGAAGAAGCCGTTCATGTTGATTCTCCGTCGCGCCGCGAAGGCGCGTGACGGCGGCGGCGAGCGCGGGCCCGCCGCCGCGCGCAGGTTACGCGCCCTTCAGGCTGCCGGCGATCTTCTGCGCGACGTCGGCCGGCACCCACTGCTTCCACATGTCCGGGCGGCTCTTCAGGAACTGCGTGGCCATCGCCGCGCCGTCGATCTTCTTCGTCGTCATCTCGAGGATCGTCTGGTTCAGGAAGTCCATCGGAAAACGCACCTTGCCGAACACGCCGACGAGATCGGGGTTCGCATCGGCGAACGGCTTCGACACGCCGACCGTCAGCCGCGACACCATGTACGACGACGCGCACTGGTGCGTGCTGCTCTCGTCGCGCAGCGTCTTCCAGCATGCTTCGTTATAGGCCGGCATCTTCAGCGCGGTGAACTTGTATTTCGCCATCAGCGCGGCCGGGCCCCAGTAATAGAACACGATCGGCGCGCCGCGCTGGTACGCGGACGCGATCGCCGCGTCCAGCGCCGCGCCCGTGCCCGGATGGAAGTTCGTGTACGACTGGTCGAGCTTCAGCACGCGCAGCAGGCGCGTGTTCACGCGCTCGCAGTCCCAGCCCGTCGGGCAGTTCAGGAAGCGGCCCTTGTCCGGCTCCTCCTCGTCGGCGAACACCTGCTTGTATTTCGGCAGATCGTCGACCGACGCGAGCCCCGGCGCGACCGGCTTGATGTTGCGCGCCGGGTCGCCCTTCACCACGTAGTCGGGCACGAACCAGCCTTCGGTCGTGCCGCCCGGCAGCGTGTCGCCGATCAGCTTCACGGCGCCCGACGAAACGGCCTTCGCGGTGATCTCGCTGCGGCCGGTCCACTGCTCGGCCCAGATCTGCAGGTCGTTGCGCGCGAGCGCCGTTTCGGTCGCGGCCGTGCTGCCCGGTACGACGTCGGTCTTGCAGCCGTAGCCCTTCTCCATGATCTGCCGCAGCACTTCGGTCGCGAACGACCCGCTCTCCCACGTGATGCCCGCGAAATGGACCGTCTTGCCGTCCGCGCACGCGCCGGCGGCCGCATGGGCCGCCGGCGCGGACAGGATCGCCGCGGCGGCGAGAAGGACCGTTTTCAGTCGTCGAATCTGCATGGTGGGTCGTCTCCAAATCGAATCTGTTGTTTGTGCGTCGCGGCATGCGCGGCGACCGGCGAATCGTGAACGCATCCACGTCCGGTCAGCCTGCATGTTTGAGCGGCCAAATTGTTTAGGGAAACGAGTAATTCCGATCATTGCAATCGGCAGCGCCAATCGATCCACGCCCGCCCCGAGAAGCCCGCCAGGCGGGCCTCACGGGCGATTTCAGGAGGCTGGCCACGACTTGGCGCATGCGCGATCGCGACCGCGTTCGACCGTTGCCCGGCCGGTGTCGAACGGCCGTGCCGCCCCGCCGTTTCGACTGTCGAAACGGCCTGTCGCGCCCCCATTGGCGAACCCGATCCCATCCATCGAAATTACTCGCTTTCGAATCCGTTTCGGCTTGGGAAGAATGCGCGGTGTCATCGGAGGAGACACGACCCGACGCTGCCGGTTGCCGCGCCGCCGCGCATCGCGCGCCCCGGCGCCGCACGCGCCTTGCGCCGGATCGCCCCGGATGACGGGGCGCGCCTTGCCGGACGCGCTCACGACAACCGATACAAGCTGGATATCCCGGAGATCTCATCAATGAAAAAGACCCTGACGGCGCTCGCCGTAACGGCAACCTTCGCGGCCCCCGTGTTCGCGCAAAGCAGCGTCACGCTGTACGGCGTGATCGACGAAGGCCTGAACTACACGAACAACGTCGGCACCGGCCACGTCTACGAGATGGCCAGCGGCTACGCGCAGGGCAGCCGCTGGGGCCTGAAGGGCAGCGAGGATCTCGGCGGCGGCATGAAGGCGATCTTCCAGCTCGAAAACGGCTTCGACGTGAACACCGGCCGCCTCAACCAGGGCGGCCGCATGTTCGGCCGCCAGGCGTACGTCGGCCTGAGCCAGGCACAGTACGGCACGCTGACGTTCGGCCGCCAGTACGATTCCGTCGTCGACTATCTCGCACCGACCACCGCCAACGGCAACTGGGGCGGCTACCTGCTCGCGCACCCGTTCGACAACGACAACACCGACAACTCGTTCCGTCTCGACAACACGGTCAAGTACGCGAGCCCGAACTTCGGCGGCTTCCAGTTCGGCGGTGCGTACAGCTTCAGCAACAGCACGAACTTCTCGGACAACCGCGCGTACAGCTTCGGCGCGCAGTACCAGAACAACGGGCTGCTGATCGGCGCCGCCTACCTGCAGGCGAACCATCCTGGCGACGGCTCGGCCGGCGCGATCACCGCGAACGACGCGAGCTACATCGCCGAGCGCATGCGCGTGTTCGGCGCGGGCATCAACTACACGTTCGGACCCGCGACGGTCGGCTTCGCGTACACGAACTCGAACTACAAGAACCCGACCGGCAACGGCTACCTCGGCACGCCGGGCGCGATCATCGCACCGGGGGCGACGGTCAGCGCGATCAAGTACCAGAACTTCGAGGTGAACGGCTCGTACCAGATCACGCCGGCGTTCATGGTCGGCGCGCAGTACGTGCTGTCGCTCGAGAAGTACGACGCGTCGACCGGCGACGCGAAGCCGAAGATCCACTCGGTCGGGCTGATGGCCGACTACAACCTGTCGAAGCGCACCGACGTGTACGTGCAGGCCGCGTACCAGCACATCGCCGGCGACAAGACGAACTCGATCCTCGACAACGCGTTCATCCCCGGCACCGACGCGCCGTCGTCGACGTCGAACCAGGTGGCCGTGCGCCTCGCGCTGCGCCACAAGTTCTGACGCAACGCGGTTCTCCGTTCTTCACGCGACACCCGCGCCGGCCGGCCCGAGGTGTCTTTGCCCGCCCGCAAGCGCCAGCCTGCCGGCGGGTTTTTTCATGGGTGCTGCAAAGCACGCCCCGTCAACCGTGACAGGTCAAGCGCCGGCGCTCCGCCGATACACTGTGTGCCGCCCCATCCGAAGGAGTGTCACTTGATGCCCTGGCGCCGCGCCCCGTCCACAACCACCGCCAGCCCGGCCACCTCCACCCGCACCGGACTGCGCAACGCCCGGATCGACCTGCTGCGCGGCGTGTCGATCCTGCTCGTCCTGCTGCATCACTTCAACATCGCGTATCCGCTGCGCGACACCACGCTCGCGCATGTGCTCGGCTGGGACACGATCCACGCGATCGTGCGCAACGGCAACTACGGCGTGACGATGTTCTTCGCGATCTCGGGCTACCTGATCACGTCGAATGCGCGCCGCCGCTGGGGCACCCTCGGCGCGCTCGACGTGCGCGCGTTCTACGTGTCGCGTATCGCGCGCATCGTCCCGTGCCTGCTCCTGCTGCTCGCGCTCGTCAACGGCCTCGCGGCGGCCGGCGTGCCGATCTTCACGAACCATGCGCCGCAGGGCATCGCCGTGTCGTACTGGCGCGTGAATCTCGCGTCGCTCACGTTCTGGATGAACGTGCTGATCGGCACCTACGGATGGGTCAACTACGCGCTCGGCGTGCTGTGGTCGCTGTCGGTCGAAGAGGTGTTCTACCTGTCGTTTCCGCTGCTGTGCATCGCGCTGCGCCGCGACACGCGGCTGTTCGCGTTCTGGCTGCTGATCGCCGCGATCGGTCCCGTGTACCGCTACACGCATCCGGGCGACGAAGGCGGGTTCCTCTACGCGTACTTCGCGTGCTTCGACGGCATCGCGATCGGCTGCTGCACCGCGCTGCTCGCCGAACGCGCGCGCTGGCAGAGGCTCGCGGCCGCGCCCGTGCAATGGCTCGTCGCCACGTTGATGACGGCGCTGTATCTCGCATGGCCGATCGCCGAAAGCCATGTCCTCGGCGTCTCCGCGATGGCGCTCGGCACGGCCGTGCTGCTGATCGGCGCGCACGCGGAACGTACGCCCGCTCACGGCCGCATGCTCGCGCCGCTGCGCTGGAGCGGCCGGCTCAGCTACGAGCTGTATCTGTTCCACCTGATCGTGCTCGGCGCGCTGCGCACGTTCCGGCCGCCTTCGGGCACCCATGGCGACGGCAAGCTGGTATTGCTCGTCGCCTATCTGGCGCTGTCGGCCGGCTTGAGCGCGATCATCGCGCGCGGCTTTGCGACGCCGCTCGACCGCTTGATCAAGCGGGTCGCGTTACGGCCTGCGGCGCACGTGACGGACAGTGCGCGCGTGTAGCTCCCGCGCACGTCGGCGAGAAAAGAAAAATCGGCCAGGACCCGGCCGTATCGCGTAACGATACGGCCGGCCTGACCGCAAGCCCCGCCAACGACACTTCGATCAATCGAGATAGTCCGCGTACTCCTTGCGCGAATAGCCGGCGAGCGTCTGCCACGGCAACGTCTCGCGCCGCGCGGCCGTCGCCGGTGTCAGCGTCAGCTTGCGCATGACGCGCCCGTCCGCGCTCCGGTATTCGACCGACAGCGGCGCCTGCAGCCGTTCGCTCCACAGGATCCGGTTCACGCCGCGCGCGCCGGGCGTATCGACGGCCTGCTCGTACCAGACGGTGCCGGGCGCGTCGCCGCGCTTCGCGACCGCGAGCCGCTTCAACTGCGACGGCGGCGTCACGTAGTACGCGTTGTCCCACGAGCCGTCGAAGCCCGTGGTTTCGTACTCGGCCGGCGGCACGCTGACGACCGTCCGGTTCGTCGCATCGACGTACTCGATGCGTGCCGTCTTGCCGTCGTACGTGACGTGCCGCGCGGCCGCCTGGAAGTTGAAGTGCTTGTGGCCCGCGTGGGCCGCGGCCGGCTGCACGCCGGCGCGACGGCCCGCAGCGTGAGCGGGGTCATGGTCATGGTCGTGATCGTCGCCATGACCGCCGCCCGCCGCCGCGACGGGCAGCACGCGTTCGACCCACACGTGCCCGTCGCGCCGCACCATCCGTTCGCGATACGTCGTCGTGCGCGTGACGCCGTCGGCCGTGACCGTGCGGCTTTCGTGCTGCAGCACGGCGTCGAGATCGGCCGCCGCAAGGGCCGGCAGTGGCGCCAACGCGCAAGCGAGCGCACAGAGAAGCTGACGTTTCATCGTGAAATCACCGGCCTCAGAAACCGAACGCCGAGCGCACGAGACCGAACACCTTCGTGTTGTCGATCGTGCCCTTGAACGCCTTCGCATCCGCGCCGTCGGCAAACAGCATCACGTCGCCGCCGCCATGCGTCTCCGAACCTGCGCTACCCATCCGCACGCCGACTTCCTGCAGATACGCCTCGTTCGTCGCGGTGGCCGAATCGACCGACGTGCGCACGTTCGGCCGGTTCGCGCCGTTGCCGAACACCAGCGTCGTGTAGGTATTGCCGTCGGCATCCTTGCTCGGCTGGCCGTCGCGGTAGTTGCGGCTGATATCGAGGATCGGATTGCCGCGCTTCGAATAGCCGTTGATCGTCATCGTGTGGTCGTGGTCGGCCGTCACGACGATCAGCGTATTCGACAGGTCGACCTTCGACAGCGCGACGCGGATCGCCTCGTCGAACGCCGCCGTATCTTCGAGCGCGCGCTTCGCGTTGGTACCGTGCAGCGCGTGATCGATCCGGCCGCCTTCGACCATCAGGAAATAGCCGTTCGAATTCTTCGACAGCACGTCGATCGCCTTCGACGTCATGTCGGCGAGGCTCGGCTGCGTCGGCCCTTCGCCCTTGCCCGCGACGCGGTCGAGCTCGTACTCGAGATGGCTCGTCGAACTGAACAGGCCGACCAGCTTGCCGTTGCCGGCCTGCGCGAGCTGATCCCTGGTGGCCACGACCGTGTAGCCCTTCGCCTTCATCTCGTTGAGCAGGTTGCGCCCGTCCGCGCGGCCACGCTTGTTCGACACGGCATCGAACGGCGTCCAGTGGTTGCGGCCGCCGCCCATCAGCACGTCGACGCCGTCGCCGAGCGCCGCGTTGTAGCCGGCGCCGCCCGGGGCGGCCTGCGCGGCGATGTCGTACTGCGCATCGCGATGGCAGATGTGCGAATAGGTCGCGGCCGGCGTCGCGTGCGTGAGCTCGGTCGTCGTGATCGCGCCGACCGCCTTGCCGCGCGCCTTCGCGAGTTCCAGCAGCGTCGCGACCGGCTGGCCGTTGCCCGGCGCGCAGTTGTTGACCGTCTTGTTGCCGTTGGCGTCGTTACCGGGCGCGACGGCGCGCGTGTCGGACGACATCGACAGCACTTCGTTGTTCATCTTCACGCCGGTCATGTACGCGGCCATCGACGGCGCACTGTCGGTCGTCTGCGCGTCGTTCGAGAAGGTCTTGATGCGCGCGGTGCGCGCCAGCTTCTCCATCGTCAGTTGTCCCGACTCGCCGACCTTGTAGATCCGGCTCGCCGTCACCGTCGTCGGCCCCATGCCGTCGCCGAGAAAGAAAATCACGTTCTTCGCCTGGCCGGCGGCCTGCGCCGCGCCGCACGCGAAACCCGCGACGGCCAGCGCCGCCGCGATGCACTTGATGGTCGACATCCTGTATTCCCCTGTACCCGTGTGGTCGGCGCTCAAAGCTGCACCGCGTTGCGCACCAGCTCGAAGACCTTGTTGTTCTCGATCACGCCGTGGAACGCATCCGCGCCGCGACCGATCGCACCGAGGAACACATCGGTGCCGCCGTGCGTCTCGTTGCCCTTGTCCATCCGCACGACCGCCTCCTGGCGATAGTCGTCGGCGCCCGTCACCGCATCGGTCAACGCGGTGCCCGCGCGGCTGCCCTGCACACGGTTCTCGCCGTTGCCGAAGCCGATGATCGTGTACGGCGCGCCGTCCGCGTCCTTCGCGACCGCGCCCGTCTGGTAGCTGCGCAGCACGCCGAGCACGCCGGGCTTGCCCGCTTCGGTCTTGCCGGTACGCGCCGCATAGCCGTTCAGCACCAGCGTGTGGTCGTGATCGGCCGTGACGACGATCAGCGTGTTCTTCAGGTCGGGATCGGTCTTGCGAGCCTTGTCGATCGTCGCCTTGATCGCGTTGTCGAACGCGACCGTGTCCTGCAGCGCGCGCTTCGCATTGGTGTCGTGCAGCGCGTGATCGATCCGGCCGCCTTCGACCATCAGGAAATAGCCGTTCGGGTTGTTCTGCAGCACGTCGAGCGCGCGCGTCGCCATGTCGGTGAGGCTCGGCTCCTGGGTCGTGCCGCGGTCGAGGTCGTAGCTCATGTGGCTCGACGAGAACAGGCCGACCAGCTTGCCGCTCTTCGTCGCATCGGCGGCCAGCAGGTCGTCGCGATTCTTCGCGACCGCATAGCCCTTCGCCTTCAGCTCGTTGACCAGGTTGCGGCCGTCGGTACGCTTGCCGCCGCCGTCCTTCGGCACGAAGAATTGCGTGCCGCCGCCGAGCACGACGTCGACGCCGTCGCCCAGCGCGCCGTTGTAGCCCGCGCCGCCCGGCACGAGCTGCGCGGCGATGTCGTTCTCGGCGTCGCGGTGGCATACGTGTGCGTAGGTGGCGGCAGGTGTCGCGTGCGTGACGCGCGTGGTCGTCACGACGCCGGTGGCCAGCCCCTGCGCCTTCGCGATCTCGAGCAGCGTCGACACCGACTTGCCGTTGTTCGCGCCGCAGTTGCCGGTGAGGCCGGCGGTCGGCTCGATCGCCTTCGTGTCGGGCGACATCGAGATCACTTCGTTGTTGGTCTTGACGCCGGTCATGTACGCCGACATCGACGGCGCGCTGTCCGTCACCTGCGCGTCGTTCGAATAGGTCTTCACGAACGCGGTTTCCGGCAGCGTGTCGATCGTGAGCGCGCCGTCTTCACCGACGCCGTAGATGCGCGCGGCCGTCAGCGTCGTCATCCCCATCCCGTCGCCGAGGAAGAAGATCACATTGCGCGCCGCCTTGACAGGCGCGGGCGTCGAGCGGGTCGGGCCGTCGTCGCTGCCGCATCCGGCCAGCGCAAAGGTGCCGGCACACAGCAGCGCCGCCATTTTGATTCGATTCATGTACCGGTTCTCCCCGCCGTTGATGCTTTCGAAATGAAAGGCGATGGTAGGAACCTGATGTGACGGCAATATGAAGGGAAATTGGAAGGATTTGTGTGACTGATGAAAGGATCGGGCGGGGCACCGCGTCCGGGGGCCCCGCGCGCGGCCGCGTCACTCCGCGTGTTCGGCGGTGGCGCTGCGCACGGTCACGATGCGCGCAGGCGGAATATTTGCCCACACGATCCGGCTGCCGCTGGCAACAAATGCCGAATCGCCGAGCGGATGGCGGCCGGGCGGCCGCAGGTCGTAGGTGAACTGGATCATCACGCCGTCGGCCGACAGCACGCGATGACATTGATCGACGATCGCCGTCACGTCCTCGCGCGGCAGCGTGCGCAGCGGCAGGCACGACACGATCGCATCGACGCGCGCATCGGGCGGCAGCAGCCGTTCGAGCTGCCGCGCATCGCCCGACACGATCGAGATGCCCGGAAAGCGTCGTCGCAGGTGCTGCACGAACGCCGGCGAGCGTTCGACCACGACGAGGCGCCGGGGCGCGACGCCGCGTTCGAGCAGCGCCGCGGTAATCGCGCCGGTGCCGCCGCCGAGCTCGACGACCAGCCCGTCGCCGTCCGGCACCGCATCGGCCATCTCGCGCGCCAGGTGCCGCGAACTCGGGCACAACGCGCCCACCGCGGCCGGACGGCCGACCCACTCGCGCACGAACAGTGCCGAGACACGCCACGCATTCGGCCACATCATGGGCAGCCCTTGAGCAGTTGCGCCGTCAGCGGCGACGTGCCGGAGACTTCATGGAACAGGGCTACGGCGACACGGGGCTTTGGCATGCGCATCCTCCTGGACGAATCGGTCCGCCGCAGGAAGAGCGACGATCAAATCGATTCTAGGAAACGCAAACTTAAGGCGACGTGAAGATTGACCCTGATTCCCCTGATCAATTCGTGCCCGATCGGCCGGCGGATGTGCGTTCAGCGATCGACGCGCTGCTGCAGGTGCGCCGGATAACGCTCGCCGACGATCCGGATCTGCTGCAGCGCGGCCTCGATCGCGGCGAGATCGTCGGCCGTCAGCACGACGGCGGCGGCGCCCACGTTCTCGTCGAGCCGATGCAGCTTGGTCGTGCCCGGAATCGGCACGATCCACGGCTTGCGGGCCAGCAGCCAGGCGAGCGCGATCTGCGCGCGCGTCGCGCCCTTGTCGGTCGCGATCCGGCCGAGCAGATCGACGAGGCCCGCGTTGGCCTTGCGGTTTTCCTCGGAGAAGCGCGGCACGAGATTGCGGAAATCGTTGTCGGCGAACGTCGTGTTCGCGTCGATCGCGCCGGTCAGGAAACCTTTACCGAGCGGGCTGAACGGCACGAAGCCGATACCGAGTTCCTCGAGCGTCGGCAGGATCCGCGCTTCCGGCTCGCGCCACCACAGCGAGTACTCGCTCTGCAGCGCGGCGACCGGCTGCACCGCATGCGCGCGGCGAATCGTCTGCTCGCCGGCTTCCGACAGCCCGAAGTGCGCGACCTTGCCCTCGCGGATCAGGTCCCTGACCGTGCCGGCCACGTCCTCGATCGGCACATTCGGATCGACGCGATGCTGGTAGAACAGATCGATGCGATCGACCTTCAGCCGCTTCAGCGCGGCGTCGGCCACGTCGCGGATATGCGACGGCCGGCTGTCGACGCCCTTCATCGCCTCGCCGTCCTCGAAACCGAACTTGGTCGCGATCACGACCTGGTCGCGAAACGGCGCCACGGCTTCGCCGACCAGTTCCTCGTTGACGAACGGGCCATACGCTTCCGCCGTATCGAAGAACGTCACGCCGCGCTCGAACGCCGCGCGGATCAGCGCGATGCCGCTCGCCGTGTCGGTCGCCGGGCCGTAGCCGTAACTCAATCCCATGCAGCCGAGCCCGATTGCCGAGACTTCGAGGCCGCTGTTACCCAGTGCACGCTTTTGCATCACTTGCTCCTGCTGAAAGGTGAAGGCGAATGCCGAGGAAGCCAGTGTAGGTTGATGGATACGGCTCAACAATCGGCGTACCATTTCATGCGTTATTGAGGAAATTTCATTAATGCTTCGCACCGGCATCGGCGAACTGACGACCTTCATCACGATCGCGGAGCAGCGCAGCTTCAGCGGTGCGGCGCGCATCCTCGGCGTATCGCCGTCGGCGCTGAGTCATGCGATCCGCCACCTCGAAGCACGGCTCGGCGTGCGGCTGTTCAACCGCACGACGCGTTCCGTCGCGCTGACGGAAGCCGGCGAACAGCTGCTGCTGCGCGTCCGGCCCGCGGTGGCCGATCTCGAGGATGCGATCAACGACGCCGCGACCGCCCGCAACCGGCCGTCCGGCCAGATCCGCATCAGCGCATCGGAAGCCGCATCGCGCCCGCTGATCCTGCATGTGCTGCCGGCCTTCGCCGCGCGCTATCCGGACATCCATGTCGAATTCGTCGTCGATTCGCGGCTGATCGACATCGTCGAGCACGGCTTCGACGCCGGCATCCGCGTGCACGAAGACGTGCCGCGCGACATGATCGCCGTGCGCTTCGGCGATCCGCTGCGCTTCATCGCGGTGGCATCGCCCGGCTACCTGTCGCAGCACGCGCCGCCGGAAAGCCCGCAGGACCTCGCGCGCCATGCATGCATCCGCTACCGGTTCGAAAGCGGCACGCTCCATCGCTGGGACCTGATGCGCGACGGCAGGCGCGTGACCGTCGACGTCGACGGGCCGTTGACGCTCGGCAACCAGAACCTGATGATCGACGCGGCGCTGGGCGGCATCGGAATCGCGTGGGTCACGGCATCGCGCGTGGCCGACCACGTGGCCGCCGGGCGGCTCGTGCATGTGCTGCCGCAGTGGGGCCAGGACTTCGGTGCGCTGTGCCTCTACTATCCGGCGAACCGGCATCCGCCGGCCGCGTTGCGGCTGTTCGTCGAGGCCGTACGCGAATGGGCCGCGCAGCCCGCGCCGCTCGAAGACGCACGGTGACGCGCGCGCAACGCACGATGCATCGCGCGCGGCACCCCATCACCGCAGGTTGGTTCTCGCGAGCTCGACGATCTCGTCGCCGCGCCCGCTGAGGATCGCGCGCAGCATGAACAGGCTGAAGCCCTTCGCATGCGCGAGCTCGATCTTCGGCGGCATCGCGAGTTCGTACTTCGACGTCACGACGTCGACGACGGCCGGCCCGTCATGCGCGAACGCCATGCGCAGCGCTTCCTCGACGTTCTCCGAATGCTCGACGCGCACGCTGAAGATGCCCGCGCCCTTCGCGATCGCCGCGAAATCGGTCGGGCTCAGGTCGACGTTCGTATCGAGATAGCCGGCCGCCTTCAGCTCCATCGACACGAAGCCGAGCAGGCTGTTGTTGTACACGACGATCTTGATCGGCAGGTTGAGCTGGCGCGCGCTCAGCAGATCGCCGAGCAGCATCGACAACCCGCCGTCGCCGGACAGCGACACGACCTGCCGCCCCGGATGCGCGCCCTGCGCGCCGAGCGCCTGCGGCATCGCGTTTGCCATCGAGCCGTGATTGAACGAACCGTGCAGTTGCCGCTTGCCGTTCATCGTCAGGTAGCGCGCGGCCCACAGCGTCGGCGTGCCGACATCGGCCGTGAAGATCGCATCGTCGGCCGCGACGTCGTCGACGATCTTCGTCAGGTATTGCGGATGAATCGCGCGGCCCGGCGGCTCGGCCACCGCGAGATCGTCGAGCCCCTTGCGCGCGGCCGCGTAGTGCTTCAGCGCGTTCTCGAGGAAGCGCCGCTGCGTCTTGCGCGTGAGGCGCGGCAGCAGCGCCGCGATCGTTTCCTTCACGGTACCGACGAGGCCGAGCGCGAGCGGCGCGCGATGGCCGAGCTGCGACCCCTTCCAGTCGATCTGCGCGACCTTCGCATTGGCCGGATAGAACGGCCGGTACGGAAAATCCGTGCCGAGCATCAGCAGCGTGTCGCACGATTCCATCGCGTGATAGCCCGAGCTGAAGCCGATCAGCCCCGTCATCCCGACGTCGAACGGGTTGTCCCATTCGACGAACTGCTTGCCGCGCAGCGCATGCACGACCGGTGCGCCGAGCGTGTCGGCCAGCGCGACCACTTCGTCGTGCGCGCCCTGCGTGCCGCTGCCGCACAGCAGCGTGACCGCGTCGGACGCATTGAGCAGCGCCGCGAGCCGGTCGAGATCGGCATCGGCCGGCAGGATCGACGGCGGCGACGATTCGCTCCATGCAGGCGCTTCTTCCGGCCCGTCGCCGAGCGCGATGTCGCCCGGCAGCACGATCACCGCGACGCCGCGCTCCTCGATCGCGGTGCGCATCGCGCGCGCGAGCACGCGCGGAAACTGCGACGCGTTCGTCACGAGTTCCGCGAAGTGGCTGCACTCGCGGAACAGTTCCTGCGGATGGGTTTCCTGGAAGTAGCCGAGGCCGATCTCGGTCGACGGAATGTGCGCGGCGATCGCGAGCACCGGCTGGTGATTGCGGTGGCAGTCGTACAGCCCGTTGATCAGGTGCAGGTTGCCGGGGCCGCAGCTGCCCGCGCACACCGCGAGCCGCCCGGTCGACGCCGCATCGGCGCCGGCCGCGAACGCGGCGCTTTCCTCGTGCCGCGTATGCATCCAGCGGATCGAGCCGATCTGGCCCAGGCTGAACGACAGCCCGTTCAGGCTGTCGCCCGTCACGCCCCAGATGCGCTCGACGCCCGCTGCCGCCAGCGTCTTCGCCAGGTATTCCGCCATCGTCTGCTTTGCCATGATGCCCTCGCTCGTTGATCGGTCGTCACACGCATGAACCGGCTCCGGCGGCTGCCTTCGCCGGCGACCGGACGAGCATACGCGATCGTGCCGCGCGATGTCGGGAAGGCCACATGCCCCCCGGTCCGTCCCTTTCGACGATGTCGGGCAATCGTCGCCGCTTTGTCGGCAAGCGCGCGCTCAGCTCCAGTCGGACGCCGCTTCGTCCGGATCGACGAGCGTCAGCCCCGCCGCCGGCAGCGGCAGCGCAGTCTTGTAGCGCACCTGCTTCAGCGCGAAACTCGACCGGATGTTCGACACGCCGGGAATCGTCGTCAGCCGCTCGATGATGAAACGCTCGAGCGTGCGCATGTCGGGCATCACGACGCGCAGCAGGTAATCGGCGTCGCCCGACATCAGGTAGCACTCCATCACCTCGGGCCGCTGCGAGATCGCCTCCTCGAAGCGCTGCAGCGCATCCTCGACCTGCTTCTCGAGGCTGACCTGGATGAACACGTTGATCCGCAGCCCGAGCGGCTCGGGATCGAGCAGCGTGACCTGCTGCCGGAACAGCCCGAGTTTCTCCAGCGCGCGCACGCGGTTGAAGCACGGCGTCGCCGACAGGTTCACCGCCTTCGCGAGTTCCGCGTTGGTGATCCGCGCGTTCTGCTGAAGCTGGTTCAGGATGCCGATGTCGATGCGGTCGAGCCGCCGCGGATTGGTGCTCATGGTCGAAATATTCCGGAAGAGTGGCCGTAACCGGAATGTTTACACTATCCGATCAAGAAATCCCAATGAAATCAGACGCATATTTTGCAGATCGGCGGGTAGCATGATCCGACCGATTGCCACTGATTGCGCGCCGCCCGAACCGGCGCGCGGGAGACCTGCGATGACGGACCTGTCGAACGGAATCGACGCCACACGGCGCGCGGGCCTCGCGCACGCCGATGCCGACCCTGAAGAAACCGCCGAATGGCTGGACGCGCTCGACGCGGTCGTCGCGCACGTCGGCAAGGACCGCGCGCAGTTCCTGCTCGACCGCCTCGCCGCGCATGCGCACACCCACCGGCTCGCGACGTCGCGCGGGCCCGTCACGCCGTACGTGAACACGATCGCCGCGCACGAGCAGCCGCCGTATCCCGGCGATGCCGATCTCGAAGAGCGGCTGTCGGCCGCGCTGCGCTGGAATGCGCTCGCGATGGTCGTGCGCGCGAACCGCGCGTACGGCGAGCTCGGCGGCCACATCGCGAGCTACGCGTCGGCGTCCGACCTGTTCGAAGTCGGCTTCAACCATTTCTTCCGCGCGGCAACGGCTGATGGCGACGAGGGAAGCGGCACGGGCGGCGACCTCGTCTACTTCCAGCCGCATTCGTCGCCGGGCGTCTACGCACGCGCGTATCTCGAAGGCTTCCTCGACGACGAACACCTGAAGCACTATCGCCGCGAAATCGCCGGGCCCGGCCTGTGTTCGTATCCGCATCCGTGGCTGATGCCCGGCTTCTGGCAGTTCCCGACCGGCTCGATGGGCATCGGCCCGATCAACGCGATCTACCAGGCGCGCTTCATGCGCTACCTGCAGCATCGCGGCCTCGCGAACACCGCGAACCGCACCGTGTGGGGCTTCTTCGGCGACGGCGAAATGGACGAGCCCGAATCGCTCGGCGCGTTGTCGCTCGCCGCGCGCGACGGCCTCGACAACCTCGTGTTCGTGATCAACTGCAACCTGCAGCGGCTCGACGGCCCGGTGCGCGGCAACGGCCGCGTGATCGACGAGCTCGAGGCGCTGTTCGCCGGCGCCGGCTGGAACGTGATCAAGGTGTTGTGGGGCTCCGACTGGGATCCGCTGTTTGCGCGCGATCACGCGGGCGCGCTCGCCCGCGCGTTCGCCGATACCGTCGACGGCCAGTTCCAGACCTTCTCCGCGAACGACGGCGCGTACAACCGTGCGCGCTTCTTCAGCCGCGACCCGGCGCTCGACGCGCTCGCCGCGCAGCTCACCGACGCGGAGATCGACCGCCTGCGCCGCGGCGGCCACGATGCGCGCAAGCTGCACGCCGCGTATGCACGCGCGCTCGCCCATCGCGGCCAGCCGACCGTGATCCTCGCGAAGACGATGAAGGGTTACGGGATGGGTGCGGCCGGCCAGGGGCGGATGACGACCCACCAGCAGAAGAAGCTCGACGTCGACGACCTGAAGGCGTTCCGCGACCGCTTCCGCCTGCCGCTGTCGGACCACGACGTCGAGCAGCTCACGTTCTACAAACCGGCCGAAGACAGCCGCGAGATGCGTTACCTGCATGCTCGCCGGGCTGCCCTGGGCGGCTATCTGCCCAGAAGGCGGATGGTGGCATCGCAGGGGCTGACCGTCCCGCCGATGCCGGCCTGGGGTGCGTTCGCGCTGGATGCGGCGAACCGCGAGATGTCGACGACGATGGCGCTCGTGCGCATGCTGGCCGCGCTGCTGAAGGATCCGGCGCTCGGCCCGCGCGTCGTGCCGATCGTCGCGGACGAGGCGCGCACGTTCGGGATGGCGAGCCTGTTCAGGCAGGTCGGCATCTACTCGCCGCTCGGGCAGCGCTACGAGCCCGAGGATCTTGGCTCGATGCTCTACTACCGCGAGGACACGCGCGGGCAGATTCTCGAGGAAGGGATTTCGGAGGCCGGCGCGGTGTCGTCGTGGATCGCCGCCGCGACCGCGTACAGCGTGCACGACCTGCCGATGCTGCCGTTCTACATCTACTACTCGATGTTCGGCTTCCAGCGCATCGGCGACCTGATCTGGGCCGCCGCCGACCAGCGCTCGCGCGGCTTCCTCGTCGGCGCGACGTCGGGCCGCACGACGCTCGGCGGCGAGGGCCTGCAGCACCAGGACGGCAGCAGCCATCTCGCCGCGTCGACGATCCCCAACTGCCGCGCATACGATCCGGCGTTCGCGTACGAAGTCGCGACGATCGTCGACGCCGGCATGCGCGAGATGGTCGAGCAGCAGCGCGACGTGTTCTATTACGTGACCGTCACGAACGAGAACTACGCGCAGCCGTCGATGCCCGACGACGCTGCGGCCGCGCGACGCGAAGGCATCCTGAAGGGCATGCACCGGCTGCCGTCCGCATCGAACGCCACGGCGCGCGTGCAACTGCTCGGCGCGGGCGCGATCCTCGGCGAAGTGCTCGCCGCGCAGCGGATGCTGAAGGATGAATGGGACATCGAGGCAGGCGTGTGGAGCGTGACGAGCTTCAGCGAACTGCAGCGCGACGGGATGGAAGCCGAGCGGTTGGCGCGGCTCGGTGCGACGGCGGATGAGCCGTATGTCACGCGGATGCTTGCGGCAACGCAAGGCCCGGTGATCGCCGCGACCGACTACGTGCGCGCGGTGCCCGAGCTGATTCGCGCGTACGTGCCGCGCCGCTACGTGACGCTCGGCACCGACGGGTTCGGCCGCAGCGACACGCGCGAAGCACTGCGCGCGTTCTTCGAAGTCGATCGCGCGAGCATCGTGCTCGCCGCGCTGAAAGCGCTGGCCGATGACGGCGAACTCGACGCATCGGTGGTCCCCGCTGCGCGCGAACGGCTCGGCAAGATTGCGCAATCGCCCGATGGGGCGGCGCCCTGGCAGCGCTGAGCGCACGCACGTTCTCCATCCCGACGCGCGGCCCTTCTCGGCCGCGCCATCCATCTCCCCCTTTTCCGCCGGGCGTGCTGTCGTAACGCAGCACGCCCGGCCGGCCAAACGTCACGCCTGCCGCGCTACAGCGGCAGCGCGTGCGTCGACAGGATCTCCTTGAGCACCATGAACGAGCGCACCTGCCGCACGCCCGGCAGGTAAAGCAGCTGCTCGGCGTGCAACCGGTTGAAGCTGTCGTTGTCGCGCGTGCGCACCAGCATGAAGTAGTCGAATTCGCCGGTCACGACGTGGCACTCGACGCACCCCGACACCTTCTGCGCGGCTTTCTCGAACGCGGCGAACGCTTCCGGCGTCGAGCGATCGAGCACGAAGCCGATCACGACCAGCATCCCGGCGCCGAGCGGCTTCGGGTCGAGCAACGCGACGATGCCGCGGATCAGCCCCATTTCCTTCAGCCGCTCGACGCGCCGCAGGCACGCCGGCGCGCTCAGCTTCACCTTCGCCGC
This sequence comes from Burkholderia sp., assembly GCA_031253835.1. Taxonomy (GTDB): domain Bacteria; phylum Pseudomonadota; class Gammaproteobacteria; order Burkholderiales; family Burkholderiaceae; genus Burkholderia. The sequence goes on along the minus strand of JAIRVP010000019.1, from coordinate 17,201 downwards.
GAGGCTCACGTTCGAGATCGACGCGTCCTGCTGCAGTTGCCGCAGGATCGCGCGGTCGATGCGATCGAGCGCCGGTGCGGCGTCGGCCGGCGTTGCGCTGCTGCGATCTAATTTCATTGCGTCATCTCCAAATTCAGAGAACTGAAATTGTTTATATCGTGAACATCTTGTCGATAACGTAGGTCACGGAAATTTATTTCGCAAGCTCATTTCTCGCGCTTCTGCCTATCATTTTTCTCATCGGAACACGGCCTGCCGGCCCCACCCGATCGATCCGATGTCCCGTCCTGTCCATTGCTTTCCGGAGCCCGCCGATGAACCTGAAACGCTTCCCCCGTTATCCGCTGACGTTCGGCCCGACGCCCATCCAGCCGCTCAAGCGCCTGAGCGCGCATCTCGGCGGCAAGGTCGAGCTGTATGCGAAGCGCGAGGACTGCAACAGCGGCCTCGCATTCGGCGGCAACAAGACGCGCAAGCTCGAATACCTCGTCCCCGACGCGCTCGCGCAGGGCGCGGACACGCTCGTGTCGATCGGCGGCGTGCAGTCGAACCAGACGCGCCAGGTCGCGGCCGTCGCCGCGCATCTCGGGATGAAGTGCGTGCTCGTGCAGGAGCACTGGGTCAACTATGAAGATCCCGTGTACGACCGCGTCGGCAACATCCAGCTGTCGCGGATGATGGGCGCCGACGTGCGGCTCGTGTCGGACGGCTTCGACATCGGCATTCGCCGCAGCTGGGAAGAAGCGATGGAGAGCGTGCGACAGGCCGGCGGCAAGCCGTATCCGATTCCGGCCGGCTGCTCCGAGCATCCGCTCGGCGGGCTCGGGTTCGTCGGCTTCGCGGAAGAAGTGCGCGCGCAGGAAGCGGAGCTCGGGTTCAAGTTCGATTACGTCGTCGTCTGCTCGGTGACGGGCAGCACGCAGGCGGGGATGGTCGTCGGCTTCGCGGCCGACGGGCGCGCCGATCGCGTGATCGGCATCGATGCATCGGCGAAGCCGGAGCAGACGCGCGAACAGATCACGCGGATTGCGCGGCATACGGCCGAGCTGGTCGGCCTCGGCCGCGATATCGTCGAACAGGATGTCGTGCTCGATACGCGGTATGGCGGGCCCGAGTACGGGTTGCCGAGCGACGGCACGCTGGACGCGATTCGTCTGTGCGCACGACTGGAAGGGATGCTGACCGATCCCGTCTATGAAGGGAAATCGATGCACGGGATGATCGACAAGGTGCGGCTCGGGGAATTCGAGCCGGGGTCGAAGGTGCTGTATGCGCATCTCGGCGGGGTGCCGGCGTTGAGCGCGTATAGCGGGATGTTTGGGGAGGAGTGACGCAGACGGAGGCCATTCGATCCGGCCTCACCCGCTGCCATCCTCAACCGCTGCTTCACCATGCGATCGCGTCACCGCACGCGATCGCTTCGGCCATCGCAGCACGAACGCCATCGGCACGCCGAACAGCAGAATCCACCGCACCGCGTAGTACACCATCACGTTCGAGTCGAACAGGAAAAACAGGAACGGCAACGGCCACAGCACCGCCCGCAACGGCAGCCACCTGCGCGAGCGCGTTCCCGCGTTGTTCTGCACGACCAGCAGCAACGCGGGAATCGCGAATGCCAGCACGAACCCCAGGACCCCGAAGTTCACGAGGAATTCTCCCGGCATGCCGAACAACAGGGTCGTCTTGTCGAGCGCGGTACGCTCGAGATCGCGAACGATTCCGGATTTTTCCAGCGCAAACGTATCGGGCCGGTCGGCCCACAGCGCGCCCGGCACGATCGACGCGAACGCGCCGACGAAGCTCCGCCCCATCGGATACGTGTAACCGGGCTGCGCGACGGCGTCGATCGCCAGCACCTGAACATCGAAGCGCGACAGATCCCGAAACAGGAATGCGCTCGCCGGCCCCATGCTCAACTCGAGATCGCGCTGCTCGGCAAAGCGCTGCGACAGATTGGCGAGATCGTCGTAACCCAGGCCGAATTTCAACGGCATCAGCAGCAGGCCGACCAGTGCCACGCCGATGCCGGCGAATCGGATCGTGCGCGGGCCGATCGGTGCGACGAAGCCGTGATGGATGAACAGCGCGAACACCAGCACGAAGACGATGCCCTGGCGGCTCCCCGCGATGCCGGACGAGAGCCAGCCCAGCACGCCAAGTTGAACGAAGGCGACGACGGTGAGCAACACGGTGCGGCGACGACGCATCGTCAGGCAAACGAAAACCCACAGCGGCGACGTGTTGGCCAGCGCCTGGATCACGCCGAGGCCGCGAAACGGATCGTTGTCGGTGCCGGTTTGCTCGACGCGTGTGTCGTACAGTTCGGCGATCCGCGCATATCCGCCCAGCTTGACGTAGATGAACGCCAGCGCACCGAGCGAAAGCAGCGCGAACAGATACGCGAGGCCGTTGACGCGTATGCCCGGCTCCAATCGAAACCGGGCCTCGCCGAGACGGTTCGCGTTGAGGTCGAGCACCAGCTTGACGACCAGCACGCCGGCCAGGCTCAGGAAATACCACAGCGCGACGGCCAGGCTGTCCTGCGGCAACAGTCGAAGGTAAATCTCGTCGCCTGCGAGCAATTGCCACAGCGGAAACACGCCGAGGATGAAGAACAGGAATACCCGAAACCAGCGTACGGTCGGGTTTCTCGGCCGGATGCCGGCGATCGCCAGCAACAGCGCACCGTTCAGCAGCAGCAGCACGCCGTTCATTCGGTCGGCGAACAGGAGGGCCACGACGACAGCGGCGAGCATGCCGACGACGAACGTCGTCCGGAGCATGCGCCAGTGGTCGCGCGGCCTGTATCCGACAGGGTTCGATCGCATGAAATTCATTCGGATGGTCCGGAACACGCCCAGCCGCTGTAATAGCCGTACCGGCTGCTGAAATCGCCGGCCGTCACCGCCAGTTCGCCGGCCCGATCGACGACGACGCGTCCGTCGCGAACGAGCACGAACCTCGGCGTCCCGGGCACGCTCGGGACATCGACGAACGCGATCCCGGCAGGCACCGGCAGGCGGTCCACGCGCCCATGCTGGACGATGGTCAGCCACGCCGGACGCATCAGGAACACGCACACGAAAATACGATCCGCCAGCGGCCCCGCTGGCATGCGCGGCGGACCGTATGTCGATACCGACCGCTCGTCGGCGCTCGCCTCGTCGTGCACCGTCGGATGCAGGCGATAGAAGAAAAACAGTTCGTCGCGCGCGATCGGCGGCGGGCGCCCGGTCTTGAACCATTGGATGTAATGGCGCGACGCACGCAGATAAGCTTCGTGGCTCAGGATCGGACCGAAGCGCGCGTCGTACACCGATGCTTGCCGGGCAGCGCCTGTCGGCGCCACGTATGTCGACTCGGCCCAGTCGTTCCAGGTCACGATCTGCACCCACGTCGCCCCGGACTCGATCGCCGCACGCCACTCCTCGGCCATCCCGGCAAACCCGCTCGTCTCGAACGCGCGATAGTTCGTGCCCTGTGGCAGGCCCCGGTAGTACGGCGTTACCGGCGCCATGAACGCTTTGCCGGCGCCGCGCAACGCCGGCGCCAGCGTGCGCGTGGAGCGGGCCAGTTGCGCCGGGGCTCCAGCCGCACCGAAATAGAAATAGCCGTCGGCCGGCCCGATCCGCCCGACGATCTCCGCAGCCGCATCGCCATCGATTTCCCGTTCGCCGGTGTGCGGAAACAGGTGCGGCACGAAATACGCGCCAAGCCGCTTTGCCGTCTCGATCAGCATTCGCGCGCGGGCACCGTCCCGCCCACCCAACGCGTAGGCGGACAACACGGGCCGTCCGTCCACGGTCAATTGCGAGCGGCGCCCGCGAACGGTCCGGACGATGTCGTCGAGTTCGTCCTGCGCGGCGCCGTCGGCGGACACGAACAGCGTGAACGCGCCATCGAACCGGTCGGCCGCATCGTAGATCGCCTCGACCCGCTGCTTGTAATACGGCTCGGACGCGTGCCACCCGCCGCAATTCAGCGCAAAGCCGTCGATGCCGGCCGCCATCGCGTCGCGCATCTCCGCTGCGTACTGTTCAGGCCCGGCCGCCCTTCCACCGCGCGGCCACGCCACCATGTAGTGTGCGAACACCCGGCGGCCTTCCGGCGCGTGATTCGCTTCGGCCACGCGCGTGCGAAGCAATCCGCTTGTGCCCAGCGCAGCGGCGGCCGTCGTCGCGATAAAGGATCGTCGTTTCATCGTGGCTCTCGCTCGGCGCAGGCAGGCGGGTTCGCAACCGGCGCCTGAGCACCCTGCACACCTTGCGCGACATGCGTCGTCAGCAGGCGGCACGACGAAGTCAGCACGATCGACGCGGCCGCCCCGACACCGCCGATCGCGCCATACACCCCGAACCTCCAGCCGAATACGGCAACCAGTGTCAGCGTCAGCGCAGCCTCGAACGTCGCCATCTTCACGAACGCCGGCCTGCTGCGCGCGTACAGCCACAACGACAAGATCCGGCAGAGAAACACCAGGCACGCGCCCAGCAAGACGACAAACACGAATGCAAGCTGATTGGTCCGGCTCCCGAGCGCCTGAACCGGAAACAACCGAACTTCCAGCAGCACGTACGACGCGACGGTCAATACCACACTGCCCGCCAGCAGGCCCGCCGCGAGCCTGCGCCAGAACCCTGCCCCGCCGGTCAGCCGCAACACGCGCGCACCGCTCCCGCTGATCGCCAGCGAAAATGATTGTCCGAAATTGAAAGCCAGATTGTTGAAGCCTTTCGCGACGCGATACAGCGCGGCGCCGGCCGGTCCGACCACGGCCGAGACGATCAGGACGTCCAGATGCTTCGCACCCGACAGCACCGCGTTCGCGTACCAGCTGCTCAGCATGTCGCCGCGCGCCTGCGCAACGAAGTCGCGATACCAGCCCAGTCCGATCGCCGGATCTCGAACCGGCTCGCGATTGCCGCGGCCTCGACGTCTCAGCCACAGGTAAGCAGCCAGCAGCATCGCGCCGTATGCGGCCTCGACCAGCAACAGCAGGTCGGGAAAATAACCGCGAAGGCCGTCGAATTCGGCGAGCAACGCAATGACCGCCAGCCGCGAAAGCGCCGACACCGTCGAGATGGCCAGCACCACATGGTTGCGCGCGGTCACGCGGAAGAATCCGAGCGCGAAGTGCGACAGCCCGTAGCATGCCGGCGCAAGCACGAGCATCGCGGACTGGTTCGGTAGCGCGATCGACCCGGTCCGGCCCAGCATCGCGCACGCGACGCAGAACAGCACGGTCGAACCGGCGGCGCTGACACAGTCGAGCGGAAGCAGGCTCGGAAACCGGGCGCGGACACGATCGATCGTGTAGATCCGCGCGGAACCGAAGTTGAAGACGTCGATCGCAACGTAAAACAGCGCCAGCAACGCATAAGAACGCCCGACCAGCACGGGGTCGAGGATATGCAGCGCCAGGGCGGCCACGAGAAAATTCACCAGTGCCGGTAACCCGGCGCTGGCGACGACATGCATCAGGTCGGCGTTCAGGCGACGCATCGTTCGACCAGGTAACGGCAGTACGCGTCGTACTTCTCCTGCAGCGCCGAATACGAAAACGCCGCCGCTTTCGCCTGCTGCCGGATGCTCATGTCGACGAGCTGCGTGCGGTCACGCGCGAGCGCCTCGACCGCCGCCTCGATCGCGTCGACCGAACCCGCGCGGATCAGGTCACTCGCGGGCAGCACTTCCGGTATCCCGCCGACGCTCGTGCCGAGCACGGGCGTACCGACCGCCATCGATTCCAGCATCGCACGCGGCATGCCCTCCTGAAGCGACGGCAACACGAACAGGTCATGCTCCGCCACCGCCGCGCAGGCCTCCTCCGACGACACCTGCCCGCGGAAAATCACGACGTCCGCGATGCCCGATGCATCGGCCAGCGCCTCCAGCTCCGCACGCAACACGCCGTCGCCGACGAGCGTCAGCACGACGGCCACGTTCTTGCGCTTCAAGCGCGACACGGCCTCGAGCAGCGCAACATGCCCCTTGCTCCGGTTGTGCATCATCGACACGTTGATCAGCCTCAGGGGCCCGCGGCGCACGAACAGATCGGTATTGCGCGCCGCGAACAGGCCGTCCGGCAGGCACGCATCGCTGAAGCCGAACGAATCCGCCGCAGAGCGCGCCGGATACTTCGTCTGCAGATAGGTTTCCGTCACATATCGCACGCTCTGCGCGCGTTGCGCGGCGACGGCGGTCGAACGGCAATGCACCCATTTCGCGAGATTGCGCAACGGATGATTCGACGCGCCTTTCCTGAAGTAATCCTCAGGATCGGCGACGATCTCGGCCGAGAACGGCTTGCGCATGATCCAGCACAGCATGAGCGCGAGCGTCGCCACATTGCCGGGGAACCGGATCATCAGCGTCTGCGCACGGCCAACGACGCGCAACAGTCGCACCGCCGTGCGCGGCAAGCCCAGCAGCCAGCTCCCTGCGCCCCGGATCGAGCCGAGATCGACGAACGCCGTACGCGGCCCGGTCACCCGCGAACCGATCGGCTGCTTCGCCGGAAACGCACGTGCGACGATCCGGACCGCATCGAAATGAGGAACGAACCGGCCCGCGAACTTCTCGTGCCCCATATGCGGACTGTAGATCGCGTGGCCGACCCGCGCGAAATTACCGTCCATGACGAAGGTGATTGAACTGATCGATTTCATGACGGATTCTTCCCACCATCTCGTTGTAACGATCCGCGCCCAGCGTGCGCAGCGCCTGCCAGTACGCGCCATCGTCCTGCGCGAGCTCGCGCGCCAGCAGCGCAACACGCTCCACGTCGAAGTCGCTGGCGTGCACGACGTAGCGCGACAAGCCGAGGTCGTCATAGGCCGCCTGGCCTTTTCGCTCGTACGCGATGTGAATGCTCGGCACGCCCGCGAGCACGCTTTCCAGGCTGCCGTGCAGCCGAACGGAGACGACCACCGGGCGCTCGCGCGCGACCAGCGTTGCCAGATCGGCGACCTGCGCGATGCCGAACGTGTCGCGATAGAACGTGTCGTCGCCATTGCCGCGCCCGCTGCTCTGCAGCGCGAATCCGGCTTCAGGCAACAGCCTCGCCAGGCGTCGCACGCGCGTCACGTAGTCGTCGCGATACGGCTTGCCCTTCAGGTCCCGGAACACGAAACGGATCGGGCGGGCACGTACCGGCCGGCGCACGTCGTCGCGACCGCATCGCGGCGATCGGCCAATCTCGAGCACGACGAGATCGCCCGTGCGTATGCCGTTCGGATGAGCAAGCTCGTCGACGCTCTGGTCGTCGCGCAGGAACACGACGTTCACGCAGCGTCGAACCAGCGACGCCAGCAGCGTTCCGGGCAGCGACTTGAGCGGCCCGATGCTTTGCGGCAGGTAAATCGACAGTGCCGCTCGGCGCAACGCCACGCAGGCAAGCTGGCTGCCGTGCGCGACGAGCGACTTCCATCCTTCCAAAGCACCGGACGCGCGCAGGTAACCGCCGCCGACGCCGAAAAAGATCGCCGGCCGCGCGCGGCCGAGCCAGCGCACGGATTCGCCCCAGAACCGCGCCAGCGACCAGATCCGCACCTGCGTGTCGTCGAGGTAGCCGGCGAACGACGCTGGATCGAGACAGACGATCGTGACGACGCCGTCGATCCCCGCGTCGCGGATCGCCTTCAGGCTCAGCTTGACCAGCAGGCCGTCGCCGCTGTTGCGCGAGCTGTATGCGTGCAGCAGATAGACGTCAGGCTTTTTCATAGATCAACATCAGCGATTTCAGGAAATGGTCCTGCCGGAAGGTCTGGTCGAACACGTGTCGCGCGTTGCCGCCCATCCGCAGGCATTCATCGATCGTCAGGCGGTTCAGGTTGTCGGCCAGGCATTGCCCGGTGAGTTCGGTGAGAATGATCCCGTTGTAGCCGTGGATCACCTGCTCCGGCAGCGAGCTCTCGCCGGACACGACGAGTACCTTGCCCGCGCGCATCGCCTCGATCGGCACCAGCGCGAGCCCTTCCCAGCGAGACGGCACGATCACGACATCCATCGCCTGCATCGCCGCTTTCGCCGCGGCCGCATCGACCCAGCCGTGGTACACGATCCGCCTGTCGTCGGCCCGGCTCGCCGCGACACCGCCGCGCACGGCCACGCCGTACACGTTGATCTCGATCGACGCTCTCAGGGCAGGCACCGCGTCGAGCACGACATCGAAACCCTTCTGGTAGTCGAGCCGCCCGAAGTAGCCGACGCGTATCGGCGCGCCCTCGGGCGCACGCACGCATACCGCGCTCGCGTCGTCCCCGGCGATGCCCGTATAGATCAGGTCCACCTTCGACATCGGGATCCGGTACTTCCGCGCGGCCTTCAGCTCGTCCAGCGACATGCAGACGATCTTGTCGCAGCGCCCCGCCAGCACCCGCTCCGTCAGCGCATACGCGAGCTTCGTCACGACGCCGACGTCGCGCTTCAGGAACGCCCACGCATGCGGCGTGTACAACACCCGGGCGCCGCGATGGCGGCTCAATCGCACGTACAGGCCGGGGAACGTGCTGTGGCAATGGATCACGTCCGCATCGAGGGCCTTCAGGAGCGCCCTGATCTCCCGCGCGACGCCGACGATCCGTGCCGGATGCCGGCTCGACCGGTATCCGACCAGCGTCAACCCGTCCACGCCGGTGGCACCGGTCATCTTGTCGGGATCGCAAATCAGCATCACCTCGTTGCCCAGCGCGATCTGCTCGCGAGCCAGCGCGCCGACGTAGGTGGCGATGCCGCCCACCCAGGTTTCCACGACGTGCACGATTCTCATGACGCCTCCTGGCGCCGGCGCGCACCGCGCTTGCCGCCCGCCGGAACGTCGCCGTCGGCTTCGGCCGTCGATTCGTAGCCGTACCGCGCGTACCGGTACGCACCGTATCGGGAGCGATAGCCGATCGCCCGCGTATCGACGCCGTTGAACAGGACACCGCGCAAGCCCGACGTGATCCGGTTCAGTTGCTTGGCCGACTCGGCGATCTCGCCGAGCGTCGTCTGGCGCGATCGCGTCACGAGGAAAACCGTCGCGCAGTGCGGTGCCAGAATGCTTGCATCCGATACGGCGAGCACCGGTGGCGTATCGACGATCACGACGTCGTACGCGGCACTCACCTCGTCGAGCAGCCGGGCCGTTCGCCCGCTCAGCAGCAATTCCGCCGCGCGCGGCGGAATCGCGCCCGTCGCAAGGAAATCCAGCCCCTCGGCCACACCGCGTTGCGTCGCGTCGCGCAACGATACGTTCCCTGTCAGCACGTCGGAGAGCCCTGGCGTTCTCGATACGCCAAAGCAGTCATTCAAGTGCCCGCGCCGCATGTCCGCATCGACCAGCAGCACGCGCTGTCCGGCAGCAGCCATGACGGCCGCCAGGTTGGCCGCGACGAACGATTTGCCGACTGCCGGGCTCGGCCCCGTCAGCATCACGCGGTTGTTGCCCGCGTCGAGCAGCGCCAGGCCGAGCGCGGTACGCAAGCTCCTCAGGCTTTCGATCGACGGGTCGTACGGATTCTTTTCCGCCAACAACCACCGCCGCTTCGCGCGTCTGCCGGTCGCCGCCCCGGCAGTCCGTTGCATCGGCGCATCCGGGATCGAGCCGTAGACGGACAGGCCAGTACGGCGTTCGATATCGTCCGGATCGGCAATGCCGCCATACAAGCTTTCGCGCGTGACCGCTGCGGTGATCCCCAGCATCACGCCCAGCATCGCCGACAGCGCCAGAACCAGCGCCTTGCGCGGCTCGACCGGCTCCTCGGGAACGGGGGCGTTGTCCACTTCGCGCACGTTGCCGACCTTCCCCGCCGACACGAGCCTCAGTTGCTGGATGTTGTTCAACACGCCGACGTACATCTCGTTGCCGACCTCGACGTCGCGTCGCAGCCGCAACTCGTCCTGCTCGATATCCGGGAACGCACGCAAACGCGCCGACAGCGCATCGACCTTCTGTCGCGTACCGTCGATCTGCCGATCGAGTGCCTGCATCTCGGGATGGCCCGCCGCGAACCGGGTCGACGCTTCCGCACGCTTTTGCTGCAACGCCAGCAGCGTCGCCTGGGTTGCAATGCTGTCCTGCAGATAGGCCTGCGCTTCGACGCCGAGATCGAACGTGCCGCGTTTGCGCCGCATGGCGTTGTACTTCGCCTCGGCACGCTCCAGGTCCTGCTTCAGTTGCGGCGCGACCTGCTCGAGAAATGCGAGCGACTTCTCCGCCTCTGCCGATTTCCGCTTGATGTTCTGCGCGACGTACGCGGTGCCGATCGAATTCAGGATGTTCGCGACCGCGTCCGGATCTTCGCCCTTCAGCGATACGCTGACGACGTTGCTCTGCTTGCGAACCTCCGTCACGCTCAGGTGCTTCTGCAATGCCTGCAACGTCTTCAGCTTCGACTCCCGGACCACCCGGAATGCCGCACCCGGGCGCGCATGGAGCGTATCGACCCGGATCCTGAACGTGCCGTCCGCCTGCGTCGACTCGACGAGGTGCCCGACCTCCCCTTCGATCGGCCTGTCGAGATCACCTTGTTCGAGCCGGAACCGGCCATCGGGTAGCACGGTCAGTTCGAATCGCTCGCCTTCGAAAGCCTTCGGTACGTCGAACACGCCGACGTCGATCGACTCGACGCCCCAGCCGTACCCGCCGAAGCCAAACATGCCGGGACGCGACAGGCTGTGTGCGTGCGACGCGATCGCCTTGCCGACGAGCGGGAAGCGCTTCGGTTCGGCATCGATGTACAGGCGCAATTGTTCGACCGCGTGGCCGACAACCATTCGCGACCGTAGAATCTCGATCTCGGCGGCCGCCTGCATCTTCGCGTCGAACAGCGACGACACGCTGCCCAGCAGCGAATCGGTACTCGCCGTGCTGTCTTCGACCTGGATGAGAAGATTCGACTCGTAGACCGGACGGGCCAGAAACGCATACGCGGTGCCGACGGCAAGCACGACCGCCGTGACGCCGGCCACCAGCCAGCGGTTCGTCAGGACCAGGTCGAGATACCTCACCAGTTCCGGTTCGCCGTTCGGGTCCGCTTCGTGTAACGAGTCGGACGCTCTGTTCATGGACATCTTGTTCATATCGCAACGCTCATTTCAGTGCCTCGATCCTCGGCACCCACGCATTCACGCCTCGTTCGATCAGGAAATAGGCATTCAGGAACGCGTTGACCGGTTTCATGTAGGGATCCGGCACATCCATGCCGTTCTGTTCGTCGATCCGGAACACCCGCCCCAGCGAGAACGGGTGACGCTCGACGATCTCGCGCTTCTGCACGGCGTCCATCGTCAGAACGAGGTCCGCGCGACGCACCAGCGCCGTGGTGAGTTGCTGGGCGCGATGCGCCGAAATGTCGACGCCGGCCCCCGCCGCGACGGAGACGGCGAGTTCGTGCGCCGGTGCGCCGGACAGCGCCGACGTACCGGCCGAGAACACGCTGACGCCCGGCAAGCGCGACCGCAGCAGCCCCTCGGCCATCGGGCTGCGGCAAATGTTTCCGGTACAAACGACGAGAATGTTGTGAATCATCGAGCCTCCGCCTTTGCTGTCGGTAACGTCATGTCGAGCTCCCGTCATCACTTCGCCACGATCGCGCCGGTCAACCCGGCGTTGATCGCAGGCAGCAACAGGTTCAACACGCGGCTGAAGCGAACCAGCCCGTTGCTGTCGACGTAGACGACATCCTTCGGCTGCAGCTCGAACTGGTTCGCGAGCACCATCGCGACCGGCGAGCGGGCATCCAGATGGAAAACCTTTGCTGCGTCGTCGCCACGTTTCCGGATCACGTACACCTGCGCCGCGTCCGCGGTCGTCGCGTTCAGGCTGCCCGCCTGGGACAGCGCGTCACTGAGCGACAACCGGCCGTTGCGCTGTGGCACCGCGGTAACGGGCCGGTTCACCTCGCCCATCACGAATGCACCGTTCTCCTCTCGCGCGACGATCTTCAGCACGTCGCCGTTCTTCAGCAGGATTCCCGACGGGTTCTCGCCATGTGCGAGCATCGACGCCAGGTCGAGCGGATAAGTCGTGCTGCCGCGCACGAGCGTCACGCGGCTTTGATCCGCCGCGCCCGTGAATCCACCCGCACGGCTGACCGCTTCGTACAGCGTCATCGGCACGTCGTTGATCGGCTGCACGCCGGGGCGATGAACCTCGCCGTCGACATACACCTGCTTCGCCCGATAGGACGCGACGCGGACGGTCAACTGAGGCTTCACGAATACGGCAGCCAGGCTGGCAGCCAGCGCGTGTCGCAGTTCGTCCACCGTGCGTCCCGCAGCATCGACACCGCCGACGTACGGAAACTGGATCTTCCCGTCGGCATCGACGACAAATCCTTGTGCGGGATCCGACTCACGCGAAGCCGCGCCCTGCGGCTGCGTGCCGAGTGCCGCGACGAGTTCCGGGTGATCCCAGACCGTGATCTGAAGCACGTCGCCTGAACCGAGCCGATACGCGCCGGACCGCTCGAACAGCGGTCGATTGCGCGCAACGCGCTCGTCGTCCTCGCTGCGCCGAAGCTGCCGGATCAGGTCGAGATCGATCGCCGTCATGGGAACCTGCACCTCGGCCGCAGGCGCGCCTGCTGCGCCGCCCGGCACCGGCAGTGCAGCCGGCCCCGTCATGCGCATGCCCGGCGCCGCAGCGCATGCCGACAGTGCGATGCACGCGACAGCGATCGACAGGCGCCCGACAAAATGGCGAGCGGGCACCGCCCTGCCTGCCGGGCATTCCGGCTTCAGTTTCTTCACTTGATCCTCTTCAGTTCAATTCGGTCGGTGTGCTGCTGCACCCGCGTCAATACGCGTGCTTGTCGACGAGGCTCGTCGCGACCGTTCTCAGGACGATCCGCATATCCAGCGAAAACGACCAGTTGTTCAGGTAATAGAGATCGTGTTCGACCCGCTTCTGCATCTTCTCGACACGATCCGTCTCGCCGCGGTGCCCGTTGACCTGTGCCCAGCCCGTGATGCCCGGCTTGATCCGGTAGCGCTGGATGTAGCCGTCGACGCGGTGCTGATAGAAGTGGTCGTGCTCCACTGCATGCGGGCGCGGCCCGACCACCGACATGTCGCCCTTCAGCACGTTGACGAACTGCGGCAGTTCGTCGAGGCTCGTCTTCCGCAGCAACGCGCCGATGCGCGTGATACGCGGATCGCCCCGCGTCGCCTGCCGCACCTCGCCCGGCACGCCTGCGTCGTGCTGGCGCATCGTCCTGAACTTGTAGATCGTGAAGATGCGTCCATACGCCCCCCTGCGTTGTTGCCGGAACAGCACCGGCCCCGGCGACGAGCACTTCACCGCGATCGCGATGGCCCCCATCAACGGGGCGATCGCGATCAGCGCCAATCCCGCGAAAGCACGATCGAACACGGCCTTGCCTGCAAGCGCTCGCGCCGACAGCGGCGACGCAACGAGATCGAGCGCGCGGCCGCGAATCGTCCGACGCGGACGGAGCGGCGTGATGCCCGCCAGGTCCGGCATGAACCGGATGTCCACGAGATCGGTGTCGAACGCGCGGACGATCGCGCCGATGCGGTCGGCTTCCGACAGCGGCAGCACGATCCAGATTTCGCCGACATGCGCGCGACGCACGCTTTCGACGAATGTGCCGAGATCGCGATGGACGTCCGCGTCGCACGCAGCGCCTGCCGGTGCTTCGGACAAGTCGAAGATCGCGGCCACCGGAAACGGGGCGATCGCCTCCCGTGCGTCGCGGCCCGCCAGCGCCAGGCAACGCTCACGATGCCCGACAAGCGCGACCGGTTTGCGCCGCGCGTGCCGCGCCACGGCACGAACGCAAAGCCAGTGCCGCAAGGCTTGCGACGCGCTCAGTGCCACCGCCGACAATGCGAACCAGACCAACACCCAGCCAAGCTCCGTGCCCGATTGCCAGTCGAGCGCCGTAACGGAAATCGCGCCGACAGACAAGACGACGACGACACCTGCCGGGGCTAGCCACACGCGGCGCCACGACATGCGGCGCTCAGGATCGCCATAAAAACCGATCAACGGAAACAGGACCAGCGCAGATGCGATCGCAATGGCGATCAGCACGGAATCGGACCGGGTATGCTGCGTATCGCCGAACCCGTTCCTTGCCATCCATGCCGTCACGATGAGCAGGCCCGCATCCGCCAACCGAAACCAGGAAACCTTCCCGCGAATGGCGGGCGCGTAACTTGCATGGTCGAAAGAGCGCATGGCACGTGATCGGCCTCTCGTCGCAAGCGAATCACGGTGAGACAACGGCGTGCGTTCCCACCGCCCGGCCGCACCGGCTCGATTCGGCTCGAGGCCTTATCCTATTATTTAGCAATCCAGAACATGACGCATTGAACTTGAACCTTGATCAACGTCACGAACTGTTAAATATCAAATTTCAATGACGCGATCCGATGCCTTAAAAAAGACTGCCGCGCCCTTTTCATCGCGGGTTCATCCAGAGCCCAATCGATGCATGTGTGAATACTGCCACCGCACCCCATTGATTTGAATCGGACGTGTCCTAAAAAAATTGATATAGGAATATGACCCGTCCTATTTAAAGATGAATGACATTTTTCGGCAAAGCAGCCAACATCCGTCGATCAACGTGTTACCCGCCGCTCAGGCGGTACCGCGCAATGCAACACATTCGAGTGGCGAACTTTATCTTCGTTTGATCCGGCGACACATTATTCCACGCCCGTTTCAGATAAAAATCAGGCAAGACAGAGTCATTTCACAAACGCGCTAGTACTCGTTCGATTTTCACGTGTGCGTCGCTTTCGTAATATTCCCGGCGTCAATAACGGACCAGCGCAGAAGGCTGAAACTGGTCCATGCATCTGAATCCGGGGTGAAGTATTTACATCAACTGTCGCACTCGGGTATTGGCGATCGTCCGCATGTCGGTGACCGCCTCCGGCCTGCCGTCAACACCGTGCCCCGAACCGCGGATGGCACCCTGCGGTGCGCACGCGCCCTCCATCGCGAACCGAAAAATCGGGTATTTCGCCGCGCTCCTGCTGCTTCCCGGTTACGCACACGCACAGGTACCCAATGCCGGGCAGTCGATGCGCGACATCGAAGCCGTCCGGCCGTCGCTGCCCGCCACGACCCGCCCGGAAATCGACATCGCACCGGCCGAGGCAACGCCCGCGCCCGTGGACGATGCGGGCCCGCGCGTCACCGTCCACGCGTTCGACATCGAAGGCAATACACGCTTCACGACCGCGCAGCTGAAGCTTCCGCTCGCCGACCTCATCGGCCGCGACCTCGGCTTCGGTGAGTTGCAGCAGGCCGCCGCACGCGTCACCGCCTACTACCGTTCGCGCGGTTACGTACTTGCCCGCGCGTATCTGCCCCGTCAGGACATCGAAGACGGCGTCATCCGCATTGCAGTCGTCGAAGGGCACTACGGACAACTCGAACTGCACAACCGCACACGCGTGATCGACCGCGCGTTGCGCCAGCCGCTCGCGTCGTTGCGGCCGGGCGACATCGTGCACGCCGACGATCTCGAACGCAGCCTCTCGCTGCTCGACGAGATGCCGGGCGTTACCGCCAAGGGCACGCTGCGCCCAGGTACCGAGCCCGGCACGACCGATCTCGTGATCGACGCCGAACGCGGCCCGTTCGCGAGCGGTTCGATCGACGTCGACAACTTCGGCGACCCCGTCACCGGCCGCTATCGCGCAGCCGCCAGCGTCGACGTCAACGCGCCGCTGCGCTTGGGTGACCGGTTCTCGCTGCGCGGCCTGACGAGCAACACGTACCAGCGCTACTTCCGCACCGCGTACCAGGTGCCGGTGGGCCCGGCATCGACACGCATCGGCGTCGCGTATTCCACGATGCCCTACCGGCTCGGCGGCGCGTTCAAGGATCTCGACTACCACGGCAACGCGAGCGTGCGCAGTGCGTTCGTCACGCAGCCGCTGGTGCGCAGCCGCCGCGCGAGCGTCAGCGCACAGGTCACCTACGACAACAAGCAGCTTCGCGACGAATACGGGTTCTACAACCTCGTCAGCGACAAGCACGTCGATCTGTGGTCGTTCGGCATCAACGGCTACGGCCAGGACAACTGGTTCGGCGGCGGTCGCAGCAGCGTCTCGGTCACGCTCGGCACCGGCCGCCTGCGCGGCAACGACGCGCTCGGCATGAACGACTTGAACCGAACGCATGACCGCTTCACCAAGCTCACGGTCAACGCAATGCGGCTGCAGGCGCTCGGCGCGCGGCTGCAGCTCCTGACGCAATTCGGTGCACAGCTCGCATCGCGCAACCTGGACGGCTCCGAGAAATTCAGCCTCGGCGGGCCCTACGGCGTGCGCGGGTATACGCTCGGCGCCGGCAGCGGCGACCAGGGCTGGCAGGCCAGCGCGGAGCTGCGCTATCAGGCGGCGCCCGGCATCCAGGTCAGCACATTCGTCGACACCGGCCACATCCAGGTCAACAAGCAACCGTGGAACGACAACCGCAACACGCTGCAGCTGTCGTCGGCCGGCATCGGCGCCAGCTGGTTCGGCGCGGGCCGGCAGGTCAGCGTGACCGCCGGGCTTCCGTTCGGCCGGGCCGAGAACGTCGCGAACGTCACGCGCGCGCCGAGCGTCTGGGTACAGGCCACGCAGTATTTCTGAGCAACAGCAAGCGCCCGGCCCGATTTCGCTTCCGGGCACAGATCGGGTCGGGTATCGAGCGGAAGGCGATGCCATCCGCG
Organism: Burkholderia sp.; assembly: GCA_031253835.1. Classification (GTDB taxonomy): domain Bacteria; phylum Pseudomonadota; class Gammaproteobacteria; order Burkholderiales; family Burkholderiaceae; genus Burkholderia. The sequence goes on along the minus strand of JAIRVP010000019.1, from coordinate 513 downwards.
CAACGATGGGTCGGCGAGTTCTGCCGATCCGGAACGACGATTTGTTTAGGTATACAGATCGTATAAAAGCCGTCTCAACGGCATTCATCAAGAGGACATCAACAACATGAACAAGACCTACGCACTGGTATGGAACCCGGCCCAGGGTTGCTGGAACGCGGTCGGGGAAACCGCGCGACGCCGCGGCAAGTCCGCCGGCGGCAAGCGCCTCGCGGCAGCCGCCGTCTCGCTGCTCGGCTTCGCCGCGCTGCCCGCGCACGCGCTGCCCACCGGCGAAGCCATCACCTCCGGCAAGGCCGACATCGTTCGCTCCGACGACGGCAAGTCGATGTCCATCAATCAACATACCGACAAGCTCATCACCAACTGGCAGGACTTCAGCGTCGCCAACGGCGAACGCGTGTCCTTCCAGCAGCCCGGCAGCCAGTCGATCGCGCTGAACCGCGTACTCGGCAGCAACGGCAGCCAGATCCACGGCAGCATCGACGCCAACGGCAAGGTGTTCCTCGTGAA